>CAVYCF010000012.1:0-352160 GCA_963766975.1 uncultured Acidobacteriaceae bacterium
AGAAACCTCGATTCCGATAGTAGTGGCGAGCGAAATCGGAACAGCCCAAACCCATAGCATTTCGGTGCTGTGGGGGTTGTAGGGCCTGCAACAGTAGAGTTACCAATCTGGTCGTTAGCCGAATCTTCTGGAAAGTAGATCCATAGAGGGTGACAGGCCCGTAGGCGAAAATGATCCAGACTCGAAGCAGGTACCTGAGTAAGGCGGGGCACGAGAAACCCTGCTTGAATCCACGGGGACCATCCCGTAAGGCTAAATACTCGTCTCTGACCGATAGTGAACCAGTACCGTGAGGGAAAGGCGAAAAGAACCCCATTGAGGGGAGTGAAATAGTACCTGAAACCGTGTGCCTACAAGCAGTGGGAGGACTATGCCCGCAAGGGAATGTCTGACCGCGTGCCTATTGCATAATGAGCCGGCTAGTTATTCTTGTCAGCAAGGTTAAGCGTGAGCGAGCCGCAGCGAAAGCGAGTCTGAATAGGGCGATTCAGTTGGCAGGAATAGACGTGAAGCGAGATGATCTACCCTTGGCCAGGTTGAAGTTGGGGTAACACCCAATGGAGGACCGAACCGGTGTTTGTTGAAAAAAGCTCGGATGAGCTGAGGGTAGGGGTGAAAGGCTAATCAAATTTCGTGATAGCTCGTTCTCTCCGAAATAGCTTTAGGGCTAGCGTCGTGTGATTTGGATCGGTGGTAGAGACATGGATGGACTAGGGGGCTTTCCGGCTTACTGAATCCAACCAAACTTCGAATGCCGATCACAACCAGCACGGCAGTCAGACTGTGGGGGCTAAGCTTCACAGTCGAGAGGAAAACAGTCCAGACCGCCAGCTAAGGTCCCCAAATTACAGTTAAGTGGGAAAGGAAGTCGGAACTCTCAGACAGCCAGGAGGTTGGCTTAGAAGCAGCCATCCTTTAAAGAAAGCGTAATAGCTCACTGGTCAAGAGGTCCGGTGCCGATAATACAACGGGGCTAAAACTGTATACCGAAGCTGCGGATGCACACGTAAGTGTGCGTGGTAGGAGAGCATTCTCAAAGCATTGAAGTCTGACCGAGAGGACAGATGGAGCGTTGAGAAGAGACCCTGCCGGCATAAGTAGCGATAAGGAAGGTGAGAACCCTTCCCGCCGAAAGTCTAAGGTTTCCTGAGGAAGGTTAATCCGCTCAGGGTTAGGCGGTCCCTAAGCCGAGGCCGAGAGGCGTAGGCGATGGAAATCCGGTTAATATTCCGGACCTCCCGATTTTTCGTTATTACGATGGGGTGACGCATAAGGATAAGCAGGACCTCATATGGCTATGGGGTTCGATGCGCGTAAGCTGGTTTCTCCAGGCAAATCCGGAGAGACTTAACAGTGAGGCGCAAAGCAGTAAGCCGTATGGCTGAAAGCTGCTGATTTCATGGTGCCAAGAAAAACCTCTAAGGAGAGAGATTGGGAACCGTACCACAAACCGACACAGGTAGACGAGGAGAATATCCAAAGGCGCTCGAGTGAAAGCTTGTTAAGGAACTCGGCAAATTAGACCCGTAACTTCGGGAGAAGGGTCGCCCCCTGGGTGCAAGCCCGGTGGGGCCGCAGTGAAACGCGAACGGCGACTGTTTAACAAAAACACAGGTCTCTGCAAAGTCAAAAACGACGTATAGGGGCTGACTCCTGCCCGGTGCCGGAAGGTTAAAAGGAGAGGTTAGCCGCAAGGCGAAGCTTTGAATTGAAGCCCCGGTGAACGGCGGCCGTAACTATAACGGTCCTAAGGTAGCGAAATTCCTTGTCGGGTAAGTTCCGACCTGCACGAATGGAGTAACGATCGTTCGACTGTCTTAACGAGTTGCTCGGCGAACTTGTAGTACCGGTGAAGATGCCGGTTACCCGCAGCTAGACGAAAAGACCCCGTGCACCTTTACTATACTTTTACTATGAGTTACGGCTCTTGCTGCGCAGGATAGGTGGGAGGCTTAGAGGCCAGGCTTTTGGGCTTGGCGGAGCCAACGGTGAGATACCACCCTGCGAGCGTTGTGATTCTAACCTGCTCCCGTGATCCGGGAGAGGGACATAGTAAGACGGGTAGTTTGACTGGGGCGGTCGCCTCCTAAATTGTAACGGAGGCGCGCGAAGCTACACTCAGGCTGTTTGGAAATCAGCCGTCGAGTGCAAAGGCATAAGTGTGGTTAACTGCGAGACCTACAAGTCGAGCAGATGCGAAAGCAGGCCTTAGTGATCCGGTGGTTCTGTATGGAATGGCCATCGCTCAACGGATAAAAGGTACGCCGGGGATAACAGGCTGATCGCTGCCAAGAGTTCATATCGACGCAGCGGTTTGGCACCTCGATGTCGGCTCATCACATCCTGGAGCTGTAGAAGGTTCCAAGGGTTAGGCTGTTCGCCTATTAAAGTGGTACGTGAGCTGGGTTCAGAACGTCGCGAGACAGTTCGGTCTCTATCTGCTGTGGGCGTAGGAGATTTGAAGAGGGCTGTCCTTAGTACGAGAGGACCGGGATGGACGAACCTCTTGTGTTCCAGTTGTCATGCCAATGGCACGGCTGGGTAGCGAAGTTCGGTTGTGATAACCGCTGAATGCATATAAGCGGGAAGCACGCTCTAAGATGAGATCTCCCAACCCAAAAGGGAAATGAAGGGCCCAGGAAGACCACCTGGTTGATAGGCTGGATGTTGAAGCGCAGCAATGTGTGGAGCTTACCAGTACTAATCGCCCGTTCGGCTTGTCCATAGAATTTATTCTGCGCAGTGGGTTTCATCCACTCAGTCAGAAGATATTCAACACAAGCCTGTAGTTATCCCAAGATGTTTCTAGCGAACATCTCCCAATCTATTCAGTAGTGAAAGATCGCGTGAGCGATTTTTTGACACATGGTGCTTTTGCTCCAAGTCCTTAAAACCGCGAAAGCGGGTAAGAAATTGCAGTCGCGGGAGAAATTGCCCGCAAAGCGCCTCCAGTTTGCCGGTGAGTTTACCGCGAGGGTCACACCCGTTCCCATCCCGAACACGGAAGTTAAGCCTCGTTGGGCCGATGGTACTGCACGCGTAAGTGTGTGGGAGATTAGGTGATCGCCGGCATAATATCAAAAGCCCCACTCAACCCGAGTGGGGCTTTTTGCTGCTCGCGGGAAACGAGATAAGTTCTTACCCCGAGGAGCTCTGCGCAGCTGCGTTTACAGCTGAGGGCGGATTCGGTGTCTTTCGAGTGATTTGAAGGAAGGGATGGAGCCGATGAACGGATTTGAACCGTTGACCTACTGATTACGAATCAGTTGCTCTACCAACTGAGCTACATCGGCAAACCAAGCTCTATTTTAGCGGGTAGCAGCGCGATGCGCAAAAGCAATCGTCACGCGCGACCGGCAATTTGTTCCAGCCTGATGAGATGGTTGGTGTCGTGGCCGGCCATAGTCTCCACGATCGCCCAGAAGGTCATGGTTCCGCGTTCCGGATGCGTCATCTTGCGTTCGCGCTCTGCCTGAGTTGTGCCTGCGATAAGCAACAGGTTGGCATGACGGGCCGCCGCAAACAGATCTAGCGCGGTTTCGACATCTACGTTAGCGTAGCGCGCGGCCCAGCGGTCCTGATCGAAGGGCTGCACGGTTGGAGACTCTTCGGCCAGCGTCTGGCGCAGGCGGAAGCCGAAGACCAGATCGCAGTCGGCAAGATGCGCGATGATCTCGCGTGTGTTCCATGGAGTCTGCGGCGGTCGCAGTGCGAGCTGCTCACGCGGCAGGCGCACTACAAGATCGTTGAGTCGCGCCGGGGTCTCGGCGATGACCTGAACCGGATCGCGGCCATTCAGGAACTTTGCATACGGATTCGGCTCCATGGCATCCAGAATGACATTGCGCAGGATATAGGACAATAGAGGTTTGGGCATAAGTCCTTCACCTAGCCCCGCAGGAGATCAGATTCAACTTGATGGCGGATGACAGCACAACACGCGTGGTCGGCATCGACCTGGGAACAACAAATTCGCTCGCCGCGTTCATGGACGGCGACCGGCCGGCAATTATTCCCGGCGAGGACGGCGACCGACTGGTGCCGTCGGTCGTTGCGTTTGACGAGCAGCATGGCTTTGTTGTGGGCAACGCCGCGCGCGCCACGCTGCTGACCGATTCCGCGAGCGCAGTGTACTCAGCCAAGCGGTTGATGGGCCGCGGCGCGGACGACGTGCAGCAGGAGCTGAAGCTGTTTCCGTTTCAGCTGGTCGAGGGCCTCAAGCCCGGCGAGGTGCTGAAGCTGAAGGTCGGTGGGCTGACGCTGACGCCGCCCGAAATCTCCGCCTACGTGCTGCTGCAGCTGAAGAAGAACGCCGAGCGATTCTTCGGCGCTCCGGTGACGAAGGCAGTCATCACGGTGCCGGCGTACTTCAACGATGCGCAGCGGCAGGCGACGAAGGATGCCGGGCGGATTGCGGGGCTCGATGTCTTGCGACTGGTGAATGAACCGACGGCGGCTGCGCTGGCGTATGGACTGGATCAAAATCATGATGGATTGATTGCTGTCTATGACCTTGGCGGCGGGACCTTCGACATCTCGATTTTAAAGCTGCATGAAGGCATCTTCGAGGTGGTCGCGACCGGCGGCGATACGCACCTGGGCGGCGACGATATCGACAACCTGCTGATCGCGATCGCGCTCGATGACATCGCGGGCGATGCGGGGCTGGGCGCCAGCGGAGCGTCCAATCTGGATCGAGAACTCGTCCAGACCATACGCAAGGCGGTGATTGAGGCGAAGATCGCGCTGTCGGAGCAAGAATCAGCGCGGCTGGATATCGCACTGCCAGGCGCCGCGGCCGGTGAACCAGCAAAGAGATACACGCGGGAGATCACACGAACGCAGCTCGAGCAGCTGATCGCGCCGGTGATTGCGCGGACCGCCGGGCCGGTGAAGCAGGCCCTGACAGATGCAGGCCTGGACCCAGCCCAGATCGATGAAGTGGTCCTCGTCGGCGGATCGACACGCATTCCTGCTGTTCGTGCGCTGGTAGACCAACTCTTCAACCTGGGCGCACGTGGCAAAAAGCCGCATACGGATCTGAATCCGGATGAAGTTGTCGCGCTGGGCGCGGCGGTGCAGGCGCAGATCCTCGCGGGCGGCTCAGCTGCGGGCGGCAGCGCGGCACTCGATGATCTGCTGTTGCTGGATGTGACGCCCCTGTCACTCGGCATCGAGGCTCTTGGTGGAGTCGTTGCGAAGATCATCCAGCGCAATTCGACGATTCCTGCGAGCGCGACCGAGCACTTCACCACGGGAGTCGATGGGCAGACCAACGTCGCCATTCACGTGCTGCAGGGTGAGCGCGAACTGGCGAAGGACTGCCGTTCGCTGGCTCGCTTTGACCTCAAGGGCATTCCGCCGATGGTGGCGGGGCTGCCGCGCATTGAGGTGAAGTTCCTGATCGACGCGAACGGCATTCTCCATGTCAGCGCGCGCGAGCAGCGCAGCGGCAAAGAGGCGGAGATCGAGGTAAAGCCGACATATGGGTTGACGGACGAACAGGTGGAGACGATGATCCTGAGTTCGTTCGACAACGCCGAGGAGGACATTGCTGCGCGCCAGCTGATCGAGGCAAAGAACGAGGCGGACACGATTCTCAGCGCGGTTGAGAAAGGCAAGAAGCACGCGGCCTGGGCGAAGCTGACGAGCGAAGAGATTGTTGCGATCGAAGCGGCTGAGCTGGAGTTGCGGGCAACGGCATCGGGTGAAGACTACCGCGCCATCCGCGCTGGCATTGAATGGTTGGACAAGACGACGCGCCGCTTTGCCGAGGTGATGATGGACACCGATGTGATGGCCGCGATGAAGGGACAGACGATGGAGGCCGCCGGCGAGCGCATGGGGGCCGGCGAAGGGCCGAGTGCGCCGCATCCGTTTGCCAAGGCGGAGTTTGAGGAAGACGAAGATTAGAATGGAGAAGTATGTCTGAGCACGCAGTTGCAACGCCTGAAGTCGATCTGTCGAAGCCGCCCGCCGAGGGCATGGTGCGCGTGACCTTCCAGCCAGAGGGGCGAACAGTGGAGTTTGCATTCGATTCGCTGCCCTACGAGGGGCACGGCGAGCCGATGTCGCTGCTCGACGTGGCAGAGAACTTCGGGGTATTTCTGGACCATGCGTGCGGCGGCGTCTGCGCCTGCACGACGTGCCATCTGCACGTGAAGCAGGGCGCGGAGGGAATCAGTGAGGCTTCCGACAAGGAGCTGGACCGGCTGGAGACTGCGGCGGGCATCGAGCTGAACTCGCGGCTGGGCTGCCAGGCGGTGATTGAGAAGCCCGGCACCTATGTGGTCGAGATCCCCAAGTGGAACCGCAACTACGTGCAGGAGGGCAAACCTGCGCATGGACCGGGGAGTTAGGGTTTCTTGGTTCTCCGATCGGGCGTGTGCGTCATACCGAAGTTGCAGATCGGCACGGTCGAATCTACCCCTGTGGAAGTTGTAGGCGCGAAGTAGCGCAGTGGCGCGGATGTGGGATAGCTGGAAAGGTACTGGCATGGCGAAATAGAGAGGTATGCATCGGGCCCCTTTCCTTGTTTCGCTCAGTCTTGGAATTATGTTTGTGCCGGCGAGCTTGATCGCTCAAGCGGGCACGACTGCACTGCATGCCGACGAGGCTCGCGGCGATGCGGTCTCTCTTCCCTACCAGGTCCATATTGTGCCGACGAGCCTGCCGGAGGGCAGTTCATCGATCGAGACGGGCGACGGATCATGGGTCGCGCGCGGGTATGACCTGCGAACGCTGATCGCGCTGGTCTACGGTGTGGACGGTCGACGCGTCGATTTCGCGAATCAAGGCGTGGCTACGGCCCGGTTTGACCTCAGTGCGACGCTGCCGGAGGATGTTGATCCGTCGCAGATGAAGAGCCTTCTGGCGGATGCGATCGAGCGGCGGTTCGGGCTGGAGATTGCGCCGCAGAGCCGCGAGATGAGCGTGTATGTGCTGACCGCGCCGAGTGGACCGGGCGCGGCCATGAAGCGGCATCTGACGAAGATGAGCGCAGAGGAGATCACGGGCATCGGCGGAGACGATGCCGAGGACGGCGATCCCAGCAAGGTGACAGTCTTCGGGCAGGACTGCACCGATAAGGGCTCAACGACGGGAATTTCGGTGGAGGCGAGCACGATGGCGGACTTTCGGCGCACGCTGGAGCCGGACCTGGACCGCGTGCTGGTGGATGAAACGCACCTGGCGGGTAGCTTCGACTTTACTGTGAGCAGCTACTCCAGCCAGCAGCAGCTCTTCCAGCTGCTGCACGACCAGCTTGGGCTGGTGGTGATGCCGGCGGAGCGCAATGTGACGGTGCTGGCGGTGCGGCCAGCAGACGCTAAGCCGCAGAGTCTGCGCGCACAGCTGTAGCAATCTAACCCCGGTTATAGACATAGACCCAGCAGGAAAGCGTGCGGCCGTCCTCCATGGTCGCGGGCGCCTCCACGCGGAGGAAGAGGCTGGTCTCTGGATCATCAGCCCGGAAGTCTTCGTAGCGGTCGAGCGCGTCGAGGGTGGCGAGGTCGGGGACCTCGAAGACCTCGCCGGGGATATCTTCGAAACCGGATGCAGCGCCGCCTTCGGGCTGAGCGCGGCCGGCGGCATCTCCGGAATCTTCGAGGACCAGGCCGGGGTACTCGCCGAGGTCGAGCAGGCGGCCCCGGATGATCGCAGGGCCGATGGACCTGAGCCTGCGCGTGACGGGTGCGATCTCGCGCGGGGCGCGATCGGGGTGCAGCGTGCCGTAGATGAAGAGCAGGATGGGTTTGGCGGATGTGGTCATGCTGAGAGTGTGTACCCCCCCCCGGGGGGGGGGTATATCTATGTACTTTTCTTTGTTCGACTTGCAGCAAATGGGTTCGGCTACTGTGAAAACAAGCGACTTGCGGGTAAGTGTTTGATTCTGCGTGCATGGTGTGGGCCGAGAAATGCGAAGGCCGCAGCCTTAAATCAATTGCCGCAGGCTCTAAATTCCCAAAGGCGGCGAGCTGAAATTCAAAAGGCCGCGGCGCCAATGGAAAGGCCGCAGGCTTAAATATAAAAGGGCCGCAGGGGCTGCCTGCGGCCTTTCGATCTTCTACTTCTATTGTACCGGGCGGAGCAAAACTAAAATGCCAACTATTTTGCGCGGGGAAGTGGCGGGGATTGTGGGAGTTGAGGCGGCATTGGGAGTGGAGGGAGGGTTGACAGGCAATCAAGGTCACTTACTCAACCGATGGATTCCCTGCTGCGCGAGCAGATACGTCGACTCGGGGTCAATGAAGGTGTGATCGTCCCCTTCCTCGTGCTCGGGGACCTTGCGATAGGCGGTGATGGCCGCATCCGAGAGTCCATAGTTCTCGTAGAGCAAGCCCAATGCGAACCATACAGCGGAATTGGGCTCGGACGAGGGTATCGGCTTCCATGGCCTGCTCGAGCACCTGGCGGGCCTCCGTGAATTTGCCCTGCGCCGCGTATACACACGCAGTCGTATGCAGATCAGTTGAAATTGTCGTTCTTGTTGAGTGAGTTTGCCTTCTGGGCGGCATTGGTCACGTCCGCGCCAAGGCTGAGTCGAAGAGGCCCAACCAAGCATACTCGTTGTAGTCATAGCTGGTGGCATGGCCCGAATCGAAGACACGTTTGATTGTGGCGCGGGCACCAGCATAATCGTGTTGAAACGCCAGCAAAGTTTCCATTTGGCGAAGCAGATCGGGATCGTCTGGTTTTGCAGCAAGGCGCACGTCAAGCAACTGCTTCCACTCTTTCAGGTTCCCATTGAGTTCGTAGGCAACGCCAGCCAGAGCGAACAGCCTCCGCCGAGTCTGGTTCCTCCTGCAAAAGATTGGCAATGTATGGGAGTGCAGCGACGGGTTGCTCGGCGCCCGTATAGCCGCGAGCGAGGAGCAGATCGAAGTCTTCCTGGTGGGCGCCGGAGGCTTTGTCGCGCAGCGGCACAAGGCTATCGAGCAACGGCTTGATGTCCATGGAGCCGACCATCAGCGCGATCGCCGCCACACGCATAGATTCGGGCGAATCGGCTCCGGGTCTGGCGCTTCCTATGGTCCAGAATCGCGGCAACAGCGGCCCGCTGAGCGGATCGTCCGCGCTACCACGGCTCATGCCATCCCGTTCCCAGTCAAGCATCGACTTGGCAAGGCCGTTCTGGCCGTGATCCAACGCGTAAAGGATGTAGGTTGCAGCGGCGTGATCGCTGCTGGATACGATGTGAAACGCTCCCTCTTCCTTGACGATGTAGAAATACTTTCTGCGATCAAGGAATTCCACAGTGACGCTGTAACCTTTCGTGTCGTCGCCTTTGACCTGGAACGTGGCTGTCCCAACGACCATGTCGTTCCAGACAGAGGGAGAGGGATCTGGATTCAGGTAGGGGTCGCTGTTGTGTCCGCTGTGATTGATATAGTCAGTCACCTCGCGCTCGAGAGAAGCGGCATCCCTAAAGGCATGAGGCGACAGCATGGCGGCGACAGTTTTACGATCCGGAGTTCCCATCTGGGTAAACATCGCTTTGTATGCCAACGACTGCGGCGAGGTGACGGGGGGTGCCTCCGCAGGGGCCCGCTTCAGGCTGCGATAGATCTCGATTCTGCGCGCGAGGTCCGGAGCGTTGCTTTGCCCGGCGATACCCTGGCTGAGTATCTCCGCGGCCTGGGGATAGAGCCCTATCTCGGCGAGGAGCTTGCCTGTAGCGACCAAGGCGTTGCTGCGATCCGCGGCCGTGAGATTCAGCTGGTCAGAGACGGTTGTTCCGGCGGCGGCATCTTTCTGCGCGGCTGCGGAGGCGATAGCAAGTGCAGAGTGAGCTGGGCCCGGAGTGACATCTGGCAGAAGTTTGTCCAATTCGGAAAACCGCTTGGCATAAAACAGCGCAAATGCCAAGTTGATTTGCTCCTGCTTTAAATCAGAAGAACCATCTTTCTGTGCGGTATCGATGAGCGAATGGTAGAGGTCAATCGCAGCAGGAAGGTCGGCGCGTGACGAATAGCGAACTGCGTCCGGGCCGTATTCATAGAGGACTGCGAGATCGAACCGCGGATCAAGGTCATCGGAGTGAAGGGCCAATGCACTTTTGAAAGCTGCGATGGCGTCCGCGCGGTCAAAACCGACGCCGAAGAGCCTGCCCATCTGATCATGCTCCAGCACCCAACCTTGTGTCATGAGGGCTGGGGCTGACGACGGATCGATTTGGACTGCGCGGGCGGCTTCCGTGCGGGCCATGTCGCCGACACCGGCGTCGACGAGCAGCCGAGCGAAGCGGGCATGAGGCAAAGCAGAGCGGGGGCTGGCTGCCGCAGCGGCTTGGTCGGCCGCGATGGCCTCCTTTGTCCTTCCGGCCTGGAGCAATTGCTGGCCCTTCTCGAGAAAGACGATCTCGATGATAGGACGCTTGAGGATTTCCACGACGCCATCGCGCATTGCGACGGCCTCTGCTGCAGTAATCCGGGATTTTCCGGTCGTGAAGCGAAGGACAGCTTTCACGGCACCGCCTGGATCCTGCGAATAGCGCTCAGTGAGAGTTGCAGGGCCTAGCTGGGTAGTGTGATCGGGAGGAAGACCACGGATGGCAAAGCCAGCAGGAGGGGTTATCTCATAATGCTGCTCGTAGATGAACGGCGATATCTGATAGACCTCACTCCGATGCTGCTCTGCAAGCGCACGCGCCTGCTTCAGCTCCGGCGAGGCATCCTCGGGAAGCGGGGTGGGCTGAGTGCGGAGCCAGGGCGGAAGGTTGTTGAGCACTCCGGAGGGGAAGATGACAACTTCACTGTCGGCCAGGGAGGTGTAGCCCCGGCGCGCGCCGTCCATGGTAAGGGTGAGGTGGAATGGTTTGGAGAGGTCTGCACCGTCGCCATGATCGATGGCGAGCTTATCCGTCAGATAGTCTCCCCGGGCGTAGGTTTCCAGATCATCGTGCACCTTGGTCGTGGTTGCGCTGCCGTAGAGGGAACGGTATTCGGCGTCGACGTATCCATGGGTCTGTGAGTCTTCGACGGCTTGCGACGGTCCAAAGTCTGCCAGATGGAAGGTGCGTGTCTCGACGAGGACAGAGTCTTCGGGCTGGGCGGATGGAGTTGCGAGAAGCTCTGTGGTGCCGGGAGCGATAACGAGTGCGAGGCGTCCTGCGTCCTGGTATGGCAATGTGCCTACCTGATTGAACTCGGCGGTAGCATCGATCCAAAGCGCTGGATCGGAGCCCGCGGCCGGGACATAGACAATGGCATGGTTGAAGAGGTTCATGCCTGGCATTTCAGGATCGACATCGCGACCGACGGCTGCGGAGAGCAGGGCCATGTTTGCCGGGATTCCTTCGGCGCGCAGCATGGCGACGAGAAAGGCGGCCTTGTCCTTGCAATCTCCGTAATGGCGTTTGAGAACTTCCTCCGGCGTCTGCGGGACGATCTCGGATTCGTCAAATTCGATTCCGGTGTAACGGACATTGCGATGGAGGGCCTGCACGAGCTGCTGGATCCGTTCCAGCCTGGAGCCGGATGGCATGGAGGGGAGGATGGGACGAACCTGATCGGTGACGATACGGGACTCAACCAAACCGGCGTATCCCTGCGCGACGGCCGCCCACGAGGAGCCTGTCGCGAATTCAAGGACGGGGATTGTTGAGGAAGAGGCGCTGTCGAGGTCGATGTCACCATCGATGCGCGCGGGCTCGTGGTCGGCGGCATAGACGATGTGGCGAATGCCCTCGGCCTCGGAGCGAGAGGAGGACAGGGATGGCGCATTGAGCAGACGGTCGTGAAAGGGTAATGAGGAAGGCACATCGATGACGACCTTCTCGCGCTCGACGGGCGCATTGCCAGTGAAGTAGTAGCGGAACGCCAGACCGGAATCGAAGTAAGGGGTCTTGTCTTCGACTGAGACCACCTGCTCCACGATGGCGCCTACGGATAGGCCAGGAAGAGGCGCCTTGCGAAGACGGGCAGAGGTGTAGGTACCCTCGTCGCTGGAGTTGATGGGGCCATCGGTGATGGTTTTCTGATCGAGTTCGGCGAAAGAGCCGTCAGGCTGAAGAACACGCGCATGAAGCTCGGCTGGATTCTGATACCAAGGGTCCCATTCGAGCGCGATCTCTGCGTAATCCTGAACGGCCTTCTGCGTCTCGACGCGGTAGACCATTCGGTTGGTGTAGGTGAGGGCCCCATTCTGGGCGAAACGGTAGTCAGCTTCGACGTAAAGAATGGTGGCGTCAGAGAGCTTGTCCGGAAGGTTCGCCGCTGAGGCGGTGCGGATGGCTGCGGCCGAGAGTGAAAATGGTGCACCTTCATAAGGCGAAGGCGGCTGCTGGCTTTGGGAGAACGAAGGCCGGCAGGAGAAGACCAGCCATATGGCAAGAAATACAGCAACCTTACGCAGCATGCGGAAAACTCATCCTTTTGGTCGTGTGGCCCGAAGGTATCAGGGCTTCTACGCAGTTGCAAGAGGAATGCGAGATGGGTTTACCGCTGCACATCTTCTCCCGCCGCGCGGGATCAGGATGACAGAGCAAAGTAAAACCCCACCCAAGCGAAGCTCGGATGGGGCACCCAGGACTGGATACGCGCCGTCACTGGTTCATGGTGTGGAGGAATTCCTGGTTGTTGCGGGTCTTGGCGAGACGGTCGGTGACGACCTCCATGGCCTCGACGGGCGAGAGCGGGTTGAGCACCTTGCGCAGGATCCAGGTGCGGGCGAGGTCGTCCTTGGGGATGAGCAGCTCCTCTTTTCTCGTTCCGGAGCGCTGGATGTCGATGGCCGGGAAGACGCGCTTGTCGACCAGCTTGCGCTCGAGGATGACTTCCATGTTGCCGGTGCCCTTGAACTCCTCGAAGATGACCTCGTCCATGCGCGAGCCGGTGTCGACGAGCGCGGTGGCGATGATGGTGAGGCTGCCGCCTTCTTCGATGTTGCGTGCGGCGCCGAAGAAGCGCTTGGGGCGCTGCAGGGCGTTGGAGTCCACGCCGCCGGAGAGGACTTTGCCGGAGGGCGGGACGATGGTGTTGTAGGCGCGGGCGAGGCGGGTGATGGAGTCGAGCAGGATGACGACGTCGCGCTTGTGCTCGACGAGGCGCTTGGCCTTTTCGATGACCATCTCGGCGACCTGGACGTGGCGCGCGGCGGGCTCGTCGAAGGTCGACGAAATAACTTCGCCCTTCACGCTGCGCTGCATGTCGGTGACCTCTTCCGGGCGCTCGTCGATGAGCAGAACGATGAGCGCGACCTCGGGGTGGTTGGTGGTGACGGAGTTGGCGATCGATTGCAGCAACATCGTCTTGCCGGTGCGCGGCGGTGCGACGATGAGGCCGCGCTGGCCCTTGCCGACCGGCGTGAGCAGGTCCATGACGCGGCCGGAGATGTTCTCGCGGACGGTCTCCATCTTGACGCGCTCCTCGGGGTAGAGGGGCGTGAGGTTGTCGAAGAGGATCTTGTTGCGCGTTTCCTCGGGCGATTCGAAGTTGATGGCCTCGATCTTGACCAGCGCAAAGTACTTCTCGCCCTCATGCGGCGGGCGCACGTTGCCGGAGATGGTGTCGCCGGTCTTGAGGTCGAACTTGCGAATCTGCGAGGGCGAGACGTAGATGTCGTCCGGGCCGGGGAGGTAGTTGTAGTCCGGGGAGCGGAGGAAGCCGTAGCCGTCAGGCAGAATTTCGAGGACGCCCTCGGCGAAGATGTGGCCCTCTTTTTCGCTCTGGGCCTGGAGGATCTTGAAGATGAGGTCCTGCTTGCGGAGGGCAGAGGTGCCGGCGATGTCGAGGCCGCGGGCAAGTTTGCCCAGCTCGGCTATGTTGTGTTCTTTGAGTTCGGTGATGGTCATGGGTATTCCTGGATTCTGATTTGGAGGGGAAGGGATGCGGATGGGGTGTTGCGGAGGGATTCTTGCGGGCAACAGCCTTGCAGGAGGGAACCTGGCGCAGCAGCAGGCTAAAAGCAGAGGGGCCGGAGCAGCTTAGGGGCTGTTACTGGATTATACGATGCAGGCGGAGCGTAGCGGGGAAGTGTCTGTGGAGGGAATTTATTTGAGCAAGGTCTCTTTCAGCAACTTTTCTTTGAGCAACTGAGGAGTGCCCCGGAGCCGCACGGGGAGTCTTCCCCGTGGGTCCGGACACAACTTAGGCTGCGCGGCGCTCTTCCACAGGCGCATTGCGGGCAGCGGGCTGCGAGATAGCACTCATGGGAACGGTCTCGCGAAAGCGGTCCAGCACCTCGTTGGTGGTGTCCTGCAGGCGGGTGTTGGGCTTGTGCAGCTTGCGGGTCGCCTTGGAGGCGAGCTGGCAGAGCTCGTAGCGGTTGGTAACGTGGGTGAGTGCTCCAAAAATAAGGTCTGAGCGCATAATCTTCTTTCCTTTCCTCAGGTCTTCCGGTAACAGCATCGCCAGGCACCGCTTCTTGTCCGCGGATCTTTGTCTGATTGGCCTGAATCGCAGGTTTTCTTTTCGCCTGAGAGTAGAGCGACCTACCAATTCGATGCTGTTCGGGGTGAGTGAGACTCCGTTTCTGTTTACTCTCCTCGACTGGAGCGAACGCAGCCAATCGGGCGCCGCTGGCACGCCAGGAAGGAGAAAGCTATCTTTTTCGTGAAACCTGAGACAGTCAGCCTAGGAGAGAGCGCCTCAGTATTCCGGGGAAGTGCAGTTCCGGGAAGTGCGGGTGGGGATGGTCCCCGATCAAGCCTTCGCTTTGGGCGTCTTCTCGTGCGGGCTTGGCAAAATCTCTGTACGAGCTTGAATCTTTACAAGAACTCTATAAGAATCAACAACCAACCGATCCATAAGCAAGATACAAGACGGCGGAGTGGTCGTCAATACTTTTTTTGGTAAGTGTTCGATTATAGGGATTCCATAAATGGGAGTCTGGGGATTCGGGGTTCCATTTATTGGATCAAGTGACTGTTATATATAGAGATACATCGAGGATTTCGAGGGCCGCGGGCCAGGACCGATATGACCTGGGAGCTGGGACCTTCGGGCTGGGACCAATACGACCTGTCCAGCGTCCGGTACTGGATGGCCTCGGCGATGTGCGAGACGGGGATATCCCGTACATCGCCGGCGAGGTCGGGGATGGTGTCGGAGACCTTGAGGATGCGGCGGTACGGTGCGGCTGACGCCGCTGTTCATTTCTCACTATCGGATGCCAGTATTATGGCCATCTGGATAGCGATGTTGTTGCGAAGGTTGTTGTCATCCGCTTCTCTCTGCTGAATCTGCTTCTGTAGCTCGTCGTATTTCGCGTCGGATGGCTTAAAGTCACTCTTCAGGAAGGCGCTCCAAAGCTGCGAGAGGGCCTGCGTCTCGTCGTTGAGATCCGTTCCATACTGCGACGCGAGAGGGGCGATCTTCCTAGACTCCTCCGAGGTGGCTAGCGCGGATAATCGGGCATCAGCTTGAATGTCCGAGTACCACCACCAGGCTTGCCCGTTGTTAAAGGCCAAATACATATCGTCCATCTTCTGTCTCGCCGTATATTCCTCTTTTTCGACAACTGAACTCGTCAGACCGGCAACTTGCAGGTTCTGGCGGACCAGAAGCAGATAATTCATCATGCCTGAGATCTCTTTGTTCGTTTCATGGTCCTGCTCAATGATCGAAATAGCCATCTTAACCCGTTGCTCTTGTCTTGCCGTCTTTTGGGTGGATCGATCATTGAGATGGGGGATGAGGAAAGACCCCAAGGTAGTTCCTATCAATAAGAGAACCAATGGATGTTTCAAGGCATCCCCTAGTCCTTTAAGAACCCGGGTTAATCGTGGACCTTTGGTCGCTGCGGTATCCGTCATGGAATTCCCTCCAGATTATTTTTTCAGTTGCTTAAGGCATGAGCCGTCACGATAAGGTTTAGCGATCTCAAGTGATGGACCGAATGGCTATGGAGGGGCATGGATGTTCATGACCAATAGCTTCGGTCGAGGGTGCGGTACTGGATGGCCTCGGCGATGTGGGGGACGGTGATGGCGGGTTCGCCGGCCAGGTCGGCGATGGTGCGGGAGACCTTGAGGATGCGGTCGTGGGCGCGGGCGCTGAGGCCCTGCTGCTGCATGGCGCGCTCGAGCAGGCGCTCGGCGTCGGTGGAGAGCTCGCAGTAGGCGCGGATCTGCTGGGTGGTCATCTGCGCATTGGCGAAGACGGCGCGGCTGGCGGAGCGTGCGTTGCCCTTGGTGCGTTCGGCGGAGGCGGCGAAGCGGGCGTGCTGGCGCTCGCGCGCGGCGAGGACGCGGGCGCGGATCTCGGCGGAGCCTTCGGCGGAGGCGCCGGCGCGGAGTTCCTTATATTGCACGGCGGGGACCTCGATGTGGATGTCGATGCGGTCGAGCAGCGGGCCGGAGACTTTGCTGACGTAGCGCTGGATCATGGGCGGGGTGCACATGCACTCGCGCGACTTGTCATTGAAGTAGCCGCAGGGGCATGGGTTCATGGCGGCGGCGAGCATGAAGCGTGCGGGGAAGCTGAGCGACATGCTGGCGCGGGCGATGGTGACGGTGCCGTCCTCAAGCGGCTGGCGGAGGACTTCGAGGACGTTGCGGGGGAATTCGGGGAGCTCGTCCAGAAACAGAAGGCCGTTGTGGGCGAGCGATACCTCGCCGGGGCGGGGGATGATGCCGCCGCCGATGAGGCCGGCGTCCGAGATGGTGTGGTGCGGCGAGCGGAAGGGGCGGTGAGTGACGAGGCCCTGCTCGGAGTCGAGCACGCCGGCGACAGAGTGGATCTTGGTGGTCTCGAACGCCTCTTCAAAGCGCAGCGGCGCGAGAATGGACGGCAGACGCTTGGCGAGCATGGTCTTGCCGGAGCCGGGCGGGCCGATCATGAGGATATTGTGGCCGCCGGCGGCGGCGACCTCCAGCGCGCGCTTGGCGACGTGCTGGCCGCGGACGTCCTTGAAGTCGGAGGGGAAGTGCTGCAGCTCGTCGAGCAGAGTAGAGGCTGCCATGCGCAGCGGCTGCGCCTTGATGGCGCCGAAGGCGGAGGAGTTGAGCAGCTCGCGGACTTCAAGCAGCGTGTGCACGGGGTAGACGTCGACGCCTTCGACGACGGCGGCCTCGCGGGCGTTCTGCGCGGGGACGACGAGCGAGCGGATGCCGTTGGCGCGCGCGGCGATGGCGATGGGGAGCATGCCCTGGACGGCGCGCAGTGAGCCGTCCAAACCTAGCTCGCCGACGAGGAGAAAGTTCGAGACGTCTTTGACCTGCAGCGCGCCATAGGCGCCGAGGACGGCGATGGCGATGGGAAGGTCGAAGCCGGAGCCTTCCTTCTTGATGTCGGCCGGGGCGAGGTTGATGGTGATGCGGGTGGGCGGGATGTCGAAGCCGGAGTTCTTGATGGCGCTGCGGACGCGGTCGCGGGACTCGCGGACAGCGGCATCGGGCAGGCCGACGGTGGAGAGCAGTTCTTTTTCAAGAACGACGCCGGAGAAGTCGACTTCTACGTCGATGATGTTGGCGTCGATGCCGTAGACGGCGGCGCTGCGGGTTTTGAAGAGCACACGTACCTGCCCGGAACTCAGCGTGTGAAGCGGACGATTGAGGATAGCAGAGGCATCGTTGGTAAAATCAAAAGAAAATGGCCACTGCTACGATGCTTTCGCCGGAGATTCTTGCCAAGTACCAGCCCGTGATTGGGCTGGAGGTGCATGTGCAACTGTTGACGGCTACCAAAGCCTTCTGCGGCTGCGTGAATAAGTATGGCGGCGAGCCGAATACGCACGTCTGTCCGGTGTGCCTGGGGCTGCCGGGCGCGCTGCCTGTGCTGAACCGGAGGGCGGTGGAGCTGGCGGTGCTGGCGGCCAAGGCGATCGGGTGCGAGATTCGCGAGACCAGCATCTTTGCGCGCAAGAATTATTTTTATCCCGACCTGCCGAAGGGCTACCAGATCTCGCAGTTTGACCAGCCGCTGGCCGAGCATGGGCACATGGATGTGCCGGATGCGAACGGCAATACCAAGCGCATCGGCATTACGCGGCTGCACATGGAAGAGGATGCGGGCAAGAGCCTGCATGACGGCTTTGCGGACTCGGTGTCGCGGACGTACATCGACCTGAACCGCTGCGGCACGCCGCTGGTGGAGATTGTGAGCGAGCCGGACATCCGCACGCCGGACGAGGCCTTCGAGTACCTGACGCGGCTGAAGGAGATTCTGCTGTACACGGGCGTGAGCGACTGCAATATGGAGGAGGGTTCGCTGCGCTGCGACGCGAACGTGAGCGTGATGCTGAAGACCGACACGAAGTTCGGGACGAAGGCGGAGGTGAAGAACGTCAACTCGTTCCGCTACATTCGCGCGGCGCTGGAGTATGAGATCGAGCGGCAGATTGAGGTGCTGGAGAGCGGCGGGCGCGTGGTGCAGGAGTCGCGGCTGTGGAACAACGCCGAGGGCAGGACGTACTCGATGCGGTCGAAGGAGCAGGCGCACGACTATCGCTACTTCCCGGAGCCGGACCTACCGGCGCTGGTGGTGGGCGCGGCGTGGCAGCAGGAAATTCTGAAGGCGCTGCCGGAGTTGCCGGAGGCGCGGCGCGCGCGGATGATCGCCGAGTACGAGATCAATCAGCAGGACGCGATGACGCTGACGGCGACGCGCGAGTTTGCCGACCAGTTTGAGGCGGCGGCGCGCAAGGCGAAGAGCCCGAAGCGCGTGGTGTCGCTGATTACGAGCGAGCTGACGGGAAGATTGAAGGCTGCGGATTTGGAGCTGGCGCAGTCGCCGGTGACGCTGAAGGGGATTGTGATGGCGGCGGACCTGGCGGAGTCGGGCGAGCTGTCGAGCAAGATGCTGAAGCAGCTGCTCGACGCGTGCTTTGCGGAGGGCAAGGACTTTGCGGAGATCTATGAGCGCGACAAGCCGCAGCAGATCAGCGATGCGAGTGCGATCGAGAAGATGATCGACGAGGTGATCGCGGCGAACCCCAAGCAGGTGGAGCAGTATCGCGGCGGCAAGAAGACGGTGGCGGCGTTCTTCGTCGGCCAGGTGATGCGGGTGTCGAAGGGGCAGGCGAATCCGGCGCTGCTGAACGAGCTGGTGACGAAGAAGCTGGACGGGTAGGGGCGACCTCGCTAAGTCGATCAACCAAAGTCCAGAAGACCAAGAGACAGCACCCGCGCCATATAAAGGAAATACGCAGCGACCCAAGCCACGCACAGGAGTGCATTCAAGCGTGCACTGCGCTCCCTCTTGAGCTTTGGCAAATAAGCAAACATTGCGAGGAAGACGGCAACTGTTGAGAAAAATAGCCAGATAAAATCGCTGCGGAATCCGTTTGAATGAAATGGATTAAATAATCGATCCGCAAGGCCCGGTCCACCTCCTACACCTTCCTCAAACCCGGGAACGAAGGCAAGCACGAATCTAAGGAAGTTGAGTCCAATTACAAGACGCAGAGCAATTGTCGCGAGCCCGAGCGGTTGTTTCTCGATGGGTGGTGGTACTGTCTCATCCGCTGCCATTCATGTTCTCCGAGACAAATTCGACAACGCCCACTCGGCGCTGTCCTGAGGCGCACCAAGAATACCAAGCCGACTCGACTTGATCGATCCACTATCCCGGGTTGGTCGTCTCACGCGTGCAACTGTGGCTGATAAGGTTGCTTCCAAGATTGGTGGAGGCAAAACCATGGCAACGAAGAAAGCGGCAAGGAAATCTTCGACGAAGAAAACTGCAAAGAAAAAGGCATCCAGCAAAAAATCAGTGCGCAAGTACAGCCCCTCGGTGGGTGAAGACATCGAGCGTGAGATGCGCGAGTTCAAGCAGGGCAAGCTGAAGAGCGGGCGCAGCGGCAAGACGGTGACGAACCCGAAGCAGGCGATTGCGATCGGGCTGTCTGAGGCGCGCAAGGAGGGCAAGAAGGTGCCGAAGAAGAGCTAGGTTCAAGGTGCAGGGTTCGAGGTGAGCAAAGCGAAAGCCCGCCCCGATTTTGTCAGGACGGGCCTTACTTTCTTGCGATAGTTTGCGTCGCGCTTACTGCGCCAGTCCGGGCGCACCTTCGGCGGCCGCGGCGGGGTTCAGCTTCTGCGCGGCGATTTCGCCCGCCGCGCCTTTAGGGTCTTTGTCCTTCACGATGGCGTAAATCTTCATCGCTTCATCAGGCTTGCCTTCGGCGGTGTAAACGTCAGCGAGCGCCAGCTGCGAAAGCCCGTAGGGCACTGTGTCGGTCGGCTTCGCGCCCAGCTCGGTATACAGATCGATCGCCTGCGGGTCGCGGCCGGTGTTGTGGTAGAGCTGCGCGAGGGCGAACTTGCCCAGCGCGGCCAGCCCAGAGTCCCAGCCTCCGGCGACCTTCTTCAGGGTGTCCTCGGCCTGCTGGTTCTGGCCTGCGTCTTCATAGGTCAGCCCGGCGAAGTAGAGCGCGCTCTCGCCGCTGGGCGTCATGCCGAACTTGTCGGCGATGGCGAGGAACTGCGCATTGGCTGCCTTGCCGCGCTCGGCGATGGAGCTGAAGGTCTTGACGCCTTCCGGTGCGGGCTGGCTGGTCGGGGTCAGTGGGGTCTGGTAGGTGACCATGGCGTCGCCAAAGGCCGCGGCGGCGGCCTGCGAACGCATGTGATAGATGACCGCGCCTGCGATCGCGACGATGACGACGGCGGCTGCGATTGCGCCCAACTTCACGACGGACTGGCGGTTCTCGCTGGCCCACTCGAGGCCCTGGTTCGTCGTTGAGACAAACTTGTCCTGCTTCAATGCCTGTTTGGTCTGCTGGTCCACTGCTTTGTCCTTAACTCGGGAGATTTTATCGGGCGCCCGCTGGGCGGCCTCGGCCGATCCGATCCTCGGCCCGCTCACGCCGGCTGATACAGTCTGCCGGGAGCCCGCTGTGCGGCGCCAAGAGGCCACCGCGCAACCCTCCAAGTCTACCAGCCTGTGCGGGCGAATCCCAGCCGGATCGGTTCCGGAGAGGTTTCTTCCTGCGCTGCAAACCCTGTACCTTGGACTTGCCGCTTATGCCTGATCCCGCACCTCACATGCCTGCAAACGCACGCCAGTCCAGAGGCCAGATGCTGCCCGGCATCGCCGCTATAGCGATGTTCATGATCTTTATGACCATGATCAACGTGTATGCTGCCGTTCGTGGAGCGTATGGCGCCGGTCCGGCGAGGTACGGGATTCTGGCGCTGTGCACGCTGCTGGCGATCGGACTGTTCGGCCTGTTGCGACTGCGCAAGTGGGGATGGTCGCTTGTGACGACCGGATGCCTGCTGTTCGCCGCCGGCGACTTTTATCTCTTTTCGCGCATGCATGCCGGGTTCTTTCTGGTGCGCGGCCTCTTCATTCTTGTCTTCTTCCTCTACCTCGTCCGAACCGAGGTAAGGGACCGGCTGGTCTAAATGGCCTCGGCGAGCCGGACTGGCAATCTAAAGAGATTGCCGATTTTGTAGCGAATTCGACATCCCTCAGGCAACCAATTCCCTGTCCTCTCTTTTGGTCGATGTTTATTCGGCCAGGTTCCCTTCAGTAGGAAAACGGTGCATCTCACCTCATGGCGGCGCGGCTCGATTGGAGAGCCTCGCCTTTGCTGCTTAGGAGATGAGACGACATGGCACGATCTGCAGAATTCAATTTGAGCAATAACCCTATCTTTGCCGCCGCTGGCCGGCGCGGCATTCGCCCAATGGCCGCCGGTCTGTGTGCCGGACTTGTGTTGACCGCAGCCTGCGGTGCGCATGCCCAAGAGCCGAATCCCACGTCCCGGGCGCCAGCAGCGGAGGCAGGCCAGGTGACTGAGCAGAATGGCATCTATATCTTCAAGGTGCACGTAGTGGAGCGCAAGCTGGACTGCGTCAACTATCTGCACCGCAGCGGGTCGACCACGATCGGATTTTCCGGCACACCGCTGCTGGGGGGAGCGCATGGCGAGGCCAAGGTCTCGAGCCAGAGCGGACGGATCACGATCGACGCGCACTTCGACGGCCTGACTCCGGCCAATGGTTTCGGCAAGGAATATCTGACGTATGTGCTGTGGGCCATCTCGCCTGACGGCCGTGCGCAAAACCTGGGCGAGGTGCTGCCGGGCGGCAATAAGAAGGATGGCATCCACGTCACTACTGCCTTTCAGTCTTTCGGCATGATCATCACCGCGGAGCCGTATTTCTCCGTGAGCGAGCCGAGCGATGTGGTGGTGCTGGAGAACGTGATCCAGGAGGACAAGACCGAGGGCGTGCTGGAACATGTGAACGCGAACTTCTACCTGCTGCCGCGTGGGGCCTACGCGGAGACGGCCGGGTCGCATACGGTAGAGCATCCGATTACGCGCAGGGAGCACACGCCGCTGGAGCTGTTTGAAGCCGAGAACGCGATCCGCATCGCCGAGGACGCAAGCGCCGACCAGTATGCGCCGGAGATTATGCAGAAGGCATCGCTTGATCTGCTCAACGCCAGCGATCTGGATGGCAACAAGCATCGCGACGAGAAGATGGAGATTACCCAGGCCCGTGAGGCGGTGGAACGCGCCGAGGACGCTCGCATTATCTCGCTGCGCAAACAGGCCGCCGACAAGCAGGCGGCAGATGTGGCGGCGAAGAATGCGGCCCAGCAGCAGGCGGCCGATTCGCAGCTGCAGGCGCAGCAAGCCCAGATGCAGTCGCAGCAATCCCAACTGGAGGCGGAGCAGGCGAAGGCTGCCAAGGCACAGGCGGATGCAGCGCGCGCACAGGCCGACGCGGCCCGAGCCCAGGCGGAGGCTGAAGCAGCCAACGCGCGGGCGCAAGCTGCCCAGGCGAACAAGTCGGCGGATGACGCCAACGCGGTGCGCGAGAAGCTACGTGCCCAGCTGAATGATGTGCTCGCCACCAGTGAGACAGCGCGCGGACTGATCGTGAATATGTCGGACGTGCTTTTTGACACCGGCAAATACACGCTGAAGGTGACCACCCAAATTCCGCTGGCGAAGGTTGCGGGAATTCTGGAGGCGTACCCGGGCCTGAAGGTGCAGGTGGAGGGTTATACGGACTCGGTGGGCGGCGACGACTACAACATGAAGCTGTCGAACGACCGCGCCGGAGCCGTGCGGGACTTCCTCGTGACGCAGGGCGTGCAGCCGGGCAATATTACGGCGCAGGGCTTCGGCAAAGGGGATCCGGTGGCTGACAACTCGACTTCGGCAGGGCGAGCGCAGAACCGGCGCGTTAATCTGGTCGTCTCGGGTGATGCGATTGGCGTGACGCAGTCCGCAGCGCCTGTGCAGTCGGCGGCGCCTGCGCAATAAGAGTGGTAGAAACGCGGAGCGGAGGCCGCCTTGATTGGCGGCCTTTGCTTTTCGGGGATGCGGGCGAAGCGGATTAAAAACAAGACTGGCCGGGCGATACAATCTGGTTAATGTCACCCCCCGGCGCGACCGAGCTGATCCAGATCGAGCTGGGACCGCGTGCGCGCGTGCCCAAGCCGGAGTGGCTCAAGGCGCGGGCGCCGGGCGGCGAGACGTTCCACGCGCTGAAGAAGCTGGCGCGCGAGCAGAATCTGCACACGGTGTGCGAGAGCGCGCAGTGCCCGAACATCGGCGAGTGCTGGAACCAGCGCGCGGCGACCTTCATGATGCTGGGGAACCTGTGCACGCGGCGCTGCGGCTTCTGCGCTGTGCCCAAGGGCAGGCCGTTGCCGATCGATCTCGACGAGCCGCGGAGAGTTGCGTATGCGGTGGCGCAGTTGGGGCTGGCGCATGCGGTGATCACTTCGGTGAATCGCGACGACGATAATCTGGGCGCTGCTAGGGCGTTTGTCGAGGTGATTCGCGAGATCCGCTTGCAGTCACCGGCCACACGGGTCGAGGTGCTGACGCCGGACTTTCAGGGCGTGGATGAGGCGTTGCTGCTGGTGGTCGCTGCACGGCCGGAGATTCTGAACCACAACATTGAGACTGTGCCGCGGCTATATCCGGTGGCGAAGTCCGGCGGGCGCTACGCGCGATCGCTGGAGTTTCTGCGCCGCGCGAAGGAGATTGCCGCTGCGCAGGGACACACGCAGGTGACGAAGACGGGCATTATCGTTGGCCTGGGTGAGGAGATGCACGAGCTGCTGCAGGTCTTCCGCGACCTTGCCGACCGCAAGGTCGATATTCTCACCATCGGGCAGTATCTGCGTCCGAGTCGCGATCATCTTGTGCTCTCGCGCTTCTACACGCCGGACGAGTTCGCCTTCCTGAAGCATGAGGCGCTGGCGATGGGCTTCAAGCATGTGGAGAGCGGGCCGCTGGTGCGGTCGAGCTACCACGCGCAGGAGCAGGCTGAATCGACAGGGCTGGCGTAGCTCGCAGCAATTGGTTCACAAGCTTCGTTTACACTGCTCGCAACGCAGAGGAGTCGCCCAATGCAGCGTCGTACGTCGCGCACAATCAGTTTCAGCGTTGTTGCCGCGCTCTTCGGGTTCTTTCTTGTTGCGAAGAACACTCCAGCGCAATCTGCGCTGCAGCCTCCGCCGCAATCTGATGTTCAGCCGTCCGCGCAGGGCAGTGTGCCGCGGGCCGGGACATCGTCCGACCATGACAATCCGCTGCATACGGCTTCGCGCGCGGAGCTGGATGTGGTGAAGGTGCTGGTGGCGCAGGAGCACGCGTGGAATGATGGCGACGTTGAAGGCTTCGTGAAGGGCTACAAGGATTCGCCGGAGACCATCTTCATCGGCAAGGACGTTGCCAAGGGCTACCAGCAGATCGTCAACGATTACAAGCGTGACTACACGACGCGCGCCTCGATGGGCAATCTGGTCTATTCGGAACTTGAGGTGACGACCCTGAGCGAGAGATTCGCCATCTGCACTGGAAAATACCACGTGGACCGGACGAAGAAGGAAGGCGGCCCTGCCGACGGCCTGTTTTCGCTGGTGCTCGAAAAGACGGCTGAGGGCTGGAAGATTGTGCTGGACCACACGACCTGAACCGCGTAGCGGCGCGGAAATCGTCAGACCGTCATAATCTCTTTTTCCTTGGCCTTGAAGAGCTCTTCGATGCGCTTGATCTCCGCGTCGGTCAGCTGCTGAATCTCTTCGTTGGCTCGCTTCTCATCGTCGGCGGAGATGGTCTTGTCCTTCGCCGCCTTCTTCACCTGGTCGTTGCCGTCGCGCCGTATGTTGCGGATGGCGGTCTTGTGGTCCTCGAGCACCGCGGCAAGATGTTTCACCGCCTCCTTGCGCCGCTCCTCATTCATGGGCGGGATGGGCACGCGCACCACCTTGCCGTCATGCATGGGGTTGAAGCCGAGGTTGCTGGTGCGGATGGCCTTCTCGATGGGCGCGACCATGGCCATCTCCCACGGCGAGATGAGGATCAGCTGGGACTCCGGCGTAGAGAGCTGCGCCACCTGGCTGAGTGGCACGTCCGAGCCGTAGTAGTCCACCTTCACCTGGTCCAGCATGTGCACGCTGGCGCGGCCGGTGCGCGTGGAGAGCAGGTTGGCGCGAAAGTCGTCCACCGTCTTCTCCATGCGCGTCTTCAGCTGCGTATGCACGTTCTTCAACGCCGGATTGTTCGCCATAAAAGATGCCATTGCTGTCCAGTCCTCCGTCGGAAAATCCTTGAACCGCGTATGAATCCAATGCGGTAACCTCGCCCATTCTATCGCGTTACCAAAGATCAATTGACGCCCCCGCCCCCTCCGCGGGTACGCTCGTGGTGTGGAAGTGGAACTCACCCCCGAGCAGCGCGGCCAGATTGAGTTGATTGCTCTCTACGCAGGAAAGACGCCCGCCGAGGTGTTGCTGGAGGCGGCCGAGCACCTCGTCGATCGCGCCGCCGGCGTTGCCCCTACGCCGCAGGAGTTCGGCGCGCCTCCGATCCTCTCTCGCGAGCAGTTGGAGCAGCGCTTCGCGCAGATGCTCCGTGCCAACCGGCATCGCTAGCTTGAACTGCGGGCCTTACTGCGGATACTCTCAGACCAACTGAGACTCCCCACGTTGAAGTTTCTCGCCACCTTCCTTCTTATCGCGCTCCTCGCCGCCGGCTTCGCCGCGTGGCTGGTCTACGCCCCTTTCGGACCAACCGCGAACGCCAATCCCATTTACGTTGATATCGCGCCCGGCAGCGGCACGCAGTCTATGGCCGCACAGCTTCAGAGCGCAGGCGCCATCCGCTCGCGCTACGCGTTTCTTATGCTGCGGGTGTTCAAGGGCGGCGTACTCAAGGCTGGCGAATACCGCTTCGACCACCCCGCCGCCGCCACCGAGGTCTACGCGCGCATCGCGCGCGGGGACGTCTACACCATCGCGGTCACCATCCCCGAGGGCTACAACATCTTCGACATCGCCGATGCGGTCGATAAGACCGGGCTGGTGCCGCATGACAAGTTCCTTGCCGCCGAGCGGGCTGATACTGCGCTGATCAGCGACCTCTCGCCTAACGCGGCTTCGCTTGAGGGGTACCTTTTCCCGGACACCTATCGCTTTCCCCACCACGTCACGCCGGAGAAGATTCTCTCGACGATGGTGCATCGCTTCCGCGCTGTTGCCATACCACTGGGCATGGGCGACGATGTGGCCCGCGAGGTCACGCTGGCCTCGCTCGTCGAAAAGGAGGTCTCGCAGGACTCCGAGCGGCCGCTGGTGGCTGGCGTCTTCGTAAACCGGCTCGGCGATAGTATGCCGCTGGCGACCGACCCGACGATTATTTATGCTGCGCTGCTGAACGATCGCTGGCGCGGGACGATCTACGCCTCCGACCTGAAGTTCGATTCGCCCTACAACACGTACCTGCACACCGGCCTGCCGCCGGGGCCGATCTGCAATCCGGGGGTGGCTGCGCTGAAGGCCGCGCTGGCGCCTGCCCATTCCGACTATCTCTACTTCGTGGCGGACGGCCAGGGGCACAGCGTCTTCTCCGCGACGCTGGCGCAGCACAACCAGCATGTGCAGGTCTTTCGCCGCCGCGCGTCCGGCGGGCAGTAAGCACGTCCGTTGCAGCCCAGCCTCCGCACCTTGTGCCTGGATGGGCCGCCGCATCTTTTCGCGTCCTTCCATCGCCTCCCGCATCCAACACAAATCGCAGCATGTTATAGGTTGTAGGCCAGCCCGCGTTCATGCGGCATTTATACTTGACTTCCAGCGAATGAGATTTAAACGCGTCGCCGCCACGGGTCTACTCGCCCTCATCCCGGCTCTTTCGGGATGCACCCACACCCACACCGTCCTTCAGACGCGGCCGCCCGACGTCGTCTACACCACCACGCTGGACCAGCTGCTGCAGCAGGTCTCCGACCGCTACAAGGCCACCCAGACTGCGACCCTTTTCGTCGAAATCTCCGCCTCCACGGGCGGCAGCCGCGAGGGTAAGGTCACCGACTACTACACCTTCTCCGGGTACATTATCCTGCAGAATCCAAACCACATTAGGGTCGTGCTGAAGGTGCCCATCTTCAGCGGCATCGCCATGCAGATGGTCTCCGACGGCAACAGCTTCAAGATGGTTATCCCTTCCCGGAACTGCGCAGTCATCGGCTCCGACACTGCGCCGCCCGCCCCGCCCCCAGGGGCCGACGAGAGCCTCGTGGAGCGGCTCTCCCGCCTCCGTCCCGCGGTCATCCTCGATTCGCTGCTGATTCCTTCGCTCCAGCCCGGCCAGAATGTCTCCCGTGTCCAGGACAGCCGCATCTACGAGGCGCCCAAGACCAAGGCCGGAATCTTCAACGGCAGCAACCTGCGGAGAGACCTCATCGAGGAGCCCGACTACGACATCGAATTTCTCTCCCAGCCGCAGGGGCAGGTCGCGCATACGCTACGCGTAATCCACATCGGTCGCAGGTACCTGCTGCCCTATCGCCAGGACATCTACGACGCCGAGGGCAGGATCGAGACCGAAGCCGATTACTCCGACTATCACATGTTTGGAGAGATCAACTTCCCTACCAAAATCGTGATCCAGCGGAAACTCGACGATCTCAAGCTCACGATCACTGTTGATACCAACAAGACCAACTTCAACCAGAAGCTCGACGCGGACACCTTCGAGATGCCCGATACTTCCGCCTATGCCGTGCAAAACATGGATGATCCGGCGAGCGCGAAGTCTAACCCGTGCGCTTCCCACAGTGCTGCGCCGGCTGCTGCAACTGGCAAGTAGTCAGGGAGAAGTTAGAGTCCCGCTGCGCGGGTGTGCTCTGCAATCGCAGCGTTGATCTCAAGCGCGAGGGCCAGCGCCGCGTGGCCGTCTGTGATGGTGACCTCGGGTTGCGTGCGGCGGCGAACGGAATCGAGGAAGGATTCGATCTCGAGCCGCAGAGGCTCGCCGGGCTCGATGGGGACTTTTTTCAGGTCCATGCCCGGCGTGGGATGGCCTCCGGCAGCCGCGGCCAGCTTGGCGATCTGCTCGATCTGCGCGCGCGACATGGTCGCGATGCCTGCGGCGGCCGCGCTGACGTCGATCACCAGCAGGTCCTGGCGGGCGAAATCGAGCGACAGATACTGGTGCGGCTGGAAGAAGCGCATCTTGCGCACGCGCTCCGTGCTGACGCGGCTGGCGGTGAAGTTGGCCACGCAGCCGTGCTCGAACTCGAGACGCACGTTGGCGATGTCGACCTTGGGCGAGAGCACGGGCAGGCCGACGGCGCGCACCTCGCGGACTGGTTCACCCACGAGGCTGAGGACGAGGTCGAGATCGTGGATCATCAGGTCGAGCACGACGTCGACATCCAGCGCGCGCGGCGTGAAGATGCTGAGGCGGTGCACCTCAAAGAACATGGGCCGGTTGAGCATGCCGCGCACCGCGCGGACGGCAGGGTTGAAGCGCTCCAGATGGCCGACCTGGACGATGCGGCCGGTGTCGCGTACGGCGGCGGCGATCTGATCGGCCTCGGCGAGGCTCGCGGCGAGCGGCTTCTCGATCAGCACATCGACACCGCAGGCCATTAGCTCGCAGGCGGTTGCTGCGTGGTCGATGGTGGGGACGCATACGCTGGCGGAATGGATCGGGCCAAAACGTCCGGGTGCCCCATTCACGCGCGCTTTTTGCGCGTGAGTGGGATTCATGCACTCCGCGATGCTCGCGAAGCCGCGCACGCCGAAGTCGGCTTCGGCTCGCTGACGCGCGGTCTCGTTGGGGTCGATGACGGCGGCGAGCTCGACCTTGTGGCCGGTCCGCTCCAACTCACGATAGACGCGTAGATGGTTGCGCCCGAAGACACCCGCGCCGACGACGGCGACGCGTAGCGTTTCGTCCTCGCCGATCACTGACACGCTCATGGGCAATCCTCAAAAGATGCCGTCATCCCGAGCGAGCGCATAGCGCGAGTCGAGGGACCCCCGCATTTGTTCTTGCCTTTCACTTCACCGGCGACTCGACCGCTTGGCGGCAGCGCGTGTAGAGCGCGAGCAGCTCGGTCACCTGGTCTTCCGGCTTTACGCTGCCCGCCGCGCCAAAGCCCGTCGTGCCTGCCGCCTTTACGCCCACATGCGCCTGCGCCGCCACAAACTTCAGCAGGTCCAGCGCAATGTCCTCTGTGCGCCGCGCGCCGCTTGTCGTATCACTCATGCTTAATCCCTCTCATTCGCCTGTCGGCTTCCACTTGGATGGTATCGGCGCACCGTGTACGGAAGCAAATGCGGCGAGGCCATGACTATGCCGGAGCGTATCGCAAGCGGACCGTATCTTCTGCGATGAGCTCATGGGCAAGCAGGCGGAGCCGCGGAGGCGGCCCGGAGAAGTATGGATTGCCGCTGCCAAGTACGACAGGCCGCACGTAGATTTGGTACTCATCGATAAGCCCCAGGGCGGTGAGGCTTCCCGCCAGCTTCGGCCCGGCGACCGCTATCTCGCCGGTCTGCTCAGCCTTCAGTTTGCGCACAGTCGTCTCCAGGTCATCTGTGACCAGCGTGGCATTGGGGCCGACCGACTGCAACGAGCGCGACACAACCCACTTATGCTGACGCCGCCAAACCTTTGCAAACTCGCGAAACGCGGGGCTCCACTCGGGATGGTCCTCATCCCACACGCGCATAATTTCGTAGATGCGCCGGCCATAGACACTTCCGATGAGGCCGTGCACCTGCTCGATGAAGTGCCGGAAGAGCGCGTCACCTGGCGGCGAGATCCTGTCGTGGTCGACATAGCCGTCCAGCGACTGACTCATGGTGAAGACGAGCTTTGCCATCGTGCGAGGTCTCCTACCTGTTACATTAGCTGCTTCCCGAGACCGAGTTTCGGGTTCACCATTCTTGATTTAGAAGGGAACCAGCTCGATTCGTGCCTGTCCCTTCTCGTCACGTAGAAGAATGTGATCGTAATCCGCTTGTACGATTCGTAGGGTGCCTTGGAAGTCCTTCACAACCAGGTCACTCTGCGTCTCTGCATCGCGTTCACATCTGCCGGCGAGCATTGCTCCTGCATCGAGAGTCAACCGAGCCCCCGACAGCTTGTAGGTTCCTAGCCAACCTCCACATCCAGGTGATCCGCCCACCCGGCCATTCACGAAAGTGATAGTAGCTCTACTTTTGGCTTCGGTTAGGACATTTTTGTATGTCGATTTGGCAGTCGGATCAAGGTACTTGGCGATTCTCCAGGCCCTGTCTTCGATTGTTGTCGATTGCAAGGCCATCAGCGCCATGATTGGCTGATGATCCTTATCGAAGAAAGTCAATGTCCCCTGTACTTCCAGATATGAGCTGATCGAATGGAGAGTGCTTTCAAATGACTGCATGAGCCCCCAATCGTCACCGCACGCCTTCTCGCTGGTGCGCTCCCATGCCGGATAAAACCTTAGGCTGGTTGCCTCGTACTCGAACGGGAAGGCGAAGATGCAACTTGGCGTACTGAAGGTTATATCTCCCTCGCCTATGTTGATGACGGCGGACGCCCAATTGCCAGGCAATGGTTTGATTTGCGTAAGACGCCAATAGGAATCGCGAACCTCTGAAAGATCATTTCCGCTTTTCTTCGGCGAAAGTGCGACTTGTATCTCACCTTTTTCGTTGTTCAGCAATAACGCATCATCGCGCCAGTAGTTTGGTGGAGTTCCGATCCGACGAACGTTGCTCAGAGCCTCAAGCATCTTCGCCTCGTCGTCTTTCTCTTCGCTACTGCATGGCCTTTGGCTATCATCCGACCATTTCGCGGTCAGAGAAATCGAATCGGCAGACTTCTTGTAGCTGCCAGTGAATTGACCGCAACCAGGCGAGCCATGAATCGCCCCGTCCTGAAAGCTGATCCAAGGACGGGCCAACCATTGAGCCTGAAGATGGGGAAATAACAGTTCTTTACGGATGTAGTACTGAGATATCGTCCACTCATGCCCTTCAATCGTCGCAGCAAGGTCGCTGTGCGATGTCCCTTGACCCATTCCTGCGCCCACCAAAGAAAAGCCTGCCAATACAGCGATCGAGATTGCTCTAAGGTTCACGAAACGCCTTTCATTCGGCTCTTTAGCCTAAAGCCGCCCACTGAATAAGACGTAACTCCCCCGCAGGCAGTTCATTCCCCCGTCATCCGGCGTGCGTCGAGGATCTCGGCGATCTGCTGCTCGCTCAGCAGCTGCTTCTCGCGGGCGATCTCGATGACGCTGCGACCGATGGCGACGGACTCCTTCACGATCTCCGCAGCGCGGGCGTAGCCGATGTAGGGGTTGAGCGCCGTGGCCAGCGCGACGGTGCTCTGCGCATAGAAGGCGCAGCGGGCCTCATTCGCGGTGGTGCCGCGCACGCAGCGGTGGTCCAGCTCGCGCAGCATGTTGGTGAGGATCTGGACGGATTGCAGCACGGCGTAGGCCATCGTCGGCATCATCACGTTCAGCTCCAGCTGGCCGGCCTGCACCGCCATGGCGACGGCCACGTCATTGCCAACGACCTGAAACGCGACCATCGCTGCGAGCTCCGGCAACACCGGATTCACCTTGCCCGGCATGATGGAGGAGCCGGGCTGTAGGCTGGGCAGGGCTATTTCGTTGAGGCCCGTGTTGGGGCCGGAGGCCAACAGGCGCAGGTCGTTCGAGATGCGGATGACCTCCAGCGCCAGCCCCCGCAGCGCGCCGCTGACTTCAGCCATGGGCGCGCAGGACTGCATCGCCCAGCGCATGTCTTGCGCCGGGGTTAGCTTCTCTGCGCTCAACTCTGCGAGCCTGGCAATCGCTCGCTCGCGGTAGCCGGCGACGGTATTCACTCCCGTCCCGACGGCTGAGCCGCCGAGGCCGAGTTCGCGGAGGGAATCAGCTGCGCGTGCGATGGACTCTTTTGCCTTTGCGATGGCGATGCCGTAGGCTGCGAACTCCTGCCCCAGCCGCACAGGCACGGCGTCCTGCATGTGGGTGCGGCCGGCCTTCAGCACGCCGTCGAACTCACGGGCCTTGGCGGTGAAGCTGCCGGCGAGCGCATCAAGCACAGGGTAAAGTTCTTTGAGTGCGAGCAATGTGCCGACACGCATGGCGGTGGGAAAGACATCGTTGGTCGATTGGCCGAAGTTGACATGGTCATTGGGATGGATGTGGGCGTAGGTGCCGAGCTCCGCGCCGAGCAGTTGGTTCGCTCGATTCGCAATCACCTCATTGGCGTTCATGTGGAAGCTGACGCCGGCGCCGGCCTGGAAGACGTCGACGACAAACTCTGCGTCCCATTTTCCCGACGACGACCTCCGCGGCGGCGGCGGCGATACCCTGCGCGCGGGCGGAATTCAGATCACCCAAGGCATTCAACTCGCCATTGGCTTCCGCCGCTGCCTGCTTCACCATGCCGATGGCGCGGATGAGAAATTTACTGGCGCGCATTCCGCTGATGGGAAAGTTCTCCACCGCGCGCGCCGTCTGCGCGCCGTACATCGCGTCTGCGGGGACTTCAACGATCCCGAGTGAATCTTTCTCCTGCCGTGTTTGTGCCATCACTCACCTCGCCGCCACTTCGATGGTAGGCTCATTGCCGAGGAATTCTCCATGCGCCCGCTCGTCCTCAGCCTTCTATTCGCAACAATCGTTCCCGCAACTGCCGCTCAACTTACGAAGCCAAGCGATCCCTACTCCCGCTTCAAGCAGAATGCCGCAGCCGCAGTCGCCGCCGAACAAGCCCGCGAAAAGCTAAAACTGTGCCGCAATCCCAAGGACGCCATCGAGCAGATCACCTGTCCCGACGACGAATTCCGTCGTTCCGATAAGGGCTATTTGCAACTCACTCATGCGATCAGTGCGCTGCTTCGGTCCTATGAAGCCAACGGGGGCGACGACGATCAGGCCAATGAAGACAGGATCGCGAAAGATTTTGACATGGCTGAGGCTATCTGGGCGAAATACCGCGAAGCCCAATGTGGGACTCTCGGCTCCGATCTGGAACCACACGACACTCGCGGCCACGCCACCGCTTATGTCGTTTCGTCCTGCAACTTCGCCGTCACCCGCCAGCACATCTACGAGCTCAACGCCGTCTACAACTGGCTCTGGACGCGATAGACCTGCCCCACAGCGGTATCCTTAATACTGACCATGCCTACCATCATCCGCCAGGACGACGTTATCCGCTCTGTAGCCGACGCGCTGCAGTACATCAGCTTCTACCACCCGGTGGACTACATCACCAACCTGGCGCGCGCGTACGAGGCCGAGCAGTCGCCCGCCGCGCGCGACGCCATCGCGCAGATCCTCATCAACTCGCGCATGTGCGCCGAGGGCCACCGCCCCATCTGCCAGGACACCGGCATCGTCACCGCCTTCGTCAAGGTCGGCATGGAGGTGCAGTGGCAGCCCTCCGCCGCCCACGGCATGCTCTCCATGCAGCAGATGATCGACGCGGGCGTGCGCGAGGCCTGGCTGAACCCCGACAACGTGCTGCGCGCCTCCGTCCTCGCCGACCCCGCCTTCTCCCGCAAGAACACGCGCGACAACACGCCCGCTATGGTCGTCGTCGAACTGGTCGCCGGCTCAGGTCTCGACATCACCGTCGCAAGCAAGGGCGGCGGGTCGGAAGCCAAATCGAAGTTCGCCATGCTCAACCCGTCGGACTCCATCGTCGACTGGGTGCTGAAGACCGTGCCCACCATGGGCGCCGGCTGGTGCCCGCCCGGCATGCTCGGCATCGGCATCGGCGGCACCGCGGAGAAGGCGATGACTCTTGCCAAACAATCCCTCATGGACCCCATCGACATGCAGGACCTGCTCACCCGCCGCGCTTCCGGCGCAACCGCTCACCAAGATCGAAGAGCTGCGCATCACCCTCTACGAAAAGATCAACGCGCTGGGCATCGGCGCCCAGGGACTGGGCGGGCTGACGACAGTTTTAGACATCAAGATCCTCGACTACCCCACCCACGCGGCCAACCTGCCCGTCGCGATGATCCCCAACTGCGCCGCCACGCGCCACCTGCACATCCATCTCGACGGCAACGGCCCCGTTGCTGTGGCCCCGCCCGATCTCTCCCTCTGGCCGAAGCTCACCTACGCGCCCACCAACGCCCGCCGCGTGGACCTCTCCACCGTCACGCGCGCCGACGTCGCCACCTGGCAGCCCGGCGAGGTCGTCCTGCTCACCGGCAAGCTGCTCACCGGGCGCGACGCCGCGCACAAGCGCCTGACCGACATGCTCAACCGCGGCGAGGCGCTGCCGGTCGACTTCTCGAACCGCTTCATCTACTACGTCGGCCCGGTGGAGGCCGTGCGCGACGAGGCCGTCGGCCCCGCCGGCCCCACCACAGCGACGCGCATGGACAAGTTCACCCGGCAGATGCTGGCCCAGACCGGCCTGCTGGGCATGGTGGGCAAGGCCGAGCGCGGGGCGGAGGCAATCGACGCCATCCGCGAATACTCCGCCGTGTACCTGATGGCCGTCGGCGGCGCGGCCTACCTGGTCTCCAAGGCCATCCGCGCGGCAAAGCGTACTGGCGTTTGAGGACCTCGGCATGGAGGCCATCTACGAGTTCGACGTGGTGGACATGCCGGTCACGGTGGCGGTCTCGGCCGATGGAGTGAGTGTGCACACTACCGGCCCGGCGGAGTGGCAGGCGAAGATTGCGGCGCAGTCATTACCGGGAGCGCCGGTGCTTCAGTAACGAGACGGTGGCACAACTTCTTGCGCACGGCATCCTAAGGAGAGGTAGAATCACGGCAAGTCAAGAACCAAGGTATCCGCTGCATCAAACATCGCGGAGAAGATGCCAATGACCAAACGAGAGATCGAGAACTTCAATCGGTTCATAGACGCGCTTGCTGAGACAATCGGCATATCCCGGAAGCAGCTTGAACGAATCATGTTTCAAGGGCAGTCAGAGCCGCACAAACCAAAATCGAGAAAAAATGGACATCCTCGAACACGATCACTGCAAGCGGTGAAATGAAGTACTACGTCTATATTGATAATTTCCGCGGCTTCAGCGACACATGTGTCGAAATACTCGACGTGAATTTTCTAGTCGGTGAAAACAGCACTGGCAAGACTTCCTTCCTGGGGCTTCTGAAGCTTCTGTCCGGACCGAATCTGTTTTTTGGTCAACGATTCGACAATGAGCACATTGGGTTCGGTGGCTTCTCGGATATCGTGAGCGCGCACTCAAGCGACCGAAGTTATTTTCGCATTGGCTTCGCATGGGAAGAAGCCCCCGAGAAGAAGGAAAAGCCTCGTGTCACAGGCTGTCTCCTGACCTATACCGAAGAACGGGGACTGCCCTTCCTTTCGCAATGTACGTTTAGTCGGAACGGGAGCGTCATATCATTGCGACTTGGCAAGACGTGCATTACTCAATCGATAAATACAATGCAGCAACCGCAGACGAAATGATCTCCACTCTTCGCAAGGTGTGGGTGCGTGAGCATTCCGGTAAGGAAAAAAAATTTACAAAACTTGCGGTGCCGCCGTCGATGAAACGTGGGATGCCTGTATTGGTGGCATTGTCCTTCATCATGGATCGGAGCAAACAGCAGGTAAAGGGAAACAAGGTGGAATTGTTCCCTCCGGACATAGATTTTTTGCCCGATCTAATTTGGCTAGCCCCGATCCGGGCAAAAACAAAACGCATTATGATCGCTGACACAGGAGACATTCTCTCCCGAAGGGGCACATACACCCTATTTGATTCGGAGAATACTGCGCACACCATCTCAGAAATCTGCAATCAAGCTGCGTCATGCGTTGGAGAAAATTGGAAAAGCAAGCGGACTTTTTCAAGAAGTCAGAATCAAGCCATATGGCCGGACTGCCAACGCGCCATTTGAGTTGGACATTGTTCTCGATGGTAAAGCCCTCAACGTTAGCAATGGGGGGTATGGAGTTTCTCAGGCATTGCCGGTCATTGTCGAAGTACTCTTGAGAGCCTCTGGTACATGGCTTGCAATACAGCAACCTGAGGTTCACCTTCATCCGAGAGCACAGGCTGCCCTAGGTGATCTCTTCTTCGAGATGGCAACTACAGATGAGAAGATTTTCTTGGTGGAAACGCACAGCGATTTCACCATTGATCGATTCAGGTTGAACTATAAGGGCAACAAATCAGCCAAAGCTTCCGGCCAGATCCTCTTCTTTGAGCGTAAAGACAAGCACAATGTCATTACCCCACTTGAAATCGGAAAGAACGGGGAACTGCCAACAGATCAACCAGAGAGCTATAGACAGTTCTTCATCAAAGAGCAATTGAGACTGTTAGACGTCTGAACCATGTGCGCAATCGTTGATTCATGCTGCCTCGCAATGGTTTTCGACCGCACGAACAAGGAGCACCCGCGCTTTGAACCTCTGTTCAGTTGGATCAGTGGCAGTGGTTGCCTAATTTACGGTGGCACGGGCTACAGAGCCGAACTTGAAAAACTTCCGCGCTATTTGGCACTCATTGTCGAGTTGAGAAAATCTCGCCATGCAGTCTCCGTCTCAGATTCAGAAGTAGACAAAATTGCAGCGGAATTGAAAAAGGAATATCCCGATCCACGGTTCAACGACCCGCACATCGTCGCTTTGGCACTAGCCTCAGGATGCCAAGTGGTATGTACAAACGACGCGACTGCTATCAATTACCTGAAACGTCTTGTCATTTTTAACGGACGCGGGCTCAAGAGGCCAAGCATCTATCGGGGACACAAGAGCCACCACAAGCTATGCTGCGACAAAAAGATTGTCGGAGCGTGTAGAGATCGCGGTTAGATGCATGCGGCCCTGGGTCCTACGCCGCGCCTACTACCCTCACCCGCCCCACTCCTTTCGCCCGCGCCCGCGGACGAATCTCGATCACCACGTCGTGCTCCAGCGCCGTGACAAAGTGCATCAGCCGCTCCACGGAGAAGCCCTCCAGCTTGTAGCCCTTCAGCGCCGACACCTTCGGCTGATTCCGCCCAGCGCCCGCGCCGCCTCGACCTGCGTCAGCCCGCGGCCCTCCAGAATGCGGTTGATGGCCACGCACAGCCGCAGCTTCGTATCCAGCTCCTCCGCATTCTTCAGCCCCAGGTCGCGAAACACATTCCCGCTGCTTTCCGTCACTTTCGCCATATCCCAATTCTAGGATAATGCTTCGGGAAAGACGCCAGATCGGAAGGGCACGCCTTCAGGCGTGCCGTAAAAGACCTGGCCGAAGGCTTGGCTTTTGACTGTGCGGAGCATCAGCTCTGCACGAGAGCGCTGAAGGCGCGAAATATACCAGCCTAGGTCGGAGCCGATTCCAACGAGCTTTGCTCGTTGGTACGGCGCAGGCCAAGGAAAGAATCGCCGCGCAAGCGCAAACACGCTGCGAAGGCCGAGCGGAGAGGCGCAGCGACAGAATTGCTTTCACGCGTGCAGCGCGTCGAGAACCGTACGAAGTAGCGCGTCGAGAACCGTACGAAGTACCGTGTCGAGAGCGGCACGAAGCACCTGTCAAGCCCCGAAACCACCTATCTCGCTCACCCGCCTGACGATAGAGTTGGCATGATAGTTATGCTCCGCCAGCTACAATAGAAGTAGAGAGAAAAGCAGGAATAGAAGCAAATAGAAGTAGAGAGAAAAGCAGGAATAGAAGCAGTGAGAAAAGCAAGGTCCGCCGCGCGCGGGCCCTGTCTGTTTAGGGTATCCAATTGAAAACAAGGGCGTTCCTAAATAACTTCTGTGAAATCAATCACGAGAAATAAACCCTTCCAAATCAATCATCTGGAAAATCCTATAGGGGGAGGGGGGTACACCAGGAAGCCCCAAGATCATCCCGCTGCTCGCTCGGCGTACTCGCGGCAGGAGCGGCGGTGCTTCTCGAGGTCGAGCGCGGCTTTGACCTTGCGCTCGGCCTTCTGGCGCGCGCGGTTGCGCAGGCCGGCCTCGGTCAGTCCCAGCAGCAGATCCGGCGCGTCCTCCTGCTCGGACGACACGATCGCCTCCTCCAGCTGCATACAGGTCTTGCACGTCATGGGACTTGCTCCTACTTGGAGACTACACTGCTTCCCAGTCTGGCCTCGCGACCGTGGTCCGTCCGCCGCGGGCTCGCGCAGGCCCACCGCTGTGGCGCCGCGGATTGACGGGCCTTCCGGCACACGCGCCCGGATTCGCGTAGGCTGGAAGCAGCAACCCTCCCTCGCCTACAGGCTCCATTGCTCCAGACGAGCGTCCTTCCAGGTACGCAACCGCTCACAAGGAGTCTCCCCATGAGCTTCCCCAGAAATACTGACGTTTCCAAACATCTCGCGCGCAAGCCGAGACAATCCCCAACCGAGCCGGCCAAGTCTGCGCCCGCCGCCGATTCGGCCAAGGCCGAACTGAAGTCGCTCACCCAGGACCTCTCGGCCGCCGTCGACGGCGCCCAGGACCCTCCCGCGCTGGGCCGCGACTAACCTGATCCCCCTCACTTGAAACAACCGGTGCGCCTGACGGCGCTCCAGTCTATGGAGCAAATATGCGTACAAACCGGATCCATGTAGCCATTGCACAGGGAAACAATCGGTATGAGATATGCCACCTGACGTCCAAGGGTGTCCACATCATCCACAAGCGCGGCGAGCGCATGGAGGACTCCATCAATCGGGTGCTGGGAATGCTGCGCCCGCTCGCGCCTGTGGCTGCGATCCAACGGAGCTTAGCCTCCGCGGCGGTAGCCAGTCCCGCCTAAGACCGACCACGCCATAGAATGGGTGTGGATGAACAGATTGCAATGGATGGTCCGCGCGGGAGCGGGCGTAGTGTTGGTGTGCGCGCTGAGCGCAAAGGCACAAACCCAGACAACAGACTCATGGCTTACGCGCTGGCAGGCACGCGCTACGGAGACGCAGGCCGCACAGCCGCACTGGGCGACGCCTGTGGCCACCTCGACGCCGAGGATTGACCAGGCGCAGCGTGCGGAGTTCTCGCGCCAGACGAACGCCGCCGGCTATCGCACCTGGGACCTGGGCAACAGCAAAGGCCTCGAGCTGATCCCAGCGCGGCGCACGGAGCTGATCCTGGGCACGCCGCCGTTCTTTGAGCACGCGCAGCCCGGCGTGAAGAATGGCTTTGGCGATATGTGGTTGCAGGCCAAATACCGCATGGCCGCAGGCAATGAGCAGCACGGCAACTATGTGGTGACGGCGGTGCTGTACGCGACGATCCCGACGGGGAAAGATGCGAACGGCATCTGTTGCGCGGTGGTGACTCCTGCGCTGGCCGCGGGTAAAGGCTGGGGGCGCTGGGCGGTGATCTCCACGCTGAGCGGAACGCTGCCGGTGACCAATGTGCACGGCCTCGGGCATACCATCGCGTGGAACAATGTGGCGGAATATCGCGTGGGGGCGAAGGGCTTTGCGAAGCTGCTGACGCCGGAGATCGAGACCAACTCGAACTTCTACCGCGGCGGCGCCAACGACGGAAAGACGGCAACCTTCCTGACGCCGGGCCTGATCTTTGGCCGCATCCCGTTGACTCACGCCGCGACCGGCCGGCGCGCGCTCACGCTGGCCGCCGGCGAGCAGATCGCCGTAACGCACTATCACGCTTACAACCACGGGCTGATCGTCTCAGTGCGGATGCCGTTTTAGGTGCGCGTCAGACACCTAAAATCAGACACGCGCACGCAAAATCAGACGCGCGCACGCAAAATCAGACGCGCGCGATCATCACTTCGGTGGACTTCATCAGCGCGGCAGCGGTCTGGCCTTTGCGCAGGTGCATCTCACGCACAGCGTCGGCGGTGATGATGGATGTGACTCGCTGGGGACGCGGCGCGCCGGCGATCTCAAGGACAACCTTCGCCAACAGGCCGCTGATCTTCACCTCTACGATGGTGCCGATGAGCTGATTGCGCCCACTAACGTTGCGGAAGCGCTCTCGCGAGGCTGCGCTGGGCGCGGCAGGCTCGGCGGGAAGATAGCGGCGCAACGCGGCGCGAGGGATACGGTGATGCCCCCCCGGCGTCTTGACGGTGCGGAGCTTGCCGGAGAGGATCCACTGCTTGATGGCAGGATAGCTGACGCCGATGGCGGCTGCTGCTTCGCGGGGCGTGAGGAGGGCAGGGGAGGACCGTATGGAAGTTTTTTTTGTCATATTTTGATCCGTATAAAAACGTCATCACCATCCGCCTAAAATTATTTCATGAGGCGACGTTCTTTTGCTTTCTCGATATTGGTGAGTGGGGCTGTGTTGTTTGGGGCTTCGGCGGTGCAGGCGCAGACAGGAGATTCCTGGATTGCGCAGTATCAGGCGCGGGTCACGGCGACGCAGAGCGCGCAGCCGCACTGGGTAACGCCGCTGGTGACGGTGACACCGCGGCTGGAGCAGGAGTTTCGCACCGATTTTGTGCGGCAGACCAACGCGAAGCTGTATGAGACGTGGAATTACGACAACAGCAAGGGATTGGAGATCATTCCGGCGCGGCGGATTGAGCTGCTGTTCAACCTGCCGCCCTTCTTCGCTCACCAGCAGCCGGGAGTGAAAGACGGCTTCGGCGATGTCTCCTTCAACAGTAAGTTCCGCATCTTTGCGCGCAATGAAGAACATGGTAACGCGATTCTGACCGCCTTCTTCGCCGCAACTGTTCCGACAGGAAAGAACAGCAACGGAAGTTGCTGTGCAGTAGTGACTCCAACGATTGCGGGCGGCAAGGGTTGGGGGAGGCTCGACGTGACGTCGACGATGGGCGGTTCGCTGCCAGTGACCAATGGCAAGGGGTTGGGCCACACTATCGTATGGAACAACGTCGCCCAGTACCGGGCGGCGAAGACGGGCGCGGCGCGGTTCTTCTGGCCGGAGATGGAGTTCAACTCCAGCTTCTTCTCCGGGGGCGCGAACGATGGCAAGAAGATGACGTTTGCGACGCCGGGGCTGATTGTCGGACGGATTCCACTGGCTCACAATGCTGACGGCACGCCCGGGCGGCTGGGGCTCACCTTTGGCGCGGGCGAGCAGATCGCGCTGACGCACTTCCATACTTACAACCACGCGCTCGTGCTGACTGCGCGAATCCCATTCTAGGAATGGCCCGGTGGACGAGTCCGCGCAGTCCTTCCCTGGCTGAGAACAGATGGCCGCTGCCAGGGCGATTGCGAGCGCTCTACAACGATGGGGTCATCTATGGCCCGCGGGTGGCATTCGGTGAGACGCGATTCAGGATTATGCTGAATTTGTCCGATGAAGAACCGTAGCGGCGTGTACCTGCCGACTGATGTCCGATTCGCGAGTGAGGGACCCTTGGATTTTCTGGTGATGTTCGACTCTCCGTGGCTGAACTTCTGTATGGGAGGGTTCTTTCTGGTTGCAGGTGCGAAGCGGGGAAAGCGGCGTCCGCCGGGAAGCATCAGCTCGGGCGCGGGCAGTGTGGTGTTTGCCATTGTGGGTCTGTTGCTGGTCGCAAATGGCCTGTACCTGCTGTATAAGTTTGGCTCCTGATCCAGGCGGCTTTCAAACAATCTGAATTTTCGCCCATTTTCTGACGCGCGCGCGCCATTTTCCGTCGATAACTGGCATCTGAATCTGCATGCACTCGTGCATATGGAAACGTGATGCCGTTGTTGCGGAGAGTGGTTACCGCGCGAACAGGAAAGGGACGACGATGAGGAAAAATCAAACGATGATTCGGCTGGTTGGTTCAGCCATGTTGGCGATGGCGCTGCTGGCGGGCTGCAAGAGCAAGCAGGACGAGGCGATCGACAACGCGAAGAAGCAGGCGGCGGCGACGGGGCAGCCGCAGCAGGTTGTGTCCGTAGATAAGGACGGCAACACGACGACGACGACGATTCAGCCTCCTGCGCCGGGGCAGACGGCAGAGACGGTCTCTTCGACGACCACTCCGGCTGGGGCAGTGCCGGCAGGGACTCCGCCACCGGCGCCGGGTGTGTATTACAACCCAGTTGGGACTGCGCAGCCGGGGCAACCGGTGGCGCAAGGGCAATCCGGAGCGCCGGCGCCCCCAGCGCCGATCGTGCCTGCGAATGTGAATGTGCCTGCCGGGACGACGCTGGCGATTCGCATCAACCAGCGCATCAGCGTGAAGACGACGGCGGCGGGTTCGCCGTTCGATGGAGAGCTGGCCGAGTCCTATACGGACGAGAGTGGGCGCGTGATTCTTCCCAAAGGCACACAGGTGGAAGGGATCGTGGATGCCTCGCACAGGCGCGGGCACTTCAAGGGCGCATCGTATCTGGAGCTGCGGCTAACGGCGCTGGACCTGAACGGGCAGCGGTATCCGCTGGCGACGCATGATATGACGGAGCGGAAGAAGGGCAAAGGCAAGCGGTCGGCCGCGATGATCGGCGGCGGAACGGGACTTGGCATGCTGATCGGCGGCGTGGCCAGCGGCGGGACGGGTTTGCTGATCGGCGGGCTGGCCGGCGCGGGCGCAGGCACGGCCGGTGCTGGACTAACCGGCAACCGCGACCTCGACATTCCGTCGGAGTCGATTGTGCACTTCAAGCTGGCCGAGGATCTAACGCTAGCAGGATAGTTGTGAGGTTTGTGGTCGGTTTGTTAGTTGTGAAAGGCCCATCGGAGACGGTGGGCCTTTTTGCGTCAGCCGACGAGATGCTTTTCGACCAGGGCGACGGCGCGCGACTGGATTTCGGTGTCGGAGCCGAAGCCGGTCAGCCAGTGGATCTCGGGGTCGCGGCGAAACCATGTGAGCTGGCGCTTGGCGTAGTTGCGATGGCCCTGCGCGCAGAGCGTGACGGCGTCTTCGCGCGTGAGTGCTCCGCGCAACACCTCAATGGCCTGCGCGTAGCCAAGCGAGGCGAGCGGTCGGCAATCGTATCCGTACTGCTCGACGAGGCGGGCGGTCTCTTCTTCGAGGCCGCGATCGAACATCGTGGCGGCGCGGCGATTAATTCGATCGTAAAGCGCGGCGCGCGGCGGATCGAGGCCGAGGCGCAGGATGCGACAGCCGGAGAGTGCTTCACGTTCGTTCTCGCGCCAGTGCTGGGTGATGGGGCGGCGCGCTGTGAGCGAGACCTCAATAGCGCGGATGAGTTTGGGCACGTCGTTGGCGTGGATAGCGCGGGCGGCGGCGGGGTCGATGCGGGCGAGGATGCGATGCAGTTGCGTGGGTGACTTGTCCGCGCGGGCGCGGAGTTTCTTGCGCAGTGATTCATCGCGCGGCGGCGCGGGTGAGAGGCCGTCGAGCAGCGCGCGGAGGTAGAGGCCGGTGCCGCCGGCGACGATGGGCAGGCGATTGCGTTGGGTGATGCCGGCGATGGCCTCGCGCGCGAGGCGGGCGTAGTGGCCGGCGGTGCAGGGCTGGTCCGGCGTGAGGATGTCGATGAGGTGATGCGAAACGAGGGCGCGTTCTTCGGCGGTGGGTTTGGCGGAGCCGATGTCGAGGCCGCGATAGACGGCGACGGAGTCGCAGGAGACGACCTCGGCGGGGAAGCGCGCGGCGAGGGCGAGCGCAAGCGCGGTCTTGCCGCTGGCGGTGGGGCCGGCGAGGACTACCAGCGGAGATGCGGGGAGAGGAGATGCGCGCTCTGGCTTCATAGTCCGCATGGGCTTAGGAAAGTTTGTATCGCTGCGCAGCCCGCGCTGTCAGCCCGTGGATTTTTTGTTGCGGGGGCGGGTGAGGAAGCGGAGCGGGGTGCCGACGAAGCCGAAGGCCTCGCGCAGACGGTTGGCGAGGTAGCGCTCAAAGGCGAAGTGGAGGGGGACGTCGCGGTCGGTGAAGAGGACGAAGGTGGGCGGAGCGACGGCGGCCTGGGTGATGTAGTAGATCTTGATGCGGCGGTTGAGAGGGACGGGGGCGGACTGGAAGTCGGTGCGGGCGAGGAAGCGGTTCATCTGGCCGGTGGTGACGCGCTTGCGGCGCTCGCGGGCGACGAGAGAGATGGCGCGGTAGAGGGCGTCGAGGCCAGTGCCGGCGGCGGCGGATAGAAAGACGACGGGCGCGTAGTCGAGGAACTTGAGGCGGGTGCGGAGCTGGGACTCGAAGATCTTTTGCGAGGCTTTGGGGGTGTTGGACTTGGTGCCCTCCCACTCGTGCGCGTCCCGGCGGTCGTGCATGAGGGGGGTGACGTGATTGTGTGGCGCGATTTTAGAAGCAGGTCCCTCGACTGCGCCGCGCGCTGACGCTCGCGGCTTCGCTCGAGATGACAAGTTTGTGGTCAGCAGGTCCCACTTGTTGACGACGATGATGACGGAGCGGCCGGACTCATGCGCGTAGCCGCCGATGGTGGCGTCGAGCGCGGTGACGCCGGCGGAGGCGTCGAGGACGAGGAGAGCGATGTCGGCGGATTCGAGGTGGCGGCGGGCCATGACGACGGAGAGCTTCTCGGCCATCAGGCGGGTCTTGCCTTTGCGGCGGATGCCGGCGGTGTCGATGAGTCGCAGGGCCTGGCCGTTGCGGATGACGAGCTCGTCGATTGCGTCGCGAGTGGTGCCGGCGATGGGCGAGACGATAGCGCGGTCGGAGCCGGTGAGGGCGTTAAGTAGCGTGGATTTGCCGACGTTGGGGCGGCCGATGATGGCGATGGGAGTTTCTGCGGGGATGTGTTCGGCGTGGCGGGGGTGGTGGGTTGCTGGCTCGTTGGAGGCGACTTCGCTGACGGCACCGGGGAGCAGTTCTGATCCTGCGGCGGGGCTGAAGTCGGGACCGGTCTCGTCCTCTTCGATCTCGTCGGCTTCAGTGAGCATGGCTTCCGGTGCGCTGACGGTCTCGGTGGGTTCGGGGAGGACGGCGAAGGCGGCGTCGAGGAGGTCGCCGATGCCGATGGCGTGCTCGGCGGAGATGGGGATGATGTTTTTGAAGCCGAGGCGGCGGAAGTCTTCGGCGTTGGAGGCGAGGGCGGCGGTGTCGATCTTGTTGACGGCGAGGAAGACGGGCTTGCCGGAGCGGAGGAGCAGGCGCGCAAGTTCGAGGTCGGGGGCGGCGAGCTCGGTGCGGCCGTCGACCACCATGATGATGGCGTCGGCTTCGGCGAGCGCGGTGCGGGCCTGACGGAAGATCTCGGCGGGGATGAGCTCGGGGTCGTCGGGGAGGACGCCGCCGGTGTCGACGAGGCGGGCGGTGCGGGCGAGCCATTCGAGATCGGCGTAGATGCGGTCGCGGGTGATGCCGGGCTCGTCGCCGACGATGGAGCGGCGGGAGCCGGTGAGGCGGTTGAAGAGGGTGGACTTGCCGACGTTGGGGCGGCCGACGATGGCGATCAGGGGAAGGCCGGTTTCGGATTCGAGGTGGGCGGCGGCTGTGCGGGCGACTCGGGCGTTGAGCGACATTTGCGCGGCGAGGGATTCGGCGCGGGACCAGGCAGCGGCCTCGGCGGGGAGCTCGAGGTTGGGATCGTAGGGATCGTGCGCAGAGATGCGGGATTTGCCTCGCGGAGCGTTTGGCGCGATGGGCTTACTGCGTTCGCGCTCAGGGGATTGCGTGGGGATGTGGCGCTTGGCCTCGGCCTTGCGCCGGTCGGAGGCGATTTTTTTGCGGCCCTTGGGCGAGGCGTTGGAGACGCTGGCAACGAAGGCGCCGGTGGTGGGCTTGCGGCGCGGGGCGGAGCCGGATTTCTTGGGGCGCGTGGTGGCCTGGCGATGCTTCTTGCCGAGACGTTTCTTGCTGGGGCGCGGTGGCATGGAGACTTCCCTGTGATCTCTCTTCCGCGGCAGGTGGCGGAGGGGTACAGTCTCAGTCTACTTGGGAAAGAAAAATGTCCGGCCGAGATGCGGTGAAACGTTTAAGATGCGTAACACCCAAGAACACTGATGGAACAGGAGAATGACAATGGCTGAATTTCTATATCTTTACCGCGGTGGAGCGGAACCGAAGTCGCCTGCTGAAGGGCAGGAGACCATGCAGAAGTGGATGGCCTGGATGAAAGAGCTGGGCGCGGCAGGACATCTGAAAGAGGTGGGCGCGCCCCTGGAGCGGACGGGCAAAGTGGTGAAGGGCGCCAAGAAGGTAGTAAGCGACGGGCTGTTTGTGGAGGCGAAGGACATGATCGGCGGCTATACGTTGGTCACCGCGAAGAGTCTCGACGAGGCGGTAGAGGCCGCGAAGGGCTGCCCGATCTTTGAGGTGGACGGGGCCGTGGAGGTACGTCCGCTGCTGCAGATGAACATGTAATGGAAGAGCAACGCCAGACCGGCGGCGAACTGGACCCGCAACTGTTTCGGCATGAGGCGGGCCGGATGGTGGCGGCTCTGACGCGGCTGTTCGGGATGCACAACCTCGCGCTGGCAGAAGACGTGGTGCAGGACGCCTTCTGCCGCGCGCTCGAGGTTTGGAAGTTCAACGGGGTACCGGCGAACCCTTCGGCGTGGCTGATGATCACGGCCAAACGCCGCGCGGTGGACATCCTGCGGCGGGAGCGGACGGCGCGGACCTATGAGCCGGAGCTGACACGCCTGATCGAGAGCGAGTGGACGCTGGTGCCCACCGTGCACGAGGTGTTCGAGCCGAACGCGATCCAGGATGAGCAGCTGCGGATGATGTTCTCGTGCTGCCATCCGCGGCTGCGAGAGGACGCACGGGTCGCGCTGATGCTGCATATTCTGTGCGGATTCAGCGTGGGTGAGGTGGCAGCGGCGTTCGTCAGCGGACAAGCGGCGACGGAGAAGCGAATTACACGGGCGAAGAAGGTGATGGCGCGGTCCAGGAAGCTGTTTGACGTGGCATCGCCGGGGGAGTTCGCCAGCCGCCTGCCCGATGTGCAGAGGGCGCTTTATCTGCTGTTCAACGAGGGGTATCACGGAACAACGGCGGAAACCTCGGTGCGGACGGAGCTGTGCCGGGAGGCGATGCGTCTGACGGCGATGCTGCTCGAGCATCCAATGGGACGGACGATGGGTACGCTGGCGCTGGCCGCGCTGATGCATCTCCATGCTGCCCGCCTGCCGGCCCGGGTGGATGCGGAGGGAAGGCTGGCTTCCCTGCCGGAGCAGGACCGGACGCGATGGGACGATGCCCTGACGCGAGAGGGGATCCGCTTGCTGGAGGCGTCGGCGACGGGCGCGCAGGTGACAGAGTTCCATGTGGAGGCGGCGATTGCCGCGGAGCATGCGCGCGCCGGAAGAATGGAGGACACGGACTGGGCGGCGATCGTGACGCTGTTTGACAGGTTGATGATGGTGCGGCCTTCGCCGATTGTGGCGCTGAATCGCGCGATTGCCGTGGCGCAAAGAGATGGCCCGGAGCGAGGGCTGGAGGAGATGGCGTCGATTACCGGGCAGGAGCGGCTGGCGCAGTACCCGTTCTACTGGGCAGCGATGGGGGAGATGGAACTGCGGCTGGGAAGAAGAGAGATGGCGCGAGAGAGTTTCAAGAGGGCAAAGAAAGCGGCGCGGAACGAGATGGAACGAAGCTTTCTGGAGCGCAGAGTGAAGGTGTGCGCGGCGGGTTGAGCGTGTTGGCTGAATCCTCAGCCGGTGTTGCGGAGGCTTCAGCCCGTATTTCTGAGGCCGGCGGAGATGCCGTTGATGGTGGCGGTGATGGCGCGGTCGAGTTCGGCGGAGGGCGAGGCGCCTGAGGCTTGTGCCGCGCGCTTGCGGCGGAGGAGCTCGACCTGGATGAGGGACATGGGGTCGACGTAGGGGTTGCGCAGGCGGATGGAGCGCTCAAGCACCTTGTTGGTCGCGAGCAGCGTGGACTGGCCGAGGATGGCGAGCACCATGCGCGTAGTGAGTTCGAACTCGGCGAGCAGTGTGTTGAAGACGCGCTCGCGCAGGCCGGGGTCGGTGACGAGTGAGGCGTAGAGGCGTGCGATGGAGAAGTCGGCCTTGGCGAGGCCGACCTCGACGTTGCGGATGATGTCAATGAAGAGCGGGAAGCCGCGCGCCATGGATTGGAGCAGGGCGAGGTTGGCGGCTTCGCGAGTGGCCTGATCCGGATTGCTGTCCGCGCCGTTGGTCTGGATGAAGTGCTGGAGCGCGTGGCCGACGCCGAAGTAGGCAGGTACGACGTGGCGGGACTGCATCCAGCCGAAGACCCAGGGGATGGCGCGGAGGTCTTCCATGCTGCGCTTGCGCTGGGCGCTGGCGTCGGTGCGTTTGGCGGGGCGGGAACCGATGCGGGCGTGCTCGAGCTCGGCGACGGGCGTGGCCTGCTCGAAGTAGGTGAAGGTGTCGGGGTCTTCGGCGATGTGTTTGCGGTAGAAGGCGTAGCTGGTGGCGGAGAGCTGGTCGAGCGCGGACTCCCACTCGGGGAGGATCTCGCCGGTGAGGTGAGGTGTGTACCGAGCTTCGTCTCCCACCTTAGCTCCCTGCGGTCGCGAAGGTGGGGCACCCGATTTGTGCTGCAGCGTCGCGTCGGGGCGGGCGAGGGCGTCGAGCGAGGCGGCGATCATGAGTTCGAGATTGCGCTCGGCGAGGATCACGTCGGAGTACTTCCAGTTGAGGACCTCGCCCTGCTCGGTGATGCGCAGCTCGCCAGAGAAGCTCTCGATGGGCTGGGCGAAGATGGCGCGATGCGTAGGACCGCCGCCGCGGCCTACGGTCCCTCCGCGGCCGTGGAAGAGGCGCAGGGTGACGCCGCATTCGCGTGCGACCTGGTGCAGCGCGCGGTGGGCCTTCCATATCTCCCAGGTGGAGGTGATCATGCCGCCGTCTTTGTTGGAGTCGGAGTAGCCGAGCATCACCTCCTGCTCGTGGTTCCAGGATGCGAGCAGCGGCTTGTAGGCGGGCGACGACCAGAGCTGGCGCATGATGGCAGGCGCGTTCTGCAGGTCTTCGATGGATTCGAAGAGCGGGACGGGCTGCAGGCCGGGGTCGGAAGATTTGCCTTGCGCGTCTCCTTCCACGCGCACGCCGCCGAGGCGCGCGAGTCGGACGACGTTGAGGATGTCTTCTGCGGAGGTTGCGCCGGAGATGACATAGCGTGGGAGCGATTCAGCGGGGAGGTCGCGCTTGAGTTCGGCGATGGCGCGGAAGGTGTCGAGGACTTCGGTGCTTGATGGTGAGAGCGCGGGGCCGAGTTCGTTCGCGGCAGGCAGCTTTGCGATCTCGGCGATGGCGGCGGAGTGGACGCGGGCGTGCTGGCGGATGTCGAGGGTTTGAAGATGGAGGCCGTAGGTGCGGACCTCGAGCAGGAAGGGATCGATGTAGAGGCGGGCGAGTCGCTGGCCGCGATTATGGATGAGGCTCGCGCGCAGGACGGTGAGGTCGGCGATCAGTTCGGCAGCGGTTGCATAGGGCGCGAGCGCGGAGCCGGCGGGGAGCGGGACGGAGATGTGCGGCGGGCCGCCGAGGCGCATCATGATGCAGCTGACGAGCAGGCGTACGGACTCAAAGGGGAAGCGGGATTCGAGGATGGTTTGACCAGCCGCCCGGAGTTGCGTGAGGTAGGTGTCGACGAGCTCGGTGAGCTCGAGGGTGACGGCGACGATGCGCGTGGAGCTGGCGAGCTGATCGAAGATCACTTGTAGGCGTGAGCGGTAGTGGGTGAAGAGGAGCTCGCGGGCGAGGGTGAGCGCCTGGCGAGTGACCTCAGGCGTGACGAACGGATTGCCGTCGCGGTCGCCGCCGATCCAGGAGCCGAAGGCGACGAGTTGAGGGAGCTCGGTGAGGGATGGTTCGGCGATGGAGAACTCGTTGGCGATCGCCTGCGCGACCTCGGAGTAGAGGGCGGGCAGAGTGTTGAAGATGGAGGCCTCGTAGTAGTCGAGCGCCATGCGGACCTCGTCGCGCACGGTGGGGCGGGCCTGGCGGACCTCGTCGGTCTGCCAGAGGGCGGTGATTTCGGCGAGAAGGTCGCGCTCGAGGGATTCGAGATTTTCTTCGGGGACGGGGATGCGGTCGAGCTGTTCGAGGAGGTCGGAGATGCGGCGGCGCTTGAACATCACGGAGCGGCGGGCGACTTCGGTGGGGTGGGCGGTAAAGACGGGCGTGATGCAGATCTTCCCGAGCAGCGCGCGGGCGTCGTCGGCGCTGGCGCCGGCGAGATGGATCTGGCGGAGAGCTCCACGGATCGACCCGCGCTGGGGGACGGCGTCCGGGTGGAGTTGGCTGGCGAGGCGGCGGCGCTTGCGGTGGTTGGTCTCGGCGAGGTTGATGAGCTCGAAGTAGAAGGCGAAGGCGCGGGCGAGCTGGTAGGCGCTGGTCTCAGAGAGCGCGCCGACGCAGGCGATGGCGTGCTGGAGAGGATCGGACGTGGCGCTGGGTGAGGTAGCGCGGGGCTTTGCGGCGCGCGGCGCGGCGGCGGATTCAGAGACTTCGGCCTCGCGGCGGGTGATGGCGGTCTGGCGCAGCTCTTCGACGGACTGGAAGGTGGCGTCGCCGGCCTGCTCGCGCAGGACCTCGCCGAGGAGTGCGCCGAGCGAGCGCACGTCGCGGCGGAGCGGAGCTTCCTTGAGCTCGCCGGCGGTGGCTTCGAGTTCAGCCAGGCGCTGCGGCCAGTTGGCGGGCGACCAGAGTGAGGGCATTAAGCCCATTATGCAACGGGGTGGGATGAGGAACTGATGAGGAAAGGCGGTCCGCGAAAGGTAAACTCCGCGCAATGCTCCGCGCGGAGTTCCGCAGCGTTACATTCCGGGCATGCAGGTGAGGTACTGGGTTTTGATGGTAGAGCTGGCGGCGAACATTGCGACGAAGGCGTCAAAGGCCGCGTCATGCTTGGGCGACTTCTCGTCGGCAGGGCTGATGTGGGTTGTAATGGCCTGGGTGTCGGAGAGGGTGTAGGCCTTGGTGGTGGGGTCGCGATTGAGAACGCGCATGACCGCAATGCTGTCGGGCGTGCCGGCAGACTTATACCAGGCGGCCTGGGCGGCGACGGCGTCGAGGAACTTCTGCATCATGCCCGGCTTGATCTCCGAGATGCGCACGATGTTGACGTTGCCGGTGCAGGGAAACGGTGCGGCAGCCTGTTGGGCGAGGACGTGCGAAGGAGCGAGGGCCGGGGTGAGTGAGGCGGCTAGGGCGAACAGAAGGACGAGCGAGCGGCGAATGCGCATGGCGGGTCTCCTTATTCGGAGAACCCTACCACGCAACGGTTGCAATTCCCTAACTGGGAAGAAACAAGACGCGAGACTGCTGCTCAGCTTTGATAGGTCAGCTTCGGTTGTCAGTTGGTCGTCAGTTACATGACCAGAGCGAGTTTTTCCAGCTCTTCCTGCATGCACTTCAGCGAGCAGCCGACGGACTCAATGCGCGAGGCGGCGCCGCGAGCTGCGGTGGAGGAGACTCCGTAGCCGCGCAGGGTGAGGAAGGAGCCGATCAACTCGGCGGCCTGCCAGTGGTCCAGACCGGACTGCATCAGCTCTTCGCGCAGCGAGGAGAGATCGGAGGCGGAGAATTTCTCGATCGCGGAGGCAGGCGTTACGGCTGCGATATATTCCATGACCATCCTCCTGTTCACTGGCGCGGCTTCTGCTGTGGAACGCGTGAAGCGCGGCACCGGATTTCCCTTCCATGCCGGATCAGCTGCGCCGGCCGACTTGTTAGCGGATTAGACGCTAAGGGCCAGTTCAAGTTGCTAACAATTGTGCAGTCGGCCTGGGTTTGTGGCCATCGGACTTTCGCGTCATGGAAGAATACGCAAAATGGTTATCGGCGGTTTCGCGAGATACGCGAATTGAGAGGAGAGATTGTTCCGGGGTGGGACGTGACCGCGGTACTCGGAGGCCGAAGCGAGATATGGGCGCGCGGTAGGATGACAACAGGATGAGCGAACAGGCACGAGTACTGGATGGGGTGAAGATCGCCGCGGAGATCAAGGCGGAGGTGGGCGCGAAGGTGCGCGCGCTGAAGGCCGCGGGCGTGACGCCGGGGCTGGCAGTGGTGCTGGTGGGGCATGTGGCGGCCAGCGAGATCTACGTGCGCAGCAAGGTGAAGGCGTGCGCCGAATTGGGAATCTACAGCGAGTCGCATACGCCGCCGGAATCTGCAACAACAGAAGAGCTACTCGCGCTGATCGCCGAGCTGAATGCGCGCGACAGCGTGGATGGGATTCTGGTGCAGCTTCCTCTGCCGGCGCACGTGGATACGCGGCGGGTGCTGGAGGCGGTGTCGCCGGCGAAGGATGTGGATGGCTTCCATCCGATTAATGCAGGGCTGTTGCAGGCGGGACGGCCGGGGCTGAAACCGTGCACGCCGGCAGGCGTGATGGAGATCCTGCGGCGCAGCAGTATTAAGGTAGAGGGCGCGCATGCGGTGGTACTGGGGCGCTCGGACATTGTAGGCAAGCCGATGGCGATGCTGCTGCTGAACGCAAATGCTACGGTGACGGTGTGCCACAGCAAGACGGTGGACATCGCGCGCTATACGCGGGATGCGGACATTCTGGTGGCGGCGATCGGGCGGCCGGGGTTTGTGACGGCGGAGATGGTGAAGCCGTGGGCGACGCTGGTCGACGTGGGGATCAACCGGATTACGGATGCGGCCGAAGTGGCGCGGTTCTTTCCGGGCGACGCGAAGCGGGCGAAGCAGTTTGAGGAACGCGGCTCGACGTTAGTGGGGGACATCGATCCGGCGGCATTTGCGGTGTCGGGTGCGTATACGCCGGTGCCGGGCGGCGTGGGCGCGCTGACGATTGCGATGCTGATGCACAACACGGTGCAGGCGGCGAAGGCGCGGCGCGGAAGTGGGGCCGTCGGCGTGGACAGGAATTAAGAGCGATGCTACGCGTGGGGTTGACGGGCGGGCTGGCCAGCGGCAAGACGACCGCGGCGCGGCGGTTCGCGGAGCTGGGCGCGCATGTGATCTCAGCCGACGAGGTGGGACGGGCGCTGATGCAGCCGTGCGAGCGCGTGTATGCGGAGATTGTGGCGAAGTTCGGGCCGGGGGTGGTGAAGGCGGATCAGACGCTGGATCGTGCGGCGCTGGCGAAGATTGCGTTTGGCGAGGGGAGAATTGCCGAGCTGAATGCGATCGTGCATCCGGCGACGATTGCGCGGCAGGAGGAGATGATCGCGGAGATTGCGCAGCGCGAGCCGGACGCAGTGGTGGTGGTAGAGTCGGCGCTGGTGTTCGAGACGAAGCATGGAGCAATGGGAAACAGCGGCGAAGAGGGTTGGCGGCGGCGGTTTGATTGGATCGTCCTGGTGCGTGCAAGGGAAGAAGAGCGGGTGGCGCGCTTTGTGGAGCGTGCGGATGACCGCGGCGTTCTGAGTGACGACAAGTTGCGTGAGCTGGAGGCGGAGGCGCGGCGGCGGATGGCGCAGCAGCTGGATGATGACTGGAAGGCAGCGCACAGCGATTTTGTGCTGACGAATGACGGCTCGGTGGACGGGCTTCGCGCACAGGTGGATGCGCTGTGGCCGGAGCTGAACGAAGCGGCGAAGTCGGCCAGATAGCGAACGGAATCTCGGGTAGGCGCGTATCTTTAAGAACAACTAGTCATGGAGCTTTCCGTTGAATTCGATAGAGAGCGGGACGGTCGATGGATCGCCGCTATACCTGAGCTGCCGGGTGTGATGGCTTACGGCGCGACGCGGGAGGAATGCCAAGAGGCAGTTGAAGCTCTGGCTGCCGGCGTTCTCGCGGAAAGAAAGGATTAATAACAAGCACGATGAAACTGCGACCTGTGCTGCTGGTACTGCTGCTGTTGGGCGGCTTTTATTACGTCACAACGCACTTTTTTGCGACGGGGGCGCTGGCGCCGCTATTCGGGGCGCGCGCCGGTGCGGGCGCGCCTGTGGGCGCGATTGAGCAGATGGCGGGGCCGAACGGCTTTGACCTGACAGTGGCCTCGGCCGAGCCGGCCTTTGACGCCGAAGAGCAGCAGAACATCGCGGTGTACAAGAAGGCGCTGCCCAGCGTGGTGAACATCACGTCCACGACGGTGGCGTATGACTTCTTCTACGGAGCGGTGCCGCAGCAGGGGCAGGGCTCGGGGTTCATCCTGACCAAGGAGGGGTTGATCCTGACCAACTACCACGTGATCCGAGGCAACGAGCACGGCAGCGTGGAGGTGAAGCTCTCCGACAAGAACAACACGTACAAGGGGCAGGTGCTGACGATCGATCCTGGCCACGACCTGGCGCTGTTGAAGATCGACGCGCCCAATCTGGTGCCGGCCACGCTGGCCGAGACGAGCTCCAACCTGGCGGTGGGGCAGCGGGTGTATGCCATCGGCAATCCGTTCGGGTTGAATGGGACGATGACGCGCGGCATTATCTCGGCGATCCGTTCGGTGCGCGGGCAGGAGTCAGTGCCGATCGACAATGCGATCCAGACGGACGCGTCGGTGAACCCGGGCAACTCGGGTGGGCCGCTGCTGAACTCGCGCGGCGAGGTGATTGGGATAACGACGATGATTGCGTCGAATGGAGCGGACCAGTCGTCGGGCATCGGGTTTGCGATTCCGATCAACACGGCGAAGGCGGTGCTGGAGGATTATGCGAAGTACGGGCGGGTGCGACGGCCTTCGCTGGGCATTGAAACGCTGCCCATCGGCCCGGACACCGCCGAGCAGCTTGGCCTGCCTGCAGAGAGTGGGTTGCTTGTGCAGCGTGTGTTCCGAGGCGGCGCGGCGGAGAAGGCCGGTATCCATGGAGGCACGCAGCGCGCGTACGACGGCAACATGCCGGTGCTGCTGGGCGGCGACCTGATTGTGCAACTGGATGGACAGGACACTGAGGGCGGGCCGGACTTTGCCGCGGAGCTGAACAAACACCGCGCAGGCGACACGGTGACGATCACAGCGTATCGCGGCAAGCGCAAGATGGACTTCAAGGTGACGCTGGACGATGCGAAGGACCAGCCGCAGGGGCCGCAGACTTAGGCAAGGGACTAGTTGCTGGGGTTAGATACTAGGGGAAGGTCTGAGCGTGCGGCTTGGGCGGCGGTCGGCGATTGCGATCATTGCGTGTGCGACGGCAGTGGGGCTTTGCGCGCTCGCTTGGCCGGCGGCGAAGGCGCATGTGCAGGCGGTGTGCGTGCTGGACAGCGTCAGCGGCCAGAAGGCGCCGTGGTTTGCCCGCGTGGTGACGACGCAGGTTGAGGTCCAGGACGTGAGCTTTGCGATTGCGACGCCGGCGGGCGAGCGGACGGTGCGCGTGCGCATGTATCAGCCGCAGGGTAAGCCGAATGCGCCGGCGATGGTGATCTTTCACGGCGTGCATCATCTGGGGATCGATGAGCCGCGGCTGATGGGGTTTGCGCGGGCGATGGCGACGTGCGGCATCCGCGTGCTGACGCCGGAGCTGCCGGGCATCAAGGACTACCACGTGGATGAGGATTCGGTGGAGACGATTGGCGCGTCGGTAGGGTGGATGGCCGAGCGCACGGGCGGGCCGGTGGGTGTGATGGGATTGAGCTTTGCGGGGGGGCTGGCGCTCGTCGCAGCAGAAGACCCGCGGTATGCGCCGGGGTTCAAGTTTGTGTTTGCGGTGGGCGCGCAGGATTCGATGGCGCGCGTGACGGAGTACTACGAGACGGGGCGCGATGCGCGGCCCGACGGGACGGTGGAGACGCTCGCACCGCATGAGTATGGGCCGCTGGTGATCGAGTATGAGCACCTGGAGGACTTTGTGCCGGCGGAGGATGTCGCGCCAGTGCGCGCTGTGTTGCGAGCGCATCTGTATGAGGACAAGGCCGCGGAGTCGCAGGCGTCGCTTGCTTTGAACGAGTCGCAGAAGCGCGAGGCACTGTCGCTGATGGATGCGACATCGGCGGAGACGAAGGCGCGGATCGCGAGCGTGGTGGTGAAGTACGCGGCAGAGATGCGGGAGTTGTCGCCGGAGGCAAAGCTGGGCGGACTGAAGGTGCCGGTGTATCTGCTGCATGGCGCGGGCGACGACGTGATTCCGGCGGCGGAGACGCTGTGGATGGAGAGCGAGCTGCCGCGGGAGCGAACTGCGCGCGGCGCTGGTGAGCCCGGTGCTGTCGCATGTGAATCTGGATGGGGCATCACCAGGGGCCGGCGACAAGTGGCGGCTGATGCACCTCTTCGCGCAGGTGCTGGAGGCTGCAGAGCAAAACTAGTTATTTAATTTCTAGGGTGGAAATAGATATAGGCGCCCGCCAGACCCAGTGCAGCCAAAAAGATACCGTAACCGTAGTTCTTCCACCTCTCGCGCTGAACCAAGTTGTTGCAGCCTGGTTCCTGAGGATCGTACCAGAGCTGAAGTTTTTGGCCTTGAACGTGCGGCTTTATAGTGCAGATCCTCCCAGCGTAGTAACTACCTTTGACCGTGTAAGTGAAGACAACCCCGTAGGTTGTGATGCCCGGAACTGACTGCGTCACAACGCTCGTAACCGTCGCTTCACCCTCTCTCCAGTTAGCACGCATCGTATGGGTCTCGTATGCTCACTATAGCTGGTACTCATAACTGACACTCAAGGACATACGGGCGGCGCAAAAGATGACTGGCGGCTGTGGCGCATCTCTTCGCGCAGGTGCTGCAGGCGGCGGAGAGAAAGTAGCTTCCGAGCGGGCTGCTGTGGGAGTCTAATGTCTGCTATGAGGACGAGGCGGGCGAAGATCGGGATCGCAGCTCTCGGCGCGGCGTTGCTGCTGTGTGCGGGCGCGGCGCGGGCGCAGAAGAAGGGTAAGGGCGACGAGTCGGGGTATGACAGGTCGGCGAAGGCGACGATGGTGCATCCGGCGATTGTTTATATCGCGGCGGACGACAATTCGGGCCACGTGACGGAGGTGGGCACGGGGCACGAGGTGGTGGTGATGGAGCGGAACGGCGACTGGGCGCGGGTGTTCGCGAATACGGACGCCGACGATGAGAAGTATGACTCCGACGACGCGCCGCAGTACAGTGACGATTCGACGCCGCCGAAGTCGGGGTGGATCAAGAACAAGGGGATCGTGTCGCCGGTGACGCCGAACGGGGATGCGATTTTGTTTGGCATGGCGGTGAACGAGGAGGAGCTGGCCTCGGAACCCCACGCGCCGAAGGACGCGGCGGAGGCGGCGCATCTGTTGTACAAGCGCGCGGCGGCGTACTTTCCGGACTCGCCGCTGGCGCCGGAGGCGGCGTGGCGCGCGGCCGACATTCGCTGGCAGCTTGAGAAGGCGGACAACAGCACGCTGCCCTCGGCGAAGGAGCAGGAGGCGTATTTGCGGCCGCAGATCTATGAGGGCGACCTGAACAAGGTGATGAAGAACTATCCGGGAACCAAGCAGGCTACGCTGGCCGCGTGGGACCTGATGGACAACAAGGTATGCGGCGACTGGCAGGGGCTGCCGAAGTGTCCGGAGATGGAGGCGGGGCTGTATGAGAAGTACGCCGACCGCTGGCCGGACTCGCCGAAGGCAGCGGAGGCTCTGTACAACGCGACGTATCGCGAGGGCGTGCTGGTGGAGATGTATCTGGTGCAGGAGGACAAGGGCCGCAGCCAGAAGGCGGCGGATGCGGTGCAGGGGCTGGCGGCGGAGATGAAGCAGCGCTATGCGGCGTCGGACTTTACCGCGCGGGCAGCGAGCATTGCTTATCGCGTGCAGCAGGGGATTCCCGTGTATGGGAACGATCGGGACTAGTTACTTAGTGGCGCGGTCTTACGATTCAAGATGGAATGCGCCGTTGCTCCAGTCTTCGGGGGCGACGTCGGCGATGGTCTCGGTGAAGTCCCAGCGATGGCCGTGGAAGTCGCGGACGTTGTACTGGCGCTCGCCGTAGGGATGGTCGGTGGGCTCGGTGATGACGACGGCGCCGTTCTCTCGCGCGCGGTCGCAGTGGCCGATGGCGTCGTCGATACGGACCTGGACGGTCTGCGAGTCGTTGGGAATGGCGCTGCCTTCGGCGATGGCGAAGCAGCCGTTTCCAGCCTTCATCTGGATGCGGTGGTTGGCGATACGCAGACGGACGGTGAATCCGAAGGCCTTGCCCAGCCACTCGGCGGCCGCGCCGGGATCGGGATAGACGAGCACAGGGATGACCTGACAGGGCGGGGCGGAGCGGTTGGTTCGCATGGGGAGACTTTACAGGTTGCCGGACTTTGTTGTTTGCGCTGCCTCAGAATCCCTCCAGAACCCGGAAGCACACCGGGTACGCAGTGGGGCCCGCTGAGCGCGGCGGGGCGTTTTGGTGCATACTGGTGTTAACCGGGCTGCAACAGGCCGGTTTCTGAATCGGCCCGCTTCCTTTGGCGCACAGGTGCCGGAACCGCGGGCACAAAGTTTAGAAGATTGTTTTAGAAGACTTTAGATAAAGGCCGGCCAGGCGAAGGATCGAATCCGTTGGCCGGACAGGTTTGACAAGGGAATGACTGCATTTGGACGGGAAACGGCCGCGCCCAGGGTTCCAACCCAGGCTGCCATGGTCACCGACTCCGAATTGCAGTGTCCGCTCGAAGCCTCCCCAGTGTCCCCGATCGCTTTTTTATTCAGGCAGATAGCGCCGCATATCTCTTCATTGGGCGCCTTCGGTGCGCGGGCTTCGAGCCTGCGCCTCTCGGTACACCTCAGCTTCCTGCCAACCCTCCTGTCCGCACCCACGGTGAGCGCAGCTTAGGCAAACGCTCCCGCTCGCTTCGTCCTGCCGGAAAGAAAGCAGGATTTGAATGTCGAAGGAAATTTATATCTCCAGCACGCCGCATGAGACGCGGCTCGCCATCGTCGAAAACGAGGCTTTGGCGGAGATTTACTACGAGCGCGAGAACGAGTACACGCTCGCCGGCTCCATCTATAACGGGCGGGTGACGCGCGTACTGCCGGGCATGCAGTCGTCGTTTGTGGACATTGGCCTGGAGCGGGACGCGTTCCTCTACATCACAGACTTTCTGGAAGAGGCGCCTGACTCGGAAGAGTTCGATACGGCGCCTGCGGCTGATCGCGCGAAGAATGCCGATGGTCGTGACCGTGGTGACCAGGGCGCTCGTGGTGACCGCGCAGGCCGTGGGCGTCGCGGTGGACGCGACCGCAACCGCAATGGCGGTGACCGCGCGGTTGGGCAGGGGCATGCCGCGCCGGAGGGCGGATCCAGCGAGGCATCGCATGATGAGGCGGCTGACGCGGAGTTTGCGCCTGTTGAGGGTGGGTCGGCCAACGTTGAAGGCCAGCCAAATGGTGGCGAAGGGACAGCCGAGGGCGGACGGAAGTGGCGTGGGCGGCGCGGTCGGCGGCGCGGCCGCGGCAATCGGACTGGACAGGAAGGCACGGGACAACCGCAGGAGGGTGGCACACAGGCTGCGCCGGAGGCAGCGGGCGAGGCTGAGGGAGATTTCGGCCCGGTCTCTGAAAACGTGGAATCGGATTCTGCGGAGTTCAACGCCTCGGCGGAGCCTTCGTTTGAAGAGATGGCGCGGCCTGATTTTCAGGCTGGGAATCGTGAGCCGCGCGGCGGCCGCGAGGGCCGACGTGATCGCAACCGGGGTCGCAGCGATGAAGGCCGCAGCCACACGGATGCGGGCCAGCAGGGCCGCGGAGATGAACCGCGCCGCGAGGGTTTCCGGGAGCAGGGACGCGAGTCGCACTCCGGGCAGGATTCGGGCCGCCGGTCTCCGCGTGGCTTTGAGCCTCGCCGTGAGCGGTATGGCGCAGGCGATGGGCCCTCCAGCAGCGGGTCGGGTACAGGTCCTGTTGGGGGCGCGTACGATGCGCCGCCGGCGGGCGACGCGATCCTGGTGCTGCCGGGTGAATCGCTGGCGCGGCATCGCAAGGGCGAAGAGCCGGGTGAATCGACGCCGGGAGCAAACGCAAGTTCTGCCGCAACCTCGAATGCGACGCCGCTGGCTCCGCCGGCAACGCTCTACACCCTGGCCGAAGGTTGGGACGGCGGCGCTGTGCTGCCGGGCGAGACCATCCGTCCGCGCGGGCCGCAATCCCGCGGCGCGGAACCGCGCAGCTTTGACCGCGGAGCAGGCTTTGATTCAGGCCGCGGCCCGCGGGGTGACCGCGATGGCGGTAGAAACCGCCGTGGCAATCGTGACGAACGTCCCCGCTCCGGTGAACGCAGCCCGCGTGCCGATGAATATGCCGCGGTGCACACTCCTGCGGTCCCGGAGGCCGAAGCGGCGCCAAAGACCGAGCCGCCGATGGACGATTTTGCCGGCGTGCAGGCGGCGACACCGCATGTCGAGACGGAGTATGAGCCGACCGAGGCCTCTGCATCGTACCGCGTGGACCCGGTGCCGCCGAGCGAGTTCCGGCAGAGTGCGCCGGTGATCGAGGAAGAAGAGATGGAAGAGAGCGAGGCCGCGCACGATGTGACTTCGATCTCTGCCGCAGGCGAGATGCACTCGGCGAGTGCGGAGGCGCTACCGGCGCAGCCTGCACACCAGGCTGAGTTGGAGGCCGCGGCCCAGACAGAGCCTGTCCGGCATGAGGGCGCGATCGTCTCGCAGTTCCAGGAAGAAGAAGCGGCCGCTGCGCCGACGCTGCACGCCTCCTCCATTGAGGAGATGGACGACCTGGACGAGGAGACGCTGGAGGGCGCGGCCGACCTGGGCACCATGCTGCGCGAGATGTCCATCGACCAGATCACGCGATCGCAGCCCGATGTTGACGAAGACGAAGAGGACGACGACGACTTCGAGGAAGACCTGCTGGAAGAGGATGAGCTGGACGAGGAAGACGAAGAGGACGACGAGACCGAAGGCTTCGAGCATGCGGAGGGTGAGACTGCACCTGAGACCGAACTCTCCGATGCCTTCGAGCGCGAGGAGTCGAGCGAGGATTCGTTCGAGGTAATTGAAGGAGGGGCGGACTTTGCGGAAGGCGAGCAGGCGCAGGCCGAGGGGCACGCAGACAGTTCCAGCCCCAATCGCAATTCCGAGCGCCGCCCGCGCGACGTTGGCCGGGATTCTGAGCGCCGTCGCGGCAGGCGCGATGGCCGCCGCGGAGATCGTGACCGCGATCGTGACCGTGGCCGCGGACGCCCTGGGCATGGCGGCCGCAGCCGGGCGTCCGCACAGACCACCAACCTTCCCGCGATCAGCGATCTGCTGAAGCCCGGGCAGGAGATTCTGGTGCAGATCGCCAAGGAGCCCATCGCCAAGAAGGGCGCGCGCATCACCTCGCACATTGCGCTCCCCGGGCGCTTCCTGGTGTTTATGCCGACGGTGAACCACACCGGCGTCTCGCGCAAGATCGAGTCCGACGGCGAGCGGCGCAGGCTGAAGGAGATTCTGCTGAGCGAGAAGGGCGACGCCTCCGGCGGCTTTATCGTGCGCACGGCGGCCGATGGCGCGAGCGAAGAGGAGCTGCGCAGCGACCTGCGCTTCCTGCTGAATTTGTGGAGCGATATTAAGGCGCGCAGCGAGGGCTCGAAGTCACCCGCGCTGATCTATCACGACCTGAACCTGGTCGAGCGGGTGCTGCGCGACCAGGTGACGGACAACTTCTCCGCCATCTGGGTCGACACGGAGTCCGAATACGAGCGTGTGCTGCGCTTTCTGCAGCGCTTCCAGCCGTCGCTGATCCGGCGGGTGAAGCTCTACCTCAAGGAGACGCCGCTGTTTGAGCAGTTCGGCATCACCGAGGAGATCAACAAGGCGCTGCGGTCGAAGGTATGGCTGAAGTCCGGCGGATCGATCGTGATCAACCAGACCGAGGCACTGGTCGCGATCGACATCAACACCGGCAAGTACGTGGGCAAGACGGCGCGGCTTGAGGACACGATTGTCAAAACCAATCTCGACGCGATCCCCGAGATTGTGCGCCAGATCCGGCTGCGCGACCTGGGCGGCATCATCATCATCGACTTCATCGATATGGATGAGCGCAAGAACCGCAACCGTGTGATGGCCGCGCTTGAAGAAGAGCTGAAGAGCGACCGCGCGCCGTCGAAGGTGCTGCAGTTCAATGATTTCGGGCTGGTGGCGATTACGCGCAAGCGCGTCAAGCAGTCGCTGGAGCGAACCCTTTCCACCACCTGCAACGTCTGCACCGGCACCGGCATGGTGAAATCGCCAGTCACGGTGTGCAACGACATCTATGTCGAGATGCGCAAGATGCACAAGCATCTGGAACGCGGCGACGTGATGCTGCGCGTGCATCCAGAGGTGGTGAAGCAGTTGAAGAGCTCCGGCTCGAAGTGGCTGCAGGAGATGGAAGAGATGGCGGGCAAGACCATCCTGGTGAAGAGCGATCCCAGCCTGCATCCGGAGCAGTTTGACATCCACTGATGTGGGGGCTGGTAGCCGTCATCAAATCCCCGGACGGGGGCGTTCAGGGCCGGTTACCGGCCAGAGACCGGGCAATGATCTGCCGGGGGAGTGATCCAATTGCCGGGCTTCTGCGTCTTATTGAAGAACAATGGTTTTGCCGAACCGGAGGGTATGGCCAAGCCGCAACAAACCCGGCTAGTACGGGTTAGGAAGACCATTCCAGCACGTCTGCAACTTTCAGGAGCCGTCGAAATGTCCATTCACAACAGTTTTCTTGGTCTTGCCTGCCGCGCCGCGGCCTTCAGCCTTGTTCTTGCCGGAACGGCCTCAGTGATGCAGGCCCAGTCGGCCTCCCCGGCAGCTGCCAGCCTAGAGCGGCCGTTATTTGTCGCATCCGCATACGCGAACCCTTTCGCCGCGGACCTGGCTGCGAGCAGTTCTTCCTCGTCTTCCTCAGCGGATGTTGATGCACTGCCGGACAGCGTTGGGGTGAGCCATTTCGACCTGAGCGCGACGCAGCCGCCGCCGCGCCGCAGCTACGGACGGCCGAACTACTCTGACAAGAACACGAATGCGGACGGTTCGCCGCGATGGACGTTTCTTGCGGGCGGCGGGTTTGGTATGCCGGTTGGAGACACACACTATTACGAAAGCACCGGGTGGGGGTTCCAGGCTGGCGGCGGTCGCAACTTCTCGAAGGTGCTGGCTGTAGTGCTGCAGTTTGACTACGACCACTTCGGCCTGCAGCAGGCGACCGTGAACAATGAGGGTTACATCTACAACTACTGCACGATAGCGGAGTATAACAGCGAGCTATGCTCGCCTGAGGGGCCCGCGCCAACCGGGACCGCGACCCCAGTTGGGGGCAACAATCACGTATGGTCTTTCACGCTGGATCCGACCTTCAGCCTGCCGACCGAGGGCAGCCTAGGGGCGTACTTTGTGGTTGGAGCGGGCTACTACCACAAGGTGACTAACTTCACTACTCCGACTGAAGAATGCAGTTACTATTACGGGTGCGCGGACTACAACGCGAATTTCGACCACTACACCAGCAACGCCTTTGGCGCCAATGGCGGCCTTGGAGTTACCTGGAAGTTCTCCAAGTTCTCCAGCGAGATGCTGTACGGCGAGATCAGGTACGTCTTCATTGACAACCAGCCGCGCACCGGCGTCACTACCGCGAACGTCGCGACCTCGGCTTTGAATGCATCTGACTTCTACCCTGCCAACAGCCATCGCACGACGTACTTTCCGGTGAAGTTCGGCATCCGGTTCTAGCGGAACTGAACAGCCTTGAGATGAGAAAAAGCCCGGCATTGCGCCGGGCTTTTTCTCTGCTTGGCGTCGAACCGTTGTCACGGGCCACGCTGTGCGGGGTGCGATCTAAGACCGCATCACTCCACCTAACGCAGTGAGCGCTTCGACGATCCTGGCCGACCAGGCCGCCAGGTCCTCATCGCGCAGCGTGTGCTCGGTGGATTGAAAGACGCAGCGCATCAAGAGCGCGTAGTGGTCTTTCGGGACGGTCGCGGCTTTGGCGTCACGGAAGACCTCGATGGGGGTGAGGCGCGCGAGCTCTGGGATGGGCATAGACTCGATGGCGCGGGCGACCCTGCGCCATTGCATCGCGTCCGGGAACGTAAAGGAGAAGTCGCGCTCGACCGCCTGATAGCGCGAGAGCTCCCGCGCGGTGGCGCGCCGAAGCGGCAATGCGTAGAGCGCATCGAGATCGACTTCGGCCACACAGACGGGCTGGCGAAGCTTGCGCGACTCGCGTTCCCCGGCAGCCAGTTCGCCGAACCATGCGACCGGCTTGCTGCCTAACGTCACGGTCGCGCCGCGGCCGGGCTCGATCCAAGCTGGCGTCTCGGTGGAGAAGACTGTATTCTCTGCGGCGCTCACGTTGAGCGCCTCGGTCGAGACGGCGAAGAGGCCGAGCAACGATTCGACCAGGCCCCTGAGCTCGTAGATGCCGGCGTCCTTTGCGGGGTAGAGGCGCGATGCAGGGAGGTCGCCCGTGAGTCCGATGGCCAGGCTCTCGGTTTCGGCCACTTGTTGCTGCGTGCCGCCGAAGACCGCGCCTTGTTCGAACAGCCGCGCCTCGCGCACGTCGCGGTTCAGGTTGTGCGCCAGCATGGTGAGCATACCGGGGACAAGCGACGGGCGGAGCAGGCGTGCCTCTTCGCTGAGCGGATTTTCGAGCGCGATCTGACCGCGACTCCCGGCGAAAGATAGCGCCGTCGGCCTCGGAGGCGAAGCTGGAGGAGATGGCCTCGGAGTAGCCTAGCGCCAGAAGGCGCGCGCGCACGGCCGCTTCTGTTGCGGCGCGCGGATGCGCGATAACGGGGAGCGGCGTGGGCAGGGTGTTGGCGAAGCGGTTGTAGCCGTAGACGCGCGCAATCTCTTCGATGAGATCGATCTCGCGCTCGAGGTCGAGACGCCAGCTGGGCAGCTTAACGAAGAACTCTTCAGGAGTTCGGTCGGCAAGTGTGCAGCCCAGGGCGACGAGCGTCCCCTCGACTAACCGGGCGTTGATACCCTCGCCCGCATCGATAACCGCATTGCGAACCAACTGCGGAACGCGAAACCGCGTGTCGAGCTCATCCAGTGTCGTTCCCAGCATTCGTTTTACTTCGCGCACCGAGACAGTGATTGCCGGGCGGTTGGCGGTTCTGCGCTGCGATCTCGGGGACGATGACATCGACCAGCTCGCCTTCAATCGCACCGCCGCCGGATTCGAGAATGAGCCTGGCGACGAGCGCGTTGGCGACGGGACAGACATTGAAGTCCGCGCCGCGCTCGAAGCGATGCGAGGCGTCGGTGTGCAGGCCGTGGCGGCGCGAGCTGCGGCGCACGCTCGCCGGATCGAACCATGCGGATTCGATGAGGATGTTTTTCGTTTCGGAGGTGATCATCGAATCCCAGCCGCCCATGACACCGGCGAGGCCGAGAGCTTTAGCATGGTCGGCGACGACGAGATCGTCGGCTTCCAGCGTGCGTTCGGTGCCGTCGAGCAGCTTCAGCTTTTCGCCCTTGCGCGCGAGACGGACGATAATCCCACCGTCAATTTTGTCCAGGTCAAAGGCATGCGTGGGATGGCCCATGCCCTGCAGGACGAAGTTCGAGGCGTCGACGGCGTTCGAGATCGCTTTGGAGCCGAGGAGAGAAAAGTATTCGGCGACGAGACCGGAAGATGGAGCGATCGTCACGCCGCGCAGTACACGCGCGGTGAAGCGGCCGCACAGATCAGGCGCGGCGATTTCGACAGAGAATGGCTTGGCGGCTGCTGCGGCCGCAGGCAGCGCGGTATCGAGAGGGTTCAACTGCAGCCCGTAGATCGCTGCGGCCTCGCGTGCAATACCGTAGTGGTTCATCGCGTCCACGCGGTTGGTGGTGATGTCCATCTCGAAGAGATGGCCTTTGCCCTCTCCCAGCGAATGCACGCCTTCGACGGCGATGCCGCGCAGGGTCAGGTCATCGGCCAGCTGGCGGTCAGAGACGGCGAGCCCGGGCAGATAGCCGCGCAGCCATTGGGTGAGTATGTTCACGCGAACTGCTCCAGGAAGCGCATATCGCCGGAGTAGAAGAGGCCGATCTCGGAGACTCCGTGCAGCACCATGGCGATGCGCTCGACGCCCATGCCGAAGGCGAAGCCGCTGATCCTGCGCGAGTCGTACGCCGGCTCTTTGCCCTGCGCGACGCGGAGTTCATCGACGCTGGCGAAGACAGCGGGATCGACCATGCCGCACCCCAGCAGCTCGATCCAGCCGGAGTGCTTGCACTTGCGGCAGCCCTTGCCGCCGCAGAAGATGCAGCTGATCTGCACGTCGGCGCTGGGCTCGGTGAAGGGAAAGAAGCTGGGGAAGAAGCGCGTCTTTACGTCCGACCCGAAGAGCGCCTTCATCGCGTGGTCGAGCGTGCCCTTGAGGTCAGAGAAGGTGATGTTGGTGTCCACACAGAGGCCTTCGACCTGATGGAAGACCGGCGAGTGGGTTGCATCGGCGGCGTCATTGCGATGGACCTTGCCGGGGACTACGATGCGCAGCGGCGGCGCCTGGGCGGCCATGGTGCGAATCTGTACCGGCGAGGTGTGGGTGCGCATCAGTAAACGGTCGCGCAGCGGGCGGGACTCTTGCTGCGCGATGAGCAGCGTGTCCTGGGTATCGCGCGCGGGATGGTTGGGCGGGAAGTTGAGCGCCTCGAAGTTGTGGAAGTCCGTCTCCACCTGCGGACCGAGCGCGGTGGAGTAGCCGAGGTGATGGAAGACGCGCACCACCTCATGCATGGTCCTGATCAGGGGATGCTCGACCCCGGGAGTGTGGATCGCGCCCGGCAGCGTAATGTCGATGCCTGTTGCTGCGCTGCGCGCGGCTGTTGCAGACGCTGACTCCAGCGCGGATTCGATCTCCTGCTTCAGCTGGTTGAAGCGCATCCCCAGCGGCCTGCGCGCCTCGGCGGGAGCGGACTTGAGCCAAACATCGCTGACCAGTTTGAGGCGCCCCTGCTTGCGGCCGAGCCAGCGCAGGCGAAAGGCTTCGGCGTCGACGCCGGCAGCGGTCTCCGCGCGCACCTCATTGCGTAGCGTCGCGAACGCAGCATCGAGTGAAGGCTCGTCATAGCTTTTGAGTTGGGGGATCTCTTCGTTCATGCAGACTTCAGCAGCCGGTATGCCGACCGGCATGTCCATCTCTATCCTATTGAGGCACTGCGACCAGTGTATCGCGGCATTAGATCGTGGCCGAGACCATGATGGCGACCACGAGCACGCCCAGCAACAGGCTGCGGCGGTCGGTGATGGCGTAGACGACGGGGTCTTCGTGGAGATCGCCGCGTGAGGCCAGCAGCCACAGGCGGAAGAGCCAGAGCAGCAGCACAGGCACCAGCAGCCAGAGGCGTGCATAGTGCGGGTAAAGCTGCCGAGCGGCCTCATTCAGCCCGATGTAGAGGGCAAAGATGACCACGGAGGCACAACCGCTGGCGGTGCCGAAGCTGCGCACCTGCTCCAGGTCCGAGACACGATAGCCGCGGCCCTTTACCTCGACCGCGGCAGGCGCTTCGGCGCCATCGAGCATCGCTTCGAGTTCGGAGAAGCGTTTGACGAAGGCCAGCGAGAGGAAGAAGAAGACGCTGAATGCGGCCAGCCAGGGCGAGATGGGCACGGCGGCAGCCGCTGAACCTGCCAGCAGCCGGATGGTGTACAGGCCGGAGAGGACGATGACGTCGACGAGCGCCATGCGCTTGAGGCGCAGCGAATAGGCCATTGTGATGAACACGTACATGGCCAGCCATTCGAGGAATGGTCCCGGACCCTGGGTGGGGAACTGCGGCGAGAGTGCGGCCAGCACACGCGGCAGAGCGATGGCCAGCGTGAGGGATGCGGCGAAGAAGAGCGCGGCGGCCAGCACGCCCGCGATAGGCGAGAGGTCTCCGGCGGCGAATGGCCGGCGACGCTTGCGGGCGTGGTGGCGGTCGGCTTCGAGGTCCAGCAGGTCATTGATGATGTAGGTGGCGGACGCGGCGAAGCCGAAACTGAGGAAAGCGAGGAACGTTGCGGCCACCGGTCCGGCTGAGCGCACATGGGCGAGCAGCAGCGGCAGAAAAATGAGTGTGTTCTTGGCCCACTGGTGCAGCCGGATGGCCTTGATCCAGGCCTTTGCCGGGGAGACCGAATCGGCGAAGGTGCGGGCGGGTGTGACGCGAGCGGACTCGAGACTGGCGCTGAGAGATCGATGCGGGTTGGCTACCATCGGCAGCACGCAGGCGGTGAGCAAGGGCATGTCCGGCCGCGAGTTGCCGATGTAGCAGAAGCCCCGGGGGAAGCGCTGCTCAAAGGCAGCGAGCTTGTTCTTCCCGGTGAGGTTGACCTCGCCGTTGGAGGCCAGCACACCGGCGAAGAGGCGCAGATGTGCGGCTACGCGCTCGGCCAGCAGCGTGTCCGCGCCAGTGGCCAGCCAGATCTCGCGGCCCGTGGAGTGCTCCTCGCGGAGATATTCCAGCAGCGGCTGGTTGTAAGGCAGCCGCTCCACGTCGATCTCCGCCAGCAAAGTGACTTTATGCTTGAACGCCGCCCTGCCCTGCGCGATCCAGCCGGGAAACTTCAGCACCATCAGGGGGGCCTGACGCGTGAGCACGAGGACGGTGTCCACCAGGGTGTCGGATTTGACCAACGTGCCGTCGAGATCCACGCACAGAGGCAAGGATGAGGCGGCAGCCTGCGCCGCTTCCGCCACTGCGGCGGTGTCCTGAGACTGGGACTCGATGGTCAACGCTTGGTCCTCCCTGGATCAGCCCGGCGGCCAGTTCATGTGGCGGCCGCCGAGGATGTGCACGTGCAAGTGGTCAACAGTCTGTCCGCCGTCTTCGCCGGTGTTGATGACCAGCCGATAGCCCTTGCCGAGCCCAGCCTCACGAGCGATGTGGGCGGACTTCGCGATCAGATGGCCCAGCAGCGGGTGGTGGGCCTCCTCGGCGTGCGCAGTGGAGGCGATGTGCTCTTTCGGGATGATCAGCAGGTGGGTGGGCGCCTGCGGGTTGATGTCGGCGAAGGCGAGACTCAGCTCATCCTCGTAGACGCGCTCGGTGGGGATCGATCCCGCCACGATCCTGCAGAAGAGACAATCCGCGCCCATTGGCTTACTCCCACCTGCATTCTACGGTGCGGGGTTGCGTGATTTCATCCCGCGCATCAGGGTCGGAAATACCTTGGTTGCTCACCCGCCAGCCATGGATCATATGCGCGCGCGAAGGCGGCCCTAAAACCGATGGTTGGATGCGTGTCGAACCACCACTCGAAGGCCGGATAGGGCGTCGGATCGTCGAGCGAATCGCTGCCCAGAACCTGGAAGGAACCTCGTCCCACGGCCTGCGGATCACCGACGATGCCGTGGACGGCTTCCTGACCGTAGACGTCGGCGTCATGCTCCATGGCGCGGCTATAGGCGTTAGCCACGGGTTCGCCGAGAGTTGACAGGACGCTCAGGACGAGCGCGAGCACAACGATTCCGGTCCAGTCCGCGAGAGAGCTGACGCGCCAGGCGGTGCCGAAGCGTGCGATGAGCGTTCGCGTGACCAGATTGCCCAGCCAGAAGAACGGCAGCAGGCCCAGGCAGCTCAGCGCGGTGCCCAGCATGACGTGCCCCAGGGCGTAATGCCCCAACTCATGGGCGAAGATGAACGCGATCTCGTCGGGCGAGGAGCGTGCGATGGTTGTGTCCCAGACCACCACCCGCTTGGAGGCGCCGAAGCCGGTCACGTAGGCGTTCAGTTCGGTCGACTTTGCGCTGGCCTGCATGACAAACATACGTTGGGGAGGAATCGCGATGCCGCTGCGTGCGACGACCTTCTCCAACTGAACGACCAGTGCCGGGTCGGCCTGCTGCATGGGCGTAAAGCGATTGAAGATGGGATCGACGACATACGGCGAGAAGAAGATTCCGGCCACAGTGAGGGCCATTGCGATGCCCCAGAACCCGATCCACCACCACTGGCCGGTGCGACGCAGGATCCACATGAGCGTCACGAGGACCAGCCCGCCGATGGCCCAGTCCAAGGCCAGTCCTTTGCTCCAGTCAGCGAACCAACTCGGCCACCCTTGTACGGAGAGGTGGTACTGAAGCGCCGTCCGGTGGCCCCAGATTGCCAAGGGGAGTTCGAGGATGCGCACGGCCGCGATCGCCAGCAGCGCAAATCCATATCCCTGCGACCAGAGGCTTTTCGTTCTGCGCGCAACCGCATCGCGCATCCACGTGGCTGCGCCTGTCACCAGAACGAGCAACAGCGCAGCGGGTGTCGAGAGTGCGCCGAGAACCTCCATGCGCCGCTCGATTCGGCCCAGCGCTTCGGCGCGCGTGAGGCTTGTAGCGTCCAGTGTGTATGCGGTGGTGTCGGCCGCCGCGACTCGCTGGGCCTCTGCCTCGGCCGGCGTCGTCCGCGTAAGCTGCACCCAGGCCGATGCAAAGGTGGCGGCCAGACCAAGCGCCACAAGAACACCGGTTAGCATTTGACGCGCGCGCATCCCCTCATCCTAAAGCGAACCCGCTTCGTCCAACCGAATGCAGGCTATATGTTCTGCCCTTCGCCTTGCAGCGTGCCAAGCAGTCCGCAGTGATAGCATGGCTCCCAGACTTCGTCCTCCATCCCGCTCGTCCTAACCGAAAAAGACCGCCCTCATGCTGCCCAGCAAGCGCTGCCTCCTGACCCCAACGAAACTCCTCTCCACCGCCCTTGGTCTCGCCGCCCTTTTGGGCACGTACAAGTTTGCCGGGCCGCCGGCGGCCCTTGCCGCTTCGGCACCCGCGGCAACCGCGATGGCGAAGCCCACGGCTGCTGAGTCGGCGCTTTTCTCGATTCTGGACACCGAACTACGCCGCGCCATGTCCTCGCTGGGCAAGGCAGATGACCCCAGCCAGCCGCGGCCTTACTTTCTGAGCTATGCGGTCGATGACGCCAGCAGCGTGAGCATCCAGGCGCAGTACGGCGCCGTGATCAACTCGAACCAGGGCCATAGCCGCGGGGTCGATATCCAGGTGCGGCTGGGCAGCCCGGCGGAGGACAATACCCACGGCACGCAGCGGAACAGCGCCCTGACCAGCTTCGCGCTGCCAGTCACGGATGACCCTGACGCGATCTCGCGATCTCTGTGGTTCGCAACCAATCAGGGCTATGCCCGGGCGCTGGACGGCCTGCTGAAGGTGCGAACCGAGGAGCAGGTCCGGGCGAAGGAGGAGGACACATCTGCCGACTTCTCCACCGAGGCGCCGCAGGCCGGTATGCTGCAGCCGGCGCCGGCGCTGGCGGTCGACCGGGCGGCCTGGGAGCAGCGGGTGCGCGAGATTTCCGCAGCATTCCGGCAGTATCCGGACGTCTTTTCCGACGAGATCGAATTCCAGGCCAACAGCGAGACCGACTACTTCGTCTCCTCCGAAGGCACGCGCACTGCGAACCCCGAACTGACGGCGCGGCTGGTGATCGTCGGGCGCACGCGCGCCGCGGATGGCATGGACCTCTTCCGCGACGAGACCTTTGAGGCGGACACGCCGGCGCATCTGCCGGACCAGAAAACTGTGCTTGCAAAGGTCGCCGAGTTGGGCAAGGGGCTCGAGGCTCTGCGCAGCGCGCCGATCACGGAGCCGTTCAACGGGCCGGCTATTCTTTCCGGCCGTGCCTCCGCGGTCTTCTTCCATGAGGTGCTTGGCCACCGCCTGGAGGGCCAGCGGCAGCGGGGCGACGACGAGGGCCAGACCTTCACCAAGTTCCTTGGTAAGCCGATCCTACCCAGCTTCCTCTCGGTTGCCGATGACCCTACGCTTGCCAGCTTTCATGGGACCGCACTGAGTGGTCACTACGACTTTGACGACGAGGGCCAGCCAGCGCGACGGGTCGACCTGATCCAGGATGGAGTGCTGAAGACGTTTCTGATGTCTCGCCTGCCTATCGCGAGTGTGTCGCAGTCCAATGGCCATGGGCGCGACGAGGCCGGCCATATGCCGACGGGCCGGCAGGGCAACCTCATCGTGACCTCGTCCCATGCCGTTTCGGACTCCGAACTGCGCAGGATGCTGATCGACGAGGCAAAGAAGCAGGGCAAGGCGTACGGCCTCTTCTTTGAGGACATCTCCTCAGGTTTTGCGGTCACCACGCGCCGGTCGCCGCAGGCCTTCTCGGTCACGCCGCTGGTGGTCTACCGGGTTTACGTGGACGGCCGTCCCGACGAACTGGTGCGCGGCGTCTCCATGGTGGGCACGCCGCAGGCGGCGCTGAGCTCCATCCTCGCCACCGGGGACCGGCAGGAGATATTCAACGGCATCTGCGGGGCTGAGTCGGGCTCGATTCCGGTGTCGGCGGTTGCGCCTGCGATGCTGGTGAGCCAGATTGAGACCCAGCGCGAGGCGCAGGGCACGTCGCGGCCGCCGATTCTTCCGCCGCCACCCGCTGAAACTGAAGCTGCGAAAGGAGCGAAATAGCCGCCATGTTCCTCTTCCGGTTACAAATCAGCCGCTTTGTGATTGCACTGCTTGCCGCCGGCGCAATGTTTGTTCCTTCTTCGGTTACATTTGCAGCTGACGCCGCTGCGTCCGACCCGCTGCTGAAGGCCATGCAGGCCGAACTCGACCGCGAAAAAGACCAGCTGCTGCTCCCTGGCACCCAGAAGCCGTACTTTATCGAGTACCGCATCGATGACTTCTCTACCTATGAGGTACTCGCCAACTACGGCGCGCTGGTTCGGGAGGAGTCCGGCCACCAGCGCATCGTGCGGGTGACGGTGCGGGTTGGGGACTACGCCGTCGATTCGAGCACCAATCGCGGGGAGGGAAGCGCGCAGTACGCGGCCGCCGACGACAACCCCGAAGCCGTGCGCTACGCGCTGTGGACGGCCACCGACGAAGCTTACATGAACGCACTGCGCGGTTACGCTGCCAAGCAGGCTGCATTGAAGCGCTTCGAGGGCACGCCGCAGGAGAAGGACTTCGCGGAAGAGAAGCCGACCACGCACATCAGCCCGTTGGTCTCGCTCGACATCAATCGCGAGGACTGGCGCAAGCGCATCGTCGATGCCAGCGGCCTCTATGCTTTCGATCCGGAGGTGCACACCAACGCCGCGAACGTGCAGTACTCGTCCGCAGACCTGCGCTGCCTGGCCGTGAACCGCTATCTGGTCAACACCGAGGGCACGGTCACGCGGCAGGGCTACACGGCCTACGCGGACAATGTCTCGGTGGGGACACAGGCGCCGGACGGGATGCAGCTCTCCCGCGACAATGGCTCGACGGCGACGACCGCGGCAGGGTTGGAGTCCTGGCCGGACCTGCGCAAGCGCGTGATCGACAACCTGAAGAACCTGGAGGCGCTGCGCATCGCGCCGCTGGTCTCCGCCGACGATTACCACGGTCCGGTGCTGTTCTCCGGCGATGCGGCCGCTGACCTCTTTACCGCGCTCTTCGTCCCCAACATCCAGGCGGTGCGCCCGGAGATAGGAACGACGGCGCGCGCTCAGGGCGAGTATGCCGCCAGCTATCACTCGCGCGTCCTGCCGGATTTTCTCTCCGTCACGGATGATCCGTTGACGACGACTTTCGACGGCCACTCGCTGCTGGGCGCCTATGAGGTGGACGACGAGGGCGTGGCGGCGCAGCCGGTCGACGTGGTGCGCAACGGCACGCTGGAGAACTACCTCACGGGACGGACGCCGATCCGCGACTTTCCCGAGTCGAACGGCCACGGGCGCGCTGTGATCGGCCAGGCCGCGCATGCGCGGGCCGGCGTGCTGATCGTGAAGTCGTCGCAGCCCATGTCCTCGGCGGCGCTCTTTGCGAAGCTCACCTCGATGGCGAAGGACGAGGGACACGATGTGTACTACGTCGAGACGCTGGGGGGGCCTCTTGCCCCGCGCGTACTTTACCTCGTCCATGCGGACGGTACGCGCACTCTGGTACGCGGGGCGGTCTTCGATGAGTTAGACACGCGCAGCCTGCGTTCGGACATTCTCGCTGCGGGCGATGACGCGCATGTCGGCAATGTCATCACACCTGTTCCGTCGACGACGATCGCGCCTTCGCTGCTGATCGATGATGTGGGCGTGAAGCGAGCCGACGCCGCGCAGCAGAAGCTGCCCTACTATCCGCCGCCGGCGGAGTAGCCGATATCACTTTCGCGCCGATGAGGACTGCGCCGCTAGTTCTCCGTGGGCGGTTCGATGTGGTCGATGACAAACGCATCGACCTGGGCCTTCTGCCTGACGAGCTTGAGGCCAAGCTGTTTTTCAAGTGCGGGGGAGAACTGCGGAACGCCAATCGCGTCGTCCGCATTCGGAGATGCTGCATCGGGCGGAACAGGCGGCGCAAACTCCAGTACTGCATCGTAGTGAGCCGTCAGGCCGGTGCTGTCTACGACAGGAATGCCTTCGCGGCTCGCCATCTGGGAGAGCGCGTTAGCGATCTGGTCCATGGTGACGTCCAGCATCTCGATGCGGCGCTCTCCGCTGTGGCTCAACTCGCGGTTGAAGATGCCACAACCCACACGATATTGTTCATAGGACGGGTACGCATGCGGATACTTCGTCGCGTCCGTTACGGAGGATGGCAGCGTGCAGGGCTCGCCTTCGGTGTGCGGCTTCAGTCCCAGGCCTGGCTTATCGACGACGAGCTGGAAGACCTCGCCGTCACGCTTCTCAATGTGCGCGGCAAAATGGAACCGCTCTTCGAGCATGGAGCGCACCATCTGGCGCACGTCGTCGCGTGTAGGAGTGCCCTCGGCGCGCGCTTCGATGGCGAACCAGCCTCCGTTTCTGATGTCGTTGTATGACTTGGGGAGATCTTGGAGGGCCTGCTGCCGGAGTTCAGAACTGCGCAGGTCGTAGGCGAAGGCAATTAAATGAGCCAAGTGCACATTCCAGCGGAAGAGGCCGCCGGGCGGTGGCGCCATCTTGCTGACCGGATCGAGGAAGTCGGTGCCGATCAAGCCTGCGTTAAGACTGCTGGGCCGGATGGACACGGCGTCGAACTCAAGCTTGTGGGCCGCGGCGGGCGGCTGCGCGGTCTGGGCGAGTGCAGCACAGGGGAAGAAGGCGCAGGCGGAGAGAATTGTGGCGGAAAATAGGCGCATCTTTTTCATCGTTCGTCTCGCGTTTCGTTCGGAAGTTGTGCAAGTTGAAAATAGGAACTCGGCAGCGTGAGTGACACACGCGCGCGCCCGGTCACGGTGTAGTGGGTAAAATGCACGACCGTTCCGGGGCACAGAGGCAGGCCGACCGTGCGATACAGGTCGTAGCCATCGTGCCAGTCGGGGAAGAGATTCACCAGCACGGGTTGGACCACATAAATGCTGTCTCGCAATGAGCTGGCATGCAGGGTCCCGGCCCATGTGGCTGCGGTCAGTGGAGCATTCGGCATCCACGCCTGAGCAGCACACTGTTTCGGGTACCATGTTGCGCTTACATGCGTCAGTGGCGGCGCTCCCATCGCCGAGCGGCAGATCAGCTGGTTATAGCGATCCAACGGGTGCGCCGCGCAGACGCCGAAACCCGCTACCGCAAAGTCCTGCGTGTCCGAAATCGCAGCCGTGGCATCACTGCCAGCCTGCAACTCCGTCACCGCCAGCGTCAGTCGCATCGTCGCTGAACTGGAGACGAAGCGCTTCAGTTGGTCCCGGCTCAACATGATCTCCACCTGCCCGCGGTGCGTGCCGGGAAGGATGTGCAGCGGCTCCGATGTCCACCATGGTGCAGTCCAATGCCATCCGCTGCTCGCGTCTTCGATCGCAATCTTCACGTCGTCGAGTTGCACCGCCGCGCCCTCTGCAACTCCTGAAAAGTCGACCGGCACCTGGACATAAAGCATGCCCGGCCGTTCAGAAGGCCCGACGCGCACCGGGGGCATAATATACATCGCATTCGTCTTGACGGGCATTGCCAACTGCAACGGGTCCGCGCCGGAGACTGGATACAGGCGATCGATCGTGCTCTCGTGAATCGCGGTAAACGCCCCCGCCAGGCAGGTCGCAAGCAGTACAGTGCCGACAGCCACACCGCGCGCCACCCACGTGCTGCGCACCGCGTATTGCAGTCCAAGCGTAAGCATCGCTCCCGCGATAAGCACGGCGACCACCCACATGTGGTGGTCGTTCGGCACCGTCGAATCGTATCCGCTGCGCGGCATGGTTGCCAGATTTGAGCCTACGATCAGGGCCACCACGATGCCGCAGGAGGTCAGTGCCATGCGGGCGATGTTTCCTGTGATTGCGGCTGTCACCAGCAGCGGTAAAATTACGCATCCGCTGAACACTGCCAGCATCGTGCCCCATCCTGCTGCGTTTGCATAGGGCGAGAATCCGCCTTCGCGCAGGATTGCGGCCTGGGTCAGAGTAAATGGCACATAGATCCATACCAGAGCGAATAGGGTTTTCGCGGCCAGCAGCGGCTTCCATTCGTAGGGACGCGTCAACCACCACTGGCGATCGCCAACCAAGCTCTCCGCTTGTACCAGGCGCGCAGCCAGCAATATCCAGGTAGCGAGCACCAGCAGAGGCAACAGTTCGAGTAGCGACTGCCAGCGCATGGCCGTTCGCGTAAAGCTCCATCGCTGGGGAGACCAGGCGGCAAACATTGCGAGCGCGACGAGCGAAGCCAGAATCTCCGGCCACAGATAGCGGGTGTCTTTGCGGAAGATGTGCAGGACCTGGTTCATGCCTGGACCTTCTCTTTCTCGATGCTCCGTGACGGTGGCTGTGCGCTACGTTGTTTGCGGCCGGACTTCGCCATGGCGAGGAAGATCGCGCGCAGCGGCATCGGCCCGGCTTCAATGTTGCGCGCGGCGGGAAATCGTTCGCGCAGTTCGCGCTCGCTGGTATCGCCGCGGTATGCGCTGTGCACGAACCGCAGCACAGCGTCACCGGCCTCCGCCAGCAGCCATTCGTGGGGCATTGCGTCCGGCAGTTGTGCCGGGCCATTCAGCGTGATCGTTATCTCGCGGAAGCGATCGGCCAGCGTACTCATCTCCTCGGAGAAGAGCAGACGCCCGTCCTCCATAAAGCCGACATGGCTGGCGAAGCTTTCAATCTCTGCCATGTCATGCGAGGAGAGGAAGATCGTCGTCTCCTGCGCGCGCTCCAGAATGCCCTCAATCAATTCATCGCGCACCAGTGGGTCAAGTCCGGCCAGCGGCTCGTCGAGCACTATCAGCTTCGGGCGATAGGCGAGCGAGCTGGCGAAGGCGGCCTTCATGCGCATGCCGCGCGAGAGGTGTTTGAGTTTGCGGTCGAGCGGCAGATCGAACTGGCGGACGAGCTCGCGCTCGAGCGCGCGGTCCCACTGCGGATAGAAAGCCGCGGGTGTAGTCGAGCATGGCGCCGACCGTCATGCGCGTCGGGCATCTCCTGGTTCTCCGAGACATAGCCGATGCGCGCAGAAGTTTTCGCCTGTGAGTGTGCGTGAATCTTCGCCGAGCACATCGGCGCGGCCAGCGGTGGCGCGGAGGATGTTCATCAGCACCTTGATCAGCGTGGTTTTGCCGGCGCCGTTGGCGCCGACCAGCGCATAGATCGCGCCTTCGGGGACGGTGAGGTCGATGCCGCGCAGCACCTCGGTCTCGCCAAAGCCTGCGCGGCCAAAGCTCTTGCTGAGGTCTTGTGTCTGGATCATGGGATTCATCGCTTTGCCGGTCCTCCATCTGTTGCTGAGCCGCTGCCAGTGTTCCTCGATTGCGCCGACCATCTCTTCGCGGTCGATGCCGAGCCGCTTGGCCTCGACGACCAGCTGCTCGATCTCCTGGCCGAGGAGCTGGGTGCGCTCGCGGCGGCTGGAGTCGGGCGGAGCGGCCACGACGGTGCCGATGCCGGGGCGGGTCTCCAGCAGGCCTTCGCTGATGAGGTGGGCGATGATCTTGTGCGCGGTGTTGGGGTTGATCTTGAGTTCCTTGCTGAGCGCGCGCACGGATGGATAGGGGTCGCCGGGGCGCATCTGCCCGGAGACCATGGCCCGCTTGGAGGCGTAGACGATCTGCTCGAAGAGCGAAATGCCTGGGCGGAATGGGACGCGGAACGGGATCACATGTGTACTATTACAGCTAGTACACTAAAGCGCAAGAAGAATATTTCACCCTGCGGGCCGGCGGGGAATTAGTTGGTGGAGACCGCATGCCCGACCTGCAAGCGCCGGTGCAGGGACGAGCAGATGAGGGCGGCAACCGCAAGTGCGCATGTCGTGGCGAGCCAGCGAATGCCTCTGGTTGGAGCGTAGGTGGCGAATGGACGTCCGGCGTGCATTGCCAGCAGGCGAAAGACAATCCCCACGGCAGCGACGACAGTCAAACATGTGATCGCCAGGACCGCGAATGGCCGGCGCCACTGGGAAGAGAAGCCGGAACTCATGAGCAGTGCAAGTGTGGCGATGCACGACGCATCCATCAGCCATACCCGATAGCTGAAGACCGGCAATGTCGAAAGACAGAGGACCCAGGCAAGCCGGGTCACTCCGTCCTGCCGCCCGAAAGCCAGCCACGCAAACGGCAGCGTAAACCAGAGACACCTTGCTATCGCCTGCAGGAATGGGCTGGATACCATCGCGACACGGCCAAAGAACATATCGACATGCCAACCGGCCGTCAGGTTGTGCAGCTGATATTGGACCCACATCGGGTAAAGCTGGCTCATGGTCCACACACTGGCGGTCGCGGCCGCAAAGGCTGCAGGCATGCGCCATGCGAATGAGATCAGCGTCCGCGCATAGGCGAACCGGAACCATGCGGTGCCGCGCGCCGCAGCAAGTTCGGTGAGGTCGCCGAAGATCGCTGTGCCGCGGCCTGCGCCTGCTGCGCGCTTCAATATCCACTCTGCGACCGTTGTCTTAGACATACGCTCGCACCTCGCACCATCTGCGTGGCCCATTAACGCGCGCTCTTTGCGCGTGAGTGGGGGACAGCAGTTCCAGCCCTTCCATCAGGCTGCGGTATGCCGCCTGCGCGCTGGCCACCGCTTTGCGCCCCTCGTCCGTCACCTGCACAAAGCGCTTCGCCCGACCACCGCGCTCAGGTGTGGGTGCGCCGTCGCGGAAGGTCACCAGCCCCTTGTCCTCCATGCGGTGCAGCGTGGTGTAGAGCGCGCCCGGCGACGCGTTGCGGCCTGTGCGCGCGGCGATCTCTTCGAGGATAGTGACGCCGTAGGCCTCATCGCCCAGCCGCAGTACGGCCAGCAGCACAATTTGTTCAAACTCGCCTAATGATTTCTCCGTCGCCATAATGTACTGCAATGTAGTACTAATAGGCGCTTCTCGTCAAGCGTTATATTTTGGCCGCGAAATACCGCAAAAAGAAAGGAGTCTGGCAGTCTGATTCAGACGACCGGCAAAGGCCTAGTTCAGGCGGATCAGGTAGGGGATCGCGTTCGGGTCGGGGAGATTGATCGAGTTCAGGATGGCTTCGGCCGTGGCGCGGTCCTGATGGGAGGGATCGATGCGGACCCAGTGGCCGGTATTGCCGGCGAACTCGGCGACTTTGGCGGAGGGATAGCGCTGCTTGAGGTCGTTTTTGAGCTGCAGGGCGTCGATGGGGTCGATGAAGGCGCCGATCTGCACACACCACTTGCCCGCGGGGTCGGAGCCAGCGGGCGGCGGCCAGGCCTCGATGCGCACGCGTGCGGTGCCGGCGCGGTACATATCGATGGCTTTGGCTGCGCCGGCTGAGAGATCGAGGATGCGATTTTCGACGAACGGGCCCCGGTCGGTAATGCGCACGAGGACCTGCTGCTGGTTGGTGAGGTTGGTGACGCGGATGATGGTTCCCAGCGGCAAGGTGCGGTGCGCGGCGGTCATGCCGTTCTGGTCATACAGGGTGCCGTCGGAGGCCTTACGGCTGGTAAAGCCCGGGCCGTACCAGCTGGCGAGGCCGACCTCGCTCGAGATCGGATCGCCTGCTGGCTGGAGAGGTTCACCTGTATTTGGCATGCCTGGCGCGGCCCCGGAGGAATTTGGAGAGACGCCAGGCCGTGAAGGCGGAACGTTGGCGGCTGACTGCTGCGTCTCAATCGCAGGAGCGCTGGCCGCGGGCGGAGCGGAAACCGCTGTCTGCTTATGATGGCAGCCTGCGACTGCCAGCGTGAGCACCGGAAGCAGCACGGCCCAGCACAGTGATTTTGCCCCGCGCAGCAACTTTGCCCAGCGCAGCCACCGGAGGTCGAGGGACGACCTCACGGCTTCGGCGCGTCCTTGCCGGACTGGCGATCTTCCATGCGCTGGGCGAGCTTGTCGAGCTCCTGGGCGGCGCGGCGGAGGGCGACTGAGCCATTGCGGCGAACCTCCGGCACGACCTCATCGTTGATGAATGCGATGACCCGGTGCAGTTCTTCTTCCCCTCGCGCGGCGGCGTCGCGTACCTGCTGCTCCCAGTTTTTGGTTTGGTTAGACATTTCAGCGAAGAACCTCGTCTCTCAGTATGTAGATGCGGTTTTGGGTGGGTCAATGCCGCAATGGGCGCGATCCAACGCCGAGTGCCCGACTGGTAATCCAAGAGTGGAGGGGCCCAGATGTGAGCAACGCAGTGCGTCTATCCCACCTTCGGGCCAATTCTCTACACACGAAGTCTCCTCGTCACTGGAGCTGTTTGCCGATACAGATAGAGGTGCAGAAGACAAAGGAACGGGGCCCACGCATGTCCAGCAAGCTGCTGCTGCCGGTTTTGACCGCTGCCGTTGGCGCGGCTGCCTGCGCCGTGGGGCTGGCACAGGCGGGGCAAACTTCGGCCGGGCAAGTTTCGCCTGTTCAGGCATCTACCCGCTTTGCCGGCCCGCAGCTGGTGGCGCATCTTGCCGCACCTGCGCCGATTGGATTTACACCGGCCGGCTACTCGCCGGCGGGGCTGGCTTCCTTGGGGTCTTCTTCGAGTTCAGTAACCGCGGCGTACGTTGCCGCTCTGCCGCCGGTCTCCACGCAGTTTGAGTCGATCTTTATTGTGCCCTGCCGCGCGGCGGCTTCGGCGACCAGTGGCCCGGAGGTGGATTCAGACTCGGCCGATGGCGAACGCGAGCCCTGCGTCGAGGCGCCCCATCCAAACACCTATGCACGCTTTCTCGATTCGCCGGCGCCGTTTCCGCTGACGACGGCGCAGAAGGGCTGGCTGGCGGTCCACGATGTGAAGGACCCGGGAAACCTGGCCACCATCCTCTACAGTTCGGCAATTACCGTGGCGATGAATCCGCATACCGGCTTTGGGCCAGGGGTGGGCGGCTTTGCCCGCGCATCCATGTACAGCCTGAGCCAGGATGCGACGCAGGAGTTCGTCTCGACGTTCCTGGTCTCCTCGCTGGCGCATGAGGACCCGCGCTACCACCGCATGCCGACTGCGAGCGTGGCGCGGCGGCTGCTGCATGCCGTCGGGCATACGGTGATTGCGCAGAGCGACAGCGGGCGACCGATGCTGAACTTTGCGACGCTGTCGGCGTACCCGGTCAGCGCAGAGCTGGCGAACCTGTATGTGCCGGGGCTACAGACGGACGGGCGCTCAACCGCCGACCGCATCCTGACCGCCTACGCGACCGATCCGGTGGACAACATCATTACGGAGTTCCTGCCGGACGTGGCGCGGCGCATTCATGTGCGTGTGATCTTCGCGCAGCGGCTGCTGAACCAGATGTCGAGCGACAACTTTGTGCTGCCGTAGGCAGGCGAGGTTCTAGGTTCTAGGCGCTTGGTTCGAGGGGGCAGTCACTCAATATCTCTGTGATGGCTTATTTCCGGATTGCCGGTGACTCGGGAATCACCAACCTTGGCTATTTAGCCTTCTCTTTTCTAAATCCTGAGATCGCTCCGTCTAGCCACTTCTCGTACCACTGCAAGAAGGTGAGCTTGCTCCCGTCTTCGCCACGCTCGGGAGTGATTCCGTTGCCGTCCGCCTGTCTGTCCATCCAAACTTCGCCTGACTGAGGGCCATTTACGACCAAGAAGAATCGAAGTGCACATCCGTAGTTACAGATGTACACGGCTCCCGGAACGAGCAACCAAGCATCATCGTCGTCAGTAAAGACACCATCCTGTTTTTCTGGGTTCTCCCATTGCGTTGGGTTGGTTGCATCTATCCAGCTGAATGGCTTCTTGATCTGGTCGAGGTTGGTGCTGTTTTCTGGGTCGCGATGATTGAGTTCAAAAAGACCGTAAAACGGCCCCGCCCCACCGTGACCGATTTTCAGAAGGAAATCTCGATACTCTGTGGGTAGCACCGCCCCAAGCAACTTCTCATGGTTTGCCAATTCAGGAGCCGTCAGTGGAGCTCCCAGCCTATAGCGATGGCTGCTGCTACCGAAGAGCTTGTACGCAGGATCGAGTTGCCGCAGATCTGCGAGCTTTGCCCGGATGCGCTCGATTGTTGTTTCGTTTTCGCGGCCCATAGATCCTGATCGTACCGGCAATGATTGACCTTCCGAAGGATTAGAGTCGTGTAGTCGCCTATCCAGTGATCACAACCTCAGCCGACTCAAGTGAACCAGACTCGTAACCCCCTGTAGTAACAGCCTTTACCTCCCGTTCACCCCTGTGAATCCCCGTTCAATGCAGAATCTCGCTGTTCAGCAGAGATTGCTTCGCGCTCAGGCCTCCCGGCCCTAAGCTGAATGCAGAGAAGCATCTGATTCAACAGGGGGATAGGCCCTCTTGAACTCAGAGGCGCCGGAACTGAACCTTCCGCCAGCGTCGATCTAAGCCGGCCCCGCAGATTGCACCATGCCCAGCGATTCACGATCCGGGCAGAAGTAAGAGACAGGATCCCTCGGCCCGTACCGACGAACCAACATCAGGAGAACCTTCACCATGGCAAAACGCGCAAAGATCTTCGAGAACCTGCTGGTACAGGCCGCCAAGGGCGGATGGGTCGTCTACAACGGCATCAACTCGATGTTCGCGGACAACCCGGGCTTCACGCCGAAGTGGAGCGACAAGCCGCTGTTGAAGAGCTACCAGAAGGAGAAGCCGCCGCTGGGCTGGCCGCGCACGACTGACTCGCTGTGTCCGAAGTGTATTCCGGAGATTCGCCAGCAGATCGTGGACGGCAAGCTGCCGCACGAGATCCTGCTGAACGAAAAGGTGGGCGAGATCAAGGCGCAGATCATCGAGCGCGACGGCCAGATCCTGATGGTGAAGGACTGCCCGATCCACGGCCACTTTGAGGACGTGATGTCGATCGATCCGCCGATGTTCAGGCACCTGGAAGAGGTCTTCCCGGGCCGCGACATCCGCGCGCACAACGATTCGAAGCTGCACAACCACGGCACTTCGACCGTGACTCACGGGCGGGGCTCGGTGCTGACCATCGACCTGACCAACCGCTGCAACATGATGTGCGATCCGTGCTTTATGGACGCCAATCAGGTTGGCTTTGTTCACGAGCTGACGTGGGACGAGATCAAGACCATGCTGGACAACGCGATCACTATCAAGCCGCGCCGGCAGATGAGCGTGCAGTTCTCGGGCGGCGAGCCGACGCTGTCGCCGTACTTCCTGGACGCGGTCGCGTACTCGCGCAAGGTGGGCTACAACTCGGTGCAGGCGGCGACGAATGGCATCGAGTTTGCGAAGTCGAAGGAGTTTGCCAAGGCCGCGGCCGAGGCCGGCCTGCGCTACGCGTATCTGCAGTTCGACGGCATCGGCAACGCGGCGAACTCGCACCGCAAGGTGGGCAATGCGTTCGACGTGAAGCTGCAGGCGATCCACAACCTGCATGAGGCCGGCGTGGACATCGTCCCCGTGACGACCATCATCAACGGCATCAACAACGAGCAGGTGGGCAATATCATCCAGTTCGCGCTGGACAACCCGAAGAAGATCAACTTCCTCAGCTTCCAGCCGGTGAGCTTCACCGGTCGCGATGAGGCCGTCTCGGACGAGCGCCGCGCCGCCCAGCGCTACACTCTCTCCCACATGGCGCATGATGTGAAGGAGCAGACCGGCCTGGGCGAGCCCACACGGGACTGGTTCCCCATCAGCTTTATGTCCACCTTCTCGGACTGGGCGGATCTCGTCCACGGACCAGACCGCGACTGGGGCCAGCTCTCCTGCGGCTGCCACCCGAACTGCGGCATCGGCATGGCGCTGATGATCGACAAGGAGACCAAAGAGGCCGTCCCGGTCACTGCGTTCCTGAACGCCGACCGCCTGGCCAAGGATGTGGCGCGCATCAACGACGCGGCGCGCGGCAAGATATCCTCCATCGTTGGCGTGTCGCTGGCGCTGCTGCGCAACTACAAGCCCAGCGAGGCGCCCACGCACTTCAAGATCGTGGACCTGCTGCAGAAGTTCGACAAGTGCTTCGGCGCGACCGGCAAGGACTACGGCAAGGTGACCGGCGACCGCACGATGGCCGACATCGAAAAGCGCCGCAAGGACCGCTGGAACTTTCTTTTCATCGCGGGCATGTGGTTCCAGGACCTGTTCAACTACGACTTCCGCCGCACGGAGCAGTGCATTATCCCGTACGCGACACAGGAGGGCGAGATCAGCTTCTGCGCGTACAACACGGGCGTGGGCTGGAGGAACATCATCGAGAAGATGCACATGACCTCCACGCTGACCAAGTGGTATGAGGAGCATGGCCGGCATGAGATCTTCGCGGGCGGCAAGAAGGTGGGCCTCGAAATGCAGGACAAGTACGACCTGGTCCTGAACGATGCCCACGTGAACGCCGCGGCCAACGACACCTTCGACAAGAGCGGCATCGCGAAAAATGCGCGCGAGGAGAAGATCCGGGCGCGCGACGCGAAGATCAAGCAGGACGCCGAGAACGCGAAGATGGCGAAGCTCTACCGCAAGGAGATCCTGAAGGAGCCCGATATGCCGGGCGGCTTTGTTGCCATCGGCGAGATCGGTTCTGCTTCGGGCGGCATCGGCGCAGCGCCGGCCATCAAGCCCGCTGCTCCGAAGCAGGTAGAAGAGACGGTCGCGGGAGACTAAGGACTTCCAAGTCCAGCGAATCGCGCCTTCGGCGCAAAAACTGCAGAGGCCGCCAGCGATGGCGGCCTTTGTGTTTCGGTTTGAGGAACTAGCCTGCTTAGGGTTTTGATTGCAGGTCTGTAATCGCCGCACGCAACTCGGCGACTTCGGCTTCGAGTTTGGCGATGCGGTGGAGGAGGTCGGAGTCTGCCTGAGGAGAAGCAGGCTCGTACGTTCGGGGCATGTGCGGAACCGAAGTGGCCTCAATCGGGCCGCTGAGCAGATGCCCGTAGCGGCTCTCGCGCGAGCCGGGCTGGCGCGGGAGGATGGTAACCAGCGGGCGCAGCGCCTGCGCCGTGTTCGCGGATGTGGTGCCCGGAGCGGCAGTCTCTCCATCGCTCGCGGCTTCCGATGAAGCGCTGAGGCGGGCGAGGGTGCTTTCGACCGCGTCGGTGCCGTCGAAGGAGTACATGCGGTCGGAGCGGGAGCGCAGCTCGCCGGGCGTCTGCGGGCCGCGCAGCAGCAGCAGGCAGAGGATTGCGGTCTCGTCGCGGCGGAGGTTGAAGACGGTGCGGGCGCGGTGCTCGAACTTGGCGACGCGGCTGTCGCGCGAGGTAGAGGCGAGGGCGAGGTCTTCAAGCCGGTGCAGCGCCTGCTGGACCTGCTCTTCGTTCAGGTCCATCACCGGTTCGCGGCTGGACCTCTGGTTGCACGCGTTGACGAGCGCGTTGAGTGAGAGCGGATAGTTCTCCGGCGTGACAATCTCTTTTTCAATGAGCGCGCCGAGCACGCGGGCCTGGATGGCATCAAGGGTCATAGATACAGCGTGACACAGTGGATGAGGTTCAAGGGACAAGGTTCCGAGGTAAGGCGAGGGGTGCTCAGACGGCGGTGGCGAGGGCTGTTGGAGATTCCTGTGCGGTGTGGGGCACGGGATAGGCGGCGAGGACGGCGGCGAAGACGGCGTCCCAGCTGCAGCCGAGGGCGTAGGCGCGGGCGGCGCGGGACATGTCTTTGATCTGCGCAGGATTGTGGATGAGTGAGGCGACCGCGGAGGCGAAGCTGGAGTCGGGTGCGACGAGGCCGGTCTCGCTGTGGCGGACGATGAAGCGCGGGCCGCCGTTGGGTGTGACGATCGCCGGGACGCCTGAGGCGAGAGCCTCGAGCACAACGTTGCCGAAGGTGTCCGTGTGCGAGGGGAAGACGAAGAGGTCCATGCCTGCGTATGCGGCGGCCAGGGCCTCGCCGCGCAGGACGCCGGGGAAGTCGGCGGTGGGGAGCTCGCGGCGGAGTATGGCTTCCTCACTGCCGTGGCCGATGATGCGGAAGCGGATGTTACGGATGCCGAGCCGATCGAGTTCGCGAGCGAGGTGGACGAGCAGAGCGACATTTTTTTCTACAGACAGGCGGCCGACGTAGCCGAGGACGAGGGCATTGTCGTCGCGCGGGCGGGTGCGGGGCCGGACGCGACGAGCCGGCGTGAAGAGCGTGGTGTCGACGCCGCGCTGCATGAGGTGGCAGGGCTTGCCGGTGCGGAGGGCGAGCAGATCGCAGAGTTCGTGATTCGGCGCGTAGAGCACGCGGGCGAAGGAGTAGAAACGCGAGAGCGCGGAAAGCGAGCCGCGCTCGACGGCGCGGTGGAAGCGCTGCGCGGCGTCGCGTGGGAGCGCGTGATCGATCAAGGTTAGGCGGCGCGCGGCGTACTCATGCAGGTTGGTGTGCCAGCTGGCGACGAGCGGCACGCCAAGTTTGTGGGCGAACCAGGCGCCGAAGAGGCCAAGCTCGCTGGGGCCGGTGATGTGGATGACGTCCGGGCGGAAGGATTGGAGGGCGTGCTCGATCTCGCCGGCGTGGCGGAAGAAGAGCGGATCGAAGCTGAGGTCTTTCTCGAGGCCGAGCGCGGCGCGGCTGCGGCGGAGGTCGAGGGTGCGGAGGGTGCCGTGCTGGGCGTGCGTGATCTGGGGTGTATTCCGTCCGGCGCTGGCACGGATGCAGAGCATCTGGATGCCGCGGCGCTGGGCGTAGGCGGCGAAGTTGCGGCTGGTGTGCGCGACTCCGTTGACCTCATGGAAGGAGTCGGGGAGGTAGGCGATGCGCATGGGCCGGATTCAGGGTTCAGGTTCGAGGGCTAGCTTTTCTCGGCGAGGGCGGCGCGCATGGAGGTCGAGTCGTCCCAGGCGAGACGCAGGCTGCCGGAGACGGGCGGCGCACCGAGCAGGCGGACGAAGGCGATGACACCGGCGAGCCAGGCAGGTGCGTGGCCGCCGGTCCAGAGCTGGGCGAGCGAACGGACCTGGCCGTCGGCGGAGGGGTGGTAGACACGTTCGTCCCAGCGGCGGGAGCCATCGGGGAAGTCGGGGTAGTTGCGGACGGCGTCGAGGGTACCGCGCAGGATGCGATGCTTCCACGGCTCCTTATATTGCGGCATGAAGAGGACGTGGCTCGAGCGGTCGCGGCGGAGTTCGTAGACGAAGTCGGTGAAGCTGGCGGCACGGGTGAGGTTGAGGTTGGCATTGGGCTCGACGCCGTGGCGGTCGCCGCCGGAGATGAGGAGCTGGTTCCACTTCGCGGCCAGGTGCGTGACCTCGCGGTTCTCGTTCCAGTCGCGCAGGCCGTTGAGCTCGACGGCGTGGATGTGCTGGCCGTGGAGGGCGAGGAACTGATTGACGAGGACGTTGTGGCGGGCCTTGCCGATGCGGTAGAGGTCCCAGATGGGGTGGTTGAAGACGATGAGGACGCCGGGCAGCGAGTCGAGCTCGGCGAGCAGCTCGCCGAGGAGGGTGGCGGGTCGGGCTTCGAGCGGGGTGGCGGTGAAGTCGGCGAAGCGGCGCATCCATTGCGCACCGGTGGCGGAGGGCAGGTTGTGGATGCCGAGGTGGAAGCAGGTCTTCATGGCGGCGTCGCCGAAGGGCACGGTCCACTCGACGGAGATGGGAATCTGGCGGGCGGAGGCGAGCGAGCGCAGGAGCAGCGGGGCCTGGATGTCGTCGTGGTCGGTGATGGAGACCATGGCGGGAAGCTGGAGCGAGTTCTCGATCTGGGTGCGCTCGAGATCGAAGGCGAGGCGCGGGGTGAGGGGCGGGGTCCAGTAGCTGCGGGCGTAGTCGGGGCGGATGCCAGAGCGGCGGAAGCAGCGCTGCTCGGCGCGGCGCATGAAGGGCTGGATCCATGGCCAGTCGGTGGAGAGCTCGGCGATGAAGTCGAGGGTCTCCCTGGACTGGTTGGTGTGACTGTGGAGCGAGACGCCGGCGGCGAAGCCTTCGGCGGCCTTGGGTTCACGCCAGATGTAGGAGACAGACTGGTTCATGATGGCCCTCCCTCGCGCGCGCCGAGACGGCCCGCCTGAGGACAAGTGTTGCGGGCGCGGGTTGCGGGCGAGTTACTGCACCAATAATTGTGCGAGAACGGACCTGTAGGGTACCCCCCACCCCCTATAGAATTTTCCACTTGATAGAAAACAGGGGGGTTGCGAGGCGTGATTGAAAACAAACGGCTTATTGTTATCTCCTTTGGATAGTGTGATTTGTCGGAATGCCAGTTAAATGCGTGAAGCCCGGGCGTGGCTGCCGGGCTTCTTCTGGTTCACTGCTTCTATTTTATCAGGTAAGGCATAACTGGTATGCCAAGTCGATCATGCAGAGTATGAGAGAGTTAGGGGATTTTGGGGGTTGACAGGGTTTGGGCGTTAGCGCCTTGGTGCGACTCGCCCCACCTTAGGATGACGGCGGGCGTCGGCCATTCATCCTCTCACAGCTTGTTTTTCCTTCGCGCTCGCTTACGGACGATCTTTGTGAAGCTGCGGCGCTGCACCTGCTTTGGGTCGCACAGGTATACCTCATAAAGAAGTGGATGGCCAGCGAACTGTCTCTCGGCGGTGCGGTGCGTGATCGATACCTGCGGCGGGAATCTTGTCTCTAGCAGAAACACGATTAACTCAGCCGCTGTCCTCCATGCATGGACAAATACGTTTTCAGCCCAAGTAGGTTCGTAGAACTTCTCCACCTGCGTTACAACGTCGGCGTCCCGATGCTCTAGAGATCTATTACGGAACATCTCCAGGTCTTGTTGCCATTCGCCACGCTGCCTAGGTAGAAATTCCGCGACGTTCAGCAGGAGATTGCCTCGGTTTTCTGTGACGAATGCTTCCAATCCTGCTTTGAACGTGTCGTCGTCTTGGAAAAGGAAGCCAATGTCGTAGCCGAGAAGGTCCACGACTTTGAGCATCCGATCCTTATATCCGCGCCATAGAGAAATCGCGAAATCATCGTAGTGCTTCTTGCGGTTCAACACCGGGATTCGCGGATTGTCTCGGAAGATGCGGATTGCACGCAGATCCTCGTACGCTGGCAGGAAACCTTCCGTGACCATGACCATGATCGCGTCCAATAGCTCCTGCCGGTCCTCATCGAAGATGGCCGAAGTGTTGATCAGGTCCTGGATCTCGTCGAAGTAGAAGTCCATGAAGGGTCGATCAGTGGGTGCGGCGGCGAAGTGTGCCTGATCCCACTCGTGAGGCTCTTTGCCGCTATTAGTGGTTACGGTGTACAGACCCTGTTCACCACGGATGTACAGCTTTCCCTGTGCCGCAACCATTCCCTTGATTACTTCATCCTGCATCGCCTACCTTCACCACCCATCAGATTCGCCCATTATTCGCCCCATGGGCGGGAGGCGTCAATCCACAATACGCCGAGCGATGCATAGCTGCGGCCTTGACCGCGTCCCATTCAGGATCGAACAGGACGCAGCCATACCGTGTAGCCTGCGAGGCATACAGAACCTTTCTGATAGCAGGCTCACCCCGGCCCGAGCAGACTGAGGGTGGGAATGCTACCAAATTGGTTAAGCCCACTCGTCTAGAACGGGTGGGTTTAGTCTTAAGGCGTAGCTGCGCCTTAGAGTGCTACAAGTGCAGTTTGCCGTTACGAGCGGCTGTTTCCGTGGGGGTATTTACTAGGGATGGTCAACCCCTAGGGTCGATACGCTAGAGAGGTCGTCTCTAGCGGTTGTCGGTTGGCGATTCCGACCAATCCCGCCGGTTGCCGAAGTGTGATCCTTGTCCTAACACCTGCGGGAAGGCGAATACGCCGCTGGCCAAGATGTAAATCGACAAGTGCAGGCTACTCTGCTTGATTGTGGATAAGTTAAATCATCTCAGCAGGATGGAACCTGCCTGGTTAACCTTGTATATGACAAAGTTTGGGGGTGGCGCGGACCTTCAGCCGGAAGTGGATGAATGGCACGCAATCGATCGATAGCCTGAGATGCGTTGTTCGCCGACGAGGGGGGAGGGTGAGTGACGAAAGAGGTTCGGATAGCCGATAGGTGTCATCATCCTGTTGCAGAGGGCGGGCTAGGATGCGGGTATGGACGCGGGCGCAAAGGTGCATCCAATGCGGAACATGGTCAGCGAAGCGAATACGGGGATGTCGAAGTGGCACTGGCTGGCGGCGGGGTTCAACTGGAAGATGGCGGTGTGGAGCGCGGTGCTGCGCGGCGGGATGTTCTTCCTGACGAACCTGCGCGCGGGGCACAGCGCGGCGCTGCGGGCGACGGCGGTGGAGGCAGTGTATGCGCTGGTGTCGATGGGGCTGCTGGGCGCGGCGACGGAGCGGATCAAAGACCTGCGGCCGGAGTGGCTGACGGCAGTGATGGTGTGGGCGGCGATGCCGGTGCTGACGCTGATGGGCGAGTTCGAGGTGCATGTGTGGTTTGGCACGCCGCGGATGAAGACGAGCATGATGGCGTCGTTTGTGCTGGCGGCGGTGGGATCGGGGTTCAGCTGGTTTGCGATGCGGCGGGGCGCGTTCCTGGTGGGCGAGGTGGGTGTGCCGGATCCGTCGTTTATGGATGACGTGCGTGCGGTGCCGCTGCTGGTGTGGGAGTTTGTGAGCGCGGGGCCGAAGGCGCTGCTGGCGCGGTAGCAGGTCGGCGACATTTCAAAGCAGAAGCAGATTCCTTCGCATTGAAGAACAGGATCGAACGCTGCGGAATGACAATAAAAGCAAACGCAGGTCCCTCGACTGCGCGATTCGCTGACACGAATCGCTTCGCTCGGGATGACAGATTCTTTGGAGTGCGAGGGGATAACGGCACGCGTGAAGGCGTGCCGTTCCCTTTTGCGGCTCAGTCGCGGTGGGGGCGCTTGCCGTTTTTGGAGGCGGCGGCGGTGAGGGCGCGTGCGGCAGGTGCGGCTCCGTTTGGGGCTGCGGAGCGGTTGCCGAGGAGCCATGAGACCTCGCGGGCAGACTTGCAGAGTTCGCGGGCGAAGATGGGGACTCGGTCTGTGGTGACGCGGACGACGGGGCCGGAGACGCTGATAGCGGCGGCGACCTGTCCGTTGGCGTCGTGGATGGCTGCGCCCATGCAGCGGACGCCGGGGACGGCCTCCTCATCGTCGAGGGCGTAGCCGCGGCGGCGGATGTTGGCGATCTGCTTTTTGAGGCGGGTGAGCGAGCCGATGGTGCGCGGGGTGATGTGCTCGAACTCGATGTTGGAGAAGAGGTCCTCGCGGGCGGCGGGATCGTCGATGGCGGCGACCATGGCCTTGCCGAGCGAGGTGGAGTAGAAGGGCAGGTGCGAGCCGATGCGGGTGACCTGGCGGAAGGTGTGGTCGGTCTCGATGACGTCGATGTAGAGGACGTCGGTGCCGTCGAAGACGGCGAGGTTGACGGTCTCGCCGGTGAGCTTGCGGAGGTTCTCCATGACGGGGCGGGCGAGTTTGGAGAGGGTGGCCTGGAAGGCGACGCCGCTGCCGAGGCGGGCGAGCTTAGGGCCGACCATGTAGTTGCGCAGGGCGTCGCGGAAGAGATAGCCCTCGGACTCGAGATGGCAGAGGAAGCGGTGGGCGGTGCTCTTGTTGATGCCGGCGCCGACGGCGATCTCCTTGAGCTGGAGACCGCCGGGCGCGGTGTCGAGGAGTTCGAGGACGGTCAGGACTTTGCCGATGACGCCGACGGGAGCGGATTTGATCCGTTTGGTGGGCATAGATCGGACGGCGGTGGCCGTCAGCCGACAGGGTTCTCGAGCGTGCCGATGCCGTCGATAGAGATGCGGATGACGTCGCCGTGCGCGAGGGTGAAGGAGTCTGGAGGGACGATGCCGGTGCCGGTCATGAGCAGAGCGCCGTGGGGGAAGTCGAGCTCGCGGTAGAGGTATTCGGCGAGCTCTTTGGGATCGCGCTTGAGCGAGGCGAGAGTGGTGGAGTCTTCGAAGGCAGGCTTGCCGTCGCGGAGGATCTGGAGGCGGATGGCGGTGGTGGCGGGGAGCGGGTCGGCGGAGAAGAGGATGCAGGGGCCGACGGCGCAGCTTCCGTTGTAGACCTTGGCCTGCGGGAGGTAGAGGGGATTTTCGCCTTCGATGTCGCGGGAGCTCATGTCATTGCCGACGGTGTAGCCGACGATGGCGCCAGCGGAGTTGATGACGAGGGTGAGCTCGGGCTCGGGCACGGACCATTTGGCGTCGTGGCGGATGCGGACGGGGCCGCCGGGGGCGATGACGCGGCCGGCGGTGGATTTGAAGAAGAGCTCGGGGCGGGGTGCGGCGTAGACGCGATCGTAGAAGTCGCCGCCGCCGGCGTCTTTGGACTCTTCCATGCGGGCGTTGCGGCTGCGGTAGTAGGTGACCCCGGCGGCCCATATCTCCTGGCTTTGAACGATGGGGAGGGGGTTGCCGGGGAGCGAGGAAGCGCTTTCTCCGGTGACGGCGCGGGAGAGGCGGTCAAAGAGCGCAGCGTCGGAGAGCAGCTCATCGAGGCCGTTTGCAGTAATGGGGAAGAAACGGTCCTCGTGCTCGACAAAAAAGCCCTGAGTGGTGCGGTACAACTTCATCCTGAATGCCTTTCCGAAAGCTCGTCGTATGTTGAAGAGACGCGGGGATGGGCCGCGCGAGTTTCACTTCGCCGCATTTCAGGTTATGAAACAGCGCGGGAAAAGACAAGCGCAGCGAAGACGGAATGTGGATACGTTGCCCCGGAGGGGAATGTTCCGGAGGCGCTCTCCGGATACTTGTAGGAACGCAGAGCAGCATAGCTCAGGATGCAGAGGGTTGTTCAAGGGAATTCGTGGGGAGGGGGGCGGGAGAGGGTTTCAGGATACGAAATCCGGCCGCCAGACTATGACCCATGCGCGAACCGACCCTGACGCGTTACTATTTCATGCCGAGCGAAAGATTGAATTCTGGAGGAACTGAAGATGGACGCGAAGAAGATTTTTGGTGCGGTTGGCATGTTCTGGCTGGCGGCGGGAACGATGGCGATGGCGCAGCCGCCTGGGCCGGGGATGGCGGCTGGGCCTGGGATGGCGGCTGCTCCGCAGGACCTGGCGCACCGCATTGGGCACTATGATCCGGCGCGGATGGGGCACCAGAATGGAGTGCACGAGGGCGCGGGATCGATGAGCTTTGGCCCGCTGCTGAACGCCAACGCGATGGAGCCGAACCTGATCTTCTTCCATCGCGGGGTGATTGACCCGCACAGCGGGATTGGCGAACACTTCCACAACCAGTGCGAGGAGATGTTCGTGATCCTGGACGGCGAGGCGCAGTTCACGATCGATGGGCGGACGTCGCTGATCCAGGGGCCGGCGGGCGTGCCGGACCGCATGGGGCATGCGCACGGCATCTACAACCCGACGGACAAGCCGCTGCAGTGGCTGAACATCAACGTGGGCATGTCGAAGGTGTATGACAACTTCGACCTGAACGATTCGCTGGAGCACCAGACGCTGGACCCGGTGCCGCAGTTCATCAGCTTCCGGCTGGACAAGACTTTGCTGCGCCCGATGAATGCGATGGACGGCGGACAGGGTACGGTGCAGTACCGGCGCGCGCTGCCTCCGCAGGTGTTTACAACGGAGTGGTCGTACATTGACCACCTGGTGATTCCGCCGGGCGCGTCGGTGGGGCCGCGGGCGCTGCCGAACCTGGCTGAGGTGTATTACGTGATCACGGGTGATGGCACGGCGACGATCGGCACGGAGCAGGCGCCGATCCATACTGGGGATGCGATCCCGGTGAAGTTGAATGAGAGCCGGGCGATTGCGAACACGGGCACGGCGCCGCTGGAGTTTCTGATTGTGGGCGTGGCCAAGGACATGGCGGCCAAGAACGAGCTGATGGCGACGCCTCCGATGCGGGGACCGCGCCGCCCGCCGGCAGCAAACGCACAATAGTCCGAAACGGACGATAGTCAGAAACGCAGATCAACACAATGAAGAGGGGAACAGGGAAGAGGGGAACAGGAATGAATCGTCGATCACTGCTGAAGTTGGGAACACTGCTGGGCGCGGCACCGCTGGCTGCGGGCGCCGAGAGGCTGATGGCGCAGGTAGCGCCGGGGAAGAAGCCGATCGTGCTGTACTGCGACCTCGCGGTCGATCCGGCGCGCGAGCAGGAGATGCTGGATGCGTATCACAACCACTTCAGGCCGGTGGCGGTGAAGTTTCCGGGGTACATTGACCTGAAGATTGTGAAGATCCGCTCGGTGCTCTCGGGGTATGCGCCGCCGAAGGGCGTGAACTACCGCTTTCAGCTGACCTTTGAGAGCGAGGAGAAGCGGCAGATCTGGATCCACTCCGACGTTCACAAGAAGAACTGGCCGCTGATCGAGAACACGGTACTGGACAAGAGCTATCAGACGCTGCTGACGGACGAGGTGTAGTCAGCCGGCGCGGCGTTTTATTGGCGAATGTTGCTTTGCGAATGAGGTGAGGTTGAGATGCGAATTGGTGTGTGCGTAGCGCTGGCAGTGGCGTTGGCCCCGCTGGGTTGTCATGACTCGAACAATGCTGCGGCGCCGGCCGCTCCGCAGGCGGCGACTCCGCCGGCGGACATGCGGGTGGACCGGATGGACCCGGCGCTGGATGCGCTGATCGCGCCGGATGCGAAGGTGGAGAAGGTCGCGGGGGGCTTCGTGTTCAACGAAGGACCGATGTGGCACGAGGGACGGTTGTGGTTCTCCGACCTGATGGGCAACAAGATGTATGCGGTCTCTCCGGACGGCAAGGTGGAGCTGCTGATCGACAAGGCGGGCGGCATGGACAACGCCGCGCCGGGCTTCTATCGCGGCTCGAACGCGATGGCGACGGACAAGGACGGCACGGTGCTGATGTGCCAGCACAGCATGCGGCGCATTGCGCGGGTGGACGATCAGCTGCATGTGACCAACTTCGTGGACAAGTGGAACGGCAAGCGGTTCAACAGCCCGAACGATCTGGTGTTTGCGCCGGATGGGTCGCTGTGGTTTACCGATCCGCCGTTCGGGCTGGACAAGAAGGCGGCCGACCCGGCGAAAGAGATCCCGTTCAGCGGCGTGTTCCGCTATGCGAATGGCAAGGTGACGGCGGTGATCAAGGACCTGACCAATCCGAACGGGATTGGGTTTTCCCCCGATGGCAAGTTCCTTTACATCTCGAACACCGGGCCGCACTTTTTCGTGAATCGGTATGACGTGAAGGCCGACGGCACGCTGGGCAAGCCGACGACGTTCATCTCGTACCCGGACACGCCGGCGCCGGATCCGCCGGATGGGCTGAAGCTGGACACGGCGGGGGACCTGTGGTCGACGGGCCCGGGCGGCATCCGCATTATCAGCCCGCAGGGCAAGGTGCTGGGGCAGATCAAGCTGCCCGAAGTGGCGGCGAACCTGGCGTGGGGCGGCGACGACGGCAAGACGCTCTACATCGCGGCGAGCACCGGCATCTACCGGGTGAATGCGCTGATCAAGGGCGAGATGCCGCTGTACATGAAGTGAAGCGCGGTCGATTTTGAACGTGGTGAAGCGGCCCTTTCGGGGGCCGCTTTTGTTTTCATTATTTGAAATAAAACTTCACATACTGATCTTTTTCCAAAAAGGCATTGACAACGATTTGGCGGGTTGATGTATCTTGTTGTCGCTTTCCCAGCGGCATTTGCGCCGACGCGAAAAAAATCTGGACCAACCTGCAACCGAAGCAAGACGCAGTAGAAGGGCTACGGACCATGAAGCAGAATTCACGACGCTCATTTTTGAAGACCGCCGCTGCATTGCCCGCGATGGGGGCATTCAGCCTGCCTGCGCTTTCGCAGGGAGTGCAGACCAACAGCACTCCAAACCAGAGGCCGAAGCTGAAGATCACCGACGTGCGCACGGCGCAGGTCAACGTGCACGGGCCGCAGACCCATATCCGCATTTATACCGACCAGGGATTGATCGGGCAGGGCGAATCGACCGACGCGGCCACTGGCACAGCGGCCCTGGTAAAGAGCTGGCGCCGGACGCTGGCCGGTCAGAATCCACTGAACGTTGATGCCATCTGGGAAAGAATTCGGACCTCGGGAGTCTTTGCCGGAGCGCAGGGAGGCCAGTACGTCACAGCCATGTCGGGCATCGATATCGCTTTATGGGACCTCGCCGGCAAGGCGCTTGGACTTCCCGTCTACCAGTTAATGGGAGGAAAGTTCCGCGACAAAGTCCGGATCTACTGCGACTCCGACATGGAAGGCAGTCCAATTTCAGAGATAAACGACAAGAAGCTCGAATGGATCAAGAGCAAGGGCTTCACCGCGATGAAGATCGATCTGGACGACGCCCGTGATCCTGCGCGATTTGACTCCGTGAACTGGACTGCCAGCAATGGCGAGGTCGACCGTATGGTGCGTGAGATCGACCATGTGCGTCAGAGGATTCCCAAGGAGATGGATCTCGCCTGCGATATGCATGGCCGCTACGACGCCGGCACTGGCAAGCGGGTGGCAAAAGCAGTTGAACCGTTCAGGCTTCTTTGGCTTGAGGAGCCGGTTCCACCCGAGGACCTCGACGCCATGGCGGATATCCGCCGTTCAACTTCGACGCCAATTGCCTGTGGCGAAAACCAGTACATGCGATGGGGATATAGAGATCTCTTCCAAAAGGAAGCGGTCGATATCATCCAGCCGGATTTTCAAAAGGTCGGCGGAATTAGCGAAGCCAGAAAAGTTGCCAATATGGCGCAGGCTTACGAAATCCCGGTCGCGCCGCACTGCGTGGTCTCGCCAATCGGGGTTATGGCGACTGCTCACGCATGTACGACGTACCCGAACTTCCTGGCCTGCGAGTGGCACTGGATCAACCATACTAAGACGTTTGGCGAGGGTGTCTGGGAGACCTTTGTGAAGGAGGGGGAGATCATCGTCAATGGTTTCGTCACTCCGCCGGATAAGCCGGGCCTGGGGGTGGAGATGGACGAGGCTGTGGCCAAAACGAAGCAGATCCCCGGCACACCATGGTTTGAGGCGAACGCGTAGCACCGAAACATCCGAGCGGACGGCTGAATGTGTGCGGTAACTAGTTGGCGGTTGGATCGAATTGAGTCAATGGAGTGTGTAAGTCATAAGTTTTGAGTAACTGACCGCAAGCTAGATTCTTCCGAATTGCTTGACGGCTTCGACGATGGAGTGGAATTTCTCGATAAACGGGTAAGTGGAGTGTTCCTGGTTATCGAGTTTTTGCGCAAGGATAAGTACGTCGACCGCGTTCGCGCGGGGGACGACAACAACTCCATCGGCATCTGCAACCACGATGTCGTTGGGGGCTACACTGACGCCGTCGCAGACGATGGGGACGTTCATCGCCACGAAGCGATAGTGGCCAACTGCAGTAGACGGCACCGGGCCCAGGGAGTAGACAGGAAAGCCGAGCCGGGTAAGCTGAGGCAGATCGCGTACGCCGCCTCCGATGACGGCGCCGGCGAAGCCGCGTACCGACATTGCTGTCCCCATGAGGCCGCCCATGCCCGCGATGTCGGCTCCGTCTTCGATCTGCATGACGTATACGGAGCCGGGGCCGCCTTTGTCGATGGCTTCGAGCATGCCGTTGAGAGCGGCAGAGTCGGCGCCTTCCTGCTTGACGAGCTTGACGGTGAGAGCCGTGCCAGCGAATTTAGCGGGAAGAATGGAGTGCATGTTGTGCGACATGAAGCGCCGCTGATGGAGGAGTTGTTCGGCGGCGTCGGAGACAGAGGCGACTTCGACGTGCCGGTAGGCCTCGATGAGTGCGGCAGGATTTGAGTTGTAGTCGGGCGCTGAAGTTGTTGCCTGGGGATGAGCGAAGAGAGCGCAGGCAGTCAGGATGATTACGGTTGTTCCGGGGATAAGCAGGGTCCAGGCGTTGAGAGAATTCCGAAAGCGCATAGATAACTCCGATGTGAAATCCGTTAATCCGTAACTAGTCTGCACGCGGAAATTCTTATATGCAAATGCACTTAAATGATTGACGTTCCTGTAACGATGGGACTATAGTCCCGGCGTTCAAACTTATCGCAGAGCTGCCCCCCTCTGAGGAGGTAAACGTTTACGCCATGATGACTTTATCTGGAATGGATCGGATCTGGGAGGATTCTCGAATGAAATCGAATCTTGGCCGCCGTTTTCGGCTGGCGTTTGGCGCGGCGCTGGCCGCTTTGGTTTTCCTTTCAGGACCACGGTTGACGGCGCAGACGGCTGGTTCGGTGTCCGGGCATCTTGCCGATCCGGCGGGCGCCAATTTGGCGCAGACCGATGTGACGCTGACCAACGTGGACACGAGCGCGTCGCGCGCGACCAAGTCGACCGACGCCGGCGACTACACCTTTACCGAAGTGCAGCCGGGCAACTACAAGTTGCAGGTGCAGCATGCGGGATTCAAGACGACGACGAGCGAGAGCTTTGAGGTGCAGGTGGCGCAGAGCGTCAAGCTGGACTTGACACTTCAGGTCGGTGCGGTGACGGAGTCAGTGGATGTGCAGGCTTCAGGAACCTTATTGCAGGCAGAAGATTCTTCCTTAGGCACGGTTGTCGAAAACAAGGCCATCAACGAGTTGCCGTTGAACGGGAGAAATTATCTCAGTCTGGTTGCGCTCTCGTCGAACGTCAATACGCTTTCGCCGGCGGCCGGCCAGGCGGGCAGCCGACTGGGCGGCGATCGCGCGAGCCAGTCGATCGCGGTGGGCGGACAGCGCATCATGTTCGATTACTACACGCTGGACGGCGTTGACAATACGGATCCTGACTTTGTCACGTATCTCGGGTTGCCTTCGCTGGACGGGATCGCTGAATTCAAAGTGCAGACGGGGGTTTACACGGCTGAATATGGCCATGAGGCATCGCAGATCAACGTAGTCAGCAAGAGCGGCACCAACACCTATCACGGAGCCGCGTATGAGTTCATTCGCAACAACCATGTGGATGCTTTGCCGTATCAGTTTCCGTTCAATTCCCCGGTGGGGCTTGCCCCGTACAAGTGGAACGATTTCGGCTTCGAGCTAGATGGCCCGATTCGGATCCCCAAGATCTACAACGGCAAAGACAAGTTCTTTTTCATGACGGATGCGGAATGGTATCGCAGCCGCTCTGACAATCCCAATAATTTCAGCTACGTGTTGCCGACTCCCGCTGAGGCAGCCGGCAACTTCCAGAATGACTTCTACCAGTGGGAAGATACCACTGGCGCAGTGCACAATGCGCCCGTTATTATTTATGACCCGACGACCCACCTGCCTGAGCCGAACAATACGCTTCCCTCGGTCAGCCCAGTTTCGACGGCGCTGATCAAGTACCTCGGAACGGCCGCAACTGCGCCGACCTTTCTCTGTCCCACTACTGCTCCGACGAAGGATACGAATTGCAGCGCTGTCACAAATGGCCGGTACACAAGTTTGAACAACTCCAACCGGTATAGCATCACTTTCCGCGGCGACTACAACATGTCGCAGAAGTCGCAGCTTTCGTTCCGCTATACCTCCGGCAGCGAGAATACTTTGGGTGTCGGGCTGCTGGGAGCAGGCAGCAAGCTGGTCACGAACTATCACCAGTACATGGGCTCGAATACGTATACGTTCTCTCCTTCCCTGGTGAACGAAGTTCGATTCGGCTACACCTACCTATTCAATTCCCTCGCCCCACTGCAATCCTTCGTAAAGGACGTAGTTGATTCGCTCGGCATCCCGGGCCTGACCAATCCGGCACCTGCAGAGTGGGGCATTCCGTCGATGAGCTTCGGCAACGGACCGAACTCCGGGGTGAATAGCTCCGGAGTTTTCGGAACGACGCCCAACCGTCTGGACCAGTTTTGGCGATCAGGGCGGCGATACCCCGTATGTCATCACCGACCCAATTTGGCAGATCGTAGACAACGTCACGTGGGTGAAAGGTAAGCACTCGCTGCGGCTGGGTTTTGAGTACAACAGGCAGACTTTCAACTCCTACGGCAACCAGTTCCTGCGCGGCCAGTTCTCCACCGAGCCTTTGGCCACAGCGTCCTTCAACGGCGCGGCCTGACCGGCGGCGATTCGTTGGCCGATTCCTGACGGGCAACATCTATCAGTCGACGGTTGCTCTGGCGCCCGCCTACGCAAACTACGTACGCAATGTGGAAGCCGCCTATGTAGACGACACGTACAAGATAACTCCCAAGCTGACGATCTCGGCGGGCCTGCGGTATGAGCTGACTCCTCCGTGGACGGACACGCTGGGCAATCTATTCAATACTCTGGTCCCGGTGTTTCCACGGTGGGCACGGTTGCCGGATACGATTCCTACCAGCCAGTGGCCTTACCCGATTCGCCAGGGCAACTGCACCCCGTCCAACGTCTATCAGGGGCTTCCTTTCAACTGGACCACCAATGGGCCAGCGCCGACCTGCAACAACGGGGCGGTGCCCAACGGGGCGATAATGAACACGCATTATACCAACTTCGCGCCGCGGTTTGGCGTCTCGTACTCGCCCAATGCCAAGCTGGTCATCCGGGCGGGTTACGGCATCTTCTACACCCAGGACATCGGCAACGCTTACTTTGACATGGCGCGTAACATTGCCGGTCGCGTTAGCTATACCAACGGAAACTCCGGCGGAAATGGCGCCCCTTCAACGCTGACGTGGAACAACGTTTCGCCGTTCGCTCCCGGAGCGGCTACGACGATTCTTCCACTGTCACGGTCTGGTATGCAAATTCGGTCAGCCATCACACCAGCTATACCCAGCAGATGCTGTTGAACATCCAGCAGCAGGTAGGCAAGAACTGGTCGTTTGAGCCGGGATATCAGGGGGCTTTGAGCCGGCACCTCTACGGCTTCCTGAATGCGAACCAGGTCACTCCCTATGGCCTTCTGGGACTACATCGGCACACCGCGACAGTCTGTTCCAGAACTCCTTTCAACTGCACCGCGCCGGGTCTCCCCAGGGCATCCAGTTGGTGCATGACAAGGGACGGCCAACTACAACTCGGGGTCGTTCAAGGTCAATCGCCGTTCAGCAGGGGCCTCGACTGACTGCTTCCTACACGCTATGCGAAGTCGCTGGACGACACCAGCGGCATCCGCAACCAAGGCAATGACAACCTGTATCCACAGAACAGCTACTGCATCCCCTGCGAATACGGCCCTTCGGCATTCGACATTCGCAATCGCATCGACATCTCCGGCCTGTATGTCCTTCCGATCGGTCCCGAAGCTGATTCCGTTGAACAAAAGTTCCTGATACTGTGATCGGAGGATGGCAGGTTGGCGGGGCCTTCTCCCACCAGACTGGGCCGTCGCGACTCCGCTGTATGGTCTGGACAACTCGGGCATCGCGTCTCCGTTCGGCAACTTCGACCGGCCCAACGCGACGGGCATCAGCCCGTTCATGCCGTGCAACACACACACACGTGAGAACTGCGCGAACAAACTGGCTTACGCTCAGCCGGGCGTAGTGTTGAATGGGACCAATATCGGCGGCCTGTTCGGCAATGCGCAGCGCGGCAGCTTCCATGGTCCGGGTAATACGGACCTAGATGCGTCGCTGCACAAGAGCTTTGCGATGCCTTATAACGAGAAGCATTCCTTGTCGATCCGTTTTGAGGCCTTCAACGCCCTCAACCATCCCAACTCGGGGCTCCCAATCTGTCCCTTGTTCAACAACCTTCGGGCGGGTCGGGAGCACGGGTAGTATGCGGCAGCTGCAGTTGGCGGCGAAGTACCAGTTCTAAAATTGTCCTGATTTCGAATGGCCTCGCCGCGATATGCGGTGGGGCCATTTCTTTTGTGCGGCGAGTTTTGGTTTTGAGCATTGCGGGGTGATTTCTTTTGGGGCGGCCGTTCTATCTGAGGGAGTGGGGCTCGCGGCGGGCGATCAGGGAAAGGGATTTGCGTGTGGGAGGACGCAGTGTTTGCCTGGCTGGCTGCTTGCCATGCCGGTCTGGCGAAGGATGGGTTGAGCGCGGCGATTCGAGAGGGCACAGGCGATTGGACTGGGCGCGCGCGTCGATAGGACTGCGCGCGGGCGGCGCGACAGGAAGGCGCGGGGCGATTGGATGCGCATGGCTGCGGGGCGAATGACCGGTGTGCGCAGGCGATGCGTCGGCGCGTGTGCAGGCGATAGAAAGACGGGGCAGGCTGATCTTGCCTTGACCTGTATTCTTCCCGGCCGGTGGCCAGGGGGAGGTAGTGGGGTGTGCTGGGCAGAGGTTGTAGGCGGCGCGAGGGGAGGCTGGGGCGAAGTGACGGGTGCAGCGTCCCATCGCTGCAAGTGCGCTGCGCGGATGGGTGGCAGAGGCTGGGGCGACAGGAGCTAAGGACAAGTAAGACAAAGAGATCGGCCCTGGGGAGATTTTCCCGAGGGCCGATTTTTCTTGCGAGCTGCGTTTGTGGTTAGTAGGGACGGGCGGACTCTGTCTCTACCTTCCAGTGGTCGGTGCGGAAGGGGCTGGCGGGCAGGCCGGCGCCGTTGAAGAGCGTGGCGACGGGGTTGGACTGCCAGGCGTAGCGGACTTCTTTGGGGTTGGCGACGTCGGGCGACGAAACGATGATGGTGTCACCTTCGATGCGGGCGGTGGCCCAGTGGAACTGCTGGTCGTCGCCGGCGATGGAGAACTCGGCGAGCTTGTCGCCTTTGGCGACGAGGCCGCCGTCGGCGTGGGTGAACTTGAGGCGGATTTCATTCTTGCGACGGTCGACCTTTTCGAGCGTGGGGCCTTGATCGACGACCTTCTTGTCGCCATAGGCCAGGGCGAGGGCGCAGCGGGCGATGCGGTCGCCGGCGGGCTCCTTGTCGGTGGGGTGGATGGAGTCGGGATCGCCGGTGTCGATGGTGACGGCGAGGCAGGTGTTGGGGACAGTGGCGGCGACGACGGCCTGAGATTCGCGGAGATTGGACCAGTCGTCGTCGGTGGGCGTGTCGCTGTGCGGCAGGTAGGCCGGGAGCTGCACGACGATGAATGGCATATTGGGTTCCTGGAAGGTGGTGCGCCAGTCGCCGATCAGGCCCGCGAGAACCTTGCGGTACTGGTAGCCGCGGGGCGAGTTCTCCTCACCCTGATACCAGATGGCGCCGGCGAGAGAGTAGGGCGCGATGGGCTGGATCATGCCGGTGTAGAGGACGGCGGGCATCTCCGGCCAGTTCTGGTAGCGCAGGGGCATGGGCTGGGGCGGGCGGCCGTCGACGGCGAGCTTGGCCTTCCACTCGCCGGCAAGGGGGATGGTCTTGTCGCCAATGGTCATCTTCAGGTCTTCAGGCTTGGACTCAAAGCCGCCCTTAGGGATGGACTTGAGCACGCGGATGGTGATGACGTTCTTTCCGACGTGCAGCATGCCGGGGCGGATCCCGTAGCGCCGCGGATTTTCGACCCAGGCGCTGCCGCCGATCTCCTGGCCGTTGATGTAGACGGTGTCCATCTTCTCGATGATGCCGAGCTGGACTGAGTCGCGGCCGCCACCGGGGAATCCGCCGGGGCCACCTGCGCCGCGCTGGCCGCGAGCGTTTCCTGGGCCTGCCAGTGATCCTGCTGGCCCCCCTCCTGGGCCGGCCGGTGCGGCTGCGGGAGCTGGAGTTGCAGGGAGGTCGGCAGCAGTCAGGTCGAAGGTCTTGCGGAAGTAGACGAGGGCTGGGGTGTCGGGCACGCCGAGCTCGGCGAAGCCGCCGGGGATGGTGACGGTCTTCCAGCTGGAGTCGTCCAGGTCGGGCGCGGCCCAGTGCTCCTTCATGCCGATGTCGTAGTCGTCATACCAGTGCTGGACGTAGTTGCCGTATTCGGGGCCCTTGTTCTCGGCGACGATGCGGTTGAACTCGGTGACGAGCGGATCGAAGTCGTGGATCTGCTGGACGGCGTTGATGCTCATGAAAGTTTCGGCGGGAACGCCGCCGACGGCGGAGATGATGAGGCCGATGGGGATGTGCGTCTCCTGCTGGACCTTGCGCGCGAAGTAGAAGGCGACGGCGGCGACGCGGCCGGCGGAGTCCGGGGTGACGACGTTCCAGGAGCCGGAGACGGTATCGACCGGGTGGTAGGGCGAGCGCTGGGCTACGGTGAAGAAGCGGATATTGGGCAGGTCTGCGGTCTTGGCGTCTTCGACGCCAGTCTTGGCCTGGCGCAGGCCGAACTGCATATTGGACTGGCCGCTGCAGAGCCAGACATCGCCCACGGCCACGTTGTTGATGGTGGCGGTCTGGTGCTGGCCGGTGATGGTCATGGTGTAGGGGCCGCCGGCGGCGGGAGGATCGAGTTTGGCCTGCCAGCGGCGGTCGGCGCCTGCCACGGCGGTGGCGGTTTTGCCGGCGATCTCAACCTTGATCTGGTCGCCGGGGTCGGACCATCCCCAGACGGCGTCGGGTGTGTTGCGCTGGAGTACCATGTTGTCCGCGAAGAGGGTGGAGACGAAGGGCGGCGGGCCGGCGGGCTGCGGGCCGCGACGCGGCGGCTGGGCGGAGATGGCGAGGGGCGCGAGCAGGAGGGTTGCGGCAACGAGTGCGAGAGAGCGCTGGATCATGACGGGGTGGTTCCTTTCGCCGGGGTAATCGCTTCCCCGGGTGGCGAGTGGCGGACTCAGATGACGGCTTTCACCGATCCGGATTTGTGGACGAAAGGCTGCGTCCGGAGGCGATGGTTAGTAGACGGCGAAGGAGTTCTGCGGGCCGCAGCCGAATCCCTTATACCCTAAAAATGGGTCGGCGGGGTCCTAGACGAGATGGGGCGTTCGGCGGCGCAGGGCGTGGGTTGCCTGCCAGGCAGGCGGGAGCCGGGTGGCCTTGGGGCTTGAGAGCCGGCCGGCGGATTGCGCTCACGTAAGATGTGGGCTGGCGGAACGTAGCGTGAGGGGTGGATTGGTGCGGGAACGTGGGACGGAAGGCAGGCGGGATGGGCGGATTGTCATCCGGTTACTTCGCGCGCTGGCAGCTGCGACGCTGGTGGGCGCCTTCCTGTACATGATGGTCCATACGGTGCGCTGGCCGTTGATGCAGGATGCGCCGGTGATCCACTACGTCAATTTCCTGACCGACCACGGCTTTGCGCCCTACCGCACGATCGGCGACATGAATATGCCGGGCGCGTATCTGATGGAGCGCCTGGGCGTGCTGCTGTTCGGGCCGAGCGACGTGGGATTCCGCGTCTATGACTTTTCGCTGATGGGCGTGCTGGTGCTGGCCATGATTGCGATCGCGTGGCCTTACGACTGGCTGGCGGGCCTGTTCGCCGGTGTCCTTTTTGCCATGATCCATGTGGCGGACGGTCCGAAGGGGGCGGGGCAGAGGGATGAGGTGATGGCGGCGTTGATGGCTGCCGGCCTGGCGTTCCTGTTTTGGTCGGTGCGGAAGGAGCGGCCGGGATGGATGGCGCTGGGCGGTTTTTTCTTCGGCATGGCCGCGGCGGTGAAGCCGACGGTCGCGCCGCTGGGGCTGGTGCTTCTGCTGATGATCGCGGTGGTGGTGAGCAAGAGAGGTGGCCGCGTAAGTGCCTTTATGGGGTGGGGCGTGCTGGGCGCAGCGGTGCCGGCGGCGCTGTTTGCCGGTTTCCTGCTGCATTACGACGCGGTGCATGCGTTTATTTCCATGAATCGCAACGTGACGGCTTACTATGCCGGGCTGAATCGTATGCCGCTGATCAGCCTGCTGCGGGAGTGCATACCGAGACCGATGCGGGTGCTGGTGCCGTTTGGACTGGTGGCGGTTGCAATCAACCCGGACCGCAAAAACTGGGAGCGCTGGGCGCTGGCACTGGCTGTTGCATTCTCCGGCCTCTCCTACGTGGTGCAGGGCAAGGGCTTCTACTACCAGCGGTATCCGCTGATCGCGATGACGCTGCTGTGGTTAGGCATTGAGCTGGCAGTGGCGGCCAAGCGGAGTGGATTTGCGCGGGCGGTGGGCGTGGCTGGCCTGGGCATCGGGATCTTTGTGCTGGTGCCGCTGTTCGCGGAGCGCGGGCGCACGGTCTTCTTCTCCAACATCTTTACGGAGACGCTGGAGACCGATCTCAGGCGGATTGGCGTGGACCGGCTGCAGCGCGACGTGGAGTGCCTGGACATGGTGGATGGCTGCATGAATGCGCTGCAACATCTGGGGATCGTGCAGCAGACGGGATTGACGGGGGACAATCTGCTGTTTGCGCCGGATGGGTCGCTGCCTGTGGTGCGCGAGAATCGCGCGGAGTTCTGGGGCGGGCTGGTGGGGCGACCGCCGGATGTTTTTGTGATCAGCGATGAGAAGTTTCTCGATCCGGCGTCGTTTGACAAGCTGGATCGATGGCCGGAGTTCTCCGCGTATCTTGCGGACCGTTACGACCTCTGGAGCGCGCATAGCTTCAATATTGATGTGGCGTATCGCATCTATGTGCGCAAGGGCAGCTTCGCGGATCCATCGATATTGCACTAACGCAGTGACGATGAGTGCTGCCGCGCGGTAACGATGGGGTGCTGGCGCCAAGGTTTCTGAGCCTGAAGATTTCCGAGGGCATGAGCAAAAGTGCACAGATGTGCCGCGGGTTCCTGATTACTCTTCCACTACCAAGCCAATCCAGCGGTGAATGATTGCAAGGATGCGCAGGGGATCAGTGCCGGCCGGCCCGGCCCGGTATGGGAATCGAGATCGGTCGATCACGAGTTCCAGACATGGATTCGCGAGAGCCGCGTGTTAATCTTCCCCCGCGTACCCGCTGAATTCTCGAAGTTCGGTTGTGTGACAGGCGTCACTGTCAGCGACAGGAAAGCGATCTAGCGTTGCAGGATACAAGTGGTTTCGGCGGTTGCAGAGTTGTTTCGCGTGGTGACGGAGATTCCATGAAACGCTTTCTTGTGTGCGCGCTGGCGGTTGCGTTGACTCCGGCGGTCGCGTTTGCGGCGAGCGGTCATCCGCAGGCTGGTGCACCAGCGAAGGCGGCTGAGAGCAGCGCTTCCGATTATGTTGGCAGCGACGTGTGCGCTACGTGCCACGCGGACGTGGCGAAGAAATTTGAGAGCAATCCGCACACCAAGATGGTCCTGATGCATGGGAATCAGGGGCAGACGTGCGAGAACTGCCATGGGCCGGGGCGGGCGCATGTGGAGTCCGGCGGCGACGTCACAAAGATTCTGCAGATGACGAAGGCGTCGGTGAAGACGGTGGACGCAACCTGTCTCGCGTGCCACGCGGGCACGCATCCCAACTTCGAGCGCTCGCCGCATGCGCGGGCCGGGCTGAGCTGCACGAGTTGCCACAGCGTGCACAATTCTGAACCGGAGACCAAGCTGCTGAAGGTCTCCCAGCCGCAGCTGTGCTATCAGTGCCACGGGGACGTGAAGCCGGCCTTCAACATGCCGTTCCACCACAAGGTGAACGAGGGATTGATCAGCTGCAGCGACTGCCACGATGTGCACGGAACGTTCCAGGCGAACAACGTGAAGACGATCGCGGACCAGAATGCGATCTGCTCCAAGTGCCACACCGAGACGCGCGGGCCGTGGGTCTTCGAGCATGCGGCGGTGAAGGGCGAGGGGTGCATGGCGTGCCATACGCCGCACGGCTCGCAGAACCCGCGGCTGCTGGTGGTGGCCAACATCAACCAGCTGTGCAACCAGTGCCACAGCCCGGTGTCAGCGGCGACGGTGCATGGGATGAACGCGGGGTCGGCGGACCGGCCTCCATGCATCAGCTGCCACACCATGATTCACGGATCGAACGTGAATCCGGCGTTTATCCGCTGATGGAGACGCGGCGCGCAAGAGAGCCAGAAGCGGGCCGGGTTGGGGGAAGTTTTGGGGCAAGCGAGGCTGAGATGAAGGAGACGGTCGTGTTCAGTTACCAAGCCAATCCGAGCACAAGACGCGCCGCGGGCCGCATGCTGGCAGGCATGGGGATTGCGCTTCTTCTCGGCGGAATGGCGAGAGCACAGGCTGACCAGCCGCAGGCACCGGCGCCGGCGGTGCAGGGTGGGTATGAGGTGCACCAGACGGCGGAGCTGGGCGGGCGCATTGCGACCATCAGCGGCAGCGGCGCGATGTATGACACCCTGGTGAATCTCCACTCCGGGCCGCGCGTGCTGGGGCAGACATTTACCATGCGGGCTCTGCCGGGCAGGAAGCGCGCGCCGTTCGATTCGCTGACCGCCTTCAGCTCGGGCTTCGGCGGGGACCCGTACAACTTCGCCAAGCTGGACTTCTCCAAGGGCAACAAGTATGAGTTCACCGGCACCTTCCGGCGCGACCGGCAGTATTTCGACTACGATCTGCTGGGGAATGTGAATGTGCCGGGGCTGACGGTGCCCTACGGGCTGGCGAATAACGTTCCCACGGCCTCGGTGCTGAAGTGGACCCAGCTGACGGACTCGCCGCTGATGTACAACACGGTGCGGCGGATGACGGACGTCAACCTGACGGTGCTGCCGCTGTCCAGAGTGACGTTTCGCGTGGGGTACTCGCAGAACATCTTTCAGGGGCCAAGCGTGAGCCCGGGGCGGTCGATCGGCAAGAATGACAACCTGCTCGATGAATATCAGCGAAACAGCACCGACGACTTTATCGGCGCGATCGACTGGAAGCCGTGGCAGCACACCAAGCTGACCTATGAAGAGCTGGTGGACCACTACAAGGGAGACTCGTACTTTACGCTGGACCCGAAGACCTTTATCGCGCAGGAGGCGGATGGCACGCCGGTCTCACTGGGCAACTGGGATTCGTTGGGCAGCCCATACCCGATCAGCAGCTGCAACACGGGGAGCATGGGCAGCGGCTACACGAACGCGACGAACTACACTATCTTCTCCGCGCCGCAGACACCCGGCGGACTGCCCGTCATCAACCCGGCCTGCGACGTGGTGACCAGCTATCTGCGCTCGCAGCCGACGCGGACGATCTTTCCGACGGAGGTGCTGCGGGTGCAGAGCGACAGCCTGCGAAACATCGCGCTGAATGGTGACTTCCGCTACTCGCTCAGCAACAGCAGCATGCCGAGCTACTACGAGAACTGGACCGGGCTGGACGGGACGATCCGCTCGGCGACGTTCACCGGCGCGACCTATGCGCAGAGGCGCGTGGTGGCATTCGACTACGGGATGACGTGGGACGCGACCAAGACGATCACGCTCTCCGACGATGTGGACTTCTCCAACGTTCACCAGCCGGGCTGGGCCAACATCAGCACGGGAGTCACGGCGAATACTACGACGAATCCGAACGAGACCATCAACTTCTCGGGCGCGCTGGTAGGGGGCGCGGCTTACAGTGTTACTGGAAACCCGAGCGGGGCGCGGCTGTACGCGTACTTCGGCAACAGACTGATGACGAACAACGCGACGGTGACCTGGGACGCGACGACGCGGGCGACACTCTCGCTGACCTACCGCTATCAGACGCACGACGTGATCCAGACCAGCGGTACAGGGCCGCTCGAAAACCTGATCGCGATCAACGAGAACGGCGGAATCTTCAATGCGGCACTGCGGCCGACTGCTCACCTGGAGGTGAATGGGTCGGCGGAGATTGCGTACTTCGACAACTCCTTTACTCCGCTGGGTCCGCGGCAGCTGCACCAGTACCGGGTGCACACGATGTACCGGCCGAAGCCGTGGGCGACGCTCTCCGGCTCGTACAACGACCTGGAGCGGCACAACAATACCAACAACACGGGCACGGTGGCCGCGGACGGACCGCTGGACCATGTGGACCACACGCGGGTGATGGGACTGATGGCGTCGCTGGCGCCCAACGAGCACTATGGGCTGGACCTCAGCTACTCCTACAGCGACGTGTACATCTCCACCAACGCCTGCTACCTGAGCGGCGCCAGCGCGACGCTGCCGGGAGCGGCCTCCACCACAAGCACCGGCGCACCCAACCTGTGCCCGAACCTGTTGACGGACTGGGGGCCGGTGAAGGACTTTATGGACGCGCCTACGCAATACGCGTCGCTGGCTGTCTCGCTGACGCCCGCCAAGCAGTTTCACTCCGATATTGGCTATCGCATCAGCGCGGTGAGCGGCAACCAATTCTTTAACGATGCGCAGGAGGTCAACGGTTCGTTGCAGTCGGCGTACCAGTCGCCTTACGTGAACCTTGCCTGGACGGTCCATCCGGGATGGATCTGGAGATTCGAGTACAACTACTACGGCTACGGGGAGGGAGGGCCATCGGGCGCGACGATGTGCAGCACGACGACCTCCGCGACGGCAGCGGTGGTCCCCTGCACGAACTTCCCTGGCCTGACGGCAGTTACGATCAACCCGGCGGGCTTTACTGCGCCGCGCAACTTCCACGCCAACAACATCACACTCGGGATGCACTACGAGTTCTGATCCCGATAGAAAGAAGGAGATTTGACTGTGAAGATTTGGACTGCAGTTACGGTTGCCGCAGTACTTGCCGTGCCGACCGCCGCGACGTTTGCCCAGGGCGACGGCGCGGACACCTACAAGGCGAAGTGCGCGATGTGCCATGGCGCTGACGGGCTGGCTGCAGGGCCTGCGGGCAAGGCCATGGGCGTGCCGCCCATTACGGCGCCGGCGTATAAAGCCCCTGAGGCGGACCTGATCGCCACCACCAAGGCCGGCAAAGGGAAGATGCCCGCATTTGCGAGCAAGCTGACCGATCCGCAGATCAAGGACGTGATCGCCTACATGATGACGTTGAAGAAATAGCGCGGGCCTAAGAGCTCCCGGGATAAAGAGGGTCGCAAGCTATGTTCGGCAAGCTGGAGAAGAGCCTTCGGCCGGTTCTCTTTTATGGGAATAATTGGCTCAGTCTGCTGGGCGGGGCGCTGACGACCGCGTCGGCATTTGTGCTGATCGGGTTCTGGATTATCTCCGTCTTTGGGCATGGCGGGACGAGCAATCCTTATATCGGGATCATCGTCGATCTCTTCCTTCCCGGCCTCTTCGTTCTTGGTCTGCTGCTCATTCCGGTCGGGATTTTCTTTCGCCGCCGATCGCTCGAAGCGACAGGTCAGGTCCCCTCCGCGTATCCGCAGATCGATATCCGCGATCCTGTCTTTCGCAGAGGGATTGAGTTTGTCTCCATCTTCACCATTGTCAATTTCATCATCGTCGGGACTGCGAGTTACCGCGGTGTGGCCTATATGGACTCGCCCAACTTCTGCGGCACGACCTGCCACGTGATGCAGCCGGAGTGGAATGCGTACCATGTCGCGAACCACGCCGGTGTCGCATGCGCGGAGTGCCATATCGTGCCCGGCGCGGCCGGGTTCGTCCACGCCAAGGTGAACGGCACCAAGCAGCTGCTGATGGTGCTTGCGCACCGGTATCCGACACCGATTATGGCGGACGACAAGGTGCCGCCGGCATGGACCACCTGCCAGAACTGCCATGATCCGGCGAAGAACATGGGCGACAAGATCGTCGTCGAGACCTCCTACGGGGATGACGAAAAGAATGCGAAGACCAGTACTGTCCTGGTGATGCACGTGGGAGGACGCGATAGCTTCGCGCGGTTGAACGGCATTCATGGCGCACACATGGGCGGCATCGAGTACATTCCCACGGACTCCGGCCACCAGACGATACCGTGGGTGGGCAAGCGCAACGGCGATGGCACAGAGACCGAATACCTCTCCGGCGACGTGAAGTCGAGGCCGGCGGGGACGGTGCGCACGATGGACTGCATCGACTGCCATAACCGCGCCGCGCACTCCTTCTCCACACCGGAGGAGGCACTGAACAAGAGCATGGGGCAAGGCACTCCGAACCCTGCGCTGCCGTTCGTTCACAAACAAGCGCTGGCGCTGCTGAAGGCGAGTTACTCCTCGCAGGAGGAGGCTGCGCAGAAGATTGCCGACGGGCTGGACACCTTCTATCAGTCGCAGTATCCGGCGGTCTGGGCGGCGCAGCGCGGCGACATCGATGAGGCTGCCAAAGCAGTCACAACCATCTACGGCAACAATGTGTTTCCATTCATGAAGGTGACGTGGGGCACGCACCCGAACAATATCGGGCACAACACGTACACGGGCTGTTTTCGCTGCCATGATGGCAGCCACACCTCCAAGGACAATAAGAGCATCACCAATGACTGCACTGTCTGCCACAACCTGGTGGCGACCGACGAGGTGAATCCGAAGGCCCTGGCAGAGTTGGGCATTCAGTAGCACTGCGGATGCCAGTTTGACGGCCGCGGGCAGACCGCCGAGCAAGCTCAGCTTGAGCGCGCAGAAAGGCAACGCCGAAACAGCTACAGGGATCCTTCGCTGCGCTCAGGATGACGGCATATGGGGTGAAGTGGTGGCCGGGGACGGGATCTAACCGCCGACGCCGATGGGCCTTTTGATGGCCGCGGGCTGCACCCTTCGCTACGCTCAGATCGCGCGGCCCAAATCGCATCTCAAGTTACAAAGTGGTGGCCAGGGACGGGATCGAACCGCCGACGCCGATGGGCCTTTTGATGGCCGCGGGCTGCACCCTTCGCTACGCTCAGATCGCGCGGCCCAAATCGCATCTCAAGTTACAAAGTGGTGGCCAGGGACGGGATCGAACCGCCGACGCCGGCCTTTTCAGGGCCGCGCTCTACCACTGAGCTACCTGGCCTTGGCATGAGTTGACGCCTGATACGGGACAGCCAAGTGTCGTCCGGGGCGGGAGCAGGAAGCGACCGCGCAGAGGTGCTGCGCAGGTTCCAGCGTCCTGACAAGTATAGCAACGAGTGGAATCTGCCGCTACCTTCCTTGCGGGAAGAGTGGACCGCAAGCGGGCGCGATATGCTGTTTCTTTCGCATGTGATGGAGGGAGGCCGAATGGACGAGAGCTCTTCGCGAACGCGCCGTACGGTTCTGACGGCCGTTTTTGCTTTTGCTGCGGTCGTGCTTGTTGTGATCGTTCTTTCTGCCGTTAATTCGCAGCCGCGGAACGGTTCGCAATATCGCCCGCATGCGGCGACAGCGGGCGAGGTGCGCGCGGAGAATGCGATGGAGGCGGCGAAGCGTTATGGCACACCGGAGCTCTATGCCTTCCTGAAGCCTCTTCCCAAGGGAGCGGATCTGCATATGCATCTCTCCGGGGCGGTGTATGCGGAGACATTTATTGCGGAGGCGATCCGGCAGAACCTATGCGTGACGGCGGTGGATGCGGGCGGGCCGCCCGCGCCGGTGGGCAAGGATGCCGTCGAGTTCACGGCGCCGCCGTGCGCGAAGGGAGCGGTCCCGGCGGCAAATGCCCTCACGAATCAAGCGCTGTATGACAACCTGGTCGACAGTTTTTCCATGCGGGCCTTTGTGCCGCGCGAGGGCATCAACGGACATGACCAGTTCTTTTCGACCTTTGCGCGGTATGGCGGGCTGAAGGACGACGCAGGCGAATGGGTGGATGAGGTGGCCACACGTGCCGCCGGGCAGAACGAGCAGTATCTGGAGATTATGCAGACGCCGAGCTTCTCCAATGCAGCGAAGGTGGGTGCGCAGATCGGCTGGCCGGCCGGATCGGAGAAGGAAGTCTCGCACGGGGCACTGGCGACGCTGCGCGACAAGCTGATTGCGGCGGGACTCCGCAGCGAGGTTGCGGTGGATGAGCAGGAGTTTGCGGATGCGAAGGCGAGTCGAGATGCGAGGGAGCATTGCGGCACGCCGACGGCCGCGCCTGCGTGTGCGGTCCGCGTTCACTTTCTGTACCAGGTGCTGCGCGGCTATCCGCCGCAACAGGTGTTTGCGCAGGCGCTGCTGGGGTTTGAGGTAGCGAGCGAGGACCCGGATGTGGTCGGCATCAACTTTGTGATGCCTGAAGACGGGCGTATCTCGATGCAGGACTACCACCTGCAGATGCAGATGCTGGATTATCTGCACTCGGTCTATCCGCAGGTGCATATTTCGCTGCATGCGGGCGAGCTTGCGCCGGGGCTGGTAACGCCGGAGGGACTCCGCTTCCACATCCGCGAGGCGATTGAGCTGGGCCATGCGGAGCGCATCGGACATGGCGTGGATGTGATGTATGAGGACCATCCTTTCGATCTGCTGAAGGAGATGGCGGCGAAGCATGTCGATGTGGAGATCAATCTAAGTTCGAACGACGGCATTCTGGGTGTACATGGCGATGATCACCCACTGACTGCGTACATGGCTGCGCATGTGCCGGTGTCGCTATCGACGGATGACGAAGGTGTGAGCCGGATCGATTTGACGCATGAGTATGCGCGCGCGGTGGAGGAGCACGACCTAACGTATCTGGACCTGAAGCGTATGGCGCGGGATTCGCTGGAGCACAGTTTTCTGCATGGGGAGAGTCTGTATGCGCATCCGGACGACTACGATCACATACGGTCGGAGTGTGATGGGGCGGACTGGAAGACGCCTTCGCGCGGGTGCTCCCAGTTCCTTGGCGGGAACGAAAAGGCCGCGGCGCAGTGGGAGCTGGAATATCGGTTTGCAGAATTCGAGAAGAATGCGGCTCCGCCGCTGCGCAATATTCCTTACTGAGCCGAGATCTTTCTGCGACCAAACAGCGCGGTGCCGATGCGGATGCAGGTCGAGCCCTCCTCGATTGCGACGGCGAAGTCATTGGACATGCCCATGGAGAGGCCGGTGAGCGTGGGGCAGGCCGCGAGCGAGGCGTCACGCAGGCGGCGCAGCTCGCGGAAGCAGGGGCGTGCGGTTTCGGGCTCTTCGCTCCATGGCGGGACGGTCATCAGGCCGGAGGGGACGAGGCCTTCGAGCGTGCGCAGCGCATCGAGCAGAGCGGGCAATTGCTCGGGCGCGATGCCGTGTTTGGATTCTTCAGGGCTCAGCTTGATTTCGATCAAAACAGGGAGCCTGCGTCCGAGTGCACGCATTGCGGCGTCAAGGCGCGCGGCGATCTTGAGCGAATCGACGGTATCGATGGCGTCGAAGAGCTCTGCCGCTTTGGCGGTTTTATTGGATTGCAGAGGACCAATGAGATGGAATTTTGCGCTTGGGAGATCTTCGACCTCGGTGCGCTTCTGCTGCCACTCCTGCACGCGATTTTCGCCGAACAGCCTTATCCCGGCGGCATACGCTTCGCGGATGGCGCGGGCGGGATGCAGCTTGCTTACTGCCATCAGGAGGACATCGCTTTCCCTCCGTCCCGCGCGGCGGCAGGCGGCGGCGATCTGCTCCTGAACCTGCGCCAGATTATCTAAGAATGGCATCCTAGGGACATCTTATGTGTTTGCGAGGAGGGAACTCTGCATGGAGACCGGGGCGCGCGTCTGGCCGATCCTGTTGCTGATCGGATCCAATACCTTTATGACCTTTGCATGGTATGGGCACCTGAAATACAAGGACGTGACTTTGTGGAAGGTGATCCTCGTCAGCTGGGGGATCGCATTCTTTGAGTACTGCCTGCAGGTGCCCGGCAACCGCATTGGTTCGCGAGTTTACACCGTAGACCAGTTAAAGGTGATCCAGGAGATCATCACGCTCAGCGTCTTTGGCGTCTTCAGCGTGTACTACTTTGGCGATCGCCTGCACTGGAACCATGCGGTTGCGTTCGGCTGCCTGATCTGCGGAGCGTTCTTCATGTTCCACAAGTTTTGAAGCAGCCGCGCAAAGAGAAGCGCGGCGAGCAATGAGCCCGCCGCGCGATTTGTGACCCGAACAGAAGGATCTGGTTAGGGATTGAAGATGGCGCCCACGGTTTCGTTATTCGTCATGGAGACGCTGCACTGCAGATGAGCGCCTGTGGTGGGGTCAGTGGGGCTGGAGGAGACCGGTGTGCAGTTGGAGGACCATCCGCCGAAGACCGAGCCGGCGGCCGCCGCTGCCGTGAGGGTCACGGTGCTGCTCTTCGAGTAATTGTTGGTGCAGGTCCCGTTTGCCGCGCCGCAGTCCAAAGAGCCGGGTGAGCTGGTAACGGTGCCTGTTCCTGTGCCGGTGAGGTAGACCGCGAGGGTTGGCAGGGTAACACCGGTGCCCTGCGCAGGTACGGTGAGGGTGGCGGAGGTGCTGATGACGCCACCGCCGGTGAGCGTGCCGATGGCAGTAATGGTGGTTGTTTCCGCGACGGTATTGGAGCCGACGGCTGTGGCAAGCCCGTTTTGATCGACTGTTGCTACAGAGATGTCGCTGGACGTCCAGGCGACGCTGCCGGTGATGTTCTGGGTTGGCGTGCCGGAGGTCAAGGTGCCCAGCGCTATGAACTGGGTGGTCTCGCCCGCAAAGCTTGCGGTCGCCGAAGTGGGCACGATGGCGATGGTGGCATCGGATGAATTGGAGCCAATCGTCACGTTGAGGGCGGCCGTGGCTGTGGCGCCGCCGGATTGCGCGATGATGGTGGTGGCTCCGGAGCCGACGGCGGTGGCAAGGCCTGAAGAGTTGATGGTGGCAACCTGTGCGTTGGACGAGATCCAAGTGACCTGCGAGGTAAGGTTCTGCGATGCGCCTCCGCTGAGGCTGCCGGTGGCGACAAACTGGGTGGTCTCGCCGATAAATGTTTCAGAACCGGTGCCCGGAGTGATGTTGATGTAAGGCGTGCCGGAGCCAGATCCTGAGCCGGCTGTGATGGAGACGGTGATGTCCGAGGTGGCGGTGATGCCGCCCGACTCCGCCATGACCTCCGTGGTGCCGTTGCCGACGGCTGTGGCCAGTCCGCCCTGGTTGATGGTTGCCACATTGGGATTGGTTACGGACCAGGTCACCTGAGTGGTGATGTTGCTGGTGGTGGTGGGGGCCGAGCCCATCTGCCCGGTGCCGATGGCAGTGAATTGCACTGTCTGTCCGGCGGAGGTAAGTTGCACGGACCCCGGCAGAATGGAGATGGACTGGAGCGAGGTGCAGCCGACGAAGGCCAGGGCCAGTGGCAGTACAGACAACGAAAGCAGGAAGGACACAGGTCGGCGCAACATCATGGGGCGAACTCCTGCACCAAGTTTCGGCCGGACCGGCTGGTGTCGCCATGCCACTCGGTTGCGGCTGCCTGCAACTTTGGTGGAAGGCGGGACGCCGGACTTCTGACCCAGCGGGTCGCGGGACGCACCCGGATCTGATTGCCGGCTGTTGGATTTGTTGCGACCTCTCGCGTGCTGGCATCCTCACCGCAATTCGCGTAGAAGGGACAGATGGAGATTCTTACCGCGGCGGAGATGGCCTCTACGGACCGGCGTACGGCGGAGGGTTTTGGTGTCTCGCTGGGCGTGCTGATGGAGAATGCGGGCGCTGCTGTCGCGCGGTTTTGTCTTCTGAGGTATCCAGCTGCGAAACGTGTTGCGGTGCTCTGCGGCAAAGGCAATAACGGTGGCGACGGATTGGTTGCCGCGCGGGCGCTGGCGGCAAACGGGCGCAGCGTGAAGGTGGTCCTGCTGGGCAGCGCAGACGACGTGAAAGGCGAGGCTGCTGCCGCGCTGCACGCGCTGGAAGAAGATGCGCCGGGCGTGACCGTGGAAGAGGTGACCGACAGGGAACGGCTGGATGCGGTGAGGTCGGCGCTGCTATGGGGAGAGCTGATCGTAGATGCGGTGGTCGGGACGGGATTTGTACCGCCGCTGCGCGGGCCTGCCGCAGCTGTGCGCGATCTGCTGGCGGAGAGCAGTGCGCCGGTGGTTGCGGTCGATCTGCCTAGCGGCTGGGACGCGGATGCGACGGAGGAGCGCGAGCCGGGCGCATTTCGCGCGGACGCGGTTGTAACGTTCACGCGACCGAAGCGTGCCCATGTCTTCGGCAGTCTTACCGGATCGGCTTTCGGACAGATCGTGGTGGCTGATATCGGATCGCCCGACGCCGCGGTTGTCGCCGCGAGCGGGCTTGACTGGGCGGGATCGGCGAAAGCAGTCGCCGAGCGGCCGCGCGCGGTGAACTCGAATAAAGGGATGTACGGGCACGTGCTGATGATCGGCGGCAGCTACGGGACGGCGGGTGCGCCGTCCATGGCATCGCTGGCTGCGCTGCGTGCCGGCGCGGGGCTAGTGACGGCTGCTGTTCCGCGCAGCATTGCGGATGTGGTTGCGGGGGTTACGCCGGAGCTGATGCTGGCGCCGTTGAAGGAAGAAGCGGAGGGTGCGGTTGCGCTGGAGAACCTTACCAGCGGCGAGCGCAAAGGTCTGGTCGAGTTGCTGATTGTGGAGAAGCGCGTTACGGTGATTGCGATTGGCCCGGGGCTCTCGCAGCGTGGCGAGGCTGGGGAGTTTGCGCGGCGATTGATTGCCGAGACGAAGTTGCCGATGGTCGTCGATGCCGATGCGCTGAATGCCTTTGACGGTCGAGCGGCGGAGCTGGACGGGGAGGGTCGCGTGCTGGTGTTGACGCCGCACCCGGGCGAGATGGCGCGGCTGACCGGGCTGACCGTGAAAGAGGTGGAAGCGGACCGCATCGGGATCGCACGGCAGTTCGCCGCAGAGCACAAGCTGACGCTGGTGCTGAAGGGATGGCGCACGCTGATCGCTCATCCGGATGGGCGCATCGCAGTGAATACCAGCGGCAATCCGGGGATGGCCAAGGGCGGCAGCGGAGATATCCTGACCGGCATTGTTGCAGCTATGCTGGCCCAGTTTGCGCGCGATGGCGAGGCGAGCAACGTGGCGCGCGCCGTGGAAGCGGCCGTGTATTTGCATGGTCTGGCGGCCGATTTTGCTGTTCGCGAACGCGAGGAGCATACGCTGCTGGCGACGGACACGATCGCGCACCTCTCGGACGCATTTCGCTATCGCGCAAAGGACGATGGGATGACATGGGTGTGCGGCATGCGGGATGATCGCGCATGAGAGAGAGAAAGTTCAAGACGAGATCGGTGGCGGGTACGCTGGAGCTGGGCGAGCGCATCTCCGAGCTGCTGATGCCGACGCCGCGTGTGGTGATTCTGCGTGGCGAGGTGGGCGCGGGCAAGACGACGTTGACCAAGGGCATCGCCGCGGCACTGGGCGCGGCGGCCGAAGATGAGGTCACCAGTCCGACGTTTACCATCGTGCACGAGTATGAGGGGGCAAAGGTACGGCTGTTTCATCTCGACCTCTACCGGTTGGAGACTGAGGAGCAGGTCGCGGTGCTGGGACTGGAGGAGATGGCGGGCTATCCGAACGCACTGGTGCTCGTTGAGTGGGGTGAGCGCTTTGAGAGTGTGGTGAAGATGGCGAGCGCGGAGATTTACATGGAGCACGGCGAGGATGACGAGCGGGGAATTGTCGTGCGCGTCGTCGACTAGCCATCCTTCTTGCGGCCGATGTAGCGATAGATTGCGCACTCTTCGTCGCCGGTAGAACCGTACTCCTTCTGCTGCGCGATGGCGTCAAGATCGGCTGCATGGTCTTCTGGCGACATGGGGACATGACCGGCGTAGAGCCGCTGGAATGCGGGATGACGGTCGAGGACGCTCGCACATTCCGCGTTGACGTAGAGGATGTCCAGTGCAGGCTGATCCTGGGCGCTGTTTGCGCCGGTGGCTCTCCTATGTTCGGCGAGCTGGCTTTCGATGCGACGGAGCAGCTTGCGCAGAAGCGGGGCCTCGAAGGGGTGGAAGAGAAAGAGGAGCGTGGGGCCGGCGGGCAGCGCGAGCTCGAGCGCATCCTGCTCTAGCACGTCAATCGGCGCGAGCAATGGAGCGGTGGGATCGGACGCATGGGAGCGCGTCCAGACATCGAAATTGGTGCGTGCGACTTCGGCAAGCTTCGGATTGAGTTCGATACCGACGACGCGGCGGAAGGGCAGTTCGCTGGCAACGAGCAGAGCGCGGCCTTTGCCGCAGCCAATGTCGAGAAATGTATAGCTGGAGAGCGGGTGCGGCGGAACGCTCTCGCGCCAGAGTGCCACCAGCGCGCGCAGGATGGATGGCGCGACGCCGTAATAGGCGGTGACGTGTTCATCGCTTGCATGGCCGGTTGCGAGGTGCCGCGCGGGGACGAGGCCGCTGGTGTCGACACCATGAGCCTGGTCGAAGGGATGGATGGGAAAGCTCGCCGGCTCCAGCAGATCACGCGGGCGGATCGGCTTCCTGGCGGGTGCGGCGCGGTTATCTCTGGATCTGGACAAGGCCATGCTGAGGGACGGATTTGGCTGAGGCGATACGGGCGCGGGCTTCGGGCGCGATGCGTTCCGGCGTCCAAGCTGGAACGTCGATGAAGACAACGTCGGTGGTGCTGATGGCCTCGAAGGCGGCGAGGCGATTGCGGATGATGGCAGCGATCTGCATGTTCGTTGCTTCGTGCGCGGCGGGCGGAGCCGCGAGCGCGATGCGCACGCGATGGCGCGGGGGAACTCCGGGAATGCCTGATCCGGGAGCAGAGGGATCGGGGGCGATCGCGACGTCTTCGATGGCGCCGAGATCGACGAGGTTGAGTGACAACTCTGGGTGATAGCAGTCGCGCAATGCGTCGTCGATGACGGTTGAAGTGAGAGCTGCGGGTTGCGCGGCGATGGGCACTGGTTCCATGATACGTGCTGGTTTAATGCGTCGCCCTGGGCGGACGAACAGCCCGCTTCCGCAAGCGCCGGGGGATATTGGGCGTCTTTCGGCTGCGGCCTCTGCCGAGTCCCGGTTGATCGAGCGGATCCAACCGGTAGAGGATGAGCAGATTGCGGTCCGGATCGTCCAGGGCTGGCCATGCGCCGACTCGCACCAATCGGTAGACCGGCGCGAGCGCCTCCATCTTGTCATCCTCGACATCGTTCCAGGCGACGTACCACCCGGGTTTGTAGGCTGCAATTCGATCCGGCAACGTCATGGTGCCGAAGTCGTCGCAGATGGAGGGCAGACCGGTCATCAGTGAGATGTCCGCACCGCTGATGGACAGTAACATCTGCGGGTGCACGCGCCGGGCAGCGGAGAGGTCTTCCGCCGACTGTTGCAAGATCGCGGCGCGGATCCGATCTGACGCGTTGAGGAATGTATATTCGGGATGCTCGGCATAGGCTATCTCCTGCAGCGTGCCATGCATCGCCGCGACTGCGATCGCTGCGCCAATCGAGTAAGCAGTGAGCTGCGCCACCCGTTGCATGGGCTTGCGGATGGCTGGGGGCACCGCGTTTGAGCCGAGGATGTTCGTCGGGCGTGCCATGCGCCAGAGCCGGGAGGCGGCCATCGCGATGAGCATGGCAAGCGGTACACCAAGGACCTGGTAGTACCTGGCCTGTAGATTGTCGTGGTACGCCAGGAATGCTAAGTAGAAGAAGAGCCAAAGGAGCAGTGAGGCAGTGAGTGCGTCGTGGCGGAACTGTCGCATGGCGAACGAGGCGAGCAAAACAACCGCCGCAGCCACGCCGAGGCAGAAAAACACTACTCCGAGATAGCTTCCGGCGCGGAACGTATCCACTACGACGGGCCAGAATGTGGCCTGGGTAATGCTGGTATAGGCGTTGGCGCTGAAGAGATAGTGATAGTCCGCCAGATACCGCGGGCGAATGAACAGGAGGATATAAGCACCCCACGCGGTCCCGGCGGAGGCGGCGGCAATGCTGCCTGCGGGTAGAAATATACGCAGGCGATACGAGCAGCCGGCCCACAGCATCCACGCGATTGCCGGAACGAGAAAGACGCCGGTGGTCTTGGTGAGTACGAGCGTGGCCACGCAAAGCCCCAGCGTGATGCACCATGCAGTTGCGCGGAGGATGAGCCGCCTTCGATGGGGGTGCGCGAAGCGGTTCGGTCCGGGACTACTCCAGGCCGGTATGCTCGCGGAACCCGCGCGCTGAGCGAGCATCAATCCTGCGAGCGCCAGCAGAATCATAAGCGGCTCAAGGATGGCAAGTCGCGAGAACGCGAAGAAGAAGGGGCTCGCCGCCAGCAGCAGCATGGCAGTCGCCGGCGCGAGGGACGGTGTGCCGGGGAAGCCCATTCCGGATACGCGGGGGCCTTCGTTGGCAGCCCATCGCCGGAGAAGCAGATAGCAACAGAGCAGGACCAGTCCGAAGACTAAGACGGTAAGCGCGCGTGCGGCGAGCAGGCTGACGCCGGTAAGGTGAAATACTGCCATCTCCAGCAGCGGCCAGATGGGCAGCGCAGCGGCAGGATTGAAGTCTCCGGGGAGGTTCCAGTGGCCGATCTGGTAGTGGCGGATGGCTGCGGAACCGTACCAACCCTCGTCGGTAAACTTCGCCCAATCCGACCATGGGGAGTGGTTGGGAAAGTCCGCGCGCAGATGCGCGAAATGGAGCGCGTAGAGCGCTGCGGCGACTGCAAGCAGCGCAACCTCAAACGTACGCAAGAGACGTGCGTGCGCCCCTGTCGAGATGTGCGAATCAGGCGTCTTTCGGCCCTCGCGAGCAGAGTATGGCGATCTCTAGAGGCTATCACCGCACATCTTGAGCGAGGGAGCTTCCGGGTTAGTTACGCGGCCCCGGCCTGGAGCACCTGGCGGTCCGCCGCGACGATCGTCCCGTCCGGGGTGACCTCATTGCTTTCCACCCAGAAGTGCCGGAGGGTCGCCTCTCCGAACGAGGTCGTGATAGCAACATCGGCAGCGTCGCGGCCTGTGGCCATCAGGACGCGCCCCATGCGGGGTTGATTGTGACGCGCATCCATGGCCCACCAGCGTCCGTCGAGCCAGACCTCGTACCATGCGCTGTAGTCTCCGGCGCCGGAGTAGGGCGAGCGGATGTCGCCCAGGTAGCCGGTGGCGTAGCGCGCGGGAATATTCTGGCAGCGCGAGAGCGTGACAGCCAGATGCTGGAAGTCGCGGCAGACGCCGACCCGCTCCTCGAAGACGTGCATGGCGGTTTTGGTCACGCGCGCCGCCATGTAATCAAAACGCACATGGTTGTGCACCCAGTCGCGGATGGCGGTCGCTCGAGCCCAGCCCGGCGGCACGGAGCCGAAGAGGCCCTGGGCGGTGGCCTGGAAGAGATCGACCTCACAATAGCGGCTGGGCAGAAGGAACTGCAGCACATCATCGGGCAGCTCCTCGACCGGCGCCTGGCGGGCACTCTCGTTCACCGGGTCCGGTCCCTCCCCGATATCGAGTGTGCTCGCTCCGCTCAGACGGAGCAGGCCTGCGGGTGCAACAAAACGGGCACAGCGATTGCCGAAGCCGTCGACGAATTCTCTCGCCCAGATCCGCTCCCCAGAACCGGGCGCAACACCCTCGTCAAGATGTTCGATTGCGAGCACGTTCCCCTGCTGCGTATACCGCTCCAGCGATGGGTGCAGGTGCAACATGGCGACCATCGCAGCCGGCGATGGAAGCTGAAATTGAATGTCGAATTCCGACCGGACCAGCATCTGTTGACCCTCATTGATAAAGTCTGCAATTTCCTTGGATGCTGAAGAAGTGAGCGGCTGTCGCCTGCAAATCCGTTACAAAGCGCAAAAATGCCGCATATATCGCTACTCTGCAAGCTTCGCCGTATTTTTGCGGTCATTGCTAAGTCTGGTTCGCCGTAGAACCAAAGCCAGCGCGGCACCAACGATCAGGGTTGAGACTGCATCGGCGGCCAGCATCCCACTGAGGCCGAATGTGTTGTGGACATGGCCCTCTATCGCGGTCATATAACTGATGGGCAGATTGGCGGCGGCGGCCAGGAGCGCCATCTGTGTCGCCGCCAGGAAATTCGCGGGGCCCACGATCTCATAGCAGAAGGACGAGAACGCAGTGTAGTTGACGCCCTGGAAAAAGTTATACGCCAACACGCCGCCCGCATACCAGCCGAGGGTGTGCGGGGCCGCCAGCAGCAACAACGCCGATGCCGCGCCGCAGAAGCCGGTGAAGATATACACATTCCTGCGCGCGAATCGGTTGCAGAACCAAACGCCGACGAAGCAGCCGACGGAGCAGAGAACCGCGACTCCCGTCCCGTTGATGGCCGTTACCTGGTTCTCGGCGACGCGGAAGTCGGAGCCGAGACTGGAGAAGCTGTTGGTCAGCGCGAAGCATGCGGTCGGTGCGGCAAAGCAGATTAGCCCGATGATGCAGTCGCGCCGGCGGCAGACCTGGTAGAGATCGCGAAAGAAAGTGGAGAAGACCTGTGAAACGCGGCGAGCGGGCAGCCCGGGGAGCGGGATGAAGAACAGCATTACCGTGGGCGCTGCGACTGTCAACGTAAGCAGTGCCGCCGCGGGCGTCCGCGAGAGGTGGCGAACCAGAAATACAGCAAACCACGTGAACGCCCCTGCGGCGCCCAGGTTGGCGATGTTCGAGGTGGCGCCTACATGCGAGTAGTGCCGGTCGTCGATGACGTCCGGCATCCATCCCTGGTGGGCGTTGCCGAAGATGACCATCGCTGTGCAGCCGACAGTGAGTACCGCGGTGAAGGCGGCGAGATTTGCGGTTAACAACGTCGCGGCACCGAGGCAGATGGCGCCGACCATCGCAAAGAAGACTGCATAGGTGCGCTTGCTGAAGCGGACGTCGAGGATGGGGCACAGGAGGAATGCCCAGAAGGTTGGCGAGAAAGCGACGGCCGAAATATAGTCGATGCGCTCCACGGAAACGCCTCGCGCGCGCAGCAGGATGCCCATTGCGGTGGAGACGAAGCCGAAGTAGCAACCCAGTGGTGCTGCGGCCAACCCCATCGCCCAGGGAGGAAGCTGCCACCGTCGCCCTGCATCCGCGGTCATTCTCCAACCCTATCTCATGGCATCCGGGCACGCTCAGAGTGCCGCAATCAAGCAAACGGGCGAGCCACATGGGCCCGCCCGCTTCATTTGCAATCGAGGACGATCTACTTCGTTGCGGCGACCTTCTCCTCGGCGCCGGCTTTGAGCGCGGCGGCCTTGTCGGTCTGTTCCCAGGTGAAGTCCTTGCCCTCGCGTCCGAAGTGCCCGTACGCAGCGGTGGCCTTGTAGATGGGGCGGCGGAGGTTCAGGCTTTCGATGATGCCCTTGGGCGTCAAGGAGAAGTTCGCGCGCACCAACTGCTCCAGCTTGTCCTCGTCGACTTTGCCGGTGCCGAAGGTGTCGACCAGCACGCTGACCGGCTCAGCCACGCCGATGGCGTAGGCGAGCTGCACCTCGCAGCGGTCGGCGAGGCCTGAGGCGACGATGTTCTTCGCGATATAGCGCGCCATGTATGCGGCCGAGCGGTCCACCTTTGTCGGATCCTTGCCGCTGAAGGCGCCGCCACCGTGCCGGCCCATGCCGCCGTAGGTATCGACAATGATCTTGCGGCCGGTGAGGCCTGTGTCACCCATGGGGCCGCCGATGACGAAACGTCCAGTGGGATTGATGTGGTACTTGGTGTTCTCGTCGAGCAACTTCGCCGGGATGACTTCCTGGATCACGTTCTTCAGGATGTCTCCGCGCAGCTCTTCGTTGGTGACGTTCTCGGCGTGCTGGGTGGAGATGACGACCGCGTCCACGCGGACGGGCTTGTGGTTGGCGTCGTATTCGACGGAGACCTGGCTCTTGCCGTCGGGCCGCAGATAGGCCATCAGGCCGCTCTTGCGCACCTCAGAGAGCCGGCGCGTCAGCCGGTGCGCGAGCGAGATCGGCGTGGGCATCAGCTCGGGAGTCTCGTTGGTGGCGTAGCCGAACATCATGCCCTGGTCGCCGGCGCCGCCGGTGTCCACGCCCATGGCGATATCGCCGGACTGCTTGTTAATGGTGGAGATGACGGCGCAAGTGTTGGAGTCAAAACCGTAAAGCGCGTTGTCATACCCAATGGCCGCGACGGTGCCGCGCACCAGGCTCTGGAAGTCCACGTAGGCCCTGGTGGTGATTTCGCCCGCGATTACAACCAGGCCGGTGCAGGTCAGCGTCTCGCAGGCCACGCGGCTGTAAGGGTCCTCGGCCAGACAGGCATCCAGGATTGCATCGGAGATCTGGTCAGCGATCTTGTCTGGGTGACCCTCGGTCACGGATTCACTGGTAAATAAAAAGCGCTCGCGATTCGCCAAAACTTCTACCTCCACTGCCTCAAATACTGGGCTGCCTACAATCTGTCCATTTTACCCTCGCGCCGCGCAGGCGCGCGCCGTCAAGACGGTGACCGGGCACTATGGGCGCTTAAAGTGTCAGATTTTGCATTGGAAAACACCCCAGAAGCGCGCGCATTCATGGCGCAAGAACCTGCGGGAAGTTAATACTAGGAGGTCCGGTCAAGCCGACGATGAGGCATCAGGCGCGCCAAACGAACGGGCATGACGCGGCGATGCGTCTTAATTCTCCAGCCACACCAACCGGCCAGGGCCAGCGTCATGAGCAACAGGACAACCAGCATGCCTCGAATGCCCACTCTGCGATAGGTGTGTGCGCGACCGTTCTTCACATTCTCAGCAAACGCGGCCCAATCGGCGCCGGAGGGATCGCGGAGACCACTCGCTCTGCAACTCTCTTCGAAACGCTTCATCCAGTCGGCCTCTTCCAGGCCAAGCACGCTGACATAGCTGCGCACAAAGCCGCGGCGGAAGACGCCGCCGGGCAGTTGATCATACGCGTCGGACTCCAACGCGTGGATATGCCGGAGTGGAACCTTCGTGGCCTCGCATACGGACTCCGCTGCAAGCCCGCGCTCTTCCCGCGCTCGCCGCAGCTGTTCGCCGAATGTCGCTACTCCCTGATGCGCCATGTCCCTCTCGCACGATCGCGCCAAAGCGCTCGCGACGCTGCTCTGGGCCCTACATTAAGCGATGCGTGACACGGAATCAAAGGGATTTCTGCCACTTTTGCGCTACAGGAACCTGCCTCGTACAGTGCAGACGCGCAGGCGCAGGAGGGACGCGGGAGCCCGCTGATAGACTGAGACCGATGCGATCACCCTCTCACGCTCGCTAGGTTCGTCCGTGGAGAGTGGCAAGAAGATGCGGCTGCGCATAAGGCTTTATGGAGCGCTGCCGGACCAAGACCGTGCCAGACTGTTAAGCCTTTGCCATGCGGCTTCCTTTTCCAGAACGGATACCCTTCGCCGGCGCAGCCATCTTTGCGGCGACTCTCTTTGCGATCCAGCGGATAGAAGGCACGCCTTTGTACTTCTGCGCCGGATGCCTGGCGTTCATCCTTCTGGCCACTCTCGCGTTCAATACGGCCGGCGGACTTACCCGCACGTCCGGCGCGTATGTTTTTTTTTATTCCATTCTCGTTTTCGTGATCGGCGTGCTCTACAAGGCATATCTGGGAGAGTCGGCAGATCGCAACCTGGCCGATCCTCGCACTACCATCGAAGTCTATGTTGGGGGGATCGCGGCCATGCTGGTTGCTGCGTTCCTCAGCCGCCGCTTCTCGCGCAAGACCGGGCTGCTGGAGGGCGTCCTCAAAGAAGATCTGATGTACCGCGCCTCGATCGGATGCATCGTCGCCGGGGCCGTCGTGAGTTCGATCCTCGGGCTATTGGGCGAGGGAGCAATGGCCCTGGAGAGCGCATTTGTGCAACTCAATTATTTGATTCCGCTGGGCATCATTATCGGGGTCCTCTATGAAATACGCAGCAGTGGCGGCAGGCGGTCGGTTAACCCGTTTATCGTCGCCGGCATGGCCTACTACTTCCTTTATTTCGGGATCGTCGGCTTTTCCAAGCAGGGCATATTGGCGCCCCTCTTCGCATGGTTTATTACGGCATGGTCGCAGCGATACCGGTTCTCGAAGGCGCAACTGCTATGCGGAGTTCTGGCCGTATGGGTGATCTTTCGCTACCTCGTTCCCTTTGCGCAGTACGCGCGCGACTTCACCGAAGACGGGGCGAGCTTCGAGGACAGGGCGCTGGTCGCGCTACAGCTGCTGGAACAACCAGAGCAGACGCGGAACGACTATATGCGTGAAGTCGCTGACATTCGTGGGCTTAACAGCTACTACGACACGTCACAGGGATTTTGGGAACGTCTGCAGTTCATTTCGGTAGATGACGCACTGATCAGTATTACGGACCAGGGCAAGGTATTCGGACTGCTTCCGCTGGAGGATGAGGCATCGAATGCGATCCCGCACGTTTTCTGGCCGGATAAGCCGTCGTTTAACTTCGGCAATCTATACGCCCACGAGATCGGGAACTTTTCTGAAGAAGACACGACCACCGGCATCTCGTTTAGCCCTACCGCGGAGGCGTACCACATGGCCAAGTGGAGGGGGGTTCTCGTCGTGGCGCCACTCCTCTGGTTCGTGCTGTTCACTGTCTATGACTCGTTGTTCGGGGATCTGCGGCGCACGCCGTGGGGACTGCTGGCGGCGGTCCTTATCGCTCACGACGCTCCCGAGGGCGCCCTGACCGGCGTGGTTCATTTACTTACCTTCGGCACGGAGATCATTGTCTTCTGCGCGGTGTTTGCGATCTGGATTGCTCCGCTGATGGCTGCTGGAGTGCTAGGCCCTGGGGGCCGGCGCAAGGCGGTAAGCGCTACGGCTTGAAAGTCGTGAAGAAGGCGGCGGAGGCAAGGTAACTGACCTTCAGCCGCGCCGTGGAGTCCCCGTCAGCTGTGGCCGAGCATGAAGGTGGCGAAGGCGTGCCAGGCGTGGGTCTGGCCGAGGGGCACGCGGGTGAGGTGGACTGCGACCAAAAGCAGCGAGGCCCAGATGGTGGACCGGAGGACCTTGCGCTGAGAGATGAGGTCATAGATGACGAGCGCGAAGAGAAACGTAAAGGGTACGAGGTCCTGCGCGGGCGCGTGATGCTCGAAGAAGGCGACGGGCCAGCGGCCGACGGCGGCGTCGATCAATGCGATGTTGGCGATGAGGATGAGGCGCTTGTGCTCGGCGGGTTTGCGGCGGGCGCGCCATGCAGCGAAGGCGAAGACCGCGAAGAGGCCGATGGCGGTGAGCGGGACGATGTAGAAGGTGAGGGCGTCGAGGCCAAGGGGCGCTTCGCCGCGGCGCAGGGCGTTGGTTGCGGCGATGGGGCCGATGATGACCATCGCCGTCGCGACCAGGAAGCCGAAGACACCCAGCGAGCGGTGCCATGCCACCTCGCGCGCGATCACAAGGCCGACCTGCACGAGCAGCAGAAGCAGCCAGAGCGTCATGAGCGCGGCGTGGATATGGATGATGGGAGCGGGCAGCGTGGCGCGCATCATGCCGGCGGCGTAGTAGGTCTTGGCGAAGCCGTAGTAGACGGTGGCGTAGAGGACGACGACCATCGCGCCGAAGAAGAGGCGGTCCGAGGGCGGGTTCGCCGGCCGGACGCGCGGCGCGGCGGTCAGAGGCAGAGCATCGGTAGCCATTGAGGGCTCCTCGAAGAAAAGATGTGGGGAGGTTTTGTCTTGTGCCAGTAAGGGTACAGATTCGAGGCGCGAGCTTCAAGGTGCGAGGTGCGAGGTGCGAGGTTCAAGGCCCAAGGCCCAAGGTGCGAGCTACTCGGCGGCTTGAATGGCGGCGACGATCTGATCCATGGCGTCGCGGTCGTCGGAGGTTCCGGGCAGGTGGTTGTCGACGAGGATGGAGAAGATGACGGTGCGGCCGGAGGCGCAGTCGAGGTAGCCGGAGAGAGCGCGGGCCTCGCCGATGGTGCCGGTCTTGGCGAAGACGTGGCCCTGAAGCGGGGGCTGAGTAAAGCGCGATTCGAGCGAGCCGTCGATTCCGCCGATGGGCAGTGAGGACTTCCATGCATCGAACCAGGACTCTGGCTGACCGGTCTTGGGATCGTGCGCGGCGTAGGAGAGCAGCTTCGCGATGGCGCGTGGGGTGACGAGGTCTTTCGAGGAGAGGCCGGAGCCGTCGTAGAAGACGAAGTCGTTGGGGTCGATGCCGGCGTTGACGAGCCACTGGCGGATGACGCGGGCGCCTTCGGCGGTTGACCCGTCGATGCCGCCGTCGCCGCCGGCGTATTGCGCACCGTATGTTTTGCCGAGATGGTGCAGCAGCAGTTCGGCGTGGAGGTTCTGACTAACCTTATTTGTCAGCACGACATCTTCCGAGATGGGAGCCGAGGTATGCTGCAAGGTTAGCGGGCAGGCATCCTGACACGAGACAGCGCCAGTGAGCAGCGAGCTGAGCGCCGGGGAGATTGCAGGTGGGAGTTTGGGCAGCGGTTGTTTCGATTCGGCCAGAAATCCGGGCGACTGCACGTCGATGCGATGCTTTGCGCGGGCGATGCCGTCCACTTTGACCTCTCGCGCCTCCAGCATTTCCTTCAACACAATAGCTGCGAACTCGGCGGGATCAGCGATGGCGACCTGTTCTCCATCTGGTTCTGAGCCGGCTGCGATGGAGCCTGAGATATGGAGGAGCTTCGAATCTGCATCGCGTATGAACTCAATGTGGCTCGGCGATTTGCGCGGGCCGGTGACCAGATTCGACGAATCGACTTGATAGTAGGCAGGAATTCCGTCGGGCCACTTTATCGCTGGCAGGTCGCCCGCAGCGCTCCCGGGCGATACGGTCACGAGGATCTGGTTGTCATTGACGGTTAGGGCGCTGACAGGAGCACCATAACCCCAGACGACATCATCAATGGACCAGCCTTCCGGGTAGGGTTCCCAGAGAAAGACGCTATCGTCGCCGACGATGTCGCCGGTGATGCGCTTCACGCCGGCATTGGCGATCTGGTCGGCGAAGTCGGCGAGGTAGCGCACGGGAGGCAAAGGTGAAGCTTTTGCTTCGGTGGGGCTGCGGTAAGGAAGATCGCGATCGCTGAAGTTGGCGTCGCCGGAACCGATGATGGTGACGTCGCCTCGGACGGTCTTTGAACCGCCTCCGACGGAACCATATTGCACGCGCGTGGTGAAGCGTTGATTGGGGCCAAGAAGCGCGAGGGCGGCGGCGGTGGTGAAGAGCTTGGCGTTGGAGGCGGGGTGGAAGAGCTGGGCGTCGTTGAGTGAGTAGATGGGCGAGCCGTCGAGCGCCGTGACGACGATACCCCAGTGGTCGCGGGCGACGGCGGGGGCGGCGAGGATGGCGGCGATCTGGTCCGGGAGAGACGGAGTTGGCGCGGGCTGCGTTGTGGTCTGCGCGGCGGCGCAGAAGGTGACGAATACGGCGCAGCTGGTGGCGGCGAGCTTTCCGGCCGTGCGATCCATGTGGGCGCAGGATAGCATTTCGCGCTACAAGGTGTGGAGGTAGGCGAGCAGGTCGTCCAGGTCCTGCTGCGACAGGTTGCCGCCCATGGCAGGCATGATGCCGTAGCCGTTGACGACGATGGACATGACGCGGTCGTCGTTGGCGGGCGCGCCGGAAGGCAGGTACTGCTTCTGGAAGACGCCGCGTAGCGAGGGGCCGTTGAGCGGCTGGCTGACGCGGTCGGAGTGGCACTGGCGGCAGGTCTGCTGGAAGACGTAGTAGCCGCGCATCTGCTGGGCGTTGAGTTGACTGAGCGGCGTGGGCGGCGGGAGCGTCTTGCACCCAGAGAGGGCGATGAGCGCAAAGGCGGCGCAAAGAATGGCGCGGACGGACTGGCGCATACCGTCATTGTCGCACTGGACGTGGGCCGGCTTATGCGCTGGATGTGGTGTGGGCGAAGCGGGCGGTCAGCGGCCCTCTTTGCTGAGGGATTCGTTGCTGTGCTCGATGGCGGCGGCGGCCTGGGGATGCAGGCGCTGGAGGAGTTCGAGGAGGCTGGCGGGGTCGAAGAGCTCCAGATGATAGTCCGCGCCCGGACACTGCTGGTGCATGCCACAGACCATAATGACGGGCATGCTGGAGTTGAATGTTTTGACGGCGGCGATGATCTCGTCGGGGTGCATGTCGCGAACGACGTTATCGAGGACCACCGCGTTGATGGCGGGGAAGCGCTGGACGGTCTCGATGGCTTCAGCGCCGGAGTAGGCGGTGATGACGTTGAATTTGGCGGTCTCAATGACGAGCTTGCGGGTGGAGATGTTGCCAGAGAATTCGCGGTCGACGACGAGGAAGCAGGGACGAGTCATCTTGGTTGGATGCGCGGGAGAGGCTGGGTGGCCCGACAAAGTATGGGCCACCCATTCTTACTTGCGCCAGTCCGTGCTAGTTCTTTGCGGCGAGTTGGCGGAGGACGTAGGGGAGGATGCCGCCGTGCTGGTAGTAGAGGACCTCCTGCGGGGTATCGATGCGGATGGTGGCGGAGAACTCGATGGTTTTGCCGCTGTTGTTCTCCGCGAGGACGGGGATGGTGCGGCCGCCGGAGAACTTGGAGTCGAGGATGTGCTTGAGCGCGCCGGCTTGGTCGCCGAGCGAGAAGATCTCCTCGCCGGTGAGGCCAAGCGATGCGGTGGACTGGCCGGGAAGATACTGCAGCGGCAGGATGCCCATGCCCACGAGGTTCGAGCGATGGATGCGCTCGTAGCTTTCGGCGATGACGAAGCGGATGCCGAGCAGCTTGGGGCCTTTGGCGGCCCAGTCGCGCGAGCTGCCTGAGCCGTACTCCTTGCCGGCGAGGATGCAGAGCGGGACGCCGCGCTCGGCGTAGGTGACGGAGGCGTCGTAGATGGTGGTGGCATCTCCTTCCGGCAATAGACGCGTGACGCCACCCTCAGTGCCAGGCGCGAGTTTATTGCGCAGGCGTACGTTTGCGAACGTCCCGCGCACCATGACCTCATGATTGCCGCGGCGCGAGCCGTAGGAGTTGAAGTCAGCGGGAGTGACGCCGTGATTGGTTAGATAGAGTCCGGCGGGCGAGTTCTTCTTGATGGAGCCGGCGGGTGAGATGTGGTCGGTGGTCACAGAATCTCCCAGAACGGCGAGGCAGCGTGCGGCGCGGATGTCCGCAACATGCGCGGGCGTGGCGGCCATGCCGTCAAAGTAAGGCGCCTTGCGGATGTAGGTGGAGTTGGCCTCCCAATGGTAGGTGTTGCCGAGCGGGAACTTGAGGCCCTTCCAGTTGGCGTCGCCTTCGGTGACGGTGGAGTACTCCTTGTGGAACATCTCGGAGTTGATGCAGGCGCCGACAGTGTCGGCGACCTCCTTCTGCGAAGGCCAGATGTCCTTGAGGAAGACGGGCGCGCCGTTGGACTCGTGGCCGAGCGGGTCCGAGTCAAAGTTGTGGCCGATGTAGCCGGCGAGCGCGTAGGCGACGACGAGCGGTGGCGACATGAGGTAATTCGCGCGGACCTCGGGCGAGATGCGGCCCTCGAAGTTGCGATTGCCGGAGAGGACGCTGACGGCGACGAGGTTGTGCTGCTCGATGGCGGTGGAGACATCCGTAGGCAGCGGGCCGGAATTTCCAATACAGGTGGTGCAGCCGTAGCCGACGGTGTTGAACCGCAAAGCGTCGAGGTATTTCGTGAGGCCGGCCTTGTTGTAGTAATCCGTGACGACGCGCGAGCCGGGAGCGAGCGAGGTCTTGACCCAGGGCGGGGTGGAGAGGCCGCGCTCGACGGCCTTCTTGGCGAGCAGACCGGCGGCCACCATGACGTAGGGGTTCGACGTGTTGGTGCAGGAGGTGATGGCGGCAATCACGATAGATCCGTTGCCGAGGTAGGGATCGGGATCGACGCCGAAGCGGGCCTGGACGGACGTTGGGGCGCCGGCCGAGGAGTCGGGGTTGGCAGGAGCGGGCGCGCCAGTGCTCGAGGTGAGGTTGCCGTTGCCGGAGGGATGGCCGCCGTCGGCCTCCCAGCGGACCATTTGGCGCGCGGCGTCCTGGTTGCCGTTGGGGCCCAGCAGCGAGGGGAGTTCCTTCGCGAAGGACGCAGCAGCTTGCGAGAGCAGGACACGGTCCTGCGGACGGCGGGGGCCGGCGACGGAGGGTTCGACGGTGGAGAGGTCTAAGGACAAAGTAGACGAGTACTCAGCTTCGGGCGCAGACGCGGTATGGAAGAGACCCTGTTCGCGGAAGTAGGCCTCGACGAGCGCGATCTGTTCGTCGCTGCGGCCGGTGAGGCGGAGGTACTTCAGGGTTTCGGCGTCGACGGGGAAGATGCCGCAGGTGGCGCCGTATTCAGGGGCCATGTTGGCGATGGTGGCGCGGTCGGCGAGCGGCAGCTCGGAGACGCCGGGGCCGAAGAACTCGACGAACTTGCCGACGACGCCATGCTTGCGCAGGGCCTCGGTGACGGTCAAGACGAGGTCGGTGGCGGTGGCGCCTTCGCGCAGCTTGCCGGTGAGGCGGAAGCCGACTACCTGCGGGACCAGCATGGAGACAGGCTGGCCGAGCATGGCGGCCTCGGCCTCAATGCCGCCAACGCCCCAGCCGAGCACGCCGAGGCCGTTGATCATGGTGGTGTGGGAGTCGGTGCCGACGAGGGTGTCGGGATAGGCGGTGACTTTGCCGTCGGGGCCGGGGGCGGTGGTGAAGACGACACGGGCGAGGTACTCCAGGTTCACCTGGTGGCAGATGCCCATGCCGGGCGGCACGGCGGAGAAGTTGCGGAAGGCGGTCTGGCCCCACTTGAGGAAGGCGTAGCGCTCGCGGTTGCGGGTGAACTCGAGCGCGGCATTGAGGTCATAGGAGTTGCCGGCGCCGAACTCGTCGACCTGCACGGAGTGGTCGATGACCAGCTCGGCGGGCTGGAGCGGGTTGATCTTTTCGGGGTCGCCGCCGAGCGTCTTCATGGCGTCGCGCATGGCGGCGAGATCGACGATAGCGGGAACGCCGGTGAAGTCCTGCATCAGGACGCGGGCCGGCATGAAGGCGATCTCGCGCGAGGGCTCGGCCTTGGGGTCCCAGGTGCTGAGGAAGCGGATGTCGTCCGCGGTGACTGTGACCCCGTCCTCACAGCGGAGCAGGTTTTCGAGCAGGATGCGCAGGCAGTAGGGCAGGCGCGTGAGGTTGGCGTCTTTGCTGAGGGAGGCTAGGCGGAAGATGTTGACGGTCTGACTACCGGAGGTGAGGGTGCCGGCGGAGCGGAAGGAGTCGGGATGCGTGGCCATGAGAGTAGTCTCCTGAAATCTTCGTGTGGGCGCGGCGCGCCAGCTGGTTTGATTCTGCCGGGACGCGCGGCGCGAAGCCTGGGGCTGATTTCTTCCGGGCGCGGCGCGTGAGGCGCGAGGAGCGCAGGAAGAAAAAGCCTATCCAGAAAATTGTATGGGAGGATGGCCTGGGCGGGCCATCGCACGGGCGCAGGCTATAACCTGCCGCGATCGGGGCGGCCGTGGCGGAAGCGCTTGGTTCTTGGAATGCTCCTGACCATCAAAATCATTTTACTCCCTGGGTAGCGAGGTTGTTACTTCCGGCGGGGTGGGGACGGCGCTAAATTTGCAACTGGGTTTGCATCAGAAGCGTCCTACACCTCACCATCGGGGTTTCTTCGGAGGCGGCACGTGATTCAGTCCATCTATGGGTCGGTTGAGATCGAGTTGGAGATGCATCAGCAGGCGGATGATTACTGGAAGTGCGATTACATGCTGATCACGCATCCGCAGCGGGAGGTGACGCGGGTGAAGGGCGTCATAAAGTTTCCCAGCTTGCGTGAGGCCAAAGAGCATGCGCTGCGAGATGCGCGGTACGCGATCGATACGGGCAACTATGTGGGTTCGTGCGTGCGCGCTGAGGCGTATGAGGACGACCTGGCGCTGCGCTAGTTTTCGGTGGGCATTTCGGCGTGGTCGATGACCAGAGTGTCGACGGGGCCGCGCGAGGGCTGGAGCTTCAAGCCGAGCTGCTCTTCGACCGCGGTAAAGATGGAGATGACGTCGGGACCGCCTGCGTCGGCGGCGACATCGTCGGACCATTTGAGGGTTACATCGGAGACGCCGGCGAGGCCGGTCTTGTCGATGACCTGGCGATTGGCCTGGTCGGAGAGAATGGCGGCGAGGTCGGCTGTGGAGGCGCTCTCGATGGTGAGGACTTTGTCGGTGTTCTCTCCGCTGATGTTCCAGGAGCCGATGACGGGCTTGCCTGTGAGTTTGAGCTTCGGGCCGCCTTTGGCGACGATGAGATCGTAGACCGGCAGGGTTTTGGGTTCGAGGTGCGCCTTGAGGTGGAAGCGGTCGGCGAGCAGCGGGATGATCATAGCCGCGAGCTGGGCGTCGGAAAGCTTGGGTGGGGCACCGCCGCTGGGTGCGATGGCCTTGGCCGTGACGTCGAAGCGAGCATCGCGGACGGGGCCGGAGAGGCCGAAGATAAGCTCGTCCTTGACGTCGTAGGCGAACTCGACGAGGAGCTTGAGCGGCACGTTGGTGGCGGTGAGCGAGTCCTCGCCGAGGTGCATGCCGGAGTTGTCGTCACCGGTGACGTTCTGCCTGATAGAGACGACATCATACGGGCCCAGCGTTTTGGAGAGCGCGATATTGGCGGCAGGCCCTTTGTGGGTGAGTTGGCCCTGTGCCGCGATTGGGGCCTGCGCGACACAGGCAAGCAGCAGGAACATCGTCTGTAGAGATCGCGGCATGGTAGGAGAAGTATAGGGGGCACCGAGAAATTTATACGCGCAGTGTGCGATGATGGCGGGCGCTGGGTTTCGGGGCAGATTTTTGCCGACTAATTTGTGTCAGGGGAGTAAGCGCGTGGAGATGCGGATGCGGATGGACCGGGTAGCGATGGCGACGATGGTTGCGGCGGCGGCAGGGGCGTTGGTGCTGGGGATCGCGATGGCGGCGATGGGGCAGCCGAAGAGCGCGGCGGAGACAAAGGATCTGCGCGTGTACTTCATCGACGTGGAGGGCGGGCAGGCGACGCTGTTTGTGACGCCGCAGGGCGAGAGTCTGTTGATTGACACGGGCTGGCCGGGCTCCGACAACCGCGATGCGGACCGGATTGTGGCGGCGGCCAAGGACGCGGGCCTGTCAAAGATCGACACTGTGCTGCTGACGCATTACCACGTAGACCATGCCGGCGGCGTGCCGCAGCTGGTGGCGAAGATTCCGGTGGGGCGGTTTATCGATCATGGGCCGAATCGCGAGGACGCGACGGTGGAGGGCGGGCCGCCGACGGTGTCCTCTTATGAGGCGTATGTGAAGGTGCTCGCCGACGGGAAGTACGAGCATCTGGTGGCGAAGCCGGGTGATGTGCTGCCGGTGAAGGGCATGAAGGTGGAGATTGTGAGCGGCGACGGCAAGGTGATCGACAAGCCGCTGAAGGAGGGCGGCGAGCAGAATGCGGCGTGCGCGAGCTCGCCGGTGAAGGAGCTGGAGGGCAATGAAAACGACCGCAGCCTGGGCATGGTGATCACGTTCGGGAAGACGCGGATCCTCGACCTGGGCGACCTGACGTGGGCCAACGAGCGTCCGCTGATGTGCCCGGTGAACAAGATCGGCAGGGTGGATGTGTACGTGGTGTCGCACCATGGTTTTGCGCGCAGTGGCAGTCCGGCGCTGCTGGATGCTGTGGCGCCGCGGGTGGCGATCATGGACCTGGGCGGGTACAAGGGCGGCGATGTTTCGACGTTTCCGATCATTCAGGGTTCGCCGCGTTTGAAGGACCTGTGGCAACTGCATACGGTGGAAGGGCCGAACAAGACGAATGTGGCCGACGACCGGATTGCGAACCTCGCGAGCACGAGGCCGGATGCGGGGAACTATCTGCTGCTGACGGTGCATCCGGACGGCGTGTTGGCTGTGATGAATCAGAGGACCGGGCAGACGGTGGAGTACCCGGCGAAGTAGGACACAGCTTAAATCAGGCTGAAGAAGAAGGTAGGCGCGAGCCTGCCTTTTTCTTTGCAGGCCTGTTCGTCCGGTTCCAACGTGCATCCAACTAAGGGCATGGCGGCTGAAGTGCAGGGGCGCCGCAGGACTGAGGAACAGAATGAAGATGGATCGAATATGGTTGCAGGCCGCGTTAGGCGTGGCGATGAGTGTTGCAGTCGCGGGGTGCCACAGTAAAGCGGTCGATGCGCAGAGTGGGCCTGATCCCGCGGCGGCGAACCTGGCGCAGCCAGGCGCAGAGAATGAGTCGCAGCAGCAGGCGGCGCAATATAACGGCCAGCAGCCGCAGTATGACAATGGGCCGCCCCCGGCGCCGATCGAGCGGGCATATCCGAATGCGCAGCAGGGCGCCCCGCCTCAGGGTTATTACGACAATGGGCAGCAGCCGTATGGCGGCGATCAGGCGTACAACCAGGGCGACGACTATGCTCCGGTGGACTATGACAGCCTGACGGACGAGCAGGCGACGGAGCCTCCGCCGCCGCTGCCGGATTATGATCAGCCGCCGGCGCCGGATCCTGACTACCTCTGGACTCCGGGTTACTGGGCGTGGGGGCCGGAGGGCTACTACTGGGTGCCGGGATGCTGGGTGGAGGCGCCGTATGTGGGCGCGCTGTGGACACCCGGATACTGGGGCTATGCGGGGAACGTCTACCGCTTCCACCATGGGTACTGGGGCCGGCACATCGGGTTCTATGGCGGGATCAACTACGGCTTTGGCTACATCGGCGTGGGGTATGAGGGCGGCTATTGGAACGGCAGCCACTTCTACTACAACTCGGCGGTGACGCGGGTGAATTTGAATGTGGTGCGCAATGTCTATGCGCACAGTGTGGCGGTGGACCGCGGGCCGCGCGTGAGCTTCGACGGTGGGCACGGCGGTTTGCAGGCTAGACCGCGGCCGGCGGAGATTGCCGCGATCCACGAGCAGCGCTATGCGCCGACCCAGTCTCAGGTGCAGGTGAGGGACCAGGCGTCGCAGAACCGGCAGCAGTTCTACAGCTCGAACCATGGACGGCCGGCGGAGACGGTTGCAGCGCGCCCAGTTGCCAGCGATCACAGAATGCCGGCGGAGCTGCCGCGGGCGGCGGCTGTGCCGGTGCGGTCCGGTGCGGCAGCGCAGATGAATCCAGGGAACAGACCTGCGGAGACTGCAAGGCCGGGACAGTTCCAGCAGGGAGCGCCGCAGAATGTTCCGCGTGGAGGGGCCGCACCGGAGACTGCTCGTCCGGGAGCGGCGCAGCAAAACGGGCCGGGCTTCCAGCAGCGGCCGCAGGCGGTGAGGTCGGTACAGCCGCAGAATGAGGTACGGCCGCAGATGCCGGCGCAGCAGCCGGCGCGACCGATGCAGCCGCAGGGCGAACGGCCGCAGTTCGACAATCGCGCCCAGCCGCACCCTGCGCCGCAGCAGTTCCATCAGCAGGCCCAGCCGACGAGGCAGGCTCCGCCTCCGCAGGCGCAGCATACGGCGCCGCAGCAGCCAGTGCGCGCGATGCCGGAGAACCGTCCAGCGCAGCCGCCGATGCGCCAGGGACCGCCCGCACAGGCGGCGCGTCCGCAGGCGCACCAGGCGCCGGCACCGCAGACGCACGCGCCACCGCCACCGGCGCATGCCAAGCCACATCCGGAGCAGCATGGAGGCGGCCAGGACGAGCACCACCAGTAAGTGGATTGAATGAATGGAATGACGGCAGATGGCAGGAGGGGCGATAAGCCTTTCCTGCGCTTCTGCATGGGGTGGAATCTTAGCAGCTGCGCGAGGTTTCAGTGACTGAAGGCGAGCTGGCCGAGCAGGATGGCGTTCAGCGCGATGATGACAGACGCGGTGAGCCATCCGGCGATGCGGGTTCGCGGCGCGGAGCGGAAGGAGTGCATTACGTCACCCCGATTGGTAAGGATGAGCAGCGGGATGAGCGCGAAGGGCAGCGCGAAGCTGAGCACGACCTGCGAGAGCACGAGGATGCGCAGCGGATCGAGGCCGGCGGCGATGACGGCGATGGCCGGGATGACGGTGATGAAGCGGCGTAGGAAGATGGGGAACTTGATATCGAGGAAGCCTTCGATGATGACCTGACCGGCCATGACTCCTACGGTGGATGACGAGAGGCCCGAGCAGAGCAGCGCGACGGCGAAGACGATGGCGGCGGCCTTGCCGAAGAGCGGGCCGAGGGTGTGGAAGGCCTCCTGGATGGTGGGCTGCAGGTTGGTGGAGCCGGCGAAGGCGACGGCGGCCATGAGGATCATGGCGGAGTTGATGAGCCAGGCGCCGTTCATGGCGACGAAGACATCGATGAGTTCATAACGCAGGAAGCGCGAGAGGATGATGCGGCGCGGGCGCGCGGTCTGGCGGCGGCGCGCGGCCAGACCTGCGATGGTTTCGCCAGCGGGCAGGGAGGAGCCGGTAAGCTCCTTGAGGCGCGGCTGGACGAGCGCCGAATGCAGATAGACGACATGGGGCATGACCGTAGCGCCGAGCATGGCGACGGCGGCGTAGATGGAGTCGTGAAAGAGCTGGGGTGACGAGCGGTCGAGCGTGGGGATGAGGGTGGCGAAGGTGGCGAGCTTCCAGTCGGGATGGACGAGGAAGACCTCAAAGGCGTAAGCGATGCCGATGATGGCGACGAAGAACATGATGCCGCGCTCGAGGGCGCGGAAGCCGGCGAGATCGAGCGCTAGGATGGCGAAGACGAGCACGGTGGAGACGAGCGCGGCGGCGAGCAGGGACTCGCGCGAAGAGAAGCCGTGCGCGGTGACGAAGGGGCCGAAGAGGAGATCGAGGCCGAGGGCGGCGCCGAGGAATTCGGCGAGGTCGGTGGCGATGGCGGCGATCTCAGCGGTGATCCAGAGAAAGATGGTGGTGGGACGCGAGAAGTGCTTGCGGCAGTTTTGCGGGAGGGTGAGGCCGGTGACGATGCCTAGCTTGGCGGAGAGGTACTGGATCAGCATGGCCATGACGTTGGACCAGAGGAGGACCCAGAGCAGGCGATAACGGAACTCGGTGCCGCCGAGGATGTTGGTGGCGAAGTTGCCGGGATCGATGTAGGCGACAGAGGCGACGAAGGCCGGCCCGAAGTAGGTCCACATGGGGTTGCGGTGAACTTCGCGAGTCTTGGCCGGGCTGGAGGGGGAGGTCGACATAAAAAACTAGGCAAGCCTAGTAATTAGGTATAGCTAATTTACGGGAGATCGGTCAAACTGAAAGACGAAACGCAGCAAGATTTCGATACCCGATTCTGGACACGATGCGATGACGCGCGGGCGGCAGGGCAATACGGAGTCAGTGGATAACTACTTGAAGGCAATCCTGGTGCTGGAAGAGGCGGTACTGGAGGAGGCCGGCGGCGTGGGAGCTGCGCGGAAAGGGCGCGAGGCGGGCGGGCGTGTGACGGTTAAGTCCCTGGCCGAAGAGCTGAAGGTGGCGCCGGCGTCAGTGACCAACATGCTGCAAAAGCTGGCCGGGGCGGTCATGCCCATGGTGGAGTATGAGCGGCACCGCGGGGTACGACTCTCGAAGACGGGACGGCGCAGGGCGCTGGAGGTGGTGCGGCATCATCGGTTGATCGAGACGTTTCTGTATGAGGTGCTGGATTACCCGATTGACGAGCTGCATGAGGAGGCGGAGCGGCTGGAGCACTTCATCAGCGAGCGGTTTGAAGAGCGGATCGCGGCGAAGCTGGGGCATCCAACGAGAGATCCGCATGGGCATCTGATCCCGGCGATGGATGGCAGGATGGGGTCTCGGGATTCGCTGGCGTTGGCGGAAGCGGAGCGCGACGGCAGGTTTGTGGTGGAGAGCGTGAGCGACCGCGATGCGGCCAATCTTCGCAGGATGGAGGCGTGGGGCATGGGCCCGGGCGCGAGGATCGAGGTAAAGAGAGCGGGTGCGAAGAAGTTCAAGGTGCGGGTGGTTGGCGGAGGCAAGGCATTTGAGCTGACAGGCGAAGCGGCGCGTGCGGTGCGGATCCTGCGTCCGGCTGCGAAGAGAGCAGCCCGATAAGAGCGGCAGGACGCGAAGATGCGGAGATTCGGGACGCGTCAGGGCGCGGTCCGGAATGACGAACTGTATTCTGATGGCGGATGCAACTCGAGATATTTACGGCGCTGGTATTTGTGGGTTCGTTCGCGGCGGGGTTGCTGGGCGCGCTGACGGGCCTCGGCGGCGGTGTAGTGCTGATCCCGCTGCTGACGCTGGGCTTTCACGTGGACATGCGTTACGCGATTGGCGCGTCGCTGGTGAGCGTGATCGCGACCTCGTCCGGCGCGGCGGCGGCGTATGTGCGCGAGGGCTACTCCAATGTGCGCATCGGGATGTTTCTTGAAGTTGCGACGACGATCGGCGCAGTGGTGGGAGCCTTCATCGCGAGCCACGCGCCGACGCGGGCGCTGGCGATTGTGTTCGGATTAGTGCTGCTCTACTCGGCGTGGCTGTCACGTGGCCAGCATGACCATCCGGCATCGGCGGAGCCGAACCCGTGGTCGGAGAAGCTGCGCATGTCCGGGAAGTATCCGGATGGGCGCGGCGGGTGGACAACGTACGTTGTGGACCGAATTGCGGCGGGCTGGGCGCTGATGTTCGGCGCGGGAATATTGAGCGGGCTACTGGGGATCGGGTCCGGCGCGGTGAAGGTGCTGGCGATGGACAAAATCATGCGCATTCCGTTCAAGGTATCGACGACGACCAGCAACTTCATGATCGGCGTGACGGCGGCGGCGAGCGCGGGGATCTATCTGGCACGCGGGTATGTCGATCCCGTGCTGGCGGCGCCGGTGTTGCTCGGTGTGCTGCTGGGCGCGCTGCTCGGCGCGAAGGTGCTGGCACGCGCGCGGGTGCCGCTGCTGCGCACGATCTTTGCGTGGGTGATTGCGGCGCTGGGCGTGGAGATGATCGCGAACGGGTGGATGGGGAGGCTGTGATGGGCGAGCCTGAATCAAAAATCAAAACAGCGCCCGCTCGGAGGACTGGAGACAGCGGCTTCAACGACGAGAAGATGGAATGGATGATGGGGCTGCTGCTGCGGGTGGGCGTGTTGCTGGCGGCCACAGTGGTGATCGCAGGTGGCGCGATGTACCTGGCCGACCATCATGGGCAGCGGGTGAGCTACCGGCACTTTGTCGGACATCCGATCTCGGTGCGGCATCCGGCGGAGATGACAGGGCCGACGTCGCTGGCGGTGCTGGATGTGGGGATCCTGCTGCTGGTTGCGGTGCCGATTGCGCGCGTGGGGTTTGCGGTAGTGGCGTTTCTGGTGGAGCGCGACTGGCTGTACACGGCGGTAAGTGTGCTGATTATTGCGGTGCTGGTGTGGGGGATGCTGCGCAACGGATGATTGCCGCCCTTGCTATGATGCGGCGGTGAGAATGCGCGAGGCGGGATGAGAGCTTTGCTGTGGATCTTCGCGGTGTTGGCGCTGCTGCCGGTGGCGGGCTGGCTGTACCAGCGCATCGGCGTGTGGCGCGACCAGCGGCGGTTTGTAGCGCGTGGGCGGATGGTCGAGTGCGGATCAGGAAAATCCGGCGGGCGCAAGGTCTATGTGCAGGAGATGGGGCCGGCGTGCGGAGATACTGCGCAGCCGACAGTGGTGTTTGAGTCGGGGATTGCGGCGTCAAGCCAGAACTGGCTGGAGGTCCAGCGCAAGGTTGCGGAGTTTGCGCGGACGGTGAGCTATGACCGCGCGGGAGTGGGCTGGAGCGATGAGAGCGATGGTGCGCGGACGCCCAGGAACATTGCACGCGAGCTGCGTGAGACGCTGCGTGCGGCGGGGATCGCTGGGCCGTACGTGGTCGTCGGGCATTCGTTCGGCGGGCTGATCGCGCGAAGGTTTGCGGCGGAGTATGCAGACGAGGTTGCCGGTGTGGTGCTGGTCGATCCGATGCGGCCGGAGGAGTGGCCCCCGCTCGATGAGTCGAAACGGGCGACGATGGAGCGCGGTGCGCGGTTCGCGGGATACGGCGTGATCGCGGCGCATGTAGGGATTACGCGGCTGGGAATGCGGTCGCTGCTATGCGGCAAAGGCCGGATCACCGGGCTGATGCAGCGCGCGGCGGGCAAGGGCGGCGCGCATCTGGCGGGGCGGATCACCGGCGAGATGGGCAAGATGCCGCGCGAGGTATGGCCGATTGTTGCGGCGCACTGGTCGTCGCCGAAGTTCTTTCGCGGGTTCCAGGCGCAGATTCGTGCAGTGCCGGAGACGGTAATGGAGATGGAGACGGCCGAGCCGGTGCGCGTGCCGGTGACGCTGCTGACACCGGGGAGTTCCGAGCCGATGGATGAGGCGCAGCTGGCGCGGATCGGGAGCGATGTGCGGCAGGTGATCGCGGAGCAGAGCGGCCACTGGGTGCATCTGGACGAGCCGGAGGTGGTGCTCGAAGCGGTGAGGGAGATGGTCGCTGGCACCCGCCGCGTTGAACCGGTTGCCGCCAGTGTGCGCTAGTTCATAATGCGCGCGGTATCCGTAGCGAAGAAGGCTTCGACGTCTTCGATGGAGTGGGTGACGCGGTAGGGCGGGAGCGAGTCGAGGAAGATGCGGCCGTAGCGCTGGCGCTGGATGCGCGGGTCGAGCAGCATGAGCACGCCGCGGTCCTGCAGCGAGCGGACGAGGCGGCCGAAGCCCTGCTTGAGCGTGATGACGGCCGAGGGCACCTGGTAGTCGAAGAAGGCGTTGCCGCCGGCGTTGGCGATGGCGTCCATGCGCGCCTTGACGACGGGGTCGGACGGGACGGCGAAGGGCAGGCGGTCGATGATGACGCAGCTGAGCTGCTCGCCCTGCACGTCGACGCCCTGCCAGAAGCTGGAGGTGCCGAAGAGGACGGCGTTGGGCGTGTCGCGGAACTCTTCGAGCAGCAGGTTGCGCGGCGCGTCGCCCTGCAGCAGCAGCGGGTAGGGCAGCTCCTGCGCGAGTGCGGTCGTGCATGGCGCGCATCTGCGCGTAGCTGGTGAAGAGGCAGAAGGCGCGGCCGCGCGTGATCTCGAGCAGGCGGCGGGTGCGCTCGGCGGCCTGGGGGAAGAAGTCTGCGTCGCGCGGGTCGGGCATGTTGGGCGGCAGGTAGAGCAGGGCCTGTTTGGGGTAGTTGAAGTGCGAGGGGACGACGAGCTCGCGGGCGAGGGTGAGGCCGAGGCGGCGTTCGATGTGCTCGAAGCCTGAGGTGTTGTGGCCGGCGGCGACGGTGAGTGTGGCCGAGGTGAGGATGACGGAGGAGTACTGCTCAAAGAGCGCGCCGGCGAGGAGCTGCGATACGTCGATGGGAGTTGCCTGCAGGGAGACGTGATGCGCGGGCAGTGCTGTTGCGCTGCGGCCTTTTTGTGCGAGCGACCGGATGCCTTGCACGGCGCGGCGTTCGATCCAGAAGACGGTGTTGGGATCGCGCGATTCGAGCAGGAACTTGAGGTGCGTGGCGATGTCGGTGGTGCGTTTCCGGAGGCCCGGAATTTCCTCGATATTTTTGATGCGTTCGAGCTCCGCGTCGAGGCGGTTGAGAGCGTTGCGCGCGCCGGTGTAGGTGTCGCCGGAGTCTTCGAGGAACTCGTCGCGGGTGGAGAAGTTCATGCGGCCGATGAGATCGGCACCCGCGGGCAGCGCGGCGAAGAAGAGGCGCGCGCGTTCGCGCAGAGTGGTGGTAGCGGCGTCGACGCCGGGCGTCGAGGCGCGTTTGGCGCGGAGCATGGTCTCGACGTCGCGGGCGAGTTCGTCGAATCTGTTCAAACTGAGCGCGACGCCGAAGTAGTTGCCGGCGACCTCTTCGAGCTCGTGGGCCTCGTCGAAGATGACGGCGGCGGCGGAGGGCAGGATGCCGGCATCGGCTACGTCGCCCGCTTCGAGGCGGATGGCGAGGTCGGCGAAGAAGAGGTGGTGGTTGACGATGATGATCTCGGACTCGAGGGCCTTGCGGCGCATCTGGGTGATGAAGCAGCGCTCGAAGTCCGGGCAGGACTGGCCGAGGCAAGCCTCGCCGCGCGCGTCGAGCTTAGGCCAGAGCGCGGAGCTCTCGGGCAGGCCGGGGACCTCGGCGCGGTCGCCGGTGAGGGTGGTCTTCTCCCAGGCGGCGATGGAGTTGAACTGGTTGATCTCGTCGAGACCAGACAAAATTGGTGTATCGCGTAGGGCGTAGAGCTTGTGCTTGCAGAGGTAGTTGGCGCGGCCCTTCATGTAGCTGACCTTCAGCGGCCCGAGGACAGATTCGAGGAAGGGCACGTCCTTGAAGAAGAGCTGCTCCTGCAGGTTCTTGGTGCCGGTGGAGATGATGATGCGCTGGTTGCGCTCGCGCGCGAGGCGGAGCGCGGGCAGCAGGTAGGCGAGGGTCTTGCCGGTGCCGGTGCCGGCCTCGACGATGAGGTGGCGTTTGTCGGAGAAGGCCTGCTCGATGGCGCGGGCCATCTCATACTGACCCTTGCGGTGCTCGAAGGCGAGCGAGGAGCGCGAGAGCACGCCGCCGGGGGCGAAGAACTCATGCAGCGTGGGCAGCTTGCGCGCGGCTCTGAGTGCGGCTTCATCGCTCCCGAGATGCTCGGCTTGGGTCACAGTCTGAGCCATGCTTGTCAGGATTTCATCCTATATTGCTTTCGCTGTTCCTTCGGCGGTTGTAGTCCGGCACCCCCCGGGGGGGGGGGATATCTAAGTGCTTTTTTATGAGGCAACACCAGCAATTTGGGTTGGGTACTCACAAAGATAAGGGTTTACGGCTATGTGTAAGAAAAACATCAGTTACAGGAAAGCAAAAAGCCCGGCGAACCCGCGCCGGGCTTTTGATCTCTTTCTATTTCTATTGTAGCGCGTGGCTGGAAACTACTATGCCACTTTTATCTCGCGGTTATAGAACGAATTAGCCCATTTCCGGGCTTGACACGCGAATTTGCTGAGAGATTCTGCGCCAGAAGGTCAGAACTTTGGGGGCTGCGCGTGGAGGGTCTGCTCGATAACGGAGTGGACCTGAAGGATGGGCCAGGGCTGGGTGACGGTTGCGGGCTGCTGCTGGCCGGGCTGATGGATGAGCAGGGCGGGGCGGGGATCGAAGCCGTTGCGGGAGGCGGCGTCGTCCTCTTCGGTCCAGGCGGGGAGCCAGTCCCAGGCGTCGATGCGCCAGCTGTGGTCGCCCTGCACGATGAGGGTGGTGTCGGCCCAGCGCGGCGAGGACTGGAGCTGGGCGACGATGCGGCCGAGGATGCGGTCGGCGAGGGCGAGGTTGTCGAGGTAGGAGCTGTCGCAGAACTGGGTGTAGTTGTTGTCGATGCGGCTCCAGATGTTGGGGCTGTGCGGGACGGCGAGGTGGAGGAAGACGAAGTCTGCCTGGTCGGTGGAGAGGACCTGGTAGGCGTGTTGCTGGAGGTCGGTCTCGGTCTGGTAGCGATGGCGGACGTCGAAGGTGCAGAGGTCGCGGTCGGCGCGGGCGGGTGATTTGATCTCGCGCACGACCTGCTGGAGGGGGACGCGGACGTTGGTCCAGAAGGGCGTGTTCTGCGCCATCAGACCGTCGAACATGTCGCGGTTGGTCCAGTAGCAATCCTGGATGGCGTCGCGGTAGATGGCGCAGTAGGGGTTGTACCAACCGACGGCGGCGGTGCGCCAGCCGGCGTGATCTGCGTCGGCGAAGACAGTGTCGGCGCCGGAGATGGGCGCCCAGCCGACGTCCTGATAGCGCACCCAGAGATGGTTGTGGAAGTTATAGCGAATGCCGTCGATGGTGCGGCCGGTGAGCAGCGACGGGATGATCTTGACGGTGTGATAGCCGGCAGGCTGGGTCTGGGTGAAGAGGGTGCTTTGCGCGCGGAGAGCGTCGAAGTTGGGCAGGTCGAGATCTTTGGCGCGGTGCTCGAAGAGCTGGTCGTAGGAGAGCTCGTCGAAGACTACCCAGACGAGGCGCGGATGATTGCGCGGCGGCTGGGGTGATGCGGCCCATGCGGCGGTGATCTGATTGGGCGCGGGCTTCCAGCGGGCGACCCAGAGGAGCTGCGCGATCGAGGAGCATGCGAAGATGACGAGCGATGCGGCCACAACGCTGGCGACGCGCATGAGCTGGCGATACCAGCGGGGAAAGCGCATGTAGAGCAACAACAGGATTGCCGCCCATACGATGAGCAGGATGAAGACCAGGCCTTCGATGAGGTCAAAGGGGAAGAGCGACTGGGTGCGCTGGATGAGGTAGGGCGGTATGACGATGGCTGCAATCAGCCGTACCCAGTGGTAGAAGCGGGTGCGCGCGGCGATGGTGAGGATGGTGAAGAGCAGCAGCGCGACCAGGAGGATGTCGACGATCTGCGCGTAGCAGATGGAAGCGACGGGAAAGGGCGTGTGCATGCGCACGTCGGAGCCGCCGCCGAGCAGATCGCCATAGTTGATGACGAGGATGAGCGAGGCGATGCCGAGGCACTGGCAGATCCGCTTGAGCATCAGGCCGTCTTCTCCAGAAGAAACAGGATGCGGCCATTGCTGATGGCGTGACGGTCGCGCACTACGAAGCGGCCCTCGCAGGCGGTCAACAGGTTGGCCTCGGAGAGCGAGCCGTAGAGGGCATCGCGGCCGCGCATGAGGGACTGGTACATGGGATCTTCGACGGGCACCCACTCAAGGATAAGGTGCAGGCGGGTTAGGCGAGAGCAGAGCGCGAGGATGGCGGGCAGGGGAATCTGCTCCATCAGGATGAGATGGTGGATGACGGCGAGCATGAGGACGCAGTCGAAGCGGCCTTCCAGGCGCGGGAGCAGAGCGAGGGACTCGGAGTTTTCCCAGCCGGCGGCGGGCGTGGGACGGGCGAGGTCGGCGCAGATGGTGGTGATTGGGAGGTTGCGATCGCGCGCGGTGGAGAAGATGCGGTCAGCGGAGGCGAGATCGCGTTCGAGGGCGACGACCTGGATGTTGGATTGGGCACCAGATTGGGCGGCGAGTGCGCTGAAGTCGCCGGTGTTGGCGCCGATGTCGAGGATAGACGAGGGCCTGATGGATGCGAGTGTGCTGCGGACCCAGTCGAGCTTGGACTGGGTCTGCTCCGGCGTGTAGTGGGTAAGGGCGCCGGTGTACCCGCTCCAGGTGGAGGATGAGCGCTCGCGCGCGGCGCGCTGGGTGCGGCGGCGAAGGTCATTGAGCGTGCGGCGGAGGACGCGAAGCGAGACCTCGGGATCCTGGGAGTGAGGTTTGGGATGCGCAGGCGCGCCCTGCGCGGACTTGCGGCGGTCGAGGAGTGCTGGAAGCGTGACGGGCCAGAGGGCATCGCGAGAGAGACGCTGTGGCCAGTTGAGCGCGGCGTAGCATTCGGCGGGCTCATAGCCGTCGCGTTTGAAGAGCGAAAGGGCGAGCGGCCAGGCGAGCACGCGATGCATGACGAGCGGCAGCAGAAAGGTGCGGACGTACTGGCCATATGCGAGCCAGAGAGACGCGGCTGGGTCGCGCGGCTCAAAGGAGAGGATGTCGACAAAGACGGGGCGCGCGCCGGCAAAGAGAACGTTGAGCGGCGTCGCATCTTTGAGGATGAGGCCGGAGGCGAGCGCCTCGTCGCAGAGGCTGAGGGTCAGTTCGGCGGCGGCGAGCCACTGCGAGGGCGTCCACTCCCATGGATATGTGGGGAAGGGAATGCGCGGGTGGCGGAGGACGAGCTCAGCAGACGCGGCGTCCGATTGAATGATCTCTGCGGCGATGAGATCGCCGCGCTGCTGGGCGGAACGGCAGAAGGGGGAATCGAGAAAGGCAAGGACTTCGGCCTGGGCAGAGGGATGAATGCTGCGCAGCACCTGATCGCCTTCGAAGTGAAGTGAACCGGCGGGATCGCGGAAGGTCGCCGCGGTCATGCGACTTCGCGGGAGTCGTCCGGCCGTGGAGTTGGCAGGACGGCGGGTGGTTCCTCCTTCTTGCGGGTGAAAAAGGCGCGGATTCGGCGGCGGACCATATAGGCCCAAGCGGCGATAACGGAGGCGATGGTCTGGAGGGCGATCAGTCCTGAGCCGGGATCGACATAACCCCAGGCGCGGCGCTCACTGGCAACGATGAGGCAAAGAGCGATGATGACCGACAACGAAATAGAGGCGATACGCTTCATCCAAAGCCTTTCTGCGATTGGAAAGGCCGCCCTAGCTTTTGCCGGAAGCGGCGCGGTACAGCTCTGAGCAACAGCGCCCAAAAGGAATCGTCGATTTATTCAAAGACACGGAGCGGGGAAAATAGTTCCGCCCAGCTTCTATTTCGCAGCGGAGCCGTATACAAAACATTACTTCGACTTCAGACGAGCGCTGGAGCGAGAAAGATGCACGCTAAGGAGTGTAGGCGACGGATGGGCGTTGAGGATGGCCTTGGAAGGCTACAGGCTGTGTAGCCAGGGTTCAGAGGCGTGCAACGAAAGTTGTAAAGAGGCCGTTCAATCTTAGCCGACTGCGCAAAAGAGGCCCTCATCATTGTGATGGGGCCTCTGCGCAGTCAAAGGACGAGCGGCCTTTAGTGGATCTTGTAGCTGAGGCCAATCTGGATCACCGGGAAGACCTTGAAGCCGTTGATGTCGTTCTGGATGTTGGTGTTTTCCTGGGCAATGTCGGAGGCGGCAACAGGGCCCCAGACAGACGAAGTACCCCCCACGCCGTTGCATTGTGTTCCTGGCGAAGTGGAGGTTGTGGTGCAGGCCAGGCCGGTCAGGTTCCAGACGACGGGGGGATTGCCGACGTAGTCGATGCCGAGCTCGGTCTCGAACCTGATGTGTCCAGACTTAGGGACTAGATTGCCCCAGCCGAAGGTGACGCGGGGGACGGTATTATTGCCGAACTTTAGCGCGGCTACCCCGGCTGTGGGGGACGAGGGATCGCTGTAGTACTTGCTGTTGCCGACTGTGAAGCTGCTGCCGGCAGGGAAGGTAAGGGTACCGTTGACTGCAGTGTTGTTGTAGACCGTCAGGCCGCCTGAGATGCGGAAGCTGCCGTGGAAAGGGAACCAGTCAGCCATGATCTCAGCGTTGTTTAGTTTGAGGCTGCCGTTGATGGTGTCGCCGCTCTCCGTGAAGGAGGTGTTGTACGTGAAGAAGCCGGCGCCGCCGCGCAGGTTGAGAGTGCCGGGGAACAGGGGGGTGGCGACGTCAAAGCCGATGCCCCTGGTGCCTAGCTTGACGCCGATCCCGAGGCCGGAGAAGGGGCCGCCGCTGCCGCCCGACGCGGTGGGCTTGGCGGCCTGTGCTGCGGAGGCTGCGGGTGCAAAGAGGAGCTCTGAGCTGGACGAGGAGCTTGAGGACGACGAGGAGCTGGCCACGCTGGCCAGGTCCGCTTGAACGGGAAGCGAGGCGGATTGCGCAACGGCCAACTGCATGGCCGGGAGAACTGCAGATGCGAGAACCAGTGCTGCGAAACGATGGGGTGCCTTCATCGATGCTCCTCCTGAGTGCAATTAAGATTGCCGGATGTCGATGTCATTTCCGGCCAAACGCGTTCTGAGGTGCAGGCATGCGTGCACAAGAGTGATGCGGACGCTCCTGCCTCACGCACCTTGCGGAACCCCGGGGCCCTGTTTCACGGATGGGCCGATCATAATGAGGGCGTCCCCATTACAGCAAGAAGAAAATAGCGATAACGCGACCGGAGTGGCCCGGAATGCAACCTCCCGCGGGAAGCGGTGCGGACGAATATCGTGCAGCCGGCGTGAGAGAGCCGCAACCGCAAGGGCAGCGGGGCATCACAGAGATAGAGAGATCGTGAGAGATAGATCGAGACACGAGGAGGCGCGCCATGGCAGAGGTGACTGGAGTGAGCGGCGTGGCGGTTGGGGCGGCGGGAAGCAGACGGCGGCGTGTGGTGGTGATCGGCGGAGGGTTTGCAGGCATCAACGCCGCGCAGGAGCTGGCGAAGCTGCCGGTGGATGTGACGCTGGTCGATCGCAAGAACTATCACACGTTTCAGCCGCTGCTCTATCAGGTGGCGCTGGCGGTGCTGTCGCCGGCGGACATTGCGCAGCCGATCCGGTCGATCGTGAAGAACCATCCGAACATCCAGGTGCTGATGGATGAGGTGGTGGGGCTGGAGCTGAACGAGCGCAGGGTGCAGCTGAAGTCCGGGTCGATGCTGGAGTATGACTATCTGATTGTGGCCAGCGGCTCGACGCATTCCTATTTCGGGCGTGAGGACTGGGCGAAGCTGGCGCCGGGGCTGAAGACTATAGAGGACGCGACCGAGATCCGGCGGCGCGTGCTGCTGGCGTTTGAGCTGGCGGAGCGGAGCATGATGGAGCACGGCACGCATCCGCCGCTGCAGTTTGTGATCGTGGGCGGCGGGCCGACGGGCGTGGAGCTGGCCGGAGCGATCTCCGACATTGCGCGGCTGTATATGCGTAACAACTTTCGTTACATCGACACGCGGGAGACGAAGGTGCTGATCCTGGAAGGGTCGCCGAACATTCTGGCGATGTATCCGGAGGACCTGCAGCAGAAGGCGCGCGAGCAACTGGAGAAGTTGGGTGTGGAGGTGCGGACGGGTGCAGTCGTCTCCGACGTGGAGCCGGGGTATGTGATCGTTGGCGGTAAAGAAAGGATCGACGCGGTGGCGATCCTGTGGGCGGCGGGCGTGCAGGCCTCGCCGCTGGGAAAGATGCTGGGTGTGGCGATGGATAAGAAGGGCTGTGTGTTTGTCGACGCGCACCTGAACCCGCCGGGGCATCCGGAGATCTTCGTCTGCGGCGATCTGGCGCATGTGGAGCAGGATGGACGGCAGGTGCCGGGCGTGGCGCAGCCGGCGATCCAGATGGGCGTGTACGCGGCGAAGCGCATCGGCTCACTGGTGGGCCACGAGATGGGGTCAGAGGGACGCGACATCAAGGGCTTCCATTATTTTGACAAGGGCGACATGGCGACCATTGGGCGCAAAGCGGCGGTGGCCAAGGTGGTGTGGCCGTTCAAGGCGCATATGTCCGGATTTCTGGCGTGGCTGATGTGGCTGGTGGTGCACATCTATTTCCTGATCGGGTTCCGCAACCGGCTGGGCGTCTTTCGCCAGTGGGCGTGGACCTACCTGACGCTGCAGGATGGGGCGCGGCTGATCACGGGCTCGCAGGAGCTGCCTGGCTGGCGGGAGGAGTGACTGCCCTCAGCGGCGAATCAACCAGACGAAGCCGGCCGTGGTAATGCCAGCAACGATGATCCAACCTCGTGCCTGATTCAGCCTCTGATGCCACGTAGATTCGCGGGCCATGTTGCACCTCGCCGCCAGTGTACGCCGAAACGGCCCTACTGATCGCTCTTCTGCGGATCGGGGCGCGGAATCTCCGGGCCTTCTTCGTCCATGGCTTCGACGACGTTGTCGTCGGTTGCGGGGCGACCGTCGCGGCGGCTCTCTGCGCCGAGCGAGTTGGGGGTTCCGGCGAGTGCGTTGGGGTCGGGTGTAGGGTTCTGTGGCTGCGGTGCGGGCATGAGGCCTCCTAAGCTTGCGAGAGATAGGATGCGAGCTTGGGAGGGATGGGATGCGTTTCGCGGGCCGCGCGGCGGGCTTAGAATGGCCTGCATGGAAGCGACGGAGATGCAGGAGTTTGCGAAGCAGGTGCAGGAGGGCGGCGAGGAGTCGCTGACGAATATCTCGCTGGCTATCTCGATTCTGGCGGTGCTGGTGGCGATGGTGACGGTGCTGGGGCACCGCAGCCATACGGAGGCGGTGCTGATGCAGTCCAAGGCCGGCGACCAGTGGAACCTGTATGAGGCGAAGAAGATCCGGCAGGACAACCTGGTGGTGACAGTGGACATACTGGCGATGCAGCCAAGCACAGACCCGAAGGCAACCGCCGCAAAGATCGCCGAATACAAGGCGCACATCGCCAAGTGGACGGAAGATCTGAAAGACGAGCAAAAGACGGCCGACGAGTATGAGGCCGAGGTGACGAAGGCTGAGCATAAGGCGGTGCGCTTCGACATTGCCGAGGCACTGCTGCAGATTGCGGTGGTGCTCTCCTCGATCACGTTGTTTACGCGGCGCAAGAGCTTCTTCTATGGAGGATTGCTATTGGGCGTGGCGGGGATCGTGGTGGCGGCCTCGGCGTGGCTGGTGCGGTGATGGGGACGCGTGATTGCCTGAGGTGATTGGCGATGCGATATCTCGTGGGTACCGTAATGCTGATGATCTGCATGGCCTCATGGGCGCAGACAGCTCCCGCCAGACCTCAGTTTGAAGTCGCATCGGTGCGACCGACGGCGAACGTGACGTCAACGGCCTTCCCTGCGGGGATGGTGGAGGCATTAAGAGCGCGGCGCCCGGGCATGATTCCGATGGATGGACAGGACCGTGTCCATCTTGAGAACTGGACACTGCTTGATCTGATTGCCGCTGCCTATCAGGTGCGGGCCTCGGAGGTTACCGGGCCGGGATGGCTTTCCGAAGACTGCTTCGAGATTGAGGCCAAAGTGCCGCCCGGAGCTGCGCAGAGTGAGCTGAATGCGATGCTGCAATCGCTGCTGGAAGACCGGTTCGGGCTTAAGGTGCATCGCGCAACGCAGGCCGCGGAGGGCTATGCGCTGGTGGTGGGGAAGGACGGGCCGAAGCTGAAGGCCAGTCAGCCTCCACCATCCGCTCTCCCGCAGGAGCTAACGCCGGAGGAGCAGAAAGCCCAGCTGGAACAGAAGATGCAGGAGAACATGGCGGCAAGGAAGAAAGCGATGTTGGATAAGGCAGCGGCTGTAGGTCCATTGAGCACGCAATCGTTCAGCTCCGTCACGATGGGAGATCTGGCCGCTAGCCTGGTGCGCCCTGCCGGAGCGCCGGTGGTGGATGCAACGGGATTGACCGGGAAGTACACGGTCACGATCGAGACATGGAAAAATCCCGACGTTCCCGGCGGGACCATCTTTGATGCAGTTGAAAAACTTGGCCTGAAGCTGGAGCAGCGCAAGGTAAGTGTGGAGACGGTTGTAGTGGACGAGGTCTCAAAGATGCCTACGGCGAATTGAACTCTTCGCGAGCTTCAGCGCGAAATGCCTTGGGCTCAGTGCAGCTGGTCGGGGATGACGGCGTACTGGATCAGCAGCTCGAACGGGACGATCTTGAGGGTGTCCTCGTGGGTGGCTTCGAGGACGATGGGGCAGGCGGCGCCGGCCTCCTGCACCTGCAGCCAGCGCGCGGCGCAGACGCACCAGCGGTCGCCGGGTTTGAGGCCGGGGAAGCCGTACTGCGGCATGGGCGTGGAGAGGTCGTTGCCGAGGGCTTTTGAGGCATCGAGGAAGGCCTGGTCGACGATGCAGCAGATGGTGTGGACGCCCAAGTCTTCGGGGCCGGTGTCGCAGCAGCCGGTGCGGTAGAAGCCGGTCATCGGCTCGCAGCCGCAGGAGGCGAGCGGCTGGCCGAGGACGTTTCTGCCATGCGATTTGCGGACTGTCTGTTCGATCGGCAACAAGATAAGTGTAATTGGACTAGAGTGGGCGTGCGCAGGCCGCGATTTATTTCGAGCTGCTTATCTACTTATCTACAACGGCGGTGCAGGCTTAAGGCGCGTTTAACTTTCAGCGCAGAAAGCGTGAGAATGGCCGGCTGTTCCGTCGATTTTCGCGAACGGGCGCACGACTTTCCGCCGGCATTGCGGTATCACCGCACAGAGGCTACAAAATTTCCGCCAGGGGGCAAACGGCGGAAGGATTCGGGCCCCGCAGTTTTCTGATTTCAGTCAGGGGAATGTCCGGAATCCGGCCTGATGTATTGACCGTCGGATTCATCGTCCGGCCCTACCAAGCGGGGTCGGATTCGGATATAGTCAAAGGCCTCTCCCCTTGTAAGTTCAGCTTCCTGTCTTGGATAGGAGTGAATATGAGCACGAACCGACGCAGGTTTTTACAGCAGACATTAATGACTGGCGGGCTGGTTGGCCTGCTGGAGTCGAGCGGCTCACGCAGCGCGCTGGCCGAAGAGATGATGGCGGCGGCCGCGGTGGGCGACGTCGGCGTTGACGCCCCGCATGACTCGAAGAACTTCTGGGACGCCTTTGGCGCGGTTGCGGATAGCCCCAGCACGCAAAATGCGCCCGGACTGCACGGACGCGGGCTGTTCAAGAAGCCGGACGCCGCGGGCGCGAATCCTTCCGGCGCATCGGACCGGCTGATCGACTACTACCACTACTACACGGACCCGAAGACCAAGGACGTGTCGCTGCGGCTGGCCACCAGCATTGACCCCAGCGAGTTGCTGGACCATGAGGGCGACATCACGGCGAGCATTGCGGTGAACGGCTTTCATATGGCGGGCGAGGACCGCGACACGTTCGACAAGCTGCAGTCGGCGCAACTGCGCATCGACACGGTACAGAACCAGTCGCTGATGCCGGAGTATCTGGACACGATGGCGTGGATGTCGCTGGCTGGACTGTTTCCGGATTCGTCGGGCAAGCTGCCTCCGCTCGAGGACCTGAGCTTCGACCCGTCCAAGGGTTCGCAGAAGATGAGCTCGATGGTTCTGCCGGGCGGGTCAGGGCAGGTTGCGGTGAACCTGTCCATGACGCACAAGGAGTCGACGTTCTACACCATCATCAAGAACCTGACCAACGAGGTTGGCCGCTTTTCGCCGCTGATTGGTCTGCCGGCCATCAGCGTGGCGGCGCTGAAGGGCTTCTGCAACCTGTACGGCGCGATGGAGCAGCGGACGACGTTTCTGCTGAACAGCATGCCGAAGGCGGCTTATGCCACGCAGCTGGCGCGGGCGGCGGCGCAGACATCGAGCGGCCTGAACCTGGTACCGGGCGACTATGTGCTGGTGCCGAATGCGCACTCTGCGGAGCTGACGCCCTATCTCGACAAGCTGGAGATGCGTCAGGGGTATCTGGTGCCGAAGGGCTCGCCGGCGACGACCTCGGTCTATGACCTGGCAGCGTCGACGAAGCCGGACATCACGTATCTGTCAACCAACATTGGATTGAAGCCGTTGACGACGCCCGCCGGGGGTGCAACGAAAGAGGCAACACCGAGTACGATGCTGAGTGCGCCGTCGTCCCCGTCCTCCTCTTCGAGTTCGTCGTCCTCCGGCTCGAAGAGTTCGAGTGGCTCGAGTGGCTCGAGCAGCAAGAGCGGCAAATAGCAGGTATCGGGCCCCGGTTCAGATTCAGTGTCTCCAAACTCTTGTTGTACGGGTGCAGGGTATGGGTGCTATGGGCAGGACCAGAGTTGCAGCAGTGCTGCTGACGGCAATGGGAATGGCAGCAGTGGGCGCGGCCACGCTGCGCGCGCAGAGCTTCGGCGGATTCATGGGCCGCAAGCGCATCACGCTGGTACGCAAGCTGCCACCCACCGGCCACATCGACGGTAACAGCTTCGCGGTGAACGTTACGGGCGCGGGGTCGGACGTGACCTCTGATCTCGAATCGACGATCACCAGCATGCTGGTGTCGAATGATGGCCGGCTGCGATCGATCGACGACCCGAAGGAGCGGCCGGACGCGGTGATCAAGGTGCGTGTGACGGCCTACCAGCCGCCGCAAGTGCAGGTGAAGACGGAGCAGGGCCTGGAGTTTGGCAAGAAGGGCGGTCCGCTGCAGAACCAGCAGGTGCAGGAGATGACCGCGATGCTGACGCTGAGCTTCGAGGCGCAGGACGTGCGCGGCAATCGGGGCATTGCGGCGGACACGGTGACGTCGAAGTTCGATCGCGAGTATCCAGTGGCGGCGGCTGCCACGGCCAAGCCGACGATGAGCAGCATCCTCGGCGCGCACATCCCGAAGATGCCGCTGACCGGCGGAGTTCCCGGCACGGGCGGACCTGAGGACCATGTGCCGACGCCGCAGGAGCTGCGCGAAGATCTGATCAAGGATGCCTCTTTGCAGATCGCGTCGCGGCTGGTGAACACGCAGGAGGACGTGGATGTCTTTCTGGCGCGCGGAGGCGGTCTGGACGATGCCGACACGCTGATGGAGCAGAAGCTGTATACGCGCGCGCTGGAGAGCCTGGAGACGATGACACCGTTCCCGCAACCGGATGCGGACGCCTATCGGCTCTATGACCTGGGCGTGGTGAACGAGGCGCTGGGCTACCAGGCGGAGGATGTGGGCAAGGCGCGAAAATATCTGCAGGACGCCGCGATTGAGTATGGCAAGGCGATCGACTCCAAGCCGACGGAGAAGATGTTTCTGGAGCCGCAGAACCGGATCGATACCGCACTGGCGCATTACAAGGTGCTGAGCGATGAGGCGGCCAGCCAAAGGGCCGTTGCGGCTTCGGCCCCGGCAGCCGATGTGCTGACCAACGCCGACGTGATCTCCATGGTGCAGGCGAAGCTGGACCAGGCGAACATCCTCGACACTATCCAGCATTCGACGGCGAAGTTTGACCTGAGCGCGAAGGGGCAGGTTGATCTGGCAAAGGCCGGCGTAAGTGGACAGATCATTACCGCGATGAAGGCCAAGGCGCGAGGACAGTAATGCAAGGCACTAGTTTCTAGTTACTAGTTATCCAGCGAATGCTGCTTATTTGCGATGAATCATCTTTTCGATCGAACTCGCGTGGGAGCGATCGCGCTGATGGCGGCGCTGATGAGCGCCGGCGCGTTGGCGCCGCGCGCGCAGGCGCAGGACGGCCGTTGCGGCGCAGGTGTCGATCTTGTCGTGCAGGCGCTGGAGAAGATGTCGGCGAACGCGAGCAATGACCAGCTCGGCGATGCCGACCAGCTGCTGAAGCGCGCGACGGAGTTGTGCGGAACGCTGGGCGATGCGTGGTATTACCGCTCGCTGGTGGAGCGCAAACTGGGAAATGCGAGAGTCGCGGACTTTGCGATGCGGCAGGCGCAGCAGTTTCCATCCGACGCCAGTACAGATCAGCTGAATCCCTTTGTGCTGGCCAGCCCGCTGGGGTCGCGCGGGGTGACGGGCAACGGCGCGCCGGGCGCGAATGCGAGTACTGCATCAGGCCCGCCGGGGCAGCGGTGGGCGCTGATCGTCGGGATTGGCAGCTTTACGGACCAGAACATCGAGCCGCTGAAGTACACGGCGAATGATGCGCAGAGCTTTATGGATGCGCTGTTGGACCCGAAGATCGGCGGCTTCCACGCTGACCATGTGCACAGCCTGCTGAACGACCAGGCGACGACGAAGAACATCAAGATGCAGCTGAACTGGCTGGCGCGCAGCGCTGGGCCGGATGACACGGTGGTTGTGTATGTGGCGACGCACGGTTCTTCGCGCGACCTGGATACTGTGGGCGTGAACTACATCATCACGCACGATACGGAGATCGGCGCGAACATCGATCCCGACAGCCTGTATGCGACTGCGCTGCCGATGGTGGAGATCTCGAACGCGATTGCCACACGGGTGAAGGCGCAGCGCGCGGCGATCTTTCTGGACACCTGCTACAGCGGCAATGCGGCGGTCGAGGAGAAGCTGATCGCGCCAGGGATCAAGAATGCGTCGCTCTCGCCGGACGCGATCGCGCACATCACGCAGGGCTCGGGGCGGATGGTGTTTGCGGCGGCGGGGACGGACCAGGAGTCGCTTGAAAGCGACACGCTGAAGCATGGCTTCTTTACCTATTACCTGGTGCAGGCGTTGCAGCAGGAGGGCGCATCGGCGCCGCTGAGCAAGATCTTCGACTACACCGAGCAGCATGTGAGCCAGACGGTGTCGACCCAATATAATGAGCAGCAGACGCCGGTGATGGGCCGCAGTGCGGACTCGACGGACTTTGCGCTTGCCGGGTCGTAGAAGCCGGGGCGTTTGGGTGCGCACCCGCCACGGTGCGAGGCGCAGTGGTGCGAGATTAGATGGCCAACGAATCCAGAGAACATCGAACGAGAGTAATGGTGGGCGTGTGCGGCGGAGTGGCCGCGTACAAGGCCGCGGAGCTGGTGCGCGCGTTGCAGCAGCGCGGCTGCGAGGTGCGCGTGGCGATGACGCAGGCGGCGCAGGAGTTTGTGCGGCCGCTGACGTTCTCTGCGCTTACCGGGCATAAAGTGGTGACGAGCTTGTGGGACGAGGCTGGTGCGGCGGAAGATGAGGCTGGGGGCGCTGCGACCGGCCTTGATGACGCAGGGCAACGCAATATTCAGCAAAGCAAAATCGGGCACATTGCGGAGGCGCAGTGGGCTGAGGTTGTCGTAATTGCGCCGGCGACCGCGAACTTCCTCGCAAAGATGGTGCATGGTCTGGCGGATGATTTTCTTTCGACCATGCTGCTGGCGACGAACGCGTCGGTGGTGGTTGCGCCGGCGATGAATGTGAACATGTGGGCGCATCCGGCGACGCGAGCGAATGTCGCGACACTGCGTGAACGCGGCGTGCGGTTTGTCGATCCGGACGCGGGATATCTTGCGTGCGGCATGGTGGGTTCGGGGCGGCTGGCGGAGATTGAGGCGATTGCGGACGCGGTGATGGAATCGGCTGCGCCGCGCGCGACGCTCGATCTTGCGGGCGAGACGGTGCTGGTGACGGCGGGTGGCACACGCGAGGCGATCGACCCGGTGCGGTTCCTGGGCAACCGGTCCAGCGGCAAGATGGGCTACGCGCTGGTCGAGGCGGCGCAGCAGCGAGGGGCTGAGGTGATTTTGATCTCCGCGCCAACGGCGTTGGTCCCGCCTTCAGGGTGCGCTTTCGTTCCTGTGACGACCGCAGAGGAGATGCGCGCGGCGGTGATGGAGCATCTGGCGAAGGCGACGGTGGTGATCGGCGCGGCTGCGGTGGCGGATTTTCGCGCTGTGAGCCAGAGCGATGCCAAGCTAAGGCGGGAAGGTAGAGGCGGCGGCCTGACGCTGGAGCTGGAGACGACGACGGACATCTTACGCGAGGCTGCTGCGGCGCGGGAGCCTGAGACGCTGGTGATTGCCTTCGCGGCGGAGATGGAGCTGGACATTGAAAGAGCTCGAGCGAAGATGCGCGCCAAGGGCGCCGACGCGATTGTGCTGAACGATGTTTCGCGCGCGGGGCTGGGATTTGAGTCCGACCGGAACGCTGCGGTGTTTGTCACGGCAGACGCAGCGACAGAGATTCCCGAGATGACCAAGCGCGCGATAGCGGACCGGATCCTGGACCGGATGCTGCTGCTGCGGGCAGGCGGGACAATAAAGGTCTAGGCGGCGGGCAGCGTGAGGCGAATATCGCAGAGCGCGGATTTCGTCCGCGCCGCGACCGGGATACCATGGACTCTGCATGCCCGTTCCGCCACACACAGCCATACTGCTGCTTGCCCATGGCACGCCTGACACGCTGGGCGAGATGGCGGAGTATCTCTCGAAGGTTGTTGGCGGACGGCCGATGCCGGCCGAGGTGGTGGCGGAGCTGCAGCATCGCTACGCGGCCATTGGGTTGAAAGAAGAGCCGGACGCCGAGCCGCCGCCGCTGACCAAGTGGACCATCGCGCAGGGAAGAGCGCTCGAGGCTGCGCTGGCGAAGGGCGGCAGATCGCTGCGCGTTTACATCGCGATGCGCAACTGGCACCCGTTCATCGCGAACGTGGTGGCGCAGATGCGCGCGGATGGCATCGCGCGCGTGCTTGCCATCTGTCTCGCGCCGCAAAACTCGCGGACTTCGACCGGCCTCTATCGGCGCGCACTGATGGCGGCGGTGGACCAGCCGGACGCGCAGAAGCTTGACATCACATTCGTTGACGAGTGGCCGGAAGAGCCGGCGCTGATCGAGGCCTTCGCGCGGCGGCTTGCGGACGTCTATCCGAAGGCGTGTGGCGCGGACGAGAACAAGGCAGCGAAGCCGCCGGTGCTCTTTACCGCGCACTCCGTTCCGTGCCGGACCATCATCACAGCGGCGTCTGAGCATCATGGCGGCCCGGCGCAGACGACGCCCGATCCGTATCCGGTGGAGGCCAAGCGGACGGGGGCGATGGTCTTCCGCAAGGCGGCGGAGTTGCTGGGCGATGCCGCGCCGCGTGAGTACTTCTTCGCCTTCCAGAGCCAGGGCGTCGCCGGCGGGCCGTGGATTGGGCCGACGGTAGAGGACACGCTGGCCGCGCTGGCCAAGGAGGGCCATCGCGCAGTGGTGCTGCAGCCCATCGGGTTCGTCTGCGACCACGTTGAGGTGCTGTACGACATCGACGTGGCGTTTACCGCAACCGCGCGTGAGCTTGGGCTGCGGCTGTTGCGTCCTGAATCGCTCAACGACTCGCCACTGCTGACCGAGGCGCTGGTGGATATCGTGGAGCGACGGCTGCCGCAGTGATCGGAAGGACGTTTCTGTTGCATCCTGTACGTCATACTTAGCTCTATGCGCCGCATCGCCATCGTCGGAGGAGGAGTTGCCGGTCTTACGGCGGCGTACGAGCTGGCGCGGCTGGCGCGCGATGGCGCCGAAGTCGAGGCCGTGCTCTTTGAGGCGTCGCATCGGCTGGGCGGTTTGATCGAGACCCTGCGCGAGGGCGGCTTCACGATTGAGTGCGGGCCGGACGGCTGGGTCAGCGCGAAGCCGTGGGCGCGCGAGCTGGCGGTCGAGCTAGGTCTGGCCGATGAGTTGATCGGATCGAACGACGCGACGCGCAAGACGCACATTTTTCTGGCTACGCCGGACCATCCCGCGGGCCGCCTGGTGGCGATGCCGGACGGCCTGAACATGATGGTGCCGACTGATCTTGCTGCGCTGGAAGGCTCGCCGCTCTTCACGCGGGCGGCAATTGCAGCGTATCGCAATGAGGCGTTACGCGCGGAAGAGTTGCGCGCAGCAGCGCCGGAGCAGGACGAGTCGGTCGCCGACTTTACGCTGCGGCACTTTGGAGCTGAGGTGCTGGAGCGCGTGGCCGCGCCGCTGCTGAGCGGAGTTTTCGGGGGAGACGTGCGGCGGCTGAGCGTGCGTGCCGTGATGCCGGCGTTCGTCGAGATGGAGCGCACGCATGGCTCGCTGATCGCGGCGTTCGAGGCGCAGAAGATACACGCGCGTGAGCCGCAGACTATCTTTACCACGTTGCGCTCGGGGCTGGGGACACTGGTGGAGCGCCTGGTCGGGGCGATTCCCGCCGATTGGATGCGCAGCGGAACCCGCGTGACCGCGGTGCGGGCAGCGAATAGCTCGACATTCGGGACGCGGCCGTGGACGGTGCATACGGCGAGTGCGGGCAAGCAGTACAGCACAGAGACGTTCGATGCGGTGCTGCTGGCGTTGCCGCTCGATGCCACGCGCGCGCTGCTTGCGCCGCTGGACGAAGAGGTCGCGAAGCTATTGCCAATGGAGTCGAGCTCGGCCGTGCTGGTGGCCTTCGCGTATGCCGATGCCGCGCAGTTTCCGGTACCGCCGGGTTTCGGCTTTCTGGTGCCTGCTGGCTCAGCGGCTTCGCCGGGCGATGCAAAGCGCGCTGCCGATCCGCGCGCGAGCATGCTGCTGGCGTGCACCTTTGCCGACCAGAAGTTTCCCCATCGCGTTCCGCCGGGCGGACGGCTGGTACGCGCGTTCTTTGGTGGAGCATCTGCAGCGCGCGTCGCCAAGTGCAACAACGATGAGGTGGCCGCCATTGCGCGTCTGGAGCTGGCGCGCATCCTGCATGCCAGCGACCCCATTGCGGCGCACCGGCCTGCGCCCCCGCCAGTGGTCACGATGGTGCGCCGCTGGCCTAACTCGCTGCCGCAGTATGCGGTGGGCCATCCGGAGCGCGTGGCGGCGATTGAGTCGCGTCTGCGCGCTCTCAAGGGAATTACAGTCCTTGGCAATGCGCTGAACGGCGTCGGCATTCCGGACCTGATCCGCGACGCACGCAAGGCCGCGCGCGCTGTAGCGTTAGGCAATTAATTACGCGGAAGCTGCAAGCTGCCCGACGGCTGTTGCTGCTGCGGCCGCGGCCATTGGCGGCTGCTGGTCGGGCGGCGGAGGGACGGCCTTCTTCGGGCCGCGCTTGCGCGCGACCAGAATGCGGATGCGCTCCAGCATCTCCGCGGCCGAGGAGGCGCCCTTGGGAAGGAAGGCGTCGGCGCGGCCGGCGCGGTCATACGCGGTGACGGTGCCGGAGACGATCATGGCGGGCAGCGAAGGATGCAGCTGCTTGGCGCGGCGCACCAACTCGTTGCCGTCCATCTGCGGCATCAGCAGATCGCAGAGCAGCAGATCGATGGAGCCGGGAACGGCGTTCTGAATGTGGGCGAGCGCCTCCTGCGGGCAGGCGACAGCGGTGACGCGATAGCCGCGGGTTTCGAGCAGAAATGTGCGGACGGAGAGGACCTGTTCGTTGTCGTCGACGCAGAGGATGTTCTTTTTGGGGCGCATGTTTCTCTCGGATTTCTGCCGAGGGCGGGCCGTGCCGGTGTTTGAAGACCGTTGGCGGCGCATTCGACGGAAGGGGCAGACGGCGCACACTTTGTTTTCGACGGTGCGTTGCTGCGGCGTTGCGATGTTGTCCCGCGGCCGCGCCGGAAGGCTTGTGCTTCGGCGGAGTGGAGCTGCAAGTCGCGAAGAGAAGATGCGCGCCGCCCTCATGGAGGGCAAAGCTCTCCGGTCTGCTTCGCGAGAAGTCAGCTCTACGGTCCGCTGGGCTGCTGCGCATGCCATTGCGGACCGCGGGTGCGAGAGAGGAGGCCGTGGCATGCGGGTTGCCATGCGGGACTGTCTGGCGCGGGCCGTACTGCACAGGCTTCAGAAGACCGCCAGCAACTGGCGGGCCTCGAATCGTGCAGCCGGATCAGGACGCCGTGGGACAGGCCGCAACCGCTTGCCTTTGAGAATCCCCTCTCAACTCAGGTTGTGCGAAAAAGTGCTGCGAAAGGTGCTGCGAACTGCTGGAGTTTAACCTCGCTTTGTTCTTCGAGAACGAGATTGTCGGGTTGCTGGAGATTGTCGGGTTGCTGGAGGGCCCCACATCAGCTCCCAGCGCTCCACCACAGTACGAAGGCGCACCTAACTTGGCAACAGGCGAAATATCGGCGAAATGCACAGGGTTTTTACATCGTGTGTTCATCGCATTTTCAAACAGCCGCATCGCTCTAGGAGATTCGGCGGTAGAGCACTGTGAAAAAGCCGTGCCTCAGGGCAGAAAGAAGCGTCCGTTTGCAATAGGAATGGTGCGACCGCCGACATGCACATCGGTGACACGATCACAATCGCGCGAGGCGGAGACGTAGATGCGGCTGGGACGCAGCATCTCCACGCCCTGTTCGAGGACGATCTGCTGGCCCGACCTCGCGAGTGAATGGCGCACCAGATAGGCGATAGTGCAGCCGGAGGCCGAGCCGGTTGCAGGATCTTCGCCGTTGTAGAACTGCATGCGTGCGTGCCAATCGGCGCCACTGGCCGCATCCGCGCGTGTGATGCAGTGGAAGAACTTCGCATCCGTGGTCGCGAGGTACGCCTGCGCCAGCGGCTGGGGGATGGCGAGGCGCGCGGCAACTTCCAGCGAACGCAGCGGCACGATGCAGAACGGCATGCCGGTGGAGACGGTCTGGATGGGCAGGTCGGGATCGAGGCCGGATGAATCCAGCCCGAGAGCGTGGGCGACTTTGATGCGGTCATGCATCTGGCCGAAGACGGGATCGTTCTGGCGCATCACGCCGAAGACGCCGAGGCCGGTTTGTTGCTGTGCCGGGAAGCTGACTGGAATTTTTCCCACGCGCAGCTCGAGCGTGATGGTCACATCAGTTTGGGCGCCGGCGAAGACCTTGTGGTTGAGATAGAGCCACGCCGCGGTGCCCAGGGTGGGATGGCCGGCGAAGGCAAGCTCTTCACGGACGGTGAAGATTCGTACCTGGACGCCGCGTTCGCGCTCGACCTCCGGCGCGCGGGGCAGGATGAAGGTCGTCTCCGAGAGATTGGTCTCGCGGGCCAGCGCCTGCATCTCTTCGGCGCTTAGACCACGCGCATCGGCGAAAACAGCGAGCGCGTTGCCTGCGAGTGGAGCTTCGGCGAAGACATCCATCACCGCGTAGTCATAGGCCTGATGCGCAGCGGCGGGAGCGTTCTTCCACGCAGTGGGAGCGAAAGCCGGGGCTGCCGGGGGATTTGACATAGGAACTCCTCGGACGTATGGTTCCAGTAGACCGCAATGGGGCAAACTGCTCCAAGCCAGCAGGGCTGGCCGCGGCCCAAAGTTTAGAGCCTATGACCACCATGCCCAATGCGAGCCACTGCTGTTGCTGTCGCCGCGTGGGTGCGTGCGCATAGGCGAACTCTAACAGCGTTCAGGCCAAAGCAATGCGCAGACCCACCCGAAGCCAAACAGGGTGGGTTTTCTACTGCGCGCCAAAGCGCGCACAAGTTCAACCCAAGCAAAGAGAGGAAAGAACCATGTCGCTCCGCATCAACGACGTAGCACCGGACTTTACGGCAGAGACAACGCAGGGAACCATCCACTTTCATGAGTGGATCGGCGACAACTGGGCGGTGCTGTTCTCGCACCCAAAGGACTTTACGCCGGTCTGCACCACGGAGCTCGGCGCGGTGGCGAACCTGGAGTCGCAGTTTGCAGCGCGCGGCGCGAAGGTGATCGGCCTGAGCATCGACCCGGTCAGCAGCCACGAGAAGTGGGAGAAGGACATCGAAGAGGTTGGCGGGGCCAAGGTGAACTATCCGGTGATCGGCGACCCCGAGCTGAAGGTGGCGAAGCTGTATGACATGCTGCCCGGCGACGTTGGCGACAGCTGCGAGGGACGGACGCCGGCCGACAATGCCACCGCGCGCTCGGTGTTTGTCGTTGGGCCGGACAAGAAGATCAAGCTGACGCTGACCTATCCCATGTCCACCGGGCGCAACTTCGACGAGATCATCCGCGTGCTGGACTCGATGCAGTTGATGGCGAAGCACAAGGTGGCCACGCCGGCGAACTGGAAGCAGGGCGAGGATGTGATTTTGTCCGCAGCGATCTCCAAAGAAGATGCGGACAAGAACTTCCCCGGCTACAAGACGGTGAAGCCGTATCTGCGTACCGCTCCGCAGCCGAAGTAAGTGGCTGATACGCTGTAGAGACAATTGCACCGCCGTGCGTCCGGATTGGGAGGCGCGGCGGCACGAGCACCGGTGGCGAAGTGGCTAACGCGCTGGTCTGCAAAACCAGTATTCGCGGGTTCAATTCCCGCCCGGTGCTCCAATACTCGTCCGCATCATGCGCTGATTTCCGAAGTGTGACGCTCTCCGCGCCGCCGGGCTCAGCGCGCTATCGTCCATGCGCGAGTTACGAAGGTTACATTCCCAGGACGGTCGCCATAACAAAATTTGGTGATGAGCGGCCCCGTTCGTGTAGTAGCATGTCGCCAAACGCGGTTATAACCTCGTGGAAATGTCGGCGGATCGTTTGCAGTAGCCGCCGTCTATCGCAGCGGTCTTCCTACGGGGATCGCTCGCATCATGGCCTACGAGAGACGGATGACCCAAACTCAAGCACCACCCGACGGCTTGGCTGACATTGCCAGTACCCGCAACCTGCCCCGCCTTCGCGGCGACGAGGGCGGAGCTCTGGTTGAGCTTGGCGTCACGCTGCCGATTATCCTCCTCATCATGACCGGCATCTTCGCCTTCTCCATCGCGCTTTACCAGAAGCTTGCGCTGGCCGAGGGGGTCAGCGCCGGGGCACGCATTCTGGCCGCGGCCCGCGGGGAGACCGCGGCGAGCGGCAAGATCGACCCCTGCGCGATCACGGCCTCCGCCATCACCGGCGCCGCGCCCGCGTTGAGCCAATCCACCATGAAGCTGACCATCGTGATCAACGGAGTGACGGAGGTGAACAGCGTGGCCGCTAACAGCGCCAGTTGCTCAGGCGTTACGATGACGGCTGGCAACGCTGCGTCGGTGTTGGCCACCTATCCATGCGCAATCAATGTGTTCCGGTTCAGCTTTCCAAGTTGCTCCCTGGGATACCAGGTGGCGGAGCAGATCCAATGATGCGCCCCCGCGCCCTCCGCTGGATCGCCTGTCTGCGGGACGAGTCCGCGCAGATCCTTCCCTGGATGGTGCTTTTGATCGCGCTGTTCATCGGAGTGGGTGGGCTCTGTGTCGATCTCGGTCATGCGTATATCGTTCAGCGCGAGCTGCAGGCTTCCACGGATGCTGCTGCGTTGGCCGGCGGCTACGCCCTAACCGCTCCTACCTCGACGAAGGCATCGGTCACGGCCGCCGCGAAGGCATACAGTTCGTATGGGACGGGCGCGAACGTCAGCGCCGCGCTGCCCAGCGTGACTTACAACGATAACTTCGAATGCCTGACGACGCTAAAAAACGAGAATATTCTCTGTACGACATCCAACACTGGATACAACGCGTATCAGGTGACGCAGACGGCGACAATCACCACGTTTTTGATTCAGGCATTGAATATCTTCAAGTCCAAGCCGATGACGTCGATGACCATCAGCACGACATCAACCGCCGCCATGGCGGGCTCGACCAATAAGCAGTACAACGTGGCGCTGCTGATCGACACCACCAAGTCAATGGGCGATCCAGACGCCGACGGCAACTGCACCAGCAGTCGCATCAATTGTGCTCTGAGCGGCGTGCAGACATTGTTGCAATCGCTGACCCCCTGCACAGCCCCGACGGGAACCTGTACGGGCTTTGACAATGTAAGTATCTTTAGCTTTCCTGCGATTCAGGCCAGCAGCGCATCGAACGAGACATCCTGCCCGAGCAAGGATCCGAGCGTGGTCAACTATTCGACTCCAGTCCCGGGGGCAACCTACACGGCACCGACCGGATCCGCCGCCACGTATCAGGTGACAGGGTTTATGGATAACTACAGTTCCACGAACTCCTCGGGAGGCGCGCTCAATACATCTTCCGGTCTCACTGTCGCCGCAGGCGGATCTACTTGCCAGGGGCTGCAGACGCCCGGCGGCACAGGCACATATTATGCGGGCGCCATCTATGCGGCGCTCTCCGCTTTGAACGCGGAACAGACCGCGAACCCCGGCTCACTGAATGCCCTCATCATCCTCAGCGACGGCGATGCCGACACCTCGGACATCACGGCGAGCAACGGCGAGACGCTGACGACGAGCGGGACGTACCCCTCGCTCAATGACCAGTGCCAGCAGGCGATTACTGCCGCGCAGAGCGCGTCCTCCACAACTACCGTCTATACCATCGCTTATGGCTCCTCTACCACCGGTTACAAGAGCAACGGAGGCTGCGATAGCGATACAACCGGAGCGCTCGCGGGCCTCTCGCCATGCACCGCGATTCAGGATATGGCCACCTCAACGCAGGACTTCTATTCCGATGCGACGACTGCAAATAAAGGCGCCTGCACATCCTCGTCCAATCCAAATCTGACGTTGACTCAGATCTTTACCTCCATTTCAAACGTCACTTTCAAAAAGCCCGGTCTGATCGCGAACAACACGACCTAGAGGCACAATGTTCAAGGGAGATCCGCGCATCGCTCAGCACCGGCGATGCGCGGTTTTCATCTCGAGGTGCGTTGCTACACTCGCTCTATGCAGAGGGTTGTCCACGAGGCGTGCGCGATGAGCTGCGCCGCCGGAATCAAACTCGGCCTTCGGGTCCTGATGCTCTGCGTTGGAGCTGCCGCGGCTGGCGCGCAGACCGGGCGGACCTACACTGCCGCCGACTATGCGAAGGCCGAGCGGCTGATGGACTACAACGTCGACCCACTGGTCTACCACACGGTGCGGGGCCCCGAGTGGCTGGACGATCATCGCTTCTGGTATCGCGATCTTGGCCCGGACGGCATCACCTACACGCTGGTGGATGCGACGAAGCGCACCAAGGCGCCTATATTCGACCACGCGAAGATAGCGGCAGCGCTTGAAGATGCGCAGCGCAGGGGCCGGCTTTTGCTGCCTGCGGCGACCGCGTTCGATCCGGCGCATCTACCCATCGACGATCTCGCTTTTGAGGATGGAGATCGCGCCGTGTTGCTGACCATCGGCGACAGACGTGCGCGTTGCGAGCTGCACGACAAAGTGACGTGCAAGTCCGCGAGCGGCGTTCTACCGAATACGTTCGATATCTCACCGGATGGGCGTAGCGCCGCGTTCATCCGCGACGACAACCTGTGGGTGCGTGACGTTGCCAACGGCAGCGAGAAGCAGCTGACGCGCGATGGCCAGCCCGACTTCGGATACGCGACCGACAATGCGGGCTGGACGCACAGCGACCGTCCCATCGTCGTCTGGTCGCCGGACTCGAAGAAGATTGCGACCTACCAGCAGGACCAGCGCAAGGACGGCCGGATGTATCTGACGTCGACGACAGCGGGACATCCGGAACTCGAGGCCTGGCGCTATCCGCTGCCGGGCGATGAGAACATCACTATGATCGAGCGCGTGGTGATTGACATCGCTGCGCGCAAGGTGGTCCGGCTGAAGATGCCGCCGGACCTGCATCGTTCGTCGCTGTGCGACGACGTAAGCTGCGCGGGCGGCCACGGCTGGGACGACGTCGAATGGAGCGCGGACAGCTTGCGTCTGGCCTTCGTCTCAACCTCGCGCGATCATAAGCAGGAGACCCTTCGGATCGCCGATGCTGCGAGCGGCGACGTACGCGACGCACTGAGCGAGACCGCACAGACTTACTTCGAGAGCGGCGACGGCGCGGTGAACTGGCGCTATCTGCCGCGCGCGAACGAAGCGGTGTGGTTTTCGCAGCGCGATAACTGGGGGCTGTTGTCTCTCTATGACCTTTCCACCGGCAAACTGAAAAACCAGATCACCCGCAGCGAAGGCAATGTGCTGCAGGTGCTACATGTGGATGAGGCTGCGCGGCAGATTTATTTTCTTGGCGCGGGCAAAGAGCCCGGACGCGACCCGTACTTCACGGCGCTCTATCGTGTGAACTTCGACGGCAGCGGGATGAAGCTGCTGACGCCGGAGGATACGAACCATGATGTGACGATGGCGCCTGATGGCAATACCTTCGTAGACATCGCTTCGACACCGACCACGCCGCAGACCACCCTGCTGCGTGATGGCGACGGCAATACGCTGATGCCGGTTGCCGAGCAGGACATTGCGAAGCTGCGCAGCATCGGCTGGCAGCCGCCGATGCCGATCACGGTAAAGGCGCGCGATGGCAAGACCGACCTCTACGGCTTTCTCTTCCGGCCCACCGACTTCGATGCGGCGAAGCGCTATCCAGTGGTCGACTGGGTCTATCCCGGTCCGCAGGCAGGTTCATGCGGCGACCGCAGCTTCTCGCCGGCGCACCGCGATCTCGACGCGCTGGCGGAGCTGGGCTTCGTCGTGGTGTGCATCGACGGCCTGGGCACCAATATGCGCTCGAAGGTCTTTCACGACGCGCTCTACGGTGACATGGGCGACAACACCATTCCCGACCAGGTCGCCGGCATCCGGCAGCTCGCAGCGCGTTATTCGTGGATCGACGCCTCGCGCGTGGGCATCTACGGCCACTCGGGCGGCGGCGCGGCGGCCGCGGCGGCGATGTTCCACTTTCCGGACTTCTTCAAGGTGGGTATCGCCGAGAGTGGCAACCATGACAATCGTGTCTACGAAGATGACTGGGCGGAGAAATGGATCGGGTTGCTGAAGAAGAACCCGGACGGCAGCAGCAACTATGACAGCCAGGCCAACCAGAACTTCGCGGCGAATCTGAAGGGGCATCTGCTGCTGGTGCACGGGACGATGGACGACAATGTTCCTCCGAACAATACGCTGCTGGTGGTGGATGCGCTGATCAAAGCGAACAAGGACTTCGACCTGCTGATGATTCCCAACGCGAACCACGACTATGCCGACGCGAAGCCTTATGTTCGCCGCCGCCGCTGGGACTACTTTGTACGCTGGCTCGCGGATGGGACGCCGCCCGCGGACTACACGATGAAGCCGTGGGCGGAGGAGCGCGAGGCGCTGGATCTCGCGGGCGAGCCGCAGTGAGCCCTCAGCGCGGATTGAGCGCGCTACACTCAGAGAGTCCCGTGAGAGAAGCGCAGTCCATCCGTTCGGCCGCTGCATGAAGGCCCCTCGCATCCACCTCGGCCGGCCGCAACTGCTTGCCGCGCTGCTGCTGCTGATCTTCTTCGGCGAGTGCCTTTGGATCGTCGGGCACCAAGAGCTCTCGACCAGCGACTATCGCTACGCACGCTGCGGCCGCGAGATGTGGGAGCGGCCCTCGCCGCTGGCCGGATACTTCACCACCTGTGGCAACCTGAATGGCGACGGGACCTTTGCCTACCGGGCGGCGGGGCTTCCGCTGACGCTCGAGCGCATGGCGCTGCTATCGGTCGATCACTTTCGCGCGCCGGAGAACCGGCTCTACTCTGCCGGCTCGCTCAACGGATCGACGTGGGAGGCGCGGCACGAGCTGGTGAGCCTGGCGTATCTGATTCACCTGCCGTTTGTGTTCTTCGCGGCGTGGCTGGGCGGCGGGCTGTGGTGGGTGGCGCGGCGGCTCTACGGCAATGAGGGCGGCTTCTTCGCGCTGGGGCTCTACTGCTTCTGCCCGGCGGTGGTGCGCATGGCGGTGGCGCCGAACAACGACGTGCTGGCGATGTGGGGGCTGTACGGTGCGATCTACACGGCGATCGGTGTGGCGCACGCGATGCAGGGGCCGCGGCGCAAGTGGCGTCCGCGCATTGTGCTGCTGACGGTGGCGCTGGGGCTGACGGCGGCGGCGCATCTATTCGCTGGGATCTGTGGCCTCCTGGCGGCGCTGATCTTCATGATGTATCTGGCGGAGTACCGGCGCAGTGCGGCGATGCAGGTGCTGATCTTCGCGGCGGTGGGCGCGCTGGCGGTGGTTTTCGCGTTCTACGGCTTCCGGCTGCCGCCGTTCAGCTATGTGTTCACGGGCGGCGCGGCGCGGTTCTGGTTCTCGCTCGAAGAGGTGCGCAGTTTCGTGACCGATGCGGCGGAGCTGCCGATCGTGGTGGCGGCGGGGGTGGCGCTGGTGGTGTATGCGACGACGCGGCGCAGCCGGTACTTCGGCAACACGGCTGCGCTGCTGGTGGCGCTGGCGCTGGCGCCGCTGGTGACGACCGGGGTGGTGAGCGCGCCGTGGCTGTGGGCGCTGCCGTTTGTGTTCACCTTCGTGGGCGGGGTGTTTGCGGACGTGCTGGAGACGCGACACAGGAAGCTGTTCCTGGCGCTGACGGGCGGAATCCTGGCGGCGCAGGCGATGGAGTGCCTGGTGGCGCTGCCGGGGATCGCGCGCTGATTTATTGTTGAGACAGCCATGCAGTCGCTGACCTTCACTCCCGGCCGCGCGTTCCTGTCCTCGGACTCGCATGCGGTGCCGTGGACGGCGGTGTTTGAGGACGAGGGAGTGGCGGGCTACTTCTATGCCTGCGACCGGTCGCACGAGAAGCTGGAGGACAGCATCCTGGACGCGATGCTGGTGTACAACGTCGGCTCGTTGAGCGATGCGGGCAAGGAGCGGATCGTGTCGATCGACTGGTCGCGCGACGGGATGAAGGCGGTGCTGTACCTGGACGGGGTGGCGCAGGCGATGGCGGACTTTGGCGCGCGGTGCGGGTACTGCAGGTCGAACTTCCCGAACTTCCTGAGCGACCAGGGTGACAGGTGGAACCGGTCGAGCCATGCGTGGTCGGACGCGGCGTTTGAGCAGTTTGAGGCGGCGCTGTACGTCTGATGTACCCCCCACCCCCCCTAAAAAAATCCTTTATGTTTGAAAACAAAGCGGTTGCGAAGCGTGTTTGAAAACAAATGAGTTAGCGTAAGTGTTGCGATTTCAGTGGGATACGGGGGTGGTTCCGCCCGATTTGCTCCTTTTTGATCCAGTTGATTGATCCTGTTGGGGTTAGCGGACATGCGGATGCGCCCAAAGCTTAAGGCCCGGCGATTGCCGGGCCTTTTCTCTACCCTAAGACTATTTTATCAGCTGGGGCATAACTGTTATGCCAAGTCTATCCTTCGTGGAATGAGTAGGATGGGCAGGTTGGGGGCTTGACAGGAAATTGGCGCAGGAGAGAGAGCGTCCGGCACACCCTCTGTTCCCCTGCTGAGGCAGAATAGCGTGGGCGGCTGTGGATTGGTTTCGCTTTTTCGTCGCATTTGGGCGGCGAGATAGTACACTCAGCGCGGAGGGCGCAGGGTCGCGCGCTGAAAGGAAAGTGTAGAGCATGACTGTAGATGCCCTTCTGGCGATACTGCTAAACGTAGCGATTCCTTCGGCACTTGCTCTCGCGGGGGGAATCTTGGCGGCTAATGCCCTATCCGAAGAGAAGGGGGTGCAGAGAGCGTGGTGGTCGGCGCTTTTCATTGGCCTTGCCCTCATGGCAATTGTGTTGGCCTTTATCCAGCAAGTACGTTTCACGACTCAGCAGCAGAAATCGGATTACATCTCGCAGCAGCGGGATAGTGAACTGAAGGGCGAGAATAAATACACGCAGGGCCAACTAGATACTCTTACCAAGGTCCTCACATCGATGAATTCTTCATTGACTGGAGATTCTGGCTACAAAACTATGGTCAGCGCATTGCTGTCGGCGGCAAGATCGAATAGCACCTCTAGACCTATCGGGGTAGAGCCCCCAGCCATTCAGAGGATGAGTAACGACCAGTTGCGCTCAAAGGTCATAGAATTTGCAAACGCTCTTCGCAAAGAATCTTCAGACTATGTAGCCCGAGACAGCACATTGCCCTTGGCCTTTCAAGATCCAAAGGCATGGGCTGCTCTGTCGCCTGACCAAAGAGAGAAGGTCAACCGAGATAACACCAATCGGATGATTGCCGACAGTAATGCGTTCAGCTCTGATCTCGAACAAAAATATCTAGGAGATGCGACCGAATACAGAGACGAACTATTGAGAAGGCTTGGCCCCCAGTCGCCCGCGAAATCCGATCTAACTTTTTGGCTGGATGGCAATGGAGGAAGTGCGATTATGGGTCTCTGGACTGCCAGAGGAACAGCCGATTATCTGGAGAGGCTAGCTAGGCAGCTTCCCCCGAAATGAGGTTCTTATGTTCCAGCACCGGAGCCTCATTCAGCTGTGCGTCGTGTCGCGAAGTAGATAAGAATTCTGGCGATTGGTTGGCCTCTCGATTCGCGCCGCTCGGGTTGATGGCGAAGATAACTACAGGTTCCTCGACTGCTCGGAGGGCAATCCCGTCGCTGCGTCCTGCGGACTCCGCTCCAGCCTTCGGCAGAGCGGAAGGGCCTGCGGCCCGCTTGTTACCCAGGCCTTCGGCCCAGGCTGTTATGTCGTCGCGCCTTCGGCGCTTGGGTAGGTCGGCAGAAAAGGTACGAGCGGTTATGGTGATGTCGAGTTCTCCGTGGTCCCTCGACTGCGCGCATCCCGCGGTGCGGGATGCACTTCGCTCGGGATGACAGGCTTGTGGGGCGCGTTGTTGTCCGGGCTGAAGCCCGGACCTATCTCAGAGGCAAAGGCAAATACAGGGGTCCTTCGCTGCGCTCAGGATGACGGCGAAAAGCAAATGCGGGGATTCTTCGCTTCGCTCAGAATGACAAGGACAAAGTCAACCGCAGGTCCCTCGACGGCGTGCATCCCGCAGGGCGGGATGCACTTCGCTCGGGATGACAGGTTTGTGGGTGGTGGGATGACGGGGTTGGGGGTGGGGTGATTGTCCGGGTGGGAGCGCGGACCTATCTGAGAGGCGAAGGCGAATGCCAGAACAAGATGCGGGGGTCCCTCGGCGCGATGCGCCTCGCTCGGGATGACGGCGAAAAGCAAATGCGGGGATTCTTCGCTGCGCTCAGGATGACAAGAACAAAGTCAACCGCAGGTCCCTCGACGGCGTGCATCCCGCAGGGCGGGATGCACTTCGCTCGGGATGACAGGTTTGTGGGTGTGGGGAATGTCCGGGGCTGAAGCCCGGACCTATCGCAGAGGCAAAGGCAAATCCGGAGACCCGCGCTACGGCAGCCAGTCGGGCGTGAGGCTGGTGCTACGGCAGCCAGGCGGGGGTGAGGCTGGCGATGGATGTGGCGCGGGCGGCGGCCTCTGTTGCGGGGACGGATTGCAGGGAGAGGGATGCGCCGGCGTAGCGGGTGTAGAGCGGCGGCGCGGAGTTGGCGGGGAGCTGGACAACCTCGACGGACAGGGGTGCGCCGGGGATGCGCGCGCCGAACCAGTGAGGGTCGTCGCGCTGCGCCCAGGTGACGAGAGCGAGGACGGAGCCGGGAGGGTAGGTTACGAGACCTGATGCGTGGCTGGCGCGGACGGACTGCAGGGCAACGTCATTGCCGAAGAGTGTGGACATGGTGTGGCGGTCGCGATCGACGAAGAGGGTGATTGCGTTCCAGCCGAGGGGCTGGAAGGGAAGGTTTGCGGGGAGCACGGCGGCGGCGTTGTTGACGAGGTCGTCGCGGCCGGGCGCGGTGGTGAGCGGCAGGGTGTAGACGAAATCGTTGCCGTGGAGCGGGCGATGGCAGCCGGTGCATTCGGCGACGAAGGCGGCGCTGTCGCCGTAGGGTTTGAGGCTGGCGCCGCGCCAGCGTCCCCAGGCCCAGCCCTCGGTGGCTTTGTTCTGCTGCGCGTCCTTGACCATGAGCTCGACCTGGATGAACTGGCCGGGATGGACGAGGCCGTCGGCACCGAGCTGCTGTCGCCATGCGACCTTGGCGAGGCGCGCGCCGTCGGGCCAGGGAGAGATGTTGCCGGACTGGATGGCGCGCTGCGCGACATCATTGCCGAGGATGAAGCGGAAGGTGTTGTTGTCGCCACGGTCGGTGATGCTGAGGAGCTTCCAGCCGGGGAAGGATGGATCGAAGGCGAGACCGTTGAGCTCCGGCGGGACTGCGGAGAGCGATGTGTTTGCAGGCGCGGTGGGCGGAGTCGCAGGAGGGTCGGGCGGTGTCGTCCACGGGGCGAGGTAGGTCTTGAGTGTTGCGAGGGACTGGGATGAGACGCGGGCTTGGGGATGCAGGCGGAGGAACTGCGGCAGCGGCATGGCGCCGAGCTGGACCATGTTGACCGCTTCAAACAATGCTGCGCGCTGTGCGGCGGCGGGCTGCGCGCCGAGAGTGGAGAAGTTGAGGCGGCGGCGCGCGGTGAGGACGTCATGACGGACGAGCCAGTAGCCGGGGACGATCTGATCGAACCAGGAGAGGCGGCGCTCATTCGAGTGGCAGCTGTAGCAGCTGTTATCGAGGACGCTATGCACCGCGGCGGGGACCTGGAGCTCGGCGGTTGCGGGCTGCGTTGGGATGGAGGGGCGGACGAGCTGAAGTGCGGCGAACAGGATGATGCCGGCGGCGAGCAACTTGAAGAAGAAGCGCATGGCTTGGCCTCGGAGCAGGGGCGGAGTGCTTGCCGGATTATTTTAGTGCGCTGCCGAGGAAGAGGTGTTCGATTTCGAGCCAGGAGCGGACGCGGGTGTAGCCGGGAATGCGGGCGTTGTGGGGCGCGTCATAGAGGATGCCGGTGCCGCGGAAGAGGGCGAGCTGGCGGGGGTTGTCGTCGATGAGGTAGTCGGCGCGGAGGATGGACTTGTCTCCGCAGAAGACGATGTGGGTGTGGGGGATGAAGGGGAAGTGGCGGGCGAGCCAGTCGAACTTGGGAGTGAAGGAGGTGGGAACCTCCATGGCGGCCGAGGCGATGAAGACTTCGTATTGGTTTTGGAGGAGAGCCAGGACTCTTTGAGCATCGGGCATGACGTCGAGGACGGCGAAGAAGTCTTCGTCGCGGAGGTAGTCGTCGAGGGCCTCGTGGTGGGGCTCAGGGACGACCTGCCAGAAGCGCTTGCCGTGGAGGTCGGCTTTGGTGAGGGTGGTGGCGTGGTCGCGGTTGTAGCGGAGGAGGTGCTCGGCGACGGCGTCGGCCATCACTTCATCCATGTCGACGGCGATGCGCTGGCCGGGGCGGGGGTGCATGGGTTTAATTCTAGGGGATGGAGTAGAAGCAGATTCCTCCGCATTCGACTCTTCCACCCCGGCGAGGTTACTCGCCGGGGACCCAGTTCGCGTCGAACGCTATGGAATGACAAAGAAAAATGCGGGGATTCTTCGCCCGCTTAGCGGGATCAGAATGACAAAGCCAAGGCAACCGCAGGTCCTTCGACTGCGCGATCCGCTCACGCGGCTCGCTTCGCTCAGGATGACAGATTTGTGGATTCAGTGGGATTGGGTGAGGAGGGCGATGAGGTTTTCCTCGAAGCTGTCGAGGTCGTCGCCGAGCGAGCGGGTGGCGCCGGTGTAGATGAGGCGGCCTTTGTTGATGACGCTGATCTCGTTGCAGAGGCTGCGAATCTCATGCGAGTCGTGGCTGGAGAGGAAGGTGGTGACGTTCTCGTCGATTGCGAGGCGGCGGAGCAGGTTCCACATCTCGCGCTTGGCGGGCAGGTCGAGGCCGCGGGTGGGCTCGTCGAGGAAGAGGACCTTGGGGCTGCCCATCAGGGCGCGGGCGATCTCGACGCGGCGCTTCATGCCGGTGCTGTAGGTGCCGATGAGTTTGCCGCGGAAGGCGGGGTCGAGGCCGACGTCCGAGAGCAGCTTCTCGACGTGGTCGCGCGGCGAGGGGAGCTGGCGGACGCGAGCGAAGTAGAGCAGATACTCGCGCGCGGTCCAGCCGGACTGGCTCTCGCTGGTCTCATCGCTGACGAGGCCGATGAGGCGGCGGACGGCGAGGGGATCGGTGGCGACGTTGTGGCCCCAGAGCTTCGCTGTACCGGAGGTGGGCGGCAGCAGTGTGGTGAGCATGCGGATGGTGGTGGTTTTGCCGGCGCCGTTGAGGCCGAGGAATCCGTAGAGATGGCCCTTGGGGATGCGGAGGGTGATGCGGTCGACGGCGGTGAAGTCGCCGAAGCGGCGGGTGAGCGAGTCCAGCTCGACGGCGAAGTCTGAGGCGGGGTCGAGGGCGACGTTTGCTGCGCCGTTCATGGGAGGTGCTGTGCTCATCGGGTGCTCCTCCAACGTGCGAAGGCTGCGCCGAAGCAGCAGAGCGGAAGGAGGAGTGCGGCGAGCGCCATCTGGCCCATGGCGCCGCCGACCTGAGCATTGACGAATGCGCCTTCCTGGAAGAGGTGCGGCTGGGGATCGCCGGAGACCGCGTAGGTGGCGGCGATGTTGAGGGGATAGCGGTCCTCGCCGATGTCCCATGGATGATGGGGATTGAGGGCGATGGGGACGCGCACGATCCAACCGGATGCGAGGCGGCTGCCGTCGGGCAGCTGCGGGCCGGAGTCGTTGGGGTAGGGATGGGATTCGAGCGGCGGGGCGGGCTGGTTGAGGGCTGCGGAAGCGGCGGTGACGTCGAGGCCGTCGTCGCCGGTGATGGCGGCGTGGAAGTTGGTGACGGTCTTCGCGGGGTCGACGGGCAATAGGAACAGCAGGTCGGCGGGGTGGGAATGATCGGCGCTGAAAGCGGTGCGGTCCCAGTTGAGCATGGGGCTGCAGCAGCGGCGTGGGACCGGTGTGCCCGTCGGTACGAGAGCGGCGGTGCCGGGATTGCGACCGCCGCCGAAGCGTTGCTGCGCGGGAGCGTTGTTGGACGCAGGCGCGGGGCTGTCGTAGGCGGTCTCGGCGAAGAGAGTGGGGAAGAGTGCGATGGCGAGGACGGCGAGGAGGATGACCCAGCGTTTGGGGCGCGTGGCCTCCCAGGTTTCGACGCCCTGGGCGCGGAGGAAGACCCAGGCTGCGAGAAGTATGGAACCGAAGATGAGGACAGCAAGGCTGATCCAGGTCATGCGCGTCTCGGACGGAATGGTCCTGGCGCCGATTGCGAAGCCGAGCGCATTCTTGAGCAGCACGGCGGGGCTGGCGAGGGTGATGTGTCCGGTGCGGGTGGCGCCGTTGCCCTGGGCGACCATGACCTCATTCATGGGAATGAAGATGACGTAGGCGAGCAGGATGCCCATGGCGGTGCCGATGGGCGCGAGCACGCTGCGGCCGATGAAGAGGATGCCGATGAGCGAGCCGATGGCGATTTCTGCGAGCAGGATGCCCGGCGTCCAGAGCAGATATTTGTGCAGCAGCAGCGGGACGCCGATGTGTGCGGTGTAGACCAGCATCGCGGGAAGCAGCGCAACGTAATAGAAAGCAGCCTGGGTGAGCAGGACGAGGAACTTTGCGGCGAGCCAGTCGCCACGACTGACGGGGGCGGTGAAGACGCACTCGACGAAGCGATTGGCGCGCGGGCCGGCCATCGCGGCTGCGGCGACGGGGACGAAGGCGAGCGGCACCAGACCGTAGGCGATGATGCCGTAAGCCTGCAGCCATCCGCCCTGGGTGCAAAGGGTGGCGAGGCCGCCGAGGGCCAGCAGCACGACGCCTGCGCCGAGCCAGGCGAAGCGGCCCCGCATGGTGGCCTTGAGTTCCTCGGAGTAAAGCGTGGCGATGAAGGCGGACATGGTTTGCCGAAGAAGGGCGCGATCCAATCTACTGCGCGAATCTGAGGTGGTGCTTAGGGATACGCAGGGCGGAACAGAAAAGTTCGTACCAATCCTAGATCAAAGCAAAACTGGAAGCTCCTTAGCCAATGCCGATGGCTTTCAGTTGTTCAAGAGGGTCCCAGTTGTCGGACGGTTTAGTGCCGCGACTCTTCCAGGGCATTCCGGCGTCGATCCATCTCTGTCTCCAATTCTCGTAGGTCGTTCGACGGGCTTCAGTGTCACCGCCAGCTGCGTCGTCGTAACCGAATTGGATGAAGCAGCAGGGACATATTTCGTCTGAGGCGGATTCTCCATTCCACGGAGAAAACCACAGGGCATAACCGCAGACCGGGCAGAGATTGCTAGAACTCACCATACTCATAGAGAGGAGCGAACGATGGAGGCGGCGATGGACTCGGACTTTGGTGCGGGTTTGGTTTCGGATTGGGGGGCCTTGCGCTGCGGGGTGTCGCGGGCGGGGTCGTAGAAGAGCATGCGGCCGCAGTTTTCGCAGACGAAGATGGTGTCGGCGGAGGGCGAGTCGGGGGAGTTGTCGCGGAGGTCGTTCCAGCGCTGCGGGCGGACCATCATGCGGCAGGCGGAGCACTGCTGGTTGAGCGCCTGGGCGACGGCGGTGCCCTTGGCGTGGGCGATGCGGTCGTAGTTGGCGAGCGAGGTGTCGCCGGTGGGCGACTGTACGATGGCGGCGCGCAGCTGGGTGCGCTCGGCTTCAAGGCGGGCGAGATCGGCGCGGTCAGCGGCGGTGAGGTCGGCGGTGCGGGTGCGCTCGCGGTCGAGCGCGGCGGTGGCGTCGGCGAGTTCGGCGTCGGCGGCGGTGCGGTCGCGTTCTAGAATCTCGCTGCGTTCCATCGATTCGAGCTCGGCGTCTTCAATGCGGGAGATTTCGCTCCTGGCGAAGGCGGCCTCATGTTCCAGGGCCGTGAGTTGCGCGGTCGTCGTCGTCATGTCGAGCTTCTTCAGGGTGCGGCTAAGCTTCTCGCGCAGGTCGGCGATCTCGGACTCCTCCTTGCGGCGCAGGGCCTCTTCCTTGGCGATGGCTTCGAGGACCTGAGCGCGGCGCGTAGTGGCGGCGGTGGCGCGGGATTCGGCGCGGCTGAGGTCCTTGGCGAGGGCGGCGATCTGCTCGCGCAGGCGGCGCATCTGGTCGTCGTGGGCCTGGAGGTCGATGAGCTGGGCGAGGTCTGGATGCATGAGCGCTCCTTGCGGGTAGAGAAATCGAGGATAGCACTGTGGTTACGGCACGGTAAAAGCAGATTCCTTCGCATTCGTCCCGTTGGGCGGGACGAACGCTGCGGAATGACAAAACAACCGCAGGTCCTTCGACTTCGGTTCGCGCTTGGACGCGAACCTCCGCTCAGGATGACAAGCAAAGACAAATACAGGGGTCCTTCGACTCCGCGATCCGCTTGCGCGGCTCGCTCCGCTCAGGATGACGGCCATCTTGCGATGGCCTAGTTACGAGAGATTGCTTGGGAGGTGACGGAATGTGGGAAGGATGGGCTGCGGAGTGATTTAGTCTGCAAGACAGGTCCAACTGTTTTCCCTGAACGATTTCTTCCAACTGGTCCCCACAGGCAGCATCGGGACAAACGGCCCCTTGCGGACGAGACTGACGCGGAGAGACCGCGCGCTCCGGTCGCGAGGCGAGCTGGTCTGTGTGCAACCCGCACAAGGGGTTCTGAACCTTGGCACCGGTACGTCTGCTGCTGGTCGATGACGATGAGGCGGTGCTGTCCGCGCTGGGCGCGATTCTCGAGGCCCATGGCTTCGCGGTGGCGACGGCGGGCAACGTGGTGGACGCGCTGAAGCTGATTACGACGCAGGCCTTCGATGTGCTGCTGAGCGACCTGCATATGCCGGGCGCGGGCGACGGGCTGATCGTGATCGGCGCGATGCGGCATGCGAATCCGCGCGCGGTGACGATGCTGCTGAGCGCGAATCCTGACATGAGCAAGGCGTCGGCGGCGATGCTGGCGCAGGCCGATGAGGTGCTGATGAAGCCGGTGCGGCCTGTGGCGCTGGTGGAGCTGATCAGAAAACGGCTGGACGGCGAGCAGACGGTTAGCACGCGGACGGTGGAGTCGATTGCGACGGTGCTGGAGCGCGAGCGGACAGGGATTGCGGCGGAGTGGATCAAGAAGATGGCGGAGTCGGGCGCGTTTGCCGGCTCGGGACTGACGACGGCGCAGCAGACGGGGCACCTGACGGAGATGCTGACGGAGATCTTTTACCGGCTGCGCTATCCGCAGCCGCTGGGGCGGATGAGCTTGTTCTCGATGGCGAGTTTGCAGCATGGCGCGCAGCGGCGGCGGCAGGGGCTGGGCTCTCCGGTGCTGGTGGCGGAGGCGCGCGCGCTGCAGGTGGCGCTGTTTGAGACGATCGAGCGCAATGTGGACCGGATCGATCTGGGGCAGTTGCCGGGGACGCTGGAGGCGATTGCCGATGAGGTGAATGCGCAACTGCTGCAGTCGCTGGCGGGGTATGAGAATGAGAAGCCGGCGCCGTTTACGGAGGGGTAGGGCGGCTGTCCTCACGCTTAAGTATGCGAAGCGTCTCGACTTGAGAATTTCTTGTAGAGCACTATGCTGATGTGAACCAGTGCGAACAAGATGAACCCAAAGAATCCCACCGGGATCAGGAACTGAACGAGGTAAGGTGGGGCGGAGGCAATGATCAATCCGGGCATAGCTCTCTGCGCCCGGTAGTTGAAGATTATTTCCCAAATAACGCCGATGACAAAAGGCGCGGCCGCAGCCAGGTATCCCACCAACAAAGCTCTTCGATTGCGGGATGCATCGCTCATGCAGGAATGGTACTCCCAGATATCTTGATAAGCGCGCTGGAGTGCTTCAGTTGACGAAGCGGCCCATGCGGATGTTCATGACGATGCCGAGGGCGAGGAAGGTGAAGAGCACGGACGATCCGCCATAGCTCATCAGGGGCAGGGGGATGCCGGTGACGGGTAGCAGGCCGACGACCATGCCGATGTTCACGACGACCTGGAAGAGCAGCACGGCGACGATGCCCATGATGATGTAGGCGGCGGGCGCGTCGAGGGCCTGCTGCGCGTTCTGGATGAGGCGGGTGAGGATGAGGAAGTAGAGCAGCAGCACGCCGACGCCGCCGATGAAGCCGTGCTCCTCGCAGAAGGCGGCGAAGATGAAGTCGGTGTAGGGAATGGGGAGGAAGTCGCCCTGGGTCTGCGTGCCCTTGTTGGTGCCCTTGCCCCAGAGGCCGCCGGAGCCGACGGCGATCTTGGACTGCAGGATCTGATAGCCGGCGCCGCGCGGGTCCGAGCCGGGATCGAGGAAGCTGTTGATGCGCTGCTGCTGGTAGGGCTTGAGGTGTTTACCGCGCAGCAGGGCGAGGCCGACGAGGGCGGCGAGCGCGAGCAGGATGATGCCGGCCTGCTTCGGGCGTATGCCGCCGAGGAAGAGTCCGGCGATGAGGACGGGGAGATAGGTGAGGCCGGTGCCGAGGTCGGGCTGCTTGAGGACGAGCGCCATGGGGACGAGGACCAGCGCGAAGGCCTTGCCGATGTCGGCCCAGGAGAGCTCGCGGCCGGCGAGGTTCCAGAAGAAGCGCGCGACGGCGAGGATGAGGATGAGCTTGACCCACTCCGAGGGCTGGAAGTGGATGCCGCCGCCGAGGTTGATCCAGCGGCGGCCGCCGTTGACGCGTGTGCCCACGGCGAGCACGGCGACCAGTGCGATGAGTGCGACGGCATAGGCCCAGAGCGAGATCTCGACCAGCTTGTGATAGTCGATGGCGGAGATGACGAACATCAGGAAAAAGCCGCCGGCGAGGAAGAGTACTTGCTTTTCGCCGAAGCCGTGGAATTTGGTGTGCGTGGTGGCGGAGTGGATTTCGAGCACGCTGATGAGCGAGAGCATGCCGACGAGGGCCAGCAGCATCCAGTCGAAGTCGCGATAGCTGGAGATACGACGCATGGGCTATTGGGCGGGCGCGATGGCGCGAGAGTTAGCAGCAAGAGTGACGGGCTTGGCGGGCTCCGCGACGCGGGCGCTGTCGGTGGAGCGCGGTGCGTGGTTTGAGGCGGGCGCGGGTTTTTGTATGGAGGCAGTGGGTGAGATGGCTGCGGGAACGGCGGCGGGCGGCGCGGGCTTCGTTTGTGTCGTCACGCCTGCGGTGGGTGTCGCAGAGGGTGCGGGTTGTTGTGGCGCTGCGGGCGCGGAGACGGTCTCGATGCGGAGGTTGTTGGCGTTCTTGCGCTGCTTGGTGACGAAGGCGTTGATGACCTGCACGGCGACGGGCGCGGCGGCCTCGGCTCCCCAGCCTCCGTGCTCGCACAGCACAGTGACGACGATGTCCGGATTGCGGCGCGGGGCCATGCCGACGAACCAGGCGTTGGCGCGCTCCGCCCCACTGCCGAGGCTGGTGGCGCCGGCCGAGTGGCTGACGACCTGCGCGGTGCCGGTCTTGCCGGCCATGTCGATGCCCTCGAGGCGCACGGCGGCCCCTGTGTCAAAGCCTCCGGGGAGCATGGTCTGAGCCATGCCATCGCTGATGGTCTCCCAGTTGGCGGTGGTGATGGGGATGGTTTTGTCGCCGGAGCCGGGATAGTTCTCGGCGATGTTGGCGGCGATGGCGGGATCGACCTCATCGGTGAACGCGACGTGGGGGCGGACGAGCTTGCCGCCGGATGCGATGCCGGAGAGCGCGCGGGCGAGCTGGATGGGCGTGACCTGGGTGGCGCCCTGGCCGATGCCGACCGAGATGGTCTCGCCGGCGTACCACTGCTCATGCTGCGTCTTCAGCTTCCATTCGGTGGAGGGGACGGTGCCGGAGGCTTCGTTGGGAAGGTCGACGCCGGTCTTCTGCCCGAGGCCAACCTCGTGCGCATACTTTGCGATAGTGTCGATGCCGAGCTTCTGCGCAAGCGCGTAGAAGAAGGTGTCGCAGGACCAGGGGATGGCGTGGTCGATGTCCACCATGCCGTGGTGCTTGTCACAGCCGAAGAAGTGGCCATAGAAGGTGGCGCCGCCGTTGCACATCACATGGAAGTCCTGCGCGGCGTTCTCTTCAAGGCCGGCGAGGGACATGACGATCTTGAAGGTGGAGCCGGGCGCGAGCTGGGCCTGAATGGCTTTGTTCATCAGCGGATGGTTGGGATCGTTGACCAGCTGCGACCAGTAGTTGCGCGTGAGGCGGACGGCGAACTGGTTGGGATCGAAGGTGGGCCGCGAGACCATGGCGAGGATCTCGCCGGTGTGCGGGTCCATGGCGACGAGCGCGCCGTTGCGCCCCTCCATCGCCTGCTCGGCGGCGCGTTGCAGGTCGAGGTCGATAGTGAGGCGAAGATCATGGCCGGGCGTGGCGGGTTGTGTGCCCAGCACGCCGACCTCCTTGCCGTGGCTGTTGACGATGACGTCGCGCGAGCCGTCGACGCCGCGCAGCAGCGCATCGTAGGTCTCTTCCACGCCGGACTTGCCGACCATGTCGCCGGGCTCGTAGAAGTCGTAGCGGCCACTGGCGAGGTCGGCCTCGGAGACCTCACCGACGTAGCCGATCAGGTGCGCGGCGAAGCCGTCGCGCGGATAGCGGCGGCGCTGCTCGTCGACGGTCTCAAGCTCGGGCAGCTCATTGCGGTGCGCTTCGATGAAGGCCTGTTCATCGGGTGTGATGTCCTGCTTGAGGGGGATCTGCTCGTACTGCGGCTCGGCGGCGAAGCGATGGATGATGGTCTCGACCTGATCGACGGGAAGGTCGAGGCCGCGCGCGATGAGCGGGATGTCGGCGTTGAGGTCTTTGGCCTGGTTGCGCAGCAGGTAGCAGGAGACGGAGGGATAGTTGTCGACGAGGAGGCGGTTCTCGCGGTCAAAGAGTTTGCCGCGCGGCGCGGGGATGGGGTCCTTGCGGATGCGGTTGGCTTCGGCGAGGACGCGGTAGTTGTCCACGCCTAGCACTTGCAGGCGCCACATGCCGGCGGCGAGCGCGACCAGCGCGAGGACAACGATGTACTGGGTGAAGTGGAGCTTGCCGGCGGAGACCTTTTCCGCGCGACCGGCCATGCCGCGCGAGGGGCGGGAGATGGGCCGGAGCTTGGACAAAAACGGCACGGCGGAGGTGTACCTGAGGCTAGTTTACTGCCAGTTAGACCGGGAGACCATGGATTTGGCGCGGAGGACAGGGATGAGCATTGCAACTTTTGGGGCGGGGCGCGGAAGTGATGGGTCAGCTTTAATCAAATACTCCTCAGCGGCTGAAGCCGAATTCTAAAGATGGCTGTTACGGCGTGGCTGAAGCCACGCCCCTTCGAAACAAATCCACACTGAGCCACTATCGGCGTAGGAGTGGCTGCTTACAGGTGCTTGCGGGTGCGGGCGAGCAGGAGGTAGATGGGCATAGCGACGGCGGTGTTGACCACGGCGCGCAGCAGCTCATGCAGCCAGAGCATATGGAAGTTGGTGAGGCCGAGCAGGCGGCGCTCGATGAGGTAGATGAGGACGCTCTGCAGGAGGGTGAAGCCGAAGGTGAGCAGAGCGCGGGTGGCATTGTTGTCCACGTCGATCTGGCTGCCCAGCGAGGCGGCGGCGTAGCCGATCAGTGACTTGGCCATGCCGTTGACGCCGATGGGCGTGCTGGAGAGCGCGTCCTGCAGCAGGCCAATGGTGGCGCCGGTGAGCGTGCCGGCGATGGGCGCGCGGCGGCTGATGGCGAAGAAGAGCACGACGATGAGCGGCAGGTCCAGAATGGCGAAGCGCGGGCTGAGACGCGGGAGCAGCATCTGCAGCAGCAGAGCGGCGAGGGGGACGAAGAGGGCGGCAGGGAGCGAGAAGTTCTGCTGCTCTGCCTCGCGGCGCGACATGTAGCTGCGTGTGGCCATGGTGGTGAGCGGTGCCTTCACAGGCTAACTGAAGCCGCTGCGCGCAAGACGTGGAATGCGTGACGAGCGGTTTACTGGGTTGCGTCGGGCGAGGTGGACAGAGCGGGCTTGTGCGGTGAGGGCTCGGTGGAGGAAGGCGGCGTCTGCGGCGCGATGGGAGCGCCGGGAGTCAGCTGCGCGGCGGGCGGGGTAGAGCCACTTGTGTAGCGGTCGGTGTGCAGCGACGGAGTTGGATGCGGGATGGCGAGCACCGGCGGAACTCCGGGCGTAGCAGGTGGCGTTGCGGCTGTGCCGTTGGTGGGCGTGCCGTTAGCTGCTTGGGGTGCGTTGTCATTCAGGCCGGGCAGACTCTCCGAATTGACGTCGGCCGCGTGCTGGGCCTGTGCGGTTGCGAGGTCCTGCTGCGCGTCGGCGGGAAGGTCGGACTGCACGCCGGTGATGACGAGGACCTCCTCGACGCGGTTCAGGTCGACGGCGGGATGGACGACGATGGCGGAGTAGGGCTGGTGGTCGGGATCGGGCGCGATGCTTTCGACGGTGCCGACGGCGAGGCCGCGCGGATAGATCTGGTCGCCTCCGGAGGTGATGACGGGCTCGCCGGGTTTGATGCGGGAGTCGGCGATGAGATTGCCGATCTGGGCGCGGCCGGCGGGCGTGCCGCGCAGGATGGCGCGGATGCGGGTGTTGGCGAGGACAACGCCGGCGCCGGAGGTCTGGTCGTTGATCTCGAGGACCTCGGCGGTGTCGGGGAAGACATCGCGGACCTTGCCGACGATGCCATCGGGCGTGATGACAGCTTCATCGACCTTGATGCCGTTGCGGGATCCCTTGTCGATGGTGAGGACGTGCGCGAGGTCGCTGCCGCTGGAGCCGATGACCTGCGCGGCGACGGTGGAAGCGACGTACTTCTCCTTGAAGTCGAGCAGCGCCTGGAGGCGGCGGCCTTCGAGGGCGTCCTCGGAGATGGCTGCCTCGTTGAGCCTCATGCGGGTGATCTGCTGCTGGAGGCCGGCGTTCTGGCGGCGGACGTGGCGGAGATCGATGTAGTCGGACCAGCCGTGGCGCAGCCCCCAACCGATGGCGTGGGCGCCGCGCTCAAAGGGAGAGATGACTCCGGTGGTCCACATGCGGATGAGGCGGACACCGCCGGAGTCCGGCCTGGCGGTGTTGGGGGGCGTACGCACCTGGACGGCCAGCGCCAGCGCCTGCGCCAGCAGCACGGCGATGAGGAAGAGCGCGTTGCGGAAGCGCAGCAGGAAGTCCATGAGGCCAGATCAGGAGTAGTCGATGGAGATCTTGCGCAGCAGTTTGAAGTCGGAGAGCATGCGGCCGGTGCCGAGCACGACCGAGGCGAGGGGATCGTCGGCGATGGAGACGGGCAGGCCGGTCTCTTCGCGGATGCGCTTGTCGAGGTTCTTGATGAGCGCGCCGCCGCCGGTGAGCACGATGCCGCGGTCGGAGATGTCGGCGGAGAGCTCGGGCGGGGTGCGCTCGAGCGCGACGCGGATGGCGTTGATGATGGTGGCGATGCACTCGGAGAGCGCCTCGCGGATCTCGGCGTCTTCGATGGTGATGGTCTTGGGCACGCCCTCGATGAGGTTGCGGCCCTTGATCTCCATGGTCAGGGGCTTGTCGAGCGGATAGGCGGAGCCGAGGTCGATCTTGATCTGCTCGGCGGTGCGCTCGCCGATGAGCAGGTTGTACTTGCGCTTGAGGTAGGTGACGACGGCCTCGTCCATCTGGTTGCCGGCCATGCGCACGGAGCGCGAGTAGACGATGCCGGCGAGCGAGATGACGGCGATGTCCGTGGTGCCGCCGCCGATGTCGACGACCATGTTGCCGCCGGGTTCCGTGATGGGAAGGCCGGCGCCGATGGCGGCGACCATGGCCTGCTCGACGAGGTGCACTTCGCTGGCCTTGGCGCGATAGGCGGAGTCCATGACGGCGCGCTTTTCCACCTGCGTGATCTCGGACGGCACGCCGATGACGATGCGCGGATGCACCATGCGCTTGCGGTTGTTGTGCGCCTTCATGATGAAGTAGTTCAGCATCTTCTCGGTGTGGCGGAAGTCGGCGATGACGCCGTCCTTCATGGGCTTGATGGCGATGATGTTGCCCGGCGTGCGGCCGAGCATCTCCTTGGCCTCCTTGCCGACGGCCTCGACCTCGTTGGTCTGGGTGTTGACGGCGATGATGGAGGGCTCGTTGACGATGATGCCCTTGCCGTTGCGCGAAGACCAGGGTATTGGCCGTGCCGAGATCGATGGCCAGGTCGTTGGAGAAGAGGCTGAACAGCGAGCGCATGTTGTGGATGCGCGAGTAGCGACCTTGATAACCGTTGGAAGACATGGGCTGCGATACTTCCTGAGAAAGCTTGATTTTCAAGGTTATTGTACGGCTTTACGCGCGGAGGATATCTGCAACCGAGGTGGAACGCTAGACTCTGAGCAGGGTATATGGACACGGGGAGTTAACCATGATCATCGGCGTGCCGAAGGAAGTGAAGGACCACGAGAGCCGGGTGGGGGTGACGCCGGCGGGCGTCCATGCGCTGGTGGAGGCCGGGCATACGGTGCTGGTGGAGCAGGGCGCGGGCGAGCTCTCCGCGCTGACCGATGACGAGTACCAGGCTGCCGGGGCGGAGATTGTGGGTGGCGCGCCGGACGTGTGGCGGCTGGCGGAGATGGTCGTGAAGGTGAAGGAGCCGGTCGAGAAGGAGTATCGCTACTTCCGCGAGGGGCTGGTGCTGTTCACCTATCTGCATCTGGCGCCGGTGCGCGGAGCTGACCGACGCGCTGCTGGAAAAGAAGGTGACGGGCATCGCGTATGAGACCGTGCGCGACCGCGCGGGCACGCTGCCGCTGCTGACGCCGATGAGCGAGGTGGCCGGCAGGATGAGCGTGCAGGTGGGCGCGGCGTATCTGGAGAAGGAGCATGGCGGGCGCGGCGTGCTGCTGGGCGGCGTGCCGGGCGTGCCGCCGGGGAACGTGGTGGTGATCGGCGGCGGCATTGTGGGCACGAATGCGGCGAAGATCGCGCTGGGCATGGGCGCGCGGGTGACGCTGGTGGACGTGAACCTGAACCGGCTGCGCGAGCTGGACGACATCTTCGGCGGACGCATCTTTACGCGTGGCGTCGAACGCGTACAACATCGGGCGCGCGGTATGCGAGGCGGACCTGGTGATCGGCGGCGTGCTGATCCCGGGCGCGGCGGCGCCGAAGCTGGTGACGAAGGCGATGGTGGCGAAGATGAAGAAGGGCGCGGTGATCGTGGACGTGGCGATCGACCAGGGCGGGTGCATCGAGACGGCGCGGCCGACCACGCACTCCGATCCGTCGTATGTGGTCGACGGCGTGGTGCACTACTGCGTGACCAACATGCCGGCCGCGGTGCCGAATACCTCGACACTGGCGCTGACGAATGCGACGTTTCCGTATCTGATGAAGCTGGCAAAGCTGGGCGCGGTTGGCGCGATCGAGGAGGATGCGGGACTAGCGGCGGGCGTGAATACCTTCCACGGCGTGCTGACCTGCAAGCCGGTGGCGGAGTCGCAGCGGCGGGAGTGGCAGCCGGTCGAGGAGCTGCTGGAGCATGGCGGGCAGGGAGTGTCTTAAAACCGGCCTCATATTCTGAAGCGGTGACTCGCATACAGCATGGAACCCGCTTCGATGGCGGGTTCCAATCAAGCCTCGCGATCATTTGGGTTGCTTATGCGGCCGGTTTCTAGCTCAAGAGCGCGCGCAGGCCGGCTTCGTCGAGGATCGTGACGCCGAGCGATTGCGCCTTGTCGAGTTTGGAGCCCGCCTCTTCGCCGGCGACGACGTAGCTGGTCTTCTTGCTGACGGAGCCGGAGACGCGGCCGCCGGCGGATTCGATCATTTCCTTGGCGGCCTCGCGGGTGAGCGTGGGCAGCGTGCCGGTGAGCACGAAGGTGAGACCTTCGAGTTTGGTGGTGCGCACCCGCTTCTCTCCGGTCATGGTCAATCCGGCGTCGTCCTGGAGGCGCTTGATGAGGGCAAGATTGTCGGGGTTTGCGAAGAAGTCGCGGATGGAGGCCGAGACCCTGGGGCCGATATCGCGGATACGGGTCAGCTTATCTTCGTCACCCTCCGGGACACGCTTTGCTGCGGCGATCAGCTCATCCATGCTGCCGAACTCGTCGGCAAGCTCCTGTGCGGTGCGTTCGCCGACATGGCGAATGCCGAGCGCGAGGAGGACGCGGTTCAGCGGAGCGCGTTTCGAGTTTTCGATCTCGGCAAGGATCGAGTCGGCGGACTTCTCTCCCATGCGCTCCAACTGCAGAAGTTGATCTTTGGTGAGGAAATAGATATCCGCGACTGAGTGAACCAGCGCTTCGCGCGTGGGAGATTCGCCGGCGACTCCTCATCTTCGTCCTCGCTCGGCGGAGGATTCGTGTTCGGCAAGCGTGTGGCCAAGAAGTTGGGCGATCAGCGCTTCGCCAAGGCCTTCAATGTTCATCACTCCAGCGCGAAGCAAAATGGCGCAACTCTTCTTCGAGGCGCGCGGGGCAGCTTGACGTTGACGCAGCGCAGATCGACCTCGTCCTGCTCGCGAACCAGCGGAGTGTGGCAGCGCGGGCAGTTTTCCGGGAGCGTGATTGGGTGCGTCTGGCTTGCGCGCTTGCCGGTCTTTGGATCGTCGACGACCGAGGTGATCTTGGGGATGACGTCGCCGCCGCGCTCGACCTGGACGAAGTCGCCGATGCGCACGCCGAGGCGGGCGATCTCGTCGGCGTTGTGCAGCGTGGCGCGCGAGACGGTGGTGCCGCCGATGAAGACGGGCGTGAGCGCGGCGACGGGTGTGATCTTGCCGGTGCGGCCGACCTGGAAGAGCACGCGTTCGAGCTGCGTGATGCCGGCGCGCGCGGCGAACTTGTAGGCGATGGCCCAGCGCGGGGCCTTGCCGGTGAAGCCAAGGCGGCGCTGCTGCGCGACGGAGTCGACCTTGATGACGACGCCGTCGATCTCATAGCCGAGCGAGTCGCGGAGGGCTTCGGCGTTGGCGATGAAGGCGAGCACTTCGTCGATGGAGTCGACGGTCTTTGCGTGAGTGTTGACGCGAAAGCCAGCGGTGCGCAGGGCTTCGAGCGCTGCGGACTGGGTGGGTAGCAGCGGCTCGCCGCGTTGTTCGCTGTCGGCGCCGTGCAGCAGGAAGTAGGCGTAGAAGTCGAGGCGGCGCTGGGCGACGATGTTGGGCTCCAGCGTGCGGATGGTGCCGGCGGCGGCGTTGCGCGGATTGACTGCGGGGGCGAGGCCATCGGCGACGCGCTGCGCGTTCATCTTTTCAAAGGCAGCCTGCGGAAGCACGACCTCGCCGCGGACTTCGAAGCTGGCGGGCAGGGACGCGGCCTTCAACTTTGCGGCGAGCGACGCGCAGCGGAACGGAGCGGATGGTGCGGACGTTGGAGGTGACGTCCTCGCCGATGGTGCCGTCGCCGCGGGTGAGGCCGCGGGCAAGATGCGCCGAGCCGTCGGGAGCGGGCTCGTAATGCAGCGCGAGCGAGAGGCCGTCGAGCTTCAGTTCGCAGACGTAGCGGATCTGTTTCGCTCGAAGGCAGAGCGTCGCGCACGCGCTGATCCCAGGCGCGCAGCTCGGCCTCGTTGTAGGCGTTGTCGAGCGAGAGCATGGGTCGGGAGTGGGGCGTCTTGACGAAGCCCTCTTTGGGTTGACCGCCGACGCGCTGGGTGGGCGAGTCGGGAGTGATCAGCTCTGGGTGCTCCGCTTCGAGCGCCTTGAGGCGGTTCATGCGCGCGTCGTATTCGGCGTCGGTGATCTCCGGTGCGTCGAGGACGTAGTAGAGATGCTCATGGCGGCGCAGCTCTTCGCGCAATGTCTCGATCAGATTCTGCTTCGCCATGAGGGAGATTATAGAGATTGAAGCAGAGGTTTCTGCGCCAGGGACGCAAGCGCTGCGCCGTCCTGCCGCGGCTGCCGGGTGGTGAAGAGATACCACGCCAGCCAGTAGAGCGGAAGCAGGATGAAGACTGGCGAATGCATGCTGACGCCGGTGAACTGCGCCACTTCAATCAGCAGGCTGGCGAGGGCCAGTAGGGCGAGCTGCACCTGCGTAGTTGCGCGATAGAGACCGACAAGGAGCGCGGGAATGAGGACGGCGTGGTCCGTGAGCCAGGAGTAGGGGCTGACGAGGAGAGAGACCAGCATCAGCAGAGCGCCGTCTTCGATCCAGCTCCAGGTTTCGCGCCGGCTGAGGTAGAACCAGATGGCCCAGCAGCAGCCGGCGGCGGCGGGCGCGTACTCGAGCCAGGCTGCCTGGGGATGCAGAGCGCGCAGGGCGTAGCTGAGGCAGGGGACGAACTCCGTCTGGACGTTGGGGGAGTGCATCATTCGGGTGTAGTCCGTCCACACACCGGGGACAAGCCAGGTAGCGAAGGCGGAGGTTGCGGCCAGCGCAAGAACGGCGCCCGCGATCAGGCGGTATCGGCGGTTGAATATGGCCCATAGCAGGACGACGACAGCGAAGGGAAGAAAGAGGTGCGGCTTCAGAGCGCAGAGCCATAAAGATATTCCTGCGGCGAAGCTGCGCTCGCGGTGGAAGCGTAGGAACAGGACAAGGCCGAGCAGAGCAAAGAGCGAGGTTTGGCCGGTCATGACGCAGGCCAGCGCGGGCGCGAAGGTGAAGCCGAGCAGGTGGATGCGATTGGGCGGCCGGCCATAGGCGATCCAGAAGAGATGGATGGAGAGCGCGAGGGTGGCCATCAGGATCAGCGACCAGAGCAGCGAGGCTGCACGCAGTTGGAAGATGCCGAGGGGAAGCACCAGCGGCAGCGCGTAGGGAGGGTTGCGCATGATGAGCACCGGCGCGGTTGCGGAGAATCCGACGGAGCGCTCGAGCGCGGTGATGGTGGGGGCGTCGTAGGGGTCGGCGCGGGCGACGAGCTGGCGGCCGGCGGACCAGAAGGAGATGACGTCGCGCGTGGCGGGATGATTGCCTGTAATGAGCAGACTGCCGATGCCGACCAGCATTGCTCCGAAGCCAAGAAGGAAGGCGATGATGGCAATGTGCCTGATCCAGTGCTGCAGGCGGTGAAGCGGCGGAACGGCAATCTCCTCGGTCATCGGCGTAGGCCCATGGTAACGGAGCGCGAACGTCGCGGGACGCGCCCGGTGCCGAGTTGGGCACATCAAGATATGCTGAACACGCATGGAACCTGTGACGCATTTTCTTACCGGCGCGTGTCTGGCGCGCGCGGGCTTCAACCGCAAGGCCGCGTATGCCACGCTGGCGATGACGCTGGCGGCAGAGATGCCGGACCTGGACGTGGTGTGGAGAGCGGGCGGGCCGGTGGTTGCGTTTGAGCATCATCGCGGCATCACGCATACGCTTCTGGGGTTGCCGTTTGAGGCGGCTGCGGTGGTGGGGGTGGTGTGGGGGATCCATCGCTGGCGGGTGCGGCGGTACGAGCAGGCCGAGCGCGAGGCAGAGAAGATGCCGCGGCCGGGAGCGACCGCGCAGTCGCTGGCTACCGATGAGCCGCTGGTGCGTCCGCTGACGGCTGCGCCGGTGCGCTGGAGATGGCTGTACGTTTTTTCGCTGGTGGCTTTGCTCAGCCATTTACTGCTGGACTGGACCAACAACTACGGCGTGCGGCTGTTTTATCCGTTCGATACGCACTGGTACATGGGGTCATTTGTCTTTATCTTTGAGCCGCTGATGTTTGCTGCGCTGGTGATCGGGCTTTGCGCCCCGGCGTTGTTTGGGCTGATTGCAGGCGAGGTGGGCGTGCGCAGGGCGGCGTTCCGCGGGCGCGGCTGGGCGATCGCAGCGCTGGCGGGAGTTGTGCTGCTGTGGGGCTGGCGCTGGTTCGAGCACGATGCCGCTGTGGAGATGGCGGCCAATGCGGGCTATGGGCCCGGTGCGGCGAGTATGGTCCAGACAGACGCCGAGGATGCGCCGCCGCCGCCGCGTAGTTCTGCGCAGGCAATTCCGGCGGAGATTCTGCGCGTGACGGCCGACCCGTACCCGGCAGATCCGTTTCTGTGGCAGACGGTGGTGGAGACGCCTGCGTATTACCAGGTGGCGACGGTCGACCTGTGGAAGGGAACGGTGGAGACCGATCCGGCGCGCGACCTTTTTTATAAGCCGCAGTGGACGCCGGCGGTGCGCGTGGCGCGAAAGAGTTTTGTGGGGCGGGTGTATCTGGACTGGTCGAGCTGGCCGGTGGTGGCGGATACAGGGCCGACGGCGGCGGTCGACGAAGACCCGCGGCTGCCGGCGTGGCGCGCGGTGGTGTTCCGCGACCTGCGCTTCCAGTACGACTCGGGATGGTTGATGGGCCTGATGCGCAGTGGGTCAGCGCCGCCGCTGTCTGCGACCGCGTATGTGGATTCGACGGGCGAGGTGGTGCGGATGCAGATGGGGAGCAGCGTGCAGCGGTAGGGTCGATTGCGTGCGACTAATTTTCGTCAACCAGCTATCGGCGGTGGCGGAGCTGCGCGCGGAGGAAAGGGGCCGGGTGGAGGGTAGGCCGGATAAGGGAAGACAGGAGGCGGCTCCGAGGCATCGAGCAGGTTCCCGAGCAGCGGATAGCGCCCGCCGAGAAAGTAGAAGGCGTAGGCATCCAGGAAGGTGAGGACGGGGCCGATGCTGAACATGATTCCGTAGACGATGAGGACCATCTCGACGCTAAACAGGATCACCATGCCAATGGGAAAGAGGATGGCGCTGGGGACACCGGCAAGATGCCCGAGAAAGCCGCACAGCGCCAAAATCAGTCCGACGACGAGAATCACAATGAAGATCAAGATCTCAAACGCGATCATTGCTCCTATATACGCTGCGCCACCGAGAACGGTCTTGAGCAGAGCGTAGAGCGCGAACTCGCCCGGCTCGCTTTGGGCCAATTCGAACATACGGCGAAAGGCCTCTTGAAGGCTGGTATCTTCAAGAGCCAATGACGGGACGATGAAGTCGCCGAGCAGGCCGCTGACGATGAGGATTGCGCAGCTGAAGAGAGCGATGAGGCCATAACCCGCAAAGACTACCGCAAACATCTGTGCGGGCGGCTGGGCCTGAGGATGGGCGTTGATGGACAGCAGCAAGGGCATGATGTGGCGGACGTACGCGATCATCGGGACGCTGATCAGGGCGCTGGCAATGCAGCCCAGCAGGATCTTGAAGCCACTCCAGCGGCGTGACTGCGGGCCATATTTGCGCCACGCGGGAGCGACGAGCTGTTCCCGGTTGACGACGATATCAAGGTAAGCGAACTTAATCCGCGAGCAGAGATAGAAGATCCAGATGTAGAGTCCTGTTGCGAGAAGAAGTCCCGCGGCCAATGCGATAGCCGCGCCGCGGCCGAAGTTGCGGCTGACCGCGGGCACGAAAGCGAGATATGCCAGATGGAAGGGGAAGAATGTCTGCCCCATCATCGCAAGATAAGCTGTAGCGCAGAGCTTCCATGACCGGCCCAGGCGAAATGGGCGGAAGAGCACTTCCTTGGTGCGCTGGATGGCGGGTGAGATGGCTTCGGTTGCGCTGAGTGGTCGCATAGTTGGGCAGGAGGAGGCTAGCACGATGCGGCGGGCCTGCGCACGGGGTTTCTTTGGATTGAATGCGAGAGGCAGGCGCTATGGATTACGGCATATTCGCCGCCAGCCAGGCGTCCCATGCGGTGAGGGCGCGCTCGCACTGGATGCGGTGACGCTCCTTCTTGTCGCGGATCTTCTTGCGCAATTCATCTTCGAGCGGGGGCAAGAGGTCGAAGGTGATGTTGGCGGGCTGGAAGCGCTTCGACTCCGCATGCGTGATGTAGTGGATGAGCGAGCCGTTGGCGGAGGCGCGCGGCGCGGGCGTGGGTGAAATGCCTCGCGCGAGCGTTGCGGCGTAGCGCCCGGCGAGCAGCCCTGAGGCGATGGACTCCGTGTAGCCCTCAACGCCGGAGAGCTGGCCGGCGATGAGGATCGACGGCTGTCCGCGGAGCTGCAGCGTTTCGGTCAGCAGCGCGGGTGCGTTGATGTAGGTGTTGCGGTGAATCTGGCCGTAGCGTAGGAAGCTCGCGTTTTCGAGGCCGGGGATGAGGCGCAGGACGCGCGCCTGCTCACCAAACTTGATGTGGTTCTGGAAGCCGACGAGGTTGTAACTATCCGCGCGGAGGTTCTCCTGGCGCAGCTGCACGACGGCGTAGGGCCAGCGGCCGGTCTTCGGATCGGTGAGGCCGACGGGCTTCATGGGGCCGAAGCGCAGGGTGTCGCGGCCGCGGCGCGCGGTCTCTTCGATGGGCAGGCAGCCTTCGAAATACTTCGGCTGCTCGTTGGGGGCAGTTAGTTGAGGGTTGGCGTCGCCGGGAATTTGCTCCCACTCTTTGGCGGGGACGGTTTCGGCGGCGACCAGCGCGTCGTAGAAGCGGTCGTACTCCTCCCTGGTCATGGGGCAGTTGATGTAGTCGGCGGTGCCTTTGTCGTAGCGCGCGGCCATGTAGACGCGCGACATGTCGATGGTGCCGGCGTCGACGATGGGCGAGATGGAATCGTAGAAGGCCAAGTGCGCGGAGCCGGTGAGGCGGGCGAGCTCGGCGGCGAGCGCGGGCGAGGTGAGCGGGCCGGTGGCGAGAATGGTCAACGTGTCATCGTCAGCGGCGAGCGAGGTCACCTCTTCGCGGAGGACGGTGATGCGTCCCGGTCCAGAGCCGGCGAGAGCTTCGATGCGGGCGGCGACGCGGCGCGAGAACTCGACGCGGTCGACGGCGAGCGCGTGGCCGGCGGGGACGGCGGAGGCATCGGCTTCAGCTAGAAGCACGCAACCAGCCCGGCGCATCTCCCGCTTAAGAAGCCAGGGGGCTGTGTTCTCGCTCTCGGACTTGAGTGAGTTGGAGCAGACCAGCTCGGCGAAGTCGGCGGTCTGGTGCGCCTCGGTGGAGCGGTGGGGGCGCATCTCGTAGAGCGTGACCTGGCAGCCGAGCGAGGCGGCCTGCAGCGCGGCCTCCGGACCTGCGAGGCCGCCGCCGATGACACGAATCTTTGCGTGGTTCAAGAGGAGGCCTTTAGGGCGGCAGTTGCGCCGAGCGTGGCGAGGGCGTCGCCGCTGACGCGCATGATGGTCCACTCGGACATGGATTCGGCGCCGAGCGAGCGGTAGAAGTCGACGGCGGGCGTGTTCCAGTCGAGCACGGACCACTCGAGGCGCGGGCAGTTTTCCTGGACCGCGATCTGCGCGACGCGGGTGAGCAGAGCCTTGCCAATTCCTTTTCCGCGGAAGGCCGGGCGGACGAAGAGGTCCTCGATCCAGATGCCGGCGTGGCCGCGCCAGGTGGAGTAGTTGTAGAAGTAGAGCGCGAGGCCAGCGGGCTGAGGTTCGATCGTCTCGGCGGCTTGGGCGGCGTCCTCACTTTTGGATGCTTTGGCTTCGCTCCACTCGGCGATGAGGGCGTGGAAGCGCGCGGGGCCGGTCCCCGGTTCCGGGAAGCCGTCGCGGAGCAGGTCGTTGGCAGTAGCGATGGCGGAGGCGGAGTCGTGCTCGTACTCGGCGAGCTCGCGGATGAAGGCGAGCATCAACGGGATGTCAGCCGGGGTTGCGGGGCGGATTGTGAGTGAATGATGCGGCATGTACCCCTCCCCCCCTGATACCAAGTGCTTTGTTTCCTTGCGATTGCAGCGAAATGGCTGTGACTGATTGATTCCAAATGACTTGCGACTATGTCATTGACTCTGCGAAGGAGGTTTTGCGAGCCAGTCGCATACCCCGCACTTCCAGAATAGCAAGTGGAGCAAAACTAAAATGCCAACTTTCTTCGGCGGCGAAGTGCTGGAGATGGAGCAGGTTGGGGTATTTTGCGTGGATTGGAGGGGTTGACACGGTGCGGCGAGGTTCGAGGTGCAAGGTTCGCGGTTCGAGGAGGGTGCGAGGTGCGAGGGTCAGATTTCGCGGGCGGTGGTGGAGCGTATGTCGAGCACGCCGACGGAGAGCTGGTCGACCTCGAGGGAGCGGACGCGAAGATTGTCCACTTCGAGGGACTGGATGCGGGCCTTCTTGATCTTGAGGCGGTAGATGGAGAGCGCTCCGATGGCGAGCGCGCCCATGGCTGTGGCGCCGATGGCGAAGGCCCCGAGGGCGAGGGCACCGGCCGAGACGGAGGCGATTTCCTTGCTGAGGGCTCCGGACGCGGCGGGGAGCTTGGGCGGTTTAGAGTCGGCGGGCATGGGGAGATTGTATTCCTGATTCAGGAACAATCTGATTTTGTAAAGAAAGTTCTTGTGTATAGCGACGCTATACGGTATACGATGCTCAGGTGATCCAGAGCTTCCGGCACAAGGGCGTAGAGAAGTTCTTCCTGACGGGCTCCAAGGCAGGCATCCAGGCCAAGCATGCGGCGAAGCTCGCAACGCAGCTTAACCTGCTCAACACGGTCAGCAGCCCGGAGAAGATGGCCGTCCCAGCGTGGCGTCTGCATCCTCTCCATGGTGACCTAGCCGGCCATTGGGCCGTCTGGGTGAGCGGCAACTGGAGGCTGACATTTACTTTTGAAGGCGAAGACGCGGTGCTGGTCGACTACCAGGACTATCACTAAGGAACGATCACGGGCGCCAGGAGAACACTATGGAGATGTTCAATCCACCACATCCGGGAAAGCTGATCGCGGAGTTTATGGGCGAGCGGACGGTGACGGATGTAGCAAAGCATTTAGGGGTCACGCGGGCGGCGCTGTCGCGCGTGGTCCATGGGCGTGCGGCGGTGTCGGCGGAGATGGCTCTGAAGCTGGAGCAGGCGTTTGGGCTGGATGCCGATGTATGGCTTCGGCTGCAGGCGAAGCGGGACCTGTGGGTGGCCTCGCGCAAGAAGCGGAAGAAGATCAAGCGACTGGTGCCGGTGGAGCAGAAGAGGGCGGCGTAGGGACTGGAACATTTTGTCCTATTTCGGGGTCTATGGCTGTGGAGGAACCGCAAGTGTGTTCTTATCCGAAACTCCTTTGCTTTATCTCAGCCACGGTGTTCAGCTTCACAGCCCTGTGGTCCCAAGCGCCTACAGGCAGCGTGCCCCCTAAAGTTGCTTCTACCGGCGATCAGCCGGCCGTTACAAAGAAACTCCCGTTCACGCAGCAGATCAAGAAAACAGTCGCCATCATCACCACTACTTGTGTCGGCGACAATCGCGAATACACCGGAACGGGTTTCTTTGTGAGCAAGACGGATGCGCGGCTCGGGTCCGATCGATCTTTCGGATATTTGGTGACTAACAGACACGTTGCTCAGCCCCTCATCGAGACGGGCGCGCCCTGCAAGATCCAGGATCAAGTGATCCGAGTCAATACGAAGGAGCCAAATCCTGCAAATGGCGGGCGAAATTTTCTATTTCGCAACGCTTTGTCATGGATTTATCCGGATGATCTTTCTGTCGACCTTGCCGCTATTCCCTTCATTCCGGATGACTCGAAGTTCGATGTCATCGCTATACCTTTGGAGATGTTTGCCACACAAGAACAAATTGAGAAGCTTCAAATCGTTGAGGGTGATCCGGTCATCTACGCGGGCTACTTTTACCAACTCCCTGGCTCTCTTCACATTGAGCCGATTATCCGCCAAGGAATTATCGCGATGATGCCAGACGAACCGATCACTACGACCTTGAATAGGCCAGGAAGAGCGTATTTGGCTGACGCACATGTGTTCGGTGGGAACAGTGGTTCTCCAATTTTTGTCAGGATTGATGGCTATAGGAATGGCATGCTCATGATGGGCGGTCCGAGCTATTTATTGCTGGGCGTTGTTAGCGGGCTCGAACCTGAGGATGCCACGCTGAAACCCGCTGTCACTTATGCCGACAATATCGGCGGAAACAGTGGGGTTTCCTTCATCGTGCCAGCTGACCAGGTTGCTGACCTTATCAATGGAGCTACTCTTGAAACGATGAGAGATCAAGCCGTCAAGACGCTGACAGTTGCGAAGTAGCTCGATGCTGGTTAGGCTCCGAGTTCGGTGCGGATGGCGGCGGCGATGGCGGTGGCGTGGCGCTGCATGGCGGGCTCGGATTCGGCTTCGATCATGACGCGGGCGAGGGATTCGGTGCCGGAGTAGCGGATGACGACGCGGCCGGACTGGGCGAGGTCGCGCTCGGCGGCGGCGATGGCCTGGGCGACGGCGGGGATCTGGTCGAGCGGGGGCTTGGCGCGGACGGGGACGTTGACGATGACCTGGGGGAAGGTCTTGAGGTCGGCGGTGAGGTCGGCGAGGGTGCGGCCGCTGCGGTGGATGACGTCGAGCACGAGCAGCGCGGTGAGCAGGCCGTCGCCGGTGGTGGAACGGCCGGAGAAGATGATGTGGCCGGACTGCTCGCCACCGAGGGAGGCGCCGGTGGCCTGCATCTGTTCCAGGACGTACTTGTCGCCGACGGGGGCGCGCAGCATCGTGATTGCGCTCCGGCGCAGCGCGGCCTCGAGGCCCATGTTGGACATGGTTGTGGCGACGACGGTGGAAGCCGCAAGCAGCCCGCGGGCGGCGAGGTCGCGCGCGGCGAGCAGCAGGACGGCGTCGCCATTGACGACCTTGCCGGTGTGATCGGCGAAGAGGGCGCGGTCGGCGTCGCCGTCGAAGGTAATGCCGAGATCAGCGCGATGTTTTGTAACCTCTTTGGCTACGATTTCGGGGTGCAGCGCGCCGCAGTGGGCGTTGATGTTGCGGCCGTCGGGCGACGAGTGGGTGAGGATGACTTCGCCGCCGCCTGCGGAGTTCAATTCGGCGAAGAGCTGCGGGGCGATGGCGCTGGCGGCGCCGTTGGCGCAGTCGACGACGATGGTTTTGCCGTCGAGCGAGAGGCCGGGAACCTGGGCGAGGAGGAAGTGGAGGTAGTCGGTGCGGGTGGAGTCGTCGGCGGGCATCGCTTCCCGGGTGCCCAAAGGCGAGGCACCCGGGGCACCCACATTTTTCTCAGGTGAGGCACCCACTTCTCTTGGGGATTCGAGGCGGGCGAAGATTTCGGATTCGATGGCGAGCTCGGTGGAGTCGGGGAGCTTATAGCCATCGGGGCCGAAGAGCTTGATGCCGTTGTCGTGCCAGGGATTGTGCGAGGCGGAGATAACGATGCCGGCGGAGAAGCCGCGCGCGCGGGTGAGGTGCGCGATGGCGGGCGTGGTGATGATGCCGGCGGATTCGGCGTGCGCGCCGCCGGCGGTGAGGCCGGCAGTGAGCGTGGCGGCGATGGAGTCGGACGATTCACGGGTGTCCATGCCGATGAGGACGCGGGGTGCGGCGCCTGCGGTTGCGGGCTTGAGGTGGTGCGCGAGCGCGAGGCCGACGGCGTAGATGGTGCGGTCGTCGAGTGGAGGCTGGCCCGCGATGCCGCGGATGCCATCAGTGCCGAAGAGTTTTTTCATCAGGGATAAGGTTACTCGTTGGGATGCGGAAGGCGCACCCAATGGAGGATGACAAATCGGATGCGCTGCGGTGCGGGCGGAGCTACTTTGCGGCCTGCTGCATGGCGGCGGCGTAGCGGGCGCCGAAGATTTTTTGCGAGTCGGCGTCGAAGTGGAGCTGATCGCCACGGTCGCTGAGGCCGGTGGAGTCGGCGTAGCCAACGTGGAGGAGATCGGTGGACATGTGTTCGAGCGCGGTGCGCACCTGAGGCAGAAACGGGTATTTTGCGGGATCGAGAAAAGGGCCAAGCTGGCCGACGACGATGGGCAGGTTGGGCTGGCCGAGGTCGGCGCGGAGATGTGTGAACATTTTCACGAGGCGTGACTGGTAGGTCTTCGCGAGTCGCTTGTCGCCGGCGTCGGCTTCGCCCTGGTGCCAGAGGACACCGGTGATGACGCCGGCCTGCGCGGCGATCTTCGCGCGGGCGATGCAGGCTTCGTAGAGGTCAGCGCCTTTGACCCAGCGGCTGAGCGGAGTGCCGCCGACGGCGCAGGGGACGAGGCCGATGGTGGCGGCGGGGGCAACCTTGAGCATTTCAATCGCAAAGGGAATGCCGGGGCCCTGGCCGACGGGGATGCGGGTGTCGTAGGTGATGGGCTCACGTGCGACGACCCACTGATTGTCGTGGTTGAGTGAGAGCACGCGCGGGTTGTCGACCTGGGAGGTGAGCGAGCGCGTGTCGCGGCCTACCATGTTGGATTGGCCCATGAGGAGATAGATGTGGAAGCTGGAGCGGGCTGGTGGCGTGACAATAGAGGTCGAAGTCGCAGAGCCGGCGACGGGCGCGGCGGGAGCGGGCGATTGCGCGAACACAGTGGCAGCAGGCGAAGTAAAGAGCGTTGCGCTGATTAAGGCCATGATCGTGCGGGGAGCTTTCATTCAATGGACTCCGTGACTTTGGCGGCGATGCGGCCGCGGGCGAGGCGGATGTCGATGGCGTCGTCGGGATGGGCGGTGGCGGCGTTGCGGAGGAGCTGACCATTAGCAGAGAAGACGAGGGCGTAGCCGCGGTCGAGGACGGCGAGAGGTGAGAGCGCGTGGAGGCGAGTGCTCGCGCGGGCTAAGCGCATGGAGTGTGCGGTCAGCGTCGCCTGCGCGAGGCGGCGGAGGGAGTCGTTGGCGCGGTCGAGGCGGCGGCGGGTGAGGGCGAGGCGCGCGGCGGGATTGTGCCGGGCGAGGCGTGCGGTGAGTTGCGCGAGCTGTGCGGTCCGGGTGCGGAGGCGGCGGGCGGCGGCGGCTTCCAGGCGATAGCCGAGGTCGTCGAGGCGCTGGGCGCGGCGGCCGAGGAGAGATTCGAGCTGCGCACGCATGGCGGGGACGGAGACGGCGGTGAGGCGCTGGCGTGCGAGCACGAGGTGGTAGCGGGCGGCGCGCAGGACGCGGGCGTCGAGCGCGGCGATGCGGTGCTCGATCTGGTGCTGGGCGGCGGTAATGAGTTCGGCGGCGGCGGAGGGCGTGGGGGCGCGGAGGTCGGCGACGAAGTCGGCGATGGTGAAGTCGGTCTCGTGACCGACGGCGGAGACAACAGGAAGATCAGAGGCGGCGATGGCGCGGGCCAGGACCTCGTCGTTGAAGCCGGCGAGGTCTTCCATGGAGCCTCCGCCGCGGGCGATGAGGATGAGGTCGGCTTTATCGGGATGGGCATTGAAGAAATGGATGCCGGCGATCACAGACGCTGCCGAGCCGGGGCCCTGCACGGCAGCGGGGTAGACGAGGAGGTTGAGGCGCGCGTGGCGGCGGCGCGTGATCTTAATGATGTCGTGCAGCACAGCGCCCGAGGCGGAGGTGATGACGCCGACGGTACGCGGGAAGGCAGGCAGCGGGCGCTTGCGCGCAGAGTCGAAGAGGCCTTCGGCGAGCAGGCGGGCTTTCAACTGATCAAACGCTAACTGAAAGGCTCCTGCTCCGAGGGGCTCGAGGGATTCGGCGATGAGCTGGAGCTGGCCGCGCGGCTCATAGATGGAGATGCGGCCGCGGGCGAGGACGGCAAGGCCATCTTCGGGGCGGAAGCGGAGGAGCTGAGCGCGATTGCGGAAGAGGACCAGCGGCAACTGCGCGTCGCCGTCCTTGAGGGTGAGATAGAGATGGCCGGAGGCGGCGGCGCGGCAGTTGGAGATCTCGCCCTCGACGAGGATGTCGGGGTGGTCATGCTCCAGGCGGCCGCGGATGGTGGAGACGAGCTCGGCGACGGAGAAGATGCGGCGAGGCTCGGGTGCGGGTGAGGCCGGTGCGGTTGAGAAGAGGAGATCGAGCTGCGGGGCGGCAGAATCTTTGCGCGGCGGTTCCATCGTCGCGGCTTCGCGCGATTGTGAGTTGCGCGCAGGTGTGCGCTTCAGCCAGAGGTCGGCGAGAGTGCCGGGGTTGTCGTCGCGCGCCATGTGGGGAGTATATGCAGTTGCTGAGTGCTACTTGCTGGGTGCTGGGCGATAGAGGTGGTGGTCGCGGATGTAGGCGGCGACGGCGGGTGGGAGCCGGTGGTCCGGTGCCGCGTCGCTGGAGTGGGATGACGAGGCGTCGAGGTGTTGACGGAGAGTGGTGGCGGAGATGTCCTCGTGGACGCCGGGGAGGAGATGGATGCGGGTTCGCTGTTCGGACGTGAGAGCGAGCGGGGCGAACTCGGGGCGGGCTAAGAAATCAGAGTCGAAATCTGACGCCGGGGTGGTTGAGAGATCGAGGCCGGGGCGGGAGACGACGATCCATTCGGCAAGGCCGAGGACACGCTGGGGCGAGCGCCATTGGGCGAGCGTGAGGAAGCTGTCGGCGCCTGCGATGGCGAAGAGCGCGGCATCGGGATGGGTGCGGGCGAGGTCTTCGAGGAGGTCGAGGGTGTAATTGGGGCGTCCGTCGGGGCGGGGCGCGTCGAGGGCGGAGACGGCGAAGCGCGGATCGGGCGTGGGATGGGCGACATCCTCTACGCAGGGATGGGCCAGGGCGAGGGCAGTCATGGCGAGGCGGTCGTCGAAGGAGGCTGCGGCGGGCGCGGATTTGAGGGGCTGGCGGCCGGTGGGGGCGAAGAGGACGCGGTCAAGGGCGAAGGCGTCGGCGGCGGCGCGGGCCACGCGGATGTGGGCGCAGTGAATGGGATCGAAGGTGCCGCCGAAGAGCGCGAGGCGCATGAGATGAAGGTACTAGGGACTGGGTGCCAGGGACTAGCAAGGGCAAATCCGGACATTTTGGACATGCGCGCAGCGCGGCCCAGAATGACGCGGTTGGAACGCATTCCAAAAGACAAAAATGCGGGGGTCCCTCGACTTCGCGGAGTGCTACGCATTCCGCTCCGCTCGGAATGACGGCATCCTTGCAGCACACAGGGCTTCAGCAGTTAGAAGCGGAAGACGAAGCCGGTGGAGAAGCTGAGGAGCGTGGAGGCGGTATACGGGGTTCCGGTGCCGGAGCCAACGGTGGAGTGTGAGGCGGTAGTGAGGGAGCCGTAGCCGACCTCGATGGCGCGGAGGTCTACGTGGCGGGCGAGCGAGTAGTCGACGCCGCCGTAGACCGCGTAGGCGGTCTTGTTGATGCGGACGGTTGCGCTCTCCGGCTTGGTGTCGCCGTCGCCGACGGTGACCTCAGCGTAGGGGCGAAGGCGGGTGCCTACAGCACCGGCGACGCGCGCGCCAACCTGGAAGTCGCGAATGGCGGCGTTGTTGCCGTGCTGATCTGAGAGGCGGATGGTGGCGCCGGCGGAGAGCGGACCGGAGTGGAAGAAGTCGTAGTAGCCGCCGGTCTGAAAGCCCCAGAATGTGCGCGAGGTGTTGTTGGGGCCGAGGAAGGAGAAGGAGGTGGTATCGGTCTGGGAGTTCGAGATGCGCGTGGCCAGGGGATTGAAGTAGAGGCCGAAGTTGCCCTGGGACTGGGCATGGGATGCGGCTGCCGAGAGAACAAGGACAACGGCAGGGACGAGACGGCGAAGCTTCATTCAGTAATCCTGTAGGTACTAGGGACTAGGTGCAAGGGACTAGGTTTTTGACGTCTGTCGTGGGCCAATGTGGGCGCAGAATCAGTTTATCGGAGAAATGCCGCAACTAGGGGTCAGGTGCAAGGGCTAGCTCGGTCGCCGAATGAGATTATGGGCACTCACGATGCAGGCTGCTTGCTGGTGGCCAGACCGGAAGGGCTCGAGTGGTCTCAGCTCAAAGTCGCCGTATGTCGAAAAATTGAGGAGGTCAATTCTGAGGTTTCCAGGAAGCTCGGTGTCCTGATCTTCATTGCAGGTTCCTTCACGTGTGCAATACAAGTCGCGGGGATCACCGAAAATCCCATAAATATGGTCTGTGCCGATATGCCAGATGCGCAGATTTGGATAGCCGCCATTGTAGACAGCCAAGCGGCCATGAACGTGGATGAATGAGGTTGGATCTGCTCCGGCTGCGCAGGACTTGTTGATGGCGGCGTGGAGATTGGGCGCGGTCGCAAGAACAAATAGGGCTGATATCGCAGCTGCTCTCATGGCTATGCATCGTAACCGATTGTCGCATCGGATGCGGGCCTAAAAACAAATACGGAGGTCCTTCGACTCCGCGTGCCGCTGACGCGGCCCGCTTCGCTCAGGATGACCGCTACGTTTGTTCAACGGGCGCGGCCGCGGGCGTTGGGGGCCGGGGGCGGGTAGGCGGGCTTCGCCTTTGCAGGTTTGTAGATGGCGGGGGCGGCGTCTTTGAGGGCCGCGAGGTCGATGGCGGGGCGGTGCGCGGCGACCAGCTCCGCGATGGCGTACTTCAGCTTCTCGATGCCTTCGCCGGTGACGGCGGAGATGGCGTAGAAGGGCAGCTTGCGGCGCTTGGCGAAGGCGGTGAGCTTTTTGAGCTTGTCGGGATTGGCGACGTCGATCTTTGCGGCCACTAATATGGTCGGCTTGGCGGCGAGCGCGGGGGAGGATCTGTGCTCGGCGTCGAAGGCGGCGAGCTCGGCGGTGATGGTCTTGAAGTCGGCAACGGGTTCGGGGCGGTCGGTCGAGTCGGAGACGTCGACGAGGTGGACGATGACCGAGGTGCGCTCGATGTGGCGCAGGAACTGGATGCCGAGGCCGTGGCCGAGGTGCGCGCCTTCGATGAGGCCGGGGAGGTCGGCGACGGTGAAGGACTGGGTGTGGGGGAACTCGCCGACCTGGACGACGCCGAGGTTGGGTTCGAGCGTCGTGAAGGCGTAGTTGGCGATCTTGGGGCGGGCGGCGGAGAGGCGCGAGATAAGCGTGGATTTGCCGACGTTGGGGTAGCCGACGAGGCCGGCGTCGGCGAGGAGTCTCAGTTCGAGGCGGTAGGTGCGCTCTTCGCCGGGGCGGCCGAGCTCGTGTTCGCGCGGGGCCTGGTGCGTGGGCGTGGCGAAGTGCTGGTTGCCACGCCCGCCGCGTCCGCCGCGGGCGATGACGATGGTCTCGCCGGGTTGAGCGAAGTCGTGGATGAGCTCGCCGGTGGCGTCGTCGTAGAGCAGTGTGCCGACGGGGACTGCGAGGGTGACGGCATCGCCGGAGGCTCCGGAGCAGTTGGAGCCTTCGCCGTGGATGCCGCGGGGGGCCTTCCACTCCGGGTTGAAGCGGAAGTGGACGAGGGTGTTGTGGGAGAGCGAGGAGGACATCAGGACGTCGCCGCCGTGGCCACCATCTCCGCCGGAGGGGCCGCCGCGGGGAACGAACTTCTCCCGGCGGAAGGCCATGCAGCCGTTGCCACCGTCGCCGGCCTTGACGCGGATTCTTGCTTCGTCGATAAACATTTTCTACTTTCAAGTCTAGCCGACGGTGTTGGGCCCAAGGCATGTAAGGACAGAGAGTGACTGGGAATACCACCACAGGCTGTCCGGGGAGTGATTTTGCGCTTCCCATTGTGGGTGAAAGCCGGTAGTCTGCGGCTGCTCCCGCAGCGCGCGATTTTGCTGGATGGATGACCGCGTCCGGCGGAGTTGCGTTGTTGCGTTGATCTTTGGGCTGAGCTTTTCTCGGCAGGCAAGAAACAAGTGATCTCACTCTCCCGCAGGCAGCATCGGAGGGCGCATGGCGGCGGTACGGTTCGCCGTGGCGGGGCTGCGCGCAAATGGTTGCGGGTGGCGGCGTGGGGGGTGGCGTTGGAGCTGGCTGCGAGTGGTCGGCCGGCGCGGGCGCAGTCGGCGGAGGACGGAGCGATTGCCGGGTATGCCCTGACGGGGTCCGGCGCGCCGGTGGCGGGCGCGGTGGTGGTTGCGCGGGACACAGAGACTGGCCTCGAGCAAAGCGCGCGGGTTGGGGCGCATGGCGAGTTTGTGCTGGCGCGGCTGCCGGTGGGGGAGTATTCCATCGGGCTGGATGGGGGAGACGCGTCAGCGGATGACGGTGGCCGCGAGACGGTGCGGGTGGGGCTGGGTGAGGTGACGGAGGTCCAGCTGTCGGCAGGCGCCGTTACTTTGCCGGGGGCGAGTGGCGGCGGGGGCGATGTGTCCGCGAGAGAGCTGGAGCAGTTGCCGGTGGACGGCGGCCAGTGGCGCGCGGCCGCGCTGACCATCGCGGGCGCGAACGGCGCGGCCGAGGGGGATTCGAGCGCGGGCGAGGCAAGCTATGGCGGAGTCGACCTGGCCCAGAACAGCACGCGGCTGGATGGCGCGAGCAGCGATGAGAGCTTCAGCGGCGGGGGTGTTGGCACGGGCGTTGCGGAGGACATCGACACGGGATCGGAGGAGACGCACGATGCGGCGGCGGGGGTGGGCAGCGGGGAGAGGTCGGTCGCGGATGGAGGGCAGCGCGCGGGATCGTCGTATGCGTTTTCCGGCGCGGCGGTGCGGGAGTTTCGTGTGGCGGGGCAGGCGAGCGCGGCGGAGTACGGTTCGGCGCTGTATGGGCATGGCGTGGGCGGAGTGGTGACGACCGCGTCGCGCTCCGGCGGGAGCACGCTGCATGGGATGGGTTTCTATACGCTGCGCGACAGCGCGTGGTCGGCTGCAGACCCGTTCGCGCTGGCGCAGACGTACGACAACGGGATGACGACGAGCGCGGTGGTGCGGCCCGAGGACATGCGGCAGCAGTTCGGCGGCAGAGTCGGCGGGCCGCTGTGGGAGGAAGACGACCGCGGATCTGCGCGGATGGACGCGGATCAAAATAAAGGAATGCGGCGGAGATCCGGGAGGGCCGGAATCGGATCGCGCATCTTCTACTTCTATGCGTTCGATGGCGAGCGGAGGAACTTTCCCGCGATCTCGTCGCCGGGCTATGCGGGGTTTTATTCGCTGACAGCAATCCAAACTGCCCTGCTGGCGAACCGCGGCGTAACGCCGGCTGAGACCAATGCCGCGCTGAATTACCTGGCCAGCCTGACGGGGAAGGTTGCGCGGCACGAGGACCAGACGGTGAACTTTGCGCGCATGGACTGGCAGCGCGGGGGCGGCAGCCGCGTGGCGGTCGAGTACAACCGCGCGCGCTGGAGCGGGCCGGGCGCGGCGCGGTCGGCGGCGGTGGTGGACCGGGGCGTGGCGAGCATTGGGTCGGCTTACGGCAGTGTGGATGCCGGCGTGGCGCGCTGGGTGGAGTTTCTGCGCCCGGGACTGAGCAATGAACTGCGTGGGCAGATGGGGCGCGAGCTGAAGTATGAGGCGCCGCAGCCGCCGCTGGCGCAGGAGCCTGCGGTTGGGCCGGGCGGGTTGCTGCCGGAGGTGGCGATCGGGCCGGATGGATTTGTCTTCGGCACGCCGGCGGCGCTGGGGCAGCACGCCTATCCCGACGAGCGGCGGACGGAGGTTGCGGATTTAGTGGCATGGGTGAAGGGACGGCACTTTGTGCAGATGGGCGGCGACGCAAGCTGGCTAAGCGATGAGACTGACTCGCTGACCAACGCAGAAGGAACGTTCAACTACGACAGCGGTGCTGCGGGTGGAGTTGTGGACTGGATCACGGACTACACGTTCGGCGTGAATGCGTATCCGAACGGTGCGTGCCCGTCGGGCATACCCCCGATAACGCAGCCGAATCCGCCACCGCACTACTTTTGTTTTCGGTCGTATTCGCAGAGCTTCGGCGAGCAGAGCGTGAGCTGGAAGACGCGCGAGTGGGCGGCGTTTGCGCAGGATGACTGGCGCGTGGCATCGCGGCTGACGCTGCATCTGGGAGTGCGGTATGAGCTGCAGCAGCTGCCGATCCCGCAGCAGCCGAATCCGGCGCTGGATGCGGTGTTTGGCGCGGTGGGGGCAACGAGCGTGTTTCCCGAGGACCGCAATAACTTCGGGCCGAGGATCGGGCTGGACTGGGCGCCGTTCGGTGCGGGGCATGGCGTGGTGCGCGCGGGTTTCGGCGTGTATTACGGCAAGCTGCCGGGCGCGACGGTGCGCGCGGCGCTGATCGATACCGCGCTACCGCAGTCGAATGTGCGGGTGCGCATTACGCCGACGACGGAGACGGCCTGTCCGCAGATGCCGAGTGTGGGCTTCGGCTATCCGTGTTCTTTTCCCATGCAGCCGCCGGGCGTGGTGGCGGCGACGACCTCGGCAATGGTCTTCGACCGGAGGTTCCGGCTGCCGATGGTGGAACAGGGAACTTTGGAACTAGAGCACGGCATTGGCGGCGGAGTGCTGGCGCGCGCGGCGTACGTGATGAATCTGGACCGGCAGCTGCCGAACTCGGTGGACATTAACATCGCGCCGTCGCAGACGGAGGCGGAGTTTCAACTGGTCGGCGGAACGGGCGCGGCGGGAGTGCGCGACGGCGAGGTCTTCTATGTGCCGGTCTACTCGACGCGAGTGACGACGGACTATGGGCCGGTGACGGACATCGTCTCCAATGCGAATGCGACCTACCACGGGCTGACGCTGGAGGCGCGGCGCGGCTTCGGCTCGGCGCGCTCGGGATATGAAGGCGCGCGCGGGCTGGACTTCCGCGTGAACTGGACCTGGTCGAAGGCGATCGACTTTGGGCAGAACGGCGGCGCGAGCCCAAGAGAGAATGGCCAGTTCGACCCGTTCCAGGTGCGGTACGACAAGGGGCTGTCGTCGCTGAATTTTCCCCATCGCATTGCGGGGACGCTGGTGTGGTCGCCGAGGCTGATGGCCGCAGTGGAGCATGGCGGCGCACTGCCTGCGGCGGAACGCACGGCGTGGCGGCTGGCGGATGGCTGGTCGCTGGGGGCGATTTTCTCTGAGTCGAGCGGGCGCGGATATAGCTATGACGTCTTTGGCGGACGACGGCTAACTGGCGGCGGGGAGAGCCTCAACGGCTCCGGCGGAAGCGTGGCGCTGCCTACGGTGGGCCGCAATACGCTGCGCCTGCCCGACCGCGTGAATCTGGATCTGCGGCTGAGCCGAAGCTTTCGTGTGTGGCGCGACGGCGTGTGGCTGCGGGCGGCGGTGGAGGGCTTCAACGTGCTGAACCACCTGAACTATTCGGGCATTGAGCAGCGGGCGTTCCTGGCGGAGACGCCTGTCCCGGCGAACGGCACGAGTGGACCTGAGCTGACGCCGCTGGTCTTTCAGAATGCGGCGGCCATTGTGAGCGAGGGGCTCAATACGCCGGCGTTCGGCGCGTACACCTCGGCCTCGACCAGCCAGGCTGCACAGCGGCAGGTGCAGATAGGCCTGCGGCTGGAGTTCTGAAGAGTGGGAAAAGGTTGCTCGGGAAGAATGCGTTCCACCATTGCTGAAGATTGCGCAGGAGAGCGTAAATTTCATTTTCGACCGTGTGGGGTGTGCGCTATGATTGCTGGCATGAGGCTCCTCCCCAGGCGCGGCCCCTTCGGCTTATTTGCGGTCGGCGCGCGTGAAGAGATGGACGGGCCCGGGACGGTTCCAGTGGCAAGCGAGGCGATGGACGGAGTGGGGGAAGAGGTAGAGTCTAACCTGCTGAAGACGGTGGGATGGATCTCGGCTGCGCTGGGCGCGGTGGCGGTGGGGCTGATTGTGGGACGCGAGATGCGCGCGCGGTACAAGTTCAACCGCCGGACACCATATGACATGTACGCGCACTCGGGCGATGAGCTGCCGGAGCCGGACTGTGGCGTTGGCATCTGACTTATCTCTGCTGCAGTGATTCTGCGCTGCGGTGGTTTACGATTAATCCTCGATGAACAAGTTAACCTTTCTGTTTCCCGGCCAGGGATCGCAGTCCGTTGGCATGGGCCGCGAGCTGCATGACCGCTTTCCTTCCGCACGCGCGGTCTTCGACGAAGCTGATGCCGCGCTGGAATTCAAATTGTCGGAGTTGATCTTCTCGGGGCCGGAAGAGACGCTGAAGCTGACCGAGCACACCCAACCGGCGATCCTGACTGTCTCGACCGCGGCGGCACGCGTGCTGGCCGAGCATGGCGTGACGGCGGCGATGGCCGCGGGGCACTCGCTGGGCGAGTATTCGGCGCATGTGGCGGCGGGCACGCTGAGTTTTGCCGATGCGGTGCGCGCGGTGCGGCTGCGCGGACGCTATATGCAGCAGGCGGTGCCGGCAGGTGAGGGCGCGATGGCGGCGATCCTGGGCATGGATGCCGGGCTGATTGCGACCATCTGCGAGCAGGTGAGCGACCAGATGACGCCGCTGCCAAAATCTCCGGAGGCCGAGGGGTTTGATGCGAGGCGGGCGGTCGTGACCGCGGCGAACCTGAACTCGCCGGGGCAGACGGTGATCTCCGGTGCGACCGGCGCGGTGGAACGCGCTGTGGAGTTGTGCAAGCAGGCCGGTGCAAAGCGCGCGGTGATGTTGCCGGTAAGCGCGCCCTTCCACTGCGCGCTGATGCAGCCGGCGCAGGACGCTCTGGCGCGCGACCTCGACAAGCTCGCGTTCGCTGACCCGACATTTTCCTGTGGCGGCGAATGTGAGTGCGAGCCTGGTGACAACAGGCGACGCTGCGCGCAGAGCACTGGTGGCTCAGGTGACGGGCGCGGTGCGCTGGGTGGAGTGCATTGAGCTGCTGGTGCGCGAGGGCGCGACACACTTTGTCGAAGTGGGCCCGGGGCGCGTGCTGAGCGGATTGATGAAGCAGATACTGGGGAAGGATTCGGCCATGCCGGTGCTGAACGTGGAAGACGCGTCGTCGCTGGAAAAGACACTGGCGGCGCTGGATTAACGTGCAGCGATACACTTTGGGTGAGAGGTGACGCGATGCAGGTTGGCGACAAGGTGGAAGATTTCGAGCTGGAGAACCAGGATGGCAAGACGGTCCGGCTGAGCGATTACAAAGATTCGCCGGTGGTGCTGTTCTTCTATCCGCGCGCGGATACGCCGGGCTGCACCATCGAGTCGTGCGGCTTTCGCGATGCCTTTGCGCAGTTCAAGAAGGCGGGCATCACGGTCTTCGGCGTCTCGCGCGACACGGTGAAGGAACAGAAGAAATTCAAAGACAAGTACGAGCTGCCGTATGACCTGCTGGCTGACCCGGAGATGGTGCTGATCAAGCGCTACGGCCTGCTGGTGAACAAGACCATGTATGGCAAGCCGGTGACCGGCGTGGCGCGCACGACGTACGTCATCGGGCCGGACACGGGCAAAGGTCAGCGGCTGCTGCACATCTTTGAGCAGGTAACGCCGCAGGGACATGCCGAGGAGGTCTTCGCGCTGCTGAAAGAAGCTGCCGCGAAAGGCGGATCAGGGAAAGACAAAGGAAAGAGCTGATTGGCGGACGCGGCGCTGATCGGAGATATCTCAGGCGTGGCAGGCGCGGCGGCGCTTGGCATCGGAGGCCTGATCTATGCGTCGATTGCGCCGACCTCGCAGATCTTCGGACGTACTCTCATTGCCGGCAAGAATCCGCGCGAGATCGCGCTGACCTTTGACGATGGCCCGAACGATGCGGCTACGCCGCAGCTGCTGGACGTGCTGGCGCGGCACAATGTACGCGCGACATTTTTTATCATCGGCGGATTTGCACTGCAGCGGCCGGAGCTGGTGCGCGCGGTGGCTGCAGCAGGACACCTGATCGGCAACCACACGATGACGCATCCGAAGCTGTCCCTGACGCCGGCGGGAAAGGTGCGGCAGGAGCTGATGCAGTGCAGCGCAGTGATCGAGGACATCATCGGCGAGCGGATCGCGTATTTTCGTCCGCCGTTCGGCGCGCGCAGGCCAATAGTGTTGCGCATCGCGCACGAGCTGGGGCTGACGCCCGTGATGTGGAACGTGACAGCGTTCGACTGGGAGCCGCGTGGTGTCGATGCAATCTCGGCAGGCCTGAATGCGGGGATCGCGAAGAACTGCGAGCGTGGGCGCGGTTCTAATCTCCTGTTACACGACGGCGGGCATCGCGCGATGGGCACAGCACGCATGGATACGGTGCGCGCCGTGGAGCGGCTGCTGGATGCGCATGCGGGTACAACGACGCGGTTCGTGACTGTGGATGCGTGGGGCTAGCGATCGGCTGTTCGTTCTCACGCATGCGCGTTCCGCCTCGCGGGACCACGCAATGAATGGGGCGCCCCTATTTCAAGGCGCGCTCGGCTGCGAGCAGCTTCTTCTTGCGATCAACGCCCCAGCGATAGCCGGTGAGGCTGCCGTTGGTGCCGATGACGCGATGGCAGGGAACGACGACGGCAATGGGGTTGGTTGCAATGGCGCGCGCGACTGCGCGGGCGGCCGTGGGGCGGCCAAGTTTACTTGCGACCTCGGAGTAACTGCGCGTCTCGCCGCGGGGGATCTGTTGCAGGGCCTTCCAGACGCGGTGCTGGAACGCGGTCGCGCGGACGTCGAGCGGGAAGGTTGCGGCGAGCGGGTGCTCGGTGGTCTGGCTGGCGACGCAGGCGACGGCATCGGCGAGCCATCCATTGGCTGATTTCGCGCGCGTAAGTTCGGCGCGGGGGAAGCGTGCGCGCAGATCGGCGACGAGCTCGGCATCGTTCTGGCCAAACGCGATGGCGCAGATGCCTTGCTCTGTTGTGGCCACGAGCACGCGTCCGAGCGGGCTGGCGGCAGTGGTGTAGGTGACGGCGAGTCCGGGAGCGCCGGCGCGGAGGGCGCGCGGCGTCATGCCGAGGGTGTTGGGACCCGTTTCGTAGAGGCGGCTGGAAGATCCGTACCCGGCGTTATAGATGGCGTCCGTGATGCGCGGGGCATTAGCGCGCGGTGTGAGCGAGTTGCGGAAGCGGTCCATGCGCTGTGCGCGCGCGAACTCGGCCGGGGTCACGCCGAAGACGCGGCGGAAGGCGCGGAGGAGCGTCAGCCGGGTGACGCGGAATTCCTGGGCGAGATCGGCGAGGTGGATGGTCTCTTCCGGGTTCTGCGTGAGGCGGCGAGCTGCCTCGGCGACTAGGGTGGCGTGAGGATCGGCTGAGGCTGAGGGATCGCTGGGACGACAGCGTTTGCAGGCGCGAAAGCCGGCGCGTTCGGCATCGGCCGCGGTGAGGAAGAAGTCAACGTTGGTGCTTGCAGGCCGGCGGCTGGGGCAGGTGGGGCGGCAGTAGATCTTTGTGGTGCGCACGGCGTAGACGAAGCGGCCGTCGGCGCGGGGATCGCGCGCGAGGACCTGCCGCCAGCGGGTCGTGGATTGAGAACGGTCTGCCTTATCTGTAGGCGGGGCAAGACGCGCGAGATCGGCTGTGGCGGGGATGGGCTGGCGGGAGGGCATGGGGATGCGAATCGCGGTCTGCATTCGAGTATCTTCCTGCGAGTGCGCGAGGGAAACACTCCGCTGTGTTCAGCAAAGTGGGCGCGCAAGCAGACTACGATGTTCCCGGCACGATCCCTGCGAGTTCAGCAGGCAGCACCAGGACCTCCTCGGAGCGCGAGAGCGTGGAGGGGGAGAGCCGGTAGTTGCCGCGGATGTCCTCGACGCGAAAGATGAGGTGGTCCGGGTACAGCAGGCTGCGCATGTGCGAGCTCTGGCCGCTGCCGGTCCTGCCCTCGGGCTGGATCTCCATCAGGACTGGCGGGCGGTCGCGCAGGAGAGTCTGCCGCAGACCTTCGAGGGCCTGCTCCTCGAAGCCCTCGACGTCCACCTTGAGGAGTGAGACTGGGGGAAGGTTGTTGGCTGCGAAGAAGTCGTCGCCGCGCGCGACCTGCACGGAGATGACGTCGGCGCTCACGTTGTCAGGCAGGATATCTCCCAGCGTGCCGGTGCCCTGGTTGGCTCCGGTGGGCGGGTGGAAGACGGCGGAGCTGTTGCTGTTGCCGAGGGCGACGGGGAAGACGGTTGCGTTGGTGACGTCGGCGCGCGCGAACTTGCGCTTCATCTCATCGCGCACCACTGGGAACGGCTCGAAGGAGAAGACGTGGTCGGCGTGGCGGGACATGAACAGCGAGTGGTGGCCGATGTTGGCGCCCACGTCAAAGAAGTTGACGGGCCTGCCTCGCGCACGAAGCCCGGAGGCGAGATCGGCCAGCAGGCGCAGCTCTTCAAGCGCGAAGGCGCCGTAGTAGAAGACGGTCCAGTCGATGAAGTTGTTGAGGTTTCCGGTATAGGTGAGCCCGAAGAAGTCGGTCTCGAAGGGTGCGGAGGGATGGGTGTCGGGGTTGGCAAAGAGACGCAAGACGCGGTCGCGACCGCGGAGCCAACGCCTCCTCGCCAGCGAACGCAGGACTTGTTGACTCATGGTGCTCGTCACTCCTGCATGGTACTGGAATCGCATGGGGAGGCAAACCGATTTGTGCGCTGTCGGGCAAACTTCTCAGGAGGCGCGATCGGCGGCGAGCGCTGGAACAGGCGCGCGCGCTCCCCGCAGGCGTGCAGCAAGTTGTGCCGGCCAGTGGGGGTCCATGCATGGCCTCTCCACCAGAGCGAACAGCGGCAGGCACACGAGTGCGACGGCCGCGGATTTGACGGCTGCTTCGAACAGGAAGAGTTCGGGATAGCCTGCATGTGCGAGGGCCGGAAGATGGCGCAGAGCGCGGTCCATGGCCGTTAATACAGGTGCATGCCACAGGTAGATGGTGTAGCACATGCCCCCGGTGATGGCGATGACAGGTGTGCGCAGGATGCGGCGTGTGATGAAACCGCGAAATGCCGCGAGGCAGAGGATGAGCGCGAGCGCAGGGAGCCACAGAGCGGAGAGATTGTCTCCGAGGAGAAAGAAGGCGGGCCACCCGGCGATCGCGACGAGGTCCCAGGCGGCGCTGCGGAGGGGATGATTTGTTGGGATGGGGCCGGCGGTGGTGAGGTATAGCTCGGCGAGTAGCAGGCCGGCGAGGAAGTATTCGAGGTCGCCGGCGAGGGTGAACTGCGAGAGGTGGAAGACGAGCTGAAGCGATGCGGAGGTGAACATGGCGGTGGCCAACGCGGCGCGTCGAAGCATCGCCGACCGCAGCGCGAAGACCATCGCGAGCAGAGGGGCGAGCAGGTAGAACTGTACCTCGACCTCGAGGCTCCAGGCGACGGAGTTGATGGTGCTGGGGGTGCGGAAGATCGCATAGTGCAGGTAGGCGGCGCTGGCGAGGAGATGCGGCAGCAGCGTGCTCCAGGCCTGATGGTCGAAGATCGCGGCGCCGGCGGCGACGAGCACGAGGTTCAGCAGATATGGCGGTTCCAGGCGCGTGAGGCGGCGGAGGTAGTAGCTGCGCAGGGAGGGAGTGGGCTCGCCGGAGAGACGCCTTCGTGCGAAGGGAAGCGAGAGGATGAAGCCGCTGAGGACGAAGAAGAGCGGGACTCCGCGATTGCCGAACTCAGCCGCTCGAACGAACCAGGTATGGGGGACGCCGAGCGCATAGCGGTGTTCGAGCTGGCCCTGTATGTGGAAGAGCAGGACGGAGACGATGGCGATGAAGCGCAGACCATCGATCTCCGGCAGCCAGCGGCCGGTGGTGGTCCTGCGGCGGAGATAGGTCGTCCAGCGTGCAGCTCTGGGTGCGGACATCGTACGGTGACCTGCTCAGCGGTGCGTCACACGCGGCAAGTATAGGACTTCGACCCGCGAAATCTACATAGAAAACGGACGGTACACTGTGTGGGGACCAAAACGGGAGCGGGAAGAGCGTGAGCAAGCCAGACATGCGGGTGACGGTGGCCGGGGTGGAGCTGCGGTCGCCGGTGATCGCGGCCAGTGGGACGTTCGGCTACGGCATCGAGTTCGAGGAGATAGTGTCGCTGGATCGCATTGGAGCGTTTGTCACCAAGGGCCTCTCGCGCGAGCCGATGGCCGGCAATCCAAGCCCGCGCGTGATTGAGACGGCGGCGGGGATGATGAACTCCATCGGCCTTCAGAACATCGGCGTGCGGGCGTTTGTGGCGGAGAAGCTGCCGCGGCTGCGCAAGATCAAGGGCGCGGTGGTGATCGCGAACGTCTTCGGCTACACGGAGGACGACTGCGCCGAGGTGATCGAGGTGCTGAACGATGCCGAAGGCGTGGCGATGTATGAGCTGAACGCCAGCTGCCCGAACACGGCGCACGGTGGCATGACGTTTGGCAACGACCCTGACGCGCTCTATCATCTGGCGAAGCGGTGCGTGGAGACGGCAGCGAGGTCTGGGCGGCCGGTGATGGTGAAGCTCTCGCCGAATGTGACGGACATCAAACTGATGGCGAAGGTGTGCGAGGACGCGGGCGCGCAGGCGATCTCGCTGGTCAATACTTTCGTCGCACTGGCGATCGATGTGGAGCGGCGCAGGTCGCGGATTGCGAACTTTACCGGCGGGCTCTCCGGGCCGGCCATCCGGCCGATTGCCGTGCGCATGGTGTATGAGGCCGCGCAGCAGGTGAAGATTCCGGTGGTGGGGATGGGCGGGATCGTGCGCGCGGAGGATGCGGTGGAGTTCCTGCTGGCCGGGGCGACGGCGGTGGAGGTGGGCACGGCCAGCTATGCCGATCCGCGCGCGGTCGAGAACATCGCCAACGGCCTCGAGCGCTGGTGCGCCGGGCATGATGTGGCGAAGGTGAGCGAGCTGACGGGCGGGCTGCAGCGGTGACCCCCCCTCCCCCTATAGAAAATTCCAGATGATTGAAAAACAATGACTTGCAAGCCGTATCTGAAAACAAAGCGCTTAGCTGGTTCGCATTGAAAGCAAATGGCTTAGCTGGATGCCGCGCAGCCGAAAGACAAGCCCCACACAAATAGCAAGGCCCGGCGCGATGGCCGGGCTTGATTTTGCTATCTAAGACTATTTTACCAGGTGCAATGGAACTGTTATGCCAAGTCTATCCATAGATATTGCAGTGGTTTAGGCGGTTTTGGGGCTTGACAGGATTTCCGGCCATCCCAGCATTGAATGGCGTATTGCGATGAGGAAGAGTCCATGATCTTTTTCAACTGGTGGGTGATTGGGCTCTACACAGTGTTGATTGCAATACTGCTGGCTTCCGGCGGAGTGATCCGGGCCGCACGGAAGTGGCGTAAAAGTTTGCGCGTGACCGCCAAGGTATTGACCTGGCCTATCGCGGTGCTAACGGCCCTTTTGCTGGGAATTGAATTGCTGGTTCCTGGCTGCGTAACTACATCACCTCCTGTCTTTTCTCCCGACCGCTCAAAGGCTGCGAGGGTGAGGACGGCGGATGAAGGCGCAACTGGCGGCGACTCTTCGGTTGAGATTTTTTCAAACCATGGATTTTCATACACGCAGGTTTATTGGGGCGAATGGGAGTCAGTCCGGGATCAAGACCTCCGTTGGGTTAGCAACTCAGAGCTTCAAATCACACACGCCGAGCCGATGTATCAGTGCAAGAGCACGTCAACCGTGACTGTTCGCTGTGTTGCGCGCTAATCCGGCCGGCTTTCCTCAGGGGCATCCACGGATGCGGCATAAAATGGTGGTGTGACGACCACTGAGATGATCTCCCCTGAGACAGCTACAGCTTTGAAGCCCCTAGCCGGCAGCAACGCGGCAAGCGCGGGTCAAAACGATCCGGCGAGCGCGAGTGCGGGTGCTCCGGCACATGCGGCCGATGCCGGGCATGTTACTGATGCCGGCCTGCGGCGCATCACGCGCGCGCTGTTAAGCGTGACGGACAAGACGGGGCTGGTGGAGTTTGCGCGGGCGCTGGCGAAGCATGGCGTCGAGCTGGTCTCGACCGGCGGGACGGCGAAGGCGCTGCGCGAGGCGGGGCTGGCGGTGCGCGACATCAGCGACCTCACCGGCTTTCCGGAGATGCTGGACGGGCGGGTGAAGACGCTGCACCCTAAGGTGCATGGCGGCATCCTGCACATGCGCGGCAACGCGGAGCATGTGGCAGCGGTTGAGGCGCACGCGATCCAGCCGATCGACATGGTGGTGGTGAATCTGTACGCGTTTGAAAAGACCGCGTCCCGGCCGGGCGTGGCGTTCTCGGATGTGATCGAAAACATCGATATCGGCGGCCCGTCGATGGTGCGCTCGGCGGCGAAGAACTTTGAGGATGTGGCGATTGTGACAGCGGCGGCGGACTACGCCGCGATCGCGGAAGAAATGGCTTCAAACTCGGGCGCGTTAACTCGCACGACACGCTGGCGGCTGGCCAAGGCTGCGTTTGCGACGACAGCGGCGTATGACGCGGGGATTGCGTCGGCGCTGGAGACGATTGCCGAGCCCGCGCCGCATGGAGTTCCGGCGGTCTTCGAGAAGGACGCGATGCCGGAGACTCTAAGGATCGTCGAACCCCGCAAGGCCGTCCTGCGTTATGGCGAGAATCCGCACCAGCGGGCGGCTCTGTATGTGGACGGCAGCGGGCGCGGCGTGGCCGGTGCGAAGGTGCTCCAGGGGAAAGAGCTGAGCTACAACAACCTGGTCGATCTGGATGCGTGCTGGGAGCTGACGAGTGAGTTCGATGAGCCGGCGGTGGCGATCATCAAGCATACCAACCCGTGCGGTGCGGCGACGGGCGCGACGGTGCTGGAAGCGTACAAGCGGGCGTTGGAGGCTGATCCGGTGTCGGCGTTTGGCGGCGTGATTGGAATTAATCGCGAGGTGGATGGCGCGGCGGCGGAGGAGATTGCGAAGCTGTTTGTGGAGGCGATCGTCGCGCCGGGGTATACGGCGGAGGCGCTGGCGCGGTTTGCGGCGAAGAAGAACCTGCGGCTGCTGGAGATTGCGGCGGGGCCGGGGGAATCGCGTGTGATCAAGCAGGTGTCGGGGGGCTTCCTGGTGCAGGATGCGGACCGGCACCAGCTTACGGAGAGCGAATTGAAGGTCGTGACCAAGCGTGCGCCGACGGCGGAGGAGATGCGTGCGCTGCGCTTCGCGTGGAGCGTGTGCAAGCATGTGAAGTCGAACGCGATTGTTTACGCGCGGTTTGACAACGGCCACGGCCAGACGGTGGGGGTGGGCGCGGGGCAGATGAGCCGCGTGGATGCGGCGAAGTTTGGCGCGGTGAAGGCTGCGCTGCCGCTGGCGGGAAGCGTAGCTGCATCCGACGCATTCTTCCCGTTTGCGGACGGGCTGGAGACGGTGGTTGCGGCGGGGGCGACGGCGGTGATCCAGCCGGGCGGGAGCGTGCGGGACGCTGAGGTGATGGAGGCGGCGGACCGGCTGGGGATTGCGATGGTGTTTACGGGAGTGCGGCACTTCCGGCACGGGTGAACGGAAAGGTTCGAGGGCCGCGGTTCGAGGTTCGATCGCGCGGCGGGCTCTCACCAAACTTGCGCCAGATCGGCACGGGCAGAGGTAGAATGTTCGCAATCGGTCTGGATGTCTCGGCATCCCTGCTGAGCGCTGCTTCGTCTAAACAGCAGTGCGGAACCGGCCCGGCGCCGGATAGGAAATGCCTGCCCATGAGCTTGTTCTCCCGTTCCTTGCGAAATCAATATTTGCGGTTTACTGCCATTTCGGCGCTGACGCTGGGCGTCGGCTTGCCGGTTGCGCCTGCGGCGCATGGACAGAAGATGAGCGCGGCCGATCCTATGCGCAAGGCGCAGGGTTCCACCGCAGCCAATAATGAGCCGGACCGCGGGAGCGCGTACTACCACTACGGGCTGGCGCATATGTACGAGGAGATGGCGGTGAATGCGGGCCGTGCGGACTATGCGACCCAGGCGATTGAGGAGTACAAGCTGGCGCTGAATGCCGATCCGGATTCGGCGCAGCTGCAGGATGGCCTGGCGGACCTGTACTTCCGGCTGGGGCGGGTTGACGATGCGGTGAATGCGGCCAAGGAGCAGGTGAAGCGCGATCCGAACGATGTGGATGCTCACACGCTGCTGGGGCAGGTGTATGTGCGGCAGCTGGGCGATGCGCAGACGCCGCAATCGCAGGAGACGCTGACGCAGGCGATCGCAGAGTACGAGACGATTGCGCGGCTGAAGCCGAATGACATTGAGCCCAGGCTGCTGCTGGGGGAGTTGTACGCGGCCAACCACGAGCCGGCGAAGGCGGAGGCGGAGTTCAAGGAGGCGCAGAAGATCGACTCGGATTCCGAAGAGGTTGTGCTGAGCATGGCGAAGCTCTACTCGGATGAGGGCGACCTGCAGCATGCGGCGGATGTGCTGGCCGGGGTTCCGCAGGACGACCGCTCGGCGCGCGAGGAGTTTGCGCTGGGGCAGAGCTATGACCGACTGAAGAAGCCGAAGGAGGCCGCGGCGGCGTACAAGCGGTCGCTGGACCAGGAGCCGGACAATCCCGAAGTGGAGACAGCGCTGGCCAACGCGCTGCTGGAGGATGGCCAGCTGGATGATGCGCTGAAGATGTTTCAGACGCTCGAGACGGCGGACCCGTCGGACCTGGGATCGGCGATCCAGATCTCGGAGATTGAGCGACGGCAGGGGCACTACGACGAGTCCTTGGCCACGCTGGAGAAGCTGAAGGCACAGGTGCAGCCCGGCAGCAATGACGAGTTGCAATGGGGCGTGGATGAGGCGCTGGACTACGATGCCATGGGCAAGTACGACCAGGCGACGGCGTTGCTGGCGAAGCTGGTGGATTCAACGACCAAGCCGGATGGGAAGTACTCCGAGCAGGAGAAGAGCAACCGGGCGTATTTTCTGAACCGGCTGGGGATCATCTACCGCGAAGAGAACAAGACCACGGAGGCGGTGGCCGCGTACAAGCAGATGGCGGACCTGGGCGGCGGCTGCGACTCGACCACAGCGGACGACGATGCGCACCCGTGCTATGCGGAGAGCGGCTACGACGGCATGGTGGAGTCCTACCGCGACGCGCATATGTGGAAGGAGGCGACCGCGGCGGCTGCGGATGCGGCCAAGGCTGAGCCGAAGAACCATGGGGTGCAACTGCTCTACGCGCAGCAGCTGGCGGATGCGGGGCAGGTGGACCAGGGGCTGGCGCTGGCGAAGGCGCAGCTTGCGAACACGCAGGACGATCTCGATGTCCACGAGGACCTGGCGCAGATGTACACGCGGCTGAAGCGCTTCAATGACGCGACGGGGGAGATCGACAAGGCAGATGCGCTGGCGAAGAAGCCGAACGAGAAGATGTATATCGATTTTCTGCGCGGCGACCTGGCCGACCGCGAGAAGAAGTATGACGAGGCGGAGACGGAGTTCCGCAAGGCGCTGGAGATCGACCCCAAGAATGCGATGGTGCTGAACTACCTGGGCTACATGCTGGCGGACAACGGCACGAAGCTGCAGGACGCGCAGAAGCTGATCCAGCAGGCAGTGGACCTGGACCCGCAGAATGGCGCTTATCTGGATTCGCTGGGCTGGGTGTACTTCAAACAGGGGCAGTACACGCAGGCGGAGGACAATCTGCATAAGGCGATTGAGCGCATGAACACCGACCCCACCGTGCATGACCATCTGGGCACGGTGTATGAGAAGACCGGCAACCTGAAGATGGCGGTCGCGCAGTGGGAGCGGTCGATGACGGAGTATGCGCACTCGCTGCCGGCGGACGCCGACCCCGACGACGTGGCCAAGGTGCAGCACAAGCTGGAGAACGCTCGGGTGAAGCTGGCCAAAGTGGGCCCGGCTGGGGACGCGACGGCCAAGTAGCGGGGGCTGTTTGCGGGGCGACTTGATTCGGCCCGGCAGTTACACTGAAGTGTGGCCTCGCAACAACACATTGCGGAGATCGACGGCAAGCGCCTGAGCCGTGGCACGGCCCGGAGCGAAGGAGATTTGCGCGCGTGTGCGGTCGCGAGCGCGCCGGATGATCCGCTGATGGCGCGAGTCTACAGCGCACCGGAGCGGACTTCGCGCACCGGCTTTCAGCGCGACCGGGAGCGTGTGGCGCAGTCGCGGGCCTTCCGCCGGCTGGCGGGCAAGACGCAGGTCTTTACCAGCCGGGCGTCAGACCACTTCCGCAGCCGGCTGACGCACACTATCGAAGTGATTGCAGATTGCCCGCACTGTGGCTGCTGCGCTGGGCCTGAATGAGGACCTGGCGGAGACGCTGGCGCTGGTGCATGACATCGGGCATCCGCCGTTTGGCCATGCGGGCGAGCGCGCGCTGGACGAGTGCCTGAAGCGGCATGGCCTGCGCTTCGACCACAACCTGCACGCGCTGCGCATTGTGGAGCACTTTGAGGAGCGCTATGCCGGCGCATCGCGGGCTGAACCTGACGCTGGGCGTGCGCGAAGGCATCATCAAGCATTCGCGCGACTACAGCGTGGACCAGCATCCGGGGCTGGCGGAGTACTTTCTGGGTCTGCGACCGCCGCTTGAGGCGCAGATCATCGACCTGGCGGACGAGATCGCCTACCTGACGGCGGATCTGGACGACGGCGTGGAGTCGGGGCTGCTTGAGATCGACCACATCCGCGCGCATGTGAACATCGTCAACTACTGCTATGCCGAGGTGCATCGCGAGCACCCGGGCGTGGAGCCGAAGTTCCTCTTCCATGAGGCGCTGCAGCTGATGCAGAACATTCTTACCGACGACCTGATTGCGAACACGCTGGCCAACACAAGCGCGATCGGGGCCACGTGCCTTGCGGAGGTGCGCGCACATCCGGCGCGGCTGGCGACCTTCTCGCCGCTGGCGGAGAGCGAGCGGCTGCAGGAGAAGCGCTACCTGTACGACACGCTCTATAGCTGCGACGCGCTGACGCTGGAGCACAATAAGGCGGAGGAGGTGGTGACCGAGCTGTTCAACTTCTGGGTCGCGGAGCCTGCGGAGTTGCCAGAGGGATACGCGGAAGAGATCGCGACGGAAGGGCTGGTGCGGGTGGTGGCTGACTATATCGCCGGCATGACCGACCAGTACATTCTGCTGCAGTACGCGCAGGTGAAGCGGGCGATCCGCAGATAGGCGAAGTCTCTCCGTTCCAGTACAAAGCTTCCCGCATCCAACGAGACTGGAATACAGGAGCACTCGATGAGCGGACGAACAGGAATATCGGCGGTCTGGACTCTGGCTTGTATTTATGGGGTGTGCGGAGCGATGGCGCAGGCTCCGCGACCGTCTGGAACCCTGGTGATTGCGGGACAGACGGAGCAGGCGCCGTTGGTGCGCATCGATGGCAAGAGTTATATCGACCTGGAATCGCTGGCGCGGTTGACGCATGGCACGCTGCGGTTTGATGGCTCGCAGACGATCCTGACGCTGCCGGGCGGCGGTTCCCTGCCGTCATCTTCCGGCGCAGGCGGCACGCCGCCGGGGCTGACGCAGAACTTTCTGAACGCGGAGATCGCGGCGTTGGCAGAGGTGCGCGAGTGGCACGTGTCGCTGGTGAATGCGGTGAACAACAATGTTCCGGTGACGGAGGCAATGGTGGGCCCAATCCGGCGGCAGGCGGATGCGAAGCTGCAGCTGGCGCTGGCCGCGGCCACCAGCGGGCCGGACCAGAAGTCAGCCGAACTGCTGCGGAATGAATTTGCGAACATGCAGCAGATGAGCGACCAGTTCCTGGCGATGCATGACAAGGCGGCCAATATTTCGCCGGACATCTTTAATAACAATGCGCTGGATGCGAAGATCGTCGGGTGCCAGCAGGCGCTGGCGGCGATGGCCTCGGCGCGGCAGTATGCGGATGAGGCGCAGTGCCACTGAGACGTGCGGCGATGCGATGAAGCCAAGCGAAACAGTGGCGTCCCCGACAGGATTCGAACCTGTGTTGCCGCTCTGAAGGAGCGGAGTCCTGGGCCGCTAGACGATGGGGACATCGCTGATCTTATCAGCGTTCCGGCACATTCCATTCGCATCGCGAAGTGCGCCGGGTGAGCGCAGCGCATCTTGCTGCGCGGTCTTCATGCGGTCGCGTCCGCGAGCAGGATGCGCAGATCGCGCAGGTTCTGGCCGGTAGGGCCGGTGACGATGGTTGCATTGTGCGCGGCAAGCCATGGAGAGGAATCAAAGGCCGCGAGCGAGCGTAGCGCGGATTCGCGGCTGGATGCGTCGGGAATGGTTTGCGCGTCGATGACCGCGCCGGCGGCGGGGCTGTTGCCGTCGATGCCGTCGGAGCCGGCGGAGAGGATCGCGACGGGTGAAGCGTGGTTCTCCAGTTGAGTTGCGAGATGGAGCGCGAGATGCTGGTTGCGTCCGCCGATATGCGAGGCGGCATCGTGAAACTGTGGCACCGGCACGCTGAGTTCGCCGGTGGAGATCACGCAGCAGCGGGGATGGTCCTGGTGCAGAGTGCGCAGGCGGTCGAGAAGATAGAGCGCTGCTCGATCGAAAGGCCAGTCGTCGCAGCGGTTGTCAATGATGGCGTGGAAGTCGAGGGCGGCAGCGCGGGCCTGCGCAGAGCGCGCTAATTCCGCAGAGTCGAGCAGAGTAATTGCCGGGGAATCGAGTTCGCCGGGCTTGGGTGTCTCGGGAAGGTCAGGGGATTGGAAGAAGCGGCGGACGGATTCGGGGAGGCGGGCAGGAAGGTCCAGCAGCGCGTAGCGGGCGAGGATTTCGCGGCAGTCCGCAATTGTGGTGGGGTCGGCGAGCGTTGGCCCGGACGCGAGCGCATCGAGATGCGTAGGGGGAACGTCCGAGACCAGAAGCGAGAGCTTGCGGGCGTGGCCCGCGGCCTGGGCGAGCCTCCCTCCCTTGATGGCGGAGAAGTGCTTGCGCACACAGTTCATCTCAACGATATTTGCGCCGGAGTGGACCAGTGAGCGATGGAAGGCGATGGTGTCGTCGAGCGAGATCGAGGGATCGAGCGGGAGTTCCACCATGGCGGAGGCCCCGCCGCTGATCAGGAAGAGGCAGAGCGCCTGCTCCGGCGGCAGTTCTGCGACCGCCTGCGCGATGGCGAGTGCAGCAGCGGCGCCGGCGAAGGAGGCCTGGTTGGGCGAGGGGTGTCCGCCGGCGAAGAACTGGATGGTGTCGGGAAGGCCGGCTGGTGGCTGCGGAGCGACGAGGACCCCGGCCAGCTCGCACGTGGACGGGACAGGAAGCCGTGCGAGCAGCGCTTCGAGCATTGGTACGGCGGCCTTGCCGATCGCGATGACGCGGAGATGCTTCAATGCGGAGAGCGCGATGGCTGGCTGGCCGGGTGCGATGAGGCGCGGTCCCTCTGGGCCGGAGTCGATGCGCAGCACGCGGTCGAAGGCGTGCGGGATGCTGCAGCCGGCCAAGGCCTGCGCGAAGATGTCGCGTGCGATGTGTTTGAGGTCGTGGGGCAAAGGGTCGCCGTGACGCTCGGGGCGGATGGGGGCCGCGATTTTCACGGTTCAGTGTAACGAATCGGACGGGAAGGATTCTTTGGGCGGGCAGGAGGGGGAAAAGGAAAAGCGCTTGCCGGTCTCCTTGCGGAGAGCGGCAAGCGCCCCAGGCATATGCTGCTCTGCTGAGCCTCAACCCTACTTTCCAGCAGCGGCTGCATTCCACACCCAAATTTCATGGCGGGTTTTCTTATAAGCAACGGAGGCATCGCCGGAGTGGGAGCGGAGACTTGAATATCCCGTAAGTCGCTGTCTTTTATTGGAACGGGGAGCGGGGTCCGGGTCTTGGGTCGCCGGTTTGGCTGGAAAAGTGAAGGGATCCACCATGTTGCTTATCGGCAACACGACAGGAGCGCGGTTATGGCGCGATCTTTGCGACGCCACATCGCTGGGCCAAAGACGGTTACCCCGGTAATTCAGAGGGTTAATTTTCTTATCCGCAACGAAGCATAGATATTTCAAATACTTACAGCGGCATCCGGCTAGTCTCCGTTTATGCGCAAGCACGAATTGCGCCGAAAAGGAGATCCATCCATGTCGCGAATCTTCCGAAATACTGTTCTGGCTCTTTCGGCAGTACTCACCGTGGGCGCAGTTAGCGCTTCGCTTCCTCATTTCTCTTCCATGCGCCCGGCGCTCGCACAAGCCGCAAACGACGGTAACGGCCCCGGCGGCGGCGGCGATCCCAATCCGCCGTGTCCCGATTGCGCCGTTCGTGCGCTATAGTTGAGTTGAGATCGGGGAGCCACGAACCAGGCGGCCGCCCGGCCCGGAGCGCTGAGCATGAACCTATCCGGTGTCGAGGAATTCCTGTGGGCGGCATGTTTTGTCGCGAACTGCGTGCTGCTTGCGGTGCTGTTTCGACGGCACCGCGCAGCCGGGTTCCCTATCTTCACTCTGCTGATCGCCACTTACATCGTTCGCACGATCGTGCTGTACCCTCTGGCGCTTCGCTTCGGCGTGGTGTCGTGGCCCTACTTCCTTACTAACAGGGCGTTCGAGTTTGCGGATGAGGCAATCCAACTATTTGTGTTTTACGAATTGGTCGTGCATGTCTTCTGTCCGACCGGCGTCTGGGCGCGGGATACCCGGCGTGCGTTTCGATGGCTTGTCGCAGCCAGCTTCCTCCTGGCATTGGCCCTTACTCTGGTGGCTTCCCCGTCGGCGATCCGGTGGTACCAGCGCTATCTGTTGCGAAGCAATTTCTTTATCTCCGCCCTGATGAGCGAACTCTTCATCGGGACCATGGTTCTGTCCGCCACCGCCGGTTTGCCCTGGAAGACCCACGTCGCCAGGATTGCGCAGGGATTTGGGGCGTATGCGGTGATTTGCCTTGTCCTGGAAACGGTGAATAACTACGTCGGACTCGGCGCCGGGAACCATGTTTACAGTTTGCTGTCGAACGGGGAAGCGTTTGCGTATCTGGGCTGCGCGGGTTTTTGGATTGTCACGCTTTGGCAGGAGGCTCCTGCGCCGCGTGAGCTGCCGGATTCCATGCTGATGCAGATCTATACGCTGCAGCGGCGGGTGGAGAGTGATCTGAGCCGGATCAGGAACTGGAGGCGATCGTGAGAGGTCTCGTATTCGTCGTTCTGGTAGGAATCTTCCTGGCGGCGCTGGCTGCTGTCGCGGTTCGTTCTGCTCTGCGTGGCCGGCGGTCGTCGCAGGCCACGTGGGAACAGTTGCTGGCGCGGCTGGCCCATATCGACCGGGAGAAGATCGCCGCCATTGCGATGGATGCGATCGACGACTCGACCCACGAGACCTTTGTGTTGGAGCCGGAGGCCATCTGGACGATGCTGGGCGGCATGGACGGATTGGAGCGGCTGGAGAAGAACTGCCATGTGCTGATCGAGCTGGCGACCTATGTGCAACGCTGGCACCCGGAGGCGCTGGTAGTGGCCGAGCAGTTGAGGCTGAATGCGCGCGAGATTGAGTGGCATGTGGGCAGGCTGAAGGGAGCCGCGCAGGCCGGCAATCTGCAGACGGCGTTTGCCAGCTATGCGCAGCGCGCGGTGGCGACTTACTACCTGATGACGCGGCACGTTCTGGAGCTTTATGAGCAGGTCAGCTTTCCTGAGCTTGCGGAGCTGAAGCAGGCGATCTAAGCTGCAACGAACTGCCGATCGGCTCTGGTCTGCGCTCGCCTAGTCCATGCGGCGGGCAAAGAATGCGGCGACGGTGCCAACCACCTCAATCTCCTTGCGAAACCGCCATCGGCGGCTGCTCTCGTAGGAGAGAGGATGCGGCACCAGCGTGAGCCATTCGGCGTCCTTATCCAATTCGCAGAAGCCGGCCACATACCCGGTATGAGCGATGAGGAAATAGACTGGCCGGTCAAACTCATGGGTCCACTCGCGGCGGCTGGCGATGGCCCGCTTCTGGGTATCGATCAGCACGATGGAGCCGGCCCGGATCATCGGCTCCAGCGTCTTGTCGCGTTTGCCGATGATGCCGCGGCGGTAGTGGGTGGGCAATATGTTGGCGACGGCAGGAAGCAACGTGGTCTGCTCCGGCGGCGCCTCGGTGACGAGGGTGTCAGGAAGCCATTGGCGGGCCTGACGCTCGAGCAGGCCGTCCTCCAACAGCTGGGTATTGTTGGGGATGGAGATATCTTTCAGCGTCTCGAGCGACGTGCCGCTGGGCGTGGGGCAGAGTGCAATCATCTGTTCGGCGGTGAGGCCGTAGATGACGGCGAGCACGATCAGCTTGGTGGCGGAGAGGCCGCGGTTCTCGCGCTCGACTCGGTCCAGCCAGCTGGCCGAGATGCGGTAGGCAGGGTTTTCCCAGCGCTGGGCGATGCGCGAGCTGCGTTCTTCCACCTCGCGCAGCGTGAGCTGCCACTGTCCCCGCGCGTCCCTAAGCTTGTTGCCGATGCCACCCATTCTCTTTGATTCTATGACGGAAATACCCCGTGTCTCCCGCCGAATGCCTGCGCGGAGGTCGCGGAAGCCGGCGTTTGTGAGCCAGTCTACGGCGAGCCCCCGATATTTCGCGCACCTTTCTGCTTTAGCTAGTCCCAAATTGGAACGTAGCTAGGGTTGGTGCGGCGCAAACTGGAACACGGCTGCCCATTTTGGAAACGGCAGCCGCGCCAATTCTCGGAATAGAAGCCTGCGGGTGGAGGTTAGGCCTTTCTGGTATCAAAGGCATCGCGGATGGCGAAGAATGCCGGCTTGGGCTTGTTGTCGGCGTCGAAGGGCAGCGGCCGTTCAGGCGCCCGATTGACAGCTCTCTGTCCTGGGGGCGGTCCCGGAGGCTGCACGGCGGGCTGGCCGGGGGCTGGAGGAGGCTGCACTTCCGCTTGCGCTGGGGGCGGGGCGGCGGGTGCGGGCGGTGCCCCGGGTGCTCCAGCAGCTGCAGGCGCACCCGGCGGCCGCATTCCCGGAGGCCGCGGTCCAGCGGGGCGCCGACCGGCGAGCCAGGTGTGCGCGTCGGTCACGCCCCATGTGATCACGGCTGCGACGGCAGGCTCGTTCATCAGCATACCGACATAGTCGCGATAGACCTTTGCGACTGCCGCATCGATCTCGGCCGGGTCGGTCGAGTCCATGGTGTCGTCGTTGATGTCCATCTCGGTGGCGAAGAGCTTGAGGCCCATGCCGCGCAGCGTGGCCATCCAATCGCGAAAGCCCTTGGCATTGTCGGGGGTCCAGCTGGTGTGAATGTGCGACTGGATGCCAACTGCATTGATGGGCACCTTATTGGCCTGCATGCCGCGCACCAGCTCCAGGATGGCAGCGCGCTTCTTGGTATCGCCGTCGCTGTCGGTCTCGATGCCGTAGTCGTTGTAGGTCAGCAGTACATCGGGATCGGCGGCGCGTGCTGCCTGGAATGCGATCGGGATGAAGTCCGGGCCCAGCACCTTGTACCACGGCCCGTTGCGCAGGCCTCCGGGCATGCCGTCGGAGACCTGGATCGCTTCATTCACCACGTCCCAGGAGTGCAGCTTGCCTTTGTAGTGTCCGGCCACGGTGGTGATGTGATCGACCAGGACCTGCTTGGCATTGTCCTTGGTTACATAGGAGTTGAACCAAGTGGGCAGCTGGGCATGCCAGCAGAGGTTGTGACCGCGCACCTTAATGCCGTGCGCATCGCCGAAGGCCACCAGGGCATCACCCGCCTCGAACGAGTAGGTGGTGGGCGTGGGGCGCATGGGGCCGACCTTCATCGAGTTCTCTGCGACCAGAAGGCTGTACTGGTCGATGACGATCTGTGCGATGGCCGCATTGCTGTTGAGCAACTGCGCCTCGACGGCTGCTCCGGTGAGCACTTTCTTTTTGGAAGCGTGCGCCTTGAGCGAGTTCTTGCCGGTGATGTCTGCCGGCTCGGGAGCGAGTGCGGCAGCCGGCGCGCCGGCAGCCTGCAGGGCAGCGAAGCCAGGGTGGGAGGCGCCGAGCGCCAGGCCGCCGGAGACGGCGAGTCCGTTGGAGATGAAGTTGCGTCGGGTGCGTCGTGTGGTGAAAGGCATGGTCCTGGGTCTCTCCTGAAAAATGGGTGCGAAAAATGGGTGCGCAAATCGCAGCTACCACAATATACGCATCAGCGGATTTGTGGGCCGCATCCCACGGATTGAAATGATCGCAGCCGGCCGGCCCTGACTGGCAGAGCCACACCGGAGCTCACTCTGAGACGGCCCGGGCCTCAGTTGGGAGCGGCTCTGAAGCTGCGGCCTTTCGCTGGCCGCCGTGGACTTCGGCGTCACCTTGCACGGCATCGGCGGTCACGCGCGACTGGCACGCACCCTCGATCCACAGGGAGGGATCGAGGCCCGGGAACAGAAGGTCGCGCTGCTCGATCTCAGCGAGGCGTAAGGTCATGTGTTCATTCAGCGCGCCGTCGTGATCAAAGGCCTCCCACATGATCTTCAACTCCAGGAACTGGTCGTTGTGGGTGAGGAAGCGCATCTCGGCGTAGTCGCGCGCGGCGCCCGTGGTGATGAGGAACTGCCAGTCTGAGGACTCCAGCAGCAGGAGCTCGCGGCAGAGTTGCTGGACGATGCGCGTGCCCAGCTGGGTCTGACGCCAGCGCATCGCGGTCGAGACCTGGCGGACGTACAGCTCGGCGCTGTAGAGGTGGGAATAGGTCCATGAGGTCTCCTGGTTCAGCCAGACCTGATTTCCGCCCTCGGCGCCCCACGATCCTTCGGGCATGGCGATGAAGCCGGCCCGCGGATATTGGTCCAGATACTGGCTGCAGGTGATGGTCGCGATGCTCTCGCATTCATGGAGCTTTCTGGCGACCTTCTCCAGCCACATCGGCCCCTCGAACCACCAGTGTCCGAAGAGCTCGGCGTCATAGGGTGCGCAGAGTACGGGAGGGATGGCGCGGCTTAAGCCGCCGGCCAGCGCTTCCCTCACCATCCCCACGAAATGGGTTGCGTGTTCCTCGATGCGCGCGGCGGCCTGCTCCGGCCAGTAGGTCTCTTTGTCGCCCATGTCGACGGCGGGGCCGGTCACGCGCCAGTAGCGATGCCCGCCGGGAAAGCGCTTCTTATGGAAGTCGAGGTAGTTCGGGTCTGCGGGGTATCCGGTATCGCCCGACCAGACCTGAAGCCCGGTGGAGGGGTCGCGGGGAAAGACTGTTGCGGCAAAACGCTTGTCATACGGTCCGTCCACGTAATACGGCTGATAGAGGCTGCGCTCCGGCCCGCGGGTTACGCGCTCCAGCCGCGGCGTCCGCGGCACGCGGCTTTCGGGAGGCCCATAGGGCGAAGGTGCGCGCCGCGACTCCTCGACCAGGTGCGAGTCGACGAAGAAATACTCGAGGCCGCTCTCGGCCAGAGCCTGCTCGATGCCGATGCGTTCGAAGCCCGGCCCCAGCGAAGCATCGCCGGTGCCGTTTACCGGGTACTCCCACTCGCCGGCGGGTCGATAGCCGCACTCCGGCAGCCAGATGCCACGCGGCTTCCGGCCCATGTGGCGGGTGTGGGTCTCGACTGCCAGCCGCACCTGGGCGCGCACGCTCTCATCGGTTCCCAGCAGCGGCAGATAGCCGTGGGTGGCTGCACAGGTGAGGACTTCGATCATGCCCGCGTCCGCAAATCGCCGGAAGCCGGCGACGATGTCGCCGCCCAGTTCGCGGAAGTCTTCGAGCGCTATCGCGAAGAAGCGTCCCCACATGCGCGCAGTCTCCGCGAGATGGCCATCGCCCATCTGCAGGAAGAAGGCCTCGTCCTCGCGCGCGGCGGTGATCTTGCGCTCGAGATACTGCGGGAACTCCGCGATGAAGTGGGGATGGGCCAGTTGCTCCAGGAGTACGGGCGAGAGGTTCAGGTTGAAGTTGGCGGGCACGTGGTCGCGCTCGAGATTCCCAAGCACGCGCAGCAGAGGCAGGTAGGTCTCTGCCGCGACCTCATGCAGCCACTCGAGGCCATGCGGCCACGTGCCGTGGTTGACCACGTAGGGCAGGTGCGCGTGCAGCGTGAGGGCGAGATAGCCCGCTGGAGTCTTTGGCTTGGTCAAACACAACCTCAACGTGCGGATGAGTACAGCGGTGTCGGGTGCTGCGCCGGGGCGCCGGTTGCCCAAACGGCCAGGGCGCGCGGCCTGGGGAGGCGCTTGCTCTCAAAGCTACCGTGCGCCGGTTACGGAAGAAAAAATACGTTGCCGGAATGCCAGCACGGGGTTCCGCATTGGAAATCTCGACGCGGCTAACTGACGCCTACATAAGGGTAGGATGCGGTTGCCGCGCTACTGGTCGCTATGGCGCTGCAGCCCGGGGTTGGAGTTGTCATCGCCGCCGCCGGGCGTCACACGCACGATGATCGGGTCGGCGAGCCTGAATCGTACCACGCTCTCCGAAGGGATCTGCACCTGCTGACCGCGGGTGACGCCGTTGACGCCGGCGCCTACGCCGCCGCCGGTGACTGCGCCGATGGCAGCGCCTTTGCCTCCGCCCAGAATTCCCCCGAGGATCGCGCCCACGGCCGCGCCGCCGCCGGTCTTCTCCGCGGTATTCTTGCCGCGGCTGGCACCTTCCTTGGAATACTGCTCGGTGGAGCACTCGATGCGCTCGCCATGGTGGGAGATCGACGTGAGCGAGATAGTCAGCAGGGAGCTCCCTTTGAAGTGCGAGGCGTCCTTGGCCTCATCCACATGGCCGGTGACGGGCGCGCCCTGCGGCAGGACGACCATGCCGTCGACGATGATGTCCGACGCGATGGAGCCGGTGAACTTGTCGCCGGTCTGGGTCGAGCCGCTGTCCAGCGTCTGGGTGATGCGCACCGGGATGGGTGTGCCGGCGGGGAGCGTAATGTTGTGCGCCACCGGTTGGGGCGGCGGCGGGGCCTGCGGCATCGGCGGCGGTGCGGCCTGGGCCATGGGCGGCGGAGGCGCCTGCTGCGGCATCGGAGGTGGCGCGTTGCGCTCGATCGGCGCGGGACCATTCTTCTGGGTTGCGGCCGATGGCTTCATGATCTTCTGCGTGGAGGTGGGTGCGGTTTGCATCGGTTCTGGCACCGGTGGCGGCGCAACTGCGGTGGCCGCGGCCGATTGCACCGTCAGATTGTTCACTACGGTCTTCACGCCGGCCACTTGCCCGGCATCTGCCCCTGCGCCGGAGCGGGCCGCATCGCTTGAAACAGTTCCGCTGAGCGTCACCACGCCGCCGGAGACGGCGGTTTGAATCGGCTCGCCGCGCAGTCCCTGGTCGGAGAAGAGCTTGCTCTGCACCTGCGTGTTCAGGGTCGCGTCATCCGGCGCGGAGCTTTTGCAGCCCGCGGCTGCACCGGCAATCGTCAGTGACAGCGCCAGCGCCCATATCGATGTGCGGATCTTTTGTGCGTTCATTCGTCCCCTCGATTCTGCTAAACCATACTCCCTCAGCCTGTGGGGCGGCTATACCCGGTTCCATCTGCCGACAACATGCATTCACAGCGCGCGAAGGAGGGAGGCGGGTGCATGAACCCAGCAGGTGTTCTGAGCATTGGACGCTGGTAACCTGCGCGGCGAGGCGTCCTGCTTATTGGCGAGGTTCATTCTGCGCAATCCGCCCATACGCAACCTGCCCATGGATGCCTGCATCGGACTGCGGTGGGGCGGTCGTCCGAATTGCATGGAGAGGACACCGGGCCGCCGCCGGTGGTACATTCCAGTATTGATACAATCGCGCCGGCTGACCGGGTCAGCACAGGAGACTTCGAATGGCAGACAACGACAACGGATCGAATGGATTGGGATGGTTTCTCGCTGGATTGGGCTTTGGGGCCCTTATCGGGGTGCTGTATGCGCCCAAGGCGGGCAAAGAGACGCGGGAAGACCTGATGAACGGCGCCCGTGAGGCGAAGGAACGCGCCGAAGAGATGCTCGAACAGGGCCGCCAGAAGGCTGGTGAATACGCTGAGCAGGGCCGCCAGTATTATGAGCAGGGGAAACAGAAGGCGACGGAGCTGGTGGAGGAAGGCAAGCGCCAGGCCGGCACCTACGCAGACAAAGGCCGCGAGTACTACGAGAAGGGCCGCAGCCAGTGGGGTCAATACGCGGACAAGGGCCGGCATCTGGTGAACGAGCAGCAGGCCAAGGTAGGCGCCGCGGTTGAGGCGGGTACCGATGCCTACGTCAACACCACCGTTGACCCGCAGGCCTAAGCCCGGCCGCGGTTAGTCGCGCGTACGCAATTGCTTTGCGCGCCTTTGGGCCATGGATATTGATCTGCTGGAAGGATGAACTCGATCGATGGCGACACTTGGCCTTGCAATGTGGTTGCAGCAGGCAGAACTGGTGCAGACCAACCGGCTGATCATGATCTTTATCGGTCTGATTGCGGCGGCATTTGTCCTGCTCGTGATCGCGCTTATCGTCGTCGCCGTCAAGGTCGTGGGCGTCGCGAAGAACCTTAGCGCGACCGCTGACGAGTTGAAGGCGAAGGTGCTGCCGCTGCTGGACGTGGCCAAGGAGATTGGGGCCTCTGGCCGCGACATTCTTGAGGACGCCAAGCCCAAGGTCAAGGTCATCACGGCGAACTTCGTCGAAACCACGGAGACGTTGAAGGCCACCACCCGCACTGCCAAGTCTGTGGTGGAGCATTGCGACGCCACCATCGCCGACGCCAACCTGCGCGCGCAGAAGCAGGTCGCGCGCGTCGATGGCATGGTGACCGCCGCGCTGACCACCACCGCCGAGGTGGTCGAGGCCATCGGCGAGGGGTTGAAGGTGCCTGCCCAGCGCATTGCTGTGCTCGCAGGCCAGGCCCGCAGCTTGGCCGAGAGCTTTATCGCGAAGGTCCGCGCACGGCGCGCCGCCGCCGAAGAGCCTGTGGAGCCGCCGTTTATCTAATCGTCCTCACTATTCATATGGCAGCGAACGTCTCAGTTTGAAATCCGCTGCCATGTGAAATAGGCTGCCCCCGCCAGCATCAAACAGCCGCAGGCAAAGCTGATCCAACTCGCAATCCGCAGTTTTCGCTGTCTCTCTTCTATTGACAGCCCGTTTCGAGGCGCGGACGATCTGACCGAGACTGACAAACGCCTCAGCCTTACCGTCCACGCAAAGAATGGGACAGCACCAATCGCACATACCGCTATTGGAAACAGCAGCTCAGTATCCACAGCCCATGCTCCTCTTCAGTTCACTAGCCGCAATTTCTTCCTAAGGCCATATAGGATCGGGCGGCCCAGCGGCCACCCCTAAGACACCCACATTACTCATCTGATCCTGTGGCTTTGCGGTCCGGTTGATAAGATGGGAGTGTGCCGCCTTCCGTCCTTGATCACACAGCCGAGCAGTCTGTAGCCGCGCCCGCCACGCGTCCGCGCATTGGCTTCGTCTCGCTGGGCTGCCCCAAAAATCTCGTCGACTCCGAGGTGATGATGGGGCTGCTCGATCGCGCGGGCGGCGAGCTGACTGCGCGGGTTGAGGACGCGGAGATTCTGGTCGTAAACACATGCAGCTTTATCGACTCCGCCAAGCAGGAGTCGGTCAACGCGATTCTGGAGATGGTGCAGCACAAGCGCGAGCATGGCGGCAAGGCGCAGCGACTGATTGTTGCGGGATGTTTAGTCGAGCGATATCGCGACGAGATCCGCGCCAATATTCCCGAAGTAGACGCGGTGGTCGGGACTGGCGAGTTGGAGGCGATTCTCGATGCCGCCGGTCTTTCCGCGCCGCAGCCGGACGCGCCATCGAACTCGCCCTTCAACATCCTCGTCAGTCGCGCGCCCAGCGCTGTGCACCAGCACTCGCATCCGACAGAGGTCGGCTCGCAGCTCGAAGCCGAGCATCCCACCTCCAGACCTGAAGGCGACCACCGCGAACGCCAGGGCCGCTTCTCCCGCGCGCAGTGGCATGGCGCAACCGCCGCGCTGCCCGAGTATCTTTACTCCGATGACACGCCGCGCATCCTCTCCACGCCGCGCGCCAGCGCATACATCAAGATCGCCGAGGGCTGCGACCATCCCTGCAGCTTCTGCATCATTCCGCAGCTGCGCGGCAAGTTCCGCTCGCGCCGCGTGGAGTCGATCGTCGCCGAGGCTGAGCGGCTGATTGCGCAGGGCGTGCGCGAGATCACGCTGATCGGCCAGGACACGACCTGCTACGGCGAAGACCTCGGCATCAAAGATGGCCTTGCCACACTGCTCGACGCGCTGGCCGTGCTGCCGGGGCTGAAGTGGCTGCGCTTCCTCTACGCGTATCCGAACAAGATCACCACGCGGCTGCTCGAGACCATGGCGAAGCATGACACGATCGCGAAATATCTCGACGTGCCGCTACAGCATGCGTCGCCCTCGGTGCTGAAGCGCATGAAGCGCGGCGGCACGCCGGAGGTCTTTCTGCGCATGATCGAGAAGGCGCGCGCTATCGTTCCGGGGATTGTGCTGCGCACCAGCTTCATCGTCGGCTTCCCCGGCGAGACGGAGGAAGACTTCAATGAACTCGTAGAGTTCATTGAAAGAGCAAAGATCGATTGGCTGGGTGTGTTCTCGTATTCGGATGAAGAGGGCGCGGCCGCGTATGAGCTGGACGCCGCGCTCAAGGTCCCGAAGCGCACCATCGAGGCGCGGCGCCGGCGGCTGATGAAGCTGCAGCAGAAGATCAGCGCGAAGGCGAAGGCTGCGTGGGTGGGCCGCGAGGTCGAGGTCCTGGTCGAAGGCGAGAGCGACGAGACTGAACTGCTGTGGCAGGGGCGTACCGCGCTGCACGCGCCGGAGATCGACGGCAAGGTGCTGATCAATGACTTCGGCGCGCACGAGACGCTTGTCCCGGGCACCTTCTACCGCGCTGAGATCACCGAGTCGCACGACTACGATGTTGTCGCGCGGATTATCGAATAACTAGCGCTTGCTCGAGACCGTGAGCGTGAGGTCGTCGACCGCGCGCACTGTGACCTGCGCGCCCTTCGCTACCGGCGCGCTTCCCGGCTCCAGGGTGGCACGCCAGATCTCGCCGCGGACTTCGACCTGGCCGGTTTCCACCTGGCGGACGGGAGCATGACCAGAAGAGGCATGGCCTGCAGGCGCAAGCGGCGTTACGGCGATCGCGGTATGGCCCACCATCGCCTGTGGGCCGGTGAGCCGCTTGGCGCGCCGCGCCTTGAGCGCGATCCACGCTAGGAAGAAGCTGATGCCGCCGAAGCCGATCCCGGCCGCCGCGGCCACGCTGAAGTGGACGCGCATCTCCGGTGTGGGACCATCGACCAGCGTCGCCAGGCCGAAGACCAGGCACAGGACGCCTGCGAGCGCCAGTACGCCGTGGCTGGTGAACTTCACTTCGAGCACCATCAGCGCCACGGCAGCGAACAGGAGCAGCACCGCAGTGTGCTGGACGGGAAGCAGGTTGAGCCCGAAGATCGCCAGCAGCATCAGCAGGGTGCCCAGCGCTCCGGGCACGATTGTTCCCGGCACGTTGAACTCGAGATAGATCAGCAGACCGCCGCAGACGAGCAGCAGCACATCGAGATCCGGGCTGGTGAGCCGGGTCAGCAGCCGCTCGCGCATGGATGGGGGAAGCAGGACGATCTCTGCGTTGGCCAGCTGCGGGCTCAGAGTCGCACTGGCGCCGTTGAACCGCTTGATTTGTTTGCCGGCGAGCGCAGCCAGCAGATGCGCATCATCGGGCGCGATTGCATCGATCAGATGCAGGTTCAGCGACTCCGCCTCGGAGTAGGACTTCGAGTTGCGCACAGCGTCCTCGGCGGCGGCTGCGTTGCGTCCGCGCACCGTGACGTACGATCGCAGGAATGCCGCCGCGTCGTTCTCGATCTTCAGCTTCAGCACCGGGTCCATGGTGGTGCCTTCGAGGATAGGGTGGGCCGCGCCTGCGTTGGTGCCCGGAGCCATGGCTGCGATGTCCGCCGACTCCAGCAGAAAGAAGCCCGCTGAGCCCGCACGGTTTCCCGACGGCTCGATGAAGATGATGACCGGCACCTGCGATGCCTCGATGTCGGCGACCATCTCGCGCGTGGACTCGAGCAAACCGCCCGGCGTTCCCATGGAGATGAGCACGGCATCCGCATTGCGCGCGGCTGCCTCGCCGAGTCCGCGCTTCAGATACTCGGCCGTGATGGGCTGAATGGTGTCGTGGATGGCAAGCTTCAGCACCACGGGCGTTGCATCCGCCGCGTGGACGCGCGTCGCGCTGCGGAACAGCCGCGAGACGATGCCGAGCAGCAAAAAGATGATAATCGCAATGCCCAGCGCGGGCAGCAGCGTCGACGTGAGGAAGTTTTTCCGTCTTCGCGATCGGGAGAAGATCATGGCAGCACCGCGACCATGGTAGCGCACCCGCTGGTGCGCATGGCTTACGGCAGGCTCTGGCCGCGCTGGGCCAGCGCCTGCTTCATGCCCAGCGCGGCGGCGTTGGCGGGCTCGATCCTGAGTGCGTTGGCCACGTCGCCGGCGGACGCGCCGGGCTGGTTCGCAGCCAGCTCCAGCCGGGCCAGGACCAGGTAGGCGTCTACATTTGGCGCGATTTTAAGCGAGGCCTGCGCCTCTGCGCGGGCATCGTCCGCCGAGCCTGTCCGCTCCCGCACCTGAGCGATGCCGGCATGAGCGGCAGCATTGTTCTTATCCGCGCTCAACGCCGACTGGAACTCCTGCTCCGCCTCCGGCATCAGACCCTGCGCGAGGTATCCGTTGCCGAGCTTGGTGTACTCCACCGCGGCGTCGTGGGGAGGCATTGCTGCCATCTGCAGCGCATGCATCTGGTCGAGTTGGAATGCGATCTGCCGCACCGACGCCTCCGACCAGGTGCGCCGCACGCGTGGGGTCGGGCTGAAGCCGTCGGCATACACCACCGTCTTCCAATTCGCCGCCGACCCATGCAGCGACTCGAGCCGCGACTCCAGCTCCTTGGCTTCGGTGTCGTCGCCGTGCAGCTTCAGCGCTGTCTCGTCTTCGTGCAGCGCGCTGGAGATGTCATTGCGGCCCAGGAGGGCCACTGCGAGGTTGAAGTGGTAGTCCGCGTCGTTGGGGTCGATCACGATTACCTGCTGGAAGAGGGCGACCGCGTCCTTGCCCTGCCGGCTCTGCGCCACGCCCTCGTCGTTCACCACCTCAGGCAGGGGCAGGCGCGATGCCACAAACGCAAATGCCTTCTCCGCCTCGGCGTACTTCGCGGTGTTGAAGCGGGCGAGGCCGCCGTAGAAGCTTGCCTGCAGGGCTACGCGGTCTCCCGCCGGCACCCGGGCCAGGGTCGCTGCGGCTTCGTCATACTGGCGTGCCGCATACTGCTCTTTACCAAGGGCCAGCAGGGCTGGTGTGTAGTTGGGCGCTGCGGTCACCGCATCGTCGAGCCGCTTCAGGCGTTCCTCTGCCGTTGGCGCGGAGATGCCGCGGATGTAATCCTCAAACGCGCTCAGTCCCACGCCTCCGGAAGCCGCCAGGAACGTCTGCTCCGCCACGGCGAAGTGGGTGTCGATGCGCCGCGCCACTTGCCATGCCAGCGCGTTCTCCACATCGAAGATCTTCGCCAGTTCGCCCGATCCAGTGATGGGCGCGGACAGGCGCAGCTGGTTCACTTCCAGGACCTGCGTCTGCACGTCGATGCGGGCTGCCGTAGTTCCCGGGTTGGCCACGTTGTAGCTGCCGATGATGACGTAGTCCGCATCCAGCTGCTGCGCGATGCGGATGGTGGTCGCGCGGCTGGGCTTGAAGTCCGCCGGCAAACCCAGGTGCTCCATCGCGTATTGCCGGTCGTCGCGCTCGATGGTGAGGAAGCCTGCGGAGTTCAGCCGCTGGTCCAGCGTCCAGGGGAACGAGTCGCCGATCCAGCTGAGGTTGGGCTGGCCGCTGCGGTTTTCAAACGGCAGTACCAGCACCAGCTTGCCGCCGGGCTGGCGGATGTCGGCCGGCGATGCGGGCGCATCGCCCTGCGCAGCGGGCGCGATCTGGCCGTAAAGCGAGGGAATCGACACGCAGGCGGCCAGTGCGAATACTGCGGCCACGCCGCGATTGCGAAGAAGATCTCGTACCACGTCTGTGATTATAGAAGCCGCCTCACGTCACGGCCGTTGCAGCTCTGCGTCCACCACGCGGGGAAAGCGCAGGATCGCGACCCACTCGGTACGGTCCCGGTTCGCGCCCCGCCAGACTATGTCGCCGTGGAGCATTGCGGCGATCTCATCGGGCTGCAGATCGTCGTGGAAGTCGAAGTAGCGCCGGTCGGCCTCGGTCGGCCCGCGCCGCGCGTGGCGCAGAAATCTCGCTGGCGGCACCAGCTTGGTGGAGAAGACCAGCGCGGTATCGTACTCGCCGGGGTTTGCCGCTGCCTTCTCGACTTCATCCGGCGTGAAGTTGCCGATCGCATACACCTTCACCGGCCGCTTCGTGTAACCCAGCTCCGGACGCGCCAGCTCCGACGTTGCCGGCCAAGCCGTGAGCACCGTCGCCTGCGGCCAGCGCTGCGCGATCACGCCAACCGCGCGCTGGTGCAGGACGATGAAGTCGCGGTAGGTGAGGTTGTCCTCCGGCGCAAAGGCGTAGGGAGGGTTGATCCACAAACCAGCGAGAAAGGCCGCCGCGCTGAAGGCCGCGAACCATCCCCAGCTGCGGAAGTGCAGCCGCCACTCCGCCACGCAGAGCAGCAGCACCAGCGGATACATGGGCAGCAGATAGCGCGTCAGCAGAGCGCCGCCCAGCACGGAGAATGCGATCCAGTTGGCCAGCAGGACTATTCCAAGGGCCTCGACGACGGCGCGCGGCAGCCGCGTGCGGCCCGCAATTGCCGGTGCAAAATATGCCGCCACGGCACAGGTGACCGGCACAAACATGTTCATATGCAGGGTCAGGTGCAGCAGCCGATGGTAGAGGCACAGCCCGATGCGCTGCGGGTTGAGGTTGGCCGTGGCGTTGTAGCGCAGGAACTCTGGATTGCCGAAGACGAAGCCGGTGCGATGGAAGTGGTAGGCGTACCACGCTGCGAGCGGCAGGGCAGGGAAGAGCAGGGCGGCGATCCGCTTTGCGCACGATGCATGTACTTCGGCCGACCCGGTGTCCGCGTGCGAGGCTGCCCGCTGGTCGCGCCACCACAGCGCACCCTCCCACGCTGCGAGAGCAAGCGGCGTGATGATCGCCGTTTCCTTGGAAAGTGCGGCCAGCGAGAACAGGGCTGCCGTGCCAACACTGAGTCGGGCCGAATCGCATGCCCCTGCCCGCTCTGCGAGTCCCTCCATATACAGAGCGAGCCCCCACAGGGTGAACGCGGCGGCGAAGATGTCTGCATGGGCCAGCGTGCTTTGCGCGAACCAGATTGGATAAAGCCCCGTCAGGGTTGCTACAACCGCTGCCCCTGGACCGCCCACCAGCCCGCGCGCCATACGATAGACCGCCAGCAACGCCGCTGCGGCCACCATGCACACCAGCGTTCGCGTGCCGCTGGGGACGAATCCATAGATGTGCCACCAGCCGGCGAGCAGGATTGATGGCAGCGGCGGATGCGCGTTGGTCACCGTTGTGATCGGGATCAGCGTGCCTGTCTTATAGAAGTCCCACGCGGCGGGAATGTAGTAGCCCGCCTCGTCCCAGAAGTAAGGCAGGCGCAGCAGGGTCAGATGCGAGAGATAGACCGCCGCGAAGAAGACCGGATACAGCCGCCACAGGGGCAGCGGTTGCGCTGGTCCCACACCGTGCCTGGCGTTCGCCATCACCCTCTAATTCACAGGCCCTGACGGCCCGAAGTTCGGCTCCAGCGCCAGTGTGCCGAAGGTCTTTTCATACTGCGCCAGGTTATGGCTCAGCACGTTCAGCAGCGCCTTGGCCTGCTGCGGGCTGAGGTAGATGCCCTGGAAGTTCTCGATCTTCACCTTGTCCTGCGACTCATGGTGCATGGTGCCGAAGACGAGGAAGAAGTCCCAGACGCTCATCCTCACCTGCACGCTGTTGGCGTAGCTCTCGCGATAGTCCTCGGTCTGTTGTGCAAGCACTTTCGGCGCCTCAGTGGGCTGGTTCGGCTGGCTCATAGATTTTTCCGTCGCCTCAATTGTGGAGCCGAGGTACATTCGTTGCCGGACCTCGGCCACACTTCGAGTCTAGCGCGGAGCCGGTTCGTCCCGCGCTGCCCGTCTTCTATCCCGGCCAAATGCCACAAAATACAGGGTTCGGGGGGCCTTACACAAACATTACAGAGGAACCGGCCCGGCGTGGGGGCTGCCGGCGAATGAAGGTGATACCCTGATAGAGATCGAAGAATCCGATCTGGTTTATTTGCCTGTTCCGGCTTGCCTCTACTCGCAAAACACACCACATTGCGTTCGGCGGTACATTGTATTTTCTAAGGAACAAGTCATGGAACAGGGAACAGTTAAGTGGTTCAACGATGCCAAGGGTTTTGGCTTTCTCAGCCGCCAGAGTGGTGAGGATGTTTTCGTCCACCACACGGCCATTCAGAGCAACGGCTTCCGCAGCCTGCAGGAAGGCCAGTCCGTACGTTTCAACGTCGTGAAGGGCCCCAAGGGCTGGCAGGCCGAGAATGTCGAAGTCGCCTGAACAACAGGCCAGACGCAGGAGAAAAGGGAGCGAAGGTTCCCTTTTCCTGCTTAAGAGCTCCTCTCAATCGGCTGTTGCACCAGGGGGATCCGTGGAAAAAATCGTCAAGATCCAGAACAGATACGACCTGAAGTCTCTCTATGCGGAGATCAGTCTCTATGACCGTAAGCTGGCCCATACGGCGAAGTATGAAGCGTTTGCTTCAGAGGACGCGCGCGAAACTGCGCTGGGCAAGATGACGGCAAAGCGCGCACTTCTGGTGCGGACGGCGCAGAGGCTGGTGGAAGAGGGGATCGAATCCCACTCCTCCGACCTTCCGCTGTCGCTGCGCGAGCCTGAAGGCGCGGAACTGCTCCATACCGCCTAGAGCACTCTCTTTTCAGTCTTCCACAAGCGTCGACCTAACCCGCGCCGGGCTGCGGCTGTATGGCCAACCGTCTGGAATTCGGGGATTGAAGGTGTGCCCGGGGATCAGCTGACGTGGCTGACTTGGATGACTCAACCAGGGCTTTTGAAGTGGAAGTGGATCTCCTGCTCGCTCGAAATCGGCTGCCCGTCTTTGAGGGCCGGGGTGAAGGTCCATTCGCGCACGGTTTGAATTACTGCCTGGTCAATTTCGGGGTCGATCCCGGCCAGAAGGGTCAGGGTTTTTATCTTTCCCGTGTCGTCGATCAGGGCGGACAAGGTGACGTCGCCTTCGGTCCGCGCACGCATGCTCGATAGATCGGGCGAGGGGTGCGGATAATACCTGAGGTATGCGATGGTGATTTCGCCGCTGCCCCACGCGCTGTGCCCTTCACTTCCATTGCCGTGGGTGGTGGTCAGGCTCAATTGGCCGGGCTTTGAGGGCTCCGGTTTGGACGCCGCAGGCGAGATGGGGTCCGATTTCACCTTGGAGGTCTTCTGCAGGACCTTCCCTGAACCCGATTCGGTGCTGCCGGGCCTGACGTAAATCAGGTTCTGCGCAGTCTCACGTCTGCCGGGAGCAATTGCCACCCTGGGTGTTGAGAGATGCCTCAGCAGCATCACGAACAGAATCAGGCCGCCGGCATGAATCAAGAAAGAGGCTACCCTGTAGCGATTTACCAGAGAACCAACCTGATTGATCGTCATTGAAGTTTGACGCTCCTTCCCGGCGTTTCTCGATTGAGAGCCTGATCTGCTGGTGCGAAAGGGGGGACTTGAACCCCCACGGGTTGCCCCGCCAGCTCCTAAGGCTGGTGCGTCTGCCAATTCCGCCACTTTCGCGTGCCCGTCGCCGCACGCGAATGCGTGTGGCACGGCTTACGCACAAGTGTATCGCGTGGGGCTCCTGTGAGACGGTGCCGGCCGTCGGTCACGTTAGGAGACGATCGAGATCGCGCGTCCATGCAGCACAGTCCGCTGCAGCCTGCCATGCGCGCCAAAGACATTGAAACTCGCCGGCTGGCCGACTGCGATTTCGCCCAGCGCGTCCATCCCCAGCATCCGCGCTGGATTGCGGCTGGCCGCATGCACGGCGGCCATCAGCCCGGCGCCGGTGAATGCCTGCAGATTGGCGACTGCCTGGTCCATGGTCAGGACGGAACCGGCCAGCGTCTCCTTGCCTGCGGCAAGATCGCTCTGCAGCAGGCAGCGCCCGTGCGCGACTGTTACATTCAAACTGCCAAGGATGTAGGTGCCGTCGGGCATCCCCGTCGCCGAGATGCCGTCGGTTACGAGGATTGCCCGGTGCTCTCCTTTTACCTGCCACCACAGCCGGACGAATTCGGGTGCGACGTGGATGCCGTCGCAGATCAGCTCGGCGTAGAGCTCTTGCTCGTCCAGCACCGCGCCGGCGATTCCCGGCTCGCGGTGGTCAAGCCGCCGCATCGCGTTGAAGGCATGCGTCGCGCTCACCGCGCCTGCTCGAATTCCTGCGCGGGCTTCTAACGCTGTTGCGTCGGAGTGGCCGATGCTCACGCGCACACCGTTTGAGGTTGCGTGGGCGATCAGCTCCGGCGCGCCCTCCGCCTCCGGCGCGATGGTCATGAGCTTGATGTGACCGCGCGCTGCGGCCTGGAAGCGCTCGAATAGTTCCACGGACGGCCGCTGAATCTGCGTCGCGGGATGCACCCCGCGTTTGGCATGGGAGAGAAAGGGCCCTTCCAGATGGATGCCCACCGGCCGCGCTCCATGACTCTGTTCGCGTTTTGCATTGGCGCTCTCCGCTGCCTCGATCGCGTCAGCGATTCCTTCCAGTGCGTGCAGGGTTGCATCCACCGGTGCCGTTACTGTGGTTGCGAGAAAATGTGCAACACCGTGTGTAGCAAGAAATCCGCCTACACGAGCCAGCGCTTCGGGCGAACCCTCCATCACGTCCACGCCGGCGGCTCCGTGCACATGGACGTCGAAGAACGCCGGAGCTATGTTTGTCGTCTCGTCAGGGCTCGCGGCATCCGGCTCGATCGACGCGATGATGCCATCCGGATCGGTGGCAATGCGCGGCCGCTCGATGATGCCATCCGATGCAATCATTCGCCGCGCAAAGATCTCGCGCAGACTCATGGCGCCGCCGCCGGAGTTGTCGTGGCAGAACAGCACGGCATTGCCGCATCCGGCGCAGGCGGAATGCCCAGCTCGTCCGCGCTGGGCAATGTCTTCTGGTCCGCCCACTGGCGCTGTGCGCTGTGCACCTTGTCCGCGCGTGCGATCCAGAGCTGCGCCGCTGCGTCGTACTGCTCCAATATGTTGCGCAGCCAGTAGGGCCGGTTGGAGCGGAGCCACGCCGACTCGTACAGATCGCGCAGCAAGGAGTATCCATTGCGCAGGTCCTCTGCGCGCCCGTTGATGCCGTTGATGTCGCTCAGCTCGCGCGCCGCCAGCGCCTTCACCTTCTTGTCCGGACTCGCGGCGTCCGCCTGTGCACGCGCATAGCCTGCGGCCATCTCGTCCGCAAGCTCAAACTTCAGCCCGATAAAGTCCATGCGCCGGGCGCCCAGCTCCATCGCGTCGACTGCGTCCGGCTCGCGCAGTCCGCTGGACGCCGCGCCATACTGCGCTGCGTCGTACATCGTGGCGGTTTCACCCACGTTCGCCGCACCCGCACCCGCACCCGCATTCGCGCCCGCCGCGGTCCGCGCCTTCGCAATCAGCGTCAGCGCCGCCTCGGCGTGCATGCGCAGTTCGTGCGTGTAGGGCCGCACCTGGGCGGCGACCTTCTGCCCGTCCTTCGACCACGGATCGAGCCAGAAGATGTTGTTGCTCGCATCGCCTACCCTGGCCTCATCCTTCAGCACCGCGTGTGCGGCCATCAACTCCTTCTGCGCCTGGTCGAGCGCGCCGGTGTTATCGCCGTGGAAGACCGGGCCGTAAGCATCCTCAAATGCGTCCAGCGAAGACTCGCCCTGTTGCCACGCGCACGCCGCGCCAAACAGGATGCCGTACCAGTCCTGGTTGATCAGGCCCTCGCCGTCGTCGTTCCAGATGGTGTTCAGCTGCCCGGTCGAGCCTGCCTTCTGTCCGTCGCGCGTGAACTGCTGGATGTTCAGCAATCCCATGCCGTAGTTGGGATAGACCACGCGGAAGTTGTGCACGCTGGGCGCGACCCATGTCTCAAAGCCGGCCTGGGTGAACGGTGTCAGGAGTTTGGTGAAGCCTCTGGGCTCGGGGTTGTACCCCCACGCGATCGCGATGGTCTCGTCTTTGAAGGACTGAGGTAAATCTTTCAGCAGCTGCGGCGAGTCCTGCGCGATGTCACCCCAGAAGAGCAGCAGCCGATTCAGCGGCTTCAAGGCGGTTGCAATCTGCTGCATGAAGTCGAGATAGACGGGCGCGAGCCCGCGCGCGTCGACGTCTGCCTTGGTCTGGCCGACGCCGAGGTCTACAGTCTCGTCCGCGCCAATATGCAGGAACGGACCCGGGTAGAGCGCGGCGAGCTCGGTGAACTCCTGCTGGATGAGCGCGACGGACCCCGCCTGCCCCGGCGCCAGCACCGCGCCGTGCGGCGTCTCCGCCAGCGGCTGGTACTGCTCCCACAGCAGCGCATTGTGCAGATGCCCGAAGGCCTCCTGCTCGGGTACCACTGTGACGTGGTACTGCTTCGCGTATGCGACGAGCTGCTGTGCGTCCGCCGCACTGATGCCTCCGCCGGGCGGTGCCAGCAGCGGGTTCGACGCATACTCCATGGTGTGTTCGAAGTACGGCGAGTAGAGGTTAACCTTGTATGCGGCGATGGTACGAATCAGTTTCTTCTGGAACTCGAGCGTCGTCACCGGGCCGCGCGAGAGGTCGTCCTGCAGGCCGCGATACTGCATTGCGGGCCAGTCGCGGACTTTTACCGTGTGCAGCACGGCGTTCGCGCCGTAGCCGGTCACCAGCTGCTTCACCGTCTGCAACGCGTAGAAGATGCCCGCGCTGCCGGCCGCGGTCAGCGCGATCCCATGCCCGTCCGGGCTGATGGCATAGCCCTCCGCCTGCATCGCGGTGGGCATCGCTGTTGTTTCGGCGGGCTGCGTTGCAGAGTCCCGGAAAATAGGCTGCGCGATCGCATTCCCATACCGCGCCACCAGCACATGCACGGCTGCGCCCGCGCTTACTGTGATCCCGTCCGCTGCGAGCCAGCCCTTGAGGTCGTCGATCGCGAACTGGTCCTCGGTTGCGCAGGGCGTCGCGCAGTTGATCTCGATCTGCCCGCGCAGCGCCTCGGTCCCGGAGACAGCCAGCTCGCGCGGCATCGGGATCAGGTTGAGCGCCTGGGCCTCCGCCGTGGGCGCGCCCGCTGCTGCGAGCATCCCGCACAGCACTGCAACCGCGCTGATCTGCTTCCACAACATGCCATTACGGTAAACCAGGCGCTCTGGACCAAGCTATCTACGGCCCCAAACCGGAGGTGCCTTAAAGGGGTCGCAAGACAGGCCGTCCTTTGTGAATGCCGGGTTAATTCCTCCTGAATTCAACAGTTCTCCACCCTGAATTAGCCCTGTATTCACAATCTCCTGAAAACCTGAGAGGCGAAATCAAACGAGCCAGAGCACGTGTGCGGACTGGGCCCAACGGCCTCGATCCAACTCCGCGCGTCTCTCTGCCTCCTAACTCAGCAAGCGAGGTCCCATGAAGAAACAACTCAACGCAGCGGTAGCCGCCGTGCTCATTCTAGGTATGTCCGGCACGCTTCCCCTGCTCGCGCAGACCGCGTCCGCATCCACATCGGCCGCGACGAAGAAGCCCGCCAAGGCGAAGAAGGAGACCGCCGAGCAGCGCGAGATCCGAGAGCTCGAAGAGAAGGTCACCGCCGACGAGCAGAAGATCGAGGCGCTGGAGCAGCAGAACAGCTCCAAGGACGCTGCGGTCTCGACCGCTCAGTCCACCGCCGCCGCCGGCCGAGTCGCAGGCCACGCAGGCACAGCAGGCCGCGCAGCAGGCCGCAGCTGCCGCGCAGCAGGCACAGTCCGCAGCAGACGCGCAGGCCAACACCGTCAAGAGCCTCGAGAACCAGGCAGCCGATCAGAAGAGCGTCAATGCCTCGCTGGTCGACACCATCTCGACCACCAAGGCCGACCTGAACGACAAGATTGACTCGCCTGCCGCGCTGCACTACAAGGGCGTCACCATCACGCCGGGCGGCTTCGTTGCGTTTGAAGGTGTCTGGCGCGAGCGTTCGGTCAACTCCGACATCAACACGCCTTTCAACTCCATCCCCTTCCCCAGCGCCAATGAAGGCCACACCAGCGAGTTGAATATGTCCGGCCGTCAGAGCCGTCTCTCTGCGCTGGTCCAGGCTGCGCCCAGTGCCAACTGGGGGCTGACCGGCTACTACGAGATGGATTGGCTGGGCACGGGCACGTCCTCCAATAACAACCAGTCCAACAGCTACGTGCTGCGCCAGCGCCAGATATGGGGCCAGGCGGCTGCCAAGTCCGGCTTCGCCGTCACCGGCGGCCAGATGTGGTCGCTCGCAACTGAAATGCGCAAGGGCACTGACGCGCGCACCGAGATCCAGCCGCAGACCATCGATCCGCAGTACCTGGTTGGCTACACCTGGACCCGCCAGCCGGAGCTTCGCCTCCAACAGCGCTTTGGCGATTACAAGACCGGCGCCTTCACTGCGGCGCTGTCTCGTCGAGCAGGCGCAGATCACCAGCTTCACCGCGAACGGCACCAACCCCAATCAGTACTTCTTCGGCGGTCTCGGCCAGAACGGCGGCCTTTACAACGCGGCTGCCAGCGCGGCCGGTACACCAAGTTGCACGGCGAACTCAGCAACCCCTCCGGTGGTTACCTGCACCCTGACCACCAGCAATATCACCACCTACGCCAATAACGTGGCTCCGGACGTCCTGGTGAAGTTCGCCTATGACAACCCGTACTTCCACGGCGAGATTGGCGGCATCGCGCGCTTCCTGCGCGACCAGTACTTCCCGGTGGTCAACGTCTCCGGGACGAACACCACGAATATCATCAACGGCACTCCGACCTACTCCTACGGAACGACGTACACCACCCACACCAGCGATGCAGGCGGCGTCTTCGGCTCCCTGCGCGGCTACATCGGCAAGCTGGGCACCTATCCTGCAATGGAAGTTGCCGTGCAGGGCATGGCCGGTACAGGCACAGGCCGCTACGGCTCCTCGCAACTGGCCGATGCAACTCTGCGCCCGAACGAGACGCTTGAACCGATCCGCAACTACCACGGTCTGCTTTCGCTGGAGTCGCACTGGTCGCCTAAGTTCGACGTCTTCGCCTACTACGGCGGCGAGTACGCGCAGCGCACGGTCTACACCGTCGTCGGCACCACCGGCGCGGCCACCGGCCTGACCATCAACCAGATCGGCTATGGCATTCCGCTCAACAGCAACGCCGGCTGCTACAACCTGCCTGCCGCGCCGACCACCAGCACCATCGGTAACGCTGGTTCTACCGGATCGCTCAGCGCATCGAGCTGCGCCGCACCCACCAAGTACATCCAGGAGGGCATGTTCGGCTTCCAGTATCGGCCGATCACCAGTCCCAAGTACGGGCGCCTGCAGTACTCGCTCACCTACTCGCTGATCAACCGCCAGCTGTGGGCCGGCGTCTCGAGCGCGACCACTCCGGTCAGCCCACGCGCCCAGGACAGCATGATCCACTGGCAGATGCGCTACTACATCCCGTAACGCAGTCGTAAATCTTCACTCAAAGCCCCATCCCTTTATCGGGTGGGGCTTCTTTCTTCGACCGCATGTTGCACAACGGGCCGAAGGAATCTGAGTTCCAATATGATCTCTGCCATGCCTCAGTCCTTGCGGCGCGTCCTCAGCTTAGGCGTAATCCTCGCGGCGCTCGAGATCGCGTTGCCCGCGCACGCCGGCCCGCCCTTCCAGACCGACGATCCCGAGCCGATCGACTACAAGCACATCGAGATGTATGCCTTCACGCTGGTCGACTCGACCGGCAAGAATGCCGGCGGGACAGCGATCGAGGTCCCGGCCTATGAGGTGAACTACGGCGCGCTGCCCAACGTGCATCTGCACCTCGTCATCCCCATGACGACGTTCTTTCAGCCGATGGGCGGCGCCACCAGCTTTAGCATCGGCGACCTCGAGACGGGCGTCAAGCTGCGTTTTATCCAGGAGAGCGCGCATCGGCCGCAGGTTGGCATCTTCCCGTTTTTCGAGCTTCCAACGGGCAGCGTGCAGAAAGGTATTGGCGTGGGGTCCACGTGGTATCGCATGCCGATGTGGGCGCAGAAGAGCTGGGGAGCGAAGGACAGGCAATGGACCAGCTACGGCGGCGGCGGCGAGACTATCTTCTCCGGCGACGCGCACGCGGCCGGATACGCCAACTTCCCCTTCGCAGGATGGCTGCTGCAGAAGCAGCTCAACGAAAAGTGGACGCTCGGCGGCGAGCTCTTTGGCCACGGCGCCGAAGGCCCGGCCGGTACCAGCGAACACTCGGCGACGATGCTGGATGCCGGCGGCCAATATGAGTTTCACGACGGATTCGATCTACTCTTCGCCGGCGGCCGCAGCATCCATGGCGAGCCGGAGAGCTACGCCTACCTCGCGCTCTACTGGACATTTGGACCAAAAGGTCCGAAGGAAGCAGGAGATGCAGACAAGGACCAAGCGGCCGGGGGAGCGAAGATGCTCTCGTCCATGATGCACGTGCAACTGCGTTAGATGTATGGATTAGCTTGCGCGCAGGGCGAAGGCGACGATCGTCTCACCCGCCACGCCCTGCTCGGCATTGAAGGCCTCATTGCTGGCCTCGTGGAGCGCTGGAATTGCGGGATCCATCTCGCAGGCGGCAATCTCTTCGTTGGTGGCCGTCGTATAGCAGAGTTCGCAGGCAGCCAGATTGCCATCCTCATCGCGCATCGGCGGGCCGAAGGTCCGGCACAGGATGGGTCGCGCCGAGTAGAGATCGCAGGCTCCGCTCGCGGAATCGAGCACCGGGCATACCTCGTCGTTCGCGAAGTCCTCATCGAAGAACGCGCGCGAATCGTCATCTTCTGCAAGGGTGCCAGTTGCTGGATCGCCGGGAAACTCGTTCCGTAACCTCTCTACCGACGCCGCAACCCGCTCGCGCACTCGCTCGGCTCGTGGCGCGTCGGTCTCTGCCAGGGCATCGAGGCCTGCACGCAGCCGCGCCGCATCCTGCTGCGAGATTCCGAAGACGCCCACGCAGCACTGCGTGCAGCCCACGCGGCACGCCAGGTGCGCCCCGCTGCGCCGCGCGGCATCGGCGAGCGCCGCGTCCACGATCTGGATCAGGTCGGACATTTACTTCGGCGTGTAGTACCCCTCGCGCGCCTGCACCGTCAGCCCCTTCTGCGTCATCTTCAGGTCGAGCTTGTGGTAGCGGTTCGGGCGCGTGTCTGGCGGCGGATATCCCAGCTCATAGGACTGCCGCAGGTCCGCTGCAATCGACGCGTAGATATCGGCCAGCGTCATCTTCTCGCTCACCGCGAACTCACGCCCGCCGGTGGCCGCGGAGATCGCTTTTAGCGCGCCTTCATTGCCGCCGCCCTGGGAATAATAGATCGTGTAGACCATGACGCCCGCGCGCTGCGCCTCGCGGATGGCGTCCTTCTGTTTGAAGTGGCTGCCGTTGTCCCCGCCGTCGGTCAGGACGACCATCGCCCGCCGTCCCATCTGGGTCCCAAACTCCTGGCGAGATACCCCCACAATCGCGTCGTACAGCAGCGTGCCGCCATGCCCCATCACGCCGATCGCGTCATGCGGCTGGGTCAGGTACGCCAGCGCATGCTCCAGCGTCGTCGTGTTTCCAGTCATCTTCGCCAACTGCAGCACGCGGTCGTCAAATTGGATCAGCACCGCCCGGTCATCCGGCCGCGTCATCATTGCGGGGAAGAATGCCTTGCCCGCATTGATCTCATCGCGTTCGAAGGGCAACTGCGAGCCGGAGGTGTCCACCATCAGCGCCAGGGTGAGCGGCAGGTCCGCTCCCTGCGAGAAGAATTTGATCGGCTGCACCTTGCCGTCCTGCTTCAGCTCGAAGTCTGCCTGCTTCAGCCCCGGCACCGGCGCGCCGTCCTTGTCGCGCACAATCGCCGACACCTCAACCAGGCTGGTCTGCACCTTGATGGTCGTTACGTCATCCGCGGCAAGCGAGGAGGGGCTGCTGTCAGCGGCCGGCGGGGGCGTTCCATTGGGCGTTGCCGTCTGTGCCGCGGCCGTTCCCGCACCTGCCAGCACCGCCGCAATCCAAAGCCATCGCCGCATCTCCACTATCCTCACACGCATAGACGGCTTGAAGCCGTGTCAAGTCCCCGGACCGATCGCATTTCACCCAACCCGCACAAAACAGACGCGAAATCCCGCGCGGAAAGTTGGCAGGGGGAGGGGGAGAGGCTACTCGCCCAGCACACGCTGGAAGATAGCGTTGACGTTCTCCAGCTGGCGCCGGTAGTCAAACGCATGAGCGAGCTGCCCCGGCGAGAGCCGCGAGGTGATCGCAGGGTCCTTGGCGATCTCGTCCCGGAAGGTCAGCCCCTCCTTCCAGGCGCGCATGGCGTGGGTCTGGACGAGCTTGTATGCGTCCTCGCGCGAGAGGCCCGCAGCGGCGAGATCGAGCAGCAGCTGGCCGGAGAAGACCAGTCCGCCGGTCGACTCCAGGTTCTTCAACATGCGCTCGGGATAGACCAGCAGCTTCGCGATCATCTGCTCGGTCTTGGCGAGAAGATAGTCGGCGAGGATGGTTGAGTCGGGCAGGATCACCCGCTCAGCCGAGGAGTGCGAGATGTCGCGCTCGTGCCACAACGCGATGTCCTCGAACGCGACCTGCGCATTGCCGCGGACGACGCGGGCGAGTCCGGAGATCTGCTCGGCGGTGATGGGGTTGCGCTTGTGCGGCATCGCGCTTGAGCCCTTCTGCTTCTCGGAGAAGAACTCCTCGGCCTCGCGCACCTCGGTGCGCTGCAGATGACGGACTTCCGTGGCGATCTTGTCTAAAGTCGAGCAGAGGATTGCGAGGCTGGCGATGTACGCCGCGTGGCGGTCGCGCTGTAGCACCTGCGTGGCGATGGCAACGGGCTTCAAGCCAAGCTCGGCGCAGATCGCCTCCTCGTGCTCCGGCTTGAGATGGCCGAACGTGCCGACCGCGCCGGAGAGCTTGCCCACGCGGAGATCTTCGGCGGCGGCGTCGAAGCGGGTGAGGTTGCGCTGCATCTCCGAGTACCAGAGGAGAAGTTTGAGGCCGAAGGTCGACGGCTCGGCATGCACGCCGTGCGTGCGCCCGATGATGGGCGTGTGCTGGAACTCGACGGCCCGCTTCTTTAAAGTTTCGGACAGGCTTTCGATGCCAGTCCGAATCAGCGCCGACGCCTCGCGGATCTGCAGCGCCTGGGCGGTGTCCACGACGTCGGTCGAGGTAAGCCCGAAGTGCAGCCAGCGCGAGTTGGCCGGGTCGTCGATGTGTTCGGCCACGGTGGTGGTGAAGGCGATGACGTCGTGCTTCACCTCGGCCTCGATCTCGTTAATCCGCTCGACGGTGAAGCTGCCCTTGTCGCGGATGGCGTCGGCAGCTGCCTGCGGCACCATGCCGAAGCGGGCGAGGGTCTGGGAGGCGGCGGTCTCAACCGCCAGCCAGCAGCGGTACTTATTCTCGTCGGACCAGATGCGGCCCATGGCGGCGCGTGTATAGCGAGGGATCATAAGAGGACAGGTTCAAGGTTCGAGGTACAAGGTGCTAGCTGTTCTGTGCTTCACGCCTTCTTCTCGCCCACGCCGAAGAGCTCTTCCATCTCGTCGTAGAGGAAGCCTTCGCCGGGGCGATAGGGCTGGACCCACTTGCCATCGATGACAAATTGCGGGATAGCGCGCTTGCCGACGTTGCGCAATACCTCGTCGGCCGCGCCGGGCGTGGTCTCGATGTCGATCTCTTTGAATGGGATGGAATGCTCGGTGAGGAAGCGCTTGGCCTCGCGGCAGTCGCGGCACCAGTAGGCCGAGTAAAGGGTAAGCTCCATGGTTTTTATTTTACCTGCGCGGCGTACGGAGCCGGGTGAGGCAAAATTCGCGGCCGGATGTAATCCAAGCTTTGGGGGAGCGCGTCTGTCCCTGTATGACCGATACGAGGAAGAGCTGGACCCGAGCCGCACTGGTCGGGGTATTGCTGCTGTTCGCTGGCTCTGCCGCGCAAGGGCAGCAAGCCGACAAGACCGCAACCGCAAAGCAGGACTCCCTGACCGTGGCGGACAAGCGTTATGACGCGGCCAAAGAACTGGTGCGCATGACGAAGCGCTACGGCTTGTCCGAAGAGCAGCAGGCGAAGATCCAACCGCTGCTGCTCGAACAGCAACGGCAGGTGCATGCGCTGACTGCAGACGAATCACTGAACGACATGCAGTGGGCAGCCGCGGTACGACGCGTGCATGCAGACACGATCGAGAAGATCAAAGCGGAGCTGGCGGATGCGCAGATTGTGAAATACGCGAAGGACGAAGACAAGCGCGCCAAGAGTGACGAAGACGACGACAATGGCTTCGGCCCTCCGGGCGGACCGCCGTTCGGAGGCGGCCCTCCGCCGGGCGGGCCGATGTAGCTACTGCTCCTTGTAGTTGCGCATCAGGCCGCCATCGATGACGTAGGTGGAGCCGGTGACGTACGCTGCATCGTCTGACGCGAGGAATGCAACCACGCCCGCGACCTCCTCGGCCTTGCCCATGCGGCCGAGGGGGATATTGTTCAGCAGCGCGTCGAGCTGCTGCTTGTTATTGAGAAGGCTGTTGTTGATCGGCGTGATGATGGCGCCGGGGGCGACGTTGTTGACGGTGATGTTGTGTGGGCCGAGTTCGACGGCGAGGTTGCGCATCAGCATGCGCATGCCTCCCTTGGCTGCAGCGTAGCTGGCAAAGTGCGGGAAGACCATGTCCTCATGCACGGAGGAGATGTTGACGATGCGGCCAGGGAGTTTGGCCGCGAGCAGCCGGCGCACGAAGAACTGCGTGAGGAAGAACGCGCCCTTGAGGTTGACGTTCAACACGGCGTCGTAGTCGGACTCGGTTACGTCCCAGAAGTCGGCGCCTTTCTCAATGCCGGCGTTGTTGACGAGGATGTCGCATTTGTCGAGCCCAGACCACACCTGATCGACGACGCGCTGCATGTCATTCAACGAGGTGACGTCGCCCTGCGAGAGGATCGAGTTGCCGCCCACCGCCGCGATCTTCTGCGCGGTCTCCTGTGCCTGCTCGGGATGCGCGATGTAGTTGATGGCAACCGCTGCGCCCTCGGTCGCCAGTCGCACCGCGATGGCCTGCCCGATACCGGTGCCTGAGCCGGTAACCAGGGCGACCCTGCCTTCGAGCCGTTTGGCCATGTGCTCTGCTCCTTATGCTGATTTCGCTGGCGACTTCTTTGCCTTGGATTGTACGCGCGTCTTCTTGCCGCTTTGTTGCTCGGCCTCGCGCAGAATCTTCTTTGCGCCTTCGAGCGCCTGTTTGCGGTCGGAGGAGAGGTTTTTGCCGCCGCGGTTCTCGTAGAAGCTGAGCATCTGCATCGCCTGTCCGGGGCCTTTGGGCGAGACGCTCTTCTTCTCCAGACCTTCGGCGATGGCCTTCGCGCTCTGCTTGAAGAGGCCTGGAGCAGGCTTGGTTGAGTCAGTTTTCACCTTCGCCGACCAGCGCCTGGAGGGTGGAGTGGTGGACCGTTTGCCGGACTTGGTCGAATAGGTCTTCTTCGCGGTAGATTTCTTTGCGCTTTTCTTCGCTGCTTTCTTTGTCGCCATAACGGGTGGCCTCCATTCCTCAAGTCAGATGCAAGTTGGAGCCGTCGGCGTTAGCGCAGTCCAAAGTGGTTAACGACGGGCGCGGAAGAAGGCGGTCAGCATCTGGCCGCATTCTTCGGCCAGAAGTCCGGAGATGACCTCGACGCGATGATTGAGCTGCGGATGGTTCATCACACTCAGCACCGATCCGCAGGCGCCAGCCTTGGGATCGGCCGCGGCGTAGACCAGCCGAGCGACGCGCGCGTGCAGGATAGCTCCGGCGCACATGGCGCAGGGCTCCAGCGTGACGTAAAGCGTGCAGCCGGGGTCGTTTGCGGATTGGCTTCCCGCTTGCTCTGCCGAACGGCTGACGAGGCGGTAGTTCTCCAGTGCGCGGGCGGCTTCACGCAGCGCGACGATCTCGGCGTGCGCGGTGGGGTCGTGGTCGCGCAGCACGCGGTTCTGCCCGCGGCCGAGGATCTCGCCATTGCGCACGACGACCGCGCCGATGGGGACTTCGCCGGCGGCCTCGGCGGCGCGAGCTTCAGTGATGGCAGCGCGGAGGAAGGTGAGGTCCGAGTACATTGGATCATTTGTCGGAGCGGACGACAGAACGGCAAACAGAGGTCAACTCTTTCCTAACAAAGATAACAACTCTTTATCGTCCGAGAGGCACTCGAAGCTTTCGCCTTTTGCGAACCACTTTGCTAATACGGTGTCGGCATAATCGGGCTCCAAAGCCAGAGCCTGGCGCATGTAGTTCACAGCCTCATCACGCAACTCTTTCAAGTCCGCTGAAGCCTCGACGCCGCTACGCTTCAATTGCTCCTTGAGAGTGCAATACTTTTGCGCATATCCGCACGCGATGTTAAAAAGCGGATCGCCGTCGTCTGGGAATTTGCGATGATACTCGCGCGAGTACCTGATTGCGTCATCCTCTCTGTTGGGGACAAAAAGCAGGAAGTATCCAAGCCATTGCTTCAGATAGGCGGGCGCTTCGTTCGTTCTGTCAAGATCTTCCAGCATCTTCACAGCTTCGAGATACCGATTCATCATCCCAAGCACATCGGCGCACTTTACGATGAAGTCAACATGAAACGGATTCATGAGTAAGGCGCGGCGAATCCACTGGTAGGCGAGCTCTTCCTGTGCCTCTTTCTCTCCGTCTTTTTCAAAATAAGTTTTGTAGTAGTGAAGGTTTGCCACTTTGGATACAACATCCCAATCGATGGGCGTGCCATTCCTCGTGGCTTCCTCGGCATCGTCAAGAAATTTCTTGACATCATCCGAATCCAGCTGTTGCCGAAACCTCTCGGCATCATCTTTTCTCGATTCGACGAGATCGTCTATATCTTCAATTCCAGACAGAATACTGACGGGCAACGCCGTAGTAAGTTGCTGTGTGATCAACCCGGCACTCTTCGTGCCTTCGATCTGATCTCTCTCTGCCCGTTTCTTTGCGAGAAGAACGTTCCACACCAGCTCCCGCAGCAGAAACATGCTCAGGAATCCGAAGACCGAAAAGACCACAGCAGACCCTGCGACGACCGCAAATTCACGCGGCCCGGGTCCAAATGCAAAGGTAAGGACCAGATTCTTGATGGCACTTGCTTTGGCGATTGTTAATGCAGTCGCACCGCCGACAAGCGCATCGCGAATTTTTCCTATTGTGCCCGTTTCTTCGCCGTAGCTTGTGAAGACAAACCCCGTTATGCACCCAGTAGCAAGCGCTGCAAGGCTGATACTGGCAACCAGAATGCTTCTCAAGAGCGAGAATTGTCCGGCGAGCACCCACCATAGGATTGACAGCAATAACGAATAGGCCAGGACGCTTGAGGTTACATTCTTCTCTTCCGCCATCGCTTTCCTCGCAGAACAGATCTCGGATAGTGACTTCTGCTTACAACGGATTAAACGGGGCCTGTTAGTAAGAAGCTAAATAATACCTCACGCCGGCTCCTGCTGGGAGAGGCAGTGCAGGGTGCCGAGACCCCAGACCAGATCGACGGCGTGGATGCCGACGACCTCGCGGGTGGGGAAGCACGATGCGATGATGTTGAGCGCGTGGCGGTCGTTGGGATCGTTGAAGGTGGGGACGAGGACGAGCCCGTTGGCGATGTAGAAGTTGGCGTAGCTGGCGGGCAGGCGCTGGCCTTCGAAGACGACGGGCGCGGGCATGGGCAGTTCGACTATACGCAGCGGCTTGCCGCTGAGGTCGCGGGCGGAGCGCAGGCGATCGAGGTTCTCGGCGAGGGGCAGATGGTTCTCGTCGGCTGTGTTGGGCTCGACGCAGGTGAGGATGGTGTCTTCTGAGACAAAGCGCGAGATGTCGTCGACGTGGCCGTGGGTGTCGTCGCCGGCGCAGCCCTTATTGAGCCAGATGGTTTGGGCTATTCCTAAATAGTCACGGAAGGCGCGTTCCAGGGCTTTGCGAGTCGCGTCTTCATCTCCAAGTCCGGGGTTGCGTTGCTGGACCTCGGAGAGCAGGCACTCTTCGGTGGTGAGCAGCAGGCCGGCGCCGTTGACGTCGATCGATCCGCCCTCGAGCACGATGCGGTGCGGCTTTTTGCGCGGGCCGGCAGCCGGGACCTCGGGTTGAATCTCGGGCATCTCGTAGAGTTTGGCGACGTGGTGGGGGATCTTGTCGTCGTTGTGCCAGTTGGGATATTTGGCCCAAGCGTTGAACTTCCAGTTGGTGATGATTTTCTTGCCGCGCGCATCTTTGACGAAGATTGGACCGGAGTCGCGCAGCCAGACGCGGTCGGTAGGCCAGCGATGGAAGTGGGTGCGGGCGAGATTGGCGCCACCGCGCTTGAGGATCGCTGTGGCGCGGCGCTCGGCGGCGAGATCGTTGACCAGGGTGTGGACATCCTCCACGCGCGAGAGGTGGCGCACGATCTCCGCATAGACCCAGGGGATGGGCTGGAACTTGTTGGGCCAGTCCTCGGGGTTGTGGGGCCAGGCGATCCAGGTGGCGGCGTGCGGCTCCCACTCGGCGGGCATGCGATAGCGTGCGGCGGTCATTCGGTGCGTGGCTACTCCTGTAGGGGGTCAGCTACAGGGTATCGCAGGGAATGCGACGGAGAGGTTACTGCCGGACTCTATCGGTTGAGCCGCCATATTGATCCGGGGCAGGCCGCTTAGGGGAGAGGCTCCATCAGGACTTCGATCTGAAGGTGATGGGTGCTGTCAGGAACGTCCATGGCTCCGAGGATTATAGGTTTATTGGGTGTAAGCAGATTGGTTCCTTTGAGCGCTGATTGGCGAATGACTGGATTGGTCGACGACACAGCGGACGCAGCGGCGCTGGTTAGCTCGATACTGGATTTGAGGTTCGCTCCGTCAGCCTGCGGAGCCAGCACTGCGTCGAAGGTCACGCCGACATCCTGATAAGAGATTGCATTCTGGGTAGAGGCGTTGGGGCTTGCGGACGAAATGTACCCTGTGGCGATGGGAACCCGGCTGCCCTGCTTCAGCGTGGTCTGCTGGTTAGCGACGACGTCCATGGAGTAGTGCTGGGTGCCGACGCGCTTGTCGCCGTCCAACTCAGTGAGGGTGTAGGTGAGGCGCCACGACTTTTCGGGGCGATCGAGATCGTCGAGGACCTTTTGGGCGAGGGTGATGTCGTCGGGATAGGCATGGAGGACAATGGCGGATTGGCTGGCGACGACGAAGGTCTGGTCGGGCGGGGGCAGTAACTGGCGGAGGGCGGTGGCGATCTCGTTGATCTCGTTTTGGCTGGTCGCATATTTGAGGTAGAAGGTGTGCGTCGGCCACGTGCCATCATCGTGGCGGCGGGTGGGGCAGTCGGGGCAGGGTTTGGAGAGATCCTGTGCTGGCTTTGCCGCGAGCGCGCTCGTATCCGGCTTGGTTGCAGAGGGCTGCGCGTGGAGGAGACAGGGAGCACAGAACGAAGCTGCGAGGAGAGCCAATGCGTGGAGCGAGCGAGAGCGGATCATAGCGAGCCTTCTTTCGAGGAGTTGGGTTGGGCGGGTTCGTCGTCGGAGATGCCGAGGGCTTTCTTCTGCGCGTCGTCGATAGCCTGAACCTCAGGCGAGGGCGCGAAGAAGCTGTCGAAGTCGGCCTGCCGTTCGGCGTCGGATTTCTGTTTGGGGCGCAGGGACGCGAGTTCGGCCGGAGTGGCGTTGCGGGCGAGTTCTTCGAGAGCGCGCTCCTGGGCGGTGAGCGGCGCGGGCGGGGCGGGATGCGAGGGGGCGAAGCTGGCGGGGAGGAAGTGCGGGGAGCGGGGGCTTGTTGATTCCCGCTCATGAGCATCCTCACGGCTGTGCATGAATGGGGCACCCACAATGCGCGATGCGTGGGGCACCTCAGCAGCTGTGGCTGCACCTCCCGCCCGAGCAGAGCCTGGGTGGGGCACCCGAAGGTCTGAAGGGCCGCTGCATGGGGCTTCTGTGCTGAGCGCGACTGGAGTTGCGGTTGGGGAGGGTTGCGAGATTGCGATTGCTCTCGTCTGGGGCGTTATGGCGTGATGCGCGCGGAGGACGAAGAAGAGGGCGGCGCAGACGGCGGTGGCGGCGAACGCTCCGGTGAGTGCTCCGCGCAGCCAGGCGGAGCGCAGGGCCGGCGTTTGGTGCGGTTCAGCGAGGCGCGCATCGAGGCGCTGCAGGATGCGATCTTCCATGCCGGCCGGCGGTGCGGCAGAGCGCAGTGCGGCGAGGGCGCGGGCTACATCAATGTCGATGGGGTTGTCGGGTTTTCCCATAGTGTTCACCTCAACTTGACCTCAGCGGCTAAAGCCGCCTTCGATTCCGATCTTCTACGGCACGGCTAAAGCCGTGCCCTTAAGCAAAACAAAAAGCAGGTCCTTCGGCTGCGGCGCTGACGCGCCTTTCGCTCAGGATGACAAGCGCGAAATTCATTTCAGATCCCCTCCGAGGCGTTCGCGGAGGCGGGTGCGGGCGCGGAAGAGCAGGGAGCGCACGCCGGATTGGGTTTTGCCGAGGATGGTGGCGATCTCGGCGGTTGAGAGTTCGTCCATCGCGGAGAGCAGCAGGGCCTCGCGCTCCTTCCTGGGCAGTCGCTCGATGGCGGCGAAGACCTGGGCCATGCGGCGGGTCTCGGCCAGGGCCAGGTCAGCGGGCAAGCTGGCGGAGGTGAGCGCGGCGGCGAAGTCCTCGTCCATCTGCTCGGGCCGGGTGCGGCGGCGGCGGTCGAGGGCGAGGTTCCAGGCGATGCGCACGAGCCATGGCCGAACCTCGGCGATGCTGCTGAGCTGGTGCTGCTTCTGCAGCGCGCGAAGAAAGACCTCCTGGACAATATCCTCGGCCTCAGCCGGGTTGCGCACGATGGAGTGCGCTACGCGGTAGAGCAGGCCGGAGTGTTCACGGACGAGGGTGGGCAGGTCGGGCGCGGCGACTGCCCTCTCCGTTGCGAACCATTGCAAGCTCTGTTCCCCGATCGCTGCCATTGAACTGTTCTAATCGCATGACGCAGGGGCTGGCCATGCGCTCAGGTAAATTTTTCGGCAGTTGTGACGGTTCGGTTCCCGGGTGCCCAGGTGCCAGGCGCCCCGGGCACCCAACATTCTCGATACACCAGCATTCTCGATACAATAGACAGCGGCAGGAAGACGGGACAGATGAGCTGGTTCAAGCGCGAGGATAACGGCGGCATAGGCGGCAGCGACGACGGGGAGAAGACCGTCCGCACGGAGGGCCTTTGGACCAAGTGCCCGGGTTGCGCGCAGGCGATCTTCAAGAAGGACCTCGAGCAGAACCTGAACGTCTGCCCGAAGTGCGGGCACCACTTCCGCATTAATGCGAAGAGGCGGATTGCCCTGCTGCTGGAGCCGGGCTTTGAGCTGGTTGACCTGGAGCTGCGTTCGACCGATCCCTTGGACTTTACCGACCTGAAGCGCTACAAGCATCGCCTGGAAGAGGCGCGCAAGAGGACCGGGCTGAACGACGCGATTGTGAATGCGCTGGGGAAGATTGGCGCGCACGACGTGGTGGTGAGCGCGATGGAGTATGGCTTTATCGGCGGCAGCATGGGCGCGGTGGTGGGCGAGACGATCGCGCGGGCGATTGATCGTTCGCTAGCCACGCGGCGTCCGCTGATTATCGTGGCGGCTTCGGGTGGCGCGAGGATGATGGAGGGGATCGTTTCGCTGATGCAGCTGGCGAAGATCTCTGCCGGGCTGGCGCGGCTGGACGATGCGAAGGTGCCGTACATCTCAATCATGACGGACCCGACGACCGGCGGTGTGACGGCGAGCTTTGCCATGCTGGGCGATCTGAACATCGCCGAGCCGGGCGCACTGATTGGATTTGCCGGGCCGAGGGTGATCGAGCAAACGACGCGGCAGAAGCTGCCCGAGGGCTTCCAGCGTTCGGAGTTTCTACTGGAGCACGGATTCCTGGATGCGATTGTCGAGCGGCGCGAGATGAAGGGCTACATTCTGCGCGCGCTGGACTGGATGCAGCCGGTGAAGAGTGAGGCGGCGGAAGCGGTGGCCGCGGGCTGAAGGTCTTCGGAGAATCTCGAGCTATAAGCCTGGGAGCCTCAAGCTGAAAGCCTGAAGATACTCAATGGGATGGCGTCAGGGATGTGGCCGGTTTTGCGGCGGGCTTGGCGGACGCTTTCTTGCGCGTGGGAGGAGCGGGGGCACACTGAACGGGCGCGGGCGGCGGCTGGGGCGGCGGGACGGCCTTGAGTGCGGTCTGCAGGCGAACAACCTGGGTATCCTGCGCCTGCGCGGCCTGGAGAAGCTGATCGGCGAGGGCGCGGCGGGAGTCTTCGAGGCTATGGAGGGCTTGCAGAAGCGCGGAGCTCTGATCGGCGGGCGCGTAGAGGTTGGCGGAGATGACGACGCGGAGGAGGACGTCGTAGAGAGCGTCGGCGTTACGGTAGGCGGGAAGGATTTGTGCGGCGGAGTTGGGCGCGGCGTCGGCTGTGGCGAGAAGAGCCGGCAGCGTGGAGGTGACGTCGTTGGCGATGGAGCGTAGGTTGCCTGAGGCCTCGCCCTTGATGGCGGTGGAGGCCTTCCAGCGGTCGACATTGGTCGCGCCCATGGCGCTCTTGAGGATTTCGATCGAGGGCTCGAGCGTGGCGGAGGGCAGCGCGGTCTGTGCCGGCGGAATCGGGGGAGGGGCCATCTGCGCTGCTAGTAAAGAACCGGTGAGCAGCGGAGAGGGAAGCAAGGTGAGGAGGATGGCGGAGGTGCGGAGGATCATTGGGTGGAACTCCTGGGATGGGCAGGACGTGCTCAGAGCTGCAGGCGGGCCAAAAGAATGAGATGCGAAATCGTGACGGTATGCCTAAGGATCGCACAGAAGAGTTTGTGCGTTACAGCGAGGCGCTGACGATGCGGCCGGCGCTGCCCATGCAGCGCAGCTGGTCGGTGCGGTTGGCGAAGTAGCGCTCGTTGAGCTCGGGCGAGCCGAGGTCTTCGAGGTTGTAGAAAGCTGCTAGCTCGGAGGCGACCTGGTGCGGGGTGAAGAAGAGCTGGAAGGACTCTCCGGCGAGCTGGACGCGGGAGGCGAGCGAATCGAAGGCGAGCTGCTCGCGGAGGGGAAGCGCGGAGCGCGGCTGGCCGTAGTCGAAGACGAGGCCGCTGCCGGGCGGCTGAGCGGCGACGAAGGATAGCGTGGCGCGGAAGGCTTCGAGGGTGAGGTAGGGCACGACGCCGAGCCAGGAGAAGAAGGTGGGTTGTGCGGGATCGAAGCCGTTGGCGAGGAGTTGGGTGGGGAGAGACTGGCGCTCGAAGTCGACGGGGAAGAAGGTTAGGTTCGACGGAGCGGAGAGGCTAGCTTCGCGGAGGAGATCGCGCTTCCAGGCCTGCGTGGCGGGGTGGTCGACCTCAAAGACGCGCAGGTGGGGCCAGGGATTGCGCAGGGCGAAGGTATCGAGGCCTGCGCCGAGGATGACGTACTGGGGGATGCCGTCGGCGACGGCCCGGGCGAGCAGGTCTTCGGCGTAGCGGCTGCGCGCGACGAGGAAAGCGCGCAGGGCGACGGAGAATGGGCGCGGCTTGTTCGCGGGATTGAGGCCGGGGGTGCGTTCGACCTCTGCGGCGTGCGGGCCGAGGATGCGGACGGCGAAGGGGTCGTCGAAGACCAGCGGCGGGGCGTCGTAGAGTTGGTGGGCGGCGCGGCGCATGGCAACGCGAAGCGCGGTGCGCGAAGGACGAGAGGAATCCATCAGAGCCGGATGATCACGCTTTGCGCAGGATGCGGCGGATCCAGAGCGTGCCGAGATAACTGAGCGCGCAGATCAGAACGAGGATGCCGATGGGCAGGCCGATGTAGCGATAGGTGATGGCGTAGTCGATGTTGGCGTGGGTGGAGGAGTCGACGACGAGGATGACGACGATGGCGCAGAAGGTAGCGGCGAAGAAGGAGAGGAATCCCGCGGCGACGCTGACCAGCAGTGTGCCGAACCAGCCGAAGTCGCCGATGGGAATGCCGAAGAGAGTGGCCGAGGAGCTGCGGACTGCGGCGGGTGCGGATGCGTGGAGAGGCTGCGCCATACAGGTAGAATAGCGTCTTATGGCAGAAGGCGTGAAGGCGATGGCGGAGCTGATGGAGGCCGCGCAGGTGGCGCGCGAGGCGCAGGGGAAGCGCGGCGCGAACGGCGTGCTGTATGCGTCCTACGGCGAGAACGGCCTGGATGAGGCGGAGCTGGCGCGGATGGTGCAGGCAATCCCGACAGGGATTGCTGCCGCGCTGAAGCGCAAGGCGTACTACTTTGTGCCGCTGGCGATTGCCGAGGGACGGGGCGGCGAGACGGGCGGGCAGATGACGATGGTGGCGCCCAGGTACTCGACGGCACTGGCGGATGAGGCGATCTGTCACCGCAATGTGGCGCTGGGTGCGGGCGAGGGCGGCGAGGGCGTGTTCATCTCCGCGCGGCTGATGAATGACCGGTTCGCGCTGGCGTTCGAGTTCTTCATCAACGTGGGCCACGCGTTTGTGGATGAGGCAGGCGTGGCGGCGGGCTTTGCGGAGCTGGTGTGGGCGCAGGCCACGAGCGATGTGCGCGGCGAGACCAGCATGGATGCATGGGAGAGCCGGGCGGCGGCCATGGGCAAGGCGCTCGAAGGGCAGGGCGAGGGCCGGCCGCGCGATGGAAGATCGCAGATCGATGAGAAGGCCAAGACGGAGTATCTGACGGCGGCGTTTTCCGACGCGGTGGCGATCTATCTGCTGTCGCTGACGGTGGATTTCGATTATTCGGAGCTGCGCGAGCGGGAGTATCCGCTGCTGGCGCCGCAGGCGCTGGCGGAGCGGCTGAAGATGGTGGCGCAGCTGTTCCCGCCGAATGAAGGATATGAGTTTGCGATTCGGTATCGGCGGAGAGGCTGAGGACGCATTTTCCCGACTCATCGCGCAAGAATGCGCTGTGTAGGAGAGTTTGCGAAGATGTGACAACGGTGTGGGACTACTCTTACTCGACGGAAACTGTTGCACTGTTCATTGAGTATTAGCGATTCGGATGAGCCACAGTACCGCGAGGATCATACAGACTATCCAAGCCCCAGGCCCCATTATTGAGAACACACGATGATATCTGCCGATAGGAGCGTTGGAGGTCGCCTGCTCACCGATGCTGATTGGTGCCCGATTTCTCCGGGCAGTAAGGACTAGCTGTATGGCTCCAGTGCCGACTGCCACTAAGAGCAAGAACGAAACGAAAACGCCCCACGCTGGATTGAGACTTGCTACCTGCCAAACATTGTTGCTCTCTGTTCCTAGGAAGAAAATAACCTCCATCGCAGCGAGTATCGCCCCAACGAAGAGAAGCCTCTCCGTCTTCTCCTCACGCGAACGATCGCTTGGCAGCACATAAGTCGGAATCGGAGCAAATATTGCGTAGGCAAATATGGGCCAGCCGAAGTCCCTCATAGAGTCTAAAAGTTCGTGGGCTGCGTTCATCGTCGCCTCAGTAAATTTCCGCCCTTGCAATATTGCTGGGCTGACGGGCTGATGGCAACATTAAATTCCCCTTGTTGTCCCAAATACCCCGACAGCGAAAACTATTAATCAAAGGATAAAATAGGGTTGGTGGCTTGGATAAGGCTAGTGGGGCCAGCCGTTGTAGTCCGGCCGCAGCGATGGCCCATATGTTGTATTCCCGGCTTCTTATCCACAAAATGTAGGGTTTATCTTGTTGATCCTGCCGGTTGGGGCGGGTAGAGTGAATGCGTGCCAGTGCGTCATGCTGGTAGCAGTGGCGTGGCTGATTTTCGCTGGTTTCGGGCCAGATTTAAGCGTTTCGGAGGTGCGGTTTGCTCAAGCTCAAGAGGGTACAGATTCTCGGTTTCAAGTCCTTTTGCGACCGGACGGAGGTGCATCTCGCCGGCAATGGGATCGCTGCGGTGGTGGGACCGAACGGGTGCGGCAAGTCGAACATCGCGGACGCGGTGACGTGGGTGCTGGGCGAGCAGTCGGCCAAGAGCCTGCGCGGGACGAATATGCAGGACGTGATCTTTGCGGGCACGCGGGAGCGCAAGGCGACGGGCATGGCGGAGGTGTCGCTGACGCTGGTGGACCCGGATGTGTACGACGGCGCGACGGCGAGTGAGGGCGAGAGTGACGAAGATTGGTCCAGCGAAACGAAGGACCAGGCCAGGGACATTGCGGTCGCGGGCGACTGGGACGAGGCGGAGCTGCGCAAAGCGCGCGCGGAGGAGACCGAAGAGGCAATCGCTGAGGCGCAGCCGGGCGTGGTGCTGGGTATGGATGGCGCTCCGATGGAGGGTGAGCAGGAAACCCATGACTCAGAAGCGCGACATGGGGCACCCGATTCCGCAGAGGGGCAGGCCGCGAACGGCGTTGTCCTGAAGATTCGCCGGAGGAAGTTTCAGCGGTCGCCGGTGCGCGCGGGCGAGATCACGATTACGCGGCGACTGTTCCGTTCGGGCGATTCGGAGTATCTGCTGAACGGGAAGATCTGCCGGCTGCGCGACATCCAGGACATCTTTATGGGCACGGGCCTGGGTGGGGAGACGTACGCGATCATCGGGCAGGAGCGGATTGGACAGATCCTGAGCTCGAAGCCGATGGACCGCAGGGCGATCCTCGAAGAGGCCGCGGGCATCACGCGCTTCAAGACGAAGAAGCGGCTGGCGGAGCTGCGGCTGGAGTCGGCGAAGGTGAACCTGGCGCGAGTGAACGACATCTTCGAAGAAGTGACGCGGCAGATGGGTTCGCTGAAGCGGCAGGCGGCGAAGGCGGAGCGCTATGGGCTGCTGCGCGATGAGCTGCGCGGCAAGCTGCGCGTGGTGCTGGCCAGCCGCATGAGCCAGATGGATGCGGAGCAGGCGGCGATCGCGGCGCAGATTACAACGCTGACGACACAGATCGACGAACAGACGGCTGCGCTGGAGGCGATGGACGCCGAGCATCGGATGGGCGTGGAGCGCGGTTACATGCTGGACCAGCAGGCGCAGGAGGCAGCGGCCAGAGCAAGCCAGGCGGCGATCGAGCTGGAACGCATGACGGCGCGGATGGCGGCGAACACCGACCGGGTTGCCGAGCTGACGGCGCGCATCGCCGCGGGCGAAGGAGACCTGGAACCGGCGCGCGAGCAGTTGCGCACGCTGGCGGGCGAGCTGGAGACGCAGCGCAGCTTTGTGGAGACGGCGACGGCGGAGACAGCCGCCGCGCGCGAGACGGCCGCGGCGCGGCGCGGTGAGGCGGTCGATGCGGGGCGTGCGGTTGCGAGTGCCGAGCAACAGGCGGAGCAGGACCGGCGCGCCGGGATGCAGCTGATGCAGCGGGCTATCACCAGCCGGAATGAGCAGGCGCAGGCAGAGGCGGCGCTGGCGGGTCTGGAGAGCGAGCAGGAGCGGTTGGCTGCGGAGTCGGATGCTGCGCGGCGCGAGTTGGAGGAGCTGGGCGTGCAGCGCGGGCAGGTGGCGCTGACCTTCGGCGACGTGACGGAGCGGCTGAAGGCGCTGGAGACGGAGATTGCGGGGCTGCGGCAGCGCATTGAGTCGGTGCGCAGCGAGGAGATGGCGACGCGGCGGCGCGGCGATGAGTTGCGCGCGGAACGCGCGTCGCTGGAGGGAAGGAAGAGCTCGCTGGATGCGCTGATCAAGGAGCACAGCTATTCGACTGAGACGGTGCGCAACATCTTCAAGGCGAATGCGGCGGCGAATGGGCATGGCTTTGCTCTGGCGGGAACGCTGGCGGATTTTCTTGAGGTTGACGGGCAGTATGAGGGTGTGGTCGATGAATTCCTGCGCGACGAGCTGAATTATGTGGTCGTCAAGAGCTGGGCTGCGGCCGACGCCGGCGTGCGCATGCTGGAGACAGATGTGGCAGGGCGCGCGACGTTCCTGGTGCATCCGGAAGAGGGCGCGCATGTGCACGGCGAGGCGCATGCTGCGGATGCGCGGCCGGAGGGTGCGGTTGCGCTGAAGGATTGCGTGCGCGTGCTGAACGGCTTTGGCAACTCGCTGGAGAAGATGCTGCCCAAGCTGCGCGACGGTTACATTGCGCCCGATGTGGCGACGGCGCGGCGGCTGGCGGGCGAGCATCCGCGCAGCTTCTTCCTGAGCCCCAGCGGCGAGGCCTTCCACAATGCGACGGTGACGGGCGGGCGGCTGCGCGCGCAGGGGCCGCTCTCGCTAAAGCGCGAGTTGAATGAGGTGCAGCAGAGGCTGGATGCGGCGGTCGCGGCGCTGGGCGAGAGCGAGATGCAGGCGGCGCGGCTGGAGCGCGAGCTGCGCGAGCTGACGGCAACACTGGATGCGCGGACGGCGGAGCGGCGCGAGGCGGAGCGCGAGTCGGCGAACTCCGGTGCGGCGTTGCGGCAGATGGAGTCGGAGACGGCGCGGATTGAGCGGCGGCTGCAGGAGTGGACGCTGGCGATGGAGCGCAACCGCGATGCGCGCGCGCGTAAACAAGAACTAATGGAGCAGCGGCGGCATGAGGCCGCGGCGCTGGAAGCAGAACGCGAAGCGGTGGAGGCGAAGGCGGCTGAACTGTTGGCGCAGCTCGACGGGATGCGCGGGCGGCGTGATGAACTGCAGCAGGCGGCGGCGCAGGCAGGGGCTGTTCTGGCGGGCATCGAGGAGCGGCAGCGCAGCGCGGCAGCGAACTGCGAGCAGACGCAGCGGATGTTCGCAGGTCAGAATGCGCGGATTGCGCAGATCGAGCAGCAGATCCGGGCGGCCGGCGAGGAGCGGGTACGGCGCGAGCAGGAGACGGGCGAGCTGGCGGCGCAGCACGAGCAGCTAACGGAGATCCGAGCAATCGCTCTTGCGGATGGAATGCAACTGAGCGAGGAGGCGGGCGCGCTACGGGCGCAGATGACGGAGCTGGATGCGAAGCTGCGGGCGTTGCGGCACGAGACGGAGACGTTGCGGGAGCAGCGCGCGGAGCTGGGCGTGCGGGCGGCGAAGCTGACCTCGGACATCGAGCACATTGAGGCCGCGTGCGTCAGTGATTTGAGCGTGGAGGGGGCGGAGATGCGCGGCGATGAGGCGATTGCAAGGATTGAGGGCGAGGCGCTGACGGCGGAAGAAGAATTGTCGCGCGAGCTGAAGCACAAGCTGGAGGCGATGGGGCCGGTGAACATGATGGCGCTCGAGGAGTACAGGGAGACGGCCGAGCGGCACACGTTCCTGGAGACGCAGCGCAAGGATCTGATCGACTCGATAGAAAACACGCAGGCGTCGATCAAGGAGATCGACGATGTGTCGCGTGTTAAGTTCGACGAGGCGTTCAAGGTGATCAACGAGAACTTTGGCGTGACGTTCGCGAAGCTCTTCGGCGGCGGGCAGGCATTTATGCGGCTGACGGACGAAGAGAACGTGTCTGAGTCGGGCATCGATATCGTGGCGTCGCCTCCGGGCAAGAAGCTGCAGAACGTGCTGCTGCTCTCAGGCGGCGAGAAGGCGCTGACCGCGCTGTCGCTGCTGGTGGGAATCTTCCAGTACCAGCCGGCGCCGTTCTGTGTGCTGGACGAAGTGGACGCGCCGCTGGATGAGACGAACGTGGGTCGGTTCGCCAAGCTGATCGCGGAGATGGCGGCGACGACGCAGTTCATCGTGATCACGCACTCCAAGCGCACCATGGAGCAGGCGGACGTGATCTACGGCGTGACCATGCAGGAGCCGGGCGTCTCGAAGATCGTGAGCGTGAATCTCGAGAAGGGCAAAACGGCGCGCGAGGACCGGGAGCGGAGAGCGGTGGCCTAAAGACAGTTGTCAGTTCTCAGTGGTCAGTGAGTGCAAAGCCTCGGAGAGATTCCGGGGCTTTGTTGTATTCGTGCGGAGTTTGTCTAGAGGTCGCCGAAGTGGATGAGCGCAGGTGCGCCGGGATCGGCGCGGAGGCGCGGGACTTCGGCGAGCAGGGCGTCGCGCTCGATCTCGCGGTGGGCGCGCAGGCGCGTGGTGACCTGGTCGAGGTCGCGGTCGTTGTAGCCGGGGTGGCAGCAGAGCTCGTAGGTGCCGGAACCGGGCAGCGCGGCGAGGATGCGCGTGAGGGTCTGCGAGTTGAGCACTCCGGTGGCGGAGACGGCGACGGTGCCGCCGGTGGTGAGGATGCGGCCATCACGGAGCTGAGGGAGCGAATGCCAGCGCGGGCGTAGCGCGGAGAGCAGGCGGACGGCGACGCGGCGCTTGTCATCACCCTGATGCAGTGCGAGCGACCATGCCGGCTCGAACGGATCGCGGATGGCGCGAACGCCGCATTGTTCTGCTGCGCGCAACAGCGGTCGAGCGATGGCGGGGAAGAGGTGCGTGTGCTTGTGGGTGTCAATGTGTGTTGCCGCGATGCCGGCGGACTGGAGCTTGCGGACCTGGGCCGCGGCTTCGAGTTCAATCTCTGCGGCGCGGATGCGGCCGGTGAAGAGCGCGGCGAGGAAGTCGCGGAGGGTGGGGCGAAAGGACTTGCGATCGGGACCGAGGAGGGTGGGGATGGCTTCGGGGGGCGAGATGGGCGCGCCGTCGACGAGGAGGACGTGGCAGCCGACGCCGAGCGATGGGTTCGATTTTGCGATGGCGACGGCGTCGTCGAAGGCGGGGCCTGAGGCCATCAGCGTGGCAGAGGTGAGCGCTCCGGCGGCGGCGAGTTCGGCGATGGCGCGGTTGATGCCGCGGGTGAGGCCGAAGTCGTCGGCGTTGAGGATGAGGCGGGCGGGCATTGGTTTTGAGTGTAGAGGGAAGTGAGTTAGCGAGTTAGCGAGTCAGCGAGTCAGCAGAAAGGCAGCCACCCTTCGCGAAGGATGGGCCACCCGTCAGAACGATTGCACGCGCTATTTCGCGACGGGCTCAGGTTTGGCGGAAGCAGCCAGGTAGTCGGTGAGGCGGTAGCCGGAGGTGTGCGCGGCGGCGCTGGCGGCGGCGACGGCGGCTTCGAGGTGTGCGATGCGAGTGGCGCGGGCCGGTTCGTCGAGCGCGGCGATTTCGAGTAGCGCGGGAAGCTGGAGCCAGGTGAGGAGTTCCTCGAACTGCTCCTTGTTGAACCAGGTGACGCCGGCGGAGTCATGTGCGCCGGCGAGCCAGCGCGCGTCGGGGTCGACGAACAGCGGGGCGGATCGGATCGCGTTGGGCGCGTTGGCTGCGGCAGTGAGCAGAAGGCGGACCTGCGCGGCGGCCTGCCAGCGGGACTCGCCTTCGAGGCCGAAGCTGGCGAAGATGTCTGCGAGGGCGCGGCGAAGATGTAGCTGGTCGAACAGAGTGGCGGCGTCGAGAGGCGTCGTGCCGAGGCGTTCAGGCAGTGCGCGGAGAAGAAGGTAGGCCAGGATAGGCGACCAGGTCCGTTCTGTGCTCGTTGCGCCGTCACCTGCGGGAAGGATAGGGCGGGATTGTGCGGGCCACGGGGTAGAAAAGGAATCGATCAGCGCGGGCAGTTCTGCGGCCAGGGCGAGCTGTTGGCGGAACTTTTCGGCAGCGTCGGATTCAGTAGTTGCGCGGTCGGCTCGCGCTGGCGCGGGCTTGGTTGTGGCGGCGCTTGCGGACGGAAGATAGGCGACGAGTTGCGTGATGAAGTTGCGGGTGCGGGTTGCGATCTGGTCGAGGACCGAATGCGGGCCTTCCGTGCGGCTCTCCGCTCGACCGGCTGCGGGCTCGCTGAGGACAGGCTTCTCGACTGTGCTCTCGCGCGGCTTCGTGAGGGATGGCGGCTTATTTAGAGCGTCGCGCTCCCCCGTCTCAGAGTCGAGACCCTTCGACAAGCTCAGGGCAGGTTGAAGAGCACTGTGCTTTTCATTCGACCCACCGAGTCTGCCCGAAGATTCCTTGGCGGCTTTCGCAAGGGCGCGGATGTTGGCCGAGCTGAGGGCTTCACGCAGCGCGTCGTGCAGCGGACGAAAGCGTAGCAGTGCCATCTCGTCGTGCACGTCGGGGACGCCGCGACCGGCGAGTTGATCGCAGAGGCGGTCCCAGGGCCAGTCCGAGGTTGGCCACAGCTCGCGCCAGTCCAGCAATGTGAGGCATTGGAAGCCGCGGAGGTCAAAGCTCATGCCGCTGAAGTGGATATCGGTGGCGCGGCGGAGATATTCGAGACCGTGGTTGTCGCGATATGCGATGACGACGGAGCCGGCGGTGGGCAGCCCGAGGCCTTCGGAGAGGCTGCGCTGGCGCAGGTTGCCGGAACCCTTGTCCATGAAGCCGGCGGAGATATGGATGGTGCCGTGCGTGGAATCGTAGCGGTTGTTGTAGACGACCAGCGAGCGCTCATTGCCGCAGCGGTTGGAGTAGGCGAAGACATTCTCGTCGACCGAGCCGTAGCCATTCCAGAAATCGTAGAGCGTGAAGTCGGAGCTGCCGGCGAAGATGTGGCGCCTGTGCAGCAGTGGCGCGATCTCGCGCATGTGGCGGGCGACGAGGCCTTCATTGGGCCACTCATCCATCTTGGCGGTCTTGAACTCCATGCCATAGCGCTCGGTGTAGCCTTCGATCTGGCCGTGGCCGAACATGGGCAAGCCGGGCAGCGTGGCGAGCAGGGTGCAGACGCCGAAGTATTTGTCGCCGGAGCCGAACTGATCGATGGCAGTGCGCTCGTCCGGGTTGGACATAAAGTTGACATAGCGCTTCATGATGTCGGGGTCGAACTCGAGGGTCTTCTTGAGGTAGGAGCGGAATTTAGCGTTCTCCTCGTCGCGCAGCATATTCATGAAGGCGGAGTTATAAACGCGGTGCATGCCCAGGGTGCGGACGAAGTAGCCTTCGAGCAGCCAGAAGGCCTCGGCGAGCAGCAGCGTGCCTGGGACTTCAGCCGCGACGCGGTCGACGACCTCGCGCCAGAACTCGTGCGGCATGAGGGCATTGAATTCGTCCTGCGACATGGCGCATTCGGCACGCGAGGGGATGGAGCCGCCGGCGCCGGGAAGAGGGAACCAGAGGCGCTGGACATGGCGCTTGGCGAGGACCATGGCGGCGTCGAAGCGGATGATGGGGAAGAGGCGGGCGACGTGAAGGATGGTCTGGATGACATGCTCGCGGACGTAGGCCCTGGAGTAGTCGAGCTGCGCAGTGTCGTTCCAGGCGAAGGAGGTGCCGTCGTTGCCGTGGTAGACGTAGCGCGTCTCGCCGGATGCGTGGTGGCGCAGGCGGAAGGCAACGGCGGCGTCGGATTGATCGTAGTAGTGGTCTTCGATCTTGATCTCGACACGCGAGTCGGGCGAGAGGTCGGGACCGTTGAAGGAGTAGGAGGGATAGGGGCTGTCCCAGCGCGAGATGAACCAGTCCGGGTGCTCGATGACCCAGGAGGAGTCCAGGCCCATGTGGTTGGGCACCATGTCACTGGCGAGGCGCAGCCCGTGCGCGGCGGCGCGCTGCTTGAGGTCGTTGTAGGAGAGCCAGCCACCAAGGTCCTCGGCGATGTCGTAGCTCTTGAGCGAGTAGGCGGAGGCGACGGCATCGTGATGGCCGCGCAGGCGCTTGATGGTGCGCGAGGCGGTCGAGCGCTCCCACAGGCCGATGAGCCAGAGGCCGGTGATGCCGCGTGAGGCGAGGAGACGGAGCTCTTCGTCGGGGATCTGGTCGAGGCGATGGATGTGGCGCTGATATTTTTTTGAGAGCTGCTCAAGCCAGACGTAGGTGCTCTTGGCCATGAGGACGACGTTGGGCATCCATGCCTGGTCGGCGGAGAAGGCCTCGTACTCATCGAGCGGCGCCTGGTAGTCGTGGGAGTACTGCTTGCGCCGCCGCATGTCTTCGTCGAAGCCGATGAACTCGTCGCCGACGAAGCCCATGTCTCCCCATTGCGGCGCGCCGTGGCGGAACTGGTCGGGCCCGGGGGGATGGAAGCGCAGCCAGATGGCGAGGTCTTCCTCGCGGAGGACATCGATGGCGAGCAGGACGCGGCGCAGATCGTCGCCGAGGATGGGGGCCCAGTGCTCGCGGATATAGTCCAACTGGCCGGTGAGGGAGTCGGGCGAGGCAAGCGAGGGCGCGCGCAGCGCGTCAAAGAGCGTGCCGACCTCGGGCGCGACGGGCGGACGCGTACGGAAGTAGTCAGGGAAAGCGGCTGTGACGTTGGGGTAGGCAGTCTTTTCTTTGAGCTCGGAGTCTTCAAAGAGCGCTTTGAATTGTTTGAAGGCGGGGTTGAGGTTGGCGATCCATAGCAACAGGAGCTCTTCGAGCGCGGCCTCGCGGTGCGGGATGCCATCGGTTGAGCCGCTGAGCCATTCGGCGGCGGTGATCTCGCCGCGGAAGATGGTGGAGTTGGGGAACTGTTCGGCGAAGGCGAGCAGGAGACGGTCGAGCTTGCCGGGATCGGACTGTGAGGGGTCAATCTGCAGGGCGAACCATCGGGCGGCATCGCGCAGGACATTGGGGTCGATCTGGCGGCGGTACTGCGCGACCAGCGCGTGCGAGAGCTCATCGATAAGGCCCATGGCGAAGAGCGCGCCGGCGTTCCAGGTTTCGGCGGGGGCGGCGTTTGGATCGCGCGCCGCATCTTTGCCGCGGGCGCTATTCAGCGCTTCGGCCAGCTCGCGGCTGGCGGCGACGTTGGCGAAGACGATGTTGCCCGTGTAACTGAAGAGCGTGTCGTCGACGCCGGCCGATTCGCGGACGGCGCGCGCAATATGAAATTCCATGGTCAAGATGCTTTGGCCACCCCGTGGTATCAGTATCGCCTGTGTCGAGTGCTATTGCCCTGTCAGATGCAGCGATTGGTGGAGCGGGAGGTCTGCCGACGAGCCTCCGGCCTCAATGAGGAAATTTCCTTCAGGGCGGAGCCATGCGTGGCGGTCCGTGGAAAAGATGGATAGAGTGAGCGGGTCGAGCGGGATTTCGACGGTCTGCGATGCGCCGGGGGCGAGCGAGATGCGCTTCCATGCGGCGAGTTTGCGGAAGGGTTCGCCGGTGGAGTCCGGCAGAGTGACGTAGACCTGGGCGATCTCGTCGCCGGCGCGGCGGCCGATATTGCGCAAGGTAAAGGTGACGGACTTGGCCGTGGGATCGACGCGGAGGTTGGAGTACGCGAAGCGCGTGTAACTGAGGCCGAAGCCGAAGGCGAAGAGCGGCTGAATCTTCTTCTCCTGGAACCAGCGGTAGCCGACGGCCATGCCTTCGACGTTGTAGTCGATGGAGAAGTTGCGGGACTGGTTGCGCGCGTCGCGCGCGTCGGCGCCGTTGTTGCCCGTGCGTGGCGTGAGGCCGGGGAGTTGCGGGCGGGGAAGTTCTTCTTCAGAGGCAGAGAAGGTGACGGGCAGCTTGCCGGAGGGATTGACGCGGCCGAAGAGAATGTTGGCCAGCGCCTGCGCGCCGCCGATTCCGGGGAACCAGGACTCGAGGATGGCGTGGACGTCATTGGCCCATGGCATGGAGACGGGGTTGCCGGTTTCGAGCACGACGATGGTGTTGGGATTGGCGGCGGCGACGGCAGAGATGAGCGCGTCCTGCTTATCGGGAAGACTGAGTGTGGCGGAGTCCTGGCCTTCGGACTCCCACTGCGTGGCGAAGACGATGGCGACCTGTGCGGAGCGGGCAGCTTTGGCGGCGGCGTCGAGATCGTTGCCGGGATCGTAGGTGATGTGCGCGGAGGGCGCGAGCTGCTGCGCCTCGTGCAGCGGCGATGAGGAGAGGTAGACGTGCTCGCCCCAGTTGGCGGAGCCGGGATGCGGATTGACGGCATTGCCGCCGGGCGGGTCGACCTGCGAGGAGCCGCCGCCGGAGAGCACGCCGACATCGGCATGTCCGCCGATGAGAGCGATGGAGCGTGTTGTTGTGGAGAGCGGGAGAATTGCGCCTGCGTTCTTTGCGGGAGCATTCTTCAGCAATACGATGCTCTCTTCCTCGATGTGCTGTGCGTCGTCGCGGCCCCGAAAGGGATCGACGACGCTGGGGATGGGCGGATGGTCGACGACGCCGGCGGCGAACATGCTGCGCAGTATGCGATGCGACATGTCATCCAGCCGCGCCTGCGGGACCTGGCCGGAGACTACGGCCTGCTTCAGCGGGTCGGAGAAGAAGTTGTCGTCGCCCGGCTGATCCATGTCGAGGCCGGCGAGCGCGGCTTTGACGGTGGAGTGCGTGCCGCCCCAGTCGGAGAGGACGAAGCCTTTGAAGTTCCAGTCGTGTTTGAGGACCTGGTTGAGCAGAAAGTCGTTCTCGCAGGAGAAGTCGCCGTTGACGCGGTTGTAGGAGCACATGACGCCGGCGGGATGTGCGATGCCGATGGCGATCTGGTAGGCGAGCAGGTCAGTCTCGCGTGCGGCGCGCTCGTCGATGAGGGCGTTGTGGCTGTTGCGGCCGGTCTCCTGATCGTTGAAGGCGTAGTGCTTGATGTCGCCCATCACCTGATTGGACTGCACACCGCGCGCGAGCTGCCCGACCATGGTGCCGGCGAGGACGGGGTCTTCGCTGGAGTACTCGAAGTTGCGGCCATTGCGCGGCTCGCGGACGAGGTCCATGCCGCCGCCGATGGACATGTTGTAGCCCTGGGCGCGCAGTTCGCGGCCGATGACGGAGCCGTACAGAAAGGCGGCATCGGGATCCCAGGATGCGGACATGCCCAATGCCGAGGGCAGTGCAGTGGCATAGCGGCCGCGAAAGGCGGCCATGCGTACGCCGACTGCCGAATCGGCGAGGTTGATGTCCGGAATGTGCAGACGCGGAATGCCGGGGACAAAGCCGGCGCCGCCGACGTCCTCCGGCGGGGTGTATGCGCCTTTGCGCAGCACGCCCCAGCCGATGCCGTGCACCAGCTGGATCTTCTCGTCGAGCGTCATCTCGTGGAGGACGAGGTCGGCGCGCGTATCAGGATCGAGCGCAGCATTCATCCAGGCCTGCGGCGCTGCCGGCGTGCGCGCGGCGGAGCCTGGCCGCGCAGCAGCGGCGGTGGGCGGTTGCGCGCGGGCCGTGAGAGCAAAGAACGTGAGTGCGATTGAGAGCAGAGCGATACGGCGTACCTGGAGCAAGGGACAGGTCCTTTCGCGAGTGGCGGTGCAGCCGACTCGCACGCGACCCAATAGTCGCCTCCATGCCAGGTTTTGTCCAGCGTTAAGGTTCGGGAGACAGTGCGATGCCATAGCGAGGACGGGCGTCACCCAGTCCCTTGAAGTGCCGATTGCGCGGCTCGCTCTTGAAGAAGTTTGGAGGCGCGGGTCGGGATCGAACCGACGCATAAAGGTTTTGCAGACCTCTCCCTTACCACTTGGGTACCGCGCCCCGCAGGGTCTGCGCTTCGGGCCGCGCACACCTGACCAACAGGGAAGAGTGTATCGCAGACGGGGAGTGTTTGGAGCGGGAGACCGGGGTCGAACCGGCGACATCTTCCTTGGCAAGGAAGCACTCTACCACTGAGCTACTCCCGCTCGTACAAAAGTGAGTATATCGGCCTAAGGTGTTGCGGGTCAATGAACGGGCAGGTCGCTATTGATCCGCCGATGCCGTAGGCATGGAGATAATGGGCCCTGCTACCAGGTCGGAGCGGCGGCGTACTACGTGTGGAGTCACCACGACTACCAATTGAGTCGTCTGCTTCCGGATGTTCTGGTTGACGGGGACCTGGAAGCCCGGAAGCTCGCTGATCCCCGGCAGGCCGGACATCGCAGAGACCTCACTGTCGGTCACAAGACTGGAGAGCAGCGCGCTTTGCCCTTCCGAAACCGTGAGGTTGGATTTGAAGTCGCGGCTTGCAAGCACCGGAATATTGTTCACGGTATCTCCGGTGAGCGCCTCGATCTTCAGATCCAGCTGCAGGTTGATTCGCCCGGACTTCTCGATCACTGGCATCGCATCCAGGGTTATTCCCAGATCCTCATACGTTATCTGGGGAATGGTCGTGGCGGCTCCCGCATATTGCGAGATCAGGCTGGCAACAGAGACTCCATTGATCGTGGCGTTGCCCGCATTGCCTAACGAACTTGCTGCGCCTGTGGCGCCCGTGCTGAACGTTGAGGTTATGACGGGGTACCGGCTGCCTTCGCGGAAGGTCGCTTTCTCGCGGTCCCGGACGCGCAACTGTGCGTCATCGAGCGTACGCGTGTCGGTGGAGTTAAGCCCAAGATTGATGCCAAGACTGCCCGTCTCCGTGATGCCGGTCTGGGTGAGGCCACCGCCGAACACGCCGATGGTGGAGTTGAGCAGGCTGCTGCTGACCAGCCCGGAGCCGATAAGCGCCGCCGCGATCTCAAAGTTGCTGGCCGTGGAACTGATGAGCCCCTGGGCGATGGCCTGTTGCACCAGCGAGGAGTTTTGACTGACCAGTTGAGCGGCCGCCTGGTCCACATTGAATATCCCCAGCTGCGTAGGAATGTTTGCTCCGGCGTTGAGCGTCCGGCTCGTGTCCACTTCGTACAGCTTTACCTCGATGACAACCTCGCCGGCCGCTTCCTGCAGGCCTTGAACGACCTGGTTGATCGCGGCCATCACATCTTCCGGAGCCCGCACCACGATCGTGCCGCGCGTCGTCTGCGGATAGAGGACCGCCTGGGTGAAGATGCCCTTCAACAACTGGACGATCTCGTTGAATTGGGCCGAATCAATGCCGGGGAGATAGAGGGTTTCTTCCAGTTGCCGCTCGAGCCGCCTGCGTGTAGCCTCGTCGTCCCTGGCCGCGATTGCCGTGGTCTCATCCACCGGCACCAGAAAGACGTTTGCCATGGTGGTAAGAGCGCGGATCGCCTGAGCGTAGGACACGTCGTCCAGGTGGAAACGAATGTTGCGGTGCTCCACCGAATCCTCGATGACGACGCGGATTCCATAGGCCTGAAGCACACGGCGAATCACGTCTGTGGAGTCGCCGCCCAGGTCGAAGCTCTGTGTGCCGGACGACGGGGCCAGATGTACGGGACCGGCGATGCTGGCGAGAATCCTCCAGGGCGCGGCAGAGTCGGGCGTCTCCCCGGTAGGCCCAGTGGTCGATGCGCCGGGCATCGATGCGTCAGCCATCGAAGCTGCAATCGGTGGAGTGCCGGAAGCCGGCGCCAGCGCGCCAATGCTCATGGCCGGGTGCGCGTGCTCCAGCACCAGCGGGCTCGCCGGGTCGATGGCGCTGGCCGCAGCCAGCAGCGTTTGCGCCTTGCTCTCGTCGCCAGAGGTGCGCGCCGCAGTCGCCTGCCACACCAGCTCCATCAGGCGGCGCTGGCGCGCGACCCCAATCGCGGCAGTGTAACCGGGGTTGCCTGGATCGAGCTGCGCCGCGTGCTCAAATTCACGTTGCGCGGCGTCTGCATCATCGTGGTCCAGCTTCTTTGCGCCGGCCAGGTAGGCGGTCTCTGCCTGGCGTCGTTGCGCTTTCGTGGCCGGAGGCCCTGGCAGCGCAGCATATCCCGCGCCTGAGGCAAGGCCTGGCGTTGAGTCCTGACTGCCGGGAGCGGTGACACTCCCAGATTGCGCGGAGTTGCCTGCGCCTGACTGTGAGGCTGGCTGGGAGACCGATTGGGCCGTTGCAGGGGATTGCTGCGTGGCGTCCTGTGCTCTGCCAAGGCCGGCTGCGAACACCACACACATCGCCAGCGTGTGTACAGCGCGCACGCCGCACTGTCTGCCTCCGGGATAGGCTGCGCGGAACATCAGGTGCAATTTTAGACGTGCGGCGAGTGGCGCCCACGCAGAAAAGGCGCGGCTTCCGCGGAAGAAATCCCGAAAACTGCGCCCTTGCTGCCGGTTGGATCTGTATTGCGGGGGAGAGTTTGTCAGCTCTGCCGGCCGCCGACGATGATCGGCATTCGCGGCCGCTGGCCGACCACGGCACGCTGCGTCGCGGGCAGGGCTCGTTCGCTCATCACGGGCCGGCGCATGCCGCGGCGGATCTGCGCGGTGTCCATCTCCAGCTCTGCCAGGGTGCGGCTGAGCGTGTTGCGGTGCATGCCAAGCTGGGTCGCAGCCTTGCACTGGTTGCCCTTGTGGTGCGCCAGCACCTCCAGGATGTAGCGCTTCTTGAACTGCTTGACTGCGTCGACATAGCCGATGCCGGCAGCATGCATCTGCGTCACCAGGGCGTCCAGTTCACGCTTCAAAGGGCCACCTCGTTCATCATTCCTCTTCGCCTCTAATCAATCCCGCACTCTACGGTCGTATACGCCGACGCGGCGCTCCGGTTCCCAACACTACACCCGGCTGCGTTCCGCGATCAACGAATATTCAATGTAAAGCACTCAGCTTGGCTTGATCCAATCGGGCGGGTTGTGCTTGAAATCGAACGCGCCGTCGATCATCTGTTGCTGGAGATATTGAGGTACGAGGAAGGATACATCATGGGCGACGGCAAATAAATAGGGAGTTAAAACAGAGGTAGTCAGCAGCTCGGACTGTGGTGCCGCGATCGAGGCAGCCATCAGGATGGCGAGGCCGAGGATGCAGCCGCGGGCAAAGCCAAACGCCGCGCCCAGCAGGCGATCAAACCCTCCCAGACCAGCCATGCGCAGCATCTTCTGCAGAGCCCACCCGGCGAGCTGCATCAGCAAGGAGACAACAAGTACGATCGCCAGGAAACCGAAGACGTCTTTCGCCTGCCGGGGCCACGCCAGCCGCGCGGGCGAGATCAGGTCGCCGACCTGCGGGTACCACCAGGATGCAACCTGGAAGCCGCCGATAAGTCCCATGAGGCCCAATGCCGCGCGAACCAGGCCGCTGCGGAAGGCCAGGACCATGGACGTCAGCGCGATGAGCACCAGCGCCCAGTCAAAGGCGTTCCACTGCGTGTAGCTCAGGTAGTTCATCGCGGCGCGCTCTCCAATTCGCGCAGTCGGGCCGACCCGGCGAGGCTCTCGCGTCCGGTCAGCAGCCGGAACGCCTCCATGTACTTCTCACGCGTGCGCGCGATGACATCTGCGGATAGCGCCGGGGCGGGCGCTTGCTTGTTCCAGCCGATCAGTTCGAGATAGTCGCGCACGAACTGTTTGTCGAAGCTGGGCTGCGCGCCCCCGGGCGCGTGCTTTGCGGCCGGCCAGTAGCGCGAGGAGTCGGGCGTGAGCACCTCGTCGGCGAGGAGAATGCCTGTGCCGTCCACGTTGCCGAACTCGAATTTGGTGTCGGCGAGGATGAGGCCCTTGCTCGCGGCATAGGCCGAGGCTTTGGCATAGATCGCAAGCGTGAGGTCACGCAGTTCAGCTGCGGTTCTGGCGCCGACCACGGCTTCCACCTGCGCGTAGGAGATGTTCTCGTCATGACCGCCGGTATTGATCTTGGCCGCAGGAGTGAAGATGGGCTGCGGCAGCCGGTCGGATTCGCGCAGATCGGGAGGCAGCTTCACTCCGCAGACGGCGCCGGTGGCGCGGTAGTCCTTCCAGCCGGAGCCGGAGATGTAGCCGCGCACTACACACTCGACCGGATACATCTGCGCGCGGCGCACGACCATGCTGCGGCCGGCGATCTGCTCTTCGAAGAGCGTATCGGCGGCGATCTGGTCTGCCGCGAGAGGCTCGCCGAAGATGTCGGCCGAGAATGGCTCCAGATACGTGGCGATGGCGAGGTCATCGATGGCAAGCAGGTGGTTGGGGACGGTGTCGCGCAGGAAGTCGAACCAGAAGGCGGAGATCTGTGTGAGGATGCGGCCCTTGTCCGGGATGCCGGAGCCGAGCACGCGGTCGAAGGCGGAGATGCGGTCGGTGGCGATGAACAGCAGCGCGTCGCCCAGCGCGTAGATGTCGCGCACCTTGCCTCGCGCGACCAGCGGCAGGCTGCCGAGTTGGGTGGTGAGCAGGGCCTGGTTCATAGAAAAACGGTACCACCGTCCCTCTTCGATTACCTCTTGTCTCGTAGGCCTGGAACCATACAACTTTGGTTCATTCGGGTGAGAGGGCGGCCCGTTCTGGTCCGGTGCTCGCAGCGAAGTAGGCGGCGAGGGCACTGACCAGCGCGGGGATGGTAGATTCGGACGCTTCAATGTGTTGAGGCAGACCGAGTTCGGCCAGCGCGCGCGAGGTGACCGGGCCGATGGAGGCGCGGACGATGGCTGGCGGCAGCGCGATGCCGGAGGCAGCCAGCAGCGCGGCCAGGTTGCGCGCGGTGGAGGCGCTGGTGAAGGCGATGGCGTCGGGCCATGCACTGGGGTCAGAGAAGAGAGAGCACGCGGCGGTGAGCGATGCGGCAGGGATGCGGTTCGCGTAGGCAGCGGCGACGGTGACATCCGCTCCGGCGGAGGCGAGAGAGTTGCGCAGTGTTGGCGGCGCGTCTTCGGCGATGACGAGCAGGATGCTGCGACCGGCGGCTTCGGGACGCAGGGTCTCGCCGAGCGATTCGGCGGTGAAGACGGGCGGCGTTATGTCTGCGCGCAGGCCGATAGCCTCGAGGGCGTGAGCGGTAGCCGGGCCGACGGCGGCGATGCGTCTAGGAGTAGGTGTGATGTCGAGATGCCTGGCGCGGTCGGCGAAGGCGGCGACAGCGTTGGCGCTGGTGAAGCAGACGAGGTCGAAGCAGGCGAGATCGGTGAGCGCGGAGTCGAGCGCCGCGAAGGAGGTGGGCGGGGTGATCTCAATGGTTGGAAGCAGGATCGGCTCGGCGCCTAGCGTGCGGAGGCGGTCGGCGAGCTCGGAGGCCTGGTGCGGCGCGCGGGTGACCAGGATGTGGCGGCCGGCGAGCGGCGCGGCAGTTGTTGATCTCCGCGTCGCTTCGTGGTCGGGCTTGTTCATGGCGGCCGAGGTCAGGCGAGGACGATCTGCAACAGTTCTTCTGCGCCGCGGAGCTTGAGGTCATCGGCGAGGGCGAGGCCCAGCTCGCAGGCGGTGATGCCGACGGGCGGCTCCATGAAGCCGCAGACCATCTGCTCGCCGTCGGGCGCAAGCACCTGGGCGTGGATGCGCCACATGGCGACGGCGCCGTCGGCCATCTCACCGTGGGTGTCGGGGACGGGCGCGCAGTGGACGCCGATGGGGACGCTACAGCCGCCGCCGAGGGCGGCTAATACTTCCCGTTCAGCGTCGACGGAGAAGCGCGTGGCCGGGTGGTCGAGCTGGGCGACGGCGGCGCGGATTCGGTTGTCGCGCTCGGGCGAGGCGAAGACGGCGTAGGTGGCGGCGCGGGTCTCGAGCGCGAGTGCGCCCTGGCCGGGAGCGGGACAGAGCTCGTCGACGTCGAAGCGCTGGTGGACCCACTCGGCGCGGCTGAGCCGATCCAGACCTGCCGCCGCGAGGACGAGGGCGTCACACTGGCCTTCGGCGAGTTTGCGCAGGCGTGTGTCGACGTTGCCGCGCAGCTCGACGATGGTGATGTCGGGACGGAGGGCGAGGATTTGCGCGCGGCGGCGGGGGCTGGTGGTGCCGATGCGCGCACCGACGGGCAGGGCGTGGAGCGCCCAGAACTCCTCGCAGACGAAGGCGTCGCGCGGGTCGGCGCGCTGGGGGATGGCGGCGAGGGTGAAGCGCGGGTCTAATTGCGTTGGGAGATCTTTGAGGGAATGCACGGCAAGGTCGATCTCGCCGGCGGCCAAAGCCTCTTCGATCTCCTTGATGAAGATGCCTTTGGAGAGGGTGGGCTGGCCGTCGGAGCTCGCAGTCGCTTCCTGTATGCGGTCGCCGGTGGTGCGGATGATCTCGATAGCTACTTCGTGGCCGAGGGCGCGGAGCTGGCCGGCGATATGGTTGGCCTGCCAGAGGGCGAGCTGCGAGCCGCGGGAGCCGATGCGGATGGGTTCGGTCATCTAGCCCCCCCCCCTCTATAACGAAGTGCCATGGATTGATGCAGATGCAGCGATATGGCTGCAGGTGATTCAATCGGCATGGTTTGAGGGATAAGCATAAGAATCCAAGGGAAGAGCGACGACCCCAAAAAACAGGAAACCAACGTCACCCGAATTGGTCTGCGGTTCTTCGCGCTGAAATTTGTCTCTACTTCTATTGTACGTGGATGCAGAAACTAAACGGCCAAGTCTATATCGCGTGAATGGTGTGAGTTAGGCGATTTGGGGGCTTGACAAGGTTTGGGGGCACCTGGAAAGGTCGTGTGAAACTAGCCCGCGCTGCGTGACCGGGTCCCCATTCGGAGATGGGAGTCAGCTTAGTTCGCGGTGCCGATAAGGAATCTGCGCTCCCGGAGATGGCGATGGAGGAAGGCGAGTTGGAAGAGGTAATCGCGGAATCCTTCAGCCATGAGCTTCATCACGCGCTCGCGTTTGCCGACGGCGGCCATGGAGTAACAATCGCGGCCCAGGGCGGAGAAGAACTCGATGTTGTGGCGGCCGCGGTTCTGGCTTTGGAAGAAGCCGGCATAGAGGAGGATATGCGCGCCGGCTGACTCCATCCAGAGGGGATTGCGGGCGCTGGTGAGTTGTTGCATCATGAGCTCGGCGATCTGAGTGAGGTCGGCAAACTGGCGGAACTCATGGTCTGCGGGGGTGTAGTCGGGCGACAGGGCCAGGGGGCGGTCGACGGACTGCAGGCAGAAGTGGCCGAGCACGCTCGCGAGATAGACACCGGTGGAATCGCGGATGCGGGACCATTGCTCTGTGCCCATGACCTCGTGGAGGTTGGACGCCCAGAAGTTGATGGCGCGCTCTTCGGTGACTCCGTAGAGGCCTTCAAAGTCAAAGTCAAAATCGCGAGCAGATGGCATAGCGGTGGACGCCTCCGGACCCGGGCTTTTTGAAAATGGTGCGCCTATTGTGCACTGAGACGCCGGATTGAGGAAGCACCATTTCGTGGGATGAACATCCGCATGAATCCATCGGGGGGAGGAAGCGGCGCCGCAGATGACTAGCGAGGACGTTCCTCTACACTAAAGTTGCGGTTTTGCCGGGTTGGAGTGGGGCGGGGGCTAAGGCGATGAGGAGAGCGTTGCGGATGGCGGCGATGCTGATGGCGGGTGCGGCGATGGTGGGTGAAGGTGCGGGGGCACAGGTCCCGGCAAACGGCGCAGCGAATGGCGCGGCGGCGGACAGGACTTCGGGCGGGGCTGCGGCGTTCGGGCCGGCGAATCCGTTCTATGCGACGAGCACGCTGCCGTATCAGACTCCGCCGTTCGACAAGATCAAGGACACGGACTATGAGCCGGCGATCGACGCGGGAATTGTCGAGCACATGAAGGAGATCGACGCGATTGCCAATAATCCGGCGGCGCCGACCTTCGACAACACGATGGTCGCGCTCGAAAAGAGCGGACAGCTCTACAGCCGCGTGACGCAGATCTTCAATGGCGTGACGCAGGCGAACTCCAGCCCGGAGCTGGAGCGGGTGCAGGACGTGGAGGCGCCGAAGATGGCGGCGCACGATGACGGAATCTTCCTGAACACGAAGTTGTTTGAGCGGATTGCGACGCTCTACCAGGAGATGGACTCGTTGGGGCTGAATGACGAGCAGCGGCGGCTGCTGGATGTGTATTACAAGAAGTTTGTGCAGCAGGGCGCGCAGCTTTCGGCAGCCGACAAAGAGAAGCTGAAGAAGATGAACGAGGAGGAGTCGACGCTGGAGAACCAGTTCCGGTCGAAGCTGCTGGGCGCGACCAAGGAGGCGGCGTTCCATACGGAGAGCAAAGATGCACTGCGCGGGCTGAGCGCGGCGGACCTGGAGGCGGCGGAGGAGGCGGCGAAGGCGCGCAAGCTGCCGGGCTATGTGCTGCCGATGCAGAACACGACGCAGCAGCCGATTTTGTCGTCGTTGGAGGAGCGCGCGACGCGGCAGGCAGTGTTTGAGGCTTCATGGACGCGCACCGAGCGGGGCGGAATGAATGATACGCGCGGGCTGATTGCGCACCTGGCGAAGCTGCGCGCGGAGAAGGCGAAGCTGCTGGGGTATGACAACTTCGCGGCGTGGAATTTGACCGACCAGATGGCGAAGACGCCCGAGGCGGCGATTAAGTTTATGGACGACCTGGCGCCGGCCTCGGCGAAGAATGCGAAGGAAGAGGCAGGCGAGATCCAGGCGCTGATAGACAAGCAGCAGGGAGGGTTCAAACTGCAGCCGTGGGACTGGGAGTTCTACTCCGAACAGATACGCAAGGCGAGATACGACTACGACGAGAACGAGACGAAGCCGTACTTCGAGGTGTGGAACGTCTTGCAGAATGGCGTCTTCTACGCGGCGAACCAGATGTACGGGATCACCTTCAAGGAGCGGCATGACATCCCGGTGTACAGCCCGGACATGCGGGTGTGGGAGGTGTTTGACGCGGACGGGAAGCCGCTGGCGCTGTGGATGTGCGACTACTTCAAGCGCGACAACAAGAGCGGCGGCGCGTGGATGGATGTGTTTGTGCCGCAGGCAAAGCTGCTGGGGACGCTGCCGGTGGTCTACAACGTGGCGAACTTTCCCAAGCCTGCGGCGGGCGAGCCGGCGCTGATTACGTATACCGACGTGACGACGATGTTCCATGAGTTTGGGCATGCGCTGCATGGGATGTTCAGCGATGCGACGTATCCGTTTATCTCCGGTACGGACGTGCCGCGGGATTTTGTGGAGTTTCCGTCGCAGTTCAACGAGCACTGGGCGAGCTATCCGGCGGTCTTCGAGCACTACGCGAAGCACTACAAGACGGGCGCGCCGATGCCGGCGGAGCTGGCGGAGAAGGTAAAGCGTGCGGAGAAGTTCAACCAGGGTTACCTCTTGACGGAGATACTGGAGGCGGCGGAGCTGGACATGCAATGGCATACGCTGCCGGCGAGCGCGCCGGAGCAGAAGCCGGATGTGTTCGAGAAAGAGGCACTGGAGAAGAAGAACCTGTGGATCGACGAGGTGCCGCCGCGGTATCGGTCAACGTATTTCCAGCACATCTGGAGCGGCGGGTATAACGCGGGCTACTACGCGTATCTGTGGAGCGAGATGCTGGACGACGATGCGTATGCGTGGTTCGAGGCGCACGGCGGCATGACGCGCGCCAACGGCGATCGCTTCCGGCAGATGGTGCTGTCGAAAGGCAATACTGAAGATCTGGCGAAGGTGTATCGCGACTGGCTGGGCGCGGAGCCGAGTACCGAGCCGATGCTGCAGGACAGGGGACTCGAATAGACGCGGGGCTGGAGGAAAAGCCTTAGGGCTTGGTGACCTTGAGGTCGGTGACGACGGCGTCGGTGTTGTGCGCGAAGCGGATGCCGTAGACGCCGTCGGTGGACTTGAGCTTGCCGTCGGTGATGAGGTCGGACTTGGGGTAGGTGCCGACGACGGTGCCGTTGATGGCGCAGGAGACGCTGTCGCCCTTGACGGAGATGGCGATATTTTGCGTGACGGGCTGGCCGACCCCGGCGGCCTTGTTGACGGCGGCGTTGGCTGTGGGCATGCGGCCGCCGATCTGGAAGGCGGCAGGGCCGAAGCCACGCACGATGAAGGTGCCGTTGCCGTAGGCGGCGCAGTAGAGCAGGCTCTGGTGATCGGTGCCGAGATCATTGCCGGCGATGAAGACGCCGTAGGGATGCGGGTGGTTGTTGAGGTTCATGAACTTCGGCTCGTTGAAGGTGGCCGAGACGGTGTAGTCGCCGCTGGCGGTGTTCTTCGGGTTCCAGTAGGTGGTGGCGGGACCGGTGGTGACGCGCATGCCGCTGCCCTCGGGCGCGAGCTTGGCGTCGGCGACGGTCTGGCCGGCCTTGGCGGCGCCGTCGTCGACTTTGCCCTGCCAGCCGGGGACGGTGATGCCTCCGCCGGCGATGGCACGGCCCGTGTCCTCAGAGGTGGGGGCTGCGGGCGGCTGGGCGAGAGCTGTTCCCGCAGCGAGCGTGCAGAGGGCGAGGCAACAAGCGAGACGGCTGGCAGATTTGCTGACGGGGCGCATGGGGTGGTCTCCGGGAAGGGAATTGTAGACAGCCGGATTATAGCGGGGACTGCGGAGTTCTGGCTTGTGCGCGCGGGCGTGTGTGCGAAGCGACACAGGAAAAGTGTCGCCGCAGCGATGGATGATCCGTTACACTCGACATTCATTCACGAGCTGTAACGATTCCACCTGGCCTGCGAGCAGCGCGGACGGAGGAAACTTGGGACGATTTACCGGACTGCTGGGCCTGATCACCTTTATCGGCGTAGCGTATGCGTTTTCGACCAACCGGCGCGCGATCCGGTGGCGGACTGTCGCGTGGGGGCTGTGTCTGCAGCTGCTGTTCGCGGTGATTGTGACCGAGGTGCCGGCGGGCAGAGATGTGCTGAGGGTCGGCGCGGCCGCGGTGACCGCGCTGCTGGGCCATGCGGCGGACGGCTCAACGATGGTGTTCGGCAACCAGCTGGGCGACCCGAAGAGTTCACTGGCGGTGTTCGCGTTTTCCGTGTTGCCGACCATCATCTTCGTCTCGGCGTTGTTTGCCATGCTGTATCACCTGGGGATTATGCAGCAGGTGATCCGCGTGGTGGCGTGGCTGATGCAGCGGACGATGGGGACCAGCGGGGCAGAGTCGACCAATGTTGCGGCGTCGATCTTTATGGGGCAGACGGAGGCGCCGTTGACCATCCGGCCGTTCCTGGGCGGGGCGACGCGCAGTGAGCTGATGACGATCATGACCAGCGGCATGGCACACGTCTCGGGTGGCATTATGGCGGCGTACATTCTGTTCGGCATTCGCGCGCAGGACCTGCTCTCGGCGGTGATTATGACCGCGCCGGGGACGATTCTGATCTCCAAAATGCTGGTGCCGGAGACCGAGGTGCCCGCGACCATGGGCACGGTGCGCATGCCGGAGAGCGAAGAGCATTCGGAAGAAAATCTCATCGGCTCGATTGCGCGCGGCACGATCGACGGCGGCCAGCTGGCGTGGAACGTGGCGATCATGCTGATCAGCTTTCTCGCGATTGTGGGGCTGATCAACGCGATCATGCTGGGCATCTCGAACTTTACCTGGGCGCATGGGCATATTCCGTTTCCGCATTCCTTGGGCAACGCGCTGGGCGTGCTGTGCGCGCCGGTTGCGTGGCTGATCGGGATTCCGTGGAAGGATGCGCCGATTGTGGGGAACCTGATTGGCACGCGAGCGGTGTTGAATGAATTCATCGCCTACACGCAGCTGGGACAGCTGGCGCGGGCTGGGGCGATCTCGACACGCACGCTGGCGATCGCGACCTTTGCGCTGTGCGGGTTTGCCAACCTGGGCTCGGTGGGGATGCAAATCGGCGGCATCGGCGCGCTGATTCCGCACCGGCGCAATGAGCTGGCCAAGCTGGGGCTGCGCGCGATGCTGGCCGGCACGCTGGCGAACTTTATGTCTGCGAGCATCGTGTCCATGTTGATCAAGTAGTGATAGCTGATCACGAGACGGTAGCTGATCAAAAGACGAGGACTGATCAAGGAATCAGCTTCAGGCGATGAGCTTGAGATAGTCGGGCTGGTCGGAGATGTTGCGGTGGCGGAAGCTGCGGATGATTTTGCTGTCGCGCAGGAAGAAGACGCCGGGCATCTGGTGGCCGTCAGTTTCGATTTTGCCGACGCCATAGCGGAAGATGTCGCCGCGGATGAACCAGCGCCACAGGACCTTAGGATTGACGAGCGCCCGCGCCGGATTTTCGCGGCCAAGGCCGAAGATGGGGTCGCGATAGATCGAGGCATCGGGATTGTGGATCCGCTCGACATCGGGGATGCCGTAATAGGCGAAGTGCGCCTGCGCGATCTCCGGCGTGCCGAGGTGGACGAAGACGGGACGCACATTGCGGCGCGCCAGCTCTGGTGCGAGCTCGGCGACATCGCTGATGGCCTTGCGGCAGAAGGAGCAGCCGAAGTGGCGCAGGAAGACGAGCAGCACGGGGGATTCGCGGGAGAGCGTGAAGAGGTCGGCGCCGGATTGAGTGCGGATGCTCTCGCTGATTTCCATGGGCGTCCATCATAGCGACCGGCTATGGGTATGCCCTAAACCGCATTCTGACACGCATATCGTCAGATTACGACTAGTCTGCTTTGGGAGGGCTGATTCCATCGATGTAAAGAACCTCGACCGTGCCTTTAGCCGGAACGAGTCTGAGGCCAAGCTGCTCACGCAACGCCGTGAAGATAGAAGCTTCAGCGCCATGAGGCAGTGAAGCCTCGGCCGTTTCGTCAGGCGCTCCGGAGGGATTGCTAGAGGAGATCTGGCGTTGGACCGGCTCCCATCGCAGGGTTAGGGTATAGATCCCGTCAAGGCCCGATTTGTTGATGATGAGCCGATCACCGAGTTCAAAGATTTGGTTTTGAAGCAACTCATCCAATCTCATGTGGGTGATGCGCATCTCACCCGTTCTAGGGTTCATCGCCCATCCGCCTCGTCCTTCGGAGTTAGGATCATCCGGGGTCGGGAGCTTCGAACCACTTTTGTCGGTCACCAACTGGTATACGGACATTTCCGCAGTTGTGAAATGCGCCTTTAGATGGAAGCGATCCTCCAAAAGCGACTGCAGCATCAGTCTGACTTGCCCGATACGTGCGGCCTGCGGCATCACCTGCATGCGAGAGAAGGTGGCGTCCGATATTTTGGCATTCACAACATAGAGGGTATTGTCCGTCGGAGCATTGACGAGTTGTAACGGGGATCGTGCGTTGTAGGCGAGCGCGATCAAGCTCCGTTGTGTGCCAACGAGACGGACCTCGTCGCTAGAGCCGAGCGGCGTCACTAGCACGGGCGTCATCTTGCTCAAGTCACGCGGTCTGATACTGGCTACTTCGAAAGATGGCGCGTTTGCATCGCGGTGCAACAATTGGCAGCGGACCGGGACAGAGGTCAACAGCGCTGTGAACAATAGTGCAGCCGGAATTCTATCCACTTGATTCACCTTGTTGTGAGTTCTCGATCTAGATAGACAAGTTCGAAACCAAAAGGTCTGCACTCGTTTTCATTTTCAACGCTCTGGTCTATTCTTGTCGGATACTCTGAAGCGCAAATATGTCCGATCCCAGCCCCATTATCGGAAGCTCTCCCATCCGCAAGGAGGGCCTTGCGAAGGTGACGGGGCGCGCGCGGTATGTGGACGACATTGTGTTGCCGGGGATGTGGCATGGGGCGACGGTGCGGTCGACGATTGCGCGCGGGCGGATTACGTCGATCACATTCGACCCTGCGGTGAATTGGGCTGAGTTCTGCGTGGTGACCGCGGCGGAGATCCCCGGCGAGAACGTCATCGTCCATCTGACCAAAGACCATCCCTGCCTGGCTGCGGAGTTCACCAATCATCCGGCGGAGCCGATTCTGCTGCTGGCGCATCCGGATAAGGCGGCGCTGCATGCGGCGGTTGCGGCGGTGAAGATCGAGTACGAGGAGCAGCCGGGGGTCTTTACGATTGAGGACTCCGAGCTGGGGGCGCTTGGGGAAAAAGACCCAACGAACGCGGATGCGGGCAAGATCATCTGGCAGGGCGCAGGGCATGGCGGCTCGGCCAATACTTTCAAGACCTTTTGTATGCGGTCGGGCGATGAGGCGGCGGCGCACGATGCTGCGGTGGCGGAGGCGTTCGCGAAGGCGGACTTCATCGTGGAGGGTGAGTACCGGACCGGCGCGCAGGAGCAGCTCTACATCGAGAACAATGGCGTGATCGCGGAGGCGTTCCGCGCGGCGGATGGGACGCTCGAGTCGGTGACGGTTTCGGGGTCGATGCAGTGCCCGTACTACCTGGTGCACGCGCTGACGGTGGTGTTCAATCTACCGGCGGAGAGGTGCCGCGTGATCCAGACCGAGACCGGCGGCGCGTTTGGCGGCAAGGAGGATTTCCCTTCGGTGATCGGCTCGCACGCGGCGCTGCTGGCGGCGAAGTGCGGGCATCCGGTGAAGATGACCTATGACCGCGCGGAGGACCTGATCGCCACGACCAAGCGGCACCCGTCGCGGACGCGGCACCGCACGGCGGTGTCGCGTGAGGGCAAGCTGCTGGCGGGAGAGATTGAGGTGGTGATCGACGGCGGCGCATATTCCACGCTGTCGCCGGTGGTGCTGTCGCGCGCGACCATCCATGCGCCGGGGCCGTACCACTGGCCGCACATGACGGTGCGCGCGAAGGCGATGGCGACCAACGTCGCGCCGCACGGAGCGTTTCGCGGCTTTGGCGCGCCGCAGAGTTTATTTGCATTAGAACGGCACATGGACAAGATTGCGCGCTTCGTCGGACTGACGCCGGAGGAACTGCGACGGAGGAACCTGCTGGCGACGGGGATGAAGACGGCGACCGGGCAGCATTTATCTGATCCTGTCGACATGCAGGGGTTGCTGACGCGCGCGCTGAAGGAGACGGATTATCACGCTAAGCGCGCGGAGTTCGACCGCACGAATCCCACTGCAAGCGTGAAGCGCGGGATGGGGTTTGCGACGTTCCTGCATGGGGCTGGATTTACTGGGTCGGGCGAGCGAAGGCTGAACTCGCTGGTGAAGATCGAGATGACGCGCGAGGGCAGGCCGCGGATCCTGGTGTCGTCGACCGAGTTTGGGCAGGGGACGAATACGATCCTTTCGCAGGTGTGCGCGCAGACGCTGCGCATTCCGTATGAAGAGGTATTGGTGGCGCAGCCGGATACGGCGGTGGTGCCGAACTCGGGACCAACGGTCGCGAGCCGGACGGCGATGATCGTAGGCAAGCTGGTGGAGCGGGCGTCGGAGCAATTGTTGACGCTATTGGCGCCGTATCTGGCGTTTCCTGATCCGACGGCGGACTTCGACTACTCGACGGCGTGCGAGGTGCCGGCGAATTACTCTGCCGCGGACTTCAACCGCGCGGCGCTGGCCTACATGAAGCAGCACGGCGCGCTGACGGCGGAGGCGCGGTATGAGGCGCCGGGAAACATCTTCTGGGACGACGACAAGTACAAAGGCGAGGCATATCCCACGTACGCGTGGGCGGTGTACGTGGCGGAGGTTGCGGTGGACACGCTGACCTATGCGGCGACGGTGACGGACTTCTACGCGCTGCAGGAGGTGGGGAAGGTGATCCACCCGGTGCTGGCGAAGGGGCAGATTGAGGGCGGAGTGGCCCAGGGCATCGGCTATGCGCTGTATGAGAAGTGCGTGTATGTCGACGGGCTGATGCGCAACAACCAGATGACGAACTACATTATGCCGACGTCGGCCGACCTGCCGCCGATCAGAGTTGCGTTTGAGGAGGTGCCGTCGATCCATGGGCCGCAGGGCGCGAAGGGGATCGGCGAATTGCCGATGGATGGGCCGGCGCCGGCGATCCTAAATGCGATTGAGCAAGCGACGGGGATCTCGTTTACGGAGATACCGCTGCTGCCGGAGGACATCTTTGAGCGGATGACGCGAACGGCGGATGCGGGCTCGGAGGATTTAAATGCGGTGGATCGAGATACGCGGAGCGAGGTGACGGCGTGAGCACGCATCTTCCCCTCGCACATCTAGTTCTCCTGTCGCTGCTCGCAGCGCTTCTTAACTTTTTCGTGACGAAGGGCCGGCATTCATGAGCGAGATCACACTCCGCATCAACGGAGTTTCGCATACGGTCGACGTGCCGCCGATGAAGCGGCTGCTGGATGTGCTGCGCGAGGACCTGAAGCTGACCGGGGCGAAGGAGGGTTGCGGCGAGGGTGAGTGCGGGTCGTGTTCCGTGCTGATCGCGCGCAGCGGAGAGCGCGCTGAGCTGGTGAACTCCTGCCTGGTACCGGCGCTGCAGGCGGAGGGAGCGGAGATTACGACGATCGAGGGCCTAGCGCCCAATGAGGTGACGAAGCTGCACCCGATCCAGCGGTGCTTTCTGGAGCACGGCGGAGCGCAGTGCGGCATCTGCACGCCGGGGATGATTCTGGCGACGCACCATCTGCTGGCGAAGCATCCGCAGCCGACGTTGGCGGAGATTCAGGAGGGGCTTGCGGGGAATCTCTGCCGCTGCACAGGCTATATGCGGATCTTTGAGGCGGTGGAGCATGCGGCCGCCGCTTCGCCTGAGGCGGTGAAGTAGAAGATGCGATCGAACGTGACTGAATACGATCTGATTGCTCCGGCGAACCTGCCTGCGGCGCTCGTGCTGCTCGCGGAGAATGCGGGGCGGTACACGCCGATTGCCGGCGGCACGGAGCTGATGGTCGCGCTGTCGGCTGGGCGGCTGGCGCAGAAGAATCTGTTGTCGCTGCACAAGCTGCGCGAGCTGCGGTTTATCGATGTGCTGCCGGAGACGGTGACGATTGGAGCAGGAGCAACATTTACCGACCTGCGCAGACATGCAGTGATCGCGGCGGACCTTCCTCTGCTGGCGCAGGCGGCGAGCTGGACGGGGTCGATTGCGAACCAGAACCGCGGCACGCTGGGTGGCAACATCGTGAATGCCTCGCCCGCGGCGGACTCGCCACCGGCGCTGCTGGCGTATGGCGCGCGGGTGACGATGGTGTCGGCGCGCGGCGCGCGGACGATTCCGTATACGGACTTTCACGTGAGCTATAAGAAGACGGTGCTGGCGGCGGACGAGCTGCTGTTCTCGATCACGCTGCCGCGCAGGTTCGCCGCGCATCGCGGCTACATCCGCAAGGTGGGCACGCGGAATGCGCAGGCGATCTCGAAGATCGCGCTGGCGGGTGTCGCGTTGATAGCTGAAGGAAAGATTGCGGAGATCGCGCTGGGCGCGGCGTCGCTGCGTGAGGTGCCAACGCGCTGCACGGCGGTGGAGCAGGCGCTGCTGGGGCAGGAGGTTTCGACGGCGACGCTGCCGGGGCTGATTGCATCGGCGCGGGCGGCGCTGGCGAGTGAGGCGCGGCCGATCGACGATATCCGCTCGACGGCGAAGTATCGCGCGGCGGTGGCGGAGAATTTGCTGGAGGACTTCCTGCGGCGGCTGGTCTAAGTGAATAGCCTTTGTGCTTCGGCGAGGGCCTCGGGCGTGTCGATGTCGAGTTCGCCCAGTGGGAGCGGGATGGCGCGGGAGGCGCGGAGAAGTTCGCGCGCGCCGGAGTCGCCGGTGAGCTGCGAGAGCGCGGCGAAGGATGAGGCGGGGAAGTACGCAGGGACGCCGCGGCGGCCGGCGTATGCAGAGGCGGTGATGTCGCCGGAGGCGCCGAGAGCGCGCAGATGGTCGGGTGTGACGGCGGGCTGGTCGCAGGTCATGAGCAGGACACCGTGGAGAGTATCCGCTGCTTCTTGTGGAGCAATGCCGCGCAGAGCTTCGATTCCGACGCGGATCGAAGAGGCCATGCCTTCGGGCCATTGCTGATTGAGGACGATGATAGCGTTGGGCAGCGGACACGCTGCGCGGATGTGTTCGGCTTCTGCACCGAGGACCACAAGGATAGGCGAGCAGCCGGCTTCGTGCGCGATGCGGACGGCGCGCGCAAGCAGAGTTTCGCCGTTGAGCGTGACGAGTTGCTTGGGCTGGCCCAGCCGGGTAGAGGCTCCGGCGGCGAGGAGGATGGCGGCAGTGGGGAGCGCCTTCGTCCGATGCAGATGATCGCTATTCATTGCCGATCTTCGTAACAATCAGATGGGGATTGGCAATGTTCAGCGGTGATCCGTCTTTGATGAATTTCACTTCTAGTACATATTTGTGCCCTAACAAAACAGGAAAGCTGCCCAGGAACTTGAAGATGTTGTCGTTTGTATACATATCGTCGGCACGAGTCGTACTCGAGCCGATGGATACAGATTTGCCATTTTCCCAAACGGTCCAGTCTGCGCGGAGCACTGGGTCGTCAGAACTGCAGTTCTCAGAATCGAACTGATTGCGGGTGAGGCCCATCATGCATTTCAATTTTTCCGTTGGAAGCGGCCTTTCCACTTGAATCATGATCCAGTACCAGCTCTGTGGAGGTGAGAACTCAGGAGTTCGGATGCTGCCCTGCGCGAGCGACACCGGGATATCCACGACTGAATAGCGGTAGGGATGATCCTTGTCCGAGTAACAGTGCTTGAACGGCTTGATTTGCGTTGTCATCTGGGAGCCGTGAAATTTAGGGACTGTCTCCTGGACGGTATAGCAACGCCTATTGCTGTTTTGGCTGTGCGCCCGCGCGGTGTATGCCAGCGTAGCAAGAAAAATAATGGCCATTCTCGGTACAAAGCGGTTTATAGGGCAGAACTTTAGCACGGACTGTTCTCTAGACCATCACTTCGCTGTCGCGTCCACGGTGTCGAGCGCGCACTGTGCTTGAAGGTAGCGCGATGCGCCGCCCTCCGCCATGTGTTCGGCGACGCGATCCGGTGTGAGTTTGCGCGAAGCTGGGAGCCGTCCCTGCGTGTGTGCCTGTATTTCGGCGAGGATGGCGAGCGCGATGGCCTCGGGGCCGTCGCCGCCGAGGTCGAGACCGATCGGCGCCCAGATACGCGCGCAGATTTTCTCCTGGCTTTGGTTGAGAGAGGAGGCGACTTCAGCAATCAGCAGGCTGGAGCGGTGCGCCGCGCCGAGCAGACCGATGTAGCCGGGGATCTCCTGTGCGCTTGCGTGCAAAGAATTCTGATCGCGCAGCGGCGCGAGCAGTTGGGTGAGAAAGGCCCGGTCCTGCTCGTAGCTGTGCGTCATGAGAATGACGGCGTCAGTTGAACGGAGAGCCAGCCCGGCGAGCGATGCAGTTGCTACGACCTGCTCGGCCTCGGGAAAGCGAGCGGTCTGTGCAAGCTGGGCGCGGCCATCGGCCACGATAACGCGGCAGCCCAGCAGCGCAGCCAGCGTGACAACGGGCTTCGCGTCTTCGCCAGCGCCGAGGACGATGAGGCGCTGTGGCGGGGCGAGAGGTTCGACATATATGGCTTCGCTGATTTGTTGCTCTGAGGTCCTGGATGCGAGTCTGTCCGGCTGCTTGTCGATTACCGTGCTCGCGACGGCAATCTCTGCGGTAGTGATCGAGGGGCTGGCGAAGGTTACGCGGCCATCTGCTGAGAAGACTGCGCGGCGGAGTGGGACGCCCTGCTGCGGGAGCCATGTGGCGACATTAAATTTGGCTCCGGTGAGCGATGCCTCCATCGCTTCGAGCAGCGCGCGGCATTCGGGAGTGCCTGCGGGCTCGAGCAACAGATCCACGATGCCGCCGCAGCCGAGGCCGTAGGGGACTTCGGCTGTGTCATCGAAGAGAGTGGAGTAGCGCTCAATGACCGCGCCATCGCGAACCAGCCATGCGGCCTTGCGCACGACCTCGGCCTCAAGGCAGCCGCCGCTGATGGAGCCGGAGCACTCGCCGTTGGGGCCGATGAGGAGATGCGCGCCGGGACGGCGGTAGGAAGAGCCTTCTGCGCGCACGAGGGTGACGAAGACGCTGGCTGCGCCTTCTCGCCACTGCCGGAGGATGCGCCTGCGGTCTGGCATCTTGAAAGATGACCTCAGGGGCTAAAGCCCCACGTGAATAAGCGACCGGTATGGCACGGCTGAAGCCGTGCCCTTAAGCAAAACCAAAGAAGCTGTTCAGCGATCAGTCGTTGCTCGCCATCGTGCGCCGATGCGGGGAGTTTATACCTTTTCCGAGAAGGTATGGATGCCGCACTCGAGCTTCTTGCCGCCCCAGCGGCCGCTGCGCGCGTCGGCGCCGGCCTCGGGGATGGCGGTGCAGGGCTCGCAGCCGATGGAGGTGTAGCCGCGGTCGTAGAGCTCAAGGTGCGGGATGCTGTGCGCGGCGGCGTACTCGTTCACCTGGGCCATGGTCCAGTCGGCGAGGATCGCGACCTTCTTCATGGTCTTGCCGGTGGGCAGTTTGTGGTCTTCGACTTTTTTGAGGTTGGCGCGCGTGGGCGACTGCTCGCGGCGCAGGCCGGTGAACCACCAGTCGAAGGGCTGCAAGCGACCGCATCAGCGGTTCTACTTTTCGAATGGCGCAGCACTCGGTGGGCTGGACTATATAGAGAAGGCCGTGCTGGGCCTCGTGCTCGGCGAGCGTGGTCTTTGGCATGGCGTTGATGAGGTTCAGATTCCACTCAGCGGCCATGCGGTCGCGATAGGCGATGACTTCCTTGAAGTGATAGCCGGTCTCGAGGAAGATGACGGGGACATCGGGCAGATGCTTGCGCAGCATATGCAGCGCGACCATGTCCTCGGTCTGAAAGCTGGAGGTGAGGCAGATGGGCGCGCCGGCGGCCTCGCGGACGACCTGCTCGGCGAGCTGCTCGGCGGTCAACTGTTCGTAATCTGTAACCGTGTTCATGCTGTCACCACGTAGCGCTTGAGGATCTCACCGTCATTGGATGAGTCTTCCACCACAACCGATCCGGAGACGAAGTTGTCGATGGCGTCGATGGTGGGCTGGGGCAGCGTGCGCGCGGAGATGGCGATGACGCCGGCGAGGTCCAGTGCGCGGACGGCGGCGGCGACGGCTGAGTCCGGGATGAGCTGGTCGTCGATGAGGACGGCCTGCTCGCCGCGCGCGGCAAGGGTCTCAAGGATGCGCTGGGCAAGATCGGCCCGGCCGGGCACGAGGATCAGCGAGGGCAGGCCGGCGTGGCCGGAGGCGTCCGAGCCTTCGACGGCGGCCGTGATCATTGCGGCGCCGACGGTGGCGTTGGAGAGCCGGTCGATGAGGATCAGCGAGCCGGTGGCGCGGCAGGCGGCGTAGCTGTCAAAGAAGAGCGGCAGGTTGGTCTCGAACTCGACCTCGGCGATCTCGTTCATCGCAAGCGACTGCGCATTGATGTGGTCGAGCGTGTTGACGTCGACGCGATACTTGATGGCTCGCACCGTCGCGCGCACGGTGCGCGTGGTGTGCTTGGCGAGGTAGGTGCGGCCCACCTGCAGCGGCTGCTCGTGCATCCAGACGACCATGGCGCGCAAGCGACTGCTGGCGCTGGGCGAGGCGGCGTCGGCTGCAGGGACCAGCATCTCGCCGCGGCTGAGGTCGATCTCGTCTTCGAGCTCGACGGTGATGCTCTGCGGATGCGATGCGGCGGCCAGGTCGCCGTCGTAGGTGACGAGGCGCGAGACGGTGGTCTCGCGGCGCGAAGGCAGCGCCATCACGCGGTCGCCGGCGCGCAGCGTGCCGCGCGCGACCTGTCCGGCGAAGCCGCGGAAGTTCGGCATCCGGGCGGACGACAAGCTGCACGGGGAAGCGCATGGGGCCTTCGGTGTCGGCGATCGGCGAGCGGGACTGTTTCCAGATATTCGAGCAGCGTGGGGCCGGTGTACCAGGGCATCGCCGCGCTCGGCGTGACGACGTTGTCGCCTTCGAGCGCGCTGACGGGAATGGTGGTGATGTCGCGCAGCGCAAGCTGCGTCGCGAGCGCTGCGAAGTCGCGCTGAATGGCGTTGTAAATCTCCTCGCGAATAGCCGACGAGGTCCATCTTGTTGACGGCGGCGACGACGTGCGGGATGCCCAGCAGCGAGGCGATGTAGGTGTGGCGGCGCGACTGCGGCAGCAGCTGGCCGGCCTTCTGGTAGGCGTTGGCGTCGATGAGGATGATGGCGACATCGGCGGTGGAGGCGCCGGTGGCCATGTTGCGCGTGTACTGCTCGTGGCCGGGCGTGTCCGCGATGATGAACTTGCGGCGCGTGGTGGAGAAGTAGCGGTAGGCGACGTCGATGGTGATGCCCTGCTCGCGCTCGGCCTTCAGGCCGTCGGTGAGCAGGGAAAAATCGACATGACCTTTCGCCGCGCGATTGACGCGGCTGTTCTTCACCGCGGCGAGCTGGTCCTCGTAGATGCTCTTGGTGTCGTGCAGCAGGCGGCCGATGAGCGTGGACTTGCCGTCGTCGACGCTGCCGGCGGTGGTGAAGCGCAGCATCTCCTGGCCGAGGTGGGCGTCGAGAAATTCCTCGAAGCTAGCGCGCCGGTGCATTGTCCACGAAGGGCATGGCGACGGGGGAGCTCATCAGAAGTAGCCCTCCCGCTTCTTGATCTCCATGGAGCCTTCTTCGTCGTGGTCGATGGCGCGGTTCTCGCGCTCGCTGCGGCGGAAGGTGATCAGCTCTTCGATGATGCGGGGCAGCGTGTCGGCCTCGCTGCGGATGGCGCCGGTGCAGGGCGCGCAGCCGAGGGAGCGCATGCGCACCTTCATCGGTTCGACTTTCTCGCCGGGCAACAGCTTGGTGGTCTCGTCCACCAGGGTGATGCGCGCCGCCGCGGATGGTCGACCGGGCGCTCTTTCGCGAAGTACATCGGCACGATGGGAATTTTTTCGGCGTAGAGGTAGAGCCAGATGTCGAGCTCGGTCCAGTTGGAGAGCGGGAAGACGCGGATGCTCTCGCCTTTGCGCAGGCGCGAGTTGTAGAGGCTCCACAGCTCGGGGCGCTGGTTCTTGGGGTCCCACTGGCCGGCGGAGTCGCGGAAGGAGTAGACGCGCTCCTTGGCGCGGCTCTTCTCTTCGTCGCGGCGGGCGCCGCCGAAGGCCGCGTCGTAGCCGCCCTCTTCCAGCGCATCGAGCAGGCTGCGCGTCTTGAGCAGGCCGCAGCAGTTCTGCGTGCCCAGCGTCCAGGGGTTGGCGCCGTCGGCGATGGCCTTCTCATTGCGATGGACGATCAGCTCGGCGCCGATCTCTTTGGTGTAGGCGTCGCGGAAGCGGATCATCTCCGGGAACTTGTAGCTGGTGTCGATGTGCAGCAGCGGGAAGGGGAATCTTGCCGGGGTAGAAGGCCTTCTGCGCCAGGCGGAGCATGACGGAAGAGTCCTTGCCGATGGAGTAGAGCATCACCGGCTGGGCAAACTCGGCGACCGCCTCGCGCAGGATGGAGATGCTCTCCGCCTCGAGGGCCTGCAGGTGGTTCAGGCGCGCGGCGTGGAGCTGCTGCGTGGTGGTCTGGGCCGTGATTTGGGCGGTGGCAAGGGTGGGCGTCATATTTCCGGTTATGGTGGTTGCTTCTCCGTCGCGTGCAGAGTTACAGATGCGGCCGCGGCTGTTTGGAATCAAGAGGGAGTGCAGGGGCAGGCCAGGCTAGCGGCGACAGGCGCAGCCCCGCGAGGCAGGACAACAACAGAGCGCGCGGCTGAACGCTGAGGCCATCTGTCTGATTATAGAGGTTGCGGCGAGGGAGGGGCAATGAAAGGTCTACTGCCGCGGCAGGTTCTTCCTCGGCTGTCTTAGCTGCCTTCATGCCCCCGACGCTGCATAGCCTGCAAAGTACCGGATGCAGCGGATACATAAAAGATCAGCCAGCCAGCAGAGAAGATCAGGGGCACAAAATATCGAGAATCGCCGTCACCCGATGCCATGCGTACCCACCCGTATAGAAACACGGCAGTCGTGTAAAACCCTAGGACCTTTATTGCAATACCTGTGGAGCCTGATTTCAACGACTTTTGCCACGCTGACCGCGACCATTTTCCTGGCTGAGCGATCAAGCCTCCCGCAACTCCGCACGCAATGGCGCCGACGTGCATGGCAAAGAACAGACCTGTATTTGCCTCGGCTGTAATCAATGGCTTGCCGATGAGGCACGAGAGCTGAATCCACACAGCGAAAAACGCTCCTGCTGCCGAAACGCAGAAGATGACTGCGGCGAGTACATCACGGGTAGCCCAGCCCTCCATTCCCTGCAACCGAGAGCCGTCCAACACCGGCATGGCTGCGGAAGGTGCAGTCAGAATCGGCGCTTCCTGCCAGACAGAATGCTTTACGTTCGCAGGATCAACCCGCACGTCCACAAATGTGTCGCGCAGCGCGCGGGCCCAGTCATCCGCCTCTTCCTCATCGTCAAACCGCTTGCGGTGCTCGCCAACTTCCAACTCGTAACCTGGAACCGTATAGCTATAGGTCAGCAGGCCTTCCCAATAAGTGGGGCCGTGCCTTCCTTCCCGCTTCAGGTCCGACACCTGCGCCCACACAACTCGCGCCCGATAGACAGGCCAGGATGCTGATGCAGCGATAACTTCGGTCTGTTGCCGCGCCTTCCACCACTGCCATATGGTTGCTCCTACTCCATACAGCACAACGAGCTTGAACATTAGCGGCAGACGCAGCAAGTCGTCTATGAATCTATGCGCGAACTCAATTGGATTCATTCAGATGATAGTAATTCCCTTGGATTTGAAATTGGGCGCTAATCGGCGTATCTTAGCAGTAGCGAGTTTGTTCCACAGGGCCGTGAGCGCACCGGCAGCCGGTTTGAGAGACGGCACTTGGCGGAAGAGATGAGTGGGCGAGAGCCCACTTTTTGTTGCTCCAAAGACTGCATGGCATTTCAGATCGACACAATTCGGACGATGGCGGAGCGGGTCGCGGCCTCGCATCACCTGGAAGTGGTCGATGTGGAGTTTGTGGGCGGCGGCAAGGCACGAACGCTGCGGGTGTATCTCGAGAAGGACTCGGCCGAGCGGGCGAAGCTGAAAGAGCGGCTGGCGAGTGGCGAAGATCTGGAGCTGCCGAAGGGTGTTCCGATAGAACTACTCTCCGGCGTGACCCATGAGGACTGCGCGGAGTTTGCGCGCGACTTTGGCACGCTGGTGGATGTGGAAGACGTGGTGCCGGGCTCGGAGTACACGCTGGAGGTCTCGTCGCCCGGTCTGGAACGGAAGCTCACCCGCCCGGAGGAGTATGAGCGGTTTGCCGGAAGCCTGGTGAAGGTGAAGACATTCACCCCGGTGAACGGCAGCAAGGTCTGGACGGGGCGGCTGACGGGATTTGCGGATGGCAAGGTGAAGATTGACCTGGCCGCGGTGAAGCAGAAGGGCAAGGCGAAGAAGGCCGCGGCCGCGGCAGGCGCATCCGATGAAGAGATGGAGATTGCGCTGCGAGAGATTGAGAAGGCGAATTTAGTGGCGGAGATCTGAGCGGGTACCCGGAGTTTCTGGTTAGAACGGTTTGAGCGGCTGAACCGGTTTGAGCATTACGCAGGTCCTTCGACTGCACAGTTTGCTGACGCAAACTGCTCCGCTCAGGATGACAGCCGAGAATTTGTGATTGAAAGAAAAGAAATACGAGGTTGAAGATGGCGAGTGTACTGTACCAGTCGATTGAGACATTGAGCCGGGACAAAGGGATCGAGCCCGGCATTGTGGTGGGCGCCGTGGAAGACGCGATCGCGCTGGCGACGAGGAAGTACTACAAGACGCAGGAGAACATGCGCGCCGAGATGGACAAGGAGACGGGCGAGATCCGGGCTTACGTCTTCAAGACGGTCGTTGAAGGGCCGGAGCAGGTAGAGGACGAGGTGAATCAGCTGACGCTGGAGCAGGCGCGCGCGCTGGCGCCTGAGGTGGAGGTAGGCGGTGAGTTGCGCTTCTACAAGGACACCAGCCCGCTGGGCCGCATTGCCGCGCAGATGGCGAAGCAGGTGATCTTTCAGAAGGTGCGCGAGGCGGAGCGCGACACGGTATTTCTGGAGTACAACCACCGGGCGGGCGAGGTTCTGAATGCGACGGTGAAGCGGCTGGAGCCGATGGACGTGATCTTCGACCTGGGCAAGGCCGAGGCGCGGATGCCCAAGCGCGAGCAGTCGCGCCTGGAGCAGTTTTCCGTAGGTGAGCGCGTGCGCGTGGTGCTGTTGCGCGTGGACCGGGCGGCCAAAGGGCCGCAGGTGATTGTGAGCCGCGCCGCGCCGACGCTGGTGAGCAACCTGTTCCAGGGCGAAGTGCCGGAGATCTATGACGGTACGGTGACCATCCGGGCGATCGCGCGCGAGGCGGGCGAGCGGACCAAGATCGCAGTGCAATCGCGCGACAAGGACGTGGACCCGGTAGGCGCGTGTGTGGGCATGAAGGGTATGCGCGTGCAGTCGATCATCCGCGAGCTGCGCGGCGAGAAGATCGACATCATCGAGTACTCGGATGAGATCACGACCTTCGCGGAGAAGGCGTTGCAGCCGGCGAAGGTGAGCAAGGTCTCGATTGTGGACCTGGACGACAAGCAGATTGAAGTGATCGTGGACGACACGCAGTTGTCGCTGGCGATCGGCAAAAAGGGACAGAATGTGCGTCTGGCGGCGAAGCTGCTGGGCTGGAAGATCGACATCAAGAGCGAGGAAGAGAAGCGCCAGGAGGTCGAGCAGCAGATGTCGGCGATGGGCGGCGGGCCGAGCACTCCGATCGAGCAGATCACGGAGCTGGGCGAGTCGATCCTGGAGAAGCTGATTGCGGCGGGCGTGACGACGGTCGAGGGTCTGGCGGACATGACGCCGGAGCAGCTGGAAGAGATTCCGGGCATCGGCGAGAAGACGCTGGAGAAGATCTCGGTTGCAGTGCGGCACTACTTCGGCCAGTACGAGGAGGGCGAGGAGCGTCCGACGCCGGCGGTTGAGGCGGCCAAGCCGAATGCGGACGAGACGCTCTCGGCCAATGCGGAGACGAGTTCGCTCGAAAAGACGCCGGAGGAGATTCTGGCGACGGAGTTCGGCGGCGGACAGCGTGCCGAGGAGGACCGCGAGATTTCAACCGAGGATATCGAGGCGCGCGAAGACGCGGAGTCGGATTCGGACGCGCTGAGCGATGCGGATGCGCGCGAGGAGCAGATCGAACTGGAGAACGATGCGGTGGACACGCTGGTGGACCAAAGCGAAGAGATCGCAACGGAGGGGATCGATGAATAGAAGAAATAGAGTGACGGGGGCATGAAGGCCGCGCAGTACGCGGCATTTTGCGCACGGCGGCAGGCAGTGGGATCGCAAAGAATGGTTGGAGTTAGTGCGATTTCGGGGATAATAGGACGGAAAACAGATTCCTTCTTCGATGAGGCTGACATGAACAGCTAAGGGCAGGGGAAGCGAAAAGAGGCGGATGAGCAAAGTTCGAATCAACGATCTGGCGCGCGAGCTGGAGGTGAAGAGCAAAGAGATTCTCGATGCTCTGACGGCGGTGGGCGTGACGGAGACAAAGACGCACTCGAGTTCCATCGAGGCCGATGAGGCCGTGAAGGTGCGCGAGTATCTGACGACAGGACGCAGGCCGGGCGGCGCTGCAAAGAGCGCGACGGCGGCCAAGACTGGCCTTGGCATTGACCTGTCGCGGGCTTCGAAGCCAGGCGATGCGCTGAAGGCGATTCTGGCGCGCAAGCAGGCCGAAGCTGAGTTCAGGAGTACGCCTCCCCCAGCTGCGGCACGACCAGCGGTCGTAAGCGCAGCCACAGCCGCGAAGGCCGGACCGGGCACCGCGGTGCTCACGGCAAAGCCGGCCGTCGCGCCCATTGTGGCGACTCCGGCGCCCAGCGCTCCGGTGGCAGCGCCGCGGCGTATCGTTCCGCAGCCCAGGCAGGCCGTGCAGCACGTGGTTCCGCAGCAGCAGACGCCGGCGATTGCGAGCAAGCCTCCTGCCGGGCCAGTGATTGCGAAGCCGCCGGTCGTGGCAGTTCCACCCGTCCCGGCGGCTACCATCGCTGCTGGCGTGCCGGTCGCGGCGAAGCCAGCCGCTGCTCAGGGTGCGGTAGTTTCGGCTCCGCCGCTGGTGCCTGTTGCCGCTCCGCCGGTCAGCACTCCGGTCGCAGCCGAGACCGAGGTCGCGACGCCATTGGCGGCGAGCGCAGCTCCGCCTGTCGCCGACGCGGCGCCGGTGCGGCGCGTGGTGATGCCGCAGACCGGGCCAAGGCCCACGTATCTGGCGCCTCCAGGCGCGGCACCCGGCATTCAGCGCGGACGGCCTATCTTTGAGCGGCCACGGCCCGGAGGGCCGGGGCAAGGAGGGCCGGGGCAAAGGCCCGGCAGCGGGCCCATGCCTCCGGGCGCACGACGGCCGATGCATCCCACGCGGAGCTTTCCTGCCGGTGGTGGCCCGGGTGGCCCAACCGCTCCGGGAAGGCCGGGATTTGGCGCGCGACCTGGATTTGGCGCAAGGCCGAGTGGCCCGGGCGGAGCTCCGCCTACGGGCGAGGCTCCGGCAGGCGCACGTCCACAACGGCCGGGACAGAGGCGTGGAGGCCAACGGTACGAGAAGGTGAAGGAAGGCCCGATGAAGGGCTTCCAGCCGCCGCCGCGGTACGGCGGAGCGATGATCTCCTCCGAGCCGCTGCCGATTACACGCACCATCACGGTGACGGAAGGGATCAGCGTGAAGGACCTGGCCGAGAAGCTGGACGTGCGCGGCAAGGACCTGATCACATCGCTGTTCCTCAAGGGCGTGCTGGTGACCGTAAACCAGTCGCTGGACTCGGAACTGGTGAAGGACGTGTCACGCCAGTTCGGCGCGGATGCGCAGGTCATCTCGGTGGAAGAGCAGCTGGAGAACGAGGCCATCGAGGGTTTCCTCGAGGACACGACGGGCATGGCGGAGATTACCCGCTCGCCGGTGGTGACGGTGATGGGCCATGTCGACCACGGCAAGACGAGCCTGCTGGACGCGATCCGTCTGACGGATGTGGCCGCGGGCGAGGCGGGCGGCATTACGCAGCACATCGGCGCGTACAAGGTGAAGATCACTAAGCCCGATTCACCGGCGTTTGGCCGCGAGATCGTCTTCCTGGATACGCCGGGTCACGAGGCGTTTACGCGGATGCGCGCACGCGGCGCGAAGATCACAGATATCGTCGTGATCGTGGTAGCCGCGGACGACGGCGTGATGCCGCAGACCATCGAAGCCATCGACCACGCGAAGGCGGCCAAGGTTCCGATCATCGTGGCGATGAACAAGATCGACAAGCCGGAGGCACAGCCGGACCGCGTGAAGCAGCAGCTTGCCGACCGCGGACTGCAGCCGGATGACTGGGGCGGTGACGTTCCATTCGTCAACGTCTCGGCGAAGCAGAGGATCAACCTGGATGGGCTGGAGGAGATGATCTGCCTGCAGGCCGACCTGAAGGACCTGAAGGCAGTGCCGGAGCGTCCTGCGGTGGGCACGGTGATTGAGGCCAAGCTGGACCGCGGCCGCGGCGCTGTGGCGTCGATCCTGGTGCAGAACGGGACGCTGCGCACCGGCGACAGCTACATCGTTGGCAACACCTTCGGCAAGATCCGCGCGATGTTCAACGATCGCGGCCAGGCGATTACCGAGGCTGGGCCGTCGACGCCGGTTGAAATCCTGGGGCTGGAAGGAATGCCGGATGCGGGCGACACCTTCGTTGTGATGGCGGACCGCGACAAGGCCAAGGGCATTGCGCAGTATCGCAAGATGAAGGAGCGCGAGGCGCTGCTGGCCAAGAGTTCGAGGGTATCGCTTGAAGGCCTTGCCGAGCAGATCAAGCAGGCCGGCGTCAAGGACCTCAACCTGATTATCAAGGGCGACGTGCAGGGCTCGGTGGAGGCGATTGCCGAAGACCTGCAGAGCATGTCGACCGAGAAGGTACGGGTGCGCGTGCTGCACTCCGGCGTAGGCGCGATCACCGAGTCCGATGTGCTGCTGGCCTCGGCCTCGAACGCGGTTGTCATCGGCTTCAACCAGCGGCCGGACCGCAACGCGGCTGAGGTGGCTGAGCGCGAAGGTGTCGAGATCCGTACGAACTCGATCATCTACGAGCTGCGCGACGAGATCGAAAGGGCGATGTACGGTCTGCTGGAGCCGGTCTTCAAGGAGAACTATGCCGGCCGGGCCGAGGTACTCAACGTCTTCAAGATCACGAAGGTTGGGCAGATTGCCGGTTGCCGCGTGGTGGATGGCGTCATCGTCCGCACGGCGCAGGTGCGTGTGATGCGCGAGGGCAATGAGGTGTGGCGCGGCAAGATTGCTTCGCTGAAGCGCTTCAAGGAAGACGTCAGCGAGGTTCGTCAGGGTGTCGAGTGCGGTATCGACCTGGGGAGCTTCAAGGACATCCAGGTGGGCGACATGATCGAGACCTTCACGACGGAGAAGCTGGCCGCCGATCTGGGTGCGAACTCGGCTGCGCTGCGCAAGGCAGAGAAGGCTGAGAAGGCAGAAGCAGAGAAGGCGGAGAAAGCTGAGGCGGAAAAGGCCGAGGCAGACGCCGCAGCCGCAACTGCATAACTGGCTACTGCTACAGTCAAACTGACAAGCAAACGAGGGCCGGGAGTGATTCCGGCCCTTGGCATTTGGCGCAATTAAGCGGCAGCGTTCAACTGTTTTGATTCGATCTCGTCGATGGCGCGCACCAGAAAGCGGCGAAACTCGTGCGCGGCGAGATGATTTGGATTGGATTCAAGATCTTTATCGATCACGCGGAGCGAGGCGCGCAGGCGGTCGATCAAGGCAGGATTTTGGCGGGGCGTGGGAATCGGGCTCAACGACCGCATTCCAATATGGATGCGCGTTTGCGGTCGTACGTTGGTGGGCGCAGATTAACGTTCTAAAAGCCGTCCGGTATTCTCAAAAGAGATGTTCGCAACCTGCAAGCTGGTGTTGGTGTATGTAGCGCTGGGCATACCGGCGGGCGTGATCGGGATCCCCTATTCGTTGCTGGCGGGGAATGTGAATCTGCTGTACCGGGTGGTGGTGCACGGCATCTTGCGCTGGGGCGTGCGCGCGGCGGGGATTCGAGTCGCTGTAATCGGGCGTGAGCGCGTGCCGGAGGGCGTCGCCTGCATCCTGCTGCCGAATCATGTCTCGAACCTGGACCCACCGGTGCTGTTTCCCGAGATTCCCGGCATGGCCGCGGCGATGCTGAAGAAGGAGCTGATGCGGATCCCGCTGCTGGGCGCGGGAATGCGGCTGGGCGGGTTTGTACCGGTGGAGCGCAGCAGCCGGCGCGAGGACGCGAAGGCGAGCGTGGAGAAGGCGGCCGAGTCCTTGCGCCGCGGGGTACACATGCTGGTCTTCGCGGAGGGGACGCGGTCGAAAGACGGACGGCTACAGCCGTTCAAGCGCGGGCCGTTCTACCTGGCGATGGAGACGGGCGCGCCGATTGTGCCGGTGGTGCTCTGCGGGACAGAGAAGATGATGCGCAAGGGCAGCGTGGCGATCACGCCGGGCGTGGCGCAGGTGGAGTTCCTGGAGCCGGTGTGGCCGAAGGACTTCGCCACGCGCGAAGAACTGATGGCCGCGGTGCGTGAGCGGATGATTGCGGCGCTGCCGGAGGAGATGAGGCCGGAGTAGCAGCTACTTCACGATGGCGTTGAAGCCGTCGGCGAGGACGCGCTGACGCATGGCTTCGGCGTCCTTGCGGTCGGTGAAGGGGCCGATCTGCACGTGAAGGAGCTGGTCTTGCGGCTCATGGTGGACGGCGACGGCGTAGCCCTTTTTCTGCAAGGTCGAGAGCAGGATGTTGGCGACGTCCTGCGAGGAGACGGCCGCGACCTGTACCATGAAGCCGCTGGGGGCGGCGGCAGCAGCGGGCGCCGATGGTGCGGGCGCGGCTGCTGCCGGCTTTGCAGCGATCGCTGCAGCTGCGGCGGCAGGCGCGGGAGACGGAGTCGTGGGCGCGGCGGCCGAGTTGAGTGGAACTGTTGTGGACTGCGTTCCGGATGAAGCGGATGCATCCGGCGAAGCACTGGCGGCGTCGGCCGCGGGCTGCGCATCGGGCTGAACAGCGCTGCCGGCTGCAGGCTTGGCGGCATCCGTTGCGGGGGCCGTCGCGTTGTCGAAGACCTGCGGCGTGGCCGGGGCGGTGCGATGGCCCATGGCATAGCCGAGACCGAAGAAGCAGGCGCAGACCAGCACCAGGGCGAAGAAGAGGCCAAGGATGGTCGGCGTGCCGAGGGTGAGTTCGCGGTCTTTGGATGATTCGACGTAGCTGGACCGGCGGTACTCGCTGACCGGCGGCTCTTCTTCGTAGGTGCGCGGGCTCATTGGGGCTTCTCCGGCGTGCCTGAAGGTGCAGGTAGCGTAGCGCTCAGCTTGTTCAGCAGCGTCATCAGCTCCATGGGCAGGGGGAAGACGATGGTGGTGTTCTTCTCGACGCCGATTTCGGTGAGGGTCTGCAGGTAGCGCAGCTGGAGGGTCATGGGCTGGGTAGCCATCAGCGCGGCGGCATCGACCAGCTTTGCGGCGGCTTCAAACTCGCCCTCGGCGTGGATGATCTTGGCCTTGCGCTCGCGATCGGCTTCGGCCTGTTTGGCCATCGACCGCAGCATGGACTCGGGCAGATCCACCTGCTTGACCTCGACGGAGACGACCTTGAGGCCGAAGGGCGCGGTATGTCCGTCGATGATGGTCTGGATGCGCTGGTTCAGGCTCTCGCGATGCGAGAGCAGCGTGTCGAGGTCGACCTCGCCCAAGACGGAGCGCAGCGTGGTCTGCGCGAACTGCGAGGTCTGATAGACGTAATTGGAGACCTCGATGACGGCCTTGACGGGATCGATGACCCGCAGGGTGATGACGGCGTTGACCTTGAGCGTAACGTTGTCGCGGGTGATGATGTCCTGCGGCGGGACCTCCATTGCCTCCTGGCGGAGAGAGACGCGGACGATCTGCTGGAACGGGCGGAAGACGAGGATGATGCCGGGGCCGACGGCGCCGCGATCGACGCGGCCGAGGTTGAAGACCACGCCGCGCTCATACTCCCTGAGGATCTTAATGGAGTTGAGGGCGTAGAGGACGACGATCAAAATGACAACGAGGACGGGCAGACCGATGGCAGTCATTGGGGCACAGCTTTCCGGCGAAGGCGAGGTTTGCCAGCCGTGGTGATTGTAAATCTTTGTGAAGACCGAGGGTTGGGGAGACGATTCCAAGGAACATCGAGGTGCACGGATTCCGGTGTGCGCAGACAAGGTGTGGATACCTCCCCCTTCGACTAAGCTCAGGGGTAGGGAATGACGAATGAAGAGAGGGCTGGGGTGGATCTGGGACTGAAGGGCAAGCTGGTGGTAGTTACGGGCGGCGGCGCGGGGATTGGCGCTGGTATCAGTCGCGCGTGCCTGGCGGAGGGCGCGCGTGTGGTGGTGCTGAGCCGCCGGTCGGAGAATGTAGTCGAATTCGTCCGCGAGCAGCAGGCCGCCGGCGCCGCCTGTGAGCTGGTGTTGGCGCACCTGGAGGACGCAGAGCGCTGCCGGACGGCCATCGCGGAGATCGAGCAGCAGCACGGCGACATCTTCGGCCTGGTGAACAACGCGGGTGTGAATGATGGCGTGGGGCTGGCGAGCGGGAGCGTGGAGCGGTTCGTCGAGAGCTTGCGGATGAACCTGATCCACTACTACGCGCTGGCGCACTATGCGCTGGGCTCGCTGAAGCGGACGAAGGGCGCGATCGTCAACATCAGTTCCAAGGTGGCGTTGACGGGGCAGGGCAATACTTCGGCCTATGCGGCGAGCAAAGGCGCGCAACTGGCGTTGACGCGGGAGTGGGCGGCGGAGCTGCTAAGCGATGGCGTGCGCGTGAATGCGGTGCTGCCGGCAGAGGTGATGACGCCGCTCTATGAGCGGTGGCTGAAGACGCTGGGCGATCCGGCGGCGAAGCTGCGCGAGATCGAGAGCAAGATTCCGCTGGGGCACCGGATGACGACGCAGGCAGAGATCGCCGCGGCGGCGGTGTTTCTGCTGTCGCCAGTGCAGAGCGGGCACACCACCGGCCAGCACATCATCGTGGATGGCGGGTATGTGCACCTGGACCGGGCGCTGACCTAAGACTGCGCGGGGATTTTTTACCTAAAATATTGAAACGAAACGGCGTGGAGAAAAAATATTGAAAACAAAAGCATCAAAAGATTGAGCTGCTTCGAGTTAGCAAAAGGAAAGCCCCGGAACGGATCCGGGGCCCTTCTTTTGCTTGACTGATTTAATTATAGAGCGGCGGGCAGGACTGAATGCCACTTTATTCCCAAGTTTAACTGGATTCGAATGAGCAGGTTAGAGCAAAATCGCGGTCGACGCCCTCTTGACAGCATTCTTGAGACCTAGAAGCGGACGTAGAAGCCGATGTTGGGCTCCGAAGTGCGGACGTGCTTGAGGATGGTGAGGTAATTCTGGAGGAAGTCAGGGGCGAGATAGATGTCCTGGCGGAAGCCTGCCCTGATGCCGAAGTGGCTGTTGGGAAACTGACCGTCGACGCCTGCGGTGTAGTAGTAGACGGCACGGTACTGGAAGGGAAGATGCTGCCCACCGCCCGTGGTGGGATGGAAGGACATGGTGCCGCCGCCGGCTCCAAGGAAGGGCTGGAGTCCGAAGAACTGGTGCGGCGGATGCGCGATGTAGCCCCAGGTGATCTCATGCACGCCGGTCTGCGCGCCGCCGGTAAGGAGGTTGGGCTCCGACGTTGTGATCGTAGGAGGTGTGGGGGGGGTAGTGGACGTGGTAGTGACGAAATTGTAGTTCTCCGTGTAGCGCTGGTTGCCGAAGTTGAACTCGAAGCCCAGCCACGGCCTGGCGGTATAGCGTAGGGTTCCGAGCTCGCCGACGGTGCGGCTGGGCGCTATTGTGAGCAGGGTTTTGCTTGTGGACGTGAGGCCGTTGGAGACGGTGACGACATTCGCATCGCGCTGCTCGATCCCCGAGACAGTGTTGGTCAGCTCGCCGGCGGCTGAAACGCCGAGGTCAAAGTGGTCGAGGAACTTCTGGGTCTTGGTCTCTTCTGTGGCCGAGTCCTGCTGGGTCGAATCCTGCGCAGCCGCACGGCGTGCCGGAAGGAGGAAGAGAGCTGTGAGGAGCAGGACGAGAGCAGGGCCGGCGACGGGTTCTCCAGGTCGGCGCTGACCGGTAGCGAAGTAGCCGCCGCAATGGCGCCGACGTGCGCCAACATCTGTTCGCGAGCGATCGCTTGATCCGGCTTTCCGACGGAGAAACGCGTAACCGGCGCTGGTCGTGGCCAGCGCCTCGAAGCCGAGATGGGCCAGTATGCGCGCGGTGCCGATGTCCCACGGGTTGGGGATGATAAATGCGCTCTCACGCTCGTGGAGCTCACGAAAAGCCTTTCCTTTTTCAGCCTGCGTCAACATGTCGCCTCAACTTCTCCGGTAAGTGTGGAAGGTCAGCGGTTCCATCGACCACCTCCACGAAGTTCTTTTCCTCTGGCAGAATAAAGCGTTTGCTTTACGTTGGGACAAAATTCTAGCCCGCTTGAGCATCTAGTTTGAGGCGTGTTCCTATATAGAATCAGCGAGGCATCCAGATGAACGACTACATTTTGCCTCACCACCTGGCGGGCGAACAGCAGCGACTGACGTTGATGTCGGAACTGCTTGACCCGATGCACCGCAGCCACATTGAGCGGCTCGGCCTCGAACCCGGCTGGCGCTGCCTCGAGGTTGGATGTGGCAATGGATCTGTATCCGAGTGGCTGGCCGGACGGTTGAGCAATGACGGGCATGCCGTAGCAAGCGACATTGACCTGAGCTACATCGCCCATCTCAGAGCACCAAACCTCGAAGTCCGCCGGCTCAATATCCTCGAAGATGCGCTTGAAGAGGGCGCCTACGACCTGGTGACCTGCCGGGCCATCCTCCATCATATTCAAACTCCCGAAAAGGCGGTGGAGCGAATGCTCGCGGCCCTCAAGCCCGGCGGCGTCTTTCTTTCCATCGAACCTGATATGCTCCCGGCAACCGCCGCCGAGCCTCAGACACTGCGCTCTTTCTGGCAGGGTTGGTTGCAGTGGTCCGCCTCAGTTGGAGTCGACTACTTCCTAGGACGGAAGATGCCCTCGCTGCTGGCTGGTTTTGCCTTGGATGCGGTAGCCGGCGAGGGCCATACCGCTCTGTACAACGGCGGTTCGCCCTGGGCGGTCTACTGGCTGAAAACGCTGCAGGAACTGCGGCCAAGACTAATAAAGTCCGGATACGTCACCGAGAAACTGATGTCGGAGTTTGACCACCTGCATTCGGATCCACACTTGTGGACCAGCGCAATGACCTTCACGGCTTCGTGGGGACACAAGCGCTGAGCGCGCGAGGGGCACAATGACGCGCTACCACTTGCTGCTCACTGTAGGGCAGCACGAGCATCTCCTGTCGCAGAAGAGATGACAAAAGTCCTTGTCGTCATCTCAGGTGAGTCCCCGAAGTCGAGCTTGACATGCCAGATCCCGGTCTGATAATCCCAAAACCAACCAGATTTATCGCGTTCCAGCCGATCCAGGCTACTGACCTGATCGAGAGCAGCGCTCCCAGCTGTCACAGTTTGCGGCCTCTCAGGGGAATAGCCAGATATGATCGGGCTATATTTAGCATTCGCAATGACGCCCACAGTGACTGAGGCGGCGGTATCTTCAACCGAGGCGATACGCTTATCAGCCATGGTTACGAACTTTGCCGTGTCGCCAATGACGGCCATCCCGTTCAGCAAAACAGGCGCAACCACAAAGTACTGGTGTTTTCCCTCAGCCGTGAGCGGCACGAACGATTGGGAGTCTTTTAGCCGCGCGAGGCGCGTGTCCCAATCGTAGACGATACTTCTGTCTGTGGCGCCAATCTCTGACGGGGTGAAGGCTGCTGTGTATCCCGCAGACGGCAAACTTAAAACATAAGACCAGGTGTGTCGCCCCAGTTCCGATTGCGTATAGCCGACCGCGCATCCGTCGTGGTAGCAACGATCGATCGGATGAATAGGACGATCAGCCTTCAGAATAAGCCCGTCTCCGTCGCGATACGTTTTTCTCAACAAATCATAGTTACATTCGCCCAGCCTGTGCCCGAGTTGGATAGAACCGCCGAGCAAATTGGCCACCAGTACATCCTCCATCGCGTTCGGGTCCGCAACGGTTTGGATATTGTCCCGGGATGGCCATATTCCGAGTGCACCATAAAGCCCACTGGTGAATAGCACCTGCTTCCAGAAGTATGGGTCATGATTATCCGGATTGGCCGGCTGCTGTTTTGGCTCCGCCATAGGAACATGATGGTCCTCAACAGCTTGTAGCGACACCATGATCGGATTTTCCGTGGACTGCAGGAGATTCCGCGGAAGAGCCATGCAATATTGCATGTCGATGCCTTTGGCCTGTAGGGCCTTAGCCATGTTGCGGAAATACTGATCCATGGTATCGACCCCAGACATCATGAATCGATTTCCTTCGTAGCTGCTAAGGAAATCATGCTGCAACAGGATCGTCCCCCAGGAAGCCAGCTTGGCCGCCGTATCACGCCAGTACTCGGGGCTGTAGAAAACATCGCCCATGGCGTTGGGGATGTTGCCCGGGTCAGTCGCGAAATAACTGTACTTGCTGCGGTACGGACCATTTGGTTTTATCCACATCATGTACAGCTCTAAAGGCTTACCGAGCCGTTTATGAAAATCGGCTAGTCCTTCGGGGAATAGATCGCTTCTCGGCTCAAATAGGCCTTCGGATCGATCTCTCTGCTGTGGGTCATCCAAGACATGGTAGGCTCCGATGCGCAGGTCGTGGTCGTTAGCCTCCTTCTCGATTCCCAGGATAATGTCCGCGTATGTGTTATATCCTTCCTCTTTGAACGCATGCTCGTAGTAATAGGCTCCTGCATCGTCCACGTAAACGAGATATTTCAAGGTGTCGTCCTGATACTTTGACGGGACCGGCTTACCGGCTTTCGCCAGCAGGGCGTTGCCCCACGCATAGAGGGTACTGTGGATGCCCTGTCCTGTGACCATGATGGTGCTGTGTTCAAAGCCAACCGGAATTTCTTTAACCAGTCCCTCGATCCCACAATCGATTGTTCCCCGCGAGACCGTATCTGTTATGCCTAGTGGTCTCGACTGCTGGGTTGCGACAAGATAATGGTCATAAGGGGACATGATGATCGTTCTGTACGTTGGATCGGAGACGACCAGAGGCTCAATGGTGCCCTGGATGCTGAACGCATCCCCGTAGGAGAAGCGATGATTCCACATTCCGCCGCTTGTCCAGGAAGAGAGGTTTTCCGGTATCTCATAGTTTGCACTCACGAATTGAGGGAATACGACCGAGGGAACCGTCCAGTCACCGTTAACGTAGTTTTTGAATCCTGCCGGAAATCGCTGCACAAAAATCAGGTACGGCCGCTCCTGATAGAGATGAAAGGCGGTTACAACTGAAATGCTGGTGTTTGGTACCACCCAGGTTGTTTCAATCGAGTCGTAGCTCCCGAAACCATCGGAGGACGAACCTGTTTTTACCCCGGAAAAAACAAGCCTCCCTAGGGAATCGCTATCCGGATCCATCTGGCCGAGGTGGCTGTCGCTTTCGTTCGCGCGATATGGCCGATGTGGGGTGCTTCGGTACCATTTGTGATTGACGAGAATGCTGACCATGCCCTGACCGAACCAGGGCTGCCCGGTTGAGCCAGTTACCGCGGCGCCGGCAGCACCGGGCCCGAGTTGCTCGACCAGGTAAGATCCTTCCGTCGTATTAACCGATACGCTTGTACCGAACTTGTTCTTCAATTGGTAGATGCTCGTGCCGGACTTACCGTCTGCGACATTATTCTGGCCGATCGATCGCAACCGGGGACGCACAACCTGACCCGCAACATTTGGTAGGAGCGATCTGGTGAAGATCAGCAGCAATCCATATGCACACATGCGACAAACAGTCACTTTTATCAAAACTAAACTCTCCTTCTGCGGCAAAGTGCGTTGCGACCGGGAAAAACAACTTTGCAAAAGAATAATACTTGACATTCGATAAAGAAGTCCCCATGATTGACCCCATATTTGGGCCTCATTACTTCACTTTTAAAAAATATGTCCTCACGCCGGAGCCGGCCGGCGTCACCACCGTGACGCCATGAACGGCTTCGGTAGAGGTCTTACTCGAGGTCTGATTCCATGGCTGGAAACGCGAAATACAACGCAGCAGCTTCCCTACTCTTAGCGATTGGCCTACTCCTTTGTTCGTGCCGGGCACTCGCTGACGTCACGGCGAGCATTCGCGGTACTGTTAGCGACCCAAACGGAAGCGTAGTGGCGGGCGTCACGGTGACGCTCACCGACGCGGCTACCGGCTTTAGTCGCCAAACGACTACAGATAACAGCGGCAGTTATGAATTCCTATCGGTCCCGATAGGTTCAGGATATTCCATCGACGCCGCAGCCACGGGCTTTGAGGCAGTGCATCAAGCGGGCATCAGTTTGACCGTCAATCAGCAATTTCGAGACGACCTGCACCTGGTGCTAGGAAATGTCTCTCAACGCGTCGAAGTTTCGACTGCGACCACCCAGGTCGAGACCAGCAATACACAACTGGGAAACGTGATGGTCAGCAGCGCAATCGTCGCCATGCCGTTGAATGGCCGGTCCTACACGGATCTCTTAAGCCTTCAGCCGGGAGTCACGCCGATTACGTCTGTTTCGGGAATAGTTGAAAGGTCTCCTTCCGGCAACTTAGACCCGGGTATCTTGTCGGTCAATGGTGCTCGCGAGAACGGAAACGCCTTTTTAGTCAACGGGGGGGACGTCAACGAGAGCCGGGACAACGGGACCAGCATTGTACCCACCCTGGATGCGATCGCGGAATTCAGAATTCTGACCAATAATTACGACGCAGAATACGGAAAATTCGCCGGCGGCATCATTAACGTAGTCACGAAGTCGGGGAGCAATCAAGTCCACGGGAATGTCTTTGAATTTTTACGGAACGACGATCTGGATGCAAGAAATTACTTTAATCCGACGCGCGGCAGTTTCAAGCAAAACCAATTCGGCGGCACTGCGGGAGGGCCAGTCCTCAAGGATCGTCTCTTTTTCTTCGGTGACTACCAGGGAACTCGCCAGGTCTTCGGCTTATCAAGTGGAAACGTCGTCGTTCCCTCACTCGCTGAACGCACGGGTGATTTTTCCGACGTGAGTAGCCGGGGCCTGCCATCCTTGACCGGAGTAGTAGGTGGGACCAGTGCTCCGGGCGCCTTTGCCAGCACCTTGAGCAGTCGACTTGGTTATACGGTGAACCCAGGGGAGCCGTATTGGGTGCCGGGCTGCAATACGGCAGGCCAAGGGCAGGCCGGAACGTGCGTCTTTCCTGGACAGGTCATTCCTCAGTCGGCGTGGTCAACAGCAGCAGCGGGAACCCTGAAATTTATCCCGCAACCGACGAATCAAAGTGGAATTCCCGAATGGAGCAGCGGCTCTGAAAATCAGACTCTGCGTGACGACAAATGGGGCTCGCGTATCGATTTAAACAGGACTCAGAACGACCTCTTGTCCTTCTATTACAACTTTGACGATTCCAGCTTGTTGAATCCGTATGAGACCAGCAACGTTCCTGGTTTTTCAGGTCTGACGACGGCTCGATCCCAACAGGCAGATGTTCGTGATTCGCACACGTTCGGCTCCTCTGGGGTGAACACATTGACCTTGAATTACACCAGATATGCCATTCGGCAGGGCGTGCCCGGAAGCGGGGGGCTGGGTGCGGTATCAAATTTCGGCTTCGTTTCAGGAGGTCTCGGCATTGTTCCGACTGACCCAGCCTATGCCGGAGTGCCGTCGGTGACGTTGGCGGGTGCCTACAATGCATCGTTGGGGGTTTCAGACATAATCGAGAGACAAGTCGATAACACCTTCCAGATCGCCGATTCCTATTCGAAAATTGTCCGCTCTCATACTTTGACGTTTGGCACCAATCTTGAATACTTCGAGGTCAATACACGCCAGAATATCGAGGCGAACGGCGTTTTTCGATTCTCAGGGGGCGAGACCGGCAATGACTTCGCCGACTATTTGGTTGGAGCGCCAAGTAATTACAACCAGGCGAGCTTACAACTGCAAAACGTTCGCTCCAAGTATTTCTCTGCATTTGGGCAAGACAGCTTTAAAGTGAGGCCCAATCTCACCATCAACTATGGGCTGCGCTGGGAGGCGAACGAGCCTTACTACGACACTCAAGGCTTGATGATGACTTTTGTTCCCGGCTTACAATCTGTACTGTTTCCCGATGCACCCACTGGATGGGTCTTCCCCGGTGATCCGGGCATCCCAAAGAGCATATCCCACACCCGCTGGAACAATATCGCGCCACGCTTCGGCATCGCCTATTCACCGTCGGCTACGGACGGTCTGCTTGGCAAGATTATCGGGGGAGCGGGTAAGACGAGTATTCGCGCGGGCGGAGGTATCTTCTACACCGGCTTTGAAGAGGTCATTGCGAACTACGAGCTTGGAGATGCTCCCTTCGGAAACTTCTACGTGAGTCCGGTCCTGGTCTACTTTGAACAGCCCTTCAAAAGCCGTGTCGGCACCAACGATCCCGGGCAGCGCTTTCCTGTTCCAATTAACATCCCCGGCGCCCCGGGACCCCCCGTTAGCTTCGCGAAGTATCTCCCAATTGGCCAATCCCAAGTCTGGCCGACCACAAACACTCTTCCGTATATGGAGCAGTTCAATCTGACACTCCAGCGAGAAATCTCGCAATCCGTCGTCGTCACCCTCGGTTATGTCGGGACCTTGGGAAGGAGTCTGATTGCGCAGCGCGACTTCAATCCAGGGAACGCTCAAAGATGCCTGCAAATTGCCCAGGTTTATGCGGCTGCGGGCGCACAGGGCGGGTGTGGTCCTTATGGTGAAGACAGCATCTATCAGATAAACGGACAAACCTTCAACGGAACTCGTCCCTATTCTGTCACCTCCGGCCGCTATCTATCCCAGGGGTTATTGGATTTTAGCGATGATCCCGCAATGCCAACCAGCGGCGGTTCCAGCTACAACAGCGTGCAAACCAGCGTTGAAAGGCGGAGCCGCTCGCTCAGTTTTCTCGTGGGTTATACCTATTCCAAGTCGATGGATGACCAGTCGGGATTTATTGGCCCCTACGAGAATCCATACGATCCACGTCGAAGCTGGGCACTTTCTTCGTTCAATATGAAGCACAACTTTGTCGCCAGCTTCACCTATGCTCTGCCCTTTCAGCAGTTGAGCGGTTCCCGGGCAGGCGTGACCCATACGCTGATCGATGGCTGGCAGCTTTCCGGGCTGGTACGAATGGTGACCGGGCAGCCTGTACCTATGAGTGAAGTAGGGGATTTGTCTTTGTGTGGATGTAATGGGAGCGATGTCGACAAGCCGAACTATCTGGGTGGGAAAATTCACTTTCTAAATCCACGCAAGAGTATTAACAACCAATATTTTACGACAGATCAGTTCGTGTCAGAGACATTGGGTGTGCCGGGCAATTCAAACCGATCCTTCTTCCCAGGGCCAGGACTCAACGACTGGGATATGGCGCTACATCGTGTTATCGCCCTGACAGAGAGTATCAACCTCGAGTTCCGCGCAGAGTTCTTCAATGTGTTCAATCACACACAGTTCACGGCTACAAACAACGGGACGTCGGCGGGCAACTTTAGCTCGGCGACCTTCGGCGACGTGACCGCGGCCCAGAATCCACGTATCGGTCAGGTTGCTCTTAAGTTGAACTTCTAGGATGCGCTACGTGGAGCACCCTTAATACACGCCGCAGGCGGTAGCGCGTACTTGACGAAATCACATCCGGGCCTTCAAAGGATTGGCCCAGACGCCCGGAAGACAAACCGTTTGGTAACCCGCGAGGTGGGATCTGAAGATAGCACTGAGATTTACAAAGCTACTGGTCTTAGCAGCCCTGACGTCCGGCTTGGCATCTGTATTGGCGGAAGAGCCCGGTCTCTCGCTCGAGAACTCTTCCGGTATCTCCGTCAAAGTGAATCCCACCTCGGGCTTTTACTCGGTGAAGTATAAGTCTGAGCCCTGGATGGGCAGCGGTTTTGTGAGCGTACTGGCAAATGGCCGATGGTATCGTAGCGCCGCGGTCATTTATCCGGAGGCAAGCGCGTACAAAACCCCAGATGGCCGCCTGTTGTTGCAGGATAAAAAGACCGGGTCGGGTAACGACCGCCTGGGAGCCTTTGACTCAGTTTCCCTCACCTGGAAGATTCCGGACATCGGCGTTCGCCTGATCACCGGCTTCCGGCTCTACCGCGACAAACCATATCTCGTGTTTACTCAGGAATTCCCGGACGGTTTCAAGAACTATAGCAGTGGCGACTGGACGCTGCCCTCGGTAGCCTTTCCAGATTTTATGCCAAGCATGGATACTGCTCGAGAGGATCTCTATTCCTGGGTAAGCGGTGGCATGTTCTCGCACAGGTTTTCCTATGGGGCGGCATCGGCCGTGGGCGGAACCGTCGATATTCTTGTGTTAACCGATAAGAATTTCAATACCGTGGTTCTGTCGCCATTCGCCAACTACTTGGTCGCTACGCAGCAGAGTGAGCCGGTTGCGCCGCGCGACGAAACAGAACCTGCGAAAGCGGCCATCGCCTGCGGAATTGAAGGCCTGGTGCAGAACATTCCCGTTGGCTATAAGCATGAGCACATCATGGTCGTGGGCGAGGGAGTAACGAAGACAATAAACCAGTGGGGGCAGGCATTACTCGACAAGTCCGGCAAACAAGTTCCCTCTAAATATGAGGGCGATAACCTCAAGTATCCCACCTATTGGGACGACTACGGGTCATATTACCGGGAGCATGGTTTCAAGGAAGATGGTTACAAGTACTACGAGGACATTATTGTCGGCGTTGCCGCAGACGCAAAAAAGAATGGCCTGCGGATTGGGGCATACGAGATAACCGACTCAGACCAGATCCGGTATGCGGAGGGACTTTTTGAACCACGCCAGGACCTGTTCCCGCATGGTTTGAAATGGCTGCACGAGCAGATCGGCGCTCCCCTCATTGCCTACATTCCCTGGCTTGGCTCAGCAGGACCTTACCGAAAGAAATATCCTTATTTCGAGACCCCAGCCGGAAATACAATCGGCGCATTCCCTGGCTCGATGGGCGACGTCTTCTATTCTGAGTCCTTCTGGAACGATACTGCAAATAAGCTGGTGGATTGGGGGGTTACTGAACTACAGCAGGATTTTCTAAGTACTTATTCAGGCGATCCGGTCATGATGGCCGATGTAAATCGGATGGATCTGTACATGAAGAATCAGGCGAAGGCGATGCAGGGGAAAGGAATTACGATGCAGTACTGCATGGGCCTGCCGCGTAACATCATGGAGTCGACAGAGAACCCGATCGTTACCGGGCTGCAGGCTACGCACGATCATCATGCGCCCATGGCCGAACCGGAGCCAAGCCACATGGACGAAGATCCGTACACGTGGAAGCACGTGATCTTTACCAGCGCCGTGTATGGGGCAGTTGGTCTGTGGCCCTCGCGGGACAATACGCAGACTGTGGCCGATCCGAATGCGTGGGAGGATATACTCCTGGCAAATCTCCTGGGCGGAGAGATCCAACTCGGACATCGTATTGGTGAAGCGAACTTCGATCTCATCCGCAAGACGTATCGAGAAGGAGACGGCCTGGTCCTGAAACCTGACCATCCGATGGCTCCGTTGGATCGCTGCTATATCGAACAATGCGCCACGGCCTGGACCTCGTCGGAGATCGACGGCCGAAAATGGTTCTACCTGCTTAACCTTCCCTATTCCGGGCATCTCGACAGCCTCTCCATGGACAACCTCCATGTAGGCGGAAAATGGGCGGTCTACAACTTTGATGGACACTCCGTTTCTGTTGTCGATCCAACAACTCCAATTCGCCTTCAGCAGACGGTGAAGCACGAGTATCTTGTAGCGGCGCCCATCCTTCCGAATGGAATGGCAGTCATTGGAGATGTCAACAAGTTCGTGACCATGGCCAATATGAGGATTGCCTCAGTCGCGGCATCGGAGACCGGAGTGGACGTCGGGGTGATCGCCAGCAGCTCAAAAAGCCCGCTGATCGCCGGCTATTCGAAAACCCGGCCCAACAGCGTGGCTTCGGGGGGCCAGAATCTTATCGAGCGGAGCAGCCTGGATCGGCTTGAGCAAGCGACATCGGGCTGGTTTTGGGATCAGCAGAACGGCCTTTGGTATGTAAAGGTCGATTTCGCTGCGACCCCGCAGATGAGCACTCTCGTATTTCGGGTTTCCTAGAAAATGCTGAGGCATATTTCGTAGCCGAAGCAAGTCACCGGGTCAAAGGAGATGTCGATGCAACAGACAAAGGCTGAAAATCCCAACACTAAAGCCACAGACGACGTTCTGGCCATTGAAGGAGGCGCTCCGGTTCGCAGTGAGCCTATTCCTCTGGAGTTTCCTGGTGTCCATCACATGGATGAGGAAGAAGTTGAGGCTGCGGTTAAAGTCCTCAGGAGCCGCTCGCTCTTTCGCCACTACGGCGTCGATCTACAGAAAGAGGTTGACCAACTCGAGCAGGAATTCGCTGAGTACCTGGGCGTGAAGCACGCTCTGGCTGTCTCCAGCGGCACGGGAGCCCTGCACACAGCTATCGCCGCGCTCGGTGTTGGGCCTGGACAAGAGGTCATCATCCCGGCGTACATGTGGGTCTCAGTCATCGCTGCTGTGGTCAACAGCGGCGCCGTTCCGGTGCTGGCAGACATCAACGACACTTTCTGCCTCGATCCGGAAGCTGTGGAGCGGTGCATCACCAGCAAAACCGCGGGAATCGTTTTAGTGCACATGAGCGGAGCACCCGGAGATGCCGAGGCAATACGCGCCATCGCCGACAAGCAAAATCTCTGGCTGCTTGAAGACTGTGCCCAATGCAACGGTGGTAGCATCCATGGGCGCAAGGTGGGTACCTATGGTGACATGGCCATCTTTAGTTTTCAACAAAACAAGACCGTTTCGGCTGGCGAGGGCGGCTGCATTACTACTAATTATGACCGGCTCTATCAACGCGCCTTCGCAAGCCACGACCTCTGGTATGCACGTAACCAGGACGGACGGTTGATCGTTGACAATCTGGATCTTTGCCTCTGGGGCCGCGGGTATCGAATGGACGAGGTTAGAGGAGCGGTCCTGCGGGTTCAGCTAAGAAAGATCTCCCGCATCACCCAGGCAATGAGAAACAGCAAATATCGAATCCAGAAGGCCGCGGAAGAGTTTTCGGGCGTGCGCCCGAGAAGAGTGTTGGATCCGGAAGGCGACACCGGTGCCTTCCTTATCCTGACCTTCCGCGACGCGGACACGGTAAAGCGAGTCAACCGAGCTTTCGTGCGGAAGGGATCGTCCCTTCATCGCAGGGCCTCTCCAATGTTCTCCTTCCGGAGTGGGGTCTGCATATCTATTTCAATAACCAGAGCCTGGTGGAGAAGACGAGCGTCGATCAAAAAGGTTTCCCCTGGAAGCTGGCGGAAAACGCAGAGCTGCAACACAGCTACGCTAAGGGAAGTTGTCCGGTGGCTGATGATCTTTTTCAGCGGAGCATGTTGTTGGCAATACCATCGTGCCTGACAACGCAAGACGAAGACGACATCATCGCCGCCTTTCGCAAGGTGTTGTCGCAGATGCTCTGATGGCGCGTGACGTTGCCGGTTTCTTGGATGAACAGAAAGAACAGGCCCTTTTACCAAGCTAGACGCCTCGGACAATAAGGAGATCCAGTGCCTGGTCAAACATCCGCGGATAGCCAGGCTGCCCCTCATTTGCGGAGAGTACTTGGCCTTTGGGATCTGATTCTTTTTGGCATCATCGTCATCGAGCCGGTCGCGCCGCTGCCGGTCTTTGGCGTTTTGTACAACCGTGGGCTAGGGCATGTGGTCACCCAGATCCTTCTGGCTATGGCCGCAATGGCATGTACGGCGATTAGTTACGGCCGCATGGCGCGAGCCTATCCAAGTGCGGGTTCCGCATTCACCTATGTGGGAAAGGAGATCAATCCATTCCTGGGCTATGTGACCGGATGGAGTATGGTGATGGATTACCTGCTCAATCCGATCATCTGCATAATCTGGTGCAGCAAGGCAGCAATCAATTTCCTGCCGGCGATTCCATATTGGCTATGGGTCATCGTCTTCTTCGCCGCCTTCACGAGCTTGAACCCTGAGAGGGGTCAAGACGTCGGCGCGAATCAACGCGGGGTTGGCGACAGGAATGGGAATCGTAATCCTGATCTTCTTCGCCATTGCGTTCCGCTTTATCTCCGGACACCCTCACACCCCAGCCAGCTTCTTCACCCGGCCGTTTTATGATCCGGCAACTTTCAAGCTAACCAATGTTTTGGGAGGAACCTCCATCGCTGTTCTTACCTATATTGGCTTTGATGGAATCTCAACGCTTTCTGAGGAGGTAAAGGATCCCCGCCGGAATATTCTGCTGGCAACCGTGCTGACCTGTGTTTTTATTGGCGTTCTATCTGCAGCGGAGGTCTATGCAGCCCAACTTATCTGGCCTGCTTCGCAGAACTTCAAGGATGTCGACACCGCATTCGTCGAAATTGCCCGGCGCTGTGCGGGCCCGTGGTTCTTCGTCGTGGTAAATCTGACTCTTCTGGTTGCCAATTTCGGCGCCGGGATGGGAGCGCAGCTTGGAGCAAGCCGCCTGCTCTATGGAATGGGACGCAGCAATGCCCTTCCACAAAGCTTCTTTGCCAAGGTGAGTCCTCACCGCCAGATCCCTACCAACAATATCCTCCTCTCCGGATTTTTGGCTTTGATCGGCGCTTACTTGCTTTCCTATCAGCTAGGGGCGGAGATGTTAAACTTCGGCGCGCTGATCGCCTTTATGGGCGTGAACGTCGCCGCCTTTTTGCGTTACTACGTGCGTGCTCCGGAGAAACGAATGGGAAATCTCTTTCCGCCAGTTATCGGCGCACTGGTTTGTTTCTTACTCTGGCTCAATCTCAGTCGGACTGCAAAGATCGCCGGCTCTGTGTGGATGATGGCCGGAATCGCCTATGGAGTCTGGCGCACCCAGGGATTTCGCAACAATTTCATAGATTTTGAGGCACCTGTGGCCTAGAAGCTGGCCTCCACACGATGACTACACTCGAATCGCGGGGAGACCAATCAAAGCTAAGTAATCCAACCTAAACACCTTGATATTAGACTGAAGCAATGGCCACCAAGCAGCAGCCCACTAAGAAGGCTTACCCTAAGGCGATCCTAAGGGAACTTAACGTCCTTCAACTCATCCACTCCAGTGGCCGGATTTCCCGTATCGATCTGGCCAGGAACACCGGGTCCAGTTTGGCCTCGCTCACGTCGATTGCGCATCGACTCATCCAAAAAAAGCTCGTTGTCGAGGCCGGACAAAGTTCTGCGCCCGTAGGACGTAAACCGGTCCTGCTGGCAGTTCGAGATGACCTTGCATATTTCGTAGGTGTCGATCTCGGGACCTATTTCCTTCGTGTCGTGATCGCCGACATTAATGGCCGTATAGTCTACAAAACGCGCAGGGAAACCCAACTCTTCCAGGGACGCGTACATGTGTTGAAAAGGACCATGGGCGCGATTCACGAAGCAATGGAGAAGGCGGACGTCCCCAGGGGCTCCATCAAGGGGGTTGGAATAGGACATTCCGCGGTAGTTGACACGGAGCGCGGCATGGTCCTCACCGTTCCCAGGCCCGGACAGCTTCTGGAGTGGAAGAACGTTCCCTTGCGAGCTTTGGCAGAAAAAGAGTTTGGTATTCCCTGCACACTCCATGACAGCGTACCAGCAGTCGCTACGGCGGAGAAGCACCTGGGATGGGGAAAGGACCTTCAAGACTTCATCTACATCGATGCAGGAATGGGCTTTGGTGCAGGAATCTTCATCGACGGCAAGCTCTACGCCGGCCCAGGCGGAGGAGCGGGCGAGTTTGGACATCTCACAGTGGATCACCGCGGGCCGTTGTGCTGCTGTGGCAACCATGGTTGCCTCGAGGCAATGGCCTCGTGCGCGGCTATCATTCAGGCAGCACGAGATGCTATCCAAAAGGGAGTTAATTCCAAGATACAGGAGTTGGTGAACGGCGAGTTAGACCGCATCAGTATAGAGTGCATTTCTGAAGCAGCCATGGCTAACGACAGCCTTGCGTTCCGCGTACTCAATGACGCCATTTCGCACATCGCGATCGCCTTGGCCGACGTGGTCAACCTATTGAATCCGCACACCGTCATTCTGGGTGGAGCACTCTTTCGTTGTGTCCCAAAGCTTCTCTTGGATTCATTGATTCGTCTCATCAAGCAGCGAGCTATAGAAAGGTCAGGCAATGAAGTTGAGTTCAAGCTCTCTCATCTGGGTAGCGAAGCCGGTGCCTTAGGAGCTACGCGCCTGATTGCTGAAAGAGTCCTGGTCAACCTCTACACCAATAAGCGAGATTTGCGCTAAAAGATTCTGTCCAGCGGCCTCCAGGCGACAGTCACTATGGATCCAGCCGCAGCCCCGTATATTTTTCGACTGCATCCAGGCTGATCGAAACCCCGAGGCCCGGTGCGCTGGGAACGGGGAGCATCCCATCGGCGTCCAACTTCCATGGCGTTTCGACAATGTCGTCGATGAACGGCGAGCCCATCAAATATTCAACTAACTCGGTGTTTGGAGATGCAGAGGCTAAGTGAAGGTCGGCGGCCAGGCCCAACGCCGTATTCCACCCGTGGGGAACAAATCGAATGCCATGGTCATAGGCCATCCAGGCTATCTTTCTCTCTTCACTTATTCCGCCCACCTTGGTTACATCCGGTTGCACGATATCGAAGGCGCCCCGTTGAATCCAGGGCATAAAGGATTGACGGCGTGTCAAGACTTCACCACCTGCAATAGGTAAATGCGCGTTTTCCGCAAAAGCACATAGTCCGAGAGGTTGTCCGGCGGCAAGGGTTCCTCAAACCATTCCACACCGAAATCAACGAGCATCTCTGCTGTTTGAAGTGCCCACTTGTATCCCTGACCCCAAAAAGCATCGCTCGCTCCAGCATCCACCATAAGCAGCGCATCACTCCCCACCGCTTCGCGAGCGGCTCGCACAATCTGTACATCCATGGCATTGCTTCGCCGCCCAAACGGTCCCCAACCGATCTTGAAGGCGTGAAAACCCTGGGCTCGGATAGCTTGCAGGTGTTCCGATAACCGCTCAGGCTCTTCCATGAGCAGGGATGCATAAGGCAAAACACGTTCGCGGTAACGGCCGCCCAGCAATCTGCCGACCGGTTGGCCGGTCGCTCTTCCTAGAATGTCCCAGAGCGCAATGTCGATCCCGCTGATTGCATGCGTGATGCTTCCGCCACGTCCCATCCAGAATGTATTGGCGTTGAGTTTCTCGCTGACCCGCTCCGGCTCCAGAGCATTCTCTCCGATAAGGAGCGGCTCCAGAACTCGCAGGGCGCCTTGCACCAGAATGTCGTTGGTGAAGGCCGAGCCCCAGCCGGTAATGCCTTCATCGGTATAAACAGCGATTAGGGTGTGGATACAATCGCCGGGCTTTATTTCGTTTGCCCATCCCCCTTCTGGTGTACTGCCACGCAAGCCGGCCGCTTTCACGGATGTTATCTTCATGATTTCGCGCTCCATGAGATGCAAAGAATGTTGAGAGAACAAGGCGTATCGATCGCTGAGAACTTCACCGATTGCTGGGAAGGCCCGCACCCCAAGTCTATCAGTCAAACAGGTAGGATTTCCGCGATAAGTGATGGAGACGAAGGACGTGTTTCCCAGGCTCAACCTCTTGAGTTGGTACCTCGTCGTCACAGAGGATACGTGACCTGGGTATGATGATTTTCGGCGGCGTGGACACCGATTTCTATACCGAGGCTCGATTCCTCACTTCCGTATAGAAGAGCAAAATCCATAAGAACGACACGATCGCGATGAAGGCCCACACAATAGGCAGCATGGCGGAACTCCTATCCAGCGACGGACCTGGCGACGCGCCGATTTTACCGATGCAACAGTACGTCGTGTAACGATATACATGGCAATAAGCAGCTTTTCACCACCCGGCGCCGTCTACGCAATCACATAGGAAATACGCTACTCATAGCGCAAAGCGACCATCGGGTCTACTTTCGTGGCTCGATGGGCCGGCAAGTAGCAGGCCAACAGGATTACCAGCACGATCAACAGGGGAACGATGCAGAAAATCAGAGGATCGGTCGCGCCCAGTCCGTAGAGAAGACTTGCCAGGATGCGTTTCAGCAACAGCGCGGCCAACACGCCTGCGGTCCCCCCGGCAAGAGCCAACTTGGACCCCTGGCTCAGAATCAGATATAAGACCTGCCTGGAATGCGCACCCAACGCGATGCGAATCCCGATCTCCCTGGTGCGCTGTGCGACGGAATAGGCCATCACTGCGTACACGCCGATCGCGGCCAACCCAAGCGCTAACCCGGAAAACATGCCCAACAGCCAGAGATCGAAACGGCGCAAAGATTCAGAATCCGTCACCATGGAATCCATGGTCTTCACTTCATACACCGGCACATTCTTATCCACGTCCGCCACTGCGGCGCGAATCGAGGGGAGAAGATCGCTCTCACCCAGGGTGCTACGGATGGCGATGCCCATATTCGCTTCCAGCAGTTGCCGGATTGTGTCGGGAATCTGCGTATAGGGATAATAGGCGGTAGGCTCAATGTCCACATCCGCGCCCCAGTGCCGGATATCGCCGGCAACTCCCACGACCGTGCACCATGAGCTCCCTTGAAAATCCGGCTTCAACCGCTTGCCAAGGGGGTTTTCTCCCGGCCAATATTTGCGCGCGAGGCTCTCACTCACAACCGCGACCGCGGGCGCGCTCGCTGTGTCGCTTCCATCAAATGCGCGGCCTCGCAGCATGGGGATCTGCAAAGTATGAAAATAGTTCTCGCCTACCGCTCGATAGCGGGTAACGATCTCCCCTTGTACGGGGACCAGACTCTTCCCTTCCACAACAATGGGCATCGAAGGATCGGTGCCGCTCATCGGCAGATCACGAGCCACAGCTGCCGATTGCACTCCGGGGATGGCTTGAATTCGCTCGGCTACCTGGTGGTAAAACTCCGTAACTCGCTGCCCGGTTAACTGCGAGGGCGCCGCGATGCGGAAGGTCAGCACGTTCTTCGAAATAAACCCCAGCTCGACGCTCCGCAGTGACCAGAGACCCTTGAGTGCAAGCCCTGTGCCAATCAGCAGAATGCAAGCCAAGGCCGTTTCGAGAATCACCAGCATGGAACGGTTCATGCCAAATCCATGGCTGCTCGCACTTTCCCGCTCCCTCAAGCCATCGTTCACATCTACGCGCGCAGCCTCGATCGCGGGAGCCAAGCCGAACAGAATGCCCACCGCCACAGAAATCAGAAGCGAATAGGTCAACACACCGCCGTCGATGCTCACTTCCTCAATGCGAGGAATGGTTGGAGGATGAATGGCCAGCATTCCGCGCAGAGCAAAAAATGCAAAGGCAATTCCAAGCGCGCCGCCAACGGACGCCAGCAGCACGCTTTCCGTCAGCAGTTGCCGGACGACTCGGGAGGGCGAAGCACCCAGCGCTGTCCGGAGCGCCATTTCACGCCGCCGCGCAGTCCCCCGAGCCAGCAACAGGTTGGCCACGTTGGAACAGGCAATCAACAATACGAAACCGACGCAACCCATCAACATCAGCAGTGCGGGCCGCACATCGCCGGTGAATGCATCATCGAATGTCTGGAGATAAACGCCAAACCCCACATCGCCGGTCGCGTCTTCGCGGTGCAGGCGGGCGGCAATTCCATCCAGTTCCGCTCGTGCCTGTTTCAGGCCCACTCCATCAGGCAGGCGAATAAAACCTCCCAGCCAATGAAGGTTCGGCGACGAGCCGATCCCGCTGTTCCGGCGCAGTTGCAACGGCGTCCACAACAACTCCTTGCCGCCGGGGAAGTCGAAGCCGTCCGGCATTACGCCGATGACGGTGTAGGGCGCTCCGTCGAGTTGAATGGGCGTGCCGATGATGCCGCGATTGGCTTTATAGCGGTTTTTCCATAAAACGTAGCTCAGCACAACAACATTGCCCGATCCCGCAACATCTTCCTGCGCAGAAAACAACCGGCCGAGCATTGGTTGCACGCCCAGCACCGGCAGCATGTCGTACGACACCTGGCCGCCCGGAATGCGCTCAGGCTGTTCCCCGATGCTGCTAAGGTTGAACTGCCAGGTGATGTGCGCCCCCATCTTCGCCAACAGTCCACCCTGCTGCTTCCAATCGAGAAAGTCCTGCGTGGAGAAAAGATTGCCGTTCCCATTTGCATGGCGCTGAGAGACCAACAGTACGCGTGCGGGGTCCTTAAACGGCCATGGCTTTAACAGAACGGAATGAATCACACTGAACATCGCAGTGTTGACCCCAATCCCCAGCCCGAGGGTGAGCACCGCGGCAAGCGTGAATCGACGTGACTTCAGGAGGGATCTGATCCCGTAGCGAAGGTCCTGCAGCAGGCTTTCCATCGGCTCTCACCTCTTTAGGAATTCAGACGATAGCACCAGGATATAGGTATGCAAATAAAGCGCCTATTTTGGCGGGCTCGCCTGGTAGCGCCCCGGATAGCTGGGCATGGGAATCCGCAGTCTTGACGGTTCAGAAGAGCAAAGTGTACTCTCCTATCTTAAATAGGAGATTGCCTCAATGGGCAAGCAGGTCGACCTTCTCCAGGGAACACTCGAAATATTGATTCTGAAGGCCGTCTCATTGGGCCCGCTTCACGGCTACGGCATTCTGCTGCGCATCCAGCAAATCTCTGGAGAACGACTTGAGATCCCTCAAGGCTCCTTCTATATCGCTCTCTATCGAATCGAGCATAAGGGATGGATTCGGGGCGAGTGGGGAGAGTCTGAAAACAATCGCCGCGCGAAGTTTTATCGCCTCACGCCTGCAGGCAGCCGCCAACTCAAAGCTGAGACGGCCAAGTGGTCGCAGATGACCGATGTCGTCGACACCATCCTCAACGCGACTCCGGAGCAAATTTGATCCTCTTTGCCCAGTTTCGGTCCTGGTGGAACGCATTGTTTCATCGTTCGCGCGTAGACAAAGATATCGAAGCTGAGTTGCAATTTCATATCGATGCCCACGCCCAACGACTCATCGAAGCCGGCATCCCACCGCAAGAGGCCGCACGGAGGGCAAGGGTAGAGTTTGGCCGCGTCGACGTACAAAAGGAAAAGTACCGCTCGGCCATCGGTTTGCAGCCGCTGCACGAAATCGGCGGAGATATTCGCTACGGTCTTCGCTCCCTCTATAAGAACCCGGCTGTCTCATTGGTTGCGGTTCTTTCGCTTGCTCTTGGGATAGGCGCCACGACCGCCATCTTCAGCGTCATCTACGGCACACTTCTCCATCCCTTTCCCTATGCCGGCGTTGATCGCATGGTGAATCCAGCGTTGATCAACGAGGAAAATCCTCAGACGCCGACATGGTTTGCCCTCGACCCATCCCAATTTGACAGCTTTCGCCACGCTAATTCTATCGATAGCATCCTCGGCTTCATGCTCGGCGGGCTTACAGCGACTGGCGACGATCTGCCGGAAGATGTCCGCGTGGCCTACGTAACCAGCAATGCATCGAGCTTTTTCGGCGTACCGGCAATGCTTGGCCGAGGCATTCAGCCTTTTGAGGTGACAAATGGCGTGCCGCCATCCAATGTCGTTGTCCTCAATTATGAATTCTGGCAGCGTAAGTACAACAGCGATCCAAAGATTGTCGGACACGTTCTACAGCTGAATCATCAGAACTACACCATCGTCGGAGTCATGGCCCGGCGATTCAGCTTTACCAACACCGTGGGCATTGCCGACGTCTACATACCCTGGACTTCAACTCGAATTTCTTTCCTGTTTCCCTTGATTAAGCTCAAACCCGGTGTAAGTCTCTCAGCCGCAAACACAGAGTTCCAGTCTTTCCTCAATCAGTTCAAACGGGAAACGCCAAAACACTTTCCCGCCTTCTTCCATGTGAGCGTTCAGCCGATTGTCGAGCCCTATGTGCATCGCTCGGGTCGTACCCTGGCATTGCTTTTTGCGGCAGTTATCTTTCTGCTACTCATCGGCTGCGCCAACTGTTCCATCCTGCTTTTTGCTCGCGGAGAATCTCGTCAGCACGAGTTCGCGATTCGTAACGCCATCGGAGCCAGCAGGTTCCGCATTGTGCGGCAGTTGCTCATCGAATCGCTCACCATCTCTTGTGCCGGGGCCGCGATCGGCGTTGCCGCCTCCCTCTGGCTTGCCCAGCTTCCCCTCCGGCTTATGCCGGATGCATTTCCCCCGGAAGCCGCCATCAGCATAAATCTCCCTATCCTGGCCTTTTCGATCGGGCTTGCACTGCTCACCGGTCTACTCTTCGGTCTCTCACCAGCTCTGCACCTTGCGCGTCCAAACGTCTCGCAAGTCATCCAGAACACTACTCGGAACGCCGGCGGCAGTACCCGGAAGCGGACGCTCAACATCCTTATCGGTGGCCAAATCACTTTGACATTCGTCCTTCTCGGTTCGGCGGGAGCCGCAATTGCGGGCTTCATGAAACTTACGTCGACCAGGCTAGGATACGATCCCCACAATGTGGTTGCCGTTGGTATCCCGCTTAAGCGAGATACCAGAAAAAACCAGGTGGAACGCGCAACCTACATCGACCAGTTGCGCGAACGTGTTGCTGCAGTCCCCGGTGTCGTCTCCGTCGCAGTCACGTCAAGTGGAATTCCGCCCTCTCTCCCGTTCAGCGAGGGCGGAATGTACACCCCGTTTGAAATCCTGGGGGGACAATCACAGCAGGAACAGCACGCAGTCTTCTTCCTGGTGGATTCCGAGTACTTCGCTACCCTCAAAATGCCTATGCTTCGCGGCAGAGTATGGAACCAGACAGAAAATCAACGCGGAGATTTCGTTGCTGTCATCAACGAAACACTTGCCCGGCGCGATTGGCCGAGAGGAGACGCGATCGGCCGGCAAATCCGCATTCCTTCGCTTAAAGATGATGGAGCACCCCTCTCCGCGGCCTCTCCTCAGAGCGGCGAGTGGCGTCAGATTATCGGTGTCGTCGCCGACTCAAAGAATAACGGGCTTGATCAGCCTACCGCTCCAGCGATCTTCGTTCCTTACACAACGTTTATGTGGGATCACACTGCACTGTTCATCCGCACAGCAAATTCACCGCTCGCATCGCTCAAGGCTGTACGAATCGCGTTGCACTCCGTTAACCCGGAACAGAGGGCGGAGGCGGAGACCGACGACCTCGAAGAGAGACTCCAGCACCAACCGATATGGGCGCAGCAACGCCTCTTCTCCATCCTCTTCAGCTTCTTTGCTGGCCTCGCCCTCGTCCTGTTTTTGGTAGGCCTCGCCAGTACAGTCAGCTTCGCCATCGCGCGACGTATGAATGAGCTTGGCATTCGCATGGCACTCGGTGCGCAACGATCCCACATCGTGTGGATTGTCATCAGAGCCACCCTTGCAACCGTGGTCAGCGGTATAGTTATCGGTCTTCTGTTGAATCTGTCTCTGGAAAGGGCGCTGCGGCACTGGACTCCCGCCAGCATCACCGCTCCGTGGATGCTTGCCGGGGTTACGCTGCTGCTTCTGATTTGCGCTACGATCTCCTGTCTTCTGCCCGCAAAGAGAGCCGCGAACGTCGATCCCGTACAAACCCTTCGTTGCGACTAGGAGGATGCGCAATCCCTGCGAACAACCCGGCTTATCAACTCGGCGTTTTGACCGGGAGCTCGTGGGAGTCCCCTGCTTCAGCAGTGGGAGCTGGACTTTAGTCCAGCGTGAGAACCACCGTTCCGACTAGGCATCTCTCCCTAGCACTACCCAGGACTGGGGTCCAACAAGCGTTAAGCTGTTTAGGCTGTTTTTCTTTACAACTCCCACAAAACCGTCATCCTGAGCGGAGCGCCTCACAGATTTATCGCGTGACATAGCGCTTGATGGCGCGGAGTCGAAGGACCCCGAGGATGCTTATCTTACCCATGCTGTTCGGAGCTTTTAAACGACGAAGCCCGCACCTGGCGGACCCGCCACGGTCTTTCCCTGCGATGTCCTGTGGCTAAATCCACATTCGCGCAGCCATAAAGGCACGCTTTACGCCAGCGACCTGTATCTGCGCGTCATGCGTCATAATGCAGGCACCTGGAAGGTTTCACTGCGGCCTGTGGCGTCGGTGGTTGAAAAGGCCCGAGCAGCATGGGTGAGATAAGCATCGCCGGGGTCCTTCGACTCCGCGCCGTCAAGCCATATGTCACGCGACAATCTGTGAGGCGCTCCGCTCAGGTTGAACTGCCAGATGATGTGCGCCCCCATCTTGGCCAACAGTCCACCTTGCTGCTTCCAGGCGAAAAAGTCCTGCGTGGAAAAGACATTCCCGTTCCCATTTGCCTGGCGCTGCGAGACCAATAGCACGCGCGCGGGGTCCTTAAACGGCCATGGCTCTAACAGCACGGAATGAATCACGCTGAACATCGCGGCGTTGACCCCAATCCCCAGCCCGAGGGTGAGCACCGCCGCAAGTGTAAATCGACGCGACTTCAGGAGGGATCTGATTCCATAGCGAACATCCTGCAGCAGGCTTTCCATCGGCTCTCACCTCTTTAGGCATTCAGACGATAACACCAGGATATAGTTATGCAAATAAAGCGCATATTTTTGGAGAAGTCACCCATAGTGTCCGGACCGGCGGGCGTGGAATTCGGCAGTCTTGACGGCTCAGAAGGGCAAACTGTACTCTCCTATCGCAAATAGGAGAGTGCCGCAATGGGCAAGCAGGTCGACCTTCACCAGGGAACACTCGAAATCTTGATCCTGAAGGCCGTCTCCCTGGGTCCACTTCACGGCTACGGCATTCTGCTGCGCATTCAGCAGATCTCTGGAGAACGACTTGAGATCCCTCAAGGTTCCTTCTACGTCGCTCTCTATCGAATCGAGCATAAGGGCTGGATTCGAGGCGAGTGGGGAGAGTCTGAAAACAATCGCCGCGCGAAGTTTTATCGCCTCACACCTGGAGGCAGCCGCCACTCAAAGCTGAGACGGCCAAGTGGTCGCAGATGACCGACGTCGTCGACACTATTCTCAACGCAGCTCCGGAGCAAATTTGATCCTCTTTGCACAGCTTCGGTCCTGGTGGAACGCCTTGTTTCATCGCGCGCGCACAGACAAAGATATCGAAGCGGACGGTAGCGGCGAAACTTACGTCAAAAGGTTGAATGCGCCGGCCAATCTTTGCAAGGCACACCGAAGAAGCTGGATGCATTGCGCCGGCTGATGCCGACGTAGCCAAAGCTATCGTCAAAGTGGTCGACATGCCCTTCGGTAAGCGGCCTTTCCGCGTCCACATCGATCCCGCCCAGGATGGAGCGGAGATCGTGAACGGAGTAGCGGATCGTGTTCGTACCGAAATGTACCGCAACATCGGCCTATCGGATCTACTGACTCCCATCATCTCTTAGAGCAGTTTCAGTTCTACTCTGCACAGGACAGCGCAGCGAAGTGCGGTTTTTCTTTGAGGAAAAGCCGCGTTGGGCGCAGTTGCTCCGTAAGCACCAGAAGGGAAAACGCTGTAGCCCCGTTTCGGGCTCAAGCCGTTCGGTAGTCTTTGGGGGTGGAGAAGTACTTGAGCTTTACAAGAGGACTCAATCATGACGAATAGAGAAGCCGGAATCAAGGTAGTCCGCGAAATGATGGGTGAGCAGGCAGCCACAAAACTCAGCGCTTCCGCTGACTCAAACACCTTCGGCGCCCGGATCGCTGCCTACGCGCTCGACCAAGCCTTTGCCGATATCTGGACTCGTCCCGGTCTAGACAGGCGTTCCCGCAGCCTGGTTTCGATGTCCGTCATGATTGCCGTGCGTCAGCCCCATGAATTCGCCATCCACATGGGGGCCGGGCTCAATAACGGCCTCACCTTGAAAGAAATCGAGGAAGTTCTTATCCAAGCGCTGCCATACGTTGGCTATCCTGCGATCGCGACAGCGCTGGCAGCTGCTGCCGAGGTCATCAAGGAGCATGGTCTGGACGACAACAAGAACTACGCTGGCCACCGCGGCCTGCTTTGACACTATAGGAGATCAGTCTTGGGAGGAAAGCGGGCGCGTGGTCTAGACGCCGTCCGACACCCCTCGCGCCTTGAAATCTTCCTCCGGCATCTGGGCCCGGCTCTCCGCCGCCTGGCGCCTCTCGCGGCGGCCATGGACCGTCTTGAAGACGCCGATCAAAAGATATGCCCAGCCCGATAGGGCCAGCAGTCTCACCGGCAGCGCGAGTGCCAGCGCACACGAGAGCAAGCCGATCGCTGCCATTCCCGCCGCATCCACGATGTAGTTCTTCGCAAGCGTTCGCTCCAGCGGGTTCAAGTCCAGTTCCTCCCGCCGTCTCCACCCATTCCAGTACAGGGCCGCGATCATCAGGTAGATCGCAGCAAAGCCTCCGCCGTAGAGCAGCATCAGCTCAACCGGCTGGCGCGGGTCAGAAAACCGCCCCGCGTCTGCGTTGCCCATCAGCTGCGCAATCACCAGGCTGCATAGAAACTTCAAGGGATACACATAAAACAGAAGAAGAAATAACAGCACGGCGTTCAGCACGATCGTCGGAAGATCATGCAGCCCGAATCTGCGGAAGAACTTGTAGTGCTCGTACCAGATCATCAGCAGAAGTCCAAAGCAGATCGCGAACGGCACAAATCCTGCCAGCGTCTCTTGCAGCTCCGCGAATCCCTTCGGCACCTCGAGCGAGACCACCAGCAGAGTCAGGGCAAAGGCAAACACCGCATCGCTGAAGGCATCGATCCGCGACATCGCGACCCCGCGAAGCCGAAACCCGTCACGTCCAATATGTGCGTGCAGCAGGTCCATTTGCTACTCCAAGCCCAGCCTATCGCATTGAGCACCGTAAGCCCTGCAGAGTCCGCCCCGGCTCCCTACGCTGGGGCGAAACTTCTCCGGCGTCATGCAGATTAACGGCGAGCAAACCGATCCATCCCTGCACCGACTGGCGCATATCCAATCACACACGATTCCATCCCTGGTTTCAGGTCGCGCCCGGCAAGCTTCCCACAAGCTACCACACCCTGAGATAGGTGACGTTGCGCACCGAATACACCTGTGGGAACCAGATAGCCTCTACTTCTTCGCAGAAGGCGGAAGCATTCCGTTCATCCGGAGATAGCTCGCCATCTGTGAGTAATGGTCCTCAAGGTCATCCGTCAGCTCGATAAGCGCACGCGCACGCGGCTTCTTCGCTCCGCGGAAATAGGTAATCGTTCCGCCCAGGCTCGAGTCCTGCAGCCCGTCCAGTGCCTTCTGGCAGGTCTCGAACGATTGCTTGAGAATGGGCACCAGCTGGTCCTTCGGGGTCGTGTCCGTGACTGTCGGCCCCTTGCCCGGGCCGTCCCCCGAGAGCATTCCGCACACACCGAAGTTCGCCTGGATGACATGCGAGACGATCTTCCCGTACGTCCACTGATCCGGTGTCGGATGATATCCGTACTTGTCCGCCGGCATCTGCTCGGCTGCAGCGACCATATAACCGGACTGGCGCTGAAAGATTTCCTTCGCACTCGCCACTACCGGGTTCGACACATCCTGCGCAAGCGCACAAGCCGAAGCCGCCGCCAGCATCATCCCACCCACTGCAATCTTCATCGCGTCACCTCAGACTCATCCTACCTTTTGTCCGGCCAGAAGCGGTTCGCCGTTGCCAGAAAATAAAGTATCTCTACCAGTGATCGCGGGAGTCGCGGGACACTCCCGATCCGCGAAAACCCAGGGCCGCGCAGGTTATTGTGATCCATCGGCAGTGTACGTATTGCCGGTGTATCCTTTCTCAAAATGGGAGACAGCGGCGGTTGGCGTCTTTCGCGATCATTGGTAGGGCGCAGAAAAGGATTCTTCGACATGGGAAGCGAACGGGCAAGGTGCAATGTGTGTTTTGCCGGCAAGCCGCTACGTGGGTTCCGGTTTGTCGAGGCAGCAATCGTTACAGTTCTGTTGATGATGTCCATCGGGCCGGTTGCGAATGCGCAGGCCGCAGCAGCCCCGGCGCCAGCCGGACAGAGCCCCCCGCCGTCCGCTCCGGCTACGGACATTGTCGGGACCTGGCAGGGGACGCTGCACATTCCACAGGCGAATCGGGATCTGCGTATTGAGAACAAGATCAGCAAGGACGACAAGGGCAACCTGAAGGTGGTGGATTACAGCATCGATCAGGGAGGTCAACCCCTGGTGGCGAACAAGGCAAGATTTGATGGCGGAGTGCTGACATATTCCATCGACAGGATCGGGGGCAAGTACGAGGGCAAAATGAGCCCTGACGGAAAAACGATCACGGGGACCTGGACACAAGGACCGACTCCGCTGGCGCTCAACCTTGATCGAACGACGGCGGATGCGGCGTGGCCGATTCCTGAACCGCCCAAGCCGATGGCAGCGGATGCCAATCCGAGGTTCGATGTGGTCACGATCAAACCGAGCGATCCGACTCGACCCGGCAAGCTGTTTACTATTCGCGGGCGTCACATAATGACGATCAACACTACCGTGAATGACTTGGTTACGTTCGGCTACTCGATCCAGACCAAGCAGATGGCGAATGCGCCGGCATGGTTTGACGAGAAGTACGACATCGATGGCGTGCCAGACGTGGAGGGCCAGCCCAACATCCAGCAGATGCGGATCCTGATTAGGGACGCACTCGTGGAGCGGTTTGGCCTGAAGTTTCATAACGAGCAGCGCGAGCTTCCGGTCTACGCCTTGACCGTTGCCAAGGGCGGCCCAAAGCTGACCGTCACTTCGGACAAGCCGAGCACGCCGGGGAACTTTCTCTTCGGCGGTCTGGGCAAGTTGAGGGTGACCAACTCGACGATGAAGGACTTCTGCCACGGCATGCAGGAAGCGGTGATGGACAAACCGGTGGTGGACCAGACCGGGCTGACCGACCGATATGATTTCAACCTAAACTGGACGCCGGACCAGTCACAATTCGCGGCGATGGGCGGTCATGTTCCGCCGCCGAATACGGATGATCCGAATGCGCCGCCTAGCCTGTACACAGCGCTACAGGAGCAATTGGGGCTGAAGCTGGAGAGCACCAAGGCGAAGGTGGACGTTATGGTGATCGACCATGTCGACAAGCCTTCGGCCAACTAGAATCGGGTGGTTAAAAAAACGCTGATCTGAGCGGGACTGGTTGGCGAACGGCGGGTTTCGTAACAGACTCTCGGCGCCCGCCGTCGCGGCCATAGCGGCGCACCTACCGCCAATTCCCCATCAGCACGAACGGCGCCCAGTAGTAGGGATGCGCGTAACCGGTTGACTGCCGGGCCCTCGGGTTTGCTGATAGCAGACCCTCTGTCACCCCCACCTCCCTGCGCCCTCGCCTTGCCGAGCAGCAGATCGAGTTGCGCCTGCCGCAATGCTTCCACCTTGGTCACCTTCCCCGCGCCCTCCGCCCACCGTTTGTAAAAGTCGCCCATCAGTTGGCCGGTGCTCGAGTCGTTTACCGACCAGAGCGACGAGATCACTGCCTTGGCCCCTTTGTATTCTGCCGTCATTCCCAACCCATCCACTTCTTTCCCATCGCTCTCGCTTCCGCTCATCCCTGTCTCGCAGGCGGAGAGCGTCAGCAGTGCGGTTTCGCTCAGAGACAGGTTCACGTCGTCGCGAAAGTCCTTCACCGTCAAATGAAAAGCTTCGCCGCCCTGGTCCTTGCCCGCCAGCAGCAGATAACTCTTGCTGGCATCCCCGGTGGGGCTATACACGAAATGGCTCGCAATATGCACCACCGTGGGCTGCGCGCCCAACTGGTTCTCCATCGCCTTCTCGGTAAATTGCCCATTCAGCAGGATCGTCCCCGCCAATGCGCCATTTGCCCCCGGCACTTTCGCATCCTTCACCACGTCATCCAGCTCGCTCTCGACTGCCGGAAGCGCAGGCAATTGCTCCTCATACTTCTGCGATATCCCCATCGCCACCGTGCTGATGTTGCTCATATCCGGCGCCTGGGCCAGGTTCACAATGCTGGTCGGAGAAATCGTCGCAGTGTTGTAGTTCTCCACCACATACTGCTTCCCATCGTAGAGCGCGGCGATCGGCACATAGCGCAGCACCCCATCCAGCGACCACACCAGCGTCTCCGCCTTGGCCTGATCCAGATCTGCCTTCACGGGCCCGATCAGGATCTTGTACAGTTCCTGGGCCAGCGGCCTGGGGTCCTGCCCTGGCTGGCGCAAGCACTTGTTGAAACGCCGCAACCTTCTTGTTCAGCTCGACCTCGGAAATCGCAGACTCCCGCACCACCGCGGGTACATCCGCCGCTCCGGCAATCACGATGATGCTGGTTCGATCCTGGCCCACCAGCGTATACAGCGCTACCGTGTGCGGCATCTTCGCAATGATCCCCTTCAAATCGCTGACCGGCCCCTTCACGTCTCTTACCTGGTTGTTGGCGCTGCTTACTTTCCCAAAGAGGCTCATAAAGCCGCGAGTAGAAATCGGCCAACCCATTGTTTGCCTGATTGAGCTTGGCCGATAATTCCTGGAACTGCTTCTCCTGCTCAGCCGTGCGCGCCGTGTTCTTCCTCAACTGCGCCCACTGCTCGCCCAGCGAAACCAGTGTCGCCGTGGACTTCTGATATTCCTCCTCCGCCTGATGTTCTGCCGGAGTCATGCGCCAGCGGGCTCAGCGTATTCGCCGCCTCTCCGCGTACATACTCCGAGTACTCCTGCTGCTTCTCCAGATCCAGCACCTGCTCCGCCTCCGGCAATCGCCCCTGCGCAATCAGCAGGTCGGCCAGAGTGTGATAGTAGCCATTCTTTGAAAGCAGAAAGCTCTTTTGCAGCTTCTCGTCCAGTCCCTGGATGTTGCTTCTTACCTGCTGCAGCAGGTTGATTGCCTGTTTGCCGTAGAAGATGGCGAGGCCCGGTTGCGACGCCCTTTGATTCCGCATCAAGTTGATGAAGATGAGCGCTTCATCAGAGGGTCGCTTACCTCGGTTGCCAGTGGCAGGGCCTGCTTGTAAAACCTCCAGCGCTTTCGCCTGCTCACCGATTCTGTCATATTCCATGCCGATGTTGTCCAGCGTGGAGGCCTCACGTGGCGCGGTCACCCACGGCTCGCTCGATCTGCAGCGCCTGATTGTAAGCACTCCAGCGCCTTCTGCTTGTCCCCAAGGTCCGAGTAGATCATTGCCGAGGTTGTTTAGGGTTACGGCCTCGCGAGCGCGGTCGCCCACTGCTCGATCTGCATCGAGCAGCGCCTGGTTGGCGTAATCCAGTGCCTTCTGCTTGCTCCCCAAGAGCGGCTGTAGACGGTGCCGACATTCCCCAGCATTGCGGCCTTCGCTCGACGCGGTCTCCCAATGCGTGCAGAACCTCGAGCGCCCCCATAAAGTGCTCCAGCGCCTGCTGCTTGTCCCCAAGGGCAGCGTAGGCGGCGCCAAGGTTGTTTTGCGTCCTGGCCTCGCGTTCGCGGTCGCCCAGCTCTCGCCAGATGGCAAGTGCCTGGTTGCCGTATTCCAGTGCATTTTGCTGATCCCCAAGATCCTTGTAGACGGTGCCAATGTTGCTCAGGACCACAGCCTCGCCTTCACGGTCGCCCAACGCGCGCATAGCCGAGAGCGCCTGCGTGTAAGTAGTCCAGCGATTTCTGCTTCTCTCCAAGAATGGAGTAGACATTCCCGATGCCATCCAGCTCCGCCGGCCTCGCCGCGGTGGTCGCCCAGCTCTCGCCGGATGGCCAGTGCCTGGTTATAGCAATCCAGCGCCTTCTGCTGATCGCCAAGTTCCTTGTAGACGGTGCCGATGCTGTGAATCGTTTGCCGCTTCGCCACCCCGATCGCCCGCCTGGCGAAAGATGGGCAAGGGCCTGATTGTAGACGTCCAGCGCCTTCTGCTGTTCCCCAAGAGTGGCGTTGAGCGGCGCCGATCTTGGTCAGCGTCTGGGCCTCGCCGCCTATTACCCGCCTGGCGAAAGATGGGCAGAGCCTGGTTGTAGAAGCCCAACGCCTTCTGCTTGTCCCCAAGGCCCATGTACACAAGGGCGATGGATACGAGCGTAGAACCTTCGCCTCCAGGATTTTTTAACTGGTGAAAGAGCGGAAGGGCCTGGTTGTAGAAGTCCAGTGCCTTCTGCTTGTCCCCAAGTGCGTGTAGCTGTCGCCGATGCCTTGCAGAGTTGCGGCTTCGCCGAGGCGGTTGCCAAGTTCTCGCCAATGGCAGCCCCTGGTTGAAGAACTCGAGCGCCTTCTGCGACTGCCCAAAATTGGAAGAAACCTTGGCCATCGTGTAGAGCGTCCGAGCCACGTCACTGCGGTCGCCATCTCTCGCCGCAAGGCAAGCAGCTGGCCATAGAAATCCAGCGCCTTCTGCTTTTCCCCAAGATCGAGAGTCGGTGGAGCTGATGTTGCCCAAAATGATGGCCTCGGTAGCGCGGTCGCCGGCCAATCGTGCGAAGGGCAAGGCCTGGATGTAGAGGTCCAACGCCTTTTGCTTCTGGCCAACCCGGTAATACAAGAGACCGATGTTGTTGAGCGTTACACCTTCGCCGGCGCGGTCGCCAATGCGGTGAGAGATTTCGCAGAGCCTGATCGTAGAACTCCAGCGCCTTCTGCGGTTGCCGAAGGTCGAGGTGACAGCGCCGATGCGGCGCAAAACATCTGCCTCCAGGGCGGAATCTCCCGCCATGTTGCGCCAGGGGCAGTGCGCGATTGAGAAACTCCAGCGCCTCTTGATTCTTATCCAGTTGGAGCTTGCCCACCCAAGGCCGGTGAGCGCCGCGGCCTGGCCCCTTTTGTCTCCTGCGGCCGTGGCCACATCCAGCGCCTGCTGCGCGGTCTCCGACGACTTTTGGTTTTGCTCTTGAGCGCGGTAGCAACTCCCCAATCCGTTGAGCGCCTCCGCCTCCTCGACGGCATCCTTCGCGGAGCGGGCCAGTGCCAATGCGTGGCTGAAATCGTCCAATGCCCTCTGAAAGTCTGACGTTTGATAGTGCAGGCGGCCGATCTGGTTGAGGGTGCTTGCCTCGGCCTTCGCGTCGCTCGCTGCCCGCGCCGCTTTCAGCTCGTCTGTGAGCTTGTCCAACTGGGCCTGCACTGCGGCCGGGGGCGGCGTGCTCGGACCTTGCGGCGCGAAAGGCGGGGGTCAGCGTCTGGCCTGCCAGTGTAAGGGGCAGAACAAGGCAACCAGCCATAACCAGCAGAAGAGCAGCGACAGGCAGTCGGGTGTTGGCGCAGGGGTTGAGCATTCGGTCATTCCTCCCATTGCTGCAAGGCAGAAAGGCGGGGGAATGCACACAGCTTATATCACGCTAAGGAAAGGAAGCCGCTCGAAAAATGGAATTGGACGGGTACTCCGCCTCGGCTGCAGAGGCAAATTGTGCGCGCTGCCGGATGACAGAAAGTCGGACGACGGGTGGACGGGTGGCCCAGGTCTCGCGTTTGAGACCTGGGGTTCTTTAGGACGGCATGGATCTGAATCCCGCAGAGAATGAACAGCGCATGCTCGCCCCACAGCGTAGTGGGCAGAACTAGTTTGGCTTCCAATGCGTCATCCATGCTGATTCAACCCGTACCCGACCTTCTTCTCCGGTGCAATAAGATCGATAACTGGACCAATCCCACTGTTCCCTTCTCTCCACCAAGCCTCGTCTCACTGGATTCCAGTGCATGTAGTCGAGCTTCTCCTTGCGTTTGTCCTCAGTAAATACGTTGAAATCATAGTAGCGTGCTTGCCAGAATGGCCTTTGCTCGCTCCGGCGCGCAACCGAGAGTTTCAACGCCTGTAAGCCTACCGCCAGAGATTCTCTGCGCGGTTCACTGACAAGCAAATGAATATGCTCCGGCATTGCGACATATCCGACGACCTGAAAGTCATAACGGCAGCGGATTCGTTCCAGCGCATCCTCGAAAAGATCTTTCGCCACAGCCGCTTCCAGGTGCGCTTGCCGCCCATAGCAACTGAAGGTCACGAAATGAAGGTGCCCCATTTGTTAGTACCGCTTCAGACCCACAACCATGTTGTTATCTTATTAGGCCTGCGTAGACGAAAGTCCCAGGTCTCAAAAGCGAGACCTGGGGCACCCCCGGGTTCACCCAACCCGCGGGGTTTGCATGAGATTCACTAACCCCCCATCGTTCTCGCTGAAGATCGGATCACCAACCATCAAGCAGTTGTAACTAAAAGTTGAAGGAAAGTTGAAGAGACAGGCGAAATAATCGCCACTCCCAATGTGCCGACGCCAACGGAACCTTCGATTTCACCCTCAACTTTGTAGCTGATGGCGGCGGCTGCTCAGATGGGGTCTGCGCAGCTACGGATTCTCAGCCCGAGCAATCGGGGCCGAGCTTGGCGCAGGCTATGAAGGAACAATTGGGGCTAAGGCCAGTTCCGACAAAAGCTCCCAGTGATTTCATCGTTCTCGATAAGGATTAATTATCCGTCTGAGAATTGAGGAGTAATCGCCACTCAAAAATGCGGAATCCTAATCGCTCTAATGCAATGGTGGTTGTTCCGTTTCTTCCTCCTAAGCCCGTCTTGTGGGACGTTACAACGGTCTCAAGAACGCAGAAAAGGGCTTGTAGTGTCGCCTCCGTCCGTTTGCCGATATACTACGCCGATGAAGCAACCCGGCACCGCAGTGATCGCAGCTCACCTCGCCTTGCTGGCGGCCGGTTCCGGTGCCGCTACAAATCCTGCTCCGAGTGCTGAGGCCGCGGCCGAGACGGCGATCGCGCGAGTGCAGGCGGTGGATCCTAAGATCCATGCGGTCCTGGCCCTCGATCCCACCGCCCTCGATCACGCCCGCGCCATTGACCGCCGGCGCAAGGCACGCGGCCTCCTCTACGGCTACGCCATCCTGCTCAAGGACAACATCGAAACCGACGGACCACTCCCCACTACCGCGGGCAGCATGGCGCTCCTCGAGCAATGCGACCCATCGCGACGCCCCCCTGGTCGCGCGGCTGCGCGCAGCCGACGCCGTGATCCTTGGCAAGACGAATCTCTCCGAATGGGCAAACATTCGCTCCAACGCCTCCATCTCCGGCTGGAGCGGCGTGGGCGGCCAGACCCGTAATCCTCACGCGCTCGATCGCAATCCCTGCGGCTCCTCTTCTGGCAGTGCCGCCGCGGTAGCTGCGGGCGAAGTCGAAGCCGCAATCGGCACCGAGACCGATGGTTCCATCACCTGCCCCGCTGCGGTGAATGGCGTGGTGGGGCTTTAGAGAGTGTGTGAGAACTCACTTGTTTTCCTCAGGGAAGATGGTGCAAAAAGAAGGCATGTCAAGGTTCAAGCCATACAGCCCGGATCAGGCCTATTTATTGCCGCCAAGCGTGAAGGATGAATTGGAGGAAGGCCATCTATGTTTTTTTATTCAAAAGGTAGTGGAGCGGCTGGACTTGAGCGAATTTGAGCGAGCCTACGGTGTGGAAGGTGGTCCGCTGTATGCGCCGAAGATGATGCTGAGCGTATGGCTGTATGCCTATGCGACGGGGCTGACCTCGGCTCGAGGTTTGGAGCGATGGATTTGCGAGCAGTTGCCGTTGCGCTATTTGGCCGGAGGCCATCGCCCCGATCACTGGGCTTTGAGTGCGTTTCGTCGCAAACATGGCCGAGGGATTAATGATGTCTTCACTCAGGTGGTGGAGTTCACTCGCGAGCAGGGGCTGGGAAAGCTGGGAGTGGTGGCGGTTGACTCCACGTCGATCAAAGCCGACAACGCCAAATCCCGGGTCGACACCGAGCAAAAATTACGCAATCGGAGAGCCCGAATCCGGCGCCAGATACGGTGGTGGCAAAAGCAGTGCGATGCCCATCAGAATGCTGTGGTGGCGGAATTATCGCAGCAGCAACGGAAGCGTTTAGAGCAAGAGTTGAGCACCATCCCGGCGCGATTGCGAAAGCTGAAGAAGAGCGGCTTGAAGAGTCAGCCGCGAACCGATGCCGACTGCCAGCTATTGCACAAACGAGGCAAGACGATCATCGGTTACAAGGCCGATATTGCTGTGTCGGAAGATCACTTTATCGTTGCCCAGCGGGTAAGCCAAGAGAAGACCGACAACCAATCACTCCAGCCGATGGTGGAACAGGTGCAGAAGAACTGTCATCAGAAGCCACAGAAAGTGGTAGCCGATTCCGGCTTTTACAGCATTGACAACGTTGCCATGTTGGAGAAAAACAACATCGATGGTTTTATCCCAGACTCCAATATGGCCGCAGTACTGAACAAAGGAGGACGCTTAAAAGGACGAGCCAAGGCCCCGGAAATGAAACGGATGCGAGCCAAACTTCGCACCCTGGAGGGACGACAGACCTACGGCCAGCGCAAAGCAATCGTCGAAGCGCCGTTTGGAACCATCAAGACCCAAAGAGACCTAGCCAGGTTTCGCTTACGAGGCAAAGACAAAGTTGCCATAGAATTTACTTTTTCTGCCATCGGGTTTAATTTAACCCGACTCCAGGCAGAACTGGATGGCAACTCTCCTCTCTGGCAACGTCGTCGCTTGCGAGGGCAAAAACATCGCACCAACTGCTGCAATCCAAGCCAAGATCATGCTCCCTGGCGTGGACGCCTTCGTGAGCCCCTGATAACCCATCCCCTCGATCGGCTGCCTCCATTAAGGCCGAAACCTCAATGCCGTCTACTCCTCCCAGTCCTCACACACTCTCTTTAGCCCCTGAGGTACGTCTTTCTTGCCCGTTGCAGAGTTTTCCGCAGCCTGCCAGGTCACCTTTCGTGGTTTTCTGCCAAGGAAAATCACTCCTCACGACCTTGATAAGACCACAGTAATTGCGAAGCCGCTCTAACTGCTACGTGCAGGGAAATTCGGGGGAGTTGCAGCCGCTGGAGGCGACCCGGCGTGGTGCATCGAATATGCTATAGTCCGAGTCAGATCACATGATTTTTTCGCGGGAGTACGTAAGTTATCTGGCACGCCAAACGGTCAACCAATTGATCGAGGCCAAGATGATTCGGGCGGCGAAAGTGGGCGCCGTCGCTGAGCGGGTGAATGCGGCCATCCTGGAAGAGCTGTCGCTGGAAGATCGTATCAACGAAGAGGTGCGTGTCATCCTCGACGCCTACCAGGAGGACATGCGCCGCTCCGGCGCCAGCTACGCCGAGATGTTCAAGAAGGTGAAGCAGGAGCTGGCGCGCAAATACAAGGCGGTATTGTGAGACTTTCTCGAGACAAACTCAACAAGCTGGCGCACGTGGTGGCCGACACGCTTGCGGAGACAGAGGAATGTGAGTTTCTGGAAGACCGGAATACCATCCGTCAGGAGGCGCGAAAGGCGCTCGAGAAGGTATTGACGGAAGAAATGAAAATCGATCAGGCAGCGCGTCAAAAGATCGCCTCGCAGCGCAAGATCATTGTCGAAGGCAGCCAGGAGTGGGACATTCTTTATCGCAAATATTACAACGATGAGGTAAGGAAGCTAGGCTTCTGAGCAGCGGGTCGCCCGCGGCCTGCCTCTCGCCCTTGCTTTGATATACTACGGTTTGTTGACTGCGGAAGCAGTCAACTCCCTGCCTCAACCCACCGTGGCGTCATGGTGTAATTGGTTAACACGCCGCCCTCTCAAGGCGGAGAGTTCGGGTTCGATCCCCGATGACGCTACCAAGCCCTCATTCAACAAAGTCCACCAGCGTCCACAATCACACGATCACTCTAAGAATTGGAGTGACCCCCTAAAATGAGACACGCTTGCGAGTCCCAAGCTACAGGGAAAGGAGAGAGTGTGGGATGGGGAATCGGCGATGGAGTTTGGCCGAGAAGCGAGCCGCGGTAGAGCGGATGAAGAGCTGTGGACATGACAAGTTGGCGTTGGAATTGAAGATATCAGCGGCGGCAGTTATATGCGTGGCGGGCGCAATTGGAGTCGTTTGGACAAGGGTCTGAGTGGGAGAGGGGCATCAAGAAGGATGTGGATGAGGAGAACCAGCGTTTGAAGCAAGCACTGGCGGAGAAGGTATTGGAGGTGGAGTTTTTCAGGGGTGCCTTGCGAAGAATCGAGGCTCGACGCCGGCCCAACGACGGGATCGGCGAGGCTGCATTTACGAGCAAGTGCGAGTGATGCAGGCGCAAGGTGGTCTTACGATCGAGCGGATGTGCGAGCTGGGCCGAGTAAGCCGAGCTGGTTTTTATCGTTATTGGCAGCGACAGGGGGCCTAAGGAGGAGGAGATGGAGGTGCGCGCCCTAATCCAGCAGATAGTGCTGACCCATCGGGGCAACTACGGCTATCGACGGGTAGGCCAGGAATTGACGGATCAGGGTCTGGCGGTGAATCACAAGCGGGTGCTACGGCTGATGCAGGGAGGACAATTTGCTGGCGGTGCGGCGGCGTAAGTTTATTCTCACCACCGATTCTCGGCATGACTTGCCGGTGTATCTGAATCTGGCCGCACGGATGCAGTTGAGTGGCATCGACCAGCTCTGGGTAGCCGACATCACCTACATCCGCCTGCGGGAGGAGTTTGTCTATTTAGCGGTGGTGCTGGATGCGTTCTCACGCCGGGTGGTGGGCTGGGCGGTGGACGACTCCTTGCATGCGCCCTTAGCGATGGCTGCGTTACGCAAGGCCATGGTTCAACGGAGTCCGGCGCCGGGGCTGGTACATCACTCCGATCGGGGCATTCAGTACGCCTCCCAGCAGTACGTGACGCTGTTGCAGGAACATGGAATCGTACCCAGCATGAGCCGCAGCGGCAACCCTTACGACAATGCCCTATGCGAAAGCTTCCTCAAGACGCTCAAACAGGAGGAAATCTATACCCGGCAGTATCGCGATCGGGCCGATCTGGAAGCCCATATGGAGCAGTTTCTGGATCAGTACTATAACCGCCAACGTCTCCATTCGGCGCTGGGTTACCGATCCCCGGAAGCGTTCGAGAACCTGCTCAGCACGCCGCAGTTTCCGGCCGCACAGTTGAGTTTTTTCAGGCATGAGGAAATCTATCGTTCCGATGTAGGATCGAACTCCGGGAGGCATGCTTGACCTCCCGGAGCCTTCATCGTCGCGATGAGTTTCGGCTGAGTATTCCTTGGCGAGTTGCTCTCCAGCAGGGCTCGCCTCTGCTTCCTCAGCTGCGCTCATGCTGCAACCAACAACTCCCGCTCGTCGAGCTAAACTCAGCGAACGGCAACCTGGGACTTTTGCCCGTGTCTCACGCTAGGGGTTCACTCCAAATTACAGGGATTTGCGTCCGTCCCGGTTTGGGAACGTCCATTGATCCCGGACCCAGCTCGCGCACGTGCGGTTCTAGGCGCTATCGCTCTGCAACACCGCCTCCACGTCGAGATTGATGGCCACCGCGTCGCTCAACAGCATTGCGTTCTTGAGGCCCGGGATCGGCGCGTTGAAGCTGACACCGAAGTCATCGGTTCTCCTGTCAATGGGTGGTGAAACGGCGCCGTCAAGTTCTGCGGCGTCACCCCGGCGCGCCGGGGGTCCGGGGGCTCGGGCACGATCGCGGCCGAGCCGAGAACGTTCATCGCGCCGCGGCCGCCGCGCGATAGGGAACGACGAGTTCGCCGCTCGCGTAGCTCGCCGGCGCGACGACAACGCGAGCCTCTGGCTTCGCGAAATCGGCTATGTCGCTTGAGTCGATGCCGCGGAATTGCACCGTCAGCACGCGCGGCACCGCCCACTCGCCGAGGCGCCCGAACGCGACGTCACCGACGACAGTGGAGAAGGTCGCCTTGCGGGCATAGTCCGCGAGGTCCGCGTCGTTGAGCCCGCCGGTCGCCTCAACCGCCTGCTCCAGCACTTGGGCCTGCGCGTACGCGAACGGCGCCACGTAATACCCGAGCTCATCGGCGGGTGTGCCCTTCGCGCGCTGCTGATAGTCCGTGATCAGATTTTGCACACCGGGGAAGTTCATCGCCGGAACCGGCAGCCAGTACTCGTAGTTGACGATGCCGTTGATCACGGAGCCGAGCTGGGTCTGCACCGCGCTGCTCTGCGGGCCGATCATCGCCCCGCCGACCAGCAGCGGGTTCATGTCGGACTCGGCAATCGCGCGGATCAGCCCGATCGAGTCGTTCAGGTACGCGCAGTAGAAGAGGATGTCCGGCGAGGACTGCTGTGCCTCTCGGAGGTACGGCGCGAAGTCCGTCGTCGTGAGCGGGTACTTGGTCTCCGAGACGACCTCAAGTCCGTTCTTCGCGGCGTTCGCCCGGGCGCCCAAGATCGGGTTCTTCGAGAAGGGAGCGTCCGCCGCGACGATCGCGACCGTCGTCGGCCGCGGCGTCTGCTTCGACGCGGTCTCGAAAAATCCCTCGGTGAGCGCCGAGTTCGGATCGGTGCCCGTCGGGATCATGGCGAAGAAACGGTCGTACTTGAAGTCGATGTTGACCCCGAGACCCATCAGGCCGACGAGGAACTTCTCGTTCTCGATCACAAGCGGCATCGCCGGGGTGATCGAGTTGTTGCCGTATCCGCCGAGTAGCAGGTCGACTTTCTCCTGAGCGAGAAGTTTCTCGTAGATGCCGGCCACGGTCGTCGCGTCTGACTTGTCGTCGACGCAGATGAGCTCGACCTCACGACCGAGCAGACCGCCGCGTGCGTTCACGCGTTCCTGCCAGACCTGATGCGCGAGGCGAGCCGTCTGACCGTTGGCCGCTAGGCCACCGCTGAGGGAAAGGCAATAGCCGATCTTGATCGGGGTGTTCGACATAGAGCGCTCCTAGCCGTGGGTCCGTGGGTGCTGCGGGGTGCGCGCTACGCGAAGGCAGCGCTGAGGTCCTCAAGGACCCCGAGCTGGGTGAGGACGACCGTGCCTGAGGGGTAGCAGTCGAAGCGCTTGATCTTGCCGTCGACGAGCTCGAACACGTCGGCAGCACGGTGCGTCCATCCGCTTGCCGGTCGGCGTGAGCGTTCCGCCGGGCATCTTCAGCGGGCCGAGGTGCGTTCCCTGCAGGGCCAGCTGGACGACGACGATGTTGCCGGTCGAATAGAACTGGTAGAGCTCCCGGTGCATGTCCGGGAACGCCAGTCCCGTAGTTGGTGACGC
>CAVYCF010000013.1:0-9224 GCA_963766975.1 uncultured Acidobacteriaceae bacterium
GGCCGCGGCGCGTGAAGTTCCCATCCCCGTCTACGCCGAAATGAGCAGCATCAATCCTGTCTTCCTGCTGCCCGCCGCGCTCAGCGAGCGCGCGGAGAAGATTGCGCAGGGGCTGGCCGATTCCATGACCATGGGCACCGGCCAGTTCTGCACCAAGCCCGGCATCGTTATCGGCATCACCGGCCCTGACTTTGATCGCTTCAAGAAGGCCGCCGAGACCGCCGTCGAGGCCAAGAGCGCCACCACCATGCTCACCCCCGGCATCCACCGCGCCTTCTGCGAGGGCGCAGCCGCCTGGGCAAGCGACAGCGGCGTCAAGTCGCTCGCCACCGGCAGCGCCACCGACGGCCCCTACGCCGGTCGCCCAGCGGCGTTTGCCACCACTGCGAGGCACTTCCTCGCTACGCCGCATCTGCTGGATGAGGTCTTCGGCCCCGCGACGCTGCTGGTGGAGTGCGCGGACCAGGCAGAGATGCTCACGCTGGCGCAGCACTTCGACGGCCAGCTGACCACAACCCTGCACCTCGCCTCCGCCGATCACGCACTGGCACGCACGCTGCTTCCGGTGCTGGAACGCAAGGCCGGCCGCATCCTCGTCAACGGCTTCCCTACGGGCGTCGAAGTCTGCTATGCGATGGTGCACGGTGGACCGTCGCCGGCCACCTCGGACATCCGCGCCACCTCCGTCGGCGCCATGTCCATCGAGCGCTGGCTGCGCCCCGTCTGCTACCAGGACCTTCCCGAAGATTTGTTACCGGAATCGTTACAGGATGGCAACCCGCTGGGCCTGTGGCGTCTGGTCGAGGGCAAGCTGGGGCAGGCTTAACGCCTTCTCCCTGCCGGGCGCGCCGCGTATCATGACGATGGCATGACCGTAGCCGCCCCAACCCGCCCGCTATACGTCCAACTCGATCCGCGCGACACCGTCGCCCTCGTCGTCAATGAGGGCGGCCTGCGCGCAGGCGCAATCTTCGACTCGGGCCTGCGGCTCGTCGACGATGTCCCCGAGGCGCACAAGGTCGCGCTGGTGGACATCCCCGCCGGCGCGCCCGTCCTGCGCTACGGCTCTATCATCGGCTACGCGCTCGCCGACATCCCGCGCGGAGGCTGGGTGCACGAGGATCGCATGCGCATCCCCGCTGCGCCCGCGCTCGACGCGCTGCCGCTCGCCACGACCACGCCTGCGCCGCAGCCGCCGCTTGATGGCTACACCTTTGAGGGCTACCTCAACGACGACGGCTCCGTCGGCACGCGCAACATTCTCGCCATCACCACGACCGTGCAGTGCGTCGCGCCCACCGTCAACTACGCCGTCGAGCGCATCAAGGCCGAGCTGCTGCCGCGCTATCCCAACGTCGACGACGTGATCGCGCTGACGCATGAATACGGCTGCGGCATCGCCATCAACGCTCCCGGCGCGGAGATCCCCATCCGCACCCTGCGCAACCTGGCGCTCAACCCCAACCTCGGCGCCGCGCCCATGATGGTCAGTCTGGGCTGCGAACAGTTGCAGCCCTCGCGCCTGATGCCATCGGATCTACTGCCGATCCTTGCCGTCGCTCCCGATGTAGTCCGCATGCAGGATGAGTCCCTGCACAGCTTCGGCCAGATCGTCGCCGCCATTATGGAGATGGCCGAGCAGCGCCTCGAAAAATTGAACCGGCGCCGACGCACCACGCGTCCCGCCTCTGACCTTGTCGTCGGCACGCAGTGCGGCGGCAGCGACGCCTTCTCCGGCGTCACCGCCAACCCCGCAGTCGGTTTTGCTTCGGACCTGCTCGTCCGCGCGGGCGCAACCGTCATGTTCGGCGAGGTCACCGAGGTGCGCGACGCCATCCATCTGCTCACTCCGCGCGCCGTCAACGAGCAGGTAGCCCGCGACCTCATCCGCGAGATGCAATGGTTCGACGACTACCTCGAACGCGGCGGCGTGGACCGCAGCCACAACCCCTCGCCCGGCAACAAGCGCGGCGGCCTCACCAACATCGTCGAGAAGACCCTCGGCGCGACCGTCAAGTCCGGCACCAGCGCGATCGCCGGTGTGGTACCTCCCGGCGAACAGCGCTAAAACCAAGGGTCTTCTCTTTGCCGCCACGCCCGCCAGCGATTTTCTCTGCGGCACGCTCGAGCTCGCCGCCGGCATGAACCTCCACGTCTTCACCACCGGCCGCGGTACGCCCTACGGTCTTGCGATGGCCCCGGTCATCAAGGTGGCCTCGCGGTCGTCGCTGGCCGCGCGCTGGCCGGACCTCATCGACCTCGATGCCGGCCCCATCGCCACCGGCCATGCGACGGTCGAAGAGATAGGCTGGCAGCTCTTCCACATGATGCTCGACGTGGCCAGCGGCACCAAGCAGACCTGGGCCGAGCACTGGAAGCTACACAACGCGATGGCGCTCTTCAATCCCGCGCCGGTCGTGTAGCTTGTACTTGAATCGGTCGTTCCGCTGAGAGGATAAATGACGGTCGGAGAAGCAGTCGCAGAAATGGTATTCGTGGCGGGCGCAGTGATAGCCGGCAGCTATATACGGCGGCGAAGCCAACGTGGCTACTGGCTGTTTGTCCTGTTCGTCTTGCTGCTAGCCATCGGTTCCATGCTCGTATATCGATACATCTCAAATCATCTCTAATTCAACTTGACCCGCGCCGATCCGCCGCCCGTTCGCATCTCCCCCACCGAATCCGGTAAAGTTGTCTGGCTGGCAGGAGCCCCTTTACTGATGTCTTCTTCATCGAATTCTTTAGAAACAGCCCGTCCGCGCGGCATCCCCGTCCGCTACATGCTTGTCATCTGGGTGGGCATTCTCAGTGCGCTGGCCTACGTCGATCGCACCAATCTCTCTATCGCCAGCATCTCCATCGAGGCTGAGTTCGGCATCAGCAAAGTCACCTTCGGCCACATCCTCAGCGCATTTCTCATCGGATACGCCGGCTTCCAGATTCCCGCCGGCCTCTTCGCCCGCCGCATGGGACCTCGCCGTTCGCTGGCGCTGCTGGGCGCGTGGTGGGGCGTCTTCATCTTCCTCATCGCCTGCATTCCATACCAGGCTGCCAGCGCGCTGACGATCCTCCTGGTCCTGCGCTTCATCCTCGGCACCGGCGAGGCGGTCATGTATCCCGCGGCCACGCAGTTTGTGGAGCGTTGGTTTCCTGCGCGCGAGCGCGGCCGCGCTAACGGCATCGTATTCGCCGGCGTGGGGCTTGGCTCCAGCCTCACGCCGCTCATTGTCACCGCCATCATCGCGCACCATGGCTGGCGCGAATCGTTCGTCTTCAGCGCAATCGCCGGCGCCATCGGCGGCCTGGTCTGGTTCCTTGCCGCGCGCGACACGCCGGAGCAGCACAGCATGGTCTCCACGGCAGAGCGCGACCTGATCCTGCGCGAGCGGCGCAAAGCCAGCGATGCAAAGCGGCCGCCGGTTCCCTGGGCGCGCATCTTCTCCAGCCGCTCCGTGTGGGCGATGCTGGCCAGCTACTTCGCCTATCTCTATATCGTCTGGATCTTCTTCGGATGGATGTACACCTACATGGCGGAGGCGCACGGCGTGAACCTGAAGGCCAGCGCTCTCTACACCACGCTGCCGTTTATCGCCATGACCATCGGCTGTCTCACCGGCGGCACCGTCTGCGACTGGGTGGTGGCACACTTCGGCCTGCGCATGGGCCGCTGCGGTCTGCCCGCCATCGCCTTCGCGCTCACGGCAATCTTTCTGCTGGCGGGTTCCTCCGCGCACAGCCCTCTCGCCGCAGCCGTACTGTTGGCCGGCGGTGCGGGCTCGCTCTACCTCGCACAATCAAGCTACTGGGCCGTCTGCGCCGACATCGCTGGCGAAAACACCAGCGTCCTCACCGGCGTCATCAACATGGGCGGACAGATCGGCGGCGCCGTCACCACATCGCTCACCCCGCTTATCGCCGCGCGCTTCGGATGGGAGGCTGCATTCGGCACCGCCGCCGCGCTGGGCCTGATCGGTGCCGGAACGTGGCTGCTGGTCGATCCCAAGTGCCCGCTCACCCCGGAGCAGGAGGTTCTCATCGCCTGAGGCGCGCGCAGCGTTACGTCTCTTCGCGCTGCTGCTTCACGGCGATCTCTTCGAGCTGCCGCCGCCAGTCCAGCTCTTCTACAAAGCCTCGGCTGGAGCGCCACTCCGGCTGCACCTTGATGAACAGCTCGAGAAACACACGCGTCCCCAGCAGCGACTCGATCTCCTTGCGCGCAGTGGTCCCGATCTCCTTCAGCATCGTGCCTTGCTTGCCGATGAGAATCGCTTTTTGTCCCGTGCGCTCGCAGTAGATCGTCGCGGCGATCTTGGTGACGGCGGTCTTTCCATTCGCGCTGCGTTTCGTGGGCTGCGCCGGCTCTTCAAACCGCTCGATCACCACCGCCGCCGCATACGGCACCTCTTCGCCGGTCAGCATCAGGATCTTTTCCCGAATCAGCTCGGCGACGAGGAAGCGCTCCGGCTGGTCGGTCACCTGGTCGCGTGGGAAGTAGCGCTGGCCCTCGGGCAGCAGCGCGATCACGCGGTCCAGCAGCACGTCGAGGCCCTCCTTCTTGCGCGCAGAGATCGGCACCACATCGGCAAATGTATGCTGCGCGCTCCAGTGCGCAATCAACGGCAGCAGGGCGGGCTTGGGAACGGCATCGATCTTGTTCAGCACCAGAACCACCGGGCAATCCAGCCGCTTCACCAGCGAGAGTGCGTAATTATCCTCGGCCGCGCTCATCGCCATGCGGCCGGTAATCTTCGCCCCGATCTTTGATCCACTCTCAGCCCCGTCCTTTGCCCCGGCCTTCGCGCTCGCGCCTGCTGAACCGCCCTCATCTACGCCGGCTTCTTCCGCCTTCGGCAGCCGATGCGTCGCATCCACGATAAACAGCACCGCATCGCGCGACTCCAGCGCGTCCGTCACCTCCTGCATCATGCGCCGGTCCAGCTGTGTAGCCGGCTTGTGAACGCCCGGCGTGTCCACCAGGATGACCTGCGCAGCGGGATGGCCCGGCGCGGCCCCCGGACCCTTGCCCTTCTTCTTCGCCGGCACCTCCAGCACGGCCAGAATGCGCGTGCGTGTAGTCTGCGGCTTGTGCGTCACGATGGCGAGCTTCTGCCCGGCGAGCGCGTTCAGCAACGTGCTCTTGCCGGCGTTGGGCCGGCCGATGATGGAGACAAATCCGGAGCGAAGAGCCATTCCTTCATTATCGCTTGCTATGGGCCTCGATCTCGTGCCGCAAGCGCTTATCTCGCACGGCGCACGCTATCTCTTGCTGCAACCGCTTACCTCGCACCGCGTGCGCCTATCGTATGTCGCGCGCCACAACCAGCCGTCGCGCAAACAGTGCACCCGCAAGCACAAAGATCACCGGGAAGAACTCCAGCGTATACCGCGGTTCGGAGTTGTCCAGCGTCAGCAGCAGCGCGCAGCGCAGCAGAATCGTCGCCGCCATCGCAAACGCCAGCGCGCTGAACGTAGAGCCATCCACCGACTGCCAGCCTCTTCGCCTCCATGCGAGAAATCCAGCAACTCCCAGCGCAAGATACGCAAAGTTCAGCCCCGCATAGCCCCAGGCAAACACCGTCTGCCGCCGATACACCCGCCAGCGCCACCAGTCCAGCGGCGTCGGCAGCAACTCCACGCGCGGGCGCAGCAGCATATCCACCAGCCGCGCCGCCGGAAGCTCCGCATAGTAGAGGACCTGATGCGCTCGCACGCGCTCCGCCGCCAGCTTGCCGAACCGCGCGTCGATCTCAGGCGTGATCACCATCGTCCGGTTATAGTCGCCGACCAGGGAAGCGGTCTGCGCCCGCAGCTCCGCCGTTGCCACGGGCGAACCCGCATCAAACGCTCGCGCCGGCAGATCGCCCAACTGGATCGGGAAGCCGCCGTAGTTCCAATACACCTCTTCGGTCGACTCAAACTCCATGCCCCAGCTGCGGAACCAGCGGTTGAAGCCGACCGGATCGAGCTCGCCCGGATCGACCGCATCCTTCGGCGCCAGCGGCTGGAATACGTGAAACGTCCCCCAGTTGCGCGCGGTCCATGGCGCCAGCGGCATCAGCGCGCACAGTCCCGCCGCAATCACCGGCACCACCGTGCGCCGAAAATTCTTGTTCAGCCAATGCGCACGCCGCGCCGCAAACCAGATCGTCGGCAGCACCGCGACGCACAGCAGCCCCTGCTCCGGCCGCAACAAAACAGACCACGCCAGCGCCGCGCCAACTCCCCACAACCAAAGATTCAGTCCGCATCCTGCTTGCTGCCAGCGCACAAAGGCATACAAGACCAGCGCCATGGCATTCAGCGTCAGCGTCTCGGTCAGCGGCGCGGCGGTGTAATTCGTCGTAAACGGACACAGCACGGCCAGCCACAGCACTACTATCCCCGCACGCAACCCAAACAACCGCCTCGCCGTCATAGCCGCGAGCGAGCAAGTCAACGTATCCACCCCGGCCTGCACGCGCATCACCGCGCCGTAGTGCTCCATGCCGAAGACCTTGAAACATGCCGCCAGAAACAGCGGATATCCCGGCAGCCGGATCAGCGTCGGTCGCACGGAAACCACTCCGGCGGCATTGGTATCCGTAAAGCCGTAGAGGCCATGGCGCAGCCAATTCTTGGCGATGTCGCCGTAGAGTAGGCTGTCGCCCGTGACCAGCGCGTAATGCCGGATGAACCACAGTCGCAGCAGAAGTCCCGCGGCCAGCGCAGCGCAGGCGTTCAACATCGCGCCCAGCCGGAATCGTCCTCTCTGCGCATTCATCAAGCAGCATCATACTGGGTGCAGCGTTCGCCGCCGCGCCCGCAGGGTGGTCGTCGCCCGAGTTCGTTGACGTACTCCGATCCGGCTGCATTACGATAGACGATGGCGCAGGATGTCCAGTGCGGTCGTCTTAACCACGCGCCTGCTTCACGCGGCACCGTTTTGAACAGCCAGGAGCTATGACCAAGCAGGTCTTTTACGATCCGCAACGCAAACGCTGGAAGCGTCTGCGCCGCGTCTTTGACGTGCTGGCGGTCGTTGGTGTTGTCGTAGGCGCCGTCTTCGCCGTCAGCCTGGTGAAGATGACGCCGCTGCCCGAGCTGCTGCTCGCCACTCCCAAGCATGACTATGCGCCGTTGCCCGTTGAGCTGGGGCCGGGCCGCGGCGCCAAACCTCGCCCCTCCGCGCATCGCCGCACGGACCTCAAGCCCTCGGACGTGATCCTGAACTCCGGCGAAGGGCTGCGCGCGGCGTATTACGTTGAGGACGATACGGCCAGCTACTCCTCGCTGCGCCAGCATATCCGCCAGATCGACCTGCTGTTTCCCGAATGGCTGCACGTCGTCTCGAGCGATGGCACGCTCACCTCATACAGCTTGGACAACCGGCCTTTCGCAGTTGTGGACCAGGGCGGAGTCCATTCCGTGGACCACGAGGACCGCGTCGCAAATGTCATCCGGTCAGTATCCGACGACCCCACCCCGGCAGAGATCTTTCCGCTGGTCAACAACTTTGACCCGGTAAAGAACGAGTTCCAGCCGTCTATCGGCGACTTCCTTACCAACCCCACCGGACGGGCTAACTTTCTCCAACAGCTCGACCGCTTCCTCGCGGCCAACCCCGGTTATCGCGGCATCTCTATCGATTTTGAAGACATTCCCTCCGAGGCCCAGCAGGGCTATATGGCGCTGCTCAATGCGATCTACGCTGACTTCCATCCGCGCAACCTGCGCCTCTATATCAACACGCCTGTGGGCGACGACGACTTCGATCTGAAGTACATGGCCGACCACTCCGACGGCCTGCTGCTGATGAACTACGACCAGCACCAGACCGGCAGTGGTCCCGGCCCCATCGCCGCCCAGGACTGGTTCGTCGACAACCTGAAGAACGTGCTCAAGATCGTACCCAAGGAAAAGGCCATCTGCGCCATCGGCAGCTACGGTTATCACTGGACCACGACCATCCCGCCGCCGGCGAAGAAGGGCCACAAGCCGCAGGAGGCGAAGACCCTCAGCGTGCAGGAGCTCTCCACCCAGGAGGCATGGCAGTGGGCCGTCGACTCCGACGCCGATGTCGAGCTGGATTCTGACTCGCTCAACGCGCACCTCGCGTTTGACGACGACGACGCGCACGTCCGCCACCAGATCTGGTTCCTGGATGCGGTTACGGTGCAGAATCAGATGCGCGCCGCGCGCGCGCTGGGCATTGAGACCTTCGCCCTCTGGCGCCTCGGCCAGGAGGACAACTCCCTCTGGAACATCTGGGACAAGCCGGTCTCCTCGGACCCCGTAAAAGACCTCGCCCAGGTCGAGCCCGGCTATGACGTCGATACCGAAGGCTTCGGCGACATCCTCGACATCACGCGCAAGAAGCAGGACGGCCATCGCACCGTCACCATGGATGACGATGACTCCATTCCCGTCGGCTACCGCAACATCACCGACGAGACGATGGATACCTACCCGCTCTCCTACACGGTGAACCAGACCGGCTTCGACCCCAGCAAGAAAGAGGTCGCGCTTAGCTTCGACGACGGCCCCGACCCCACCTGGACGCCGAAGATCCTCGACATCTTGAAGCAAAAGCAGGCCCCAGGCGTGTTCTTCATCATCGGCGAGGAGGCGCTGAAGGACATTGGCGACCTGAAGCGCATTTATCGTGAGGGCCATGAGATCGGCAATCATACCTGGAGCCACCCGGACATCAGCCAGATCTCTCCCTCGGCCGTCGATCTGGAGCTGAACCTCACCGAGCGGCTCTTCGCGGCCGAGCTTGGTGTGCAGCCGCTCTACTTCCGCCCGCCATACTCCATCGACCAGGAGCCCGATACCAACGATCAGGCCGCACCCGCCGAGCGCATCGAGCAACTGGGCTACATCATCGTAGGCGACAAGATCGACACCGACGACTGGGACGAAAACCCTCCCAAGAGTCCGCAGGAGATCGTCGACAGCGTCTTCCAGCAAATCTCCCTGATGGACTCCAAGCCATGGATGCGCGGCTCCATCATCCTGCTGCACGACGGCGGCGGTAATCGCCAGGCCACGGTGAATGCGTTGCCCGTGCTCATCGATGCCCTGCGCGCGCGTGGCTACAAGATCGTCACCGTCGCGGACCTGATGGGGAAGACCCGCGCCGACGTAATGCCTCCGCTCAAGCGGAAGCAGGTATGGCAGGCGCGCGTGGACTCCGTCGCCTTCGCCGTGGGCGCGTTCTTCCAGCACTTCGTGGTCGCTGTGTT
>CAVYCF010000014.1:0-551117 GCA_963766975.1 uncultured Acidobacteriaceae bacterium
GCCCGCGAATGGGGCAAGAAGCGCGTCTATCTCGCGCCCGGCGGCTGGGGCAACGGCCACGGCGGCGCCTGCCGCAACCAGACCGGCATTCCGTGGGCGCGCGTGATGGTGTGCCTCGTCGCCATGCAGGGCCTCGGCAAGCCCGGCATCAACATGGGCAACCTGCAATGGGGCACGCCGATCGACTTCAATTTCTATTTCCCCGGCTATGCCGACGGCGGCATGTCGGGCGATCTGGAAAACACCTCGATGCCGGTCGAGCTCTATCAGCGCATGCCGCAACTGCCGTCGATGAACTCGAACAGCCAGCGCATCCCGCGCATTTTCGTGCCGGAGGCGATCGCCGACGGCAAAGCCGAAGGCTATCCGTGGGTCGGCAAATCCATCGAGCACCAGTTCGCCAAGTTCAGCTATCCGGCGCCGGGCTATTCGCCGGTGCACATGCTCTACAAATACGGCGGCTCGATCCTCTCGACGATGAACAACACCAATCGCTGGGTGCGGATGTATCAGTCGCCGAACCTGGAATTCGTCGTCAACCAGTCGATCTGGATCGAAGGCGAAGCGAAGTTCGCCGACGTCCTGCTGCCGGCCTGCACCAATTTCGAGCGCACCGACATCAGCGAATGGGCCGGACTTGGCGGCTACGGCCATCACGGCCAGCAGCAGCTCAATCACCGCGTCATCGTGTTCCAGGCGCCGGCCATCAAACCGCAGGGCGAGTCGAAGTCCGACTACTGGATCTTCAACGAGCTGTGCAAGCCGCTCGGCCTCGCCAATTACTTCTCCGAAGGCTTCAACGAGATCGATTGGGTCAAGCGCGTCTTTCTCGCCTCCGACCTGCCGAAAGCACATCTCGTGGCGGAAATTCCTCAAGCGCGGCTACTTCGTCGTGCCGGCGGAGAAGGAGAAACTGCGCGCGCCGGTGTCGTTCCGCTGGTTCTGGGAGAACCGCAAGAAGGACGTCCCGAAGCGCAGCCGCTGCCCTCGGATTACACCGAGGAATTTCTGCGCGGCCTGCAGACCCAATCGGGCAAGCTCGAATTCGAGTGCAACTCGCTCAAGCGATTCAACGATCCGGAGCGGCCGCCGATCGTCAAATACGAGCCGTCATGGGAAGGCCCGCATTCCGGCGAATTGTTCGAACGCTATCCGCTGCAACTGCTCACGCCGCACTCGAAGTATTCGTTCCACACCCAGGGTGACGGCAAGGATTCGTTCCTGCTCAACATCGAGGACCATCGCGTCAAGGTCGATGGCTATTATTACTGGATCGTGCGCATGAACGTGGACGATGCCAAGGAGCGCGGCATCAACAAGCACGATCTCGTCAAGGTCTTCAACGACCGCGGCGCGGTGATCTGCGCGGCGCTGCCGACGCAGCGGCTGCCGCGCGGCGTCGCCACGGCTACGAATCCTCGGCGGTCTACGATCCGATGGGCGAGCCGGGAAAATCGGTCGATCGCGGCGGCTGCCTCAACCTGCTCACGCCCGAGCGCACCCAGACCAAGTCGCACCCACTCGCTCGCCGGCGCCAATTCGCTGGTGCAGATCGAGGTGTGGGACCGCCGCATCGAGCACATGTCGGCGACGTTCGCCGCGATGGAGAAGGACAAGGAAATCAAGCGAACGCTGCAAGAAGCCAATCTGGTGCCGGCGAAGTGACGTCATGAAAAAATGGAACATGATCATCGACGTCGCCGAGTGCACCAACTGCAATCTGTGCACGCTCGCGCCATGGACGAATATGTCGGCAACGACTGGCCCGGCTATTCGGCGCCGATGCCGCGGCACGGCCACAAGTGGATCAACATCCTGCAAAAGGAGCGCGGGCAGATCCCGATGATCGACATCGCCTACGTTCCGACCATGTGCAACCACTGCGACGACGCGCCGTGCATCAAGGCCGCGCCGAAGGGCGCGATCAAGAAGCGCAAGGACGGCATCGTCATCATCGATCCGGAAAAGGCCAAGGGGCAGAAGCAGCTCGTCGAGGCCTGCCCTTACGGCCACATCTGGTGGAACGAGGAGCAGCAGCTGCCGCAAGCCTGGACTTTCGACGCCCATCTCATCGACCAGGGCTGGCAGCAGACGCGCGGCCATCAATCGTGCCCGACCGGCGCCATGCGCGCCGTCAATGTCGAGGATGAAGAGATGGCGCGCATGGCGCGCGACGAAGAGCCTCGAAGTGATGAAGCCCGAGCTCGACACCAAGCCGCGGGTCTATTACCGCAATCTCTGGCGCTATTCGAAATGCTTCATCGGCGGCTCGGTCGCCGAGGAGAAGAATGGCGTCGGTCGATTGCGTCGAAGGCGCCAGCGTCCAGCTGGTCAGGGACGGCGTATCGCTCGCGGTGACCACCACCGACAATTACGGCGACTTCAAATTCGACAAGCTCGACGAGAATTCCGGCCGCTACACCGTGCAGATCTTCGCCAGCGGCCGGACCAAGAGCGTCGAAGCGACACTCGGCGCCAGCATCAATCTCGGCGAGATCAGGCTGTATCGTCATGCCCGGCCTGTGCAGCATCCACGTCTTTAATCGTAGGCCAAGCGTGGATGGCCGGGACAAGCCCGGATGACGCACAGATGAAGGCATGAAACGACTGCATTTTGCGGCGCTGCTGATCGCCTTTCGCTTCCGCGTTGCGCACGCGCAGACCAACTATCCTGATCGTCCGATCACACTGATCATCACTGCCGCGCCCGGCGGCGTGACCGACGTGAGCGGCCGCGCGCTGGCGCAGGCGCTGACCAAGGCCTGGGGCCAGCAGGTCATCGTCGAGAACAAGGGCGGCGGCGCCCACGTCATCGGCGCCGCGACCGTCGCCAAGGCCGCGCCCGACGGCTACACGCTGCTGGTCGGCGAGTCCGGACCGTTCGCGGTCAATCCCTCGCTCTTGCCCAACGAAAAAGTGCCGTACGACGTCGACAAGGATTTCATGCCGATCACCGGGCTGGTGCGGATCTATCAGGCGCTGCTCGCCGACAAGTCGCTGCCGGTGTCGAACGCCGCCGACCTGATCGCGCTGGCGAAGCAGAAGCCCGGACAGCTCACCTTCGGCACGGCCGGCGTCGGCTCGGCGCTGCACATGAACATGGAGCTGTTCGACAACATGGCCGGCATCAAGATGCTGCCGATCCATTACCGCGGCGCGACGCCGGCGCTCAACGATCTGATCGGCGGCTCGATCAACACCATGATCGTCAGCGTCGCCTCCGGCCTGCCGGCATTCCGCGCCGGCCAGATCAAGATGCTCGGCGTCGGCGCGCCAAAACGCATGCCGCTGGTGCCCGATGTGCCGACCGTCGCGGAGAGCGGCCTGCCCGGCTACGAGGCCAATGCCTGGTTCGGCCTGTTCGCGCCGGCCGGCACGCCGCGCGACATCGTCATGAAGCTCGACACCGAAGTCATCCGCATCTTCAACGATCAAGGAGTTCCGCGAGCGCTTCCTCGATCCGCAGATGTTCGAAGTCCATGGCCGGGCCGCCTGAGGAATTCGCCGCCTTCATCAAGGCCGAACGCGACAAATGGGCGAAGGTCATTCGCGAGGCGAATATCAAGGTGAGCAATAACACCGTCATGCGAGGAGCAGCGCGACGAGCAATCCAGGGGCCGCATACTGAGCGCTGGATTGCTTCGCTCCTGCAATGACGACATTCTACTCCGGCGGCGTGCCGTTGGCCGCCAGCACTTCACCCGCGAGATAAAGCGAACCGGTGATCAGCACGCGCGGCGCCGGCGCGAGATCGAGCTTGCCGGCGACCGTCAGCGCACTCTCGACGGTATCGCGCGATAGCGCCGGAATACCGATATTGCCGGCAACCGCCGCCAGTTCCGCGGCAGGCACCGCCTTGTCCTGATGGATCGGCACGGTAATGACGCGGCGTGCGAGACCGGTGAAATTCCGCAGAAAGCCTTCGCTGTCCTTGGTCGACAGCATGCCGACGATGAGAACCAGCGGCCGCGGCACGCGCTCTTCGAGATCGGCCAGCGCGTCGGCAATGGCGCGGCCGCCGTCGGCATTGTGGCCGCCGTCAAGCCAGAGTTCGCTGTCCGCGCGGCAACAATGCCGGCAGCGGCCCGTGCGACAGGCGCTGCATGCGCGCCGGCCAGTCGACACGCGTCATGCCGGCCTCGAACGCAGAGGCCGGCAGCTTCAGGCCGCTCGACCCGCAGCGCCGCGATGGCGCAGCCGGCGTTGCCGAATTGATGGCGGCCGTAAAGCTTCGGCGCCGGCAGGTCGAGCAAGCCGTCGTCGTCCTGATAAACCAGGCGGCCACGCTCTTCGGTCGCGGTCCAGTTTTCGCCGGCGACCAATAACGGGCTTCGCATCCGCGCCGCCTGCCGCTCGATCACCGCGAGCGCCTCGCGCTGCTGATCGCCGATCACCGCAGGCACGTCGCGCTTGAGGATGCCGGCCTTTTCGCCGGCGATCTGCTCGATCGTGTCGCCGAGAAAATCGCGGTGATCGATCGAGACGCGGGTGATGACGCTCGCCAGCGGGCGCTCGACAACGTTGGTGGCATCGAGCCGGCCGCCGAGGCCGACTTCGAGCAGCAGCACATCGGCCGGATTGCGCGAGAACAGCAGAAATGCCGCCGCGGTCTCGATTTCGAACACGGTGATCGGCGCATCGCCGTTGTTCGCTTCGCATTCGGCAAGCGCATCGGCAAGCTCGGCATCGCCGACAAGCTTGCCGCCGCCGCATGCCGATGCGAAACCGCTCATTGATGCGAACGAGGTTCGGCGAGGTGTAGACGTGAACATGCTTGCCGGCCGCCTCGAGGATCGCCCGCATGAACGCGACCGTCGAGCCTTTGCCGTTGGTGCCGGCGACATGGATCACCGGCGGCAGCCGCCGTTCCGGATGATCGAGCGCGGCCAGAAGGCGCTCGATGCGGCCGAGCGACAGGTCGATGCGTTTGGGATGCAGCGCGAGAAGCCGCGTCAGGATCGCGTCGACTGATCCCGCGCCGGAACGCGGACCGCTCACGCCGGAGCCGGTACGGGTGCCGGCAGGCTGGTTTGCGGCTGCAGCGGCGTGTTCGCCGGCGCCTTGGTCAAAAGTCGGCACAGGTTGGCGATGGTCGCGCGCAGCTGATGCCGATGCACGACCATATCGACCATGCCGTGATCGCGGAGGAATTCCGATTTCTGAAAACCATCCGGCAGTTTTTCCCGGATCGTCTGCTCGATCACGCGCGGACCGGCAAAACCGATCAGCGCGCCGGGCTCGGCAAGCTGGATGTCGCCGAGCATCGCGTAAGACGCGGTAACGCCGCCGGTCGTCGGATTGGTCAGCACGACGATGTAGGGCTTGCGCGCTTCGCGCAACCGCTGCACCGCGATCGTGGTTCGCGGCAATCTGCATCAGCGACAGAATACCTTCCTGCATTCGCGCGCCACCGGATGCGGCAAACAGCACAAACGGACAGCCCTTCTCGACCGCGGTGTCGAGACCCTTGATGATCGCCTCGCCCGCCGCCATGCCGAGCGAGCCGCCCATGAAATCGAAATCCTGAACGCCGATCACCATGGCGGCGCCGTCAAGCCGGCCATAGCCGAGCTTTACGGCATCATTCATGCCGGTCTTGGTGCGCGCATCTTTGAGGCGGTCGGCGTAGCGGCGCTCGTCGCGGAATTTCAGCGGATCGACCGGCACCTCTGGCACGGCGATGTCGAACCAGGTCGCGTTGTCGAACATCGATCTTGAGCCGCGCCGTCGCGCTCATCCGCATGTGATAATTGGAGCCGGGAATGACGAACTGGTTGGCCTCGACGTCCTTGTAGAACACCAGCTGGCCGGTCTCCGGACATTTGATCCAGAGATTTTCCGGCGTCTCGCGCCGCGAGCATGCTGTGGATCTTCGGCCGGACGACGTTGGATAATCCAGTTCATCGCATCACTCTCAAGAGCGCAGATAATCCGCGTTGCGGCTTTCTGCGAGACCTGCTGCCGTTATTGTAGCAGCTTTTCGGGCGGCGGATAATACTCATACAAAATCAATGCCTTATTGGCGAAGTCCGCCGCCGTTAAAACAGCTCGGGTCGCCGCAGCCGCAGCGTTTGCAGCAACACCAGAGTCTTGGAGTCGGGAAGTTCCTTGGCATCGGCCATCCGCGCCAGTTCGGCGAGCGGGAATTCGATTGCGGCGGTTTCTTCGTCTTCGTCGGCGCCGCCTTCGGTTTCCTGGCCTTGCCGCGCCTGAATATTGCGCGAGATAAAAATACATCCGCTCGGTCGAAATTCCCGGCATCGTCCATGCCGTGAAAACATGCTCGATCGAATCGAGCTTCAGTTTGGCTTCTTCCATCACTTCGCGATGAACGGTGACATCGGGATCTTTTTCCTCGATGACGCCGGCGACCGCTTCCAGCGATTGTTCCTGCTGGCCGATATAAAGCAGCGGGATGCGCGGTTGGCGGACCAGGACGGCGGTCTTGCGTCCGGGATGATACGGCAGCACACAAATCGCCTCGCCATGATCCTCGATCTCGCGCTTGAATGTATGACCGTCCGGCAATTGCACCGTCGCGACAAGCAGCTTGGTCCAGCCGGAATGAACGGCCTTTGTTTCCAGAATGCGAAAACGTGCCGGGCTTGTTATTCATCGTATGTCCATCCGTTTCAGCGCGTCACCAGCGCAACGCCGATCGCGACCAGCACTGCGGCAACGCCTTTTTGCACCAGTTCGCGAGCCGACAGATTTTCGCGACTCAGTTTCGGAAAGAAGATACTCAGCAGAACCCCGAAGGCAAAAACAAACAGCGTCGTGGTTGAACCGATCGCCTGGACGATGCTCAACGGCGCGAACAACAGGGCATAGCGGTTGCCGAGGCTGCCGCTCAGATTGATGACCTCGTTGGTGCCGTTGATCGACAGGAGCGCTGTCGTGTTCTTGCGCAACAGCGTCAGGAGTTCACGCCGATAGGACGTTATCAGCAGCAACGCCACGCCGGAGATCGCCTCGCCGACGAACATCCAGAAAATCGTGGTCCAGAATTCGACCTTCAACGCGAAGGCTTTGACGTTCGGGCCAGCGCGCGGGCGCAGGACTTGGACTTGCGCTCGTCAACCGCTTCGTCGAGCTGCATGACGGCTGGGTCGAAATGGAAAGCGGCACACAGACCGGCACGCTCGTGCGCTGCCACTGCCGCGCCGCTTCCACGACATCGATCCCGGCGAAACCAAAGTCGCCTGAACGAGCTTAGCTGCGGGCAAAGCCGGAGCGCGGGCGAATCCCGCGCTCCGATATCAATCTCCGCCCTTACGGGTTGTTGATGGTATCCGGCCCGGAGTTGGTGTGATTGGGCCCGATTTTTCCGATATCGTTGCTGCCCGGTGAGATCGATGCCCGTGTTTGCGCTCACATTCAGGAAGTTCGCCGTGATTGCGCCTGCCCCTTCGATCTCGTCGGTGGTCGAACTAAGGACCACGCTCTTGCCATCCAGCGCATCGTCGATGTCGAGATCGCCCGATGTCACCTGCAGGGCGAGAGTATTGGATCCAGAGTTCACGGTGCCGCCGACGTCAGGGTTTGACCATCCGTCAATTGGAAGGCTCCGCCCGACGTGGTGAAGCCGTCGAGAGTTCCGATTTCGTTGGCACCGTTGAGCACGGCCGCTCCATCCGCACTTCCGGTCAGCGTATCGGCGGTGATGCTGCCGGACAATTTCCCTTCGGCGATAGCGCCGGACGAACTCAGCGTGACGGTTCCTCCTGCCGTGATCGCCCGAGGCAATGCCGATACTGCTTCCTGTGCCTGTCGTGGTGAGCGAGAGATCGCCCGTGCCCGCAGCGACCGCGCCCTGGACCTTAAGCGTCTCGCCATCCGTCAGTGCAAAACCTCCCGAACCCGTGTTTGAAAATGCGCCGAGTTTTCCGATCTCGTTGGTGTCGTCGAAAGACGCGCCACCGGCACTGCTACCTCTGAGCCAACTCGCGGTAATGATGCCCGCAGTCTGCGTATCCGATCCCGCAGTGGTGAGCGTCAGCTGGCCGGAGCCCAGATCGATCGAGGTATCGAGTGTGAAATCGGCGGCGCTATCGTTGAGATAGAAATTAGTGCCCGGATCGAAGCCGCTGCCCGCGCTGTAAAGAAAGTCCGAACCGCTCGCACTGCCCAGCGCCGTATCGAGACCGGCGAAGATCGCCGCCGTGTCTGTCGCCGAACTGCGCACGCGCAACTGCCCTTCCTTGAGCGTCAGCCCGAGGATCGAATTGTTGTCGTTCTGAATATAGGCGTCTGCGGCCTTCGCGCCGTTCGTCAGATAGACGAGCACCTGGTCGTGGTAGATGGTGTCCGGTGCGAGCAGCACGTAGTAATAGCCGTTGGCGCCGGAATTCATGTCGACGAGCGGCGCGGTACTGCTGCCGTCGAGCAGTACGGCCGCGGTCAGGCCCGAGACAACGCTTCCGTTGGCAGCAACCGTGGTGCCGGAGATGACTTGCGGCGCGTAACCATTCGTCTGCCACTGCAGATACGGATAGCTCACGCCCGGCACGATGCCCCAGACGGACTTGGTATCCCAGGTATTATCGACCGCGGACTGGAGGGTGGCCGTCGTTTCGCCATAGACATTCGCGCCATCGCCCGTGTTGTCGGTGCCGACGCCGTTGGTCGATGAGATCCCGCTGGTGTTGACGTCCCAGAACGAGTTCGCGTCGATGGCGCCGTCGTTCTGGCCGATGAAGCCGCCAAGCGTGCCGGCGCATGCGTCGCTCGCAGTGCAGGTGACCATGCCCGTGGAATAGGCATGATCGATTTCGCCTGCATTCTCGCCCGCGAAGCCGCCGATCGCGCCGTCGGAGCCCAGATAGCTGCCCGAAACCGCAGCCGCACCCAGCGCGTAGGAATCCTGGATCTCGCTTCCGCTCGCATTGTCACCGACGAAACCTCCGACCTGGAAGCTTCCACTCGTGGGGCCCGCCGCAAATGACTGATCGATATAGCCGGAATTGGCGCCGGCAAAGCCGCCGACCTGTGCCGCTCCGCTCACGCTGCCGCTGGCGGACAATTCGTAAAATTCTCCGCTGAGTGTGTTCGACCCGACCAACCCACCGACATCGATGCCCGTTGCGGTCACATTGCCCGTCGCGACCGCATTCACGACGATTCCATCATTGGCACCGATCAGTCCGCCGACGCTTTCGACACCATGCACATCCCCGGATGCTGTTACCTCCTGGATGGCCGCGGAATAGCCGGCGTGGCCGATCAGACCGCCCACGTCGCCATATCCGCTCACGGTGCCGCTGGAAGCGGATTCCAAGAAGCCGCTGCCGTCATAATATCCCACGAGGCCGCCGATATAGAGGCCCGTCGAGGGCGATGAAGGATTGTAGAAGCCGGTTACGTTCACGCTGGACAAGACGCCGGAAATCGCGCCTTCATCCGCACCGACCAGTGCACCCACATAGTCCGAGCCGGTGACGCTGCCGCCATTGAGCGTCACGTCGACGATTTCCGAGCATCCGCACGCGTAGCCGAACAGGCCGACATAGTTCTGCGTCGGCCGGTCGATGGTGAGATTGTTGATCGAGAATTCCGTAACTCCCGAAGAGTCCACCTTCGAACGGATTGATGGTGTTGCCGACGGGCACAAAACCCTTCGCGCCCCACATCGCGCCGTCATACGTCAGGCTGTCGATCAGATAATAGCTCTGGGTGAGATTGAGTGCCATCAACTGCAGTTGGTTCTCATTCGAGATCGCGGTGGAATATTCCATGGTGAGGAACGGCAACGTGCCGCCGGACGTGCCGGCGCTGTTGTTCAATGTGCTGTTATTATCGACGATCACCCAATCGGCGCCCGAACCCAGCCCGCCGAACGTCCAGCCGGTGAAATTGGCATGGTTCAAGAATTGCGCAGCAGTCAGGCCGAAAAGACCGGGCGCCGTGCCTGTGCCGCCGCCAACCGCTGCCATTCCAGGACTTGTGCCCTTGTCGTAATAATCGTCGACCGTGCCGCCGATTGTGCCGTTGTTGGTGCCGGCAAACGCACCGAAGGTCGTGGCAGTGTCGGGGCTGACAACACCGGCCGCATAGGATTCATCGATCGTACCGCCGGCATTATTGCCCACAAATCCGCCGACGAGCGTGGCGGTGGGACTGTCAATCGCAGCGACCGCGCCGGTCGAATAGGCCACGGAGATCGTGCCCTGATTGTAGCCCACAAATCCGCCCACGGCGGTGGTGTGATCGCCCGTGACGGCGCCGCTGGCGTAGGATTGGGAAATCGTTCCGGTATTGTAACCGACCAAGCCGCCGAGGTCGCTGCCCGCTTGCGCCTCGACCAAATCGTTGGCGAAGGACTGCGAGATCGCGCCTCCGGAATTAAATCCGACGAGGCCACCTGTTCTGGTGCCGAAACCGGTCGAAACGGAGCCGCTCGCGAAGGAGCCGAATATGTTGCCGTAATTTACACCCGCAAGCGCGCCATCGAAGGCGCCGCCGCCGCCCGAGATGTTCACATCGAGAAGGCCGACATCGCGTACGAAGCCCGTCGAACCGACCGTCGCAAACAGGCCGGCGGAACCGCTGCCCGCGTCGATTGTGAGATTGCTGATCGTGTTGCCGAGACCCTCGAACGTGCCGGTCAATGTCGTGGGCACCACCGCTTGCACATAGATGCCGTCGGCGCCCGCGTCGTAGCTCAACGCGAGCGCATAGAAACCTGACGGCGCCGCGGCAACGTCGCTCGCGAGTGTCGTGACGTTTGTGACCAGCGTGTAGGCTTGGCCGTTAATTGTGAGCCCGCTGGCCGGCGCGTCCGGGAAAAAGGCATTGCCCCCCTCGAACACGAGGTTTCCCGTTCCGCCGGGAACCGGACCGAAAGAGCCGTCGTTCGTGATCAGCGAAAGATCGGCGCCGGGACCGATCTGGATGGACTGGAGCACATAAAGGCTGTCAGCGGAATCGAAGGTCAGCGTGCCGGACGTCGCCCAAGCCTGCGCAGCGGTGACATAGAGATCGCCGTTCGTCGTCTTGACCGTGGTGTCGCCGGAGTTGCCGAGTTCGGCGTCCACGGAGAAACTCGTGGCGGAGCTGACGATGTATTGGTTGGAAAGACCCAAGGAGAATGTTTCGGCCGCAGCGTCGTTGCCGATGGCATAATCGACATTGTCTCCGGCGTTGCTGAGAAAGCTCTCGGCTGTGAAATCGCGGAAATAACCACCCCAGATATCAACACCTGAGCGTGACGCGCCGAGATCGTCGGCGACGGTCGCACCGGTCGCCGACTGGACATAAACCGCATCCGTACCGCCAAGCGAACCCGGCGCGAGCAGGAAGTAGTAATATCCGTTGGCGCCCGTTGACGCCGTGCCGATCGAATTGCCGTCGAGCAAGCCTGAAATCATGTCGCCGGCATCTACGGTTGCGCCAGTATCGGTATAGGACGTGCCGGTGATCGTCTGCGGCGTTCCGCTCGGATATTGCCATAGGAAGTAAGGATAGAGCCCTGCGCCGGTACCCCACACCGTGTTGTCGAAGCCGCCGGGCAACGCGCCTTGCAGAGTCGTTGTCGACTTGCCAGTGATGCCGGAATCGTTCGCGGTATTGCCCGCGCCCTGGCTGAGAGTGGAAATGCCACTCGTGTCGATATCCCAATAGGAAGAGGTGATCCCGCCCGCGCTCGCATTATCCGTGCCGACAAATCCGCCGATATTGGTTCCGCTTCCGGGCGCGACATATCCGGTCGCATAAGTTTGCGAGATGGTCGCGCCGAGTGCGTTCACGCCGACGAGGCCACCCACCGCCGCAGCACCCGTGCCACCGACGGCGCCGGTGGCGTAGGCTTCCTCGATCGTCGCGTCGTTCTCCCCCGCGAGCCCTCCGACTTCGCTGCCGCTGCCGCCCGTCACCGCGCCGGTGGCGAAGGATTGCTCGATTGTGCCGAAGCTCGTGCCCACAAGACCGCCGGCGGCGTCGCCGCTGCCCGCGGTAACGGTGCCGGTTGCGTAGGTTCCCTGGATCGTCCCCTCATAGAGATAGCCGAGAAGGCCGCCGGCTTCGTCGTAGCCGTCGCTGGCCGTCACCGCGCCCGTAGCGTAAGAACCGGTTATCGTCCCTTCGTAGTCATAACCGGCGAGTCCGCCGATATAGGCATACTCTTGCGTCCCGCTCACGGCGCCGGTGGCATAGGAGCCCGTGATCGGCGCTTCGTCGTCGTAGCCGACAAGGCCGCCGGCATAGGCGTCCTCCGTGACGCTCGCGGCGCCGGAGGCATGGGACGCGCTGATCGATCCCTTGTACTGGTAGCCGACGAGGCCGCCGGTGTAGGCGTTATCCGTGGCACTCGCGGTGCCGGTGGCATAGGAGTTCGAGACGACGCCGATGTAATTGTATCCCAGAAGCCCGCCGGCATTGGCGTCGAACGTGACGCTTACGGTGCCGGACGCAGACGAACTCAAGATGTTGCCGCCATCGTTGTAGCCGACGAGCCCGCCCGCGTCGGTGTTGACGTCCCCGGTCACGTTGCCGGAAGACGACGAATTCTCGATCGTGCCTGTGAGATAACCGACGATGCCGCCGACTTCTGCCCAAGTGCTGGAAACCGGGAGGTTCGATTGCACGTTCAGGATCAGACCGTCGTCTTCGCCGACCAGCGCGCCGACATACGTATTCTCGATCGTGCTCGTGACGCTGCCGCCGGCGAGCGCGACATCGCGGATCGTCGAGGCGCTGCCGGCATAGCCGAACAGGCCAAGATAGGTGTCGACCGAGTCGTTGACGGTAAAGTTCGAAATCGTGTTGCCGAGACCCTCGAAAGCGCCGTTGAAGCCGTTATTGGAATTCTGAACCGCGCCGCTGCTGTTGACGCCGAGCGGCACCCAATTGCTTACGGATGAGGCATCGAGCCCGTTGGCGAGCGCGTAATTGTCGTTCAGATTGTTGTTGATGTTCTGCAGATCGGTCGACGAATAAACGAGCGTGTAGGTCGCGCCGTTGATCGTAAGCGACTGGCCCGCAATGCCTTCGCCCGTTCCAACGGCGTAACTAACGCTGCCCGCGAAGCCGGACGAGCCGAGGCCGAAGGACAAGACGCCATCCGTCGCAGCGTCGTTATATTGCAGGACAAGCCCGCCCCCGCCGGTGATGGAGATCGGCGCCAGGATGTTGATCGAATGATAGGCATCAAGCGTCAGCGTTGCGTTCGTTGACCAGGTCAATGCCGTATCGACATTGATGTCACCTTGTCCGCCTGGAGACGTGGTGCCGTAACCGGTTGCATTGCCCGAAGTGGTTTGTTCGAGCACGCTTGTGTCAGCGTCGAGAGCGCCTTCGAGGGCGCCGACGGTGTTGGAATCAATGGTGAGGTCTTCGGGATCGACCTTCCAAAGGCCGCCTTTGCCGGCAGTGATCGTGCCCGAGATGTTCGCAACGTGCCCGGACGTTTCAATCTGGCCGCCGCCCGTCGCACCAGCCGCATTCAGAGTACCCGTCGTCGTCAGCGTTCCGTTGCCGGCATCGAGGTAGATCGTGCCGCCGACATTCTGAACGCCCTGCGCCAGGATGATGCCGCTCATGTTCACGACGCCGGTGGCGATGCTGTTGGCGGCGTGTGCCGTCATCGACACATTGGCGCCCGACAGGAGGCCGGTATTGATCGCCGAAGCGCGCGACGTCACATCGCCCTGCGATGCGAAGGACACGAGGCCATCGCCGGTGAAATCGACCGTGAACTTGTTCGCAGCGCCCAGCGTAACCGTCCCGAGCTTTGCGTTCACGGTGCCGGCATTCGTCACCGACGGCGCGACCAGCGCAACGACGCCATTCGTGCCCACGACGATCTGGCCCTGATTGACGATCCGTGCGTTCTGGTTGCCTGCCTGCGTGAACTTGCCCGCGAGCAAGTCGGAATCCGAACCGTCGGTCGATGTCGCGATCAACGAGCCGACATTGACCTGCGAGCCCTTGCCGAACAGCATGCCATTGCCGTTGATCAGAACGATCCGGCCGTTCGCGTCCAGCGTTCCGAGAATCTGGCTTGCGCTCGCGCCGCCGATTCGGTTGACCGCGATGGCTTGCGCATTGGGCTGAACGAATTGTGTGGTTTGGCCGGTGCCGATGTTGAAGCTCGACCAGTTGATGACCACGTCCTCGGTTTTCTGGTCGACGGTCGTCTTGGACGACGTGGCGGAGATCGCTGCCGACCCCGTTGTCACAGAACCGTCTTTCGGGTTGGCGTGCGCGAGGGGCGAGGCGATCAGCGCAATAGCGGCCGTCCCCAGCAGGAGACGGGCGTCGAGCCTCTTCTTGCCGGACCGAGACACAGGGAAAGACGGCGCCAGTGTGCGAGAATTCATGGTTTCCCCCATCGGCTACCGCCGAGGCAATCTTGTTTCTGGCTCGGATCGATTTTTACCAAGGCCCTGAAGCTTTGACCACTCTGCCACGTCCGGAATACGAAGCCTAGACTTGGGCGTCCGCGCCTGTGATCAGGCGCACACCGCGCTGATAGGTGATGTAGGACCATGCCCAGCTCAGGGCGACTACGAAGCGGTTTCGGAAGCCGATTATGAAATAGACATGCGCAACAGACCACATCAGCCAACCGATAAAGCCATAAACATGCACGCGACCGAAATCGACGACGGCGTTCTTTCGCCCGATCGTGGCGAGACTGCCATAGTCGGTATAGGAAAACGGTTTGGGCGCGGCATGTCCCATCACACGCGCCTTGATGAGCTTGCCGACATAAGCGCCCGCTTGTTTCGCTGCCGGCGCAACGCCAGGCAGAATCGAGTCACCTTTCGTTTTGAACGCTGCCGTGTCTCCCACAACGAAGATGCCCCCGTAGGCGGTGACCGAAAAATCGTCCTGCACGATAACTCGCCCTGCCCGATCGACAGCCGCGCCAAGCCACTGACCGGCAAGCGATGCGCGCACGCCTGCTGCCCATATGATCGTCCGTGCCGGTATGAATTCCGCGCCGATGGTGGCGCCTTTGTCGTCGATTGCCGTGACGGGCGTTCCCAGCCGCACTTCGACACCCATCGCCTTGATCACGCGTTCCGCTTCCTGCGAAGACGGCTCGGAAAACGCAGGCAACACGCGTGGCCCAGCTTCCGCCAAGATGATGCGCGCCGAACCCGGCTCGATGTCGCGAAAGTCGCGCGTGATGGAATTGCGTGCGAGTTCCGCGATTGCGCCTGCCATTTCGACGCCGGTCGGGCCCGCGCCCACGATGACAAAAGTGAGCAAAGCGCGCCGCGCAGCTTCGTCGGTTTCCACTTCCGCGCGCTCAAAGGCGAGCAGGATTTTCGCCCGCGCGCGCGTCGCATCGTCGATGCTCTTGATGCCGGGCGCATTGGGCTCCCAGTCGTCATGGCCAAAATAGGAATGCCGCGCGCCTGTCGCGATCAGGAGATAATCGTACGGAATTGCGCAGCCGCAATTCGTACGGACGACTTTATTCCCGGTATCCACGCCCGACACGTCCGCCAGGATCACATGCACATTCCTCTGCGTCTTCAGGATACTGCGGATGGGCTGTGCGATCTCGGCCGGTGAAAGGCTGGCAGTTGCCACCTGATAGAGCAGCGGCTGGAACAGATGATAATTGTGTCGGTCGATAACGGTGATTTCGACGGGCGCCTTATTCAGCGCGTGAGCCGCAGCCAGTCCGCCGAAACCCGCCCCCACAATGACCACGCGGGGAACAGCTGCCTGCGCAGGTTTCAACACACCAGAACTGCGCTGATCCATGGCGAACGGTTCCCATATCGCAAATCCGGAGGCCCAGGCTCGAGATACGAATTCGCGCGCGACAATACAATCAAACAGAGCCGATATCCGTCACGGACGGCGAAATTTTCGGGTCGCCTTGAACTCGCGGAGCCGGCGCCAGGGAATTCAGCCGGCCGCCTCTTTTTCCGCGCGCACCGTTTCGACCCACCGCGCCAGACGATTCGATTCGGGCGCTGCCCGAGTCTCATTGAGAATCTCATCCATGAACTTCCGGTACTGATTGCCATAGTCCTGCGAGGTCATGCGCCACATCGCGCGCAGCCCCGGCGCGGCGAACAGGCTCCGGACGCCGGCGACATAACTGTGATAAGCGGCGTCTTCGAGTTGACCCGACAGATGCTGCAGAAACGAGTCTTCGCCGCTCACAAAGCCGCATCGGCATAACATTGCGAATTGATGGAGTTCACCGGGATCGAGGCCTTCATCTCCGGCCCGCCCCCGGCGGAAAATATCGGAAAGCTCCGGCTCCGCCATTCTCAAGCTGTTGTTGCTCACCCGATCGGCACGGCCCTGCTGCATAAGCGCGCGTTGATTGCGCTCCGCCTGTTTGATCTGGACGCTCAGATAGATGAGCGAAATCAGCACCGCTACGCCGCTCACCAGGCTGCCGATGGAAGCAATATCCGAAAGCGTCATGCGAATTCCCCAGTTGGACAGAATGGCCCAGCCTAATTCGAATTCCCGAAAATGACGCTAGCGCTTCAATGCTGGCTTTTCGGCATGCGGACCATGAGGCCGTCGAGCTCGGGCGTCACCTTGATCTGGCAGGAAAGGCGGCTCGTCGGCTCCAACTCCTGCGCGAAATCGAGCATGGTTTCTTCCATGTCCTGCTTCGGCGGCATTTTGTCGGTCCAGGCCGGATCGACATAGACGTGACAAGTGGCGCAGGCGCAGGCGCCCCCGCAGTCGGCGTCGATACCGGGAATGAGGTTCTTCACCGCGCCTTCCATCACCGACCAGCCCGCAGGCACCTCCACGTCATGCTCTTTGCCGTTGTGCTCGACATATTTGACCTTGGGCATGGGTGCTCCTTGGAAGCTTTTGGGATACGCCGCGTCAGACGATGTTTTTCATGGGAATGGTGGTGTCCGCAAGTCGCTCGGGCGCGACATGGGCCCGGTCGGCGATCAGCTTGCGGCCGACAATATATTCGGGGGCCGCATTCACGGCCTCGACGGCAGCGACCCTGCCCTCGCGCAGATGGAACGCCGCGAATTTTCGGGACGCGGGCGCGCCGCGAACGACGATCTTGTCGCCTTGCTTCGCGAGCCCCGCGATCTGTAGTTTGAGATCATATTGGTCGGACCAGAACCACGGCACTTCGCTATACGGCGTGTGCTTACCCACCATGGCGAGTGCGGCATGCTTCGCCTGGTCGATCGCGTTCTGCACGGATTCGAGCCGGATCGGATCGCCCTCGCGGCCGACATGGCGCGTGCAGTCGCCTGCGGCGAAGATCGCGGGATCTTCGGTCTCCGCAAATTGATTGACGACGATGCCGTCGTTGCAGGTGAGGCCCGATGCCATTGACGAGTTCTTCGTTGGGCACGACTCCGATGCCGACGAGCGCGATGTCTGCCGCATGGATCGTACCACCCGCGCGGACGGCATCGAGCTTTTCGGCGCCCACGAATGCTTCGACGGTCGTGTTCATCAGAAAACGCACGCCGGCCGCGCGATGCACGTCTCTCATAGAAAGCCGAAATCTGCGGCGACACCGCCCGCGCCATCACCCGATCGAGCGATTCGAACACCGTGACGTTCACCCATGCTTGATCGCAACGGCTGCGACTTCTAGGCCGATATATCCGCCGCCAACGACAGCCAACCGCACGCCCTTCGCGAAAACGGGCCGCAACGCGTCCACATCCGCAATGCCGCGCAAATAGTGAATGCCGTTGAGGTTCGCGCCGGGCACAGGGATGCGGCGCACGCGCGTGCCCGTCGCGATCAGAAGCTTGTCGTAGGCGAGCGTGCGGCCGTCAGCGAGCGAAACCGATTTGCTTCGCGCGGTCGATCGATTTGGCGCTGACGCCCAGAATCAGCTCGCATTTCGCTTCGGCGTAAAATGCATCCGGCTTCAGGAACAGCCGTTCGCGTTCGAGCGCGCCGGACAGATAGGCCTTGGACAGAGGCGGCCGCTGATAGGGCGCAAAGGGCTCGTCGCCCACCATGGTGATGCTGCCCGCAAAGCCCTCAGCCCGAAGCGTGGCCACGGCCTGCGCGCCGGCCTGGCCGGCGCCGATGATGACGATACGTTCCGACATGAATGTCCGGGAAAAGCCCCTGTCGCGCGGGGGCAACATGTCGGACGCGCCCCCCGGAATCAACGGAAAATCCCCGCTTCCGGGCAGGCGCGCTTCCCGGGCTACAAGTGCCTCGAATGGATGAAGATTCCCAAGCTTTCGGGCGCGAATTGATGCTGCACGGCCCAGCACGACACGGAAGCGCTCGGCGCGCGCATTGCCGCAGGCTTGCGCGTGGGCACCGCCGTGGCGCTGGAGGGCGATCTGGGCGCCGGAAAAACAGTGCTCGCCCGCGCCATCCTGCGCGCGCTGGGTGTCGAGGAAGACGTGCCCAGCCCGACTTTCACGCTCGTGCAATCCTACGAGACCCGAAAATTGCCGGTCCGCCATTACGATCTCTATCGCATCGAAGATGCCTCCGAGATGGATGAGCTGGGTCTCGAAGAGGCGCTGGACGAAGGCGCTGCGCTGATCGAATGGCCCGAGCGCGCGCGCGAGCTATATCCCGGAAGACGCGCTGCATGTGCGCATGGAAGTCACCGGCGAAAATTCGCGCGCCGCGCCTATACTCTCCGGCCCGTCTCGTTGGGCGAACGAATTCCGGGCAGAACACGATCATGACCGACCGCGCCGACGCCATGCAGTGCATTTCCTGGGTGGCGCCGGCTGGGGCGCGGCGGCGTTGCAGCCGCTGCCCGGCGACGCGTCGACACGGCGTTATGCGCGCGCGACGCTCGATCGGCCGCAAGGCGATGCTGATGGACCAGCCGCAAGGCGCCGAGACGCCGGCCTGCCCGCCCGGCGCTACGGCGGAACAACGCCGCGCGCTTGGATACAACGCGATCGCGCGGCTCGCGGGCGCCGATGTGCGGGCGCTTCGTTGCCGACGGCGGATTTTCTACGTGCCCGCGGATTGAGCGCGCCGCAAATCTACGCCGCCGACACGGCGAATGGCTTTGCACTGATAGAAGATCTGGGCGACGGTCTTTATGCCGATGTGCTGGCGCGATGGCGGCGACGAAAACGCGCTTTATGGCGCGGCCATCGATGCGCTCGCGCGCATTCACGCCGAAGCCGCGCCCGCGATGCTTCCTGCCCGACAAGCCACTGCACGCCTATGACGAAGTGGCGCTCGTCGCGGAAACCGATCTGATGACGGAATGGTTCATGCCCGTGGCGCTGGGGCGCGACGCGAGCGACGCCGAAATCTCCAGAACATCGCGCTCTGTGGCACGAGACACTCGCGCCGGTTCTCGCCTCGCCTGCTGTGTTCGTCCATCGCGATTATCACGCGCAAAACCTGATCTGGCTGCCGGAACGCGAAGGCGTCGCGCGCGCAGGTATGATCGATTTCCAGGACGCGGTCGCCGGCACGCGGAGTTACGATCTCATCTCTCTTGTCGAAGACGCGCGCCGCGATGTGGAGCCTGCGCTCGCCGAAGCGATGACGACGCGCTATCTCGAAGAGATGCGCGCGCAGGGCTGTCCGCTGGACGAAGACGCCTACCGTGCCGAGATGGCGGTGATGGCTGCCCAGCGCAACGCCAAGATCGCCGGCATTTTCGCGCGCCTCTACAAGCGCGACGGCAAGCCGCGTTATCTCTCCTATCTGCCGCGCGTCTGGGGCTACCTCAATCGCGACCTCGAACACCCTGCCCTCGCCCCGCTCAAAGCATGGTATGAACGCGTGATTCCGCGCGAGGTCCGCGGCAATCCTATGGATAAGGGAAATCCGGCTTGAGCGTCAAAGGCCCGACCCGCGCGATGATCTTGGCCGCCGGCCTCGGCACGCGCTTGCGCCCGCTCACCAATGACCGCCCGAAGCCGCTCATCGAAGTGCGCGGCAAAGCGCTGATCGACCATGCCATCGACCGTCTCGTCGCAGCCGGCGTCGACGCTGATCGTCGTCAATGTGCATTACCGTGCCGACATGCTGCGCGAACATCTCGCCAAACGGCACGATGTCGAAATCCGCATTTCCGAGGAGAAAGACGAACTCCTGAACACGGGCGGCGGCATTTTCCATGTGCTGCCGCAGTTCGAGGGAGAGCCGTTCTTCGTCCACAATTCCGATTCCATCTGGGTCGAAGGCTATGGCCATGCGCTCGACCGCATGAAGGCGCGCTGGGATCCCGAACGCATGGACAGCCTGCTGCTCGTGGCGTCGCTCGTGACGGCGATCGGATACGAAGGCCCCGGCGATTTCATGATGGATGCGGAAGGCCGCCTCTCGCGCGTGCCCGAGAAGAAGATTTCGCCCTTCGCCTATCCGGGCGTTTATATCGTCCATCCGCGGCAATTCGAAGGCTGTAGGCCAGGTTCGTTCTCGATCAATCCGCTGTGGGATCGCAGTATCGAAGCCGGACGGCTTTTCGGCATCAGGCTCGACGGCGTCTGGATTCATGTCGGCACGCCCGAAGCGGTGACGGAAGCCGAAGCCTATCTCGCCGATCTCGGAACGGCCTGATTTCATGTCCGCGAACATCTTCACCATCGCGGCAGGCACAGCCTTTGCCGAGACGCTCGCGCGCGGCGTGATCGCGCGGACGGGCGATGGCGATCCGCTTTTGCTCGCCGATGCGACGATCTTCCTGCCCACGCGTCGTGCGGCGCGTACTTTGTCCGAAGCTTTTGCGCGCGTGCTGGGTGGCGCGGCATTGCTGCCGCAGATCCGGCCGCTGGGCGATGCGGATGACGACGAGTTCGCGTTCGATCCCACCGGCGAAGACATGGCGCTGCCGCCTTCCATCTCGCCCGTGCGGCAACGCCTGCTGATGGCGACTCTCGTTCAACGCTGGGATCGCGCGAAACATGGTGGGGCTGCGCGGCTGACGTTCGCGCAAGCAGCCTCGCTTGCCCGTGGGCTTGGTGATTTCCTCGACGAAGTCGAAACGCAGGAAGCCGACCTTTCCAACCTCGATGCGCTCGCGCCGGACTCGCTCGCAGCCCATTGGGCCGAGGTTAAGGAGTTTCTGGAATTCATGCGCGACGGCTGGCCGTCGCTGCTGGCCGCCGAAGGCAGGATTGCGCCCGCCATCCGCCGCCGCGCAACATTGGAGGCGCTGGCAGCGCGTCTTGAAAAACATCCCCCTGCCGGACCCGTCATCGCCGCCGGCACGACGGGCAGCATACCCGCGACCGCACGGTTGCTAGGCACAATCGCGCGCATGGAACGCGGCGCTGTCGTGTTGCCTGGCCTCGACCGCGCGCTCGATGAAAACAGCTGGGACAAGCTCGATCCCGGTCATCCGCAATACGGTATGAAGCAATTGCTCGCGCGCATCGGCGTTACGCGGGACGATGTGAGGGACTGGACGCCGGGCACGCCTGCGAATACCGCCCGCGAGACCCTGTTGCGGGAAACCCTGCGGCCCGCACCGACAACGGATGCGTGGCGCGACATCGCGGATCGCGGCGGCGACGAAATCACAAAAGGGGCTCGACGGACTGTCGCTCATCGATTGCGCGCATCCCGGCGAAGAAGCCGCGACCGTTGCGCTGGTGCTGCGCGAGGCGCTTGAAACGCCGGGCCGCACAGCCGCGCTTGTCACGCCGGACCGCAATCTGGCGCGCCGCGTGGCGGCGGAAATGGGCCGCTGGAATATCGCCATCGACGATTCCGCTGGCCGCCCGCTCGCGAATACCGCCGCCGGGCGCGTTCCTGTCGCTCCTCGCCGAAGCGGCGATCGAACGCTTCACGCCCGTGCCGTTGCTCGCGCTGCTCAAGCATCCGCTCGCCGCCGGCGGCGAGGCGCCGGCGGATTTCCGCCGCAAGGTGCGCGAGCTCGATCGTTTCTGTTTGCGCGGCCCGCGCCCCGATCCTGGCCTTGACGGAATTGCCAATGCGATCGCCATCGTTACCCGCGAGGCAAAGGAAAAACCGCACGAGACTATCGCCGCGGGCCTCGCACCCTGGTTCGCAAAGATCGCGACGACACTGACGCCACTGGCCTATGTCCTCGAAGCAGGCGACGTTTCGATTGCAAACGTTGCGGCCGTGCATGCAGCAGCCGCCGAAGCGCTCGCCGCTACAGACTCCGAACCGGGCGCCGCGCGGCTCTGGCGTGGCGATGCGGGAACAGCGGCGGCCACTCTGATAGCAGCGCTTGAAGAAGAATCCGCGGGCCTGCCGACCATCGAACCCGGCTCCTATCCCGTGCTGTTCCGCGCGCTGGCCGAGGAACGCAATGTGCGCCCGTCTTATGGTCTGCCATCCCCGCCTCGCAATTCTCGGCACATTGGAAGCGCGGCTGCAAAGCTTCGACGTGCTCGTGCTGGGCGGTCTCAACGAAGGAGCATGGCCGCGCGCCGCGGCCGCCGATCCATGGCTGTCGCGTCCCATGCGCAAGACACTGGGACTTGAGCCGCCCGAGCGTGCCATCGGGTTGAGCGCGCATGATTTTGCGATGCTCGCCGCGGGACCACGCGTCGTTCTCACGCGCGCGCTCAAATCGGAAGGCTCGCCGACCACGCCGTCGCGCTGGCTGCAGCGCCTGCTGCAATTGACCAAGGGCCTCGGGCTTGACGACAGGCTGACAAGCGGCACTCGTTACGATGCGCTTGCCGCTGCGATGGCAACGCCTGACGCTGTCACGCGCATCGGCAGCGGCCAGAACCGCGACCGCCGGTGGAATCCCGGCCGCGCAAACTGTCCGTCACGGAGATCGAGACCTGGCTGCGCGATCCCTATGCGATATACGCGAAGCACGTTCTTAAGCTTCGGCCGCTCGATGCGCTCGATGCGCCCATCGGGCCGCTCGAACGCGGCACAGCCGTTCACGCGGTCTCTCGAGCAATTTCCTGATCGAGAATGCCGGCGCGATGCCGGCCGATGCCGAAGCGCGGCTGATCGCGATTGCGCGACGATGTCTTTCGCGATAGCGGTGTTCCGAAGGCAGCGCTCGCGCTGTGGTGGCCGCGTTTCCTGCGTGCTGCGAACTGGTTCGTCGGCGTCGAGCGCGAGCGGCGCGCGGACATCCGGCAATCCTTCGTCGAGATCGAGGGACGGCGGATATTCAAAGGGCCCGTCGGCGATTTCACCCTGCGCTGCCGCGCCGACCGCATCGACATCCTGAATTCCGGCGGCGGCGCGCGATCGTCGATTACAAGACGGGCGAGCCGCCGAGCAAGAAGCAGGTGCGCGTCTTGCTGGCGCCGCAATTGCCGCTCGAAGGCGCGATCCTGGCGGAGGCGGCTTTGCGGAGATCGGCAAGCTGGCGCCGTCCGAGCTTCTTTACATCCGCTTCGGCGGCGGCGACAGCCGGGCGAAGTGCGCGACGTGTCCGACGACACGATCGCGCTTGTCGAGAAAGCCGAGACAACAACTTGTCAGCCGCATCGCGTATTTCGACGAGCGCGACACGCCCTATCTGCCGCGCATCAAGCCTTACCGCGCCGATATGCCGGGCGATTACGACCATCTCGCGCGCGTGCGCGAATGGTCGCTGGCTGGCTGGGAGCGGACGAATGAGCGCGATCCGCACGATCCTCGCGCCGCCTCCGATCCGACCCGCTCGGCCTGGGTGTCCGCCAATGCGGGCGCGGGAAAAACCTACACGCTCGCCAATCGCGTGACGCGGCTGCTGCTCGCGAGCGCCAAACCCGAGCGCATTCTGTGCCTCACCTATACCAAGGCCGCGGCCGCGGAGATGGCGGGACGGCTGTTCGAGCAACTGGGCCAATGGTCGATGGCGGACGACGCCGAAGCTGCGTCGAAGCGCATCGTCGGAGATCGGCGCGCCGACCGCGCGACGCCGAAGGTCTTGCGCGAGGCGCGGCGGCTGTTCGCGCAGGCGCTGGAAACGCCGGGCGGCCTCAAAATCCAGACCATCCACGCCTTCTGCCAGTATCTGCTCGCGCGCTTTCCGTTGGAAGCGGGCGTGCCGCCGTCATTTCGCGTGCTGGACGACCAGACGGCGCGCGAACTGCGCGACGAAGCGCGGCAGCGCGTGCTGGAACGCGCCGGCTCCGGCGACGATGCGCTCGCGAAAGCCGCGGCGCATCTTGTCACCGCATGCGAGCGAAGCGCGGCTGCAGCAGATCCTCGACGGCGCGCTCGGCGGCGACCGCCGCAAATTCGAGCGCTTTCTGTCGTCTTTGCCGGAAAGCGACGATGCCATGGCGCAGGCCGTGCGCCGTGCGCATGGCGCACGCGAAGGCGACACCTGCGAAACCGTCGCCGACGGAATTTCCGTGCTGCGATGAAGACCGAAGAGCCGCGGTTCCGCGAGATCGTGAGCTGGCTGTCGGGCGGAACGAAGACCGATAGCAAGCGCGCCGAGTTGCTGCTGCGCGCGATCGAAACCGGCGCCTTCGACGAATTTCAGCGAAAGCCTTTCTCACCGGCGAGACGGACAGCCGCTTTGCAGTCGCTCGCGACGAAGAAGCTGGTCGAAACGCGGCCGGAACTGCTCGCTATTTCGAATCCGTCTGCCGAGCGCGTTTCGTCGCTGCCGAGGAACGTTGTCGCGCCGCCCATGCCGCATCGCTGGCCGAAGCGGCGCTGACGCTCGCCGAACGCGGCGCGCCGCGAATATGCCGCGCGCCAAACGCGCGCGCGGCGTGCTCGACTATGACGATCTGATCATCGAGACCCTGCATCTGCTCGAACGCGCGACGCGTCCGGCTGGGTGCTCTACAAGCTCGACGGCGGCCTCGACCACATCCTGATCGACGAAGCGCAGGACACCAGCCCCGAGCAATGGGCACATCGTGCGCGAGCTGACGGAGGAGTTTTTCGCCGGGCAGGGCGCGCGCGACGAGACGCGCGGCGCCGCGCACGATCTTCGCCGTCGGCGACGAGAAGCAATCGATCTTCAGCTTCCAGGGCGCCGATCCCGCCCAGTTCGACATCAACCGCAAGCATTTTCGAGCGGCCGCGCGCAGCCGAGCATGCGTTCGTCGATGTAGCAGCTTACCGATGTCGCGCCGCTCGGCGCCGGAAATCCTGCAATTCGTCGATGAGGTGTTCGCCGACCCGAGGCGCGCGCGGGCGTGACCTCGCGCGGCGATCAAGTCGCGCATCAGCGCGCATCGCGCCGAAGCCACGGGTCGCGTCGAATTCTGGCCCGCGTTGAGCCCGTCCGAAGACGCCCGAGCCGGACTACTGGCTGCCGGTCGATGTCGCGTCCGAAGCGAGCCCCGTCGTGCGGCTGGCGGATCGCATCGCGGCGCAAATCAAAGCCTGGACCGACGGCCGCACGCGCCTGCCCGGCCACGACAAGCCGATCGGCCCCGGCGACATCATGGTGCTGATGCCGCGGCGCGAACCGTTCGCCAGCGAATTGATCCGGCAGCTCAAACAGCGCGGCGTGCCCGTCGCCGGCGCCGACCGCATCAGGCTGCACGAACCAGATCGCCGTGATGGATCTGGTCGCGCTGGGCCGTTTTGCGCTGCTGCCGGAGGACGATCTCAATCTCGCCGCGCTGCTGCGCTCGCCGCTGATCGGCATCGACGAGGAGGAATTGTTCGCGCTCAGCCACGGCGCGCAAAGGCACGCTGTGGCGCGAGCTTGCCGAGCGCGGCGCGACGAGACTCGCGTCTTCGCGTTCGCCCATGAATTTCTGTCGGAATGCCGCGCGCGCGCGGATTTCGCGCCGCCTTACGAGTTCTATGCCCATGCGCTTGCCGCGCGCGGCATGCGGCAAGCGCCTGCTCGCCCGCCTGGGCGCCGAAGCGAACGATGCCATCGACGAATTCCTGTCGCTGGCGCTCGCCTATGAAGCGCTCAACACGCCGTCGCTGGAAGGCTTCCTGCACTGGATCGAGCGCGGCGACGCCGAAATCAAGCGCGACATGGAACGCGGCCGCGACGAAGTGCGCGTGATGACGGTGCATGGCGCCAAGGGTCTCGAAGCCGACATCGTCATCCTGCCCGACACGACCTCGCTGCCGGATCCGCCGGGCAAACGCGGCGATCTTCTGTACACGGACGACGGCGTGATCTTTCCCGTGCCGGACAGCGAAGCGCCTGCCGCGGTGAAGGCCGCCAAAGCGAGGCTGCGAAGCGAAGCGCTGCGCGAGCATCGCCGGCTTCTCTATGTGGCGCTCACCCGCGCCCAGGACCGGCTCTATGTCTGCGGCTTCGAGAACAAGAACGGCGTCAAGCCGGGCTCCTGGTACGAACTCGCGCAACGCGCCGCGCAGTCGCTGGGCAAGAGTGTCGTGCGGGGCGGCACGAAACGCTTGCGCGTGATCGGCGACGCGGAAATCGGAAGCGGTCGCGCCGTCGGCCAATCTGCGAAGCCGCCGCGTATCGTAATGCCCGGATTGGATGACGACTGAACCCGCGCGCCGAACGCATCGCGCCGCGGCTGATCCGTCCCTCCGATGCGGCTGGACTGGAAGAGCCCGGCGTCTTTTCGCCGCGCAGGCCCGAAAGCTGCGGCGCGGTTCCGGCGCGGCCAGCTTGTGCACGCGCTGCTGGCGCGCCTGCCCGATATTGCGCCGGAGAACCGCCGCGATATCGCGCTGGCATTATCTCGCGGCACGCGATGTACCGCCGCGAAGAGGCCGAGAGGCTCGCCGATGAAACTCTGGCCGTGATATCCGATCCGCGGTTCGCGGCCGCTTTCGCGCCCGACAGCGCGCGCGGAAGTGGCCATCGTCGCCGACCTGCCGGAACTCGGCCGGGCGCGCGCGCCAGCGGGCGGATCGACCGGCTGGCGGTTTCCGCCGACGAAGTGCTGGCCGTCGATTTCAAGACCAACCGCCCGCCGCCGCAACGCCCGGAAGACGGTTCCCACGCTCTACCGCGCGCAGATGGCGCTCTACCGCGCTGCACTCGCCAAGGTGTTTCCCGGCCGTCGAATCGCCTGCGCGCTGATCTGGACCGAGGGTCCGCGCCTGATGGTGCTTGCCGACGCGCTTCTCGACGCGGAAACGGCGCATATTCGCGCACGCCTTGACCCTGGGGGGCACGGTTCCTAGATTCTGTCAGCAGCGTACCAGGTTCCTCAAGTCCCAGGACGCCGTTCCCAAATGCTCATGCCGCCCATCAAGGTCTCGGATGCGTCGTTTCAGGCCGACGTCCTCAATTCGAAGAATCCCGTCGTGGTGGATTTCTGGGCGGAATGGTGCGGACCTTGCCGGATGATCGCGCCGGCGCTCGAAGAACTTGCCAGCGAGTTCGGCGGCAAGGTGACCGTTGCCAAAGTCAATATCGACGAGAATCCCGAACATCCCGACCAAATACGGCGTGCGCGGCGTTCCCACGCTGATGATCTTCCATCAGGGCCAGGTCGCGGCCACGAAAGTCGGCGCGCTGCCGAAATCCAAAATCAAGGAATGGATCGAAGCTTCGGTCTCGCACGATCTCGGGCGTTCGAAAGCCGTTCAACCGTTTTCCGCCAGCACAACACCCGCCAGATACAGCGAGCCGCAGATGAGGATTCGCGGCGGCCCTTCGCCGGGCCGCGCACGCGACCATGCCGCCACCTGCATCATCGCGTCTTCGAGATCGTCCGCCGGGCTCGCATCGAGCCCGGCTCGGCGCGCGGCATCGTAGAGATCCGCCGGCGCCCAGGCTCGCCGCTTCGCCTTCGATGGGCACCGTCGTCACGTGACGCGCGAGCCCGCGGAAGGCGGACAGAAATCCGGCGGCATCTTTCGTCTTCAGCATGCCGCAGATCAGATAGAGCGGCTTTTCGGCCCGTTCCTCGAAATCGGCCATGGCGCGCGCGATCGCGGCGCCGCCATGCGGATTGTGCCCGCCATCGAGCCAGACTTCTGCGCCTTTCGGCGCCGCGTCGATCAACGGCCCGCGCGACAAACGCTGCAGCCGCGCCGGCCATTCGACGGTGCGGAGACCCCGTTCGATCGCATCATCCCTGCCCCAGCCGCCCCGCCGGCGCAGCGCCGCGATGGCGACGGCGGCGTTCTCGATCTGGTGACGTCCGACAAGCCGCGGCAACGGCAGATCGAGCAGGCCTCGGTGTCCTGATAGACGAGGCGGCCGTGTTCCTGATCGCGCAAAGAAATCCTGGCCGAACGCATAGAGCGGCGCGCTCAGCGCATCCGCGCGCCGCGAGATCACGTCGCCGGGAATGTCCTCCTGCGGTCCGACGATGACCGGAACACCGGGCTTGATGATGCCGGCCTTTTCCGCCGCGATGTCGGCGATCGAAGTGCCGAGAAATTCCTGATGGTCGAGACCGACCGGCGTGATGACCGTCATGCGCGGCCGCGCGATCACATTCGTCGCATCATATTTGCCGCCCAATCCCACTTCCAGCACCAGCGCATCGGCGGGATGGCGCGAAAAGGCGAGGAATGCCGCGGCCGTGGTGATTTCGAAGAACGTGATCGGCAAGCCGTCATTCACGCGCTCGCATTCCTCCAGCGTGGCCGACAAGTTCGCCTTCGCTGATCAGACTGGCCTGCGAGCCGGATGCGCTCGTGATAGTGGACGAGATGCGGCGACGTGTAGACGTGAACGCGAAGCCCCTGTGCTTCCAGAATCGCGCGCGAAAACGCGCACACCGAGCCTTTGCCGTTGGTGCCCGCCACATGGATGACGGGCGGCAGTTTGCGTTCGGGATGGCCGAGTTGCCCCAGCAGGCGCTCGATGCGGTCGAGCACAAGATCGATACGCTTGGGATGAAGTGCCAGAAGCCGTTCGAGGATTGCGCCGCTTCTCGCGGCGACGCTCATGTCCGGTCTGGGCGCGGCTGTTGCCGGCGCCGTTCGCTTTGGGCGGCGCTGATCTCGTCGGATTGGCGCTGATCGTCGGCGGTGCGCGTGCGCGTCTTCGGCCGCGGCGCGCTTCATGATCAGATGCAGCAAGCGCGACAAGCGTCGCGCGCAATTCGTGGCGATGCACGACCATGTCGACCATGCCGTGATCGAGCAGATATTCCGCGCGCTGGAACCCATCCGGCAGTCGCTCGCGGATGGTCTGTTCGATCACGCGCTGGCCGGTGAAGCCGATGAGCGCGCCGGGCTCTGCGATCTGCACGTCGCCCAGCATCGCATAGGAGGCGCTGACGCCGCCCGTCGTGGGGTCGGTGAGCACGACGATATAGGGCAGCCGCGCCTCGCGCAGCAGATCGACGCCGATCGTCACGCGCGGCATCTGCATCAGCGACAGAATGCCTTCCTGCATGCGCGCGCCGCCGGACGACACGAACAGGATGAACGGCCGACGCTCGGCGACGGCCGCCTGCATGCCGAGCACCAGCAACTTCGCCGACGGCCATGCCCAGCGAACCGCCCAGAAAATCGAAAGGCTGCACGGCGACCATGACGGGTAAGCCATCGAGCGTGCCACGCGCAACCGACAGCGCTTCCTGGCGTCCCGTCTTGTTGCGGGCGTCTTTCAGCCGATCGGCATAGCGGCGCTCGTCGCGGAAACGCAGCGGATCGGCGATCACTTCAGGCTGCGGCAATCTCTTCGAAGACGCCGGCATCGCAAATGGACGGCGAAACGATCCTTGGGGCCGATGCGCATGTGATAACCGCATTGCGGGCAGACATTCTGCGCGGCCTCGAGATCGCGATGGAAGATCATGTCCCCGCAGGCCGGGCATTTCTTCCAGAGATTTTCGGGCGTCTCGGCGCCGCGGCCTGCCATGAGGCTCTTGATGCGCGGCCGGACGAAATTGGCGATCCAATTCATGGAGTCTACTCTACCACGGGCTGCGCTGCGGGCCGCATGCACTGAATTCGGCCAAGGACGGCACAGAAATTCACCACATTTTCGACCAGCGCGGCCTTTGCGAGGCCGGTCTGCACGGCTTCTGCCATCAACGACACGATAGCGGAACCCACCACGGCCCCATCGGCAAAACGCGCGATCTCGGCTGCCTGTTCCGGGGTCTTGATGCCGAAACCGACCACACACGGTATCTGGGCACGCGCCTTCAGTTTGGCAACCGCCTCGCGCACCGCGTCGGCCGAATAGGTCTTGGTGCCGGTCACGCCGGCGATCGAGACATAATAGAGGAACCCGCTGGCGCCATCGAGAATCGTCGGGCAGGCGCTTCGCGTCGGTCGTCGGCGTCAGCGAGCCGGACGACATCGAGCCCCTGCGCCGCGGCCGGCAGTGCGCAGCACCTCGTCTTCTTCGGGCGGCAGATCGACCGTGATCAGGCCGTCGACGCCCGCCGCAGCCGCGTCTTTCGCAAAACGCGCGGTGCCGTAGCGATGGATCGGATTGTAATAGCCCATCAGCACGATCGGGTGTCGCCGTGTCGTGCTTGCGGAAGCGCTGCACCAGATCGAGCAGTTTTCGCGAGCGTCATGCCGGCCTTGAGCGCGCGCAGCGACGACGCCTGGATCGCCGGCCCGTCCGCCATCGGATCGGAGAACGGCATGCCCAGCTCGATCAGGTCGGCGCCTGCCGCCGGCAAGCTTTCCAGGATCGCGAAACTGGTGTCGCAGTCGGGATCGCCCGCCGTGATGAACGGCACGAACGCCGCGCGGCTCGGCCTTGCGAAGCTCGGCGAAGCGCGCGGCGATCCGGCTCATAGCTTTTCGCCCAATGCGGCCGCGGCCGTGAACACATCCTTGTCGCCGCGGCCCGACAAGCGTGACGACGATGATCTGGTCCTTCGCCATGCGCGGGCGCGACGCGCATCACATGGGCAATCGCGTGCGAGGGCTCGAGTGCGGGAATGATGCCTTCGAGCCGGCCGAGAGCAGCATGAACGCTTCCATGCGCTTCCTTGTCGGTCGCGGAGAAATATTTCACGCGGCCCTGATCCTTGAGCCAGGAATGTTCGGGCCCGACGCCGGGATAATCGAGGCCGGCCGAAATCGAATGCGCTTCCAGAATCTGCCCGTCGCGATCCTGCAGCAGATAGCTGCGCGCGCCATGCAGCACGCCGGGCGAGCCCTTGGTCAGCGTCGCGGCATGCGTCGGCGTTTCGACGCCGTCGCCCGCCGCTTCGACCCCGTGGATTTCGACGTCCGGATCGTCGAGGAACGGATGGAACATGCCGATCGCGTTCGAACCGCCGCCGACGCAGGCGACAACCAGATCGGGCAACCGCCTTCTCGGCTTCGAGAATTTGCGCGCGCGTCTCGTTGCCGATCACGGTCTGGAAATCGCGCACCATCTGCGGATAGGGATGCGGGCCCGCCGCGGAGCCGATGATGTAGAACGTGTCTTCGACATTGGCGACCCAGTCGCGCAGCGCTTCGTTCATCGCATCCTTGAGCGTGCGCGAGCCGGAGGTGACGGGGCGCACTTCGGCGCCCAGCAACTTCATGCGGAACACATTGGGCTTCTGCCGCTCGATATCGACTTCGCCCATATAGACGACGCAGGGAAGTCCGAAGCGCGCCGCGACCGTCGCCGTCGCAACGCCATGCTGGCCCGCGCCGGTCTCCGCGATGATGCGCGTCTTGCCCATGCGGCGCGCGAGCAGGATCTGGCCCAGGCAATTGTTGATCTTGTGCGCGCCCGTGTGATTGAGGTCTTCGCGCTTGAGATAGATTTTCGCGCCGCCGAGATTTTCCGTCAGCCGCTCGGCGAAATAAAGCGCGCTCGGCCGGCCGACATAATGCTTCAGCAAGACCGTCGAGCTCGGCCTTGAACGCGTCGTCGTTCTTTGCCGCCTCATAGGCTTTCTCGAGATCGAGCACGAGCGGCATCAGCGTCTCGGCGACGAAGCGGCCGCCATAGGCGCCGAAATGGCCCGCGCATGTCGGGGCCGGTGCGCCAGCTATTGGGCGGCACGCCGTCATGCCTGCGGTTCCTTCACGAAATTCTGCTGCGCGTGCGGCCGCCACGAAATCGCGGATCATCTCGGGGCTCTTGATGCCGGGCGCCGTTTCGACGCCGGACGATACATCGACGCCCGGCGCTTCCGCTGCGCGGATGGCGCGCGCCGACATTCTCGGCATTGAGACCGCCGGCCAGCAGCCAGGGGCGCGAAAACATCCGTCCACGGAGCAATTGCCAGTCGAACGCGGCGCCGTGCCCGCCTGGGCGCGACGCACTCTGCTGGCGCCTTTGCATCGAACAGCAGCATGTCGGCGATTTTCTCGAATGCAGAAACGTCAGCAAGATCCTCTGCTCTGCGACCGAGATCGCTTTGATGATCGGCACGCCGAAACGCTGCTTCACGGCAGCAACGCGCTCCGGCGTTTCGCGGCCATGCAGCTGGATGAAATCCGGCTGGACGCGCCGATTACGGCTAGCTCGATGTCTTCGTCGCCCGCATCGCCGAGCAGCACGACCAGTCGGCTGCGTCCGCGCATGCGTGCCGCGAGCGAAGATGCCTGCTCGGGCGTGAGATCTCGTGGCGAAGCTGGGATGAAAAACGAGCCCGGCAAAATCCGCGCCCGCGCGCATCGCCGCATCGGCCGCGTCGGCGCTGGTGATCCCGCAGATTTTGACCTGGATGCTCATGGGCCGCCGCTTATCGCCACGGGCCGCACCGAAAGCAAGCAACGCTTGGGTGACGTGCCTAACGCGTTGTTTTTACAACGCTTCTTCGAGATGCAAGGAGTCGGCGATGGCCTTCGCGGCTGCGGCGGGGTCGGCTGCCTCCGGTGATCGGCCGCCCGATCACGAGGATATCGGCACCGGCGCTGGCGGCGTCCTCCGGCGTCATCACGCGCCGCTGGTCGGCAAGGTCGCACCCGCCGGACGAATGCCGGGCGTTACGATCAGGAAATCAGGGCCGCAGGCTGCCCGCACCATCGCGATTTCCTGCGGGCTGCAAACAACGCCATCGAGACCAGATGCTTTGGCCAATCGCGCGAGGCGTACGACCTGCTCGCGCGCCGGCAGGACGTTGGCCGACCGTCGTCGAGATCGGCATCATTGAGACTGGTGAGAACCGTCACGCCGATGATCTTCGGCCGCGGATTTGCGCTCGCCACGGCGTCCACCGCAGCGCGCATCATCGCCTCGCCGCCCGACGCGTGAACGTTGAAGATCGATACGCCCAAAGTTGCGAGTGCCTCTGAAGCACCCGCCACGGTGTTGGGAATGTCGTGGAATTTCACGTCGGCAAAAACCGGCCGGCCCAGCGCTACGATGGCGCGAATGCCCTCGGGTCCAAGAGCGGAGATGAATTCCAGCCCGATCTTGAAGCCGCCCACATGCGGCCCCACGCTGCGCGCAAGTTCCAGCGCGCGGGACAAATCCTGCGTGTCCAGGGCAACGTAGATGGGATTTTCGAGTCGCGAGCCGCTCATCGAGGCGGCGTCTTAGACCCGGAACTGTGTCCCGGCAATAGGCTGAACTTCGATTTTTGAGTGGCCGTGCCGTCATCCGGCGAAGGCGGCTTGCGCGACAACAGACTTGCCAGCCCGCCCAGAAGAACGCCTAGCCCAAGAACCACAAACAGCAGCAGGAAAAGCGGTAGCCGCAGCGCTAAGGCGGGGGTAGCTTGCGAAAAGGGATCGAGGCTGAAGATCACATCCCGGCGATTGGCGACGGCCACCACCACCGCGATCAAGACTGCGGGAATGCCGATCGCATAGGTCGAAGGCCTCACGCGCCGGGCTGCGAGCTGCCATTCAGCCGCTCGCGCAGTTCCTTGCCGGTGCGGAAGAACGGCGCACGCTTCTCATCGACAATGACCGGATCGCCGGTGCGCGGATTGCGGCCCTGTGCGCGACGGGCGGACTTTCACGGAAAATGCGCCGAAGCCGCGCAATTCCACGCGATGCCCGTCGGACAAAGCCTTGATGATCTCTTCCAGGACGGTCGAGACGATGCGCTCGACGTCGCGGTGGTAGAGATGCGGGTATCGCTGCGCCAAGTCGCGCAACCAGTTCCGATTTGATCATCCCCCTGCCCCCAAGGGCAATTCCCCGAAAACGGACGAAGCCGCTCCGACAGCGTTAACTTGTCAGAGCGGCTTCGGGCCGTCAACGGGAAGTCACTGAAGAAACAGCGTTTTTTCCGAACTGCAGGCGTCCGGTCACTCCTCGTCGCCTTCTCGTCGTCCTTGGCCCCGGCTTTCCGCTTCTTGAGCGCGGCGCCGAGAATGTCGCCCAGCGAGGCGCCCGAATCGGACGAACCGTACTGCGCCACGGCCTCTTTCTCCTCGGCCACTTCGCGCGCCTTGATGGAGAGCGAGATTTTGCGGCTGGCCTTGTCCACATTGGTGACGATGGCGTCGACCTTGTCGCCCACGCCGAATCGCTCCGGACGCTGGTCGGCGCGGTCGCGCGCGAGGTCGGAACGGCGGATGAAGGCCTTGCACGCCGTCGGCCAGGCTGACTTCGATGCCGCCGTCGTTCACTTCCGTGACGGTGCAGGTGACGATGTCGCCCTTCTTCATCGGGCCCGACCTTGTCCATCGGATCGCCGGACGAGCTGCTTGATGCCGAGGCTGATGCGCTCTTTCTCGACATCGATGTCGAGCACCTTCGCCTTGACCATGTCGCCTTTCTTGTAATCGGCAACCGCCTGCTCGCCCGGCTTGTCCCAGGACGAGATCGGACAGATGCACCATGCCGTCGATCTCGTCGTCGAGGCCGACGAACAGACCGAACTCGGTGATGCTCTTGATCTCGCCTTCGATGTGCTGCCGGCCGGATGTTCCGCGGCGAAGGCTGCCCACGGATTGTCCATGCACTGCTTCAGGCCGAGGCTGATGCGGCGCTTGTTGGAATCGACTTCCAGCACCTGGACTTCGACTTCCTGCCCGGTGTCACGATCTTCGACGGGGCGACGTTCTTCTTCACCCAGCTCATTTCGGAGACATGGACGAGGCCTTCGACGCCCGGCTCCAGCTCCACGAAGGCGCCGTAATCGGTGACGTTGGTGACCTTGCCCTTGAAGCTGGCGCCCGGCGGATATTTCGCGGCGACGCCTTCCCACGGATCGGTCTGCAGCTGCTTCATGCCGAGGCTGATGCGCTGCGTGTCCTGGTTGATCTTGATGATCTGCACCGTGACCGTCTGGCCGACCGACAGCACTTCGGTCGGATGGCTGACGCGCCGCCAGGCGATGTCGGTGACGTGCAGCAGGCCGTCCACGCCGCCCAGATCGACGAATGCGCCGTAATCGGTGATGTTCTTGACCACGCCTTCGACGACCTGCTTCTCCTGACGAGGCTGGCGACGAGCGACGAACGCTCCTCGGCGCGGCGCTCTTCGAGCACCGCGCGGCGCGAAACGACGATGTTGCCGCGGCGGCGATCCATCTTCAGGATCTGGAACGGCTGCGGCTGGTTCATCAGCGGGCCGACATCGCGCATCGGGCGGACATCGACCTGGCTGCCCGGCAGGAACGCCACGGCGCCGTCGAGATCGACGGTGAAGCCGCCTTTGACGCGGCCGAAGATCACGCCGGTGACGCGGGTCTGTTCGTTGAAGGCGCGCTCCAGACGAATCCAGCTTTCCTCGCGGCGCGCCTTGTCGCGCGACAGGACGGCTTCGCCCATCGCGTTCTCGACGCGCTCGAGATAAACCTCGACTTCGTCGCCGACCTTGACGTTCGGCCGGCACGCCCGGCATCGAGAATTCTTTGAGCGCCACGCGGCCTTCGGTCTTCAGCCCGACATCGACGACGGCGAAATCGTTTTCGATCGCGACGATGGTGCCGCGGACGACGGAGCCTTCGGCGGGCGCGCGAATTTCAAAACTTGCTTCCAGCATGGCCGCGAAATCATCGCGGTTCGGGGTAGAGATGGACTTCGGCAACGGCAGCTCTTGCCATGAAAACTCCTGTTCAAACGGTTTGATGCCGACCGGAAGAACCGGCGGACTTCGCCCGCAAAGGCCAGCCTCCGCGAGGGCGGTTGATTGGATCGGGATTGCACGCGGCTTGCCCGACAAGCGCCGCCGGGTCTCCTTTAACCCCTGGGGCGGGCTTCGAGCGCTTCCTCGACCTTGGGTTTGACCAGAGCAAGGGCGGCCGCGAACGCCGCGTCTATATCCAAATCGGTCGTATCGAGCAAGGCCGCATCGGCGGCCGGCTTGAGGGGGGCCACGGCGCGCTGGCTGTCCCTGGCGTCGCGGCTGCGGATATCGGCGAGGACGGTCGGCCTCTTCGACGGCCTGCCCCAGCGCTTTGAGCTCCAGCCAGCGCCGATGCGCCCGCGCTTCCGGGCGGGCATCCACGAACAGCTTTGCAGTCTGCGCGCCGGGCATACGACCGTGCCGATGTCGCGTCCGTCGATCACGGCGCCCCTCGGCCCGCCCGGAGGTTTGGCCGCGAAGCCGCGTTGGAATTCGAGCAGTCGCGGCGCGCACCGGCGGGAAAGGCGGCGACGACCGAGGCTGCCTCGGCGATCACGGCGCTGGCCTGATATCGGGGCTGTCGGCATGAGCGGGATCGATCGCGTGCCGCAGCGGCGACCGCGTCGGCTTCGTTCCTCGGATCGCCTGCCGCGATCGCACAACGCCAGCGCGCCAGACGATAAAGCGAGCCGGAGTCGAGATGCGCGAAGCCGAAATGGCGCGCGAGCGCTTTGGCCAACGTGCCTTTGCCGGACGCCGCGGTTCCGTCGACGGCGATGACGATGGACCTCGTCATCGATTGGGCGCTTTGAAATCCGCGCCGAGACTGCGCATCAGACGTTTCGAATTCGGGAAAGCTTGTTGCGATCATCGAGACGTCGTCGACGCTTACCGCATCGCGCGACGCCATCCCAGCGACGAGGAACGACATCGCAATGCGATGATCCATATGCGTGGCGATGCGTGCGCCGCCCGGGACGCCGCCGGCGCCGCATCCTTCGACGATCAGACCGTCGGCCAGTTCTTCGACGTTCACGCCGCACGCTTCAAGCCCGCGGCAATCGCGGCGAGCCGGTCGCTTTCCTTGACGCGCAATTCTTCAAGCCCGCGCATTTCCGTGCGGCCCTCCGCGAAGCCGCGACGACGGCGAGGATCGGATATTCGTCGATCATCGACGGCGCGCGGGCGGCCGGCACGTCGACGCCCTCGAGCGCAGACGCGCGCACGACGAGATCGCCGATCTTCTCGCCGCCGCTCTCGCGCGCGATTTTCGATTTTGATGTCCGCGCCCATCTCCAGCAGCGTTTCGATCAAGCCGGTGCGGCGCGGATTGAGCAGACCGCCGGAATGGAAATCTCGCGAGCCCGGAACGATCAGCGCGGCGGCCAGCGGAAACGCGGCCGAGGACGGATCGCGCGGAACATCGACGCGCGGGTTTCAGCTCCGCTTCGCCCATGACGCGTAATCTCTTCGCCGCCATCCGGCAAGGGACTCGACCGCGATCTCCGCGCCGAACGCCTTGCAGCATGCGCTCCGTGTGATCGCGCGTGAGCGCGCGCTGCACGATCCGCGAGCGGCCCGGCGCATTAAGCGCGGCCAGCAGCATCGCCGACTTCACCTGCGCGGACGCGACCGTCACCTCATAATCGACGGCAATGCGGCTCGCGCCGCGCCGTGCAGCGTGATCGGCATGAGGCCGCCCTCGCGCGCCGGAATATTCCGCGCCGAACAGCGTGAGCGGATCAAGCACGCGCGGCATCGGCCGCCGGCGGAGCGAAGCGTCGCCGGTGAACACGACCTTGATCGGCGTCGTGGCAACGGCGCCCATCACCAGGCGCGAACCCGTGCCGGAGTTCCCGAAATCGAGCACATCGTCGGGCTCGCGCGAAACCACCCACGCCCACGCCCTGAACGCGCCAGGCGCCCGGGCCATCCTGCGATCACTTGCGCGCCCAGATGCCGCATGGCCTCGGCGGTGTTGAGGACGTCCTCCGCCTCCAGCAGCCCGGCGATGTGCGTTTCGCCGACCGCCATGGCCCCAGGATCAGGGCGCGGTGGGAAATGGACTTGTCGCCGGGAACCGGCCGCAATTCCGCCCGAGCGGGCCGGAACGGCGCGCGTCAAGCGGATGCGGAGGATGTGCGAGACGGGCATAAGTGCCTCAAGACGGCTTTGACAGGCCGGTGCAACCGTGGCAAACGACCCGACCTTCGAAACCGGACTTCACGCGGGAAGCATGACCTTGGTCAAGGCGGATCTCGGAATAAAGCGCGTTTGCCCCAGCTGCGGTGCGCGTTTCTACGATCTTCAGAAGCGGCCGATCGAATGCCCGAAATGCGCTTTCGCTTCGAGCCCGAAGTCGCTCTACAAACAACGACGTCCGCGCCAGCCCGAACCGGCGGCGCGCCGAGCCGGTGCGCGCGCGCGACGAGGAAGACGACGAGGACGCCGAAGAGGAGACGGAGGAGGCCGAAGCGAGGCCGAGGCGTCGAGGAAGAAATCGAGGAAGAGCCCGTCCTCGATCGTTGCCGACGACGAAGACGAGGAAGACGTCGAGGCCGACGAAGAAGACGCCGAAGATGCCGGCATGACGGTCGTCGAGGCGCGAAGACGCCGAAATCGAGGACATCGAAGTCGAAGACGAGGCGACGAGGAAGAAGAGGACGACGGCTCTTCTTGCCGAAGTCGAAGAAGACGAAGACGACGTCAGCGGCATCATCGACGCCGACATCAAGGAAGACGAACGCTAGATCGACCGCACGCGTTCCCAGACCAGGGATTTCAATGGGGCCATAGCTCAGCTGGGAGAGCGCTTGAATGGCATTCAAGAGGTCAGCGGTTCGATCCCGCTTGGCTCCACCAGCCTTCGCTCGCGAAGCGCAACGAAGACTGCCCGGCGAAGCCTAAGGCGAAGCCGGGCTGCTTGCCGCGGGCTACGCATGGCAAACCACCTTCTCTGCGCAGCTTCGGGTGGCAGGCCTCCAGCCTAAGCACAACGACGGGTGCCCTCCGAAGCTTTAGCGCAGGAGGGCTGCCGCAAGGCGAGACCGGCTTCCACGATCCCGAACCGGTACGCGGTCCCCCCAATTCATGACGAAGAATTACAAAGGCGAGATAGCTGACTTGCGTCGCGCCACAAATTGTCTTCGTACTCTTTGTGACTGTAAGGTGGAACAGCTAGCTCCGCTTTCCGCGGCGAGATTGCCGGACCGATACCGGATGCTAAGTCCATCCTAGTCATGGGGTCAACCATCGCGAAAGGCCCGGAATTTGAAAAGGTTTCGTCTTGCGCGCGTTTCTCGACGCCCGTTCCGTTCCGCGGGCACATCATCGACACCGATCTTGGCGATCATCGGCGGCGGACCCGCCGGGATTGCGCTTGCGCTTGCGCTCGCCAACACGCCGATCCAGCATCCTCCTGCTCGAAAGCGGCGGCGGAGGCAATTCGAACGGCAAGACGCAGGCGCTCTATGCGGGCAGCGAAACGGGCGACGCACTATCTGCCGCTGGAAAGTTCGCGGCTGCGATATCTCGGCGGCAGCAGCAATCACTGGGGCGGCTGGTGCCGTCCGCTCGACGCGATCGATTTCGAAGCGCGCGATTGGCTGCCGCATTCCGGCTGGCCGTTCGCGCGCACGAGATCGAAGCCCTATTTCGCCGCGTGCGCAGTCGATCGTGCGAAGCGGGTCCATTCATCTACGACGAGCCGGCGAAATGGACGCGGCGCTCGGGGCGCCGATCCCGCTCGGCGAAGGCGGCGTCTACACGACTTATTTGCAGTTCAGCAAGACAGCGCGACAGCATCCTGCCGACGCATTTCGGCGAGCGCTACGGCGAGCGATCTGAAGCAAATCCCGAATCTGAGCCGTCATGCTCCATGCCAATGTGACGGGATTGCGGCTGGCATCGAATGCCGGGAGCCTCGACCATCTCGACGTGGCGACACTGGAAGGCAATCGTTTCACGATGAAACCGAAATATCACCGTGCTCGCGGTCGGCGGAATGGAAAACGCCGCGTTGCTGCTCGCTTCGCAACGACGTGATGCCGGCCGGCGTCGGCAACGGTCACGATCTCGTCGGGCGTTTCTTCGCCGATCATCCCATTCCCGGCGATACGGCGACCATGGTCTTATTCAACGGCGCACATCGCGTCCTATTACCAGCTGCCGCAGGCGGCGAATGGCGCGTATTTTCGCGCGGCGCTCACGCCCCACGACGCGTTCAAGAGCAAACGCAACGTGCTTGTGCTCGCTCGACAACGATCGAAGGGGAAGTGCAACTCGACGGTCTCGGACAGGCGGCCGTTGCAGCGGCAGCTGGCGCGCTTGGCGTCGACGCGGGCAACATGCGCGCGTTCACGCTCGGCTGCGGAATGGAACTGGCGCCGGATCCCGATCGGCGGCTGACACTGACCAGTGAGCGGGACGCGCTTGGCATGCCGCGGCTGAACGCTCGACATGCGCATTTCCGACGCGGACTTCCAGCACTATCGCGACACGCTGACGGAATTGGGCCGGCAATTGCTCGCCGCGCGCACCGGCATGATCCGCATCAATCACAAATCGCGCGATAGCTGGCTGAGCGTGATGGACTGGGGCAACCATCACATGGGCACCACGCGCATGCATAGCGGATCCGCGCCAGCGGCGTGGTCGACGCGAACTGCAGGTGCACGGCATTCCCAATCTTTATCGTCGCCGGCAGTTCGGTCTTCCCGACCTATGGCGCATCGAACCCGACACTGAATCTGATCGCGCTGACATTGCGGCTCGCGGATCATCTGAAGACGGTCGTTCAGGAAATGAGCACGGGATTGGAAATACGAAGTTCGCGACGCCGGCTGTTGAGCGAAGCTTCTCGCCGCACTCGGCATCGTGCTCGTCGGCGGCGTCGCGCTACGAAGTGCCCGCGATGGTTCGCGCCGGCGTTATAAGCCGAGCCCGTTCGACGATTTGCTGGCGAACTTGCCCGATCGGGAGAACGCCGCCCGGGTCGGCGCGGCCGTCATCGCCGAGAGGCGCCGGATTCAACGCAGACCAGACCGCTCACGAACTTGTCGGAAAGGCCTTGGTCTGCAGCACGCGCTCGCCGGGAGACGCCGAGAATCGTCGTTCCGACCTCGAGTCAAGGCGCGCAGGTTGATCGAAGTGCGGCGGATGGATCCTGCCCGGTGACCCTGGCAGTACCTCGCCGCCGGTCCGCCTGAGCCGCCAAGGCTGCCTGAGCGTTCCGGTCAAAACGCACGGATTCGTGAACAAAAGAGGGACACTTGATCCCCCCCCGAAATCCCCACATTCTTGCAGACGCGGTGCCTGAATGGGCCGCAAACCTGAAACCCGGAAGATCCGGCAAAGCCGCTCAAGGAGGGCTTTGGCAGATGAACGCGGAATACCTATTTCAACAGCCCGTTTCTTCTGGGCTTCGAGCATCTGGAAAGGCTGCTCGAGCGGACCGCGAAAAGCGCCGGCGACGCCTATCCGCCCTACAACATCGAGGAAGCGGGCCCCGACCGGCTCCGGATCACGCTCGCCGTTGCCGGCTTCGACCGCAGCGAACTGAGCGTGACAATGGAAGAAAACCAGCTCGTGATCCGCGGCCGGCAAACCGAATCGACGGACAAAACGTTTCTTCATCGTGGGATCGCGGCGCGCCAGTTCCAGCGCGCGTTCGTCCTCGCGGAAGGAATCGAAGTGACCGGATGCGGAATTGGAAAACGGATTGTTGTCCATCGAACTTGCGCGGCCGAAGGCCGAAGCGGTCGTCCGGACGATCGATATAAAATCGAGCTCAAACGGGAGCGGGCTCTAACACGGGACGTAACCGGGAAGGAGACTACCATGAGCGACTATAACAACGAGAATTTCGAGGTCAGACGACGCGAGATTTCCGCGCCACGGATTCCGCCCGCATCGCTTACATCAAGCCGACCGGCGTCGAGGAAGCGCGCAAGCAGGGGATCATTCCCGAAGGAATCAAAATTCCGGAAGGAACGAGGCTATATGTGCTGCATGCCGCGGACGGACGCGTTCTCGGTTTCACGGATGCGTGGGACTCGGCCTATGGCGCGGCAGTGCAGAACGAGCTGACGCCCGTCAGCGTGCACTGAAGAGCCGCGACGTCCAAGAATTTGGATTGCAGTAAGTCCCGAAAAGGCCGTCGCCGATCAGGTGGCGGCCTTTCGCTTTCAGGCCGCTTGCGAGTTTGTCGTTCCGTTCGTCTTCTCGGTCAGGAGCGCATAGAGCACTTCCGGCTTCGACGCGGCCCGCAGCTTTTCGCAAGTCGCCTGGTTGCGCAGCAGGCGCGAGACGCGCGCGAGCGCTTTCAGATGATCGGCGCCGGCGCCTTCGGGCGCGAGCAGCAGAAACACGAGATCGACCGGCTGATTGTCCACGGCTTCATAGGCGAGCGGCGGTTCGAGCCGCGCGAACAAACCCGACGATGCGCGGCAGGCCCGCAAGGCGGCCATGCGGAATCGCGATGCCCTGCCCCATGCCCGTGCTGCCGAGACGTTCGCGCTCGATCAGCGTTTCGAAGATGCGCCGCTCCGGCAGGCCCGTCAGCCGCGCGGCATGCTCCGCAAGTTCCTGCAGAAGCTGCTTCTTGTTCTGGGCCTTGAGCGATGCGATCACGGCCTCGGGCGCCAGGAGATCGACGATATCCATGATGAGCCTTCTGGTTGCGATCAGGCCGGCGCGCGTTTTCGGCGGCTTGGCCTTCTCGTGATGATTCTTAAGGCGTGCGCTTGTAGCGGCGAATTTGTTTCTCGAGATGATCGAGCGTCGCATCGAATGCCCGATATGCATCCACTGCCGGTCCCCTCGGCCCGAAACACGACCCCGCTGTCGAGATGCGTGCTGCAGTCCACGCGAAACGCCGAGCCTTCCTTGCGAAATTACGACATTGGCTTCGGCGCCGCCGTCGAAATGTTTGGCTACCGCGCTTTCCAGCCGCGCACGCACCTGCTCCGGCAACGTCTCGCCGATTTCAATCTGCTTTCCTGACACTCGAACTTTCATGGACACCGCCTGCGTAGCCTAACGAATTTGCCGTGGCTTCGCTCCATGTTCCGAGCACAACCGGTTCGAAAAAGGCGGCGGAACATATGTCCGGGTACCCCCCCTGTCAATCGCGGAAATTACCTTCCGGCAGCTGCAAAATCCGGCTGTTTCAGCCTGCGCCGTTCCACCGAAGACGGGATGCGCATCGCCTCTCGATACTTCGCAACCGTGCGCCGCGCAATATTGACTCCGTCCGCGGTCAGGAGCGACACGATTCGATCATCGGACAGCACTTCCGTCCCGCCTTCGTTGTCGATCATTTCGCGGATGCGGTCGCGAACGGCTTCCGCCGAATGGGCTTCCGACGCCGTTCATGGCCTGGATGGCGGCGGTGAAGAAATATTTCAGTTCGAACACGCCGCGCGGCGTGGCGATGTATTTGTTCGACGTGACGCGGCTCACGGTCGATTCATGCATCGCGATCGCGTCGGCGATCGTGCGCAGATTGAGCGGCCGCAGATGGCGCACGCCGTAGGTGAGGAACCCGTCCTGCTGGCGCACGATTTCGCTCGCGACTTTCAGGATGGTGCGGGCGCGCTGATCCAGGCTCTTCACCAGCCAGTTCGCGTTGTTCAGGCAATCGGCGATGATAGTTCTTTGCATCCTTGTCGCGCGAGCGCTGCGGAAACTTTGGCGTAATAGCGCGCAGTTGACCAGCAGCCGCGGCAGCGTGTCGGAATTCAATTCGACGTGCCAGCAGCCGTCCGGGCCTTCGCGCACGAACACGTCGGGCACGACGGGCTGCACCGGCTCGCGAGCCGAAGGCGAGACCCGGCTTGGGCGTCAGCGCGCGGATTTCGGCGATCATGTCGGCGACGTCTTCGGCATCGACGCCGCAGATGAACGCAGAGGCCGGCAATATCGCGCCGCGCCACAAGATCGAGATGGGCGAGCAGCGCCTCCATCGCGGGATCGAAGCGGCCCTGCTCGCGCAGTTGCAGCGCCAGGCATTCGGCCAGATCGCGCGCGCGCAACGCCCGTCGGCTCGAAACCCTGGACAGCCTGCAGAACTTCGCAGACTTCATCCCGGCGTCGTGCCGAGGCGCGCCGCCATTTCGTCGAGATCGGCGCGCAGATAGCCCGCTTCGTCGATCGAATCGATCAGGGCCGCCGCGATCAGCCGCTTCTCGCGCGATCAGGCGCGGCGATCGCAAGCTGCTCGAGCAGATGATCCTTGAGCGATGTCGCCTGCGCGAGCGTGCGCTCCAGCGCGTTCTCGTCGCCGTCGCCGCTCGGCGCCGCGCGCAGCGTCGTCCAGTCGGAAAGCGAGGCGTGCTCGCAGGCCGCCGACGTCGACGAGTCTTCGGCGATAGACGTCGACGCGCTCGGCGTCCATATCTTCGCCTTTGGAGAAATCTTCGCGCGCCAGCGCGCTGTCGAGCGTTTCGCGCTTCGCTGCCGCGGCGGCTTCCGGCGCTTCGCGCTCTTCGCCGGCCACCGGCTCGCTTTCGTCGCGTTCCAGCAGCGGATTGCGCTCGAGCTCCTGCTCGACATATTGCGGTGAGTTCGAGATTGGAGAGCTGCAGCAGCTTGATCGCCTGCTGCAACTGCGGCGTCATGACCAGCGCCTGGCCCTGGCGGATTCCAGCCTTTGCGTCAGGGCCATGACCGTGCCCGCCCCGGCTCTACAGCGAGAAACGTTCGCCGAGATAGACTCGGCGCACGTCGCGATCGCCCACGATTTCGCCCGGCAACCCTTCTTTGAGCACCTGGCCTTCATGGATGATGTAGGCGCGGTCGATGATATCGAGCGCGTCGCGCACATTGTGATCGGTGATCAGAACGCCGATGCCGCGATCCTTCAGATGACGCACGAGATCGCGGATTTCGCCAACGGCGATCGGGTCGATGCCGGCCAGCGGCTCGTCGAGCAGGATGTAGGACGGATGCGTGGCCAGCGCGCGCGCGATTTCCACGCGACGGCGTTCGCCGCCCGACAGCGCGATGGCCGGCGTGTCGCGCACATGGGTGATGCCGAATTCCGCCATCAACTCCTCGACCATCGCTTCCAGCCGGCCCGCATCGGACTCGACCAGTTCCGCGGTGGCGCGGATGTTTTCTTCGGCCGTGAGGCCCCGGAAAATCGAGGCTTCCTGCGGCAGATAGCCGATGCCCAGCCGCGCGCGGCGATACATCGGGCAGATTCGTGATGTCGTGGCCGTCGAGCTCGATCGTGCCGTAATCGGCGGGGATCAGCCCGGTGATCATGTAGAAGCAGGTGGTCTTGCCGGCGCCGTTGGGGCCCAGAAGGCCGACCACTTCGCCGCGCCGCAGCGTCAGGCTCATGGCGCGGACCACGGGCCGCTTGCGGAAGCTTTTGCCGATGCGCGTCACCACGAGCCCCTGGCTGCCTTCGACGACGCGCGGGATGGCGCGTTCGCCGTCGCGCTTGGCGTCTGCCGCCGGAGGGTTGTCTGGTCGGTTGTCATGGCAAGAACTGTGCCTATTCGTCTTTAAGGAAGCGTGAAGGCTATTTCCCCGTACTAACCCTGATCTTAGTTGCTCGGCAACGTGCCGGGAGCCGGCGAGGGCTTCTTCGCCCCGGTGGCGCCCGCTTGCTGCGGGTAAAGCGTCGACTGGACCCGGCCACTCGCCGGTCAGATGGGCCAGGCCCGTATCGACGTCGATCACCAGACGCGTGCCCCGCATGACGTTTTTTTCCTTCACCAGCACCACCTGCTTGCCCGTCAGCGTGACGGTGCGCGGGGGTGAAAGGTCATAGACGCCATCGTCGCCGGTCGCGGTTCCGGACGGTGTTGCGAATACGACATTGCCGTAAGCCGTGATCTTGTTCGGGTTGCCCGTTCACGATGTTCACGTTGACCTTGTCGGCGCGCATTTTGTAGTCCGTCTGGGTGACGACCACATTGCCGACATACGTCCCCACTTTGGTTTCGAGGTCGCCCACAAACGAATCCGAGTTCACATCGATGGGCGCTTTCGAGATCGCACTTGATTCATTGCTTTCGGCGCCGGTTTGGCCGCCTGCGCGGACGGTGTCAGCGTGGTCTGAACGTGATTGTCTGGGCATATGCCGGCGCGGGCACGCCGAAAATTGCGACCGACGCCGCAAGCAACAACGGCGCCCTCATGATTGCTTCATCCCGTGACCGAATATCGTCATATGCACATTTCCATAGAGAAAAATCTTTTGACCGGTATTGACGAAGGCTTCTTCCGACGGATTTTCGACTTTCCGGGTGCGGACCGGCTCATTGCCCTGAAACTCAAACACGAAGCTGTCGGCGCTGAATGTGCCCAATGGCCCCTGCCCTCTCACATATCTGTTGCCCTTGGCGACGCCGCGCTCATGTCCACATGGGCGAACATGGTGTGCACTTCATATCCGTTGTCGGAAAACACGGCGATGGAGCCCAACATGTCGAGAGTCTGCTTCGACGGGCAGGTGATCTTCGTGCAATGCTGGGCCGGATGCGGCGCATCCAGCAATCCGTGCGGCGACGTCGCGTTCAGCCAGTTGCCGTCTCTCAGCGTCAGATCGGCTTCCACATTGTCCAGCAAGGCGCGGTCCGGATCGTGCGCGAATTGCGTGGCCTTCGCCGCCGTCACGACGAACGGATCGCCGGAACTGTCGGTGCCGCTGAGATTCGGTTTCACCATCGCCAGATCGCCTTTGTCGAATTCCCAATTCCTCGAAAACGAATGCCGATTTTGCCTGGTTCGGCTGCCGCGATTGCAGCGAATAGGCAACGACGGCCGCCACAGGACAGACGCGGCCAGAGGCAGAATGCGTTTCATGACGATCGACGAAGCGCGAATAGCGCCGCACTTCGTCGCGCTGGCGCGCCGCTGCGCCGCCCATTCCGTCCGCGAGCGCACCGGCGCACGGACCCAGTTCCTGGACCATGGCTTCGCTCGCTGTTCTCCGCCCGGCCATCTATTGCAGCCCTGCCTGCAGGCAATCGTGCATATGAAGGACGCCGATGGGTTTGCGATGTTTTGTCCGGCGGGATCGACGACAAAAAGCACCGTGATTTTTTTTTCGTTCATCGTCGCGAGGGCCTCCGCCGCAAGCTGACGCGGGCCGACGATTTTGGGCGAACGGGTCATCACTTCGCCGATGGTGCGATCGAGCAGATGCCGGATTTCATCCAGCGCGCCAGATCGCCATCGGTGAAAATGCCGACCAGCGACCCTTACCATCGACTACGCCGACGCATCCGAAGCGCGCGCGTGCCATCAGCACAACCGCCTGTCCCAACGGCGTATCATCGCCGACCAGCGGCACTTCGTCCCCTATATGCATGATGTCGCAGACGCGGATGAGCGCCTTGCCGAGCGAACCGCCCGGATGAAATTCGCGATATTGATCGGCCGTAAAGCCGCGCCGTTCCATCAGTGCGACGGCAAGTGCATCGCCCAGCACCAGCATCAAGGTTGTTGATGTCGTGGGTGCCAATCCCATCGGACAGGCTTCACGCGATTTGGGCAGCAACAGCGGCACGTCCGCCGCCTGCAGCAGCGTCGAATTCCGGATTGCTGGCAATGCCGATCAGCGGAATGGAAAAACGCTTCGCGAATGTAATAAGGTCCGACAGTTCGTGCGTCTCGCCCGAATTAGAGAGCATCAGTAGCGCGTCGGCGCGGGTGACGGCTCCCAGATCGCCGTGGCTTGCTTCGCCAGGATGTACGAAATGGGCGGGCGTGCCGGTCGAGGCCAGGGTCGCCGCGATTTTGCGGGCGATATGGCCGGATTTTCCCATGCCGCTGACAATGACCCGGCCTTTCACGGCCAGGATCGTATCGACAGCCCGCGAAAAATCGCCGTTCAGGGTCTCGCCCAACGCCTCGATTGCGGCCAACGCATATTCGAGAACGCGCCGCGTGGCCGCGAGATCGCCCGTATGCCCTTTGGAGACCTTGCGCACGCCCGCGGCGGACGCCGAGATCGGGTCGGCTGAACGCATCAACACACCTTCATCAGACCGGCCCCAGCCCCGCTCCAGGCGCCGTATTCAGTTCAGAGGCGCCATATTAGCGCGACGCAGACGCGAAATTCATGCCAAAAATCCGTAACCCAAGTATGGGCGGGCGGCGGTCCCCGTTCAAGCGCAGCCGTCGGGGAACGTTAAGCTGCGGAAACTCCGCACTTAATGGGCAAAAATGTCTACTTCGGCCCAACCCGCGAGATCGAGCTCCGCCCGGATGGGGAGGAACTCGAAACAGGCCTTGGCGATACCAGCGCGCCCTTCGCGGACCAGCATCGAATCGAGCACTTCGCGGAGCTTATGGAGATGAGCCACGTCGCTGGCGGCATAGGCCAGCTGCTTTTCCGTCAGGTCCGCAGCACCCCAGTCGGAACTTTGCTGCTCCTTCGAAAGGTCGACGCCCAGAAGGTCCTTCACGAGATCCTTGAGCCCGTGCCGGTCGGTATAGGTCCGCACAAGCTTCGAGGCGATCTTGGTGCAGTAGATGGGCGCGGTGACCACGCCCAGATAGCGGCGAAACATGGCCACATCGAAGCGCGCGAAGTGAAAAATCTTGGTGACGCTCCGGTCGGACAAAAGACGCTTCAAGTTCGGTGCCTGGTATTGCCCGGCTGCGAATTGCACGGCATGGCAAACGCCATCGCCGGCCGAAAGCTGGGCGAGGCATAAGCGATCGCGAAAGGGGTTCAGTCCCAGGGTCTCAGTATCAATGGCGACCGACGCGCCCAAATCGAGCCCGTCCGGCAAATCACCCTTGTGAAGCTGAACTTTCAAAGCGGCCTTGCCTGTCTCTACGCGGAGTGACGGGCAATCCGGCCCGTGTCTCGATCAAGGATGGTGCCCAGAAGAGGACTCGAACCTCCACGCCTTGCAGCGCTAGTACCTGAAACTAGTGCGTCTACCAATTCCGCCATCTGGGCCAAGATTTAAAGCCTTGGGGGCCGGATGTTTACGGGCGGCCCCAAAGCCTGTCAACGCATGCCTGATCACTGGCCCGCATGCCCGATCCTGAGCGGATTGAACTCCGCTTCGCCGGTCGAGCCGTCGATGGACAGGCTCGTGGGAGCGGCTTTTAAGCTAAATGTCTGAGTTTCGCCGTCCCCGAGCGTCACTGTCACAACTCCGGCCGCGGTCCAGTCGACAGCGACATCCAACTTCTCGTTGAGGTCGACCGTTTTCGTGAAACTCCGATCTTCGGCGAGCTTGCCCGCCACATAGTGCCCCATATGCATTGTCAGTGGCGGCTGCCGTGTGGCGCTGAGCACTTGGAAGCTAACGTTCTCGTCTTTGTTGCCGACCACTATCGTGACACTCGGCGCCCATCGAGGATCGTCGCCGAGGCGATGGACCTGCAGGGTCGTGCGCAGCGAATTGACGGTCCCGAGGTCGTCAATTTTCCACTGGGAGTAATTCCCGTTTCCCGTGTCGAGATCGAGCACGGTATTCCCGAGACTAGGGACGGTTTTCAGATCATCCGCCTCAGCCGTGCCGGACAGCCACAGCAAAAGGCTCGCTGCGACCCCAACGAACTGGCATTTTCCTCTTGTCATTGGTCCCCCGCTATATCCGTTGGCGTCTTCATAGCATGGCCCAGCCTTTTTATCGCCGCCCAGCACGGGCACGATAGTGGTCTGAGTCGCAAAGAGGAGGTTTCAATGCTTGTGGCAACGACGGAGCGGGTCGCGGGATACCGGGTCCGCGAGACCCTTGGACAGACCTTCGGCGTGGTGGTGCGTTCGCGCGGCATCGGCGGCAATATTATGGCCAGCCTACGCTCGATCGTCGGCGGCGAAATCACCGAATACACCCAGCTTCTGGAGGAAGCGCGCCGCCATGCCGTGGACCGGCTGGTGAAGAACGCTACGGCCATGGGCGCCAACGGCATCATCATGATGCGCTTCGATTCCTCCGAGATCGGCCAGACGATGAGCGAGATCGTGGCCTATGGCACCGCGGTAATTCTGGAGCCGGGCAATCCGGACGCCAATGTTGCGTAGCTGGCTCATCGGCATCGGCGTTGCTGCCATCGCAATCGGGGTTGCGTTGATGGCATTGACGGGTGTTCCGCCATCGCTCGTCTTTCTGTTCTGGGGTGCCACCCTCGTGCTCGGCATCGTGTTCGAGCGCTTCCGCTACAAGCCGCTCGAAGCCGGTGCGCCGGGCGCCGGCTGGGAACGAACGACCGAACGGTTCATTGACGATGAAACCGGCAAGCCCGTGACCGTTTATATCCAGCCGCAAACGGGCGAGCGGAAATACGTCCAGGAATAAGCGGCGAATTGCGCGCTGTTCCGACCCTTGCCGAGCGCGTATGAACCGCAGCAATCGATGCGCCTTAAAGTGGGAACGGGCTTCATGGCTTCTCTTGTCACGGTCTTCGGCGGTTCCGGCTTTCTCGGCCGCCACACGGTTCGCGCGCTGGCGAGAGCCGGTTACCGCATTCGTGTGGCCGTGCGGCATCCCAATCTCGGCAATTTCCTGCCGCCGATGGGCAGCAGTCGGCCAGATCCAGATCGTCAAGGCGAATGTCGAGGATGCAGACCAGGTTGCTGCCGCCGTTCGTGGCGCGGACGTCGTCATCAACCTCGTTGGCATTCTTTATCAGAGCGGACATCAGCGCTTTGAAGCCATTCACGCTGAAGCCGCGGGCGCGATTGCGAAAGCGGCCAAAGCGGCCGGCGCGCAGTCGCTGATCCAGGTTTCCGCAATCGGCGCCGATGCCGATTCCGAATCCGCTTATGCGCGCACGAAAGCGGAAGGCGAAATCGCGCGTGCGCGAAGCGTTTCCGGATGCGACGATCCTGCGGCCTTCCATCGTGTTCGGGCCGGAAGACAATTTCTTCAACCGCTTCGCCGGGCTCGCGCGGATGCTTGCCGTTCCTGCCGTTGATCGGCGGCGGACAAGACGAAATTCCAGCCGGTCTATGTGAGCGATGTCGCCGCGGCAATCGTGAAATGCGCGCAGGATCTGGCGACGCGCGGCAAGACCTATGAACTCGGCGGACCGAGCGTTTACAGCTTCAAGGAGTTGATGGAGCTCGATGCTGCGCGAGACCGGCCGCAAAAGGCTTCTCGTGCCGGTGCCGTATCGCGATCGCGATGCTGAAGGCGACATTTTTCAATGCTGCCGAAGCCGTTGCTCACGCGCGATCAGGTCAGGCTGCTGAAAACCGACAATGTGGTTTCGCCGCGGCGCACTCACCTTCGCCGATATCGGCATCCAGCCGGATTGGCGGAAGCCATTTTGCCCGGCTATCTGTGGCGTTTCCGCGCCGCCGGACAATTCGACGAGCCCGCGAAAGAAAAGATCGCCGCAATCTCGAAAGCGTAAGGGAATGGTGGCTGGGTCCCGATAAACCCATTTGCCGTCATCACCCGGGGCCGCGCTTTTTGCGCGGCATCCGGGTGACCCAATTGCCCTTCGGTATGGAAATTGGGTCGCTCGCGTGAGAAGCGGGCGATGACGGATGTTGTGATGCTTCAACGTGAAGCGATCTTGCGCTAGTGGATCCATCCCATCGCGGCGCCCGCGATGAGCACGAGGCCGAAGGCCGCGCGGTAAATCACCAGCGCCCAGGTGGTCGAGTTCCTGAGGAAGCGCATCAGGCCCCAGATCGCGACGAATGCGGACGCGCTGGAGACCACGAAACCGATGCCAAGCATTTTCCACGCATGGGGTCGAGACGGGCATGAGGCAAGCACCAGCAATTCCTTGCCGCCCGCGAGCGCGATGGCGGGAACGCCGAGCAGGAATGAAATGCGCGCCGCATCTTCACGGTTGAAGCCGAGGAACATCGCGGCGGTGAATGTCGAGCCGGAGCGCGACACGCCGGGGATCAATGCGCCCACTTGCGCGATGCCGATCAGAATGCGTCGAGCAATGTGAGGCGCTCGACGGAACGCTTGTGTTTGAAACAAGTTCGGCAGCCCCATCAGCAACGCCATCACGAAGCAGGCAATGCCGACGAGCATCGGCGTGCGCAGGGGCGAGTTGCAGGCGTTGAGGACGTTCTGCGAGCGCCGAACCCACGATCGCGATAGGGATCGTGGCGACGATTACGCCGACTGCGAAAATGAGGTCGCGGTTGCGCCATTGGCGTGCGCCCAGCGCGCGCACCGAACCCGTCGTCACGGACAGGATTTCGCTGCCGAAATAGGTGACCACGGCGGCCAGCGCCGCGAGCTGCAGGGCGGCGGAGAAGGCCGCCCCGGGGTCTGGCCAGCCCAGAAGTGCGGGAATTGCCCGCATATGGGCGCTGGAGGAGACCGGCAGGAGCTCGGTGATTCCCTGGACGACGCCCAGGAAGGCGACCTTGGCCGGCCCAGCGCCGCAAATCTGGTGTCCACGGCGTTATGGCAATGCTGCGCGACCATCCGAATCCCCCTCGCAATTGCTGCAGGATTAGCATAAGCGCCCGAAAAGGCACAAGAATTCCTATTATGACATTAATACTGTCAATTATAATCGCGATGCCAAGAGTCGGCCGAACACCATGACCGAGATACCCGTAAATTTGAGACAGTAAGACTGACTTTTCATATCATTTTTCCCTAGCTCTGCCTGCCTAGAATCCGTATGCGCGAATTGGGTATGGACAGAGCATTGCGCGGAACTGCCATGGCCGACAAAATGTTGCGCTTCGTTTCGCTCGACCAGGAACTGCCCGAAAAGCGGCCGGCCGAACGCGCGCGCGCAGATTTCCACGAGATCTATGCGGACTATCGACCGAGAAGGCCGCGGCGCAGGCGTCCCGCTGCTCGCAATGCGGCGTGCCGTTCTGCCAGGTCCACTGCCCGCTTCAGCAACAACATCCCCGACTGGCTGAAGCTGACCGCCGAAGGCCGGCTCGAAGAGGCCTACGAGCTCGTCGCAGGCCACCAACAACATGCCGGAGATCTGCGGCCGCATCTGCCCGCAGGACCGGCTGTGCGAAGGCAATTGCGTCATCGAGCAATCGGGCCACGGCACGGTCACCATCGGCGCGGTGGAGAAATACATCACCGACACCGCCTGGGAGCAGGGCTGGGTGAAGCCGCTGAAGCCGCGCCGCGTGCGCCGCGAGCATGTCGGCATCGTCGGCGCGGGCCCGGCGGGCCTCGCCGCGGCCGAAGAGCTGCGCCGCAAGGGCTATCAGCGTCACGGTCTATGACCGCCACGACCGCGCCGGCGGCCTGCTGATCTACGGCATTCCGAATTTCAAGCTGGAGAAAGACGTCGTCGCGCGGCGCGTGCAGCGTGCTCGACGACGGCGGCATCGCATTCCATCTGGGCTTCGAGCTCGGCCGCGATGCCACGCTTCGCCGAATTGCGCGACGCGCACGACGCGGTGCTGATCGCGACCGGCGTCTACAAGGCGCGCGAGATCGAAGCGCCGGGCGTCGGGCCTCGGCCGGCATCGTGCCGGCGCTCGACTATCTCATCGCCTCCAACCGCAAGGGTCTCGGCGACGCGGTGCCGGAGTTCGACTCCGGCGCGCTCGACGCGGACGGCAAGAACGTCGTCGTGATCGGCGGCGGCGACACGGCGATGGATTGCGTGCGCACCGCCGATGCGCCAGGGCGCGAAATCGGTGAGATGCCTCTATCGCCGCGACCGCGACAACATGCCGGGCTCGCTGCGCGAAGTCGCCAACGCCGAAGAAGAAGGCGTCGAGTTCGAATGGCTGACCGCGCCCGAAGCGTTCCTCGGCGACGACGACTGTCGAAGGCGTGCGCATCGCGCGCATGCGCCTGGGCCTGCCCGATGCGTCGGGCCGCAAGATGCCGGAGGAAATCGAGGGCGCGGATTTCACGCTGCACGCCGATCTCGTCGATCAAGGCGCTGGGCTTCGATCCCGAAGATCTGCCGGCGCTGTTCGGCGCGCCGGAACTCGACGTGACGCGCTGGGGCACGCTCAAGATCGAACCCGCGACGCTCGATGACCAATCTCGACGGCGTGTTCGCGGCCGGCGACATCGTGCGCGGCGCATCGCTGGTCGTGTGGGCGATCCGCGACGGCCGCGATGCGGCCGAGCGGCGATCCACAGCATATCTCGACGCGCAAAGCCGCGACCGCCGCGCTGGAAGCGGCGGAGTGACGACGATGAAACGATTTCAACGCCGACGTCGAAATCGCGCGCTTCGTCGCCAATGCGCGAAGCTGGACGACGGCACGCTACGATCCGCCGGACAGGAACATGATGCCTGCGGCGTGGGCCTCGTCGCGGCCATCGACGGCAAGCCGCGGCGCGAAGTGGTCGACGCGCGCCATCGAAGCGCTGAAGGCGGTGTGGCATCGCGGCGCGGTGGATGCCGACGGCAAGACGGGCGACGGCGCGGGCATCCATCTGCAGGTGCCGCAGGATTTCTTCCGCGCGCACGTCGAGCGCACCGGCCACAAGCTGCAGCGCGGCGCCGATCGCGCGTCGGCCAGATATTTCTGCCGCGCACGGATTACGACGCGCAGGAGACCTGCCGCACCATCGTCGAATCCGAAATCCTGAGCTTCGGCTTCTACCTCTATGGCTGGCGTCAGGTGCCGGTGGACATTTCCGATCATCGGCGAGAAGGCCAATGCGACGCGTCCCGAAATCGAGCAGATCATGTTCGACGTCGGCGACGAGCTCGACATGGAAGCGCTGGAGCGCCGGCTCTATCTCTGCCGGCGGCGCATCGAAAAGCGCGTGCGCGAAGCGGCCATCCAGGATTTCTACATCTGCTCGCTGTCGTCGCGCTCGCTCATCTACAAGGGCATGTTCCTCGCCGAGCAGCTGTCGAACTTCTATCCCGATCTGAAGGACGACGCGCTTCGTCTCCGCCTTCGCGATCTTCCACCAGCGCTATTCGACCAACACCTTCCCCACCTGGCGGCTGGCCCAGCCCTTCCGCATGCTCGCGCACAATGGCGAGATCAATACGCTGAAGGGCAACGTCAACTGGATGAAGAACCACGAGTTCAAGATGGCGTCGCAGCTCTTCGGCGAGCATGGCGACGACATCAAGCCGATCATCCAGCCGGGCGGTTCGGATTCCGCGGCGCTCGATGCCGTGTTCGAAGTGCTGGTGCGCGCGGGCCGCACGGCGCCGCTCGCGAAGACGCTGCTCGTGCCGGAAGCGTGGTCGAAGAAAGCCTCGACCATGCCGGATTCGCATCGCGCCATGTATTCCTATGCAACGCCGTGATGGAGCCGTGGGACGGGCCGGCCGCGCTTGCCGCCACCGACGGGCGCTGGGTCATCGCCGGCATGGATCGCAACGGCTTGCGCCCGCAGCGCTATGCGGTGACGGCAGACGGCTTGCTGTTCGTCGGCTCCGAAACGGGCATGGTCGTGCTCGATGAAGCGCGCAGTCATCGCGCAAGGGCCGCGTCGGTCCGGGGCAGATGATCGCGCGTCGATCTCGAAGAAGGCCGCTTCTACGAAGATCGCGAGATCAAGGACAGGCTCGCCGGCGAATATCCCTATCGAGGAATGGACGAAGAAGATCGTCGAGCTCGAGCCGATCATCGGGCCGGGCCGCGAGCCGCGACTGTTCGACAAGGATGACGCTGCGCCGCCGCCAGGTCGCCGCCGGCTACACCATCGAGGATCTCGAACTGATCCTTCATCCGATGGTGGAAGACGGCAAGGAAGCCGTCGGCTCGATGGGCGACGACACGCCGCTGGCCGTGCTGTCCGATCAATATCGGCCGCTGTCGCATTATTTCCGGCAGAATTTCAGCCAGGTGACGAACCCGCCGATCGACTCGTTGCGCGAAGAGCCGCGTGATGAGCCTGAAGACGCGCTTCCGCAATCTCGGCAACGTGCTGGCGCAGGACGAAAGCCAGGCCGAACGTCTTCGTGCTGGAAAGCCCGGTGATCTCGACGGGCATGTATCAGCGCATGAAGGAGCATCTGGAAGGCCGCTTCTACGAGATCGATTGCGTGTTCCCGCGTGCGCGACGGCGTGCCGCAGAGAAGGCGCGCTGCGCGCAGGCGATCGAGCGCATGCGCGCCGAAGCCGAAGACGCGGTGCGCGCAGGGCTACAACCATCTGATCCTGACGGACGAGCGCATCGTCCAGCGATCTCGCGCGCCATGCCGATGATCCTCGCCACCGGCGCGGTGCACAGCCATCTCGTGCGCCAGGGCCTGCGCACCTACACCTCCATCAACGTGCGCGCCGCGGAATGTTTCGACACGCATTATTTCGCCGTGCTGATCGGCGTCGGCGCCACGACCGTGAACGCCTATCTGGCGCAGGAATGCATCGCGGACCGCCATGCGCGCGGCCTGTTCGGCAAGCTCTCGCTCGGCGCAGTGCGTCAAGCGCTATCTCGATACGGTGAGCGCGGGCTGCTCAAGATCATGTCGAAGATGGGCATCTCGGTGATCTCGTCCTATCGCGGCGCCTATCAATTTCGAAGCGGTCGGCCTTTCGCGCTCGATGGTGGCCGATATTTTCCCCGGCATGCCGAGCCGCATTTCCGGCATCGGGCTTGCCGGCATCGCCACGCAAATCGCGCGCGCTGCATGCGCGCGCCTTCGACGACGATGCGGCGGCGCTGCCGATCGGCGGCTTCTACAAATCGCGCCAGGGCGGCGAGACGCATGCCCATGAAGCGACGCTCATCCACCTGCTGCAAAGCGCCGTCTCGAACGATTCCTACACGACCTTCAAGAAATATTCCGAAGGCGTGTGGGCGCTGCCGCCCGTTTCGCTGCGCCATCTGATGAATTTCCGCGCCGCGGCGACAGCCGATCCCGCTGGACGAAGTGGAATCGATCACCGAAATCCGCAAGCGCTTCGTCACGCCCGGCATGTCGCTGGGCGCGCTGTCGCCGGAAGCGCATGAAACGCTCAACATCGCCATGAACCGCATCGGCGCGAAATCCGATTCCGGCGAAGGCGGCGAAGATCCCGCGCGCTTCCGCGCCAAGCCGAACGGCGACAATGCCAATTCCGCCATCAAGCAGGTGGCGTCGGGGCGCTTCGGCGTGACGGCGGAATATCTCAATCAATGCCGCGAGCTCGAGATCAAGGTCGCGCAAGGCGCCAAGCCCGGCGAAGGCGGCCAGCTGCCCGGCTTCAAGGTCACGGAGATGATCGCGAAGCTGCGCCACGCCACGCCGGGCGTGATGCTGATCTCGCCGCCGCCGCATCACGACATCTATTCGATCGAAGATCTGGCGCAGCTCATCTACGATCTGAAGCAGATCAATCCGGATGTGCGCGTCTGCGTGAAGCTCGTGGCGGCCACGGGCATCGGCACGATTGCGGCCGGCGTCGCCAAGGCGAAGGCCGATGTGATCCTCATCTCCGGCCATAGCGGCGGCACGGGCGCCTCGCCGCAGACCTCCATCAAATATGCGGGCGTGCCGTGGGAAATGGGGCTGACCGAAGCCAATCAGATCCTCACGCTCAACAATCTGCGCCATCGCGTGATGCTGCGCACCGATGGCGGCATCCGCACCGGCCGCGACGTGGTGATGGCCGCCATGATGGGCGCGGAGGAATTCGGCATCGGCACCGCGTCGCTCGTCGCCATGGGCTGCATCATGGTGCGGCAATGCCATTCCAACACCTGCCCTGTCGGCGTCTGCACGCAGGACGAAAAGCTGCGCGCGAAATTCGCGGGCACGGCGGACAAGGTCGTGCAATCTGTTCAGCTTCATCGCCGAGGAAGTGCGCGAAATTCTGGCCTCGCTCGGCTTCCGCAAGCTGGAAGACGTCATCGGCCGCACCGATCTGCTCTACCAGATGAGCCGCGGCGCGGAAGAACTCGACGATCTCGATCTCAATCCGTTGCTGGTGCAGGCCGATCCCGGCAGCCATGCGCGCTTCTCGACGCTAGAAGGGCCGCAACGAAGTGCCCGATACGCTCGACGCGCAGATCGAGAAGGACGCCGCAGCGTTCCTGCGCGACGGCGAGAAGATGCAGCTCGCCTACACCGTGCGCAACACGATGCGCTCCATCGGCGCGCGCATCTCCTCGCGCATCGTGCGCAAATGGGGGATGACGGGCCTGCCGCCCGGCGCATCTGACGCTGCGGCTGCGCGGCTCGCTGCGGCCAATCGCTGGGCGCGTTCGCCGTGCAGGGTCTGAAGATCGAAGTGTTCGGCGACGCCAACGATTATGTCGGCAAGGGTTTGTCCGGCGCCACCATCATCGTGCGGCCCGCGACTTCGGCCAACTTTGTGGCGAACGAAAACACCATCATCGGCAACACGGTGCTCTATGGCGCGACGGCCGGAAAATTGTTTGCGGCGGGTCAGGCGGGCGAGCGCTTCGCCGTGCGCAATTCCGGCGCCACCGCCGTGGTCGAAGGCTGCGGCTCGAATGGCTGCGAATATATGACGGGCGGCATGGTCGCGATCCTGGGCCCTGTCGGCGACAATTTCGCCGCCGGCATGACGGGCGGCATGGCCTTCGTCTACGACGCCGACGGCCGCTTCGAGGAGCACATCAATCCCGACACGATCGTCTGGCAGCGCGTGGCGAGCGCGCATTGGGAAAGCGTGCTGCGCGGACTCGTCGAAGAGCACCGCAAGGAATCGAGCTCGGTCTTCGCGGCGCCAGCTGCTCGCGCAATGGGAACTGGAACTCGGCCGCTTCTGGCAGGTGGTGCCGAAGGAAATGCTGAGCCGGATTGTGCACCCGCTGAGCGATGAACTGCGGCCGTGAGGGCGTAACGAGCCCGCCTGTCCACCGAAGCCTTGGCGTAGGTGGACGCTCCGAATTTGCGAAATTTTGGGGAAACCAAAAACCGAATAAAAACAATATGTTGAGCTGAAAAGGCAGGGCTTTGCAGGGCCCTGTCGATACCCTGCCCCGTCCGCTTCTCCGAACCCTCCACCGCCCCAGCGGGCTGGCCAGCCTTCGCCGAGGCTTCGGCTGGTTGAGGGGCCCGTCCTCCGAAGCTGCGAAGCAGCGCAGGGGAAAGCCCGCGCTCCGAATTTGCGAAAATTTTCGGTTTCCAGAAAAACAAACAAAAACAATGGCTTGTATCAAAATAATCGGGCGTTGCAGGGCCCTGGCGGCGCCCCGCCAAACTTCGGCGTGTGCTCCTGTTAAACAGGAAAATAACAGGACGCAATTTTCTTGCGCGGCAGTCGGATGGCGCGCGCAACGCCCACGGCCGAAAAATTTCCTCGAACTCGCGGCTTCGACTTTTTCGATCCGCGGGCTGCGTGATAATGGCCGGTTTGGCTCGCATAACATGTTCATGATATGTTCTTTCAAGGATAGTCCGATCCGGTTCTAATGTCAACCAAATGAGTTTTCCGCTATGTTTTGTGCCGATCCCGTCGTAGCCAAAATATGCGGCGAATTCGGAATGCTTTTTAGAATGTTGTGCTAATGCTTTTGACGTAACGCACGAATTCGTTCACGTCCGATTGTTTGACGATGGCATTTCGAACTACCGGTTCCTTTATTTTTGAATACGCCAAGCTCTCGATGTCATCCAAAATACTCAAGCCTCGCCACTTTGCGTCGCGCAATTGTTCTGGAGCCTGCGAAGGCCACACGTTTCCCCACACGGCCCCGCGGCTCAAAAGCTGTTGTGCCACGAGGCGGGTAATTTCTAATGGCGATTGTCCAATTGTTTCGATTTCACTCGCGAAGTCTGTTCCGCGAATTTGACCGTACGCATCTTCGGCCGCCGATTTCAGAGAAAGCATCTGAGCGGCTCGTAAGTGACCGTCAGCATCGACCCATAACGCAATTGCAATATCTTCAAATTTTGACGACATAGCTGTCGCACGGATGACGAGAAAATGCGTTTCATCAACCGAGCACGTCGGGTACCTCCCAGTCGCTAGACAAATTTGAAAAAAAGAGTCTGCGCAGTTGAACTTTACGCGATCAACTGCCTCGCCATATTGAGCGATCGGCACATTGATAATGTCACCTCCAGCAAGATCGATGTCCTCCGCAACTAGCCAAGGACCATGCGACCCTGAGTAAGGGTCAATCGACATGATCTGAATTTTGCACGATCTAATTGGCTTGCGCGGATCCGTATTTATTATTCGAATATGTAGGGTTTTTTCAATTGCATACGAATTGCGAAGTTTTGTGGTAGCGAATTTGCCGTTACTGCCAACCTCCAGTCGAATTCTGCTCGTGGTTGAGGGCTTTCGCTCCCTCAATTATGAGAGCCTCTGTCCAAGAAAGCGTGGGAACATGTCGTGCTTCTCGAGCGGCCCTCGTTTCGGCAGTTTGCTCACGGATCGCAGCAGTTTGCTCACGCGTGGCAGCTACAATGTCAACCCGCATTCTTAGGTCGACTACTTCTTTCCGCTCGGCTCGCCAGACAAAGAATGCTGATAAGACGATGCATCCCGCTGCCGTCAGCCACAGGCCTACCCTGGCCGTCTCGTTTTGGACAAAAAGCGCCCATATTGCGAAGGGAACACTTGGCCCACCACTCATCACGGCAAACCAGTTGGTCCCAAACGCCCTAACGAATTCCCTAATATAGTTTGGCTCGGATCCAGCCATGGCTGAGCATGAACCTATTCGAGTAAATTCATAATATTTCGGATGACTAAATACTAAAGCCTCGGTAACACGGCCGCGGTCTATCCTCAAGTTTAGTGAGATCACGTCTGGCGAACGATTGTGCCGCGGGTCGTCCCGTCAATCTCTTCAACCGATCCAACGTTTCGGGAAAAAGCAAAAGCCCCGGTCAATCGACTGGGGCTTGCTGCACACTATCCGCGCTCAGCGGAATTCCGCGTTTTTGCTCATTCCCTATGTGACGGGCCGGGAGCCGTGGTTGCGCCTGCTACAGGCTTTGCCGGTATTTCTCAAAAATTTGGTCAGTGGTGTCTCCCTTGAGAGGTTGCGCGATCAACGTGGACCTTGGAGTGACCTATTTCAACCCAAGGAGGTTGCGGCGACACCAGCCGCGCTCAAATTTCCGGCACCCCTCACCGCGCCGCCACCGGCGCACTGAACTCCGACCATTCCTCCTCGATCTTCCCGTTCGCGAACCGCCAGATCGTGATGCCGCGCATCATCATCCGCTTGCCGGTGGCGGAATAGCCGTCGCCGGTGCCGGTGTTCGTTCCCGTGCCGGTCCACAACACGGTGACGTAGTCCCCTTCCGCGATCTCGTTGAGCACCGTCATCATGAGATCGGGCGCCGCGTCCCGCCAGCCATGCACCGCCGCCTGGTCCTGGGCGAGGTTCGCATCGGTCGTGAGGCCGTGATTGACGAAATCCGGCGCGTAGATTTCGCGGGCGACATCATATTTCCCTTGGTTGAAGATTTCGAGGAACACGCGGCGCGCCGTTGCCTTGTTCGCGTCGGCGGTGGATGGCGCGGCGTTTGCGCTCGCGGTGCAACTCAATAAGACGATGAAAAACGCGGCGATGACCTGACGCATGAACCGTACTCCCGGATGACTGGTCCGAGGCTACGGTCTCACCCTAGGTATAGGGTCAAGAGGCTTTTGAAACACCCACGTCAATCGCCGCGCGAATTCTGGCGAAGCGTCAAGCGGAGTTCGCCTTTCGTCGCCGACAGCTCGCGGATGCGCGCATCCAGCAGGCCCAGTTTCTGCAGCCCGATCTGCTCGATTTCTTCGAGGCATTCGCGATCCCGGCCCGGTGAAAACAAATCGCCGCTCTGCCGCGTTTTTTCCAGGATGCGCGTGATGCGTTTGGTTTCGGTCAATGTCAGCCCGAGGCTCTGGCACCGTTTGATCGCTTTCAGGATTTCCAGATCGAGCGGCTGGTACACGCGATAGCCGCTTGCGGTGCGTTCGGGTTCGCCCATCAGGCCGCGCCGTTCATAGAGCCGCACCGCCTGCACGCTCGCGCCGGCAAGTCGCGCCAACTCGCCGATAAGCATCGTCGTGCGAACGCGGGCAGCGCGCTTCGGCTGCACAACTTCTCGTAATCCGGGGGCCTTCGAATTCAACTTCGCCATGCGATCTGCCTCATCGCGGAATGAGTGACAGGCTCGTCAACTTTACCAAAAAAATCATGCCGTCCGCAGAAAAAATCTTGGTCATGCGATGTGCCGCGCGGTTGGAATGCGCCGAGCCAAGCGAATGCAACGGGATGATTCAGCTGAGTTCGAGCCACCGAACGCCGTGTTCATTACGTACGACGATCACATCAAAAAGCTAACCCAGGATGGCCTAAATCTTAACTCATACGTAATCTTCGCCCGACGGGTGGGGAGATTGGTCCCTGGCCCCCATTCAAGGAGCGCAATTCATGAAAATCCGTTTGGGTCTGGCGATCGGTGCATTGCTTCTGGCAGGCACGTCCGGCGCGTTGGCGAAGCCGACTTATGTTTCGCTTGATGGCTACTGCAATTTCTTCTCGGGTATCGTTCTCAACGACGCCTCTTCGGTCGCTGTCGACGATCTGACCACGAATTGCGCCTACAGCGCCAACGCGGTCGGCGTGGGAACGGAGGGCAAGATCACCGGCCAATCCGGAAATTGGCTCATCCTTTCCACCACCGAACAGGACGTGACCAACAATGCAAACACGGCCGAGTATTACGCGTTTCAGCTGCCGCTGAAGACAGGCAACAGCTGGCTCATCTATGAGACGACCGACGGCGCCACCATCAGCTTTTCGAACAGTGGCACCTACACAGTCAGCCACAAATTGCCTGCGGCGACGCTGCCGGGACATGCAAAACTGCCCGTGGCCTCGCTGGTCAAAGGCCAGTTCCTGCCTCCCAAATAAGCCTGTAGTTTCGGGTTCCGCATTGCCTCCTCTCCCGGAGAGGAGGCAATTCAAGGCTGGTCCAGCGCGGTGCGCCCGAGGGATATCGGCGCGGAATTGATTGTCATTCCAGCGATCTCACATCGTCTTGGGTTTGCACCACAATCCCTCGCCTGCGAGGGTCGTGAAGTTCGGATCGTATTCGCGCTCCGTGGCTTTGACTTGCGTTTCGCGTCCGCCGTCGCTTTCCGTCAGCGACCAGCGACATTCGCCCCGGTCGTGATCCAGCGTGTAGTGAAACCGGTATTGCTTGCCCTTCTCGGGGTGGAAGCTGAGGATCTGCTCGGAGCAGGCTTCCCACAAATGATACGGGCCGCCGTAGTAGAAAAATTCGAAGGCAAATTCCCGGTCGGCCGGAATTCGGTAGGAGGTCGATCCCGATTTCGGCTGCGGGACTTGAAGCGCGTCGGTGCAGTGGGACGCCTCGCGATAAAAAGCCAGGGCCATCGGGCCGTCGGTTGAAACCACAAATTCGGCTGCCTGATCGTCGGCGGGCTCGGTGTATTTGAGCGCATCGATGGCGCAAGCCGCCAGCCCCGCGACGCAGGCGCTCGCGAGCCCCACTCGAACAATGCGTTTCCAGGACATGAGAGCCCCCTCTTCCGAACCGCAACCCGCCGCTTCGTTCTTCGCGACGTTTCTCGCCTCGGCACTGCCCACGGCCCGCCAAGAATGGCACAAAACGCCAGCCGGAACACCCGCCGACGCGCGCGATTTGATATAGGAACCCGATGGAACGAGTTCAGGCATTCCTTCGCGCATTGGCAAACCGGCTCTGGCATGGCGAGGGGACCCGCACGCCGTGGCTTCGGCGCACGCTGGCCATTCTGTTCGCGTTTCTCGTGCCCATTCCGATTTTGCTGATCCTGCTGTTTCGTTTCGTGCCCATCCCCGGCACGCCGCAAATGCTCACCTGGCTGATCGCAGGCGATCCGGTGCATTACCAATGGGTCGCGTATGAAAACATTTCACCCGCGCTCGGACATGCAGTGATCGGTTCGGAAGACCAGAATTTCTGCAAGCATCATGGCTTTGACTGGAAAGACATCCATGACGCGATCCGCGAGCATGAGCGCCATCCGCACAAGGCGCTGCGCGGCGCGAGCACGATCAGCCAGCAGGTCGCGCGCACGATGTTCCTGCTGCCGGTGCGAAGCTGGGTGCGCAAGGGCATCGAGGCGTATCTCACGGTGCTCATCGAAGCGCTGTGGCCCAAGAAGCGGATCCTAACGGCCTATCTCAATCTCGTCGATTGCGTTGCCTTGTTGGCATGCCCTTCAAGTGCTTTGGAAGCTAATGATTGTATTGCTTGATCGTCCGGCAGTCCGGGCGGCGGTCCGCCGCCGCCCGGGGCTTGTCCGGTCTGAGGGAGATAGTGGAGCCTAATCTCGACGCTGTCCCTGCCGACGATGATCTTATCGGTTATGGCCTCCACAATGCCGCGCTTTTCGTCCTGGCCAAGAGAGGGCCAGCGGCCGTGCAGGTCGCGCGCGTCGGCGAGGATTTGGTCGCTTGAGAGGCGGTTGATTTTCAGCACGTCGAGGGCCGCTTGGTCGGCCGGGAGCTGCCGGTCGAGCTGTGCGGCGCGTTCTTCGAGCGGCCGATAGCGGGCGCCGAAGCCAGCCGAACTGATCTGGTTTTCTTGATACAAACGATAGGTCTGATCCATTTCGCGTTGGAGCGTTTGCCGTTCGCGCTCCAAATGGCGAATGGCGTCCTGCTTTTCGGAAATCAGGGTATCGGCCAAATCGAGTTGTTCGGCGACCTGCTCGTCCGAAAACAGGAAGCCCTTGAGCTGGTCGTGATAGATGGCTTCAAGGTCCGAGATCGGAACGCGGTTCAGGCACGTCCAACAGGTGTATTTGGGGCTACGGGAGGGGACGTACATCTTTTGCCCGCACTCGCACACCGTAACGCCGCTGAGGAGGTGTACGGGCTTGCGGCCGACTTTCGCCCCGCGCTTCCGGCCATCGAGGATGGCGTTGCACTGCTCCCAGAGTTCGATCGGCACGATGGGTTCGACTTCATGAATGACCCATTCGGATTCGGGCTTCTGATCGACCCAGCCGGGTCTTGTCGTGCTCGCGGTGGTGTAGTTAACGCGATACTGGCCTTTGGCGGTCGGGTCTTGGATGAGCCGGGAGATCGTCGTGTCACTCCATTTCGCCCCTCCCCTCGTGCGGAGACCTCGATCATTCAGAAGACGCATGACGGTCTTCTTGCGACGATGTTCGAGGAATAATTCGTAGATGAGCTTGCGAATGGGTGCCTCGTCCGGGTGCGGAACCACTTTGCCGTCTTTGAGGTGGTAGCCGTACGAAGGCTTGCCGCCGATGGGCGTGCCGCGCTTGGCACGAACCGGAATGGAGGCCAATACGCGGTCCGCGGTTTCCTCGCGCTCCCACTGAGCCATTGCAGCGATCATCGTATAGAAAAGGCGGCCGGCGGGCGTGGTGGTGTCGATGCTCTCTTGAAGAGAAATTAGGTCCGCGTTGCTCGCACGGAACTTATCCGCAAGATCGAGCAATTCGCGCGTGTTGCGCGCAAGGCGCGCAAGTTTTGAGAAAACGAGACCGCTAATCCGACCGCTTTCGACATCCGCAAGCATACGTCGTGCTTCGGGATGGGCGGAGACAGATTTTCCGCTGACCCCCTCCAAGTGATATACGTCGATTACGTTCCAGCCCTTCGCGGCAGCATACGCGCGGGCGCGGGCTTCATGATTGGCCGGACTTTCGCCACGCGCTTGATCGTCAGTTGAAACACGGAGCCAAATACCGACAAGCTTCTGACCGTTTTCGATCTTAGCAATTTTAGATTTCACGCGAAGTCTCCGATGCGCGGCCCCGAAGATTTTAGCGCCATGGATTCCTGCAGTTCAATAGCGGATTGATGAGACCACTCGCGCGCTAATGCGAATGTAGCATATGGCCCAATTTGTGATTGCTTCGTTTATGCCGACTTGGCGATTACCCTCTCCGGCACGCCAGCGATCTCCGATGCGCGCGCGATATCACTCTCATAAATGTGGGGGGCGTAGGCCATAACGCGCAATACGCCGGGAGCAACATCCAAACGTTTCGCAATCAACTCCTGCAGTGCGCGCAAACCGATAAAATTCCCGTAGCTGTTGAATGCATTTTGTGATCGGAACGTCGCGTTTAGTATCAGTCGGTTTTTTCGAATCAGCGGCAGTAGATTTATCAGGCAAGGAACACGCGGCATTGTTTCGAGAGGTGCAATCAATCCAATAGCGGCGCTCTTGCTCCACCATCTCTTTTTAAGGCGGTCGACCGCTGTTGCTACTTGATCCACTCCATCCCAGTCGAAAAGTCTGCTTCCGTAGGTCGAGTTGAGTTCGACGATTAGTTCGCGTGAAAACATTTTTCTCGAATATATTTCGATAATATGGCTACTTCCAAATTCCTGAATTATCGGGTCGTCCTTGCGCGCATCATTCAACTCTAAGAATACGGGCGGTCCCTCTATAATAGGCTCGCGGTCGTCTGGCAGCCAACTACCTTGCGTAAGAATTACACGTAGGTATTCCACCCAAGCGTCCCCCAGGGGCTGCTGTTTAATTTCCGTCATCACATCTATTCTACCACCAAGTTAGATCCCCTGTCGCACCACGCGTAAAGCTACTAAATATGCCACAGCTTATTTTCTCTGCAAAGTTCCCTAAGTTCCGCATAAGAGCGAGAAACGGTACGATAGCGCTTATTTTCTGGTAGGGATCGGTTCACGATTAATTTCGTCTCGTGCGCATATAGCAACGCTTGCCCAAGGGCATAAAGGATAGTGAGCACCCAAGCGGCAAGCTTCCAACTGCTATCGTCCAAGGTTGCAACACCGAGCCATACAAATCCGCAATTTATGAGCCCCATTAGAACTGCAAAGAGCGTCGCCCAATGTGTCCAGCGTACCGGCGAGGGAAAATTGGGGTCTGTTTTGAGCCCGAGAGACCAACCGTAACCTTGCAAAGTCCCGTCCAACATTAATCGGTACAATAACCGAAAATTATTCATGCTGCGGCTCATTTTGTAAACTTGGCAATGAGCATCGATGAACCGCTGAAACGGCACGACGCCAGCGAGCCCAACTACGATAAATAGCCAGCGCACGATTAGAGGTGTTTGAACGAGCGCAGCGGTAAACACAAAATCCGACCCGCCAGTCTTAGGGGCACCTTGGCCTGCGATGTTTTGAGCCACTTGAGACACTACGGCCAGCACGAAGGGCGTTATCAGCAGCGTCACGTACATCCGAGCGGAGTTGGAGCGCTCTTTCACCGCCGATATGTAGACGTTCATAAAGCTTATAGAAATCGGTGTTCAGCAATTGAAAGCCCGACGCAATGTCCTGATGCGTTGGGCCTAACGCCTGCGGCGCGGCGGCTCCGTGCGATGACAATGCTTCCCCCATGCGAGTTTTTTGGGAATCGCCAACGGCACAACCATATATTGCAAATTCACAATTGTCCAACCACTAACTGAACGACGAAAAAGTCCTTCAATTACAGGAATCTCGAAGTTCACGCGGCATCGCGCCAAAGTCTAAGTTTGGCAAATTACTATCATGCCGCCCCGCCGCGAGCGTCAAAAAGCCAGCGAAATATTAAAGGGAGGCCACCAAAGTACCGCCGATCTGCCCAACAATGAATGCGGCTGCCGACGTTGGCGCGATACCCGCGAAGCAATCACTAAGCGCGCGGGCCTTCGTGACCGCCGGATTGAAATGAGCGCCCGAGATCGGATTAAATGTCGAAATCAACACCACCAGAGCAGTGCCGGTTGCGAGCGTGTTCGCGAGTTGTGCAACGGCGCATGAGGGATTGATGATACAGCTCGATCGAACCCTGCTGATTTCATTTTCCTGAGCGTACAGCCACGGACTGTCTGTGCGACTTCAAGTGTAGCGTAGTTTGCGAACCGGAATCCAGGAAGGCTCAATAAACTGCATTGATCTCGGCTTGAAGAACGTCGATAGCCAATGGGGGGCCATAAACTTGGTTTGCGCTGAACCATCTCAAGCTCAGCCATGTGCCGTCGAAGATTCCGAGTGAAGCCTTTACGTAGTAGCCCTTATCGTTTGTGCCGCCCATATAGAAGTCGTTGTTGGTAAACGCGTCCAGCGCAGCGTCGGGCTGGACGTATTTATATCCCACGATGATGTTCCACTGCCATAGAGCGCGCGGTAGGGGGTCGCCAAAGGTGATCTGGCCCATCCAAGCGTTCGGCCCGCTTTGGAATTGGTTGGTTGCCGAGTTGTAGTTCGTAACAGGCAGTACACCTTCTGCGGCATAGCGCAGGGCTATTTTCGGGTCATAAGCAAGATTGCGGTCGTAATCTGCTTGCAAGATAAAGTGATACGCGCTCGAGACTTTCAGATCAAATCTCGTCGTAGCGTCGAGTTCATTATAGTTGAACGAAAGGCCGGCAAATTGGGGCTGCGCGTAACTCGTGGGATTAGACGGATCCGGAATGATGTTGCGCACGAGAAATAGCGTATTTCCTTTCTGCATGAATGCGGGAACCGTATCGTCGGTCGAACACTGTTCCGTGCCGAGATAAATCGCGCAAGGCGTCGAAAGCTCCCCCTGGGCGTTTAGATAGTCGTACCAAGACACTGCGAAGCCCCAGTCGAACATTTGGCGTGTCAAATCACCTCCAACCTGCGCCGCCATAAGCCATTCCGTACGATCACCTGCTTTTGAAATACTATGATCCGGAAAGTTGGGATCGATATAGCCAACGGGAAACGCGCCGAGAGTCGCGAAAGGACCAAAGCCGTTTTTCCCTTCCGGCTTCGGCTGCATCGATAACGCGATACCATCGAAATTCAGATTGTCATCGAAAAGGAGGTCTGTATGAAAAAATGGATCTGGCATCCGTCCAAACGTCATCGAGATTCCGGAAAACGGAAGCAAAGAGATATAAAGCTGGTCGAGCCAGATGTCATTCCTGACAAATCCACCGCCAAGCAATTGCGTTGTGGAAACCGGGTTGTTGCTTTGACCGGTTCCTAAGCGAAAGCCGACCAGAACGCCGTCCGCAACATCGGCAGTGAGACCAACCCGCGCTCGGATGCTCCACTGGTTGTACCGATTTTGCGTTGTGTTCAAAAAGGGTATATCCGAAAGAAGACCATTGGGATTAACATTGGTTGGGCCATTGGCGTTAAAGGCGGCAAAATTGACATAGCCGTCAACACCGTCGCTGCCAACGTTGTTTTTCGCAAACAGGTCGAGCTCGTTCCTGAACCTGAGGTCTCCGCTCCATTTTATTCGCCGTATCCACTCGGGAAGAGCATTTGGTTGGGCCCAGTTTTCGTCCTTTGCCTGTTGAATAACAGCGGCCTTCACCTCGTCGCGAATTTGATTTTTGACAATCGCCGGAACATAGGGCACCCGCACGACCCCCTCAGCTGGCGGAGGGGGTTCTGATTGCGCAGTGGGAATCGACGTGGCGATCGCAGCACTTGCCGAACTCCCCGATCGAGCTTGCGCCGTTTCCCGTGCCGCCTCAGCGAGGAGCGCGTCCGCATTTTTCTGTGTGATGACTTTTTGCTTCACCAGCAACCGAATAAGATTGATTGTCATATTTTGAGAGGGCTGGCTGTCCGTCTGTGCGATTGCGGAGTTCGCGCCTACCAACAGACTGAAGACGATAGTCAGTACATAGCCAAATGCCAGCCAGACATGCGTCGATTCCCTATGTGCGACGTGAATCAATGGCTCGCTTTGCTGTTCAATTCGACTTCTCGTCACATCGTCCCCTCGGGCCGCCGCCCGCGCGAAGCAGGCAACACGCTCCTCGCTAACCGCTCGACTTGGTTGCAGGGCGCGGCCCACCAGTCCGACCGATGCCGGCAGCAGTGGCGACTCGCATTTGCTGGAAAACAGCCCCGAACGGCGCGGATTACCCCACCCCCTACGTACCCTCTACGCCGAGAGCGCTATCCGTATTCGAATTATGTGAACCTTTTAGGACGGCCCGACCGGTGTCCCATCCACACTTTGGGATATCCGTTGAGGCCCAAAGTGCACGACTGGCGCTTTATTTGTTAACCGTATTTCGCGCTCTACGTTCTTTGCGCGACTTCGAACGATCGAGCCCGCCTCTTCGCGGTTGGATATTAGGCGTCGCAATGCATCAGCCCCCCCAATTTCCGCGGGACTGCGGCGATACGCAGATAACGTTGTGCCCGCTCAATATTGATCGAACTCTGGCCCCATTGCTAACGTTTTGCCGAAACTATTCGAAACGCACACCACCCGAATGGCACAAAGCAGTGGTAGACGGCGCCTAAGATGGTGGGATTGGCTTGTTAAAGTTTCGCGCCAAGCCCTCGTCGCTGTTTGCGCCACATCAGCCCTGGTAAGTGCCGGCTGCGGTGAGAAACACAATATGAAATATGCAGCTTCTGACGAGCAGTGGATTCCGTTCAGCATCCCCGACGACCGTCACATTGTTGTGTCGGCCCGCATAAACGGTACTCCATCCGAAATAATTATCGACAGCGGAGCGGGCAATATGGTCCTGTCGACGTCGTTCGCAGCCCAACTGGGATTGAATGAGGATGGGAGCGTACTTGGATTGGGTGTTGCAGGCTCCTCACTCGGTCAAACAGTCCAAGCACCCGTTGTTTCGGTCGGAAATATCGTCGTTCGTCCAAGGATCGCTAATGTTTTTGACCTCGACAAACTCAGTGCGATTGCCGGTCGGCCTATTGTGGCAATTATTGGTCGGGATTTGTTCGACAAATTTGTCGCCGACATAGACTTTGAACACAATCAAATCGCCTTCCGTCCCTCAGAGATTGCCAACCAGTTAGTCTCAGCCACCAGGCTCCCGCTAAACAAAGAAAGTCACTGGCAATCGCTCGATCCCTATCGCGATTGAAAACGGGCCGGCGACAAAGGCGATATTTGACTTGGGAAGCGACACGCCGCTCTACCTGTCATCGATATTTGTGAACCAGCGACACCTACTTGACGGAAGACGACAATCGACATCGCTCACGGTGGGTGTTGACGGCCCGAAGCTCAACAAGGTCGCCGTTTTGAATGAAATTCAGCTAGGCGGCGTGACGCTTAACAATATTCCAGTCAGGGTTTCAGAGCGTTGGGTGAATCCGGTGCCGGCGGTAGTGGGATTGCCCGTGCTTCGGCGCTTTAGGCTTGTTGTAGATTTTGCCCATGACGATCTTACGCTTGTTCCAATCGCGAGCACGATTCACCAGTCATTCAGAAAGGATCGATCGGGTATGGGCGTTGAGCGTGCCGGAGACGCCCTTCGCGTTATTTATGTTGCCCCTGCCAGTCCGGCCGCGACCGACGGGCTAAAGATCGGCGATACGATCGTCGCCATTAACGGCACAAGATTGGACGACGCCTATTTTAGGACACGACCACATGAAGGCTCAAAGCCTCCGGGTACGGTGTTGCGACTGACCTTGGACGACGGGTCAGCAGTCAATTTGCATTTAGCCGATTACTATTGAATCGGTACTGAACGAGGCTTGGAACTTGCTTGCCCCCACACAAACCAAAGGCGCGCCGCATGCAGGCGTCCCCATAGTTTCTGGCGCGGTGGGGGGGCGGACCTCCGGCGTCAATCGCCTTAAGCAACCAAATTTGCGGATTTCGAGCGCCTATCCACCCAACCTGTCAACTATCACACCGTGCAGATCAGATTCAAGACGAACCGAGACACATATCTGGCCCCTGGCGGGAAAAGCCTATAAAAGGACTCGCGGTAACCGGCGCTCTCAGAGGCCAAAGACAATTGATACGCAAATTTGAAATTCGCTCACCGATGCGCGCTTCGGTCAATGCTGATCGATCTTAGAGCAATACGGCCCTTCCGGAATTCTCAAAGCGCCGCCTTCGAAGAGCTGGTCTGCCAGATTGCTCGCCGCACGATCGCCGCAAACAATCCCACTTGGGTTCGCATTGAGAATACCACGGAAGACAATGGAATCGAAGGTTATTACAATTCTCCACGGGGACGCGTCGGCGTCCACGCGAAGTTTTTTGTCACTTCGGAAGAAGTAGATTGGCAGCAAATTCATCATTCGTTCGTCACCGCACTCAAAATCCACGCCAATCTTACCGAGTATCGGGTTTATATTGCCTGCGAAGGGCTCTCCACGGGCAAACCCGTCGATTACGACATGCCAGACGGGTGGCACGAAGCACGCGAGCGCATGAGACAATTTGCTGACGCGCAACACCGTGTTGTCGCTGTCGTGTTAACGACCGCCCGCAAGATTGCAGCAGAGCTTGAAATCGCGGGAATGCGTGGGTCTCTCCGAATACTGGTTTGGCAAGATCGAGATTACGCCCGCCACGCTTAGACGCTGGCTTACGTCCACGATCGGTATTCTTCGACACAACTCGCACCCTCAGAATCATGTCGAAGTCTCAGCTCAACGGGCGATACGCGCCTTAAGCCGAAGCCCCGCAACCATTCGTGAGCTTACATTAGCAGTTTCAGCGGTTATGAACTTCTCGCTTCCATCGTTTCCCCCAGGGGGCGCTCGTCGTGACCACATAGCACGACAGGTCAAAAGCGGGGCCCGATCCCGCGCACGACTTTCGACAATTCTCGATAATCTTGTTTCGAATGTTTCCGTCTGGCCGGTTGATTCCTGGCGCCAACTGACTCGAACCGTCTTTTTGTCAACCAGCGAATTACTGCAATGTTCATATGAATGCGAACCCGATGTTGGAGTTCGTATTGACATTGCGCAGGTTCGACAAAGTTTGGTCGAACTCCATCGACGGGTTGATTGCCTGACCGGCCTTCTTCAGTCTGATATCTATGACATAGAAGCCGCGCGTGCGACGGTCGTCATAGGTGCGGCAGGCACGGGCAAAACACATTTGCTGGTTGCTGGTGCGCAAGAAATTTTGGATGAGGGCGGAATTAGTCTTCTGTTTCTGGGACGACAATTCCATAATGTCCACATCTGGCAACAGATTGTTCAAAAACTCGGATTCGATGACAGCTTTACCCGGGATCAATTTCTCGGTGCACTTGATGCTGCATCTCTTGCTGCCCGCCAGCGCGGCGTGATCTTTATCGATGCGCTCGAGGAGGGCGATCTGCGGAGCTTCTGGGCAGACGAGTTCGACTCATTTGTGAGAGATATTCGGGCGTTCAGTAACCTCGCCGTTCTTGTCAGTTGCCGCGACCTGTATGCACCGCACGTCTTAGGAGGCGACTTTGAAAAGCGCTATCCGGTCGTAAGGGCTCTTGGATTCTTGAGCCCACGCGAACAGGAACAAGCCGCCAAAGTATTCTTGGACGGTCGGAGCATAGACCGCCCCACAACCCCTTGGCTAATGCCGCAACTTACAAGTCCATTTTTGTTGCACATCTGCAGCGCTACAAGTAAAGCCGCCTCCGCGCACGAACATCCATTGACGGCATTCAACTCGATGACGCTCGCACGCACGTATTCGACGGCGTTGACGAGCCCCATCGCTCGGATGGCTGGTTGCGATGCTGCCGCTGAGATACCATGTTTGGACATCCTTGCCGAAGTCGCGAGAAGAATGTTTGGCCATCGCCGCGACTGGCTTACAATCGATGAAGCCCAAGCTGCAGTAGCGGCCACAAATCCCGGGCACAATTCGACAGACATGGCTTGGCTGAACATTTTGATCGCCGTGGGCGCTTTTCGCCTCGATCCCAAGTCGAACTCGGTACACGGACGAGAAGGTGTCATCCGATTTGCAGTACAGCTTATACAGGACCACCTCATTGCGGAATGCCTTGTTGCAGACGCAACAAATTTGCACAAAGATTTCGCTCGGGGCGGGAAGTACGCCTTTCTTCTCAACGAACGCGGTACGCCTCACTGGGAATGGAAGGGCCTGTTCGAGGCATTGGCGATTCACGTCCCGGAGAAATTGCGCGTCGAGCTGATTGACGTTCTGCCGGGCGAGTTTTCGTATCACTGGCTAACAGATGATATGCAACGCTCCTTCGTTGAAAGCATGCGGCTGCGCTCTGTCGCTGCGATTTCTGATCGAACGATACAGCTTGTCGACCGCCTCAATGACATGGCAAGGATTTCCCTTCTTGTTGAGCTCGCGCCGCGTTCCGCTCACCCCTGCAATGCTAGACTCTTAAATCGTCAACTCAAGCGCCTGAAGGGATGGAACCTCGATCAAAATTTTACGGTTCCCCTTTCGCACGGTGCCGACAATGAGGGTCATCCGCTCCACCGTTTGCTCGATTGGTGCGAAAACGCCCCAAAGGAAAAAGTCGATCCCCAGGTTATAGAGCTTTGCGCCTTCGCTCTCACTTGGGTCCTGTCGTGTTTCGCGCCGTCGGTTCGTAATTCATCGACAAGGGCTCTTTCCTCGCTATTCACCGATCGGGCCGAGCTGTTCCCAAAACTCTTGTCGCATTTTTCGGATGTGGACGATTTGCATATTCATGAGCGACTTCTGGCCGCGGGTTACGGCATGATTGTTCGCCATCCGAACATTCGTCATGCCTCAGATTTCGCTTTGTGCGTTCTTTCAACGATATTTTCGGGACGAAAAGCTCCCGAAAATCTATTGCTTCGCGACTATGCTGCGGGCCTCGTGGAGTTCGCCGCTTCGCTTGGATGTCGCACGGCATTGAGTAAGACCTTACGCGAGCCGGTAAAGCCCACGGCCTGGATGGCCGGATGCTTGACCAACGCCTCGCCGACGCGCGCGCCGCCGCCAACCAGCAGCGAGAAGACGCCTTCGTGCAGACCCATGTCGGCAACCGCCTTCTGGATCACGCGGCCGACCAGTTCCGACGTGCCGGGGTGCGCGGAGTGCGCCTTGGCGACTACAGGACAGCCTGCGGCAAATGCCGAGGCGGTATCGCCGCCAGCGACCGAGAATGCCAGCGGGAAGTTGCTCGCACTGAAGACAGCGACGGGGCCGAGCGGAATCTTGCGCGAGCGAAGGTCGGCGCGGGGCAGCGGCTTGCGGTCGGGCATGGCGCGATCGAGGACGGCGTTGAGCCAGCGGCCGTCGCGGGTGACGGAGGCGAACAGGCGAAGCTGACCGACGGTGCGTCCACGCTCGCCTTCGACGCGAGGCCGGGGCAGGCCGGACTCGGCCATGACGCGCTCGATCAGCACATCGCCGAGGTCGAGAATACCCTGCGCAATGGCCTCGAGGAACTGCGCACGCTTTTCCAGGCTCAACGCGCGGAAAGGATTGAAGGCCGCCTCGGCCAGTTCGCAGGCTGCGTTTACATCGGCCTCGGAGCCTTCGCCGAAGACCGGCTCCATCTCTTTGCCGGTCGCAGGATTGATCGCCTTGGACGATCCGTGCGTGCCGCGCACCGCGCGCGAGCCAATCAACATCTCCCCAGTCAGATTCCCAGCCAACGTCATCTCCGCCTCAGCAATCATTTCCCTGAATCCTCCGCCTCCCATGGTACGGACTTGGGCCCCTTGGCGACAAATCCGCCCGCGCAGCGCATTCTGATCAAACCTTCTCGATCAGAGAAAAAAACGCGCCTGCCGGCAACCACAGACAGATTGGATTCGAGACCATGGCAGCCGGATTCACACTAGACCGGGCTGGCGCGGAGTAAAATAGACCTGACTCGCGCGTCGCAGACGCAGGAAAAAGGAGCCAAAATGGCCACAATTCTCGATCAGCTTCGCAGCATGACCACGGTGGTCGCCGACTCAGGCGACATCAACTCGATCAAAGAGTTCAAGCCCACCGATTCGACCACTAACCCGTCGCTGATCGCCGCCGCGGCCACTATGCCGGCCTATGCGCAGATCGTCGACGACGTTCTGATGCATGCGCGCGAGCAGGCTGGCCCGTCGGCCAGCGACAAGGATGTCGCTGCGCTGGCCTTCAAGACGCTCGCGGTGGCGTTCGGGAGGAAGATCCTGGAGATCGTTCCCGGCCGCGTCTCGACCGAGGTGGACGCGCGCCTCTCCTACGACACCGAGAAGACGATCGCGCAGGCGCACGACATCATCGCGCAGTATGACCAGGCCGGCATCGGCCGCGAGCGCGTGCTGATCAAGATTGCGTCCACGTGGGAGGGCATCAAGGCGGCCGAGCAACTGGAGAAGGAAGGCATCCACTGCAACCTGACGCTGCTCTTCGGGCTGCACCAGGCGATCGCGTGCGCCGAGGCGAAGGTGACGCTGATCTCGCCGTTCGTAGGCCGGATTCTGGACTGGTACAAGAAGGACACCGGCAAGGACTATGTGGGCGCGGACGACCCGGGCGTCCAGTCTGTGACGACCATCTACAACTACTACAAGAAGTTCGGCTACAAGACGCAGGTGATGGGCGCGAGCTTCCGTAACATCGGCGAGATTGAAGAGTTGGCCGGCTGCGATCTGCTGACCATCGCGCCGAAGCTGCTTGCGGAGCTGGAAGCGAAGCAAGGGACGCTCGAGCGCAAGCTTGATCCGGCCAAGGCCGCTTCGCTGAACATCGAGAAGATCCCGATGGACAAGGCCACCTTCGACAAGATGCACGCGGCGGACCGCATGGCCCACGACAAGCTCGCCGAGGGGATCGCAGGCTTCTCAAAGGCGCTCGAAGAGCTGGAGCAGCTGCTGGCCAAGCGTCTGAGCGAGATCAGCGAAAAACAGACGGTCGGCGCGCACTAACACACTGGATCGTCGGCCCTATCGCTTGCCTTGTGGCGCACGGTTCCGGTCGGCAAACATGCGCAGGCGGCTACGTTAGTAGAAGCGGATGCACCCATGCGTCTCAGCTCCGATTTCGGTATGCAGCCCGTTCAGCCCATCCGCAGCAACGGACTTCGTCGTATCACGATCGTCGCCGACGACCTGACCGGCGCATGCGACAGCGGCGCAGCCTTTGCTGCATCGGGTCACACGGTGCGGGTGCTGGTCGATGCTGCGTCTGCCAACGACACGGCAGATGTTCTTATTGTCAGCACTGAGTCTCGCGATCTTACTCCGGAGCTAGCGGCCGCAAGCGTGTCCGCGGCGATCGAGAAGTTGCTGCCATCGCTCGCCGGCGGTCTGCTGGTGAAGAAGATCGACTCCGCCGCGCGGGGTGCGTTTGCCATGGAGATAGAGGCTGCTCTCAGTGCATCACAGGCCGCGCTTGCGCTGGTCACTCCGACCTTTCCTGCGATGGGTCGCACGGTCTCGAATGGCATCCTCTCAGTCCGCGACTGGAGCGGGCAGAACGCGGAGATCGCGCTGCCCAACCTCTTCGCCGCGAGTGCCGCTTTACGTCTGGCCGTTCTTCCGATCTTGCCGGAGGGCGCCCTGCACGATGCAATCAAGCTGGCCATCGAGAACAAAGTTCGTATCCTGCTCTGTGACGCGGTTGAGCAGTCTGATCTCGACCGGCTTGCCGCAGCTGCGCTGCGAATTGAGCAGCCGATTCTGTGGGCGGGATCCGCAGGGCTTGCGCGTGCTCTCGCTGCGCAGTTGCAGGTTGTGGAACCTGTCGCCGCGACGAATAGGGCCGGGCCGATAGTCCACCCCGGCGGCCGGGCACTTCTCTTCGCCGGATCGCCGCACCCGGTGACTGTGCTGCAGGTCAAACATCTGGAAGATGCGCGATTTAGAGACGGATCGCATCGCTGCGCGATTCATCGTGTCCCGGAGGCAGGCGCATTGCCGGAGACAGTCGTCTCTGTGTTTGCTGCTACGTCCCCGGCTGCGCTTATTCTTACCGGAGGAGATACAGCGGCTTTTGTGCTGCGGGCGCTGGGAGCGCATGCCATCCGCCTGGGCGGCGAGGTTGCGCCGGGCATCCCCTGGGGACTCGTTGAAGGCGGCCTGGCCGATGGCTGCACCGTCGTCACGAAGTCCGGCGGCTTTGGCGAGCGAGATGCCCTTGTCCGCGCCTATCGATTTTGTGAATCGGAGTTATGCGAGTCTGAGATGCTTGGCTAAGCGATGAAATCACCCTCTCCCAGCTCCGCTCCGTTGCCGCGCATCGCCGTCTCCATCGGAGACCCCGCAGGCGTGGGGGCGGAGATCACCCTGAAGGCTCTGGCCGATGCGGAGCTGCGCGCGATGGCGCAGTGGATCATCGTGGGCGATCACGCGGCGCTGGAGGCGGCTTCTGCGGGCTATCGCGAACTGCTGCATCCGCATTTGCATGTGGTGCGCGCTGGCGTGCTGGCGCCGGTGGCAACTGTTCGCTTCGGCGAACTCTCCGCGGAGTATGGAGCCGCCGCGGCCGAATATGTCCGCCGCGCCACGATGATGTGCCTGGCCGGCGAGGCCGACGCCATGGTGACCGCGCCGCTCAATAAAGAGGCGGTCACGCTCTCGGGCATGGCCTTTACCGGCCACACGGAGTTTATCGCGGAGCTGTGCAACGCCACTGAGTCGCGCATGCTGCTGGCCAGCGAGAAGCTGGCGACCGTGCATGTCTCCACGCACATTGCGCTCGAAGAGGCCTGCCGGCTCGACCGCGCGCGCATCGTGCGCACCATTCAGCTGGGAGCGGAGGCGGTTGCGCTGATGCTGGGCCGCGCGCCGCGCATCGGTGTGGCCGGGCTGAACCCACACGCGGGCGAGCACAATTTATTCGGACGCCAGGACTCGGAGATCATCGCACCTGCAGTGGAAGAGTCACGGGCGCAGGGCTTCGAGTGCTCCGGCCCGCATCCGCCGGACACGATCTTTCTGCGCGGCGTGCGCGGTGAGTTCGACCTGATCGTCGCGATGTATCACGACCAGGGGCATATCCCGATGAAGCTGATTGATTTCGATCGCACTGTGAACATCTCGCTCGGTATTCCGATTATCCGCACCTCGGTCGACCATGGCACTGCATTTGACATCGCCGGCAAAGGGCTCGCCGATGCGAGCAACATGCAGGCAGCCATGCGGATGGCTGCGAAGATGGGGGCAGGGCGCATCGCGATCCGACACCAGCGTAATCCTTAGCCCCGGCAAGCGATTTATGATGAAGGTCATGGGATTCCCAATCAAGACGTGTGTCGCGTGCGGTGAGGAGTTTGAGCTGAGGCCGGGCAAGCCCGGCTTCGCCAATCGCTGCCCACAGTGCAGCGAGCCGGAGGCGGATGAACCGGCAGCAGGAGCTGGTGATGTGCTGAAGGGCGACCGCGAGGCCAACGCCGCCCGCCGCGCCGCGATCAAAGACATGCTGTACAGCGGGAAGTAAATGGTTGCTTATCATACATGTGCTTGCTGACGCACGTGTATGGATGGGGCAGCCAGGAGTGGAATACCCATGAGCCATGCGGAAGTGATCGATGCGCACCACCACCTCTGGCGGTACACATTGGGGGAGTACGGCTGGATCGATGAATCGATGCAGCTACTTCGGCGCGACTTTCTTCCCGCGGACCTCACCGTGGAGATGGCTACGGCGGGTGTCGACGGCTCCATCGTGGTGCAGGCGCGGCAGACGCTGGAGGAGACGAAGTGGTTGCTCGATCTGGCCGACCAAGGCAGTGCGATACGTGGGGTGGTTGGCTGGGCGCCCATCGCCGGCGGGGAGTTTCCCGGCATCATGGAGCAGTTCGACGGCCGCGCGAAGCTGAAGGGACTGCGCCATGTGGTTCAGGGCGAGCCGGACGAGAACTACATCCTGCGCGAGGACTTCAACTCCGGCATCCGCGCGCTGGCCGGAAGCGGTCTGGTCTACGACATCCTGATCTATGAGCGGCACCTGCCGCAGACGATCGAGTTCGTCGATCGGCATCCGGAGCAGATCTTCGTGCTGGACCACATCGCCAAGCCAAAGATCGCGACCGGCGAGCTGGAGCCGTGGGCCACTCGCATCTATGAGCTGGCGAGGCGTGAGAACGTATCCTGCAAAATCTCAGGGCTGGTGACGGAGGCGACGTGGGACACGTGGGCGCTGGAAACGCTGCGGCCATATCTCGATGTCGTGGTGAATGCGTTTGGCCCGGCGCGGTTGATGGCCGGTTCTGACTGGCCGGTTTGTTTGGTCGCGGTGGGATATTCGCAGTGGTGGGAGCTGCTGCGCGCTTATTTCGCAGACTTCAGCGCGGAGGAGCGAGCGCGAGTCTTCGGCGGCACAGCAGGCGAAGTTTACGGGCTGTGAGCGTCCGGCTGTTCCCAAAAGCGCGGCGCGATCATCTGCGGCGAAGGCCGCCGGGGAAGTGGTATGCGACGGCGAAGGTGATGAGCTGAGGCGAGAGGCCGCCATTGGGGAAACTGGTCCACCTTTGATATTCATATTCGCCGCGCAGGTGAATGCGGTCGGTCAGCTTGAAGTCCGCGCCGGCACCGGCGGCGAACATCCAGTAGTCCAGAACTGCGGTGCCCTGCGGATATTTGAGCTGGCCGACGCCGAACATTCCTTTGGCATAGGGAACCAGCGGACCATAGGTCCTGCGGTATCGCGCTCCGATATCATAGGTGCGCTCGGCCATCTGCGAGCCGCTGGTGTCGACGATATCGTGGAACTCGACTTCGCCTCCGAGGTGGGAGCGAAGGTCGACGTCAACGTAGGCGGCGAGGCCGGGGAAGGTGCGATGGACGTAGTCTGGACGGCCGCTGGCGTAGCCGATACCGATCTGAACGTCCGCGGCGCGTGAGGCGGTAGGGACCGCCTGGGAGAAGAGTGGCGACGCAAGCCCAAGCAGGACCGGCAGGGCAATGCGATGCATCGAATCAGGCTCCCAGGAAGTGCAGCATGTTAAAAACGAGAACGAGAGCGATTGTATCGCTCTCGTTCAGTGTTTTACGTTGTGGAAGCCATGCGTGCAGCGCGGCTTCCCGAATTGGGCGGTCAATCGGATCTAGCGGAAGCGATAGGCGACACCGACCGTGCCGATAACCGGAGTAAGGCCGTTGTTTGCGAAGCCCGGCCAGTTCTGGTATTCGAAGTCGAATGCACGGACGGTGATGCGGTGGCGGAAGTCGATATCCAAGCCGCCGCCCAGCGAGTACATAAAGGAACTGGCGTCGAACTTGCCGGGATTGTCCTGTAGCTCCTGAACGACGAACTTGCCGTAGCCGATCAGTCCCTTGCCGTAGAGGGTGTATCGGCTCTTGCGCCAGTAGGCCCTTGGGCCGGCCTCGTACGTCTCCTCGCCGAGGTCCTCGGGCGTATGCAGGGTGAGGTAATGCACATCGCCTTCGACGCCCAGGTGGGCCGAGAAATTGTAATCTGCGAAGCCTGTGGCGCCGCCGATCCAGTCCTCGCCGAAGTCAGGTTTGCCATAGGTAACGCCCGCGCCGACCTGTAGCCCTCCGCCCCGCCCCGTGGCCGTGGGCATCGCCTGCCCGCGCGCGTTGGGAACAAGGAAAATCGCCATGGAAAGGAGCCCGGAAACTACTCCACTTCGAACCGATGTCTTAAGCATCTTGTCTCCTCAAGGAAAAAAAGCGAATCGTACTACAGAGGGAGCAAATCATCTCCACTTGCGCCGGGCTGGTGTTGCCAGCAGCCCGTATTGTTTAGATGTCCTTTACTGCTGTGGAGCAGGTTGTGCCGCCGCGGGCGGAGCTGCGGCGGTATCCGCCGGAGCACTCGCCGGAGGCGCCGCAACTGGAGCTACGGCGGGAGTCGCCGCCGCTGCCGGGGCAGCGGGATCCGCCTGACCGGATGCCGGAGGCGCGGCGCCGGCTGCTGCCGTTGCGGGCGGAGCCGTGGCAGCCGGTGGGGCGTAGTAGCTGAGCTTCAGGTAGACGGGCTCAACTTCAAAGGGCATCTTGTCGCGCTCGTTGATGATGGGTTCAAAGCTGGTGTGCATCTGGAGCACCTGGTCGGTCCAGGGATCGAATCGCAGGAAGCTGGCCAGAGGCATGGCGGCCTGCTGTTTCAGGTCCTTCATGTCCAGTTTGACGCCTTTCGGCATCATCGCGGCCATCCAGAAGCTGGGGTCTTTGTCGCTTCTGACCAGTGCATCGCCAATCATCGGCGTATTCAACGCGGTCAGGCCCTTCTCCCGCGCCTGCAACTGCTGCAGGTAGAGGCCGAAGTACTGCTGCCCACCGGCAAGCTCCTTGGCATTCAACAGCTCCATTGCCTTCTTGGCGGCTGCCTGGTTGTCGCCATCGGTGTGGTGCATCGGAATGTTTTCGAAGACCGAGGTGGAGGGGAAGAGCAGGCGATCGTTGAAGGCGTACTTGGTGTCCAGCCGGTGGTCGAGGATGATGTGCGCGAGCTGGAAGGCGAGCAGAGCGTTCAGATCGCCCATCTGCTGTGCGCCGTCCTGGGTGATGACAGCGGTAGTGTCGATCAAGCTCTTGGAGAGGATGATGGTATTGCCCACGGCGAGCGACTCCAGCGGCTCGGTGAGCAGCGTGCGCACCCGGATGGGGCGGCTGGTCTGAATGCCGTTGTAGACCAGAATATTGTTGGCGAGGTCAGCCAGCGTTTTGTCGAAGTCGCTGGGCGCGTCGAGCAGACCAGCCTGGTAGAGGCGTTCGATGACGTTGTCCTCGGCCTGCTGCTCCCACTCCCGCTGGGCGCCGAGCGGGCTCACATCCGGCGCGTCGTTGGAGACGTCCTGCGCATTGACGACGCTGAGCGAGGTGTTCTCGGCATTGTCATCCGGAACCTTGAGCGAGTAGCCCCAGACATAGCTGATGGCCTTGAAGCGCAGCGTGTTGGTCGGGCTGCGGGGATCGGTCTCCTCGACGTAGAAGCTGGTCGGCAGCCAGAGGCCAGGCTGCACGTTGGTGCGCCATGAATCGAAGTGGTAGAACTCCTTGATCGATTCGATGGATCCGGCGAAGTCGCCGTTGAAGCGGACGACGTTACCATCGCCCGTCTCTACCCAGATGCGACCGAAGAAGCGGCCGAACTCACGCTTGCCGCTGGAAGGCGTGACATCGAAGACGGCGGTGGGGATATTGCCGAGGAAGTCGTTGCGGACGAAGGTGAAGTTATAGTGCTGCCGGTCAAAGCCGTTGGAGTCCATCAGGATCATCTGGACGAAGCCGGACTCATGGAAGGTAAGGTGCAGGCTGCCGGAGAGGCCACCCAGGGCCTTCAGGGAATCGAGGAAGGCGAGATGGCCCTTTTTTGCAGCGAAGTTGCCCTTGTTGTCCTTGTAAGTGTCATCGTTGATGACCTTGCCGAAATCGACCCGCACCAGATGGTGCTCGTCAGCCTCGGGGACCTGGAACAGGACTGGATCGGGCTTCATGTCCTGGATGTAGGTCTCCACGAGCGGGGTGCGCTCCTTGACGGCCTTGATGACTTCCTTCTCGCGTCCGATAGCCTTGTCGATCAGCGCATTCTGCGCAGGCGTGAGCTTGCGGCCGGGCGCTGTCTCCTCCTGGACCTTCTTCTTGCCGAAGATGACGGCCGCAGAGGCGGAGGTGGAAAGAGCGAGAAGAAGCGCCAGGGATGCGGCGCCGGCAGTGAATCGTACGCGAGAGATCATGATGTGGTGCTCCCTAAAATGGCCCGACTGGCCTTGTTCGTTACGTTTGATGTTCATACAACGCGTCGCAGGAATAAATGCCACAAAAGAAACAGGTGGATTGCAGGCTACCCTGCAAGCTGGAAGGCGACATTGACGATGCCATCCCATGTGATGGGGGTGCCGGACGCATCAGTGGCCGGCTCGAATCTAGTGTTCTCGATGGCCCGGGTAGCGGACTCGTCCAGACCATGGCCTAGCCCGCGGGTGATGCCAACCACCTGCACTGCTCCGTTGGGTAGGACCTTGATGTGGATGGTGACCACGCCTTCGATGTGCTGCTGGCGGGCCTCTTCGGTGTATTCGGGTTTGGGCTTGGAGATGACCTTAGGCGCGCTGCGCTGAGGGGCGGAGGCAACCACGGCGGGCTTGGGCGTGGGCGGAGGAGTCGCCTGGCCGAGATTGACCGGTCCTGCGGTGTGCGCCGGGCCCGTCCCCGTGCCGCCGGGAACGCCATGCGGAATGCCGGCGACGGCAACGACGCCGTTGCCGTGAATGGAGGTACTGTCGGGAGAGCCACTGCCGAGAACGACCTTCGATGCAGCCGGGCCGTTGCCTGTGTTGGCGGCGTTCATTCCGGGCATGCCGCGACCGAGGTTCACGTTGGCGACCGCCGGGCCGTGCAGGTTCGGAACAGGAGAGTCCGGCGCACCCAGGCGGACCGCGCTGGGGTGGGCATCGTTATTGGGGACTGAGGCCGCCTGCGGATGCCCGAGGTTCACCGGGGTAGGGGCGGCCATGGCGACGACCTTCTGCGGCGCGGCCGGCATCACGATCGGCTTCGGCGTGTCCATCTTGACGATCTGCGGCTTGGGCGGCTCGATCGGCTTGGGAAGGTTGACGATCTTCGGTTCTACCTTGACGATCTGCGGCAGAGGCTTGGGCTTGGGTGGAACCACCTTGGGCTTGGGCGGCTCTTCCTTCTTGATCGGGATCGGCTCAATGAGCTGCGTGAGGCGAGCGTTGGGGGCGAGTGTGTGCTTGGCCGCCGCGCCGATCACAACCACCACAAAGGCGATCGCGATGTTGATCAGGAGCGCGGTGGCGGTCGACGCTTTGCTCTGACTGCCGGCATCCAGCACGCCAAAGTGAGAGAACTGAACACTTTTCGCCAACTCGGGATTTGTACTGCGAAGAGGCGGTGCCATGGTCTGAATCGGTCCTTGTTCCGGCTATCGCCAAAGCGGCGGTTCCGGAGGGTTTGAGTATGACGCAATCTGCGACGCCAAAGTAACAATTCCAGGCTACAAGCGGTCTGGATTGAATATGTTCTTGTCAGTACCGTGTGCCCAAGGAAGCATCCAAATCACTGAAAAACATTCAATTACTCGTAGCCTACTCTAAGCTGCCAAACTCCGGAAGGCCTTGAATCGGCCGGGTTACCGATGTCATCGGCAGCCCGTGCCTTTGAATTGAGCCGAGCATACCATTTGGTTGGATGCAAACGCGTTCCATTGCGTGTAAAAAGTGGCTGGCAGCGTGTCCCTTTCGGCACTTGCCGGGTGCTACCGGGGACTTTCGATTGCCAGTTCAGAGTGCATCAATTCGGAGGCGAGCAAAATCACTCTTTGGCAAATAAATTCCTATACTTTGGTGGTAGAGCGCCAGTTGCGCGGGTGAGGTAATGCGAGTTTGGCTATCAAAATTCTGGTAACGGGCGGGGCCGGGTATATCGGCGGCACGGTGACGCGCAGGTTGCTGGCGGCAGGCCACGGGGTAACGATCTACGATAACTTCTGCCACAGCAAGCGGGGTGCCGTGGCCGCCGGAGGGGCGCTTGTGGAAGGTGATCTGGCCGACCGCGCGCTGTTGGAGAGGACGCTGGCGTCGGGAGGGTTCGGCGCGGTGATGCACTTTGCTGCGCTGATTGAGGCAGGCGAGAGCATGGTGAAGCCGGAGATCTACTTCCGCAACAACACAGTTGGCACGCTGACCCTGCTGGAGGCGATGACCCAAGTTGGCCCGAAGCGGCTGGTCTTCAGCTCGACAGCTGCGTGTTACGGCGAGCCGGAGAAGACGCCGATCGAGGAAGACGCGAAGCTGGCGCCCACCAATGCGTATGGCGAGAGCAAGCTGCTGGTAGAGCAGATGCTGGTGTGGTTCAACCGCATCCACGGGCTGCGCTATGCCAGCCTGCGCTACTTCAATGTCGCGGGCGCGATTGAAGGCTACGGCGAGGCGCATGAGCCGGAGTCGCACCTGATCCCGTTGATCCTGGACGTGGCGCTGGGGCGGCGGGAGAAGATCAAGATCTTCGGGCAGGACTATGCGACCAAAGACGGCACGTGCGTGCGCGACTACATCCACGTGAGCGACCTCGCCGACGCGCACCTCCTTGCGCTGAATGCACTGGAGACGCGCGAACGGCTGATCTACAACATCGGCAATGGGCAGGGCTTTACTGTGCGGGAGGTGATTGAAAGCGCGCGGCGCGTGACCGGCCATCCGATACCGGTGGAGGAGTGCCCGCGACGGCCGGGCGATCCGGCGGTGCTGGTCGCCAGCTCGGGGAAGATCCAGCGCGAACTGGGCTGGAAGCCAAAGTTTGCCAAGCTCGATGCGATCATGGCCAGCGCATGGGAGTGGCAGCAGAAGAGGTACAGCTAGCCAGTGTCAGTGGAGGCGGAATGCACCAAGCTCTGGGCAATATGTTTCATCTGCAGTTGCCGGTAGCGGAGAAGATCCTTCGTCCGGTGATTGTGTACCTGTTTCTGATCGTTTTTCTTCGGTTGTTCGGCAAGCGCGAGCTGGCGCAGCTGAACCCGTTCGACCTCGTGGTACTCCTGAGTCTGTCGAACACGGTGCAGAACGCGATGATCGGCGACGACAACTCGGTGACCGGTGGCGTGATTGGCGCCTTCGCGCTGCTGGCCATCAACTGGGCGGTAGTGCGAGGACTCTTCCGGCACCCGAAGGTCAACAAAGCGCTGGAGGGTTCGGAGATGGTGCTGGTGCGCCATGGAGTGGTGGACCAGGCCGCGCTGGCCAAGGAGACGCTGACGGAGATCGAGTTGCTGTCCGTGGTGCACAAGCAGGGGTTGAATGACTTCGGCGAGGTGGAAAAGTGCGTGCTGGAGCCCAACGGAAACTTCTATATTGAGGCAATGAAGCCGTCGCCCGATCAGGCCCAGGTGGCCGCGCTGGAGAAGGCGATCGAGCTGCTGACCCACGAGGTACGACAGATGCGGGCACAGCTGCCGACTCGACCTGCATGACAAGCGCGATTTAGTCACGCGGTTGCTCATCTGCGCCGGCATAGCGTACCTTTTTTCTGCCGACTCAATGCGGATTTTCGGTGCGCCAAGCGCGCCATCGAGTCACAAATCCATCACAGGCTGGAACTGGAAGCGACAGGGGGATGTGCGTGGCAACTGCGGTAGGTACGAACATGGAATCGCTGCTGCGGGAGAACCGCGTGTTTCCGCCTCCCCAGGAGTTTGCGGCGAAGGCGCACATCAAGAACCTTGCGGAGTACGAAGCGCTGTACAAGCGCAGCGTGGATGATCCCGAGGGCTTCTGGGCGGAGATCGCGCGCGAGCTGGACTGGTTCGCGCCGTGGGACAAGGTGCTGGAAGGCGGGATGGGCTCGGCGAAGTGGTTTACAGGCGGCAAGCTGAACCTGAGCCACAACTGCGTCGACCGCCATGCCCAGGGCGCGCGGAAAGACAAGATTGCGATCGTGTGGGAGGGCGAGCCAGGCGAGATTCGAAAGCTGACCTACGGCGAGCTGCATGTGGAGATTCAGCGGTTCGCGAATGTGCTGAAGGATCTTGGCGTGAAGAAGGGCGACCGGGTCGCGATCTACATGGGGATGAGCCCGGAGCTGCCGATCGCGATGCTGGCGTGCGCGCGCATCGGCGCGGTGCATTCGGTGATCTTCGGGGGCTTCGCGGCGCATGCGATCGTGGACCGCGTGAACGACTCTGAGTGCGTCGCCATCATCACGCAGGACGTCAGCTACCGGCGCGGCGGCGAGGTGAAGCTGAAGGCGATCGTGGACGAGGCGATCGACAAGTGTCCCAGCGTGAAGAGCGTTGTCGTCTATCAGCGCCAGCAGGGCAAGACCTCTGCGGCGATGAAGGCGGGGCGCGACGTGTGGTGGCACGATGCGATGGCCAAAGTCGCGGCAGAGTGTCCCGCGGAGCCTATGGATGCGGAGGACTTGCTCTACATCCTTTACACGTCAGGCACTACCGGCAAACCGAAAGGTCTGGTGCACACGACCGGCGGCTACAGCGTGCAGAGCTACGTGACGACGAAGTATGTCTTCGACCTGCGCGACGACGATGTCTATTGGTGCACGGCGGACTGCGGCTGGGTGACCGGGCACAGCTATGTGGTCTACGGCCCGCTGCAGTGCGGCGCGACGGTGCTGATGTATGAAGGTGCGCCGAACTTTCCACAGAACGACCGCTTCTGGAAGATCGTCGATGAACATAAGGTAACGGTCTTCTACACCGCGCCGACGGCGATCCGCGCTTTCATCAAGTGGGGCGATGAGTGGGTGCACAAGTACTCCCTGGCCTCGCTGCGGCTGCTGGGCACGGTGGGCGAGCCGATCAATCCCGAGGCGTGGATGTGGTATTACCGCGAGATCGGCAAGGAGCGCTGCCCGATCGTGGACACGTGGTGGCAGACGGAGACGGGTGCGATCATGATCGCTCCAATCCCGGGCGCGGTCCCGACCAAACCCGGTTCGGCGACACGGCCGTTTTTCGGTATTGTGCCTGAGGTGGTTACAAAAGAGGGCGAGGCGGTCCCACTGGGACAGGGCGGGTTGCTGGTCGTACGCAAGCCGTGGCCTTCGATGGCGCGCACGGTGTGGGGCGACGCAGAACGGTACAAGGAGACTTATTTCTCGGAGATTCCCGGCAGCTACTTCACCGGGGACGGCGCACGCTGGGACGCGGACGGCTACTACTGGCTGATGGGCCGCGTGGACGACGTGATCAACGTAAGCGGGCATCGTCTGGGCACCATGGAGATCGAGTCGGCGCTGGTGGCGCATCCCAAGGTTGCCGAGGCGGCTGTTGTCGGCCGGCCCGATGACTTGAAGGGCCAGGCGATCGCGGCGTTCGTCACGCTGGAGCATGAATACGAGCCCAGCGAAGAATTGCGCCAGGAGCTGCGGCAGTGGGTGGCCAAGGAGATTGGCGCGCTGGCGCGGCCCGACGATCTGCGCTTCACGCAGATGCTACCCAAGACGCGGTCTGGCAAGATCATGCGGCGGCTGCTGCGCGAGCTGGCGACGACCGGCGACGTGAAGGGCGACACCACGACGCTTGAGGACTTTAGCGTGATTGCGAAGCTGCGCGAGGGAGACGAATAAGGGCCCCTGACCGTGGGGCCCTACTCTCCAGAGTTGCGCAAAGCATGCAGCGGTTCGGCGTGACCGTGACCGTGCGGTCGCGCGGGTTCAGCCTCCAGCGAGGTTATGCGGTGGCGTTGGTGAGTGAGTTGCCGATGGTGTTGAAGGTGTTGCCGAGCGAGTTGGCAAGACTCTTCATGGAGGCTACTGCTCCGAGACCTACCAGGGCGGCGACCAGGGCATACTCAATGAGATCTTGGCCCGACTCGTCTGAGAGAAACGCAAGCGCGAAGTGCTTCATTTGGGTTGGTTTCCTTACTGTTGGTTTTCTGCAACACTCCGGGAAGAGCGCTGTCATTGCTATTGAGAATAGCGACGCCCTGACTGCCGGATGAATCCCCGAAATGTTGCATAGACGCGGCCGTAGGTAGGACCGCGGCACCCCTCAGGCAGTGGCGTTGGTAAGCGAATTTCCGATGGTGTTGAAGGTATTTTTAGTGGAGTTGGCGAGGCCCTTCATCGCGGCGAGCGTTCCAAGGCCGATCAGTGCGGACATGAGGGCGTATTCGATGAGGTCCTGGCCGGACTCGTCGGCGAGGAGATTGTGGATGATCTGGGTCATCATTCCCTTCTTGTTTGCTATCGCTTGCAGATGGATTTAGAAGCTCGGACAGCCTTTAGCGTAAAGCCTTGAATCCCAGCCTTGAATCCCCGAAAGGTTGTAAGTCGGGTGGGTGACCGAAGTGGCTGGTGAATGCCCAGGATCACCCGTATGTCCTGGGTGGCGGCGCTGCACGAGGTTTGGCTTACAACAGATTGCTGGCAGGCCGTGTAGGCAGCGTGAAGCGGAAGATAGAGCCTTTGCCGAGGGTGCTGGTGGCCCAGATGCGGCCGCCATGCTGGCTGACAATCGACCGGCAAATGGCGAGGCCCAGACCGGTCCCGCCCATTGTGCGCGAGTCCGACGCGTCGACCTGATGGAAGCGTTCGAAGATGCTCTCCAGTTTGTCTTCGGGGATGCCGCGGCCCTGGTCACGCACCTGGATCTCCGCCTCGTTCTCATCCAGCCGGCGGGCGCGCAGATGGATCTCTGTCCCGGCCGGAGAAAACTTGATGGCATTCGAGATGAGGTTGGAGAGCATCTGCAGCACTCTGTCGGGATCGGCCCATACATTTACGCCTTGCGAGTTGAAGGTGATGCGGATCTGCGACTTCGAGGCTTCAGTCTGCTGCAGCGCGGCGGCGCGGCGGAAGAGGTCGTCGGTGGAGCACATGGTGCAGTGCAGCTCCGCCTTCCCGGAGCCGATGCGCTCGAGCTCAAGGATGTCGTTCACCAGGCGCACCAGGCGGTCGGTGTTGCCGGTGGCGATGTCGAGCATCTGCCGCAACTTCTCCGGCCGCGTATTCAGCGAGCCGCCGGTGATGAGGCCCAGTGCGGCGCGCAGAGACGTAAGGGGTGTGCGCAGCTCATGCGAGACCGTGGAGATAAACTCGTCCTTCATTCGATCCAGTGCGCGACGCTCGGTGGTGTCCGCAAAGGCGACGACCACACCAACTGCTTTGCCCGAGGGCTTTGCTTCGGCGGATTCCGACGCGCTTTGCGCTTCGACGCTATCAGAGGAGGATGTCTCGATCTGCGGGCGGGCGACGTACTCAACCGGGAGGCTGGCGCCGTCTTTGCGCCAGAAGATGTCCCTGGTCACGCGCGCGGTGGAAAGATCGCGCAACGCGTTGCGGATGGGCGACTCTTCCGCCGGGTATGGCGCACCGTCCGCCCGCGTGTGATGGACCATCGCATGCAGGTCGCGGCCGAGGACCTCCTCCTGTTTATAGCCAAGCATCTGCAGCGCGGCGGGGTTGATGAAGGTACAGCGGCCTTCGAGGTCGAGGCCGAAGATGCCGTCGCCGACGGATTCCAGAATGGAGTTTGACTGCCTGCTCAACGCACGGAGCTTGTCCTCCGCGCGGGTCTGTTCGCTGATGTCCACGCCAAAGCACAGCACATACGGGTCGCGGGCCAGAGGGGAGATCAGCTTATTGCGGTAGGCGATGACGCGGACCTCGCCATTGACGTGGCGCAGGTAGAACAGGCCCTGCACCTCGCCTGCATCGAAGATGTCACTCAGATATTTTGTGAAGGCCGCCCGGCGGTCTTCCGGCATGAATTCGCTAAGCGCATGGCCAACCACTTCATCGCGGGTGCGGCCGATGGATTGTGCGCCGTGCGTGTTGACGGAGAGGACCACTCCGCGCATGTCGTGCGTGCAGACCATGCCCAGCGAGCCCTCGACCAACTGGCGGTAGCGCGCCTCGCTTTCGCGGAGAGTAGCTTCGGCGACGCGCTGGACGGTCACGTCGATGCCGGTGGCGATGATGAAGGTGATCTGTCCCTGCTCGTCGAGCAGCGGCGAGGCGGACCACGCGATACGGCGGAGCGAGCCATCGCGGTGCACCCACTGGTTCTCGAAGGCGACGGGCCGCCCCTCCGCGCGCAGCCGTTCGAAGTGTTCGATGGCGGAGGGGACGTCGGCCCGCGGGATCAGCCTGTCCCACAGGTAGCGGCCGACCATGGATGGGAAGTCATAGCCGGATGCGGCCTCGCAGGCGCGATTGAAGCGAACGATGCGGCCCGCGGTATCGAAGACCACGACCAGCGCGTCCACGGTATCGAGGACGGTGGAGACGAAGTTGCGCTCAACGATCAGTGCGGACTCAATACGCTGGCGGGCGCGTGCAATGCCTTCCATCAGGCGCGATGCATGATTCAATTCGATTGCCGTCATGGCCTGACGGGACAGCACGCTGAGTGCCTGGGTTTGGAACGGCGTTAGGCGACGCACCGCGGGATCGAGCAGAAAGAGCGCTCCCAGCCGCACTCCCGCCGGCGTCGCGAGCGATGCTCCGGCATAGAAGCGGAAGGCGCGGCCGGACAGAGTGATACCGTCGGGAGCGAATTCGGGATCTTCGCGTGTGTCGGGGATCTCATGGACCAGCCGCGCGCGCAGTGGCGGCTCGTCGGGGAGCGTTCCGGCAGGCAGTTGCGTTTCGCTGAGACCATGCCGCGCATAGAGCCATATCCCTGCGGAGCCGGCGAAGGAGATGCCCGCGGCCGCGGTGCCGCAGACCCGCGCAGCCAGTTCGGCCAGATCGTCCATGGCGGGATCGGGCGCAGCCCCGAGCAACTGGTATTTCTCCAGGATCTCCTGGCGCAGGCCTTCACCGCGTGGAACGTCGCTTTTGGTCGCGGTACCGTTCATCTCAATCCTTTCATCGTAGGCGACCAGAACCACCGGCAACACTGGCACTTTCGGGGAACTGCATGGTACTTCAGGGCTTTGTGGGAAGGCAGTTCCGTGACCCTGTGCAGGAGATGCTCTAGCGGTTGGTCTTTGCAGAGACCCGAAAAGTGGGAAGGAAGACACATTCGCTCAAGGCGCCAGTCCAATCAATTCGAACGTTGTGTTAACCGATAGTTATACTTAAGAGATGTACCTGTCGCGGGCAATTTCGCGCGCGAACGGTGCAAGGGGGCCAGGATTACAGGGATGGAAGGACTGCTGGACAGAATCGGTTCGCCGTCAGACCTGAAAAAGCTCACTGTGCCGCAACTCAAAGAGCTTGCGGAGGAGATTCGTGAGCGGCTGATTTTTGCGGTGTCGAAGACCGGAGGCCACATTGGCCCGAACCTGGGCGTGGTAGAGCTAACGCTGGCCATGCACTACGTCTTTGACACGCCGCAGGACAGCCTGGTGTTCGACGTCAGCCACCAGGCGTATGTGCACAAGCTGCTGACGGGGCGGAACGGGCAGTTTGAGAGCATTCGCCAGCCAGGCGGCCTGAACGGCTTTATGCTGCGGACCGAGAGCGAGCACGACGCGTACGGCGCGGGGCATGCCGGTACGGCGCTGAGCGCTGCGCTGGGCATGGCTGTGGCGCGCGACATGTCTGGTGGCAAGGAGCATGTTGTCGCGCTCTGTGGGGACGCGGCCTTCACCAATGGCATCTCGTTTGAGGCGCTGAACAACATTGCATCGCAGACCAAGCGCATGATCGTAGTGCTGAATGACAATGCGTGGTCGATCGACAAGAACGTCGGGGCGATTGCCGAGTATCTGCACCGCATTGTGACCAACCCCACCATCGCCGGCCTGCACGACCGCGCTGCCGGATTGCTGGAACGGTTCGGTGGCAAGGGCGCTCGTCATCTTGCGCGCAAGGCGGAAGAGGCCGCGAAGGGGCTGATCGGGCCGGGTATGTTGTTTGAGGAATTCGGGCTGAGCTACTACGGCCCGCTGGATGGCCATAACCTGCCGCTGCTGATTGAGACGTTCAAGTTCCTGAAGCAGCAGAATAAGCCGGTGATCCTGCACGCGATTACCCAGAAGGGGCGCGGCTTTGAGCCTGCGTTGAAGAAGCAGAAGAAGTTTCATGGCCTGGGTCCCTACGATCCGGAGACGGGCGAGACCAAGCCGACGGGGCAGAAGACCTACAGCGAGGTGTTTGCCGAGTCGCTGGCGAAGCTGGCGGACACGAACGACAAGGTCGTCGCGATTACGGCGGCGATGCCGAATGGTACAGCGCTCGATCTCTTCCGCCCACGGCACCCGAAGCGCTACTTCGATGTCGGAATTGCCGAGGAGCACGCCGTGATCTTTGCGGCGGGGATGGCGACGAAGGGTTACAGGCCGTTCTGCGCGATCTATTCGACGTTTCTGCAGCGGGCTTTTGATCCCATTGTGCATGATGTCTGCCTGCAGAATCTTCCGGTGGTCTTCTGCATGGATCGCGGCGGGTTGTCCGGCGACGACGGCCCAACGCATCACGGCCTGTTCGACATCAGCTATCTGCGCGGTGTACCCAACATCATCCACATGGTGCCGAAGGACGAAGATGAGCTGGCCGATATGCTGTACACCGCGATGCTGCATAACGGCCCGTCGGCGATCCGCTACCCGCGCGGAACCGGGCCAGGCGTCGAAGTGAAAGAGCAGCCGTGCGCGTTGGAGATTGGCGTGGCAGAGGTCATCCAGGACGGCAATGACGTCGCCATCTTTGGCCTGGGCGCGATGCTGCCGGAAGGCCAGCGGCTGGCGGCGATGCTGGAGTGCGAGGGGTGGTCGGCGGCGGTGATCAATCCGCGATTTGCGAAGCCCATCGACCGTGAGTGCGTGGCAAAGTATGCGCGGCGCTGCGGGCTGATTGTCACGTTTGAGGACCATGTGCTGGCGGGCGGGTTCGGATCGGCGGTGCTGGAGACGCTGAACGAGCTGGAGCTCAACATTCCTGTCGTCCGCATCGGATGGCCGGACGAATTTATCGAGCACGGCAAGGTGGAAGCTCTGCGCGCGAAGTACGGGCTCACCGCGGAGTCCGCTCTAGAGAGAGCGCGACCGTTTCTAGCGGGGATGGAGAGCCGGCGCATGGCCCTGCGCTAGATCTAAGACGCGGTTGGTGTGTCCCGCGGGTCCGCAACCTGTGAGGATGCGGCCCGAGCCAGCGCAGTGGTGGTCTGTTCGCGGCGATAGGTGAAGGCCTGCTCCATCTGCCTGCGGACGAAGCGGTGGGCGATTGCGCCCAGAGCGCCGAAGGGTAGTTCGAAGTCGACCTCATCGGTCAGCAAGGTGACACGGCTGCCATCATGGTCCACCGCGCGGACCTGGTGCTTGTGTTGCCAGTACGCGAAAGGTCCACTCACCTGGCGGTCGCAGAAAAACTGGTTCATCTCGAACTCGACGATCTCCGCGACCCAGCGCACGCGCAACGGAACAAACCGCAGCGGGCGGAGGCTGAGCACGATCCGGGACCCGGCTCCGGCCGCCGGGGACGGCAGCTGCGCCGAGGCCGATGGCGGGGGCGGCACAAGGTCGAGCCGCTCGATGCGCACTCGTTGCCAAGGGGGCATCAGCGCAGGAAGATTCTCCGGGTCCGCGAAGAATGCGAAGACGGTCTCAACCGGATACGGCAGACACTGTTCGGAACGGAATGAATAGGGCATCGGGCGTCTTCCATTCAGCTTAGTGGACCCGCGGCATCGGCTGATGCGGAAGCAAAAAGATGCGGCAGGGCGCCGATGATCTGACGCCCTGCCGCAGAGAGAACTGGTGAGACTATTGCTAGCTGGGCATCAACACCGAGTCGATGACGTCAATCACGCCGTTGGACTGGTAGACGTTGACGGTGGTGATGGTGGCCATGCCGCCCTTCTCGTCGGTCAGCATGATCTTCTTGCCGGACATGGTTGCGGTGAGCGTGCCGCCTTCGACGGTCTTCATCTCGAACTTGCCGCCGCCCGCCTTGATTCCAGCTGCGATATCTTTGGCGGTGATGCGACCGGGAACGACGTGGTAGGTGAGGATCTTGACGAGTGTGTCGTGATTTTCAGGCTTGACCAGGGTGTCCACCGTGCCCGCCGGCAGTTTGGCGAAGGCGTCATTGGTGGGCGCAAAGACGGTGAAGGGCCCGGGAGAGTTGAGGGTATCCACCAGGCCGGCGGCTTTGACAGCGGCCACGAGCGTGGTGTGGATGGGCGAGTTGACCGCGTTCTCGACGATGGTCTTTGAGGGATACATGGCAGCGCCGCCGACCATGGGGTCCTTCATGTTGTCCATCTGAGCAGGGGCGAGTGCAGGGAGCGCGAGTAATGCTGCGGCTGCAACAGATGCAATCAATGTCTTCTTCATGGAAATTCCTTTCGCTGTGCGAAGTTGGGTAATGAGATTTCAGCGCGCTCATCCATAACAACGGTCGGCGGCGGGAAGTGGATTGGGGCAGGTCGCGAAAAGTTGGGGCGAAGGGTGCATTGACAATCGCGGCCCGGCACTCGTCAACTGACAGAGGCGTCCTCTTTGGGCTTGAGATGCGTCGAATGATCTGAAGTATCTATGGCTACCGGAGTGCAAATCCCGGAACAGAAGACGCATAGTGCGAAGCACGCGCACCGGCGGCATAACCGTGGGCTGCTGATGATCGGCGCGTTCAAGCTGCTGGAGGCGGGCTTCTTCTTCCTGGTTGGTATTGGCGCGTTCCATCTGGTGCACAAGGACCTGGAGGATGAGGCGCTGAAGCTGGCGGGGCGGCTGCGCATCGACCCCGATGGGCGGCTGGTGACGTGGGTGCTGGATCACGTCGATGCAGTGACCTCGCACCGGCTCAAGCAGATCGGCTTCGCCACCTTCTTCTACGCAGGAGTGCGCATTCTAGAAGGCTGGGGCCTGGTGATGGAGAAGGTATGGGCCGAATATCTCGTCGTGGGCGTCACGGTGGCGTTCCTGCCGTGGGAGCTATACGAGATCGCGCGTCGGCCCGGCGACTGGATTCGTGTGGGGATACTGCTCATTAATTTGGTGGTGCTGGCCTACCTGATCTGGTGGCTGCGGAGAATGCGGCGAATGAAGCAGGGAATCTAAAGGCCTTCAGCCCTGTCTCGATGCAGTTTCGCTTTTAGTTCGCCTACCAGATGCCGCATGGCACCGCAAGGGCCGGATTGGGCCGGAACCACCGAGCCAAACACAACATATAGATGTGCTCTTGATAATTGCCCTAGATGTCCGGTTTTGCACAGGCATCCTCAGGAAATCTCGCTAAATCACTGAAATTAGGGCTTGCCAAGAAAGATTCCCTCGGTGAGGATGCTGGAAGGAATTGGAAATTTATGGAAATTTCTGGCTAAGTGATTCTGATTTTCTGGAATCAATGATGCGGATTTCCTGTCACCAATCTATCCGAACTACGGATTTTAGAGGCTGGCAAGCATGGTTCAGCCGCAGGCAAGGCGCAGATGTATCGAGGCAATCAACCCGCGAAGGTCGACGCAGCCGGAAGGCTGAAGCTGCCGGAGAAGTTTCGCGGGACGGTGCTGGAGATTTATGGGCCTGAGTTTTATGTGACGTCGAAGGACGGCGAGCGGGCGGAGATCTGGCCGCTGAAGGAGTGGGAAAAGATCGAAGTGGCCCTGGCGAGCACCCCATCGAGCAAAGCCAAGCAGAGGCTGATGGATGCCACGAGCTACTACGGCCAGCAGGTGGAGATGGACGCGCAGGGGCGGGTGCTGATGCCGCAACTGCTGCGGGAGAAGGCGGCGTTGAAGGGCGATGTTGCCGTGATGTGGCAGGAGACGAAGTTTGTCGTGGTCAACGACGACCGCGCCAAGGCGAAGCTTGAGGCCAATCCGTTCAGCGATGACGATCTGAGCGCGCTGGCGATTGCAGGGTTGTAAAGGATTTCGGCCCCCAGGGGCAGCACTGAGGCGGAGCAATGGAAAAGCCGCAGCATGTGCCGGTTCTTTTCGATGAGGTTTTGGACTTTCTGAATGTGCGGCCGGGCGGGGTCTTAGCCGACCTGACAGTCGGCCTGGCAGGGCACTCCGCAGGCATTGCGCGGAAGCTGGGAGCGGCGGGCAGGCTGATCTGCTTTGATCGCGATCCCGAGGCTCTCGAACTCGCCAAGGCGCGGATGAACGATCTTCGCGTTGAGCTGGGCGAGGCGATGCCGGCGGTTGAGTTTGTGCCGAAGGCGTTTTCTCAGGCGGCGGAAGTAATTGCGCCGGCGAGCCTGGATGGTCTGCTGGCAGACTTCGGCGTGAGCAGCCTGCAGTTGGACGGGCCGCACAGAGGATTCAGTTTCCGGTCGGATGGGCCCTTAGACATGCGGATGGATACGCGTGAGGGGCCAACGGCCGAACAAGTGGTAAATCAGATCGACGAAAATGAGCTCGCCGATCTGATTTACGAATTCGGAGAGGAAAGGAGATCGCGGAGAATCGCCAGAGCCATTGTGAGGGCCCGGCCGATATCGACAACCGCAGAACTGGCGAGAGTCATATCGGCCGCGGCCCCTTCAATGAAAGGCGACAAGATTCATCCCGCTACGCGGACCTTTCAGGCGCTTCGGATTCGAGTGAATGATGAGCTGGGCGAGATCAGGACGCTGCTGGAGAGCGCGCCGTCTCTGCTGAAGCCGGGAGGAAGGCTGGTGCTGATCAGCTTCCACTCGCTGGAGGACCGGCTGGTGAAGGATGCGTTTCGCGACCGCGGTCGCGATGGAGTTTATGAGGTGTTGACGAAGAAGCCGGTGACGGCCGGCGAAGAGGAAGAGCGGCGCAACCCGCGGTCAAGAAGCGCTAAGCTGCGGGCGGCGGAGAGATTGGCAGCAGAATCGGAACGCCGGGAAATGCGGCCAGGAAATGCACAAGGGCAGGCGATAGCCTGAAAGGAGGAGGCGATGGCAACCGCAGCGATGGCGGGACATTTTGGAATGGGTGTGGCGCAGGCCCGCGCACAGCGCAACCGCGAGCTGTTGGAGTTGCAGCGCCGTGCGCGCCGCGGTCCCACGCCGGAGGTCTTCTTCACCAAGCACATCGACAACAGCCGCATCGTAAAGGCAGACGACCCGGAGCGCCGCCGCGAGATGCGCAGCTTCGCAACCGTGATGAGCATTCTCTTCCTGCTGGTGATGGTGTATGTCTGGCAGCATCTTTCCGCAATCGAGATTGGCTACCAGATTGAAGCGCAGAAGACGCAGGTGGAACAGCTGCGGGAGCAGAACCGCCAGCTGAAGCTGAATGAGGCTCAGCTCTCCGATCCCGGCCGCATCAGCGTGATCGCCGAACAGCTTGGACTCGGCGAGCCACAGCCCGGCCAGGTGGTCCGCCCCGACGGCACGCTCGCCAATAATGGTCCTGTCCTGGCGCAGGCCAATGCGCCCGCTCTACCGATCCAATAGTTGCCAGTTGTTGGTTACTGGCCGTTAGTTGATGTCAACGAACGATTCTCAGCCCTCTCCGGGTTGAGAACTGATAACCCACAACTGAGAACTGAAGATGCCCTCCCCGCGTCAGCCCTCCCGCAACACGCTCACCGCGCCGATCCGCAAGATGCGGTTTGCCTGGGTGGCCTTTTTTTTCTCCGCATGGGTGGCGCTGATCGGAGGTCGGCTGATCTGGCTGCAGGTCATCCAGCACTCGGACTGGGTGGAGAAGGCGCAGCGGCAGCAGCAGCGGACGTTTGACGTCGCTCCGCAGCGTGGTGTGCTGTATGACCGCAACCTGCGCCAGTTGGCAACAACCGTTCAGGTGGACTCGATTTATGCGGTGCCGTCCGAGTTGGGGGACAACCGTGCGCAGGCCGCGCAGATGCTGGCGCGTATTGTCCACACCGATCCGCAGGATAACTTCACCAGCCAGCAGCAGATGGTGGCACGCTTCAATGACTCGCGCAACTTTGCCTGGGTGGCGCGGCGTGTGGATGCTGGCACAGCAGAACGTGTCCGCGAGCTGAATCTGAAAGGCGTCGGGTTCCAGAAGGAATTCAAACGGTTTTATCCCGACGGCGACCTCGCTGCGCAGGTGCTGGGCTATGTCGGCACCGATGACAACGGCCTTGGCGGCCTGGAGCAGCAGTTTGACGATGAGATGCACGGTGAGCCCGGCCGCATGCTGACCGCGATAGACGCCAAGCGCCATGTGATGGGCAGTGTGGAGAGCGAGCCCATGCCCGGCGAGGATCTTGTCCTCTCCATCGACGCGAATATTCAGTACATGGCCGAGCGCGCGCTGGACGAGCAGGTCGCGAAGATGAAGGCGCTGCACGGCACGGTCGTGGTGCAGGACCCGCACACCGGGCAGATTCTGGCGCTGGCCGTCTCGCCGCGCTTCAATCCAAACGATGCGAAGCACATCCAGCCGGGATCGTTGCAGGATCTCGCGGTGAGCGACGTGTATGAGCCAGGCTCGACGTTCAAGCTGGTGACGTATGCGACGGCCCTGGATGCCGCGCACGTAGAGCCTACGGACATCGTCGACTGCCAGAACGGAGCGATGACCATGTATGGCCGCACGCTGCACGATGACAAGAGCGACCACTTCGGCGCGGTTACGGTGCAGTATGCGCTGGAGCATTCAAGCGATGTGGGCGCGGCCAAGATGGCGCTGAAGGTCGGGCCGGAGACTTTTTATAAATACATTCGTGGCTTCGGCTTCGGCCAACGCTCCGGCATTGAGCTACCCAGCGAGACACGCGGCCTGCTGCGTCCTCCCAACAAGTGGGGTGCGACCAGCATCCTGTCGCTGGCCATCGGGCAGGAGGTCGGCGTTACGCCGGTCCAGCTCGTCAGTATGGTCAGCTCCATCGCCAACGGCGGCGTCTACATGCCGCCGCATGTGCTGCTGCAATCGGCGGACGAGGGTGCGACACATCTGCAGCCCGCTGCGTTCCATCCTGAGAATGAGCTGCCCAAGCCGCTGCCCGACGGCGCGCGCCGCGTCATCACGGAGATGACCGCGGCCAAGATGCGGTCGATGATGGAGGGTATCGTCACCGAGGGCACCGGCCGCAACGCGCAGCTCAACGGCTACAGCGCCGGCGGCAAGACCGGCACGGCGCAGAAGGTCGACCCCGTCACGCATACCTATTCGCATACCAATCTTGTTGCCAGCTTCGCGGGCTTCGCGCCGGTGAGTTCGCCCGTGGTCTCGATCGCGGTGGTGATCGACAACCCGACTGTGGGCAGCCGCTACGGTGCGGAGACTTCGGCTCCAGTCTTCCGCGAGATTGCGCAGGAGGTGCTCGAGTATCTCGGGGTGCCGCACGACCAGCCGCTGAAGACGCAGAAAGAGCTCGCGGCTGTGGCGAAGTCGCAGCCGGACGAGGACGCGCCCAGCGAGAACATCGGCGATCTGAACGCAATGTACGACCAGATCAACAATCTTCCTGCGGACGACCCGCTGCGCAAGCAGGCGTCGGGTTCTGCGGCCGCTGGCTCCGTGGGTGCGAATGCGGACGCGCCTATCTCGGCAGCTCCGCGGCTTTCGCACTCTGAATCTCCGCGGCCCGCAGGCAGCCCGCACGTCTTCGCCATGCTCCCGAAGAGAGTCCTAGCCGCCTTCAGCGCCCAAGGCACTCCCGATGCGAACAGCTCTACTGCCTCGCTTCGCGCCCCTGCCGTCATTCCAGCCGTTCAGTCGCACGGCAACAGCTCGGTCGTCGTCGACGCCGGCAGGCGGGTCGCTGTGCCAGCGTTCTCAGGCAACGCGCTGCGCGACGTGATTGAGACCGCCGCAGGCCTTGGCCTGCGTGTGCAGCCGCTGGGCAGCGGCCTCGCGCGCGATCAGGCGCCCGCCGCGGGCACGATGGTGCCTGAGGGCACTGAGGTTGTGGTGCGCTTCGCGCGCTGATTCGCGCGCCATACAATCGACATGATGCAGTGGGCGGACGCGCTAAAAGAGGTCGATGTCATCGAGCACACAGGCTCAGCCGGCGAAATCGCGCGCGTGGAGTACGATTCGCGCCGGGTGCGTCCGGGCTCGGCGTTTGTCGCCATGCGCGGCGGCACGACCGACGGCAATCGGTACATCGATTCAGCAATAGCGCAGGGCGCAGCAGCGATCCTCACCGACTCTGCGGAGGCGTATGCAAAGCTTCGCACCGAACCTCCGCAGCTTGGTGTCGCGCGTGTGGAATATGGCCGGCGCGCGCTGGCGCAGCTTGCCGCCGCAGTGCTGGGCCATCCTGAGCGCAAACTGAAGGTCAGCGCGGTCACCGGGACCAACGGCAAGACGACCACCGTCTATCTGTTGGAACAGCTGCTGCGCAGCGCAGGTCGCAAGTGCGTTCTGATCGGAACGATTGAGACCCGAATCGGCGATGAGGTGCGTCCCAGCGAGCACACCACACCCGAGGCGAGCGACCTCCTGGCGATCTTTGCCGACGGCGTGCGCGCTGGCGCAACCGAAGTTGTGATGGAGATGAGCTCGCACGCGCTCGATCAGGAGCGCGTCTGGGGCATCCCGGTGGATGTCGCCATCTTTACCAACCTCACGCAGGACCATCTCGACTACCACGGGACCATGGAGCGGTATGCGGCGGCGAAGGCGAAGTTGTTTCAGGGCGTGGGAGCGAAGCCTCCCAGGGTGGCCGTTCTAAATGCTGATGACCAATGGTTTGAGCATTTACGTTACGCGCTGCGCGGTACTCGGGTAAAGGCCATGATGTATGGAGCAGAGAGCTTGCCAAGCAAAAGAGGAAGTCGTCTTTGTGCCCTCAACATCAAGTACTCCACAGATGGTGCGCAATTTGAATTCACCACTCCATACCACGCCGCCAAAATAACCTCCCCTCTACACGGTCGCATTAATGTCTCCAACCTGCTCGCCGCCATGTGCGCGGCGCTTGCGCGGGGAATGATGCTGGACGAGATTGCGGCGGCGGTACCACACCTCACCCCCGCGCCCGGAAGGTTCCAGGTTGTCCTCGGTTCACGCGAAGCGGGATTCACGGTAGTCGTCGACTATGCGCATACGGATGATGCGCTGCGTAACCTGATCGTGCTTGCTCGGGAGCTTGTCGCCCCCAATAACGGTCGGGTGATCACGCTCTTCGGCTGCGGTGGTGACCGCGATAGAACCAAGCGCCCGAAGATGGGGCGCGCAGCGGGTGAGGCAAGCGATCTGGTTGTGCTGACCAGCGACAACCCGCGCAGCGAAGATCCGATGGCCATTATCGAGGAGGCCTTGGCCGGAGTGCGTGAGACGACGACTGAATGCATCGTCGAACCTGACCGTGCTGCCGCCATTGCGCTGGCCATCCGTGCCGCGCGGTCCGGAGATATCGTTCTTCTTGCCGGTAAAGGCCATGAGAAGGTGCAGATTCTTCGCGACCAGACCGTTTCCTTCGATGACGTCGCTGTCGCGCAAGAGATTTTAGGGGAGCTTCAATGAAGCTGACGCTGGGCCAGATTGCCGACTGGATGCACGCCGAGGGAGATTTTCCCGACGATGTCATCGCGCAGGGGTACTCCATTGACTCGCGCACGATTGGGGCTGGCGAGCTATTCTTCGCGGTGACGGGCGAGCGGCTGGATGGACACGATTACGTTGAGGCTGCGCTGGCCAATGGCGCGCTTGCCGCAGTGGTCAGCCAGCGCTGGCTTGCGCCGGCGACTGTCGATGCTGCTTGCTTGCTGCGCGTTCCCGATCATGATGGCTGTGGCGTATTGGACAGCCTGCAGCAGTTGGCGCGTGCGGTGCGCCGTCAGTGGGGGCGTCGCGTCATCGGGATCACCGGTTCCGCGGGCAAGACCACCACGAAGGAGGCGGTCGCGCAGGTGCTGAGCGCGCGCTTCAATGTGCTGAAGTCGCACGGCAATCTGAACAATGCATTTGGGCTTCCGCTACAGTTACTTCGCCTGGAACCGGAGCATGACGTTGCCGTCCTGGAGATGGGAATGAACCATGCGGGCGAGATCACTGCACTGGCAAAGATTGCCGAGCCCGACTGGGCCGTGGTCACCAACGTCGCGCCGGTGCATCTGGAGCACTTCAGCGACGGCATAGAAGGCATTGCGCGCGCTAAGTACGAGCTGGTGCAGGCGCTGCCGCCCGATGGGATCGCGGTGTTGAACTGCGATGACGAGCGGGTGGTGCGCTTCGGGGAAGGCATGGTCCGGCGGGTGGTCTACTACGGCACATGCGATTGGGCCGAGGTGCAGGCAGATGAGCTTCGAGACCTTGGCGCAGACGGCACGGAGTTCCGGGTCAATCAGATGCTGCAGGCGGGAGACCGATCCTTTGATGTCAGTGCGAAAGTGCATCTGAATCTGTTGGGTCGTCACAACATACACAACGCACTGGCTGCCATCGCGGCCGGAGTGCGCAGTGGCATACCGCTGGATGTATGCGCGCAAGCGCTGGGCGAGCTGCGCGCAGGGGACAAGCGCGGGGAGATCGTCGAGTGGCGTGGCGCGAAGCTGATCAACGACTGCTATAACTCCAATCCGCGTGCGCTGGATGCGATGGTGGAGGCGCTGCTCGCGATGTCTGCAGCCCCGGGCGGTCGTCACATCGTTGTTGCCGGAGAGATGCTGGAGCTGGGACGAGAGGGCGAGGCATTGCACCGCGCCTGTGGCGAACGGATGGCAACATGCGGAGTGGATCTGATCGTCGGTGTACGAGGCCTGGCGCAGGCGCTGGTGGAGGGTGCACACTTCCGCGGAGCGCAGGCTCTTTTCCTTTCTACGCCGGAAGACGCCGGTGCATGGTTGCTTGAGAATCTGCACAGCGGAGATGTCGTTCTGCTGAAGGCATCGCGCGGAGTACGGCTGGAGCGAGCGCTCGCCTCTCTTGCGGACTGACCGCCAATTCTCGATCAGTGCGTGCGGTCGACCAGATACTGTGCCAGCGCCTTCAACGGTGCGGCTGCTGCCCCAAACGGTTCAAGCGCCGCGAAGGCGTCTGCGATCAGTTCGGCTGCATCTCGGCGGGACTGGTCGATCCCGTAGACCGCCGGCCATGTTGCTTTGACGCTGGCGGTGTCTTTGCCCGCGGTCTTGCCCAGTTCGGCGGAAGACTGCGTCATGTCCAGCACATCGTCAACGATCTGGAACGCCAAGCCGGCCTTTTCACCGAACGCGCGCACGCGTGTGAGCTGGTCCGAGTGGATTGGCCGTGCGGAAGAGCCGTAGAGCGCGCCAGACACAATGCTGGTCGTGATCAACGCGCCGGTCTTCGCGCGATGAATGGTCTCGACGAGGCCGGCGGTTGGGGTCACGCCCTCGGATTCAATGTCCACCACCTGCCCGCCGATCATGCCCGGCGCAAGGCCGGTGTCGATGCCGTTCGCGATGCCTACGCCGGTGCCTACCGCCACGGAGACCTCACGCAAGATTGCGACCGAGATCTCCGGCGCGACCTTCAAACCGCCGATGGTCTGGAAGGCAAGCGTCTGCAGCGCATCTCCGGCGAGGATTGCGATGGCCTCACCAAAAGCGACGTGGCAGGTGGGCTTGCCGCGTCGCAGATCGTCGTTGTCCAGCGCCGGCAGGTCGTCGTGGATCAGTGAGTACGTGTGCAGCATCTCGATTGCCGCACCGAGCTCTTCCACACCCCGCGGCAACGCGCCGGTGCCTGCAGCCATGCGCGCTGCCTCCATGCACAGGATGGGCCGCAGGCGCTTGCCCCCGGCGAAGACGGAGTGCCGCATCGCGCGGTGGATGGAGTGCGGCGGCGCATCGGGTGAGGGCAGAAGCCGTTCGAGAGCGGCGTCAGCGAGCGAGACGCCGGAGGAGAGCAGAGATCGTACGGGGGAATCCATCCACCTTCGATGATAAATGAGAGCGCCCCATCATCCGGTATGACAACGACCGGCCGGCGCGCAGGTATGCGATGCTGGATGAGGCAACTGCAACCGGGGAGAGACATGGCGGAGATCGGAGATTTTGTAGCCGGGTTCGAGCGTTTTCAGGACAGGTACTTCTCCGGCGACAGTGAGCTCTTCACACGCCTGCGCCAGGGGCAGAGCCCGAGCGCCCTTGTGATCTCCTGCTGCGATTCGCGCGCCGATCCTGGCATGCTGCTGGGCGCGGGACCGGGCGACATCTTTGTTGTGCGCAACGTCGCGAATCTTGTGCCGCCCTATAACAGTGAGACGCAAATGCCGGGTATCCGTGCCGATATCGAGTTCGCAGTGAAGAGTCTGAACGTCGCGCACATCATCATCCTCGGCCACTCAGGATGCGGCGGCATCCGCGCCTTGATGGATGGCGAAGGCATCACGGCGAACAACTATGAGTTCATTGGCACGTGGGTGGGCATCGCCCGGCCTGTGCGCGAGCGCGTACTGCGCGATCTTGCCGGCCGGCCGGAAGCAGAACAGGTCCGCGCCTGCGAGCACGGCGCCATCGAACAGACGCTCGAGAACCTGATGACCTTTCCCTGGATACGGGAGCGTGTGGAGCGTGGCGCGCTGGATCTACACGGCTGGTACTTTGACATCGATGCGGGCGACCTGCTGGGCTACTCAGCCGAGACAAAGAGGTTTGCATCGCTGGCTGGCTTAGTGAAGGCGAAGAGCGTTGGCTCTGAGGCTACGACGAGCTAGGTTGGCTGCGTCGTGGCGGGCACGTGCAGTCGTCTGCGAGTTACGCACACGGCAAGAATCCCAAGCGCGGAGAGCGAGATCACGTCACCCACAGTTTCGTCGGCCGTATGCGCGTAGCGAATGTCGATCGCCGATCGCCCGGCGGGGACCGGAACGGCGATCAGGCCGTCGCTGCGTAGTTCGCGCTGGCTGATGTCTTGCGGCGGAGCGTTGTTGCCGGTCAATGTGATACGCCACGCGGGATAGTCGCGCAGGTTCAGGATAAGGAAGTCGCCGCGCGGCGCATCGATTGTCAGGTGCATCGGCGCTGTGCGCGCCGGGGATGGATTCGTCTGCGCCGGTGCTGGGGCGTCCGAAGAGGTGGCCACCCAGTAAGCAGGATCGCTGGGCTGCAGCGCGTCGTTGTCGGCGGTGATGGGCGTGTATTCGTCGGTTGGGTCCGTGCCGGCGTTGGAATGGAAGAGCGCAATTCGAGCGGCGGCGGTATCCTCTGGATCGCAGGGCTGGCGGAAGAGATGCCATGCAGGCAACGCCAGCACCGCCGCTGCGAATAACGCCACCAGCACGGCCTTCGTGGATGGTGCCGAAGTATGCGGCACTTTCGTCGAGAGAAAGCTCCCCGGCAATGCGATGGTGACTGTCAGCGCGAGGACAGGAGCCAGTAGCGACAGCAGCCTCCAGGGGAATTGCAGGAATGCCATCTCCGGCGCATAGTGCCAGATGGACGCGCTCAGCGGCGTCAAAAGAAATGCAATGGTCCCCACCAGCAAAGCCAGCGGCGTGATCACAGACCGCAGCGCAGAGTTCTTCGATCGGCGCCACGCAGCAAACAGCGCCGCGACCGTCGCCATCAACAGAACCACCGCGATCCATGAGGCGGTGCGCAGCACCTGGTCGTGCAACAGATCGTCGGGCGAATTTCCTGTGTGCTCGAAGAGGAAGTTTGCATTGATCTTCATTCCACCGATCATCGCCATCGCCGTCTGCACATAGCGGCGCTCATACGCAGCCGGCACAATGTAGAAGGCCACGAGCGAAAAGCCGAGAGCAGCTCCGCCCAGGATCCTCAGCGTCCCACGTCTTGAAATCCATGCACCTGAGTGCCTGACCCGCACGAGAGCCAGCAGCGCCAGCGCATAGCATCCCATCACGCCTGCCGGCGCATTGGTCAGCCAGAGGAGCGCAACCGGAAGAGCAATACCGGTCACGGTGATCCGTCTGCGCAGAATGCCATCGAGCAGCAGCGGCATCCACGCAGCGGCCAGCAACTCGCCATACGCTGTGCGCTCATACGCGGTGAAGAGCATGTATGGATTCGCCATGTAAATCGCTGCGGCCACCAACGCGGCGTTCCCACTTGCATATCTGCGTGCAAGTCGATACATCGCCAGCCCGGAGAGCGTCAGCGCGGTCCAGGTGAAGACAATCGGCGTGGCCGTCCACGCGGCTGCCTCGGTCACTCGGGGAAGATGCGTCAACAGCAGCCCGATCAGCGCGCCCAGATACCAGGAGAGCGGCGGATAGAAGATGAAGCGCGGCTCGCCTGCGTCCCATGCCGGCGTGTAGGCCCAGTGCGGGTGCAGCGTGCCATGGCTGATCTGCGTGGATGCCTCGAACCAACTCAACAGGTGGAAGTCGAAGTCGTGCCCGCAGGAGCAGCCATGCACGATCAGCGGATGAAGGATGAAGAGCGCCAGCAGAGGAACAATGAACAGCGCGCGCCGATCGCTGGTCCGGTCCCGCGTGGCAGTCGCAGCATCGTTCGGGTCCGCGGCGTCGTGCGCTCTCATCGCGGAGTCAGCGTCAGGGTATGCGCAATCGCAGGCTGCGTTGCAGCGGGCGTAAAGGGAAAGGAATACGTCCGGCCCACAAGCCAGTCTGGGAACTGGTCCATATACCAGCTGCTGGCCGGATTGCCGGACTCTCCGCCTACGATATCCAACATCGTGCGGTCAGGATCGCTCAGGTCGGCGGTAAACCGCTCCGATGGGCCCAGCGCCGTCGTGATCTGCTGTACGGTCGTGCTGTCGCCGCTGTCCGGCTGGGGTCCCGTGCCCGTGCGCACGCCTATCAGCGCGCGCGCCAGCGCAGAACTGGCGAAGAGCGGATTTTCAATGTCGACTGGGAGCGCCTTGCCGTGTTGCCATGTGCTCAGGTCGCCAGGCGCATGCGAATCCTTCAGTCCGCGTTGGACAACCTTCGCGAGAAAGTCGTCCCAGTTCGCGTAGCCTGCCGGAAGCCAGCGCGCGGGTGTGCTGGTCAGCAGCATCTCTTCCACGCAGCCGCGCTCGCCCCACTTATACTGTGTGGCCAGGTTTCCTGCGAGCACCTGATCCTGCGGCAGCTTCATCTTGCTCAGGTCCGCGCCCTGCGCCAGCTGCGTTGCCAGCTGCGGCACCAGCCGCGGGATCAGCAACATCTCCCAAAAAGCGGTTCGCGCTGCATTCACGATGGCCGGGGCCGATGCGTCTGCGTCCACTCGTCCGTTCCACTTGCGCAGCAGATCGGCGGCCTGGTGCAGCGCGGCATCATTCTTCAGTGAATCGTTGGCATGGTCGATCGCATACGCCAGCCGCTGCGCGACGACGTGATCCAGATCGGAGTAGACGTCGGTCTGGAGCGCAAGCATATCGGCCGGCGTCAGCAGATGGGCGCTCTTCGCAGTTGTATTTGCGGCGACAGCCGTCTGCGTAGCGCTCGCCTCCAGCACGTTGTAGATCCGCTCGGTGCGATAAGGCGCCATCCAGTCCAGCGCAATGGGATAGCGGTAGCCGTCGGGCGTCACCCTGGAGTTGGCGGTGGCCAGCACTCCGTCGGGCGGGTCAAACGCCTGCGGCAGCTGGTCGAATGGGATATAGCCGGCCCACTCATGCGTGGCTGCGTCCGGGGCGGCAACGTCCGTTGGGATTGGCGCAAGTGGCGACGGATTGTTCGCGTTTCCGCGAATCGGGATGCGGCCGACAGCGTGGTAGCCGATGTGGTCCTGTTCGTCGGCGTACATCAGGTTCAGTGGCGGCCCGCCCCAGTTCGCAAAGGCGGCGAGCATGGAGGGCCAGTCGGCCGCCGTATTCACGGCGAAGGGGGCAACGGAGACGGGCGCCGCGTCGTAGATGGTCCAGCGCAGCGAGAGGGTACGCGTCTCCTGCGAGAGCGACGAGATCACCGGCGTGTCCGCATCGCCGTGGTGCATCAGCGGAACATTGAGCAGCACGTCTTTGCCGCCGCGCACATGGATCGTCTCGGCGGCGTACTTCACCGGCTGCCATGTGCCGGTTGTCGTCTGGTACTCCGCGCCGGTGGGTGTGCCGCGGGTGTGCTCAATGTAGACGTCCTCGATGTCGGCGCCAAGGTTGGTAAATCCCCATGCGACATGGTCGTTGTGTCCGGCGATGATGAACGGCGCGCCGGGCAGGGTCACGCCCGCGGCGTGGAAGGCAGCCGATGGCGCGGGCAGGGGCGCCTCAAGATCAGCCTCGTACCAGATGCCCGGCAGCTGTAGCGCCAGATGCATGTCGTTCGCGAGGATCGGCTTGCCCGAAGCCGTGCGGGCGCCGGAGACCGCCCATCCATTGGAGCCGGCCACGCACTCCGCGCAGCGCCTCTCGCCAAAGAGGGAGAGCATCTGATTCAGGGCCAGCAGGTCCATGGATTGTCGATGCCCGCGGTCGCTCTTCGCCGCGGGCATCCTTAGCTTTGATTGCGATTCATCCAGCGGAACATCTTTGGACTCCGGCCGCGGCGAAGTTACATCTGGCATCGGCGCGCCGGGCGGATGATCGCGCCACGACCCGACCGGATATAGATCGGCGATCAGCTCCTGCGGCAGGTGCGTGCTCAGCGCCTCGCGCACCAGCTTCTGCTGGAAGCCGTTGGTCAGCTCCTCGTACATCGCCAGCTCCACAAGGATCGAATCGCGCGGCGTCCACGGCGACGGGCTGAAGCCCAGCATGCGGAACTCGATTGGCAGGTGCGCGCGCTGCTCGAGGATCGACGCATTGACCCCACGCGCATACACCGTGAGCCAGTGCCTCTGGTCCTCCGGCAGCGCAGCGGTGGTGCGGTCGGCCACGGCGCGCAGCTGCAGGGTGCGCTGCGCGATGTCCTCCGGCACAGCGGAGGCGCCCAGCACCGCGGCCAGCTCTCCGGCGGTATGGCGGCGCAGCAGCTCCATCTGCCATAGGCGGTCCTGCGCGGTGACGTATCCCTGCGCGAAGATCAGGTCGTCCATCGATTGCGCATGAATGTGCGGCACTCCGTGGCCGTCGCGCTCGACCGTCACCGGAGCCGAGAGACCGTAGGCCACTTCCGTGCCGTCCAGTTGCGGCAGGTCGGCGCGCATGGCGCGTCCGAAATAGATGCGGCCACAGACAAACGCCGCCGCCCCGAGAATCACGAGTACTAGCAACAGCACTCCAGCGACTTTTCCTACATGGCTGGGACGGCTGGCTGCGCCTTCATCGGATCCGGGAGTGGGCTCGGAGAGAGTTTCTTCGTCGCTGCTCATGGCTCACGGCCAGTCTACGGCAAACCGGTCTACGGCAAAACCGATACGTGATCCTGCGTGAACTCCTCGCTGGTTACAGGCAGATAACCGTTGTGCGTGCGCGGCAGGCTCAGCAGCACCACGCCCGCGCCGGCCAGCGCGACCGGCAGAAAGAGGATACTGCCCTCCGGGCCTGTAACGCCGCCGGAGAGCCACGTGCGCCCGACGGCGTGGGTGGCGAGGAGATGGCCGCGTACCATCAGGCCGCTGTCCGGCACGCCGTATAGAAACGACTGCGCCCAGTCCCACGAGGCGTGGAAGCCGATCGCCCACCACAGCGACCCGGTGCGCCACAGGCTGAGGCAGAAGAGAAACCCCGCGAGGCCTGCCGCAAGCAGACCCAGCGGCGACTCATCGGGGTTGGCGCTGTGTCCTGCACCGAAGACATACGAGAGCGCCGCTGCTGCGATCCAGAAGCCAAGTGCATTCGCATGGCGCGTGCCGAAGAGCCAGCTAAAGATGCTGCGCAGCCCGCGCGTCAGCGTGAACTGTAGATAGCCGCGGCTGAAGAGCTCCTCCCGGACAGAGACCAGAAGAAAGCCCGCAAGCCACACAAGCCCGTAGCGTAAGGCCGCCCCACCCGTCAGCAGCCGCGCATCGAGGACCAGCAGGCCGCAGGCCCGCAACAGGTAGACCAGCAGAGACAGCAGTGCCAGGCCCCACATCAGGCCGCCAAAGAAAGAGCGCGCGCGACTCTGGCGATCCAGTCCGTAAGCTGCAGCTCGTCTGCGCTCCAGCCGAGCCATCAGGCCCATGGCGACAAGGGCAGCAACAATGCCCGCGCCCTCCATGCTGTAGGTTTGCCGAGCGCTGAGCGGGTCTCCGTGGAGGGGCGGAGCGTGCAGCACGAACTGGCGCACCGGCTGAAGACACCTCGCCGTCGCGTAGTAGATCGCGAGAAACAAGGTGATGCCCCACCCGGCACGCAAGCCCTCGGGCCCGAACAGGATGTAGCGCAGCATGGACCCGTCCGCCGGCTGCGGGCCTCCTGAGGAAGGCATGTCCTCGGCATGTGGCGTTAGGCTCGGCGGATCGGCGTCCATCGCACACAAGTCTATATGGGCTGCGGGATGGTCCCGCCCTTGACACGCGGGTGCGGCCCATCAATCCTAAGAGCTTGGCGTCTCATCGGGTTGTGCGGTCGTATGCTAGGCGTGGACCGCGCCAGACCGCATGAGACGGGAAGGATTGGTAACGCTTGGAGTGCCGGGTCTTCTATCACGATCACTGTTTCGATGGCGCGTGTTCGGCGTCTGTGTTCACGCGCTTCCACCGCGAGTGCATCGGCACTGCCAGCAAGTTTTCCTACTCCGGGCTGATGCATCGCGCGGGCGCGCTGTTTGATGAGTCGGCCTTTGTGGATGGAGAGAATGCGATCGTCGACTTCAAGTACTCGCCTTCGCCGCGCGTTACCTGGTGGTTCGATCATCACCAGAGCGCGTTCCTGACTCCGGAGGACTATCAGGACTTTCTCGCGACGCAGACCGGCGCAGATAAGTTGAAGGGCGGTAAGTTCTATGACCCCAACTACGTCTCCTGCACCAGCCTCATTGCCGATGTGGCGCGCGACAGGTATGGCTTCAACACCGCGCCGCTGGCGGAGCTGATCCGCTGGGCGGACATTGTGGACGGCGCGCGATACGAGAGCGCGGAGGCGGCCGTGGAGATGGCCGCGCCGGCGATGAAGCTGACCATGGTGATCGAGGCCTCGGGCGAGGGCTTTGTGCCGCGCGTGATTCCGCTGCTGACGGAGATGAGTCTGCAGGAGGTGCTGGACCAGCCGTTCATCCAGGCGGAGCTGGGGCCGCTGATGGAGCGGCATATCGCCGGCATCGAACTGCTGCGCGAGCGCGCGACGCTGGACCGCGGCGTCATCACCTTCGACATTACGGACCGGCTGACCGAGGGCTACAACAAATTCATCCCGTACTACCTGTTTCCGGCAGGGACCTACAACGTGGGTCTGAGCAAATCGAGCTTCCGGACGAAGGTCTCGGTGGGCACCAATCCATGGACCAAGGTTCCGGCCGCCGAGCTCGCGAACATTGCGGGCATCTGCGAGCGCTACGGCGGCGGAGGCCATGCGCGCGTGGGTGCGGTCAGCTTTGCGCCTGACCGTGAGGATGACGCGCGCAAGGCAGCGGCCGAGATTGTGACGGAGTTGCGAGGCTAGCTGCTAACTCAGGGCTGGAAGACCAGTCGTATCGCGGACTCGCGCTCGCTCCAGAGCTTCTCGACATCGCGCAACGGAGCCGTCCTGATCTGCACCTGGAATGGCTGTGCCGCTGCCGCGGCGAAGAACTCAGCGACCGCAGCGCGGAGTTCCTCCATCGATGCGCTGCCGAAGCCAGAGCCAAGCAGTTCCAGACCTGAGCTTCGCAGGATCGCCGCAGAGAGAGGAATTGGGTCGCCTGCGATCGATCCGATCTGCACGTAACGGATGCGCGGCGCCGCCTTGCTGAGGCCCTTCTGTGCAATCGCCTCCAGCACTGCCTGCGCGGGTTCGCCCCACAGATAGTCCAGCACCACATCCGCTCCGCCGCCGGCGATCTCGTTGCGCAACGCACTGACCAGCGCGTCGTGCGGCTGGTCAAGCGAAATGGCAACGTCCGCGCCCAACGCTTTGGTCTCTTCAAGCGCTACTGGATTCCGTCCGCAGGCGACGATGCGTCTTGCTCCGAAGCGTTTGGCAATCTGCACGGCAAACTGCCCGGCGACACCCGTTGCACCCAGGATCAGCACGCTCTCGCCGGCCACGAACTTCGCGCGGAACTTCAGCGCCGCCCAGGACGACATGGCCGGATTCGCCGTGCCGGCCGCAGTCGCGTCGTCAAGGCCCTCCGGTAGAGGAATGCACATGAACTTCGACGCGAGGCCAAGCTCCGCGAAGGTGCCAAAGGGCGGCCGCGAGAGGCCGAAGAGGACCCGTGTGCCATCGGCAAGACGGCCTACGCCATCCACTCCCGGGATGAACGGGAGAGAGCCCGCGCTGCCGTAGTGTTTTCCGGAAGCCAGCCCTCGCACGATCTGGTGCAGGCCTGCGGCGGTTACGGTGACGAGCTGCTCGCCGTCACGCGGGACGGGGTCCTCAAAGGTGGCGTAGCGCGGAGGCGCGTCGTAGGCGTGTACTACGGCTGCGTTCATCACAAGCTCCATGCGCCGCAACAACCGGCGTTCAGGGACAGGATAAATGGCGTGGGCTTATGACCTGAGCTTGACAATGAAGGGCAGCTTGGAGATGTCGTTGTAGATGACCATGGCTGCGAAGAGCAGGATGCAGACAAACGCCACTTGATAGATGCGCTCCTTGACCGGCATAGGCAGGTCGCGGCGGAAGAGGCTCTCGACGATCAGCAGGAAGATCATCCCGCCATCGAGAATGGGAAAGGGCAGCAGGTTGAACATGGCCAGGTTGATCGAGATCATGGAGATGGTGCCGATCAACGGCATCCAGCCTGGCGCCTCTGCGGCCTCGTGCACCACCTGGCCAATGCCGATGGGCCCGGAGAGCTGCTTGACGGAGATGTGACGCTCGAACATGCCCTCGATAACGTCGACGATCAGCAGCGCGTTCTTCTTGGTGTAGCTCCACGAGGCGGCGATCGACTTGCTGAAGGAGAGCTGCTCCACCGTGGTGGGCGGCTGCGCGGCCTGGAAGCCGAGGTGGTATGCCTTGGCGCCTGACCCGTCGCCGGCGTCTGCAAGCTCGGGAGTGACGGTAAGGTTCAGGTGCTGGCCGTTGCGTAGCACGTCCAGCTGCGCGGGTTTGCCGGCGCGGTCGGCAAGGTAGGCGAGCAGCGCGGGCACGGAGCGGATCTGCCGTCCGTCGAAGCTGACGATCTGGTCGCCGGGCTTGAGGCCGGCGAGGTCAGAGGGGCCACCAGCGACGGGAGCTTCCACCTTGATGGGCGTCTCCTGCATGCGCGGGACCAGGCCGAGGGCGATGGCGGAGTCGATGGTGAACTTGTCCGAGGCCTCTTTGGAGGGCAGCGCCAGCGTGGTATCCACGCGGTGACCGTCATGCAGGAAGGAGAAGGCTACGGTCTGGTTGAGCTTCAACTGCACATGCTGCAGGACGTCGTTCCAGGTGGGGTTCTCGATGTTGTCGATGTGGACGATGGTGTCGCCGGACTGGATGCCAGTCTTCGCGACGGGTGTGCCGGGCGAGATGTAGTCGGTAACGGCGGGGCCGGAGGACTCGTAGGCGTTGACCTCGTTGTGCAGCATGTAAACGCCGGTCATCAGTCCGAAGGCAAGCAGGAAGTTGGCTGCCGGGCCGGCGACCGCGATCAGCATGCGCTGCCAGCGGGGATGGTTATTCAGCTCGCCGGGGTCGTCGGAGGCCTCTTCGCCGGGAATTTCGCCGGCCATCTTCACGTAGCCGCCCAGGGGCAGGGCATTGATGCGGTAGTCCGTGCCGTTGTAGACCACGCCCCAGAGCCGGCTGCCGAAGCCGAAGGCGAAGGCCTCCACGCGCACGCCGCACCACTTGGCGACCACGAAGTGGCCGAGCTCGTGGATGAGCACCAACAACCCAAGCACCAGAGCAAATTGGATGACAGTCATCATGGAAGGGTCGAAGTCCTCTGCCTACGTGCGTACTGCGGGGGCGCGCAGGGAAGAATTTTGCGTGATCTGCTGTTGCGCGCACTCCCGCGCCGTCCGGTCTGCCGTGAGCACATCCTGGATAGACACAGGAATGCGCGGCGGCGTTTGGGCCAGCACGTCCTCAATTGTACGTGCGATGCCGGTGAAAGGGATGCGACCTTCGAGGAATGCTGCGACGGCAATCTCGTCGGCGGCGTTGAGGGCGATGCAGGCCGCCGGGCCAGACTCTGCCGCCTCGTAGGCCAGACGCAGGCAGGGGAAGCGGGCGAAGTCGGGTTGCGAGAAGTCGAGTTGCGAGAGCGTGGCCAGGTCAAAGCTGAGCTGCGGCGCGGCGGGCCGTTCCGGGTAAGCCAGAGCGTAGAGGATCGGCAGGCGCATATCGGTGACGGAGATCTGGGCCAGGATCGAGCCGTCGATAAACTCCACCAGCGAGTGCACGGTGGACTGCGGGTGAATGGTGACGCGGACCTGCGCCGGCGGCAGGTCAAAGAGGCGGCAGGCTTCGATGATCTCGAAGCCCTTGTTCATCATGGTGGCGGAGTCGATGGTGATGCGCCGGCCCATGACCCATGTGGGATGCTTGAGCGCCTGCGCGGGGGTGATGTGTTCGAACTCACCGAGAGGTGTAGCACGGAACGGGCCGCCGGAGGCTGTCAGCCAGATCTGCTTGACCTCGGAGGGCCGGCCTCCGCGCAGGCACTGGTGCACGGCGTTATGTTCGGAGTCGATGGGCAGCAGAGTTGAGCCGTGGGCGCGTGCGGCCGAAAGGATCAGCTCTCCGGCGGCGACGAGGGCTTCCTTGTTAGCGAGGCCGATGGTCTTGCCGGCGCGGACGGCCGCGTAGGTGGCCTCCAGGCCGGCTACACCGACGATGGCAGAGACGACAAAGTCGACCTCGGGCAGAGTGGCCACGCGGACGGTGCCAGGCGTTCCCCAGACGACTTCGATTGCAGTGTGGCCTGCTGCGCGCAGACGACTGGTCAGGACAGCTGCCAACTCTTCCGTGGCGAGCGAGATGAGCGTGGGCCGCCAGCGAAGGCATTGCGCGAAGGCGTCGTCCAGATTGTGGCCGGCGGCGAGCGAGACCACCTGATAGTGGTCAGGAAAGGCTTCGCAGATCGAAAGGGTGCTGGTGCCGATGGAGCCGGTAGAGCCAAGGATGGCGAGCTTCTTCACGGAACTATTTTCGCAGATGGGGGCGTAGTTTTTTTTACGCCGAAAACGACGAGCCGCAGCCGCAGGACTTGGTGGAGTTGGGGTTGATGAAGTTGAAGCCCTGGCGCATGAGCGTCTCTTCGAAGTCCAGAACCATGCCGGCGAGATAGAGGAAGCTCTTGGGGTCGACGAAGACGCGTACAGCCTTGCCGCCTGAAGGATCGCCCGGCGTCTCCACGCCTTCGCCGAAGACGAAGACTCGGTCGCGCTCGCGCGGCTGGGTGTCGAAGCGGATGTTGTAGCTCAACCCGGAGCAGCCGCCGCCGCTGATGCCGAGGCGCAGACCGCCAGCCTCGGGCGAGACACCCTCCTTCGCCATGGCCACGCGGATGCGCTTGAGCGCATTCTTCGTGATCTCAACGGCAGCCTTGGCGCGCGGCTGCTGTCCTTCGGCGGTCAGCAGCACCATACCCGCCAGCGGATCATGATTCACTGCTGGCGGTGGGGCAGTTCCGGGTTGGAGAAGAGTGGTTGCCATATAGATCGGGCTTTCAGCCCTCGCTCGTTGAACCAATGCGTCAGCCTGGGGCTTGGCCCCAGGCTGGTATAGGTCGCGCCTTCGGCGCTTAGTGGGCAGTGGCTACTGCTACGCCAGCCTCTTCTGCAACGCCATTCTTCTTCTTCCAGTCGCCGATGGCGGCGCGGATGGCGTCCTCGGCAAGCACCGAGCAGTGGATCTTGACCGGCGGCAGCGCAAGCTCCTTCACGATGTCCGTGTTGGTGATGGTCAGGGCCTCGGCGACCGTCTTGCCCTTCACCCACTCCGTCGCAAGCGAGGAGCTGGCAATGGCCGAGCCGCAGCCGAAGGTCTTGAACTTCGCGTCCTCGATGACCTGCGTCTCGGGGTTCACCTTGATCTGCAGGCGCATCACGTCGCCGCACTCCGGCGCGCCGACCAGGCCGGTGCCTACCTCGGTGGAGCTTTTGTCAAGCGTACCGACGTTGCGTGGGTTCTCGTAGTGATCGACTACCTTGTCGCTGTATGCCATGGGGGTTAGTCCTCCGTCACTTTAGATGATAACTCGGACCAATTTGGTGCGAAAGGGGCAAGTTCGCTGATTGGGAGCTAAGTGCCCGAGTCCGGGGCAGTTCCGGCGGCAAATTACTTTTTCGGGTGCTCGTCGTGGTAGGCCTCAAGGCTGGTTCGGCCGTCGGGAAGCTTCCATCGGCGGCACACGATGATGAACCAGACGAAGTTCCCCAGGAAGACGAGCGCGCCAGCTGCAACCGCCCAGCCGAACCAGCGGCTGTGAATGTCCACGTAGCGCAACGGCACCCAGAGCACACACCACTCCAGGCCGGCGAAGGCGAGCGAGAAGAAGAACTTTGACCAGCTCCACAGGCCAGCGCGCTCCTCCTGCCGGATGCCGTTGATGACCATAACGGCCTGAAGACCGAGGATCAGGATCCACCACATGGGTCAGCGCACCTCGCCTGGATTGCCTGAGCCATTGCGAGACGCCGACCGCTCGCGCCGCAGCTTTAGGTTGTAGCGCACGGCCCAGGTCATGAACGAGACGAAGAGGATGAGATCGAAGACCATGGTCGCGAGGAACAACGGCTTGTACTGCGGGTGGTTCTGGTAAAGCGCGGCAGCCGGGACGCCGGTGCCATAGAGCAGAACGACGAACGCCAGCGCGAACAGCACTGCGCGCAGCTTCAGCCGGCCCTTGCGCGCGCTGTCACGCAGCATAAAGATGTCCCACGCGATCTGGATCAGCTCAATCACTGCGCCCTCATTCGCATTCTCTCGCACAACTTCTACTGGATCGGCTGGCCGTTGCCATGCACCGTGGTGTCCTGCGTCCAGCTCCCACTCAGCATGCCGTTGGGATTGCTGTTGGGATCGTTGGTCTGGTACCACTGGCCCTGCCCGTTCGACCAGGTCTGCGAGTACGAGCTTGAAACCTTGGCCGTGCCGCCCGCGCCGCTCACCGTCTGCTGGTCCAGAGCATAGTCGACCCAGTCAGAGGCGGAGGTCGACTGCGCGTTCATGCTGGCGTTGGCGTTGTTCATCGCGCTCTGGAAGCTGGACTCCTGCTGCTGCATAAAGGCCGCGTGGTTCGCCGCCGACCGCTGCATGATCTGCTGGAACTGCTGGTTCAGCATATTGTTCTCCTGCTGCTCCTGGTTGCGCAGCGCGGCCATCATCTGCTGGCCCTGCTGCTGCTGCCGCTGCATGTAGGCGCTGAACCACTGGGTGATCGGCGTGGCCTTGGGCAGGCCGTTCGAATCCACCAGCGCGACCAGCGCATCCAGCTTGCCCAGGGGAGCGCGCAGCACATCCACGCGCGCAAAGCATTTTCCCGTGCCCTGGAAGATGCCGGGATTGTTGTCCGTGGCGCACTCCATCTGTACGCGCAGCCGCTGCTCCACCACGAAGGAGCCGTTCACCGTCTGGACGCGCAGCGCGGCTGCATCCGACGTGTAATTCGCCTGCAGCGCGGGCATCAGGTTCTTGTTGTTGCCGTTCATACCATTGGCGTAGTTCTGAACGACTTGCTGGAACTGCGCCGAGATCGGCATGGTTCCCACCACGTGTACGCCGCCCTGGATCGTCCCAACGTAATACTGAAGGAAATCCGCCGCGGTCATCTGCCCGGTGAGCGGAGCGCAGCCGGCGGTGGTTCCCGCGGGCACCTTGCTGCCCCACCGCCAGCCAAGCACCGGCTCGGCGCGCATCTCGGTCAGGCCGTCGGAGGAATAGGCGCGGAAGACCGGCCAGGGAAGGTTGGCGCAGGGCGAGGACATGACCGTTCCATCGAGCTTCCAGCCCGAGGGGATGGTCAGGGTCAGCGCCGGTTCGTTGTTGAACGAGGGGTCGGGAATGGTCGCCGTCATCGTGCTGGTTGGGATAGAGGATTGCGTCTCGGAGGGCGCGCCGGGGGTGGAGGACTGCGCTGTGGCTGAGGACGAAGAGGACGATTTGCAGCCGGCAAAGAGGACGAGAGCAACGAGCAGGGAAGCGGCGGAACGGTGGCCCATAGGGACGATTCTCCGTGGAATCAACTAGGGAATGAGTGTTGCGGGCCCGGGGGGTCGTTCGCACGGAGAGATCGTCTGGGCGGCAAAGGAGCATGCGTCCCGCGAAATCACAGAGGCGTGCAGGATCGGATCATATCCCGCACACCGGATGAGAGCAAGAGAATTGGCTTGGGCGGAGAAGTTGGTACGGTGGTTTATCTGAGCTTGTGTCGAAGGGCGAGCCGGTTGAGCTGCCTTCCGCGTAACTTTTCTTCAAATTTCGCTTGCTCACGCTGCTGCATCCTACGAATCTGTCGAGCGGCAACAGCGACCAGTGCGACAGTGCCTGCACACCATAAAGACACGGTGATGTAATACACGGCTAGATGGGCGCGAAAGAGGGTGGGAAGCGCCGGAAGCATAAACATGCCAACCGGCACCGCGACCATCGCTAACAAGATGCTGAAAGGCGCATACCATGTACCTGCCGGTTTCTTTTCTGTCGAAACGCTCACAGTCTCTCCTTAGTGCGCGGCCCACTCAATCTTGCTCAGGTCGATGCCTTCCTTCACCATCTCGTACAGCGGGCTCAGCTCGCGCAGCTTCACCACTACGTCGATGATCTTGTCGGCGACGTAGTCCACCTCAGCCTTGGTGTTGAAGCGCCCCAGGCCGAAGCGAATCGAGGAGTGCGCGATCTCATCGCCCAGGCCCAGCGCCTTCAGCACATAGCTGGGTTCAAGCGTCGCCGAGGTGCAGGCCGAGCCCGATGACACCGCGATGTCGTTGATACCCATCAGCAGGCTCTCGCCCTCGACGTAGACGAAGCTCATGTTCAGATTGCCGGGCAGATGATGCTCCATGTTGCCGTTGACCTGCGTGTAATCGAGCGCGGTCTCCAGTTTGGTCTTGAGGTAGTCGCGCAGCTCCAGCTCGCGGGCAGCCTCTGCGGCCATCTCTTCGCCGCAGATCTCGCAGGCCTTGCCCAGCCCGACGATGCCCGGCACGTTCAGCGTGCCCGAACGCATGCCGCGCTCGTGGCCGCCGCCGTTGATCTGCTCGGTAATCTGCACGCGCGGGTTGCGTCTCCGCACATACAGCGCGCCCACGCCCTTCGGTCCGTAGATCTTGTGCGCGGAGAGCGAGAGCACGTCGATATTGTCTGCCTGCACGTCGACCGGAATCTTGCCCACCGCCTGCACCGCATCGGTGTGGAACAGCACGCCCTTCTCATGGCAGATCTTGCCGATCTCGCGGATCGGCTGGATCACGCCAATCTCGTTGCTCGCATACATGATGCTGACCAGGATGGTCTTGTCCGGACCCTCGGTCACGATGGCGCGCTTCAGGTCGTCGAGATCGATCAGCCCATCGGCCTGCACCGGAAGATAGGTGACGCGGTAGCCCTGCTTCTCGAGCTTCTTGCAGGTGTCCAGCACAGCCTTATGCTCGGTGACCTGGGTGATGATGTGGTTGCCCCGTTCGCGATACATCTCCGCAATGCCCTTGATGGCGAGGTTGTTTGACTCGGTCGCGCCGGAGGTGAAGATGATCTCCTTGGCCGTCGCGCCGATCAGCTTGGCGATCTGGGTGCGCGCCTCTTCGACCGCCTTCTCCGCCTCCCAGCCAAAGGCGTGGTTGCGGCTGGCCGCGTTGCCGAACTTGCCGGTGAAGTACGGCATCATCGCCTCCAGCACCCGCGGGTCGAGCGGCGTGGTGGCATGGTTATCCATGTAGAGCGGCAGATGCACGCCCTCGGGCAGCGGCTTGGCGGAGTGCGTGATGACGACTCCGGTAGAGGGAATGCCATTGACTGATCCGTTTGCGCCGTTGCCGTTTTCCATGCTCATCGCTGTTGCTCCTTAAGGTCTTGTTACCGAATCAGCTCTTGTTGCCGAATCTCTTTTGTCAGGGGCGCATTGCTCGCCGGGAAAATTGCTACCCCAGTATCGTCACCAGGCCGCCGCCGACCGCTGCGCCTTCGCGCGGGTGCTGCGCGTCGGCATGTTCCGCCAGGTCGCTGATGTGCAGGCCGCTCAGCAGGTCCTTGATCGAGTCGTTCACCTTGCGCAGTGGTTCTTTGATGGTGCATGTGCCGGCCAGGTCGCACGTGCCGTGGATGGTGATGCAGCTGGTGATGAACAGCGGCCCGTCAATCGCGCGGATCACCTCGAACGCCGAAATCTCTGTCGCCGGCCGCGCCAGCGCATAACCGCCATTGGTTCCGGCGTGCGAGACCAGCAGCCCGGCGCGCGCCAGGGTCTGCAGGATCTTGGCCAGCAGCGGCGGCGGAATGTGATACGCCTGCGCGATGTCCTTGGCGCTGACGGCGGGCGAGTTTTGCGATGCGAACGCGCCCGGCTGCTCGGCCAGGTATTTCAGCGCCATCAGCGCGTAGTCGGCTTTTTTTGTCAGTCGCAGCATAGGGATGGTAAAGCTTGGCAAATTACGCTGCGGCAGACCCTGACACCCAGCATAATCAGACCGATACAGTCCTATATCAGTGTACGGCGGCATTTCTCTCGTTGCAAGCCGCTCCCACTCTTCTGATGCGCGCTTAGTCCGTGCTTCCGCCGCCGGTCCGTCCCGGGCAATTTTCACCGAAAACCGAATTGACATCCGCCATGGCCGGGTGCAGACTTTTTGGCAAGTCCACCCCAGCGAAGGCCCACTCTGAATGCCCGCGCCGTGCAAACATCCACAGGTCCGCGTCGTCGCCCGCGAGGATGACGTCGAGTTTGTCGAGTGCCAGCGCTGCGGCGAGGTGTTTGATTCCTCCGAGTTCAAGGACATTCTGGATGAGGATGATGGCGAGGCGCTGATGGAGGCCTAGCTGGCGGCGCGCGACTCTTCCTGTGCAGGCTGGCCCGACTGGATGCGCCGCAGGACGCTCCACGCATACTGCGCCGCTGAGGCCGGCGCCAGCACTGCAATCGCATGCATCACGAAGCGGCGGAAGGGCACCGCGCCCTCGATCGGCCACACCTGCATCACCAGCACCGTGGTCACGCCCACGATCTGCACGAAGGTATTGAGTTTTCCCAGTAGCGATGGCCGGAAGTCGCGCAACGTGTTGGTCACATAGAGCAGCGACGAGATCACCAGGATACCGAGGTCGCGGCTGAAGACCAGCACCGTGGCGTAGCGCGGCACCAGGCCCATGTGCGTCAGCACAAGGAAGAGCGTCGAGAGCAGCAGCTTGTCGGCGATGGGGTCGAGGTACTGGCCCAGCCGCGTCTTTTGCGAGAGCACGCGCGCCAGCAGGCCGTCGAAGCCGTCAGAGAAGCCGGCGAGGATGAAGAGCGCGAAGGCCACACGATACCGCTCATCGAGGATCTCGATGACGAGGTACGGCACGATGAACAGCCGCATCAGCGTCAGCAGGTTGGGCGCGGAGCGGAACTGGCGCAGAGTGTTCATCTTCGGAGGGCAGAGAACATCGTAGTGCATGCGGGGCGGGGGACGAACGTAAATCGGCGTTGCGATGCAATGCGGCTCTGGGTGCATCAGGGAGGCGTTGCCGCACTCGGCTCTTCCATTTAGACTTGTATCTGCGCAGGCGCGTAGCTCAGTTGGTTAGAGCGCTTCCTTGACACGGAAGAGGTCGTTGGTTCGAATCCAATCGTGCCTACCATTTCCCCCGATTATGGGGCAATGTTTCAGGTCGCTGCGCGGCGGCATGATAAGATAAGCAGAGCGCTGGAGTGAGCGTGGAGCGTGTGCGAAAGCCCCTCCGCGATGTGGACCGAAGCCCAAATGGCCGTCCGCGACCCTCCGCGGTTCTAACGAGAGATTGGAGCAACACCATGGCAGCGAAATGTGATCTGTGCGGCAAAGGGCCGCAGTTCGGCAACAACGTGTCCCACGCCAACAACAAGACCCGTCGCAGGTGGAACGTGAACCTGCGCCCCGTGCGAGCCAAGATGAATGGCGGCAGCAAGCGGATCTCGGTCTGCACCAGCTGCATCAAGTCCGGCAAGGTCGTCAAGCCGTAAGGCTCTGGTCCATAAAGGAAATGGACGATGATCCAATCGCTGGATCGAACGACAGCCCGAACGACAGCCCCGACGACAGGATTGGTAAAAGCCCCGAGCGATATGCGTCGGGGCTTTTCGCGTGTACCCAGATCTTCCTGCGTAGCGATTATTTGTTGTCGCCCTTCTCAAACCCCAGCGAGGCCGAGTTGATGCAGTAGCGCATTCCCGTCGGCTTGGGGCCGTCGGGAAAAACATGCCCCAGATGCGCGCCGCACTTGGCGCAGGTCACCTCCACGCGCCGCATGCCGTGCGTGGTGTCCTCGTGTGCTTCAATGGCGTCGGCGGAGGCGGGCAGCCAGAAGCTGGGCCAGCCGGAGCCGGACTCAAACTTCTTGTCCGACCCGAAGAGCGGCGCGTTGCAGCCCGCGCAGTGGTACATGCCGTCGTCGTGGTTATCCAGCAGCGCGCCGGTGAAGGCCCGTTCGGTGCCCTTTTCGCGCATCACGCGGAACTGTTCCGGCGTCAGCAGCTCGCGCCACTCGGCCTCGGTCTTGTGCACCTTTTGCTTCGGTGTGTCGGGGGAGGCGGGTACGGTATCGGTCATATCGATCTCCTTCATGTGTGATCCAGGTGAGCGGGCTGTTTACGGTGCGCCGGCGATCAGGTCGATCTCAATGAGTGCGTCCTTCGGTAGACGCGCGACCTCGACCGTGGTCCGTGCCGGCGGTATGACGCCTTCGGGCGCGAGATATCTCGCGTAGATCTCGTTGACCGCGGCGAAGTCGCCGATGCTCTTGAGATAGACCGTCGCCTTGATGACATGCGCGAAGCCGAGGCCGGCCTCTTCGAGCACGGCGGAGAGGTTCGCGAAGACGCGCTCGGTCTGCTCGCGGATGCCGCCGGGGACCAGTGCGCCGGTGGCAGGGTCCAGCGCGACCTGGCCTGAGGTGAAGACGAGGTCGCCGATGCGGACGGCCTGCGAATACGGGCCGATGGCGGCCGGAGCGGCGGCGCTGGAGATAGCAGTCTTGGAGGGCATGATTTGTTGCTGGGTTTGATTGTCGCGCCCCGGGAAGGTCGAGCGCAAGGCTGACCGCGAGGCTTTGTGAACTGGATGCGCAGCTCCAATTGAAGCGGGTTCGCCCAGACCGCTGGTGTAGTCTTTACGCCAGAATGGGACGGGAAGCCATGAACGTCGTCCACGGGCGGGGCCATACGGCAAGGGAGAGCCTGTTTCCGGCGTGAGAGACGACCGAGATAAAGTGCAACTGGCCGTTCGGCTCTACCTGTTGGTATTTGCAGGTGTGAGTTGTTTGACCTGGGTCCATTGGCTTCATGGCCCCCGCGATCTGAACCAGTTTCCGCTGGGCGACCTCTCGCAGCGCTTCGGCGACCTGATACGGTTCTCCGGGAAACCTCAGTTCGGCGGTTCGCCGCAGATGCTCGATCTTGAGGGGCTGAAGGGCACCCTGTTTCCTCGCAACTACACTCCGTTCGCAGCGCTGGTTTATGCGCTGTTGCTGCAGGGGTGCGCGCCATACGCAGTGGTGGTGATGCTCTCGCTTGAGCTGGGAGCCATCCTGGTCGCGTGTTGGTTACTCTGGCGGCGTGTTGGGACGACCAGGGCCTGCCGCTGGTATGTGTTCCCGGCGATCTTCGCCACCGGCCTCTGCGGATGGGGCACCTTGCAATTGGTGATGCGAGGCAATATCGAAGGGTTGGTGTGGATTGGGATATGTGTGGGCGCAGCCTTGTATGCGCGCGGGAGGTACAGCGGCGCCGCAGCAGGATTTGCCATGGCCTGTTGCCTAAAGCCCCAGCCGGTGCTATGGCTGGCGCTGATGGCCCGCCATCGCAGATTTCGCGAGGTGGCGCAGGGACTGTTCACCATCCTCTTCGTCACCTCCGCATCGCTGTTCCTGATCAATCCAAACCCGGTGCGGGCCTGGCATCTGGTCTATCAGAGCAATCAGTTCTTTCAGAATTACATCGTCTCCTTCCGTCCGATGGACGAGATGATGGGCGACCACTCACTGCTGCAATCGATGAAGACAATCGCGCGCATCGTGCGCTCTCATGGACTGAATCTGCCGGCGTTCGAATACGGGCATACGCGGCCTAACGATCCGCTGGCCTGGAAGCTATATCACGTTGATCTGCTGTTGTCTGCGGCCCTGGCCCTTCTTGTCGCATGGAAGGCATGGAAGATGCCGCTCTTGAACCAGATATTCGCTCTGGCTGCGGCGACCACGGTTCTGCCGATGATCGCCGCCGATTACACGCTGATTGTCCTGCTCATCCCGGTGGGATTCTTCCTGATCTTTCTGTTGGAGGACGTGGCCGAGGGTCGCCACCCGATGTCGCTGGGCAAGATGCTTTGGTTTCTGCTGCCCTGCGCGTGGATCATGGCGACTGAGCCGCTGGGTGTGCTGCACGGCGTGTTGAAGTGTGCGGCGGTGCTGGCCCTGCTGGGAGCAAGCGTTACCATCGCCCTGCCAAGTACGGTCTTTAGCGACCTTGCATCCCAGAAACCCGCAGTCTGAGGGCATGAAAGTCCCCGCGCAAAAATCTAGATCTTCTGCACGCGCTGCACGTCGCGCACGCCCTGCACGCGGCGCATCTTGTCGACCAGGCGGTTGAGGTGGCGCAGATCCAGCGTCTCGATGACGAACTCAATCGTGGCGCCGCCATCGTCGTTCGCATTGGAGGACGAGGAGCGGATGTTGGTGCCCTCGTCGGAGATGATGGCAGTGAATTCCTTCAGCAGGCCGGCGCGATCGTCGCACAGCACGGTGAGTTTGACGGGATAGGTCTGCGGTTTGGGCGCGCCCGCTGCGCCTTCGGCAGGAAGCGGCGCCCATTCCACCTGGATGCGGCGGTCGGACTCGTAGAGCAGGTTCTGGACGTTGGGACAACTGCGCGCATGCACCGCGACTCCCTTGCCGCGCGTTACGTAACCGATGATCTCTTCGCCACGGATGGGGTTGCAACAGCGCGCACGATAGACCAGCAGGTCGTCCTGGCCTTCGACCTGCAGCGAGTCCGACCCCTTGCCGAAGAAGACGCGCTTGACCGCGTCCGACATGTGGTCGAGCGTCTGTGCGATCTGGCCTTCCTGTGGCGCCTCGGCGGCACTGGTGGAGCCGGGTTCCAGCTTGTTCAGCACCTGCCGCGCGGAAAACTTGCCGAAGCCGATGCCGGCCAGCAGCTCCGCCTGCTGGGTCAGGCCGTACTCCTGCGCGATGCGGTCATAGTCCGCCGTGGTGTGTTTGGAGAGCGAGATCTTGTACTTGCGCGCCTCGCGGTCCAGCAGCTTCTGGCCGATCTCCATGGCGCGCTCGCGCTGGTGCTCGTTGATCCAGTGCTTGATCTTGTTGCGTGCGCGCGAGCTCTTGGCGAAGCTGAGCCAGTCGCGCGAGGGCGTGTGGCCGGTCTGCGTGTTGATCTCGACGATGTCGCCGTTGCGCAGCTTGGAGCGCAGCGGCACGATGCGACCGTTGACCTTGGCGCCGATGGTAGAGTGCCCAACCTCGGTGTGGATGGCGTACGCAAAGTCGATCGGGCTCGAGTCCTTGGGCAGCACCACCACCTTGCCCTTAGGCGTGAAGGTGTAGACCTCCTCCGGGTACAGGTCGATCTTGAGCGTCGACATGAACTCGTTGGGGTCGGACATCTCGCGCTGCCATTCCATGATCTGGCGCATCCAGGCCAGCCGCGCCTCGTCCTTGGCGGTCACGCTCTCGCCGGCCTTGTACTTCCAGTGCGCGGCGATGCCTTCTTCCGCGACGCGATGCATGTCCTCGGTACGGATCTGCACCTCGAACTGGTGCCCGCCCGGGCCAATCAGCGTAGTGTGCAGCGACTGATACTGGTTGGGCCGCGGCATGGAGATGAAGTCCTTGATGCGGCCAGGCACCGCCGGCCATTTGGCGTGCAGCAGGCCCAGGACCATCCAGCAGTCTTCCTTGGTGTGGCAGATCACGCGCACCGCGAGCAGGTCGTAGACCTGGTCGATGGAAATCTTCTGCGTCTGCATCTTCTGCTGGATGGAATAGAGCCGCTTGATGCGCGATTCGACGCGCGCCTCTTTGTTGTAGCCGTGGAGCAGCTGGCGGATGTCATGCACGATGGAGGCCAGGAACTCCTCGTTGGCGCCGCGCAGGATTTCGACTTCGTTCGAGAGTTCCTGGTAGGTGTAGGGATCGGTGTAGCGGAACGCAAGGTCCTCGAGCTCGCCGCGCAGCTTGCCCATGCCGAGGCGGTGCGCCAGCGGCGCATACACCTCGAGCGTCTCGCGCGCGATCTTCTGCCGCCTCTCCTGCGAGAGGTGCGTGAGGGTGCGCATATTGTGCAGACGGTCGGCCAGCTTAATGAGCACCACGCGCACGTCCGACACCATCGCCAGCAGCATCTTGCGGATGTTCTCCGCCTGGTGGTCCTCGCGGTTGGCGAACTTGATCTTGTCGAGCTTGGTCACGCCTTCCACGATGTGCGCCACCTGCTCGCCGAACTCGTCCTCAATCTCGGCCGAGGTGACGTCGGTGTCTTCGACTGCGTCATGCAGCAGGCCCGCAGCGATGGCGGTCGAATCCATCTTCATCTCCGCCAGTACCAGGGCGACTTCGAGTGGATGCACGACGTACGGCTCCCCGGAGGCGCGCTTCTGGTCCTCATGCTGCTTCAGGCAGAAGAGCCATGCGCGGCGGATGATGTCCAGATCGTCGCCGGGGCGGTTAGCGTGGACCTCGGTCAGCAGCTGGGCGAATTTTGCGTCGATCTCCGCAGCCAGCGCGGCGGGAAAGCCTGGCAGAAAAGGCGCGGAGGAGACAGGGGCGGAGACTTCTGGCGCGCGTACGGGCTCGGACGGCGCGGTGGACGACGCAATACCCGGCTGGGGCGATTCACGTCGAACGTCTGCGTCGTGCGGGTGTGGCTCGGAACTCATCCCCTCTGGTGATGGGGGTGCAGCCCTCCCAGGGTCAGGAGAGGCAGCAGGAGCGAAGGCCATAGGTCATTATATGTGGCCTATGCGGAGAAGTCGCTCGCAGGGTTAGTTCGCGCGGCCCGCTGCCTTGGTCTGAATGGAGAAGATCGAGCCGCGCGCGCCGATGAAGAGCGTGCGATGGTCCTCGCCGCCGAAGGCGAGGCTGGTCGGTCGCTCAGGCATTTCGACGACACCGATCTCCTTGCCCGTGGGGCTGTACACATACAGCTGCCCACCGGCGACGTAGACGTTGCCAGCTGCGTCCGTCACCACGCTGGAGCCGGCGCGCGGGGCAAACGGCGAGACCGCGATGGCCTTCAGGCTGGTGAGCTGGATCCGCGAGATGGCGTCATCCTCTTCACTGACGGCGAGCCGTTTGCCGCCGATGGGCAGGATGTTCCACTCCGACGCCTGCAACATGGGCTGCCAGGTGCCGCCGGCCATGACGGCGATCTTTGTGCCGGGGGCATAGAAGAAGTCGCGATGCTCGTCGGTGACAGCTGCAGTGATGGCCATGTTGCTGCCGCGCGCGTAGACCACGCCACGGCCGTCCATCTGCTTCACTAGGGTGTCCATGCTGTTGTGGAAGCCGACAGGCAGCAGCAGGCTGGTGCCATCCTGCGCCGCCGAGGGAGTCAGCTTGGCGACTGCACCGCTCTCTGTGTCCACGCTGTAGACGGCCTTGCTCAGGTCGACGGCCAGCAGGGTGTGCGGCGCGACAAAGGCCACGGCCTGCGGCGACGGGATCTGATCGGTGAGGAGGTTGGCCTGCTTCGCCGCGGCATCCCAGCGATAGATCATGTGCATCGCCGCATCGGTGAAGAAGATGTGGCCTGCATCGTCAGACGTCAGGCCCGAAGCATTGCTGTAACCCGTAGCCAGCTGCTCCAGCTTTGCGCCCGGGGAAAATGCGGCGGGGAGGGGAAGTGGCGCGCCGGGTTTGTCGGCCGCGGTGATCTCAAACGAGGTGAAGTCATGCGTGCGCACGCGGACACCGGCGGTCGCGTCCCACACGCTGTTGTCGTAAGCCAGACGTGTCATGCTGAAGTTGTGCATGTTCTCAAAACGGATGCCGGTGGAGTTCGTTGACTCGATGGCATTCAGCTTCGGCTTCACATTGCGTGAGACGCGGTAGGTAAAGAGGTTGGCGAAGGTCACGTTGTGCGAATCAACGAATTCAGCCGTGAAGGAGTCCGCTCCGGCGGGATTCTCCTCCTCGGTCTGCAGCGCGTAGATGGTCCAGTTGGCAGCATTGTGGAAGCGCGTCTCGTGGTGCATGTGGTGCTCGCACGACATCTGGTAGACGAAGGTCGGCGTGTCGGTGTTCTCGACGACGAGGCCCGCCTTGGCGTTGGTGTTCGAGGTCCAGACGCCACGGATCAGGCCGCCGCCGCCATCGCGCACCGTGAGGCTGGGATACTGCGTCTCCGCGGTGCTGGGGCCGCGCGCGAATCCGCCCGCCGGACGCTGGCCTGTTGCTCCAGCTGCTCCTCCTGGCCCTGCTCCTGCCGGAGCCGCTGCTCCGGGCGCGAACCCGCCGCGCCCCGCACCGCCCGGGCTGCCTGCGCCCGCACCTGCTCCTGCGCCACGTTGGCCTGCGCCTGCCTGCGCACCCGCGCCAGCCGGCGGTCTGCCGCCTCCGAAGTTGGCGCCGATGCGTCCATGTCCGGCGGCAAAGTTTACGTCATCCAGAAAGGAGTGCGGACCCGCCATCCACACCAACCCAGCCGCGCGTGGCGCAACGTTGCCGGTGTAGATGCCGATGCTGCTGATAATTGCGTCGCCGCCCTTCGCGCTCTCCACCAGCGGAATCGCGTCGCCATCGCCGGCGAAGGCGGGATCATTCTCAGGATCGGTGATGACAGTGGTCGAGGGATTGAAGCCGATCAGCACGCTGTCCGCGCGCAGGTGGATGGTCTTCGAGACCTTGTAGCTGCCGGTCGGGAAATAGAGCACGCGATGGCTGTCCACGGCCGCCTGCAGCGCGGCGGTATCGTCGGCCTGGCCGTCGCCCTTCACGCCGAGATCGTGCACGTTCGCCCACTCGGACATCGGCGGCAGAGCAGGGATGTCGGTCTTGACCGCAGCCTCTGCTGCAGTGCTCTCCTTGTGTTCCGCCGTCACTCCGCGCTCGCGCCCATCCGGGCCAATGGCAAGCCCGATGGCGAGATGCGTCTCAACATAGCGCGGCGCAGGCGCGCGCAAAGTGCGCAGCGCGGGAACTGTAGCGGTCGCCTCCACGAAGACCGGCACCTGACGGCAGATAATGTTGTCCAGCGTCACCTCGTGGTGCGCTTTGCTGGCATCGCCCAGAATCAGCGCGGTGCGACGGATGTCCTCAAACGTCAGGTCGCGGCCGTAGAGTTGTTCGACCATGCCCTGCGTGATCTCAATCGCAACGGGCGCATGCGCGAGGCGGTCGCGCACCAGCGTCATGCCAACCTCCTGCGTATGGATCGCCGCCTTCCTCTGGCCTTCGATGGTTGAATCCATCAGCAGGAACTGCCACGCCGGCGAGGTGCGCACCGAGATGATGCCGTAGTCGCCGCCCTCGATATGCAGGTCGCTGGCGTTGTTGCCCACGTCCTCCAGGCCCGCGCGCCCCTGCCCGACCTTGATGTTCATGTGCGAGAGATAGCTGTGCTGCGCGACGTGGAAGCGGATCGCAATCGCTGCCGGATTGCCGTCGCCGATCTCGAAGTCCACGTTGTTGATGCCGCTATAGAACGTGAACTCGTTGGCATCGACTACTGGCTCGCCGGGGTTCGACTTCCGTGAGGCGAACTGCAGCATGTAGCGCCCGGTGCCCAGGAACTCGTGGCCCTCCTGGTAGTCCGGCGTGTTCGCGCCCAGCACAAACACAGGACGCTGCGCGCCATAGCCGATCAGCCGGATGCCAGTCCAAAGATGGATCGTATGCGTCACGCGGTAGCGACCCTCCGCCACGAAGACCACGCCTCCGCCGGTGGTATCGGCCACATGGTCGATGGCTGCTTGAATGGCGGCGGTGTCATCGGCCACACCATCCGCGGCTGCGCCATACGCGCCCTTCTCTAGATAGGCGGCGTAGCTGTCCGCAGGGCGCGAACTGAATACCGACTGTGCGACCTGGGCGAAGGACGCGGGCGTGAGGGAGGCGAGAAGGACGAGGGCAGCTAGAAGAGATCGCATAGGAATAATCGGATACCGGACAGCACAGTGCCTTGCCCGGTATGATCTCTCTGGTCGGAAAGAAACGCGCCGGGATGGATGGAAGCGAGCGGCTACCTCGCAGGAAATAAGCCTCTCGATGTACAAAAAGACGGACTCGGACGTCTTTAAGACGCATGGGCGGCCAACGCCCCTGCACCAACAACATCGGAGTCTATCAAGCCTTGCGCCGCGCCGTCCTGCTTCCCATCTTTTTCATCACTTACAGCCTCGCCTACCTCGACCGTTCCAACTTCGGCTTCGGGGCGGCTGCGGGCATGTCGCGCACACTCCACATCACGGATGGCCAGCTGGCCCTGCTGGGCGCACTGTTCTTCCTCGGTTACTTCCTCTTTCAGATTCCCGGCATGCTGCTCGCCCGCCGCGTCAGCGCGACGCGGCTGGTGTTCGTGTCGCTGATCGTCTGGGGCATCCTCGCCGCCCTCACCGGTGTGCTGCACAGCTTCGCAGAGCTGTGCGTCGTTCGCTTCGTCCTCGGCGTAGCCGAGAGCATTACCTTCCCCGCCATGCTGCTGCTGGTCACGCGCTGGTTCCCGCGCTCGGAGCGCTCCCGCGCCAACAGCGTCCTGCTGCTCGGCAACCCCGTCACCGTGCTCTGGATGTCCGCCATCACCGGATTTCTGATGCAGCGCATCGGCTGGCAACACACCTTCATCGTCGAAGGTCTGCCCGCGATCCTGTGGAGCTTCGTCTGGATCGCTACCGTGCGCGACAGCCCCACCGAAGCCAGCTGGCTCGATCACAACGAAGCCGTCGAGCTTGAAGCCAACATCACGCAGCAGATCGCCGCTCCCGAACTCGCGCGTGAGGCATCGGCCAAACTCCTCTCGGTCCTGCTGCAGCGCGACGTGCTTTTGCTCTCCGTGCAGTACATCTTCTGGAGCCTCGGCGTCTACGGCTTCGTGTTGTGGCTGCCCGCCATCATTCATCAGGCTTCGTCTCTGTCGCTCGGCAGGACAGGCCTGCTCGCCGCTGTGCCATACTTCGTCGCCATCGTGGGCGAGATCGGCATGGGCCACGTCGCCGACCGCACCGGCCGCACCGACTCCCTCGTCTGGCCCTTCCTTCTCGTCAGCGGGATCGCCATGGCCGGCTCGTTCCTGCTCGCGCCCATCAGCTTCTGGCTGGCCTTCGGCTGCCTCGTCCTCGCCTGCGGCGCGATGTACGCGCCGTATCCTCCCTTCTTCTCCATCATTCCGGACCGCGTGCCGCGCCAGTATGCCGGCGAGGTCTTCGCGCTGGTCAACAGCTGCGGCGCGCTCGGCGGCTTCCTCGGCACCTACTTCGTGGGCTGGCTGCGCGGCATCACCCACACAGATCGCGCAGGAGAGTTCCTGATGGCCGTCGCGCTTGTGCTCGCAGCCGTACTTACGCTCGCGCTGCCGAAGCGCAAAGCCTTCACAGCGTATCCCTGACCTTTACCGCGTATTCTTGAGAAGAATATGTCTGACTCCTCTCGCTCTTCCGCTCCATCTCTCTCCAGCGTCCTCGAAACTGACGCATCGCTCTTCGCCAGCGCGCAGACCCACGCGCGCGGTCCCGAGGGCCAGCTCCCCATCACGCCCGAGATGCTGCTCACCGCGCCCTCCGGCAATCTCTTCGGCCTCACCCAGAACGCCGGCATGGGCTGGGAGCCGCAGCGCCTGCTCGACCCCGAGTTCCTCATCCTCTCCACCCACGGCGGCCTGCGCGCCGCCGACGGCACGCCCATCGCGCTCGGCTTCCACTCCGGCCACTGGGAGGTCGGCCTGTTAGTAGCTGAAGCCGCGCGTGAGCTCCGCAACCTGCACGCCACGCCCTTCGCCGGGGCCGTCACCGACCCCTGCGACGGCCGCACCCAGGGCACCGCCGGCATGCTGGACTCGTTGCCCTTCCGCAACGACGCCGCCATGACCCTGCGCCGCCTCATCCGCTCGCTGCCCACACGCCGCGGCGTCCTCGGCATCGCCACCTGCGACAAGGGCCTGCCCGCCATGATGATGGCGCTCGCCTCCTCGGGCTCCTATCCCAGCGTGCTCGTCCCCGGCGGCGTCACCCTCCTGCCCGAGTCCGAGCCCGGCCGTCCCTCCGAAGACGCCGGCAAGGTTCAGACCATCGGCGCGCGCTTCGCCCAGGGTGAGATCACCGCCGAATACGCCGCCGAGGTCGGCTGCCGCGCCTGCGCCTCGCCCGGCGGCGGCTGCCAGTTCCTCGGAACCGCAGCCAGTTCACAAGTCGTGGCCGAAGCTCTCGGCCTTGGCCTGCCGCACACCGCGCTCGCACCCTCCGGCCAGCCCTTGTGGCTCGATGCCGCCACCCGCTCCGCGCGCGCGCTGTTGCGCATGAGCCAGCTCGGCATCGGCACCCGCGACATCCTCACCTACGCGTCGATCGAGAACGCCATGGTCCTCCACGCGGCCTTCGGCGGATCGACCAATCTGCTCCTCCACATCCCCGCCATCGCCCACGCCGCCGGCCTGCGCCGCCCTACCGTAGACGACTGGACGCGCATCAACCGCGCCGCCCCGCGCCTTGTCGACGCTCTCCCCAACGGCCCGCGCAACTTCGCCACCGTGCAGGTCTTCCTCGCCGGCGCAGTTCCCGAGGTCATGCTGCATCTGCGCGCCGCCGGGCTGCTCGACACTTCAGTGATGACCGCAACCGGCGCCACCCTCGGCGACAATCTCGACTGGTGGCAGCAGTCCAAGCGCCGCCGCGCACTGCAGCAGCGCCTGCGCGACCTCAACGGCATCGAGCCCTCCGACGTCATCATGTCGCCCGATGTCGCGCGCTCGCGCGGCCTCACCGCGACCGTCTGCTTCCCCTCCGGCAACGTCGCGCCCGAAGGTGCCGTCATCAAGTCCACCTCCATCGATCCCACCATCATCGACGCCGACAACACCTATCGCCACCTCGGCCCCGCGCGCGTCTTCACCACCGAGACCGCAGCCATGGCCGCCATCAAGGACGGCATCGTCGGCCACGGCGACGTCATGGTGCTCATCTGCGGCGGCCCGCTCGGCGCCGGCATGCAGGAGACCTACCAGGTCACCTCCGCCCTCAAGACCCTCCCCTTCTGCAAGCACGTCGCCGTCATCACCGACGCGCGCTTCTCCGGCGTCTCCACCGGCGCCTGCATCGGCCATGTCTCGCCGGAAGCCCTCGCCGGCGGCCCCATCGGCCGCATCCTCGAAGGCGACCTCATCGAGATCGTCGTCGATCGCAACGCCCTCCACGGCGAGGTCCACTTCCGCGGCACCGATCCCGGCCATCTCCTCACGCCGGAACAAGGCGCAGCCATCCTCGCCTCGCGACCGCAGCGCCCCGACCTCGCGCCGCATCCAGACCTGCCCGACGACACGCGTCTCTGGGCGGCACTCGTCCAGGCCTCCGGAGGAGTCTGGGGTGGCTGCGTCTACGACGCGCCCAGCATCGTCGCGGCGCTGGCAAAGCCATCCGCCAAAGCATAGCCCGCTGTATGGGCAGATTTGCCCTCCCTTCCGCGTCCCCCTACAATCGATAAAACCCCGTCCTACGACGCTCCTCTCAACCCGAAGTCCACAACCAGTTGCAACACCCCAGTAGTCAACAACCACCCGCATACAAAATCGGGCCGCAGAGCCAATCGCCTCGGCGCACCAACCCGAGCCAGCAAAGGGTCGCATCGACTTATGATCACCACGCCACTCCCGGAAGCCCTGACCTTCGACGATGTTCTCCTCGTGCCCGCCTATTCCGAGGTGGTGCCCACCCAGGTCAGCACCCAGACCCGGCTCACGCGCAACATCACGCTGAACACACCGCTGATGTCTGCCGCCATGGACACCGTCACCGAGTCGCGCCTGGCCATCGCCATGGCCCAGCAGGGCGGCATGGGCGTCGTGCATCGCAATCTGACCATTGAGCAGCAGGCCGGCGAGATCGACAAGGTCAAGCGCTCCGAGTCCGGCATGATCGTCGACCCCGTCACCATCGCACCCGACCAGCCCATCTCCGCCGCACTCGATCTCATGCGACGCTACAAGATCTCCGGCGTCCCCGTCACGCGCAACCAGAAGCTCGTCGGCATCCTCACCAACCGCGACCTCCGCTTCGTCTCCCGCACCGACATTCCCATCGACGATGTGATGACCAAGAACAACCTCATCACCGTCCCCGTTGGTACCACGCTCGAGCAGGCTGAAGAGATCCTCCATCAGCACCGCGTCGAGAAACTCCTCGTCGTCAACGACGCCTACGAGCTCAAGGGCCTCATCACCGTCAAAGACATCCAGAAGAAGCTCAAGTACCCGAACGCCAGCAAGGACTCGCAGGGTCGCCTGCGCGTCGCCGGAGCCATCGGCGCGACCGGCGATTTTCTCGAGCGCGCGGCGGAACTCATCAAGGCCCGTGTCGATGCGCTGGCGATCGACTCGGCGCACGGCCACTCCTCGCGCGTGCTCGAAGCCGTCAGTGAAGTCAAGAGGCGTTTTCCCGATGTCGACCTGCTCGCCGGCAACATCGCCACCTACGACGGCGCCATGGCCCTCATCGACGCAGGCGCCGACGCGGTCAAGGTCGGCATCGGCCCCGGCTCCATCTGCACCACGCGCATGGTCACCGGCGCCGGCATGCCGCAGATCACCGCCATCGCCGAGGCCGCGCGCGCCGCGGCCCAACGCGGCGTCCCCATCATCGCCGACGGCGGCATCAAGTACTCCGGCGACCTCACCAAGGCCATCGCCGCCGGCGCAGGCGTCGTCATGATCGGCTCGCTCTTCGCCGGTGTCGATGAATCTCCCGGCGAGACCATCCTCTACCAGGGCCGCAGCTTCAAGGCCTATCGCGGCATGGGCAGCTTGAGCGCGATGGCGCAGGGCTCCGGCGAGCGCTACTTCCAGTCGCCCGACGACGTCAGCGTCGCCCAGGAGCGCACCTCGCTCACCGCACGCGAGACGCCTACCTCGAACCGCCTCGCCAAGTTCGTCCCGGAGGGCATCGAAGGCCGTGTTCCCCACCGCGGTCCGCTCGAAGCGATGGTCTACCAGCTGGTCGGCGGGCTGCGCAGCGGCATGGGCTACCTCGGCTGCGGATCCATCGAAGAGCTGCAGAAGAACGCGCGCTTCATCCGCATCTCCGGCGCAGGCCTGCGCGAGAGCCATGTGCACGACGTGATCATCACGCGAGAAGCGCCCAACTACCATGCGGAGTAGCGCGAGCACCATGCTCAGTAACGCGGGCTACGCCGAGGAATAAGCAACTAGTTTAGATCGTTTTTCGTCGCGTCAAAACGCCGCCCAGCCTTCTCCGCGAAAAACTTTCGCCATTTCACCTGATTTCACATGCAATTTCGCTGCCATCGCATCGCACTGAGCGCAAGTCCCACAAAGCGCAAGGGCAGCATTTGGCATCCAGGTTGCTCTAGCAATCAGTGAACCGTCGGTGGTTCGAACGCTATCTCTTCGCCCGGAGAACCACATCCATGGCTGCTTCACCTGTCCTGCTGAACCCTTTCCCGGTCTCGATTCCCACGTCGCACCCGCCCCTCAGGTCCGCGACGCTGCGCTCCGCGTGGCTTCCCATCGGCTGCTCGCTTGCCTTTGTATGCTTCACTTCCACCACTTTGATGGGCGGGTCACACACCCAGGTGATCGTCGACCACGTCTGGCGCGCGCTCTTTGGCAACTGGCACTATGACCTCACCGGAGTGGTCAATGGCGAGGGTCGCAAGGTGGGCCACTTCTTCGGCTATGGCGCCATCGGTCTGCTCTTCCGCCGGGCGTGGCATCTCTCCATGCGCGCCTGGGCGCTGGCCGCCGGCAGCCGAATCGCCTTCTACGCAGCATCACTCGGCATCGCCTCCACCTTTGCCGTGGCCTCATTGGATGAGTGGCATCAGTGCTTCCTCAGGGGTCGTGTTGGCAGCTTCCACGACGTGCTGCTCGACACCTGCGGCGCGCTCTTCCTCACTCTTGTGCTGTTCGCGTATCAGGCGCACAAGCAGGAGCAGGTCCGTCCATTGGGTCTCGCGCACAGTCGCGTTTCGCCGGCAGTGCGCCGCGCCAGGCAGGCCGCCTGATAGCGTAGTTAAAGATGTGGTCCGTCTTTCCCGATCGTCCGAGCGACCCCTGGAAATCCCCGCGCGCCGGCTGGTGGATCGCAGTCTGGCTTCCAGTCGCGCTGGCGCTCGCGGTCATCTGCATGGAGTCCACCGAGACCTTCTCCTCCCAGAACACCAGCGGCTGGCTGCGCCCGCTCTTTGAGCGGCTCTTCGGCGCCTTCCAGGACGAGAACTGGGCCTCGTTCCATCACTATCTACGCAAGAGCGGCCACTTCCTCGGCTACGGCACGGTCAGCCTCACCTTCTTCCGCGCCTGGCTCTACACGCTGGGCCGCCGCATGCAGCCTTCGCTGCGGGCCTGGCGCGCTCGGGCCGCGCTGCTGGCCATCGCGTCGACCGCGCTGGTTGCCGGCGCCGACGAGTTCCACCAGACTTTTCTTCCCGGCCGCACCGGTCTGTTCTCCGACGTTGTGCTTGACACCTGCGGCGCCTCCGCACTCTGCCTGCTGGTGTGGTTCCTTCGCTTCCGCAACTGCGATCGCCAGCCTCTACCCTCGGACGCCTAGCGCGATCGATAGCGCGTATCCATCACGATCGCATCGAAGCGATGCCGCGTGGTGAATCCGAAGCTGCGGTAGAGCTCGACGGCCTCGGTATTGCCTTCGGTCACCGTCAGCGTCATCGCGGAGAAACCGGCCCGCGACAAGGTCGCCGCTGTCCGGTCCAGCAGCAGGCGGCCCAGCCCCCGCCCGCGGAACGCCGGCAGCACGCAGAGTTGCGTAATGTGGGCTACATCTTCCATCACGCGCGAGCACAGCACCATGCCCACCAGCGCGCGCGTGCTTCGCTCCCGCAGCAGCCAGGAGAAGCCCGGCTCAAACACGCCGCAGCCGGGAAAGCGCACGATGTTGTGCAGAAAGCGCAGCGAGCCGTGCAGCGAGCGGTACTGGTCGTTGATCTGGGAATCGGAGTGGCCCGCATAGCAGGCGTAGATCAGCTCTCCGGCGGCCTGATAATCCGGCGCAGCCCACTGCGCCATCTCCAGTTCCGGGGGTAGCCCGGGCGAGGGCACAGCCTCGATCGGCCGCCGCAGCGCCCGCTCCAGAAACAATCGCGGATGCACTTCATACTCCTGCCCGCAAAACAGACCCGCGAACGTGCCGGCGTCGAACAGCAGCAGCTGCGACTCTACCCGATCAACCGCCGGCGAATTGCGCAGCATCTCCAGCATGTGCTCCAGCAGCACCCGCGTCGTGTCCGCATCGCTCATGGATCGGTGTCCCGCCGCGAACGCATCGCCGATCACTGCCTTGCGCCCCTCGTAGACCGCGAAGCTGTAGCCGCAGATGCGGCCCTGGTCCAGCGCGACATAGCCGTTCAGGATGCGCGAATCCAGATACCCCAGCAGCAGTTCGGTCGAATTGCTGTAGTCCCAGCGCAGTCTCTCGCGCCACAACGAGGCCTCCCGCTCCAGCAGCGGCCGCAGCTGCCGCGCGGAGAAATTCCGCAGATCCAGCACCTCGATTTGGGGAGTGATCGGCAGACTCGACATCAGGCGGCTCCATGGCGCAGGTTTTGCCGCCGATCCAAGGTACCTGTTGCGGTGATCGTCCGTCGAGTGGCAGGCGCCGGTACGCTAGTGAAATGCGTAGACCCGATACACGGCCAGTCCCTGTTCGGGATAGAGGAACAGGGGTTCATAGACCCGTCCCGGCAGCCATTGGTCCAGCTGCGCACTCTCTCGCGATGGAATCACCAGCAGGTGCTCGTCATACGGAACGCCGTCCTTCGCGTAGTCCAGCGGCTCCTCATTGCGATAGAAGGCGAGGCCATAGACCATGTCGCGCTTCACGTCGTGCACCACCACCGGCCGTACGCCGGGAGCCAGTTGCTGCATCTCCCGAGCCAGCGGCCGCGCAGAGTAGTTCAGGTCCAGATCATGGCCGTGGAAGCCAAGCAGGAAGACCATCGCCGCCAGCACAGGAAACAGCGTCGCATTGCGCACATGCGCGATGCCGCCGATGCGGATGGTCTGCGCGACGGCGAAAAAGACCAGCGCCGCCGCCGCCGAGGCCGCCAGCAGCCATCCGCGCGAAGGCACCAGCGTGTCATACACCATGTGCTGCGGCGCAAGGATAATGACGAAGGTGACCAGCGCGGACATTGCTGCATGCGACCACAGCAGCCAGCGTGGCAGACCCTGCTTGCGAATGCGGTTCAGGTAATCGCCGGTGAGAATCGTGATCGGAGGGATGGCCGGCAAAATGTAGCCGGGCAGCTTCGACTCCGAGAAGCTGAAGAAGACGATCGGGAACAGCGCCCACAACACAAGAAACTCAGGGAAGGCGTCGCCGGTACGAGGCAGGCAGAAGTAGTGCTTCGGATTGACGCGTGTCTTCCATTCGGCGACCGAGTCAGTGATCGCAGCAACCAGCGCGCGGACTGCGATGACCGTCCACGGCATCAGGCCGACGATGGCCACGGCGAGGAAGTACCAGAACGGCTGCCGGTGCTGGTACATATCGGTCGCGAAGCGCTTCAGGTTGTGCTGCACGATGAACTGCTCGACGAAGGTTGGGTTCTCGCGCTGCACCGCGATGTACCACGGCATCACCATCGCGAAGTAGAGCAGCAGCCCCGGGATCCAGATCGTCCGCCGCAGCGCAGTCCACTCGCGCCGCAGGCCGAGGAACAGGCAGATGATGCCCAGCGCCATGAAGGGCGCCACCGGGCCCTTGGCCAGCGTCGCCGCTGCGCCGAAGAAGTATAGATCGAACAGCCAGAACTTCTTGCCCGTCTCATACCACGCATACCAACCCAGCATGCCGATGCAGAAGGGCGCGGCCAGCTGCATGTCGGTCGACGCGCCGCGCGAGAAGCCGATCATCGCCACCGAGCTTGCGGTGATCAGCGCCGCATCCAGCTGGCCTCCTGGCCGGAAGCGCCGCATGTGCAGAAAGATCATCGCGATCAGCAACCATGCGCCGGTGGCCGAGGGCAGCCGCGCCGACCAGTCCGAGATGCCGAACTCCTTGAAGAAGCCCATCGCGCGCCAGTAATAGAGCGCCGGCTTTTCCAGCCACGGATGCCCATAGAGGACCGGTGTCACCGTGCCGCCGTCCAGGCAGCGCGCCGAGGCCCTCAGGTCCTTCAGCCGCAGGCTATGCGGCATAATACGCGCCTTGTACTCGTGGCAGACGGTGTTGTGCGCGGTCAGCATCTCGCGCGCGATCTGCGCGTAGCGCGGCTCATCCGCGCCGACCAGGCCTATCTGGTCGCCGCCGAGGATCGGGACCAGCCCATAGAAAAACAGGAAGCTCGTCATCACGAAGAAGACGACAAACTCCCACGGGTTGCCGCCGTGCAGCTCCGTCAGCTTGGCACGCAGCCATCGAACCGCGGCCGCGCGAAAGCTGCTGCGAGGCTGCTGCTCGGCGACTGCGATGGGCTCTGCGGGTTCGGTCAGGAAATGCATGCAGAAGGATTCTGGACCAGCCGCGCGCTCCAGGATCGTGCAGGGGAGTAGAGCGAGACAAGGCTATCAGAGCCGAGAAACGACCGGCCCATGTCTGTTGCGAACTGGCCTGTTGCGGACTGAGTGGTGTTTGGCATCTGTGTTTAGCTTTGCGGCTCGGCGGCCTGTGGTGCCGCAGGCTCCGCAGCGGGATTTGAAGCCGCGGCGCTCGAAGCCTTCTCTTCGCGCCGGCGTTCGCGCTTGCGTGTGCGGGCCAGCAGCTCTTCCATGCGCCCGGTCAGCTTCTCCGAGCGGTCAATCGCGAAGGTCAGCTCCGGCACGTGGCGCACGCCCATGCGATCACGCAATTGCGAACGGATGTATGCGCGGGCCGTCATCAGCCCCGCCAGGGTCGACTCCTCCTCGGCCTCGCTGCCGTGCACCGCGACAAAGATGCGCGCGCTCTTGCCGCCCGGCGCCATCACCACGTCGGTCACGTAGCTGGGCGCAATGCGCGGGTCGGAGAGCTCGCCCTCCAGCATCGCTCCGATCTCGTCGGAGAAGGTGCTGCTGACGCGGTTGCGATGATAGGTGCGGCCTCGTGGTTCGGGCATTCGGGCGATTTCCTCAAACAACTAAGAATATCAGTTTTTGCGCACGATTCTGCCGTTTTCAGCCCGCATAGCAACGCGCTTCTGCGAAGTCCTTATTCACCAATCATCTCCACCCAGGAGTCCACAATCTCCGCGCCCAGCGACGACGCCAGCCGGTTCAGCGCATCGTCGATCTCGCGCATCTGCCCCGCCAGATACTCCGTCGAGTTCGAGATCGCCGCAAACCCCAGGGTCGCGCGGTTCCACAGCGCCGCGTCGTCCAGCTCCGCGACGGAGACGTTGAACCCATGCCGCAGCTTGTCCTTCATCGACCGCACCACCTGCCTGCGGTCCTTGATCGACTGCGCATGCGGAATCGCGATCTCGACGGTGAGCCTGGCAATCGGCATAGCAAATTCCGAGTCTACGCCGCTTCGCATTTCGCGCCCACGTCCGTCCGGCGTCCCCAAACGAGAGATAGAAGTATCAACTGTGGTTCCTTTTCACACTCGCATATTTCTTCACAGCAGCCGGCGTTGCAAGATGAGTTAACCGTGCGCGGGCATCGGGGCTTCGACGTTTGCGATTCGCAAATGCGCTTTCGCAAATCCGATTCGCGGTCCGGGAAATGCGTGCCGCGCACGACAAAGGTTCAGTCACAGAAGAGGGAGCAGCACACCATGGGCGAGATGGACGATCTCCGCATTCAATATGAGGACGAGACGCCGGCAGGCGCCAAGATCAAGGTCATCGGCGTGGGCGGCGGCGGCAACAACGCCGTCAACCGCATGATCGCCGCCGGCGTCGAAGGGCGTCGAGTTCATCTCCGCCAACACCGACGTCGCAGGCGCTCGCAGCTCTCGAACGCTCCCGTCAAGCTGCAGCTCGGCGTCAAGCTCACCAGCGGCCTCGGCGCCGGCGCCAACCCCGACGTCGGCCGCCGCGCCGCGCTCGAAGACTCCGACAAGATCATCGAGGCGCTCGAGGGCGCGGACATGGTCTTCGTCACCGCCGGCCTCGGCGGCGGCACCGGCACCGGCGCAGCTCCGGTCATCGCATCGCTCGCCAGCGAGATGGGCGCGCTCACCGTCGCCGTCGTCACCCGGCCCTTCGCCTTCGAAGGCAAGCGCCGCATGATGCAGGCCGAGCGCGGCATGCAGGAGCTGCTCGAATCCGTCGACACCCTCATCGTCATCCCCAACGAGAAGCTGCTCGCCGTCGCCAAGGACGCCGGCTTCTTCGAGAGCTTCCGCATCGCCGACGACGTCCTCCGCCAGGGCGTGCAGGGCATCTCGGACATCATCACCATCCCCGGCGTCATCAACCGCGACTTCGCCGACGTCAAGACCACCATGGCCGGCATGGGCTACGCCGTCATGGGCACGGCAACCGGCCGCGGCCAGAACCGCGCCATGGACGCAGCGATGGCTGCCATGGCCAGCCCGCTGCTCGAGGCCGGCGCCATCGACGGCGCGCGCGGCATCCTCATCAACATCACCGGCTCCAGCACCCTCAAGCTCAGCGAGGTCAACGAGGCCTCCACCATCATCCAGAACGCCGCCCACGAGGACTGCAACATCATCTTCGGCGCCGTGCAGGACGAGCGCATGAAGGACGAGGTCAAGATCACCGTCATCGCCACCGGCTTCAAGCAGGACATGCCTGACCGCCGCGCCCGCATGATCTCCGAGTCGACGTGCGATGTCCGACTACCAGGTGCCCATCCGCGGCCGCGCGCAGAAGCCCGAGTCCGGTGCGCTCTTCGCCAGCGAGGAACGAGAGCTGAAGGCCGCGCAGACCGTCGCTCCGCGCGCAAAGAAAGCAGACCGCCCTGGCCGCCGAAGACGAGGCCCACGAAGGCAGGCTGCACGCCGGCCGCATCTGGATCAGCCCGGAGGAGATCGACGACGTCGCTCCCTTCGCTCGAAGAGGAGGCCGCGGCGGGCCGGATCTACAGCCGACGAGCTTCGACCCGCACCAGGTCGCCGCGCGCGAAGAATCCGCCCGCGAGCCGGAGCTGGTGCCCGTCGCCGCATCCGTCTTCGACGACGACTTCTTCCGTGCCGCACGCGCCCGCGCCGCGGAGGGCGAAGGCGAATCCTCCGGCATTACCCGCGAGCAGCGTGGCGTGGCTCAAGTTGAGCAGGCCGAAGCCGATGAACTGGACATACCCGCGTTTCTCCGCCGCAGCCACTAGAAAAGATGCTGCGAAAATGGGGCAGCCCGGGTATGCTGTTGGGACCGTCACATTCGGCCGCGTTCCGGGTTAATACTCGATAGTCGGCTGGGAAGAACGGGACGGCGCGAAAGCTGATTGATGCGGCGAGGCTTACCGGATTTCATCCTGAAGGCTTGCCGCCTCCGTGCTGGTGACTAGCACCTCCGGGCTATGGCTCTGCGGCGGCTAGTGGCTTTCAATGGATTTTGAGCCGACGCGATTTTGGTTCGGGTAACATTTGCCGGCGTGAACGATCGAACGATCAGGGTAGGAAAAAAGATTCGGGCCGGCAACGACCGGCATAGCAGCACCAACCCCTCGGGAGAAACACACGTACATGGGCCGGAACTACCACTGGAACACTGGATTTCTCATCAGCCTTCTTCTCTCCGTTCTCTGCGCGGGTCTCGCGCCTGCGAGCGCGTACGCCGCTGGCACCTATACCCAGAGCCACTGGGTCTCGCACAAGAGGGCCGTCGGCCATAAGCCCGGCACAGCTGCCTCCTCCAGCGCGACGCGAACGCGCACCACTGCTTCCCGCACCCGCACCTCTCGCACTGCAGTCGTCCGCACCAGCGCCACCTCGCGCAGCCGCGCCCATCTCACGCGCACTGTCCTTACCGTGCACCGCGGACGCCGCCGCAGCTATGAGCGCTTCACCGGCGTCTCCTTCGTCCCCGATCCCACCGCGGGCGACATCACCGCCGGCGAAGATCCCGTCGTCCGCGCCGCCGCCATCGAGGCGCTGGGCAACATGAACGGCACCGCCCTGGCCATCGACCCCTCCAACGGCCGCATCCTCGCCATGGTCAACCAGAAGCTTGCTCTCTCCTCCGGCGCCGAGCCCTGCTCCACCATCAAGCTTGCCGTCTCGCTCGCCGCGCTCGATGAAGGCCTCATCACCAAGGACACCCCCGTCAACCTCGGCGGCCACTACACCATGAACCTCACCACCGCGCTGGCCAAGTCCATCAATCCCTACTTTGAGACCCTGGGCCGCGAGCTCGGCTTCGATCGCGTCAAGCACTACGCCAACCAGTTCGGCCTCGGCGAGCTGGCCGGCTACAACATTCCCGGCGAGCAGCTGGGCATCTATCCCGACCAGCCTCTGCCCGAGTCCAAAGGCGGTGTAGGCCGCATGTGCAGCTTCGGCGAGAGCATCTCCATGACGCCCCTGCAGCTGGGCGCGCTGGTCTCCGCCATGGCCAACGGCGGCACGCTCTACTATCTGCAGCACCCCCAGACGCAGGCAGACGTCGCCGGCTTCCAGCCCATGGTCAAGCGCACCTTGGATATCGCACCGCTCGTCCCCGAGATGCGCGACGGCATGGAAGGCGCCGTCAACTATGGCACCGCCCGCTCGCTCCACGCCGAGTTCAAAGAGTTCCCCGTGATGGGCAAGACCGGCACCTGCTCCGACGACGGCACCCGCTACGGCTGGTTCGCCAGCTACGCCAACACGCCCGCCGGCCAGATCGTTACCGTCATCTTCATCGAGGGCGGCCGCCCCAGCTTCGGCCCCCACGCCGCGGAGCTTACCGGCAACTTCTACAAGGCCCTCTGGGACGCCAACTACTTCGAGCCCAAAGGCCCCCAGGTCGCCTCCAACAGCTTCTCCATCTCCCGCGCCAACTAGTCAGCTCGTTCGCCTGAAATTTCCCCCCGAAAGAATCGGTATCTTCTTCGACAGCCTTTCCTCTGATGAATCGGCTGAGGAAATCGTCTGTCAAGCCCCCAAATCGCTTATCTCCAGTAGATTCAGTCGACATGTGAGCAGAGTAGTAGTTTGTTCGAGCGCGTACAATAGAAATAGAGATCAATTAGGCTCGGCACTCCGCCGGGCTTTTCGCTTTAGCGGAGGAGGCTGGAGACCTAAGTCCAATGTTTTCAGATACGAAAAATAACTGCTTTCTTTTCAATTACAACTTCATTTTTATAGGGGGGTGGGGGGTGAACCCGTGGCCCTTCGTTATTTCTTCGCCATTGAGGAATTTTGGTGCTATCATCCGGTGGATGACTTTCCACCCCATCCACCAAATCCACCGAGGAGACTCGCACCGTGGCCGATGACCGCAACAAGGCGATAGAGGCAGCCCTTTCAGCACTCGATAAACAGTTCGGCAAGGGCTCCGTCATGCGCCTCGGCTCCAAAGAGGCCATCGTCCCCATCGCGGTCATCTCCACCGGGTCGATCTCCTTTGACGCCGCGCTCGGCGTGGGCGGCGTGCCCCGCGGCCGCGTCATCGAGATCTACGGCCCCGAGTCCTCCGGCAAGACCACCGTCACCCTCCAGATCATCGCCGAGGCGCAGAAGGCCGGCGGCCTCGCCGCCTTCGTCGACGCCGAGCATGCGCTCGATCCCGCCTACGCCAAAAAGCTCGGTGTGGACATCGACAACCTCCTGATCTCGCAGCCCGACTACGGTGAGCAGGCCCTCGAGATCGTCGAAGCTCTGGTCCGCTCGCAGGCCATCGACGTGCTGGTGGTGGACTCCGTCGCCGCCCTCGTCCCCAAGGCCGAGCTCGACGGAGAGATGGGCGAGGCGCAGATGGGGCTGCAAGCCAGATTGATGAGCCAGGCGCTGCGCAAGCTCACCGGCGCGGTCTCAAAGTCGCGCACCAGCCTCATCTTCATCAACCAGATTCGCGAGAAGATCGGCGTCATGTTCGGCAACCCGGAGACCACCACCGGCGGCAAGGCGCTCAAGTTCTACTCCTCCATGCGCATCGACATCCGCCGCATCGGCGCGGTCAAGGAGGGCGACGTCGTCGTCGGCTCCCGCACCAAGATCAAGGTGGTGAAGAACAAGGTCGCCGCGCCCTTCCGCGACGCCGAGTTCGACATCCTCTACGGCGAGGGCATCTCGCGCGAGGGCGATACACTCGACCTCGCCGTCACCCACAACATCGTCGACAAGAGCGGCGCCTGGTACTCCTATGCTGGCGAGCGCATCGGCCAGGGCCGCGAGAACGTCCGCGGCTTCCTCAAGGAGAACCGCGACATCTTCAATAGGATCGACGGCGAACTGCGCAAGAAGCTTGGGCTGGGCGCGGCATCGGTCGCCGCTGAGGTTCCGGCTGCTCCAGCGAACGGCGTAGCCGTCGCGCAGGAAGCCGTGAAGGCGAAGAAGTAGCTGGCTGACTCATTCCCGCAAATACGAGAGCCGGAGGCATTGTCCTCCGGCTCTTTTGCTTTTGCTCTGCGTGAAGCTAGCTCGCCTTTGTTCTCAATGGATGATCGGCTTGCCCAGCGAGACCACCTCGCGTCCCGCGGTCGCATTCAGGATCTCCAGAAACGCAACCAGCAGCGCATCGGCGCCCGTCGCCAGGCCGAGCCAGCCGCCCAGTTTGCCCGTCGGATGGCCGAAGTCAGCGGCGGCGAGCAGGAAGAACGTCACCGTCAGCAGCAGGAAGATGCTCCACACCGCCTTGCTCAGCCGGAAGCTGACGATCCACATCAGCCCCGTGAAGACGCCCCACATCAGCAGCACCGTGCCACCGGCCGCGGCGGGCGGTGCCTTCAGCCAGCCCGCGCCGATGCTCCACTGAAGCAGCGCAAACCACCACCAGAACAGCCCGTAGGACGTGAACGCGACCATGCCGAAGGTGTTGCCCGTGCGGAACTCGAGTATTCCGGCGATGATCTGCGCGACTCCTCCATAGGCAAACGCCAGCGGCACGATGGCGGCGACCGCCTCATGCGGCAGCAGACCCGCGTTGACGGCGCTGAGTACCACTGTGGTGAGGCCGAAGCCGGCGAGGCCCAGCGGGGCTGGGTTAGCGAGCTTGATCGAAGAAGAGCTGGGTACGTCGGGCATCCAGAGGACTCCTGAAAGGTGAGGTGAAAAGCGCGCACCCATCATACGCACCGGAACGCAGCTCGCAATACCTACGCCGAAGAGTCCTGTTGCAAAGAAGAATGCGCCCATTGACGGGCGCACTCGGCGGAAATACGACTTGCTTGAGGCGGAAGTTACTGCAGCTCGAATGGAGGGGCAATATTGTCCATGCCATTGCCGCCCGGTCCGCCTGGCCGCCCGCCGCGCCAGTGTCCGCCGCCAGCAGGAGGACCACCTGCGGCGCCCGGACCACCCGCTGGAGCAGTGCCTTGGGCCGGAGGCGTAGGCCGCTCATGCAGCTTCGTCCACTGGTCGGGAGTCAGCACGCCGCGGATCGAGAGCAGCATCTTGGCGTTTGCTTTCTCGAGGTCGGCGCGCGCGTTGGCCACCTTGTCGATCTGTGCGGAGGCCTTTGCCGCGTCCACCGGGTTGGCGTCCATCAGCGGCCCCAGCATCACTTGCTGCTTCTCCAGATTCGCGCGGAGGTCGATCAAGTCCAGTCGGCTGTGCTCCACGATGTCGTCCATCTTCCTTGTCTGGTCCGCCGTCAGCGAGAGTCGCTCTACAATGCGCGGGTTCTTCCACCACATGCCGCCGGGGCCCATTTGGAAGCCACCCATCTCCATGGGGCCATGTTCGCTGCCGAAGTGTCCCTCCGGACCGCCTTGGAACCCGCCGCCTTGCATCATCGGTCCATGCTCCATGGGGCCATGCTGCATCGGGCCATGCTGCATAGCTCCACGCATGTCTCCCTGCGGCATCGGCCGCATGTGGTGCGGCGGAGGAGCAGGCGCCTGCGCTCCGGCCCCGGAAGGCGGAGCAGCAGAGGGAGCAGGCTGTGTCGCTGGCTGCTGCGACAGTGCCAGCGAACCGGCCAGCGCCAGAGTGGCGATGCTGAGGGTTGAGGTGCGTGTAAGTGCGAGCATGGTTAGTCTTTCCTTGGGTTGCGTTTCTCGATGGAGAGATCGTCGTTCGCCGCCGGATCAGCGAGCGCCTGCATGGAATCCGGAACAGAGGCTGAGGCCGCGCGGTCTACGTCGTCCAGCAGCGCCTCATTGGACTCGGTCGCGTACGTCTGGACGTCCACGGCGGCGCCAGTGGCCGTCATCTGTTGAGGGGCCTGCCGCGAACGCTGATGCAGCATCTGCATCGGTACAAAGGCGGCGAGCGCCAGAGCTGCCGCCGCGGCAAAGTACATCGGCCGCAGGGCGGGTACAACCAGCGGGCGCGCCGGAATGGGAATCGGCGCCGAGTTGCGCAGCTGGTCGTCTGCGTACGCCGTAGCGGCCCCGCGAAAGAGCAGAAGCGCCTCGCGCAGCGTGGCCAGCTCCGCTGCGCATTGCTCGCAGGTGAGCAGATGCTCCTCAGCCGAAGTGAGGGCGCGGTCCGGAATGCGGTAGGTCTTGTTCGCAGATCCGTCCAGCAGCTCGCCGAACTGGACTTCGGTCAGATGACCGGAGGAGATGGACACTATTTTCGTACTCTGATTGGTCTTCATCATGCCTCCCTGGTTTCGTTGGCGTAAGTACTGTTCGCATGGCGTGCGCGGATCACATGCAGCGCGCGATACAGGTGGCTCTTGACCGTACCCAGCGGGAGGCCGGTTATCTCGGCGATCTGCGGTATGTCCATCTCCTCGAGAAAACGCAAGAGGAAGATAGTTCGCTGGCGCTGTGACAGTCCCGCGACCGTCTCCCAGATGGCGGCGATCTGCTGCTGCGCGATCAGCCGCGACTCCGACGACGCCTCCGGGCTGGGCACGAACGATGCGACGTCGGCTACGTCTACCGCATGCGCGGCCACCGTCTTCCAGAAGCGGAAGCGGCCGGTACGCGTGTGGTCCCGCGCCAGGTTCAGCGCAATGCGGATCAGCCATGTGCCCACCGCGCAGTCCTCGCGGAAGCTGTCGCGTGCGGTCCATGCGCGCAGGAAAGTCTCCTGGGTCAGGGTCTCGGCGGCGTCGCGGTCGCGCAGGTTCGCCAGCAGAAAGCGGAAGACGCGCGGCTGGTACAGCGCGACCACGCTCTCCAGGTCCTCCAGCGGGTTGGCCCGTACCCCTGCCCCAAGTCCCAGTCCGGTTGGGAAGGTGCCGATGTTTCCTGTCGCCATGCGTCCCCTCGCGGTGCCGAATCTCGTGTGGGCCGCCACTTTCGCCGCCCTACTATAAGGACAGACGTAGGCCGTTGCCGGGAAGTCTACGCCGGACGAGGTAAATTTGAGCCGCTGCGGTATCCTGCTCAGGCGATGCAATCCGTCAAGGCCATCTATCCCGGCACCTTCGACCCGCTGACCAACGGGCATTTAGACCTGATCGCGCGGGGATCGCGCTTTGTCGATGAGTTGGTGGTAGCCATCCTGCGCAATGCGGACAAGGGCGCGCCGCTGTTCACCGTGGAAGAACGCGTGGAGATGATCCGCGAGGCCATCGCCGAGCAAGGGTTCAAGAACGTCACAGTCGCCACCTTCGATGGTCTGCTGGTCGACTTTGCCCGCTCCCAGGGCGCCAAGGCAGTCCTGCGCGGCATCCGCGCCATATCCGACTACGAGTATGAGTTCCAGATGGCCATGATGAACCGCAAGCTCGACCCCGATCTCGAGACCCTCTTCATGATGCCCGCCGAGAAGTACACCTACGTCAGCTCACGCCTCATCAAAGGCGTCTTCAAACTCGGCGGTGACGTGAGTGCGCTGGTCCCGCCCCTGGTGATGGAGCGGCTTAAGGCGAAGGGCCCGGCAAAGCTTTAGGCGCTCTGTTGCGATCATCGCCCGAGCTTTATCTCCCCCGCTGAATCTGCGAAACTGGTAACAGCCCTCACACAATCAGGGGCTCTCACGCGCGCGCAGAAGCGCGATGCGCAAGCAGGAGCAGGAGCATGACCGCAGTGGCCACAAAAATCCTTACCGACCGCATCAACCGCATCGAAGTCTCCGCCACCATGGCCATCACCGCAGAGGCGCTGAAGATGCAGGCCTCCGGCATCGACATGGCCAACTTCGGTGCCGGCGAGCCGCACTTCGCCACGCCCCGGCACATCAAGGACGCCGCCATCGACGCCATTGAGAAGAACTTCTCGCGCTACACCAACGTCGCCGGCGTGCCCGAGGTGCGCAAGGCCGTGGTCGAGCGTCACGCCGCCGACTTCGCCACCAACTACACGGTCGACGAGTGCGTCTTCACCACCGGCGGCAAGCTGGCCATCTTCAACGCCGTCGAGGTGCTCATCGAGCATTGTGACGAGGTCATCGTGCCCGTGCCCTTCTGGGTCTCCTACAAGGACATCATCGAGTTCGCCGGCGGCAAGGCCGTCTTCGTTGAAAGCTCTGAGGCCGACAACTTCCGCGTCACCGCGCAGATGATCGAGGCGGCCATCACGCCCAAAACCAAGGCCATCATCCTCAACTTCCCGTCCAACCCCTCGGGCGCCGTCATCCCGCAGGAAGACATGTTCGCCATCGTGCGTCTCGCGCACAAGCTCGGCATCTACGTGCTGCTCGACGAGTGCTACGTCTACCTCGACTACTCCGGCCAGATCTACTCCGGCGCCTCGGTCACCGAGGCCAAGGAGCACATCCTCGTCCTCGGCTCGCTGTCGAAGACCTACGCCATGACCGGCTGGCGCGCCGGCTTCGCGCTCGGCCCTAAGCCCATCATCGCGGCGATGAGCAAGCTGCAGTCGCAGTCGACGTCCAACACCGCCAGCGTGGTGCAGAAGGCGTCCATCGCCGCACTCACCGGCTCGCAGGAGTGTGTCGCCGAGATGCGCGCCGACTACATGAAGTTGCGCGACCGCATGCTCGCCGGCTTCGCCACCATCCCCGGCCTCACCTGCACCGTGCCGCAGGGCGCGTTCTATGTCTATCCCAACATCACGGCCTTCCTCGGCAAGGGCGGCATCAAGACCGCGTCCGACCTCGCGTCCAGGCTGCTGACCGAGGCCCATGTCGTCACCGTCCCCGGCGAGGCCTTCGGCACCGGTGAGCACATCCGCCTCTGCTACGCCGTCGCGGGTGACGTGATCGACAAGGGTATCGTGCGCATGCGCGAGTATTTGGCGAAGCTGGGATAAACTTGCGCGGAATGGCTGGACAGGATAAAGCAGTCACGCGATTCGCCCCTGTCATCCTGGCCGGCGGCAGCGGCACGCGCTTCTGGCCCCGTAGCCGCCGCGCGCGCGCCAAGCAGGTGCTGGCGCTCGACGGCGAGCGCACCATGATCCAGCAGACGCTCGACCGCCTGCTGCCGCTCGCCTCGGCAGACGACGTCTGGGTCATCACCAACACGCTGCTCGACCAGACCATCGCACAGCAGCTCCCGCAGGTCCCGCGCGCCAACATCCTCAGCGAGCCCGCCGCGCGCAACACTGCGCCGGCCTGTGCGCTCGCGGCGTTTTTGCTCGAACCCTCCGCGCCGGATGCCGTCATCGGCATCTTTCCCTCCGACCACGTCGTCGGCAATCTGGCCCGCTTCGCCCAGGTCATCCGCGCCGGTATCAAGCTGGCCGCCAGCGGTGAGCGCATCGTCGTGCTCGGCGTTCCGCCCACCCGCCCGGAGACCGGCTACGGCTACATTGAACTGGGCGCAGCCCTCGACCAGACCAGCAGCACAATCCCCGCCCGCCGCGTCAAGCGCTTCACGGAGAAGCCCGACCGCGCCCACGCCGAGCAGTTCGTCACCAGCGGCAACTACGCGTGGAACGGCGGTATCTTCCTCTGGAGCGCGCACACCCTCGCCAACGCCATCCGCGAGCACAAGCCAGCGATGGCGCCGCTGCTTGAAAAGATCGCCGCCGCGCATGGCACGCCTGAGTTCGCGAATATCTTTGCCGATCTCTATCCGCAGTGCCAGGACATCTCCGTCGACTACGCCATCCTTGAGCCGCGCTCGGCCAAGGGCGAAGCCTCCGAAATCTACTGCCTACCCGCCGACTTCGCCTGGAACGATCTCGGCTCCTGGGCCGCCTTGCATGAGCATCTCTCGCGCAACGCGCCCGAGGGCGACGCCGCCAACGTCGCCGATGGCGCTGACGGCCAACCGGTCGCCATCAACGCAACAGGGAACTACGTCTTCGCCCCCGGCAAGACCGTCGCGCTGCTCGGCGTAAACGACCTGGTCGTGGTCGAGACCGAAGATGCCATCCTCATTACCACGCGCGACCGCTCGCAGGATGTCGGCAAGGTAGTCGGCGAGTGGAAGGCACGCGGCCGACAGGATTTAGTCTGAAAACGCGAGTGGACCTCCGGGCAGCACGTCGTCCCACAATAAGAGGCTGAGAACGAATATGCCCGAGACCGCAGTCAAGTTCGGCACTGATGGATGGCGCGGCATCATCGCCGACGACTTCACCTACGCGAACGTGCGCGTCGCCGCACGCGCCATCGCGCATTACGTGCTCGAGCACGAAGACCCCAAACGCGGCGTCTGCATCGGCTGGGACACGCGTTTCGCCTCGCGTGCCTTCGCCGAAGTTGTCGCCGAGGTGCTGTCGACCGCTGGAATCCCTGTCGCTCTCGCCAGCGAAATCACGCCCACGCCGGCGCTCTCCTACGCTGTGCGCGAGCGCAAGGCCGCAGGCGGCGTCATGATCACTTCCAGCCACAATCCCGCACAGTGGAACGGCGTGAAGTACAAGGCCAGCTACGGCGGCTCTGGCACGCCCGCCATCATGACCTCGATCGAGAGCCATCTGGGCCAGCCGCTGACCGCCGCGCCTGCGAAGGCAAAGATTGAAGAGGTCACCTTCAACCCGAACTACATCACCGCCCTCGCCCGCTTCGTCGATCTGCACGCCATCCACGCATCCAAATATCGCTTCCTCATCGACGACATGTACGGCTGCGGCCGCGGCATCATCTCCTCGATCTTCAAGCGCGCCGAGATTCCCTGCGTCGAGATTCGCAGCGAATGGAACCCGCTCTTTCCCGGCATCAACCCGGAGCCCATCCTGCCGCACATCAAGGCCGCGCAGCAGGCTGTGGTGCGCGAGAAGTGCGACGCCGGCCTCATCACCGATGGCGACGCCGACCGCATCGGCGCCGTCGACGAGCACGGCAACGTAGTTGACGCGCACAAGGTCTTCGCCGTCCTGCTCAACTGGCTGCTTGAGCGCAAGAAGTGGCCCGGCGACATCACCCGCGCCTTCAACACCACCAAGATGATCGACCGCATCGCCGCCAAGCACGGGCGCAAGCTGCATGAGCACGGCATCGGCTTCAAGTACGTCGTCGACCTGATGCTGGAGCGCGAGATCCTCATCGGCGGCGAAGAGTCGGGCGGCATCGGCATCAGCAAGCATCTGCCGGAGCGCGATGGCCTGCTCAACGCGCTGCTGCATCGCCAACGTCATGGCCGACGAGAAGAAGACCCTCGGCGCAGCTCGTCGCCGCGCTGCAGGCCGAGTACGGTGAGCACCAGTACGGCCGCATCGATATGCACATCGACGAGGAGCTGAAGCAATCAGCTATCGCGCGCGCCCGCGCCATCGAAGCCGGCGGCACCATGGCCGGCATGAAGGTCCTGCGCGTGGAGACGCTCGACGGCATCAAGTTCTTCCTCGAGAACCCCGTCTGCGTCAACAAGCCCAACGCCGCGGAGACCTGGCTGCTGCTGCGCGCCTCCGGCACCGAGCCGCTGCTGCGCGTCTACTGCGAGAGCTGTTCGATGGACTCCGTCACTGCAGTCCTCGAGGCCGCGCGCCAGTTCGTGCTCGGCGGCCCCCCCGCGTGAGCGTTCCTTCCGAAGAAGCGACCCACCCAATAACGAATCAAATAGCTGTTCATACAAAGGCCCTGCTTTTTGATATGGACGGCGTGCTCGTCAGCTCCATCGGCGCGGTGGAACGCTGCTGGAAGCAGTGGTGCGCGATGTACAGCGTTCCCAATGGCGACAGCTTCGAAGTCCCGCACGGCAAGCGCGCCATCGACATCGTCCGCCTGCTCAAACCGGAGTTCAACGAGGCTCAGGTCGCCGAAGGCCTCCGCGTGATCGAAGACCTCGAGATCGCCGACACCGCCGGCCTCGCCGTCCTTCCCGGCGCGAAGGAACTGCTGCAAAAACTCCCGCCCCACCGCTGGACCATCGTCACCTCGGCAACCAAGCGCCTGATGTTCGGCCGCCTCGCCGTCGCCGGACTTCCTGTTCCGCCACGTATCATCTCCGGCGACATGGTTGAACGCGGCAAGCCCGACCCGGAACCCTACCGTCGCGGCGCGGAGCTGCTCGGCTTCGCACCGGCAGACTGCATCGTCGTCGAAGATGCGCCCTCCGGCGTCGGCGCGGGCATCGCCGCCGGCTGCCGCGTTCTCGGTGTGCTCGGAACACATGACGCGGCCGAACTCGACGCTGCGACCTGGATTGCGGAGTCACTGGCGGCCATCTCGGTGAACATACTTGCGGATGAAATCGAACTGCGCTTTCAGCCGGTGAACTAGCGGCGCAGGCGCAACAGCGCATCCAACAGCCGCAGGTCGTCCTCTGTATCCACGCCGATGGTGTCGTGCTCCGTCGGCTCCACGTAGATATCGATGCCGTTCTCGAGGAAGCGCAGCTGTTCCAGCCGCTCGGTTTGCTCGAGCGTGCTCGCCGTTAGAGAAGGGAAGCGTGCCAGCGCGGCCTTGCGGTACGCATACAGTCCGATGTGCTTCCAGTACTCGGGCTTCGCGCCATCGCGGTCGTACGGAATTGTCGCCCGCGAAAAATACATCGCCCGTCCATCCGCGGCCGTCACCACCTTCACCGCATTCGGATTCGCAATGTTCTCCGGTGTGCAGCGCGCCTTCAGCGTGGACACCTCCACATGCTCGCGCTCAAATGGCCGCAGCAGCGCTGTGATGTGCTCCGGCTTCAGCAGCGGCTCATCGCCCTGGAGGTTTACGTAGATCTCCGCGTCAATCTCCTGCGCGACGGCATGCACGCGGTCCGTGCCGCTGGCCAGCTCCGCCGATGTCAGCTCCACCTCGATCCCGCGCGCCCTACACAGCGCAACCACCTCGTCCGAATCCGTTGCCACCAGCACCTGGTCCAGCTGCGGACAGGCCCGCGCCGCCTCCACCACCCACACCAGCAGCGGCTTGCCTGCAACCTCGCGCAGTACCTTGCGCGGCAGCCGCGTAGACGCCAGCCGCGCAGGAATTACGCCAAGCGTGCGAATTTTCATTTGCGGTTGAGCATCGCGTTAATGCGACGCTCTCGCTCTTCTGGTGCCACCCAAAGCAGCGTCACAAGGGCAGTCGAAGGCAACGAGACCATTGCACCCACACCTAAGCCAATCAGCCAGGACGGGAACACGAGAAAACCGCGCTGATGGATCGATCCTAGATAGCCGGCTCCAAAAGCCAGGAGAAATGCAAAGAGTCCAACCTTTGCCGCAACGGCGAATCGGCCTGTGCTATTCACCATAGTTCGCAATTCTAACGCGCGCTGAGCCGGCCCCGTTTACTTCGCCCACGCCAGGCCGTCCGCGCCCGGCCCCACCGTGATCAGCCGCCGCACCTTCATCGTCGCCACATCGATCTCCGCGACCTGCCCACTCGTATTGCAGGAGACATACGCCGTCTTGCCGTCCGGCGTAATCAGCACCTCCTGCGGCACCGGCGGCACGTCGATCGTCTGCGCCACCGCCATCGTCGCCAGGTCCACCACCGCCACTGCGTTCGCGCGCTGCATCGCCACCAGCAGATACTTCCCGTCCTTGGTGGGCGCCGCGCCGTAGCCCTTCGCCGGCAGCGGGATCGTCGTCTTCACCGTGTTGGTCGCTGTATCGATCACGACCAGCTCCGGCTTCGTCTGGTCCGAGGTAAACACCCACTTGTCGTCGTTTGAGATCGCGATGCGCTGCACGTTGCGCGAGATCGGGATCACCGCGATCGTCTTCCGCCCCACCATGTCCAGTACGGAGACCGACCCCACTCCAACATTCGCCGTGTACCCGCGCTTGCCGTCGTGCGACAGGATGAACATGTGCGATTGCTCTGCGCCGGTGGGCACTGAGCCCACTACTTTCTGCGTCTTCGGGTCGATGATCGTGATCGCCTGGTCCAGCTCCGTCGTCACATTCACCTGTCCGGTCGCCGGATTGATCAGCGGCATGTGCGGCCGCACCCCGTGGTCGAAGTCGATCGTGCCGGTGATCTTGCGCGAGGGCAGGTCAATCACCTCGATCTGGCGCCCGTCGATCCCCGGGCTACCCACACCGGTGCTGCCGTAGATGGGCAGCCATACCGTCTTGCCGTCCGGCGAGGCAATCACCTCATGCGCGTGCACGCCCGGCGTATTGTCCGCGATCACCGCGACCTCTTTCCCCGCGACCGGATCGACAATGCTCAGCGTCGCGTTTGACTGGTTGACCACCAGCAGCGATTGCGCTCCCGCGCAGGCGGAAGGAATAATCGCGCAGAGCGCGAGAAGCGGAAGATGGCGCTTGAATTCAGTTCGCATGGCGGGAGAAGTATACCGGCTGGGGCGTGATTGCTGCTTTCGGCAATGGCACCGGGAAGCGGACTCATCTGTGCGCTTCGCTTTGCCGGCTCAATGTCAAACTACAATCACTGTATGCCCCCCATCCTTAACGCACAGGGCGTCTCCAAGCGCTTCGGCGCCGTACCGCTGTTCCAGGACATCAGCTTCACAGTGTCTGACCGCGACCGCATCGGCCTCATTGGCCCGAACGGAGCAGGCAAATCAACCCTCCAGGCGATCCTGGCCGGTGAGCAGGAGTCCGACTCCGGCGGCGTAGCGGTGCGCAAGCGCGCCCGCATCGCATACGTGAAACAAGAGTCGACCTTTGCGCCGGGGCTCACGCTGCGCGAGGTCCTGGAGAGCGCCCTCGCGCGGGCCGGAGTCGCCGAGGGCGACCACGAAGGCCGGCTGCAGGAGACTGCCGGCCGCACCGGCTTCCCCGACCTCGCCGCCGAAGCGGCTATCCTCTCCGGCGGCTGGCGCAAGCGGCTGGCCATCGCCGAGGCCATCGTGGGTTACCCGGATGTCCTGCTGCTCGACGAACCCACCAACCATCTCGACCTCGCTGGCATTGAATGGCTGGAGGAGTTGCTGAACCAGGCGGACTTTGCCTGCGTGATGGTCAGCCACGACCGGTATTTCCTGGAGAATGTCGCCACCGAGATCGTCGAGCTCAGCCGCGTCTACGCCGAAGGCCTGCTGCGTGTGAAGGGAAGCTACTCGAAGTTCATCGAGGGCCGCGCGGCATATCTGGAAGCGCAGTCGCGCCTGCAGGATTCTCTCCGCAACCGCGTGCGAATCGAGACAGAGTGGCTACGTCGCGGTCCCAAGGCGCGCGCCACCAAAGCGAAGGCGCGCATCGACAACGCGCACGGACTCATCGCGCAGCTGCAGGATGTCGAATCGCGGTCGCAGACGGCGACGGCCGGGATCGAGTTCGCCGCCACTGACCGCAAGACGAAGCGCCTGTTTGAGCTCGAAAATGTCTCGCTCAGCTTCGGCGAGCAGAAGATCGTTGAGAATCTGACTTTTCTGGTCACAAATGGCGTGCGCGTCGGACTCGTCGGGCCCAACGGCAGCGGCAAGACCACCATCCTGCGCCTGCTCGCCGGAGAACTCGCGCCAACGTCAGGCTCCATCGCGCGGGCTCCGTCCCTGCGGATCGTTTACTTCTCGCAGATGCGCGAGCTTCCCGAAGGCGTGACCCTTCGCCGCGCGCTCGCGCCAGACTCCGACTCGGTTGTCTACCAGGGACGGGTCGTCCACGTCGCCAGCTATGCCGCCAAGTTTCTCTTCACCAGCGAGCAGTTGAACCAGCCGGTGGACCGGCTCAGCGGCGGCGAGCGCGCCCGCGTGTTGATCGCGCGTTTGATGCTGGAGCCGGCAGACCTGCTGCTGCTCGACGAGCCGACCAACGATCTCGATATCGCCACCCTCGAGATCCTCGAAGACTGCCTGCTCGAATACTCCGGGGCGCTGGTCCTGGTCACCCATGACCGCTTCATGCTGGATCGGGTCTCAACCGTGGTCCTGGGACTCGATGGCCATGGCCGCGCCGAGCGCTTCGCCGATTACATGCAGTGGGAGCGCTGGATAGAGGACCAGGAGCCGATAGACCATAGCACTGCCCGCGCCTCCGCCCGACCCGAAGCCACGCCGCAACTTCCAGCAGAAGCCCCGCCGCAGGAAAGGAAGCCGCAGCAGCAGGCAAAGAAGAAGCTCTCCTATCTGGAGGCCCGCGAGTTCTCGACCATCGAAGACCGCATCGAAGAGGCCGAGCTGCAGCTTGCCGCCGCCCGCACCAAAGTCGAAGATCCAGCCATCGCAAGAGATGCCGCCGCGCTCCATGATGCCCTCGCCGAACTGGAACGAGCCAGGGAGTCCGTCGACAGACTCGTCGAACGGTGGACAGAACTCACCGAGCAGGCCGGCTAGCGCGCCAACGCCCGCTCTAATCTCCCACTCGCCTTCGACTATCCACCCGCTTCACGTATCCCCGCGCTTCAACTATCCACTCGCTTCACGTATCATGAATAAAGTTGCCCGGTTGCGCCTGCTTCACCCCTCGCGCCCAGCGCAACCCCAGCCTTTTGCACCTCCCCACCGGCGGCGTAGCTCAGTTGGTTAGAGCGACGGACTCATAACCCGTAGGTCGGCAGTTCGATTCTGCCCGCCGCCACCATTCTTCTGCCCCATTCCCGCCCGACCGCCTCATCTTCCCAGCCCTCCCCCGGCCGGGGAGTATCATTGTTAGCTATCGGCCTGCCGGTGCGGTACGTCCAAAGAAAGCGCCGTTCGAGTCCCCAAATCCGGAGCGTCTTCTCTCCTATGCCTAAGATTTCCAAAGTTCTCGTGCTCGCCGCCTCCGTGGTTCTTGTGCTCGTGGTCTTCCTCGGCGTCAACTCCAGCGGCGTCCGCGCCGCCACTGACGGCCAGGACGGCGCCTATCGCCAGATCAACGTCTACAGCGATGTGCTGCAGAAGATCCAGGACGACTACGTCACCCAGCCCAACATCCCCGACGTGACCAACGGCGCCTTGCGCGGCCTGCTGGAATCACTCGACGCCGACTCCAGCTTCCTCACCGCCAGCGACTACAAGGCCTATAAGTCCGACCGCAGCGGCAAGGCGCAGGCCGGCATCAACGTCTCCAAGCGCTACGGCTACGCCATCGTGGTCTCGGTCGTTCCCGGCAGCCCCGCGGACAAGGCCGGCCTGATCGACAGCGACATCCTGGAGGCGATCGATGGCCAGGACACCCGCAACATTTCGCTCGCGATGATTCAGCAGATGCTCGAAGGCGCACCCGGCTCGACCCTTACCGTCGGCGTCGTGCGGCCCAACAAGGCCGAGCCCGACAAGGTCTCCATGACCCGCGCCATCGTCGCCGAGCCGCCCGTCAAGGAAGACCAGTACGAAAACGCCTCCATCCTGTACCTCAAGCCGTCCATTCTGGATCGCGCCCACGTCGACGAGGTGCAGGCTCGGCTCAAGCAGATGCAGAAGGGCGGCAATAAGAAAGTCCTCCTCGACCTCCGCGATGTCGCCGCCGGCGACATGACCGAGGCCATCCGCCTGGCAAACTTCTTCCTCAACGGGCAGATGATCGGCGCGCTCGAAGGTCAGAAGTTCCCCAAACAGATCTTCTGGTCCGATGCCTCCAAGACCATCAACCCTAACGCTCCGCTGGTCGTTCTGGTCAACCGCGGCACCGCCGGCCCGGCGGAGCTGGTCGCCGGCGCCATCCTCGACGACAAGCGCGGCGATGTCGTTGGCGAAAAGAGCTTTGGCGAAGGCGGCCAGGAAAAGACGTTTGAGCTTGCCGACGGCAGTGCCTTGATCCTTACCATCGCCAAGTATCAGTCGCCCTCCGGCAAGAAGCTGCAGGACGATGCCATCACGCCCAACGTGCCGGTCTCCTCGCCCCAGGACGCGCAGGCCGACGTCGACGACGACAGCCTCCCCCAGGGCGCCACGCCCGCCCCCGGGCCCGTCAAAAAGCCAGGCGTGCAGGTGGACGAGCAGCTCACCAAAGCAATCGACCTGCTCAAGTCCAAGCCGGCGTAACCTGTTCCTCATCTCCCTACGCAAAGGCTCCGCCCCAGGCGGGGCCTTTGTTCTTGCACGCGCTCGTGCGCTCGCCTGACTCCCGCGCCATACTATGGAGAAAGCGCCATGCCCACTCTCTTCCATGACGAGCAGCGAGAGCCCCCCCAACCGCGCCCTGGTGGCGCAGGCTCTTTCCCTGGCGCGGCTTCCATCTGGTGCATGGCCCGGCGTATCCCACGCGGCGCATGGCGGTGCGCGCCACCTTCGTTACCCTACTGCTGCTCTCCGCGCTTTTCGGTTCGCTCTGCGGCCTCATGCTCATCTACTCGGTCGACCTCCCGCAGATGGACGACCTCCTCCGCTACCGCCCGGACACCACCACCGAACTCCTCGACGTCCACGGCAGCGAGATCGGCTCCTTCGCCCTCGAGCGCCGCGTCGTCGTCCCGCACAGTGACTTCCCGCCGGTGCTGCGTCAGGCCCTCATCTCCATCGAGGACAAGACCTTCGAGCGCAACTGGGGCGTCAACCTCATCCGCGCCGTCGGCGCCGCCTGGCGCGACCTGCACTCGCGCAGCCGCGCGCAAGGCTCCTCCACGCTCACCATGCAGCTCGCGCGCAATCTCTTCCTCTCCAGCGAGAAGACCTACGGCCGCAAGTTCCAGGAGATCCTGCTCGCCATGCAGATCGAGCGCGTCTTCACCAAGGACCAGATCTTCGCCATGTACGCGAACCAGATCTACCTCGGCCATGGAACCTACGGCTTTGAGGCCGCCAGCCAGTTCTACTTCTCCAAACACGTCCGCGACCTCACCCTCCCTGAGGCCGCGCTGCTCGCTGCCCTCCCCAAAGGCGCCGAGTACTACTCGCCCATCAACCACCCCGAGCGCGCTCTCCGCCGCCGCAACCTCGTCCTCGCCGAGATGCGCCAGGACGGCAAGATCACCCGCGAGCAGGAAGCCCTCGCCGCATCCACGCCGCTCGGTCTGCACATCCAGGCCGCGCCCAACTCCGAAGCACCTTACTTCGTCGAAGAGGTCCGCCGCCAGCTGGAGCGCGAGTTCGGCGCGGAAGAGGTCCACGGCGCCGGACTGCGCGTCTACACCACGCTCGACCTCGACCTGCAGCGCGCCGCCAACAAAGCCGTGCTCGACGGCACCGCCGCCTATGAGCGCCGCCACGGCTGGAAGGGCCATCTCGAAAACATCCTTCGCGAAGGCCAGTCGCTCACCATCTGGCAGCACCCCGACTGGAGCGGCCTCGTCATCCAGCCCGGCGGCTACTACCACGCGCTCGTCACCGAAGTTCTCCCCACGCGAGCGATCGTCAAAATCGGCTCGGCCTATGCCGTGCTCACTCCCGCCGACTGGCGCTGGACCAGCCAGACCTCCGCCGCCGCATTCCTCGCCGTCGGCGACGTCGTCTACGTGCATCTACCCGACGCGCCGGCAACCACTCTCGCCCTGAACCCCGCAGCCACGCCGCCCATCAACGCCATGCTGCACGCCGCCCTCGAGCAGGACTCCGGCGCGCAGGCCTCCATGATGGCCATGGACAACGCCAGCGGCGAAGTCCTCGCCATGGTCGGCGGCCGCGACTTCGCGCTCTCGCAGTTCAACCGCGCCACGCAGTCCCAGCGCGAGGTTGGCTCCTCCTTCAAGCCCTATGACTACACCGCCGCCGTCGAAGCCGGCGCCAAGCCCGACGACATCATCGTCGACGGCCCCGTCAGCTTCCCCACGCCCAACGGCCCCTACACCCCGCACAACTACGAGGGCGACTACAAAGGCGCCATGACCCTCCTCAACGCCTTCGCCGAGTCGCGCAACATCCCCGCGCTCAAGCTCGCCGACCGCGTCGGCATCCGCAAGGTCATCGAGGTCGCCCACCGCTTCGGCGTCACCAGCAACATCCCCGCCTACCTGCCCATCGCCATCGGCGCGGCCGACATCTCCCTCTACGAACAGGTCCAGTCCTACTCCGTCTTCCCCAACGACGGCATCCGCATCCAGCCGCACTACATCCGCAAGGTCACCCAGGCCGACGGCACCCCGCTCGACGAGCCGCCGCCCCAGGTCACCGAGGTCATCTCCGTCTCCACCGCACGCACCATGATGCAGTTCCTCCAGGCCGTCACTCACTTCGGCACCGGCGCCGCCGCCGCGTCGCTCAAACACCCACTCGGCGGCAAGACCGGCACCACCAACGACTACACCGACGCCTGGTTCCTCGGCTTCTCGCCCTCCGTGACGTGTGGAACATGGATCGGCTTCGACAACCGCCAGTCCCTCGGCGACAAGGAGACCGGCGCCAAGGCCGCGCTGCCCATGTGGATGGACTTCATGCGCGTGGCCATCGCCGCCAAACCCGCTGAGCAGTTCCCATCAGGTGGCGAGAAACAACTCGACGTCCCCGTCAATGCTCCGCCCGGAGCGCCACCGCTCGCCGCGCAACCCGCGGCTAAATCCTCGGCAGATCAAGATCCGGATGCGCCGGACGACTCCGCGCCGAAATCTCCGCCCGCTGCGATAGCGCCTGCGGCTGGATCGCCGCCTCCTGCTACGCCCTCTCCAAATCCCTAGCTCGGAAACGCCGGCGACTCGTCCGCGCTCGGTCCCCAGCTCGCCGGCACTGGCTGCCCCAGCATCCGCAGGTATACCGAGAGCTGCCCGCGATGCTGATACCAGTGGTTCAGCATGATGTGGCGCAGGAAGGCCACGCGCGGCATAGCGGCGATCTCCTTATTGCCCGCAACGATGCGCCAGGTCGCGTTCATCGCTGCATCGTCAAAAGTCGGCAGTACATCGCGCACCGTTGCGATGCTCTCGTCCAGCTTATTGAGAATTTCTTTGTTGCTCGTCGGCTGGTAGTGGATGAAGTCTGGCGGCGCAATCTGGCTTTGCTGCGCGCCGCGCACCACTCCACACCGGGACCAAAGCCAGGTGATACGCCAGCTGTCCTGCGGTCATCGACCTGTCGTGCGGCTTCCAGGTCAGCTTGTCAGCGGGAAGCCGCTCCAGAAACCGGCGCGTCGTAGGCGCCTGCGATTCGAACTCCGCGAGCAATATATCGGCAATCGGCATTGCTGTTTTTCCCTTTCGGTGGATCGTGCATCGGTTTTCACGATGGAACGGAATCCCCATCGCAATCAGGAACAGAAACCGCTTCAACTCATCTCTGTTCGTATCGGTCATCATGCGAAAGGATCGGGCTGCTCTTTGCCGGTCATAACCAGCTTTCGCAGATTCCTTCCGACCAGTTCGCCCCACGCGCCCGAACAGCCGCCGTAACACTCAAACGCGGGCACCAGTCCCGCATGGGTAAAGCGCAGCTCCGTCTGATTGCCTTTGCCGACGATCTCAAAGATGATGTCGGTGCCGATCCACTCGCGCTTGTCCTTCGCGAAGGTCAGCTCCGCGTCCTTGACATGCCATACGACTTTCTCGCCGGGGACAAATTCCGTCACCTGCTGCGTGGACCTGTGCACATCCTTGTAGCGATATGTGAATTCATGCCCCAGGCCGGCTGCATCGCCCACGATCTCTCCCGACCACCACCCACGCACGTTGCCGATGGCGCGGAAGACCTCTTCGGGAGACCGCTCCACCGTAAACGAACTCGAAAAATTCTCGCCCTTCATCGAAACCTCCATATTGTCTCCTCCTGGCCCATCCCCTCGCACTCGTCTGCGAAAGGATGGGTTGCATCGGGTGCTTTGCTCGAATCGCGAACCCTACTTCCCCTCCGCCCGCCTCTTCGCCTGCGCGTTCATGTATCCCCAGCCCTCCGGCATGCCCTTGCGATGCGCATCGGAGATGAAGCCAAACCCCGAATGCCGGAACCGGATCACCGTCTCGCCATTCTCCTCACTCAGCCGCCACTGCACATTGTTGGAAACCGGGTACGACATCATCAGCGGCCCAGAGATCTCGAGCAGCGTCGGGCTCTTGATCGCCTGTACATGGCCCCAGTTGTGTCCATTGCCGTTGCCCAAGTCGCGGAACCACCGCCCGCCCGGAAAAGCCTCCAGGGTAAACGGCATCGGCTCACCGTCCGGCCGCTCATTGCCCGGTCCCAGTTGCTCCAGCAGCGCGGCAAAGGTGGTGGCGATCGGCGCAGCTACGCGGATCTCCTCGGTGATATCCAGGGTCAGGTCGGCGATTGGCGATACGGCTTCATGAATCGGCATTGCGTTTCTCCTTTGCATTCATCAGTGATTTTTCTTTTGGATTTACGATCTGTTCGGCCGCGGCCTTCTCCGCCATATGCTTCACGCGATTCAGCTGGTGCGACCAGTACTGCTCGAACGTAGACGCCCACTCGTGCAGCGGGCGGATCGCCTCTGCATTGGTCTGGTAAAACTTCTGCCGGCCCTGGCACCGCATCCGCACCAGCCCCGTCTCGCGCAGCACACGTAGGTGCTTGGAGACCGAAGGCTGGTCGAGATCCAGCGACTCGACGATGTCACCCACTGGCCGCTCTCGCGCCGCGAGGAACGCCAGGATCTCCCTCCTCCGTGGCTCTGCAATCGCGTTGAAGGCGTCCGAAGTGGTGGCGGCCCTGGGCATGATAGGATATATATATTCTTATATGGGAATATGTCAACTGCAAAAAAATCACCCACTCCGGCATAGGTCGAAATACCGCCTCGCTCGCCGGACGTCCTGCCCGATCTGATCGCGCAGTGCTTCAGTTGACGGGAAGCGCCGCTCCTCGCGCAGCCGTCGCAGAAACGTCAGCCGCAGCGGCGTCGCTTCGATTAGCTCGATCGGGCGGAAGTTCAGCAGATGCGACTCGACGGCAAACGAGTCAGCCCCGAAGGTCGGCCGGTTGCCGACATTAGTCACTGCCTCAAAGGTCTCTGCCCCCGCGCCCGCGCCAACCGTCAGCGTGGTGACATAGACACCGTTCGCCGGCAACAGCTCCGGGTACGGCGCAAGGTTGATCGTCGGCACCGCGTAGCGCATCCCATACCCGCGACCGCTCGCCGGCGTCGAATCGACCGAGAATGACCGGCCCAGCAGCGCCCGCGCGGCCGACACATCACCCGCTGCGATCAGCCCACGGATGCGGCTTGAAGACACCGCCGCGCCGCGCAAAAGGAAAGGAGCGTAGACGACTGTAGCGAAGCCGAGCTCGCGGCCAAGGGCCTCCAGCGAATGCACCTCCGCGGCGGCCTGGTAGCCGAAACGAAAGCTCTCGCCCTCGTGGATCTCGGCAACATGGCAGGCACGCACCAACACCTGCTCGGCGAAGTCGCGAGCTGAGGTATGGCGAAGCGCATCGTCGAAGGAGAGCACGAGCGTCGCATCCAGGCCAGTCTCGGCCAGCAGCTCCAGCCTGCGCTCAAGAGGCGTGATCAGCTTGAGTGATTGATTTGGCCGCAGCACCCGCGCCGGATGCGGATCGAAGGTAATTGCCAGCGCGCGGCCACCCAGCGCTCGCGCCCGCGCGACGACCTCAGCGATCACGCGCCGGTGGCCGCAATGGACGCCATCGAAGTTGCCGATGGTTGCGACCACGGGGGCGTCCGTGGCAGGAAGCTCGCTGAGTTGGCGATAGATCTTCATGACTCGTCCGCCGCAATCTGGAAGTTCACCTGCAGTCCGTCATACGCCAGCCGGATGTGCGCGGGAAGAATGGCGTTGGTCGCGTCGTGGTCGAGATCATGCGACATGTGCGTGAAGAAGGCACGGCGTGGTTTGATCTTCTCGACCAGCGCGATCGAATTTTCCAGCGTCGAGTGCGTGGGATGCGGCTGCCGGCGCAGCGCATCGAGCACCAGAACATCGAGGCCCGTCAACAGCGGCAGAGACTCGGCAGGGATGTCGTTCAGGTCCGTCAAATACGCCGCGGAGCCGAAGCGCCATGCGGTGACTATATCTTTACCGTGCGTAACGGGAATGCGAAGAAAGCGCGCGCCAAATAGCTCGACCTCTGCGCCCAGCGTGGAGCGCACGCGGTGGATCTCAACGCGCGCACTGGTGGTGTAACGGTTCTGCTTACGGAAGGTGTAGTCGAAGATGCGCTCCAGCGTATCGGCGGTGGGATCGTCGGCGTAGAGTGGCAGTGAGGGCTGGTTCCGAAAGCTAAGCGGCCGAAGGTCATCCATGCCGAGGACGTGATCGGCGTGACCGTGCGTGTAGAGGACTGCGTCCAGCCGCTGGATACCCTCGCGGATCGCCTGTGCGTGGAAGTCCGGCCCTGTATCGATGACGACGCTGTGAGCCGGCCCAGTTGTCGGCCACGATATCAGCACTGATGGCCGTGTGCGGCGGTTGTGCAGCGAGGCCGGAGGCTCACCGTGCGCGCTTGGCACCGCAGACCGGCACACCTCGCAATCGCAGCCCAGCGTAGGGATACCCATCGAAGTGCCGGTGCCGAGGAAGGTGAGGGTCGCTTCCATCCGCGTCTACCGGACGATGGACGGCTTGTCCGGAGCGCCTGCAGGTCCCGGACCGCCCGGCTGCCGCGCAGAGGCGGAGCGGGCAAGGGCCTGTGTGACTTCGAGGAAGGCCATGCGCACCTCGAAGAGCGCGGACTCGAGCAGCCGCTGTTCGTCGGTGGTGAGGTTGCCTCTGGTTTTCTCGGCCAGCACAGCCAGCATATCGATCGACTGGCGCGCGCCCATCAGGTCGACCTTCGGGGCCTGGCCGGGTTCGGTGCCACCGCCCAGCTGCAGGATCGTCGTCATGTACACCGACTGCACAATCTGCTGGAAGTCCATTGTTGGCGGCCGGTCCATGCCGGGATTGGTGGCCCGGACGGCGGTCTCCAGCCGGTCGGAGGTCGCCTGGTAGGCTGCGTTCACCTCGTCCATCTCGGCCGCAGTGGGTGCGGGCGGAAGATCGGACGGCTCAGGCGCTGTGCTTCCAAAGGGCGGCGGGGGAGGCGGGGGAGGCGCGGCCGGTTCCGGCGCGGATGCCGGCGCCTTGAACTCCAGCGGAGGGTTCGGGGCCGAGTGCGGAGCTTCGGCGCCGGATGCGGCCTGGGGCGCCAGCGGGGCTTCTGCTTCCTGTTCGGGCTCGCGCTCGGCATCGGGACGCGGCGTGCCGTCCAGGGTGAACTTGCGGCGATCGGTAATGACGAAGGGTTTGTTCTGTTCGGACATGGTGGGTCTCTCTACTCAAGTCTACAGAGTTGGCTTGGCCTGCGGCGGGCGGGTTGCGCTAACTCTGCGCAGCCGCCAATCCAGAGACAGCGAAGGGCAGGGCCGCTGGCTTTGCCGTGCCGCCGGGATAGGTGAGCGCCAGATTTTTATCCAGTGCCTCGCGCCGGATGTAGCCAAGGGCGAGTTGCAGTGGGAGGTCGCCGGGACCGGCGCTGGGATCGAGAGCGGCACGCGGGATTGCAACGACCGACGTCAGCTCGCCCACCGGTCGCGGCTGAGATTCGGTCGTAAGTTCCGCGCCGGTTGCCGGAAGTTCCCCCACCAGGATGAAGCCGGCGAAGGTGCGATGCACAGCCCCGCGCGATCGGATGCGCTCGACGATCTCCTGGCCGAGATAGCAGCCTTTGCTGAAGTGCAGCGCGCGGTCCTGCGCCGTCTCCTGCGGCAGGTCGTGGGCCTTGTCCGTGTTGCGGATGTCGACGCCGTAGCGCGGCGTGCCGGAGAGGATGCGGAGGGCATTGAGGGCAGCGGGAGAGACTTGCATCGCTCCGGCATCCTCGAGTGCGAAATGCAGTTCGCGCGTCGTTGTCAGATCGGACCAGAGTTCAAACCCTGGAATGAGAAACCGGTTTGGACGGATGATGTCCAGCGGACTGTTGTTCCAAACGGCGGATTCGACACCGATTGCAGATGCTGCCGCGCTGCCAAGACCAGACCGTTCAAGGATTTGCCCGGCCTGCGGGCCGACGATGATAACTCCTTCGCGATCCCCGGATATTGCGGCCAACTCCACGTCGTCCATGATGATGAAGCGGTCGAGATGATTCTGGGTGGCTTCGATCTGCGAGGTGTCGGTCTCAAGAAGAAAAGCAGGGGGCTCAGGCGTGGGGTCGCGGTAGATGGTGCAGTCACCCAGGATGCGGCCTTGAGCATTCAGCAGGAAGTTGTAGCACCCCTCGCCGGCAGCGAGTGCGGTAACGGCATTGGTGACCATGCCGTTGAGCCAGCGCGTAGCGTCCGGGCCGGTGATGCGGAGGAATGCACGGTCGGTGAATGGCGCAAACGCGGCGCCGGTGAGGATGGCGCGGAGTTCTGCGGCCAGGTCATCCGTTGGGGTGGCGCAAGCGGCGGGATGAGGCGTCGTGGACATCTCAAGATGCAGACGCAGCGCAGGCGCGCAAGCGGCGCTTGAAACTGCGTACACTGTTGATTATAGCGGCGCAGTCGACGGAGGATGGGTGAGCGCGGAGCGAGTAGAGACCAGATGGAGCGCAGGGAAAGTGAACTATGGAACATGGCGAACGGCATTGGTCACCGCCGTTGTCACGGGCTTGCTTTTAGTCCCAGAGACGCGCGCGCAGGCCGCTCCGAACAGTCCGCCACCAACATTGCAGCCACCGGCCCAGACAGGTCCGACGCCGGGACAGACGATCGAACTCACGCCGGACAACTCAAAGAACGCGCCACCTCCGTCCGGCAGTCAGGCAGAACAGCAACCCGCGCCGCTGACCAAAGACCAGGCCAAGGAGCTCTTCAAGTCTGTCGACGACATCCTCGCTTTCGTCAGCAAGGACACCGATCTGCCGATTAAGAGCAGCATCAAGAGAAAGCTATTGACGCGCGATGAGGTGAACAAGTATCTGCGCGAGAAGTTCAATGAAGACAAGAGCACGAAGCGGCTGGAGCGCAGCGAAGTCGTCCTCAAGAAGTTCGGCCTGCTGGACCGTGACTTCCAGCTGCAGCCGTTCATGATATCGCTGCTGACCGAGCAGGTCGCAGGTTTCTACGACAACAAGACGAAGACGGTCAACCTGCTGGACTGGGTGGATCCCGACGAGCAGAAGCCCGTTCTGGCGCACGAGCTGACCCATGCACTGCAAGACCAGAGCGTCGGGCTGGAGAAGTGGTCGCAGGTTGGCTCGGACGACATTGCGAAGAATGTGCAGGAGGACAACGAGCACATTCACACGGATGAAGGCGACACCGCACGCGACGCGGTAACCGAAGGCCAGGCGATGGTGACATTCCTGGACTGGGAGTTGAAGCCTACCGGCCGCACGCTCGCCGACGTGCCGGACATGATGGACAAGATGAAGGAGTCTGTGGCCGACACCAGCGGATCCCCTATCATGGCGCGCGCGCCGCTGCTGCTGCAGAAGTCGCTATTGTTTCCCTACGACGAGGGCCTGAGTTTTGAGGATGCGGTGCTGGTGAAGCAGGGCAAGGACGCCGCGTTCGCGGGCGTGCTGGCCAACCCGCCATCGTCGTCGATGGAGGTCATGCATCCGGCCGCATTTATGGCGCACACGCCGGTACCGGTGCTGCGACTGCCGGACATTCATCTGCTGATCGACGCCGACTACACGCCGTATGACGTTGGGGTGATGGGCGAGTTCGATGTGCAAATTGTGACCGAGCTGTTCGGCGGCAAGCCAATGGCCGACGCTCTGGCTCCGGCATGGAACGGCGGGATCTACTATGCTGCGCAGAAGAAGTCCGCGACCTCGGACGAGGCGAGGCGGTCTACCTCATCCATCGGGCTGATCTATTACTCGAAGTGGAAGAATGCCGACTCTGCGCTGTCGTTCCTGCGCGTGTATGGCGGTGAGCTGCCCAGGAAGTACTCCGGGCTGGCCGAGCGAAAGAAGGATGAGGCCGACGATACAGAGGAGGTGTACTCGACGAGCGAGGGTGATGTACTGCTCTCGCTGGCCGATGACGGGGTCTTCATCAGCGAGGGCTTTCCGCTGGACCTGGCGCGCAAGCTGCGGGAGAAGATTCTGAGCGTGCAGTCGGACGCACCGCTGCAGATCACAAGCATTGACGGGCATGATGTGCCGGGTATCTTGGCTGGCGCCGGTGGGTTTGATCCAGGTCTGGCGATGGCGCACACAATGGCGGATGCCGGCTTGATGAAGGCAGCTATCGCCAGTGAGAGTGCCGCCAGCGGACGATATACTTTAGTTCAGCGATAGCAATGAAACTGTGATTGCGCCGCGCAAAACGCGGCCGGTAAAGGAACGTGTGAGTTTGCAGAAGGCGGAGATCGGGATCATCGGCGGCAGCGGGCTGTATGCGATGCCTGGACTGACTGGAATACGCGAACACCGGGTAGACACGCCGTTCGGCGAGCCCTCCGACGCATTCATTCTCGGCGAGTTGGAAGGCCGCAAGGTAGCGTTTCTGGCGCGCCATGGGCGCGGTCACCGGCTGCTGCCCAGCGAGTTGAACTTCCGCGCCAACATCTTCGCCATGAAGCTGCTGGGCGTGGAGCGGATTCTGTCCGTCTCGGCTGTTGGCTCGTTGAAGGAAGAGCACAAACCCACGGACTTCGTGGTTCCGGACCAGTTCATCGACCGCACGTTCGCGCGCGTCGCGACGTTCTTCGGTGATGGCATCGTCGGCCACGTGGCGTTTGGCGATCCGGTCTGCGCGACAGTGGCAGCGACCTTTGCGAAGGCGTGCGCGGAGGTCGGCGTCGTCGGCAAGATGGGCGGGACCTATGTCTGCATGGAGGGCCCGCAGTTCTCCACGCGCGCAGAATCGAATCTTTATCGCAGCTGGGGCGCGGACGTCATCGGCATGACCAACCTGCAGGAGGCCAAGCTCGCGCGCGAAGCGGAGATCTGCTACGCAACCGTGGCCATGGTGACCGACTACGACTGCTGGCGCGAGGGCCACGACGACGTAACGGTGGAGCAGATTGTCGCCGTGCTGCACCAGAATGCGGAGAACGCGGCGAAGGTGGTGAAGGCTGCGGTGGCGGCGATGCCGAAAGAACGCGGCTGCGCCTGTGCCGATGCGCTGAAGTACGCCATCCTGACCGACCGCAAGCTGATCCCCGAGGCGACAAAGGAGAGGCTGGCGCCGATCCTGGGGAAGTATTTATAGCGTGTCGATGCGTGTCAGATCGTAGGCGAGGTTCCAAAATCTGATCGAGTGAAAGCGGGGAGCATGGCGATTCTGGTGGTTGGTTCGGTGGCGTTCGACAGCATCGAAACGCCGCACGGCAAGCGGACGAAGATTCTGGGCGGAGCGGCAACACACTTCTCACTTGCCGCCAGCTACTTCACCGACGTTCGCGTGATCGCGGTGGTCGGCGAGGATTTTCTGCCGGAGCACGAGGCAGTCTTCACCAAACGCGGCATCGACACGCGAGGCATCGAGCACGCCAAGGGCCTTAGCTTCCACTGGACAGGCTCCTACGCGGGTACCCTGGCCGAGGCGCAGACGCTGGGCACGGACCTGAACGTCTTTGAGCGCTTCGAGCCCAAGATCCCCGACGCGTACAAGGATAGCGAGTATCTCTTCCTTGCCAACATCGATCCTGTGCTGCAGGCCCGAGTGCGCGGGGAGATGTCGCGTGTGCGCATGGTGTGTGGCGACACGATGAACTACTGGATCAAGGACCACGCTGCGAACCTGGCCAAGGTGCTGCGCGAGCTGGACGTGCTGCTGATCAACGATGGCGAGGCGCGCATGCTCTCAGGTGAGACCAATCCGGTGCGCGCTGCTGAGAAGGTACTCGCTCTGGGACCGAAAAGCCTCGTCGTGAAGCATGGCGAATACGGCGCGACGGCGTTTTTCGGTGAGCGATCGTTTGCCGGCGCGAAGAGCAGCACACGGCCCTTTCGCGCGCCGGCGCTGCCGCTGGCCGAAGTGGTCGATCCGACCGGCGCCGGCGACTCTTTTGCCGGCGGCTTCTATGGCTACCTCGCCTCGCAGCCGGCGCTGACGCCCGCCGTCTTTCGCCATGCCATGTTCTATGGCGGCGTGATGGGTTCGTTCGCCGTGGAGCGCTTCGGCACGGAGCGCCTGCAGGGCGTTACGCGGGAGGAGATCGAGGCTCGCTTCGAGCTGTTCCGGGAGATCTCGCACCTTGACCACACGGCGTAGCAGGCCGGAGCGGACGGTCACAGCGCCACGGCGAAGAGGGCTTTTTCGCGCGGGCGGAGCTGGCGCCGCCGTCGCCCACGATCCGGATACCATCTTCCCGCCCACGCGCGAAGAGATGACAACCGTGGTGCTGGCGTCGGTCCTGCTGGCCTTCATTGCGCTGATCGTTAGCTTTACGCGCGGCTATGTCTTGCTCTACGGCGACGCGGTGGCGCATCTCGGCATCGCGCGGCGCATCGTAGACTCACGCAATCCCGGGCTGGTGCAGTTGGGCGGCGTGTGGCTGCCGCTGCCGCACCTGCTGATGCTCCCATTTATCTGGAAGATGGAATGGTGGCAGAGCGGGTTGGCGGGCACATGGCCGTCCCTCGCCTGCTATCTGCTCAGCGTCGCCGGCTTTTATCGTCTCTGCCGGCGGATGCTGGTGCCGCGCTGGGCGCTGATTGCCTTAGCTTTCTTCGCAGTGAATCCGAACCTGCTCTATCTCGCAACAACGGCCATGACCGAGCCGCTGTTCCTCGCTTTGCTCATCTGGCTCACGCTGGTGACGATGGAGTGTGTCGAGGCAATACGCAAGGGTGACGGGAAGCGCGCAGCGCGAAAGATGATCGTGCTTGGGCTACTGATCCTGGCAGCGGTCTTTACCCGCTATGACGGGTGGATCATCGGCGCGTCGGTGTGGTGCGTTGTGGCGTGGCAGTTGGCGCGCACAAAGCAGATGCGGCGCGCGGCAGTACCCTTCGTGGTGTTTACGGCTCTTGCTGTCGCTGGACCGCTGCTCTGGTTCTGGTTCAATCAGCACTTCTTCCATGACTGGCTGGACTTCATGCGTGGCCCATACTCCGCGCCGGCCATCGAGAAGCGCACCTCGCCGCCGGGCTCGCGGCACTATCGCGGTTGGCACAATCCCGCCTGGGCGCTCCTGTTCTACACACGCACGGCGCAGGTGGTGGCTGCGGCGTGGGAGACCGGCTTTGCCGTCATGCTCGCGGCACTCGCCGGACTGTGGATCGTTCTGCGAACGCGTGTGGAGCGCGTGTCACTGCTGCTCTGGGTCCCGCTGCCGTTCTATGTGTACTCGGTCGCCTACGGGTCTGTGCCCATATTTATTCCGCAGCTCTGGCCGCACTAGCTACTACAACGCGCGCTATGGCATGGAGATGTTGCCCGCGCTCGCGTTGTTTGCGTGCATTGCAGGCGCGGCGGTGGAGACATGGTTGAAGCGGCGTGTCGGCGAGAAAGCCGCCGGCGCAGTTGAGAAGCCATCAGCCTCCGTGCCCAAAGCAGCGCAGCCCGCACAGATCTTTCTGGCTGCTGCGATTGTGCTCGTCATGCTGAATCCCGTCGCCATGATCTTCGGCGCCGATGCCGTGCAGAAGATCGCTGGTGTGATCGAGCGGCATCCCAGCCACCTGCTTACCAGCTACTCGCCGCCGCTGGTGCTGAAGGAAGCGCTTGTGAACTCGACGACGCGGGTCCCGTTTGAGCGCAGCGTGGCGCTGGTGTTGAACGAACTGCCCGCAGGCGCCCCGATTTTGATGCAGGAGTCCGATCACATTGGCGCGCTAGAGGACGCAGGAATCCCGCTGAAGCAGACGATCAACGAGACGGACTACGACAGCTGGCATGCCGCGCTTGAAGATCCGGCCAGCCACGCGCTGTTTGTCATTGCGATGGAAGGGGACGCAGTGTCGAAGGCCGTGGCAGCCCACCCGCAGGAGCTGCAGGAGCTGGACATCCTGTGCACCACCGGCCAGCCCTGTGCGCATATCTATCGGTCATTGAGTTATGGAGCAAAAAACGCGGCGGGTTATGCCGGGAAGGCCATTGGCGCGGGTGCGCAGGGAGGTTCGCCTGCGAAGTGAGGATGCTGGCGCGGTGTTACTATCGCAGCGAAGCGCAAAGCAAGAACCGCTGTGACATTACCTCTCCATTTCAGCACGATCGATCAGGTCGCCTTCTCGCAGGGCACGACCACGCGCATGCTGATGGCATGTGCCATGGGCGCCGTCGTCGGGCTGGAGCGCGAGTCGCGGCACAAAGCCTCCGGCCTGCGCACCAACATGCTCATCTGTATGGGGGCTGCGCTTTTTACCATTATGTCGGCCGTCCTGGCTGGCGATAACAGCCCGAACCGCGGCCAGGTAGCCTCGAACATCGTGCAGGGAATCGGCTTCCTGGGCGCAGGCCTCATCCTGCACACAGCAAACCGCGTGCTCGGCCTTACCAGCGCGGCGACGGTCTGGGTGGTTGCAGCCATCGGCATGACGTGCGGTGCGGGACTCTACGCCGAAGCCGCCATCGCTACCCTGATCGTATATGTATCTCTGCGATTCATTGGGCTGCTCGAAGCGCGGTCCGGATGGAAGCGCTACCCGATGCTTTACGAGGTGCGCGGCACAAATGACGCCGCTATGTTCGCGGCGATTCTGACCGTGCTGGACAAGACCGGGGTGCGACTGAACATCGTTGACCGGGAGAAACTGGGGGCGCTCGAGCGCGTGACCTTCAGCGTCTCAGCTAGCAGCTCCCGCCATAAGAGATTGCTGGCTGAGTTGAAGGAGTGCGATGCGACGGACCGGGTGACCTCCTTCCGCGACGAGGAGGAAGATTGACGAAGTTCGTGAAGGCCCACGCCTGCGGAAACGACTTCCTGATCATCGAGGAGTCTGTGGCAGGCCGACGCCACGCCGAGCTGGCGCGCAGGCTGTGCGCGCGCAATACAGGCATCGGCGCCGACGGCATCGAGTTTCTCGATCGGCGCGCAGGCGGCGAACTCTTTCTGCGACTCTTCAACGCCGATGGCAGCGAGGCGGAACTCTCCGGCAACGGCACCCGCTGCGTGGCAGCGTGGCTGGCACATAGCGAGAGTCTGCGCGAGGTCGCGCTGGGCACCCATGGCGGCGTGCGCGCGTGCCGCGTGGTGAAAAGCGACGGCGCGCGCTATGAGATCGAGAGCGGCATGGGCGTGCCGCGCGTGATGCCGCGAACGCTGGTGGTCGAAGGCGTGGGTGAGGTGCATGGCGCGATGGTGAACGTAGGCAATCCTCACTTCGTTAGTTTTGTCGATTCCGAAGACTTCAGCGCACACGGCCTCCACTGGCAAGACCTGGGAGCGCGCATCAGCACCAGTCCGCTCTTCGCGCACGGCACGAATGTGGAGTTCGTGCAGATGCTGCGCGCAGGCGAGATCGCGTTCCGAATCTATGAACGCGGCTGCGGACCGACGACCTCCTCCGGCACGGGAACGTGCGCGAGCGCGGCGGCTGCCATTGCTTTGCGTGGAGCAACGCGCGAGCTGACCGTGATTGCCGAGGGCGGACCACAGCGGGTGGCCTGGCCGGCAAGCGATGCAGAGATGTGGCTGACCGGTCCGGCAGAGATCATCTGCAGTGGCGAGGCGCTGTGAGCCTGAAGAAGCCCCGCGCGCTGCGACCCGGCGCGACCATCGCTGTGGTCTCACCGGCGAGTGCGGCAAAGTCCGAGCGCGTACATGCGGGCGTGGCCCGACTGCAGGAGCTGGGTTATCGCACGATAGTGATGCCGCACGCGCTCGATCGCGGGCCTCTTTACTACGCCGGGGTGGCGACCGACCGAGCCGCCGACTTGATGTCTGCCTTCGCCGACCCGAAGATCGATGCCATTGTCTGCGCGCGCGGAGGCTGGGGTTCGGCCGAGGTGCTGCCACTGCTGGACGCGGATCTAGTGCGAGCGAATCCCAAGATATTTGCTGGATACAGCGACCACTCGTCGCTGCATCTCTGGCTGCAGCAGCAGGCGGGACTCGTCACCTTTCATGCGTCCATGGTAGCGGCGGACTTCAGCCGCGAGGACGGCGTAGACCTCGCGAGCTGGAACCATGCGCTCGGCGGTGATGCTGCGTGGTCACTCGGCGCGAGCGATGGGCTGCGGATGCTGCGGTCGGGCGTTGCTGAGGGAACGCTGGCAGGCGGATGCATTGCGATCCTTGCGGAATCGCTCGGCACTCCCTATGCCTTGCAGCCGGCGGGCAAAGACGAGCCGCGAATTCTTTTCCTCGAAGACATTGGCGAGAAGCCGTACAAGTGGGACCGGATGCTCGTGCATCTGCGCTATGCGGGGCTGCTGGATAGCGTCAGCGGTATCGTCTTCGGCGACATGCGGCAGTGTGTCGCGCCGGAGGAGAATGCGCTGCTCGAGCAGGCGATCCTTCATGCGCTCAAGGATTTTGCCGGGCCCATCGCCATCGGGTTGCGCAGCGGACATGTGGACGGGCCAAATATCACGCTACCACTGGGTGTGCGCGCGCGACTTGATTTGAGCAACGAAGCCAGTCCGCGGCTCGAGTTTCTGGAGGCGGCGACAATCTGAAGATGGCAAAGCATATTCACCTCATCGGCGCGTGCGGCACGGCGATGGCCTCGCTCGCAGGCATGTTGCAGGTGCAAGGGCATCGTGTGACCGGTTCGGATGCTGCGGCCTATCCGCCGATGAGCGACCAGCTGGCGAGGCTGGGGATTCGGTTGCTGCAGCCCTATGCCGTCGCGAACCTGGAGCCAAGGCCAGACCTGGTGATCGTGGGCAATGCGATCTCGCGCGGCAATGTAGAGCTGGAGCATGTGCTGGACGCGCGCATTCCGTTCACCTCCATGGCCGCGGTGCTGCATGATGAGTTTCTCGCCGGGCGCGAATCTCTGGTGGTGGCCGGAACGCATGGCAAGACGACGACGACCAGCATGCTGGCGTGGATCTATGAGGTAGCTTCGCGAGGGGAGGTTGCTGCGCGAGGCGGGGCCTCGCCAGGGGAAGTAGCTTCACGCAGGCGGACGGAGTTCGCGCCCTCGTTTCTTATCGGCGGCGTTGCGGAGAACTTCGGGACAAGCTTCATGGTCCGGCCGATGCAGGAGGGGGTCCGGCAGCCGTTCATCCTGGAGGGCGACGAGTATGACACGGCGTTCTTCGACAAGGGGCCCAAGTTTCTTCACTACTTTCCTGATGCGGCGATCCTGACGCATGTGGAGTTCGACCACGCGGACATCTATCCAGATCTCACTGCGGTGAAGACGGCGTTCAAGCGCTTCGTGAACCTGGTGCCGCGGCGCGGACGCATCGTCGCCTTTGACGGCAGCGAGAACGTGAGCGAGTGCGTGGCGCGCGCGTTCTGCGCGGTGGAGCGATATGGCTTTGGGCTCGAGTCAGACTGGCGCATCGCCGACCTGCGGCATGAAGACGGCGGCTCGCAATGGACGCTGCTGCGCGCGGGAGAGAAGTTTGCAGAGCTCAGCCTGCCGATGGCGGGTGAGCACAACGCGCTGAACGCGACGGCGGCGGCGGCGCTGGCGGCGGGGCAGGGCGTGCCGGCGGAGGCGATTACGGAGGCGCTGAGCAACTTCAAATCCGTGAAGAGAAGGCTTGAGGTGCGGGCTGAGGTGGCGGGGGTGACGATCATCGACGACTTCGCGCACCACCCGACGGCGATCCGCGAGGCGCTGCGTGCGCTGCGCACGGCGTATCCACAAACTGGTTCTGGGGGCCGGCGGCTGTGGGCGGTGCTGGAGCCGCGGTCGAATACGCTGCGGCGGAACGTGTTTGAGGAGGCGCTGGTGGAGAGCCTGGCGCTGGCGGACCGCAGCGTGCTCGCGGCGGTGTTCCAGTCCGAGGCGATTCCGGCGGCAGAGCGGCTGCACCCGGAGAATGTGGTTGCGGCGCTGCGCGCGCGCGGGCAGGATTCGGTGCTTGCTGCGGACGCGGATGCGATTGTGGAGATGATTGCGCCGGAGCTGCGCGCCGGGGATGTGGTGGCGATCCTGTCGAACGGGGGCTTCGGCGGGATATACGAGAAGCTGCCGAAGGCGCTGGCGGGGATCACGCGGTAACTCCGAGGGCGGATTCGATGGCGAGGGCGACCCCGTCGTCACGGTTGGCGGGGCCGATCTGCCAGCCGCGTTCGCGGGCGAGTTCTTTGAGGTCGCCGGGGGCGTTGTCCATCAGGACGGCGGAGCCGGCGGCGGCGAGCATGGAGACGTCGTTCCAGTTGTCGCCGATGGCGAGGATCTCGCTGGCGTCGATGCCGCGCGAGGCGGCGTAGGCGAGCAGCGCTGCGCCTTTGCTGCAGCCCGCGGGCAGGATGTCGAGGATGGAGAGGTCGCGGGCGGGATATTCGGTGCGGTGCAGGGCGATCTGGTGGTGGGACTCGACCTCATCGTCGGTGTGGCCGACGGCGACGACTCGTGGGTCGAGCAGCAGGTGGGCTTCGGCGGCACGCATGCGATCGACGGTGCCGCAGAGCATGGCCTGGATGGGCGGGTTTTCCGGTGTAAGGGCCTTCTCGATGGGATCGACGTGGGCGATGTAGGGGGCGTTGGCGTCCATCCAGCGGCTGATGGATTGCTGGAGGCCTGCGAGATGCTCGACGACGAGGGCGCCGCGGGTGTCGTCGCCGTGGCTGGGGCCGTCGGCGGCGACGGTGTCAAAGGTGAGGACGAGGGCGTCGCGGTAGTCGCCCAGGTGGGAGCAGAGCCAGAGGGCGGTCTCGACCGGCATGTGGGTGCGGGCGATGAGTTCGGTGGGAACTGAGGTCGAGCTGGAGCCGAGGGTGCGGGTGACGGCGCCGTTGGAGCTGATGAGGGCGCAGGCGTGGGGCAGCTCGAGCGGGCGGAGGACGCGCATGGCGTAGGCGTGGCGGCGGCCGGTGGCGACGACGATCTCAATGCCGGCGGCGTGGGCGGCGAGCAGAGCTGCGAGGTTGCGGGGGGAGACCTGGCCGGTGTCGCCGAGGAGGGTGCCGTCCATGTCGAGTGCGATAAGACGGGGGGCGATGAGGCGGGGCGCGACGGGCTTGATTTTGGAGACGCTCACGGATGTGGTACCCCCTCCCCCCTATAGAATTTTCTACTTGACAGAAAACAAGGCACTTATTTCGCGTGTTTGAAAACAAATGGCTTATCTTAACCTCCTATATTTTCAATGACTTAAGCGTTAATTCAGTGATTCTTGCGCTAAGTGATTGAAAATGAACAGAGCCTAAGAATCTCCGCCGTTCTCCGTTCGTGCAGACGGATCTTTTCCCCCTACTTCTATTCTACCGGATTGGGGAAACTCGGATGCCAAGTCTATCCTGATTGGATTGAGTGGTTTATGTGGTTTGGGGGCTTGACAGGATTTCGATGCGGAGGGAGTTGTTAGCATCGGAGGATGCGCGCGAGTGGTGGTGCGCGTGTTTTGAGAGGCTGACGGGTGATGTCGATACGCCGGGAGATGCGGCCGATGCTACGCCTGGCCCTGCCGCTGGTGATGGCGGAGGTGGGCTGGATGGCGATGGGCGTGGTGGACACCATGATGGTGGGCCATCTGCCGCGGCCTGCGGTGTCGATTGCGTCGGCGGCGCTGGGGCAGGTGCTGTACAACACGCTGGCGTTTGGCGTGGGCGGCGTGCTGCTGGGGCTGGACACGTACATCTCGCAGGCGCATGGCGCGGGCGAGTGGGAGGACGCGAACCGGTGGCTGTTGGCGGGGGTGGTGCTGGCGGGGCTGCTGAGTTGCGCGCTGATGGGGATGATCTGGCTGGGGCCGCTGGCGCTGGAGCGGCTGCCGGTGGATCGCGATGTGATGCGCGGGGCGGTGAGTTTTCTGTTGGCGCTGAACTGGGGGTCGCTGCCGCTGTTTCTGTACATGACGCTGCGGCGGTATCTGCAGGCGTTCAACCATACGAAGCCGATTGCGGCGGCGGTGGTGAGCGCGAACCTAGTGAACGCTGGCCTCGACTGGCTGCTGCTGTTTGGGCACCGCTGGACGGTGGCGGGGCACACGATTGCAGTGCGCGCGTATGGCGTGGCGGGCTCGGCGGCGGCGACGTCGCTGGCGCGGTTGTATCTGGCGGGGTTTGTCGCGGCGGCGGTGTGTTGGCTGGACCGAAGGCATGGATACGGGTTAGCGCGCGTCGGCATTCGTGCGGATGCGGAGTGGGCGCGGGTGAGTGCGCGGCTGAAGCGGCTGGTGGCGCTGGGCGGGCCGGTGGGCGGGCAGATCTTTGTGGAGATTTCGATCTTTGCGGCGGTGACGGCGCTGATTGGCACGCTGGGGCCGGTGCCGCTGGCGGGGCATGAGATTGCGCTGACCTGCGTGGCGACGACGTTTATGGTGCCGTTTGCGGTGTCGGCGGCGACGGGGGTGAGGGTGGGGCAGGCGATTGGACGCGGCTCGCATGCAGACGCGCGGGCGGCGGGATGGGCGGGGATTGGGCTGGGTTCGGGGTTCATGCTGGCGATATCGGCGGTGCTGGTGGCGATGCCGGGGAGGATTGCGGAGGTGTTTACACGCGGGCCGGATGTGATCCGGGCGGCGGTGCCGCTGCTGCTGGTGGGCGCGGCGTTCCAGTTCTTTGACGGCGTGCAGGTGACGGCGACGGGCGCGCTGAGGGGCGCCGGGAGCACGCGTGTGCCGCTGGCGATGCAGGTGATCGGGTATTGGGTGATTGGATTGCCGCTGGGATGGTGGCTGGGGTTTGGGCGCGGCTTCTCCGGACATGCGCTGGGCGCGACGGGGTTGTGGATTGGGCTGGCGGCGGGGCTGATGTTTGCAGGCGTGGCGCTGACGGCGGTGTGGGCGCGGACGGTACGGGCGGGGATGGGGAGGGTGTAGGGTTTCTGGACAGGGTAGTAGCTCAGTTTGAAATCTAGTCGAGATTGTTGCGATAAAGACTGTCTGGATTTCCTCACTTGCGGTGCGGGCGGAGGCGGCGCAATTGAGTCCGAGGTATAGGCCTAGGATGCCCAACAGCCCTCCAGCCACAATCCCGGCGATAGTTACAGCGTGCCCATGCCAGCCATCCTCTCAGACTTCCAGTGGTCTGCAACGCTCGGTTTGAAATTATGGAATCGGCTTGAGGAGTGCTTTCAACAGGAAGATCGGCCCTGCTTTTGCCATGCCGTATATCAATCCTCCGATTGCACAGACGCCCAAGACAATCTTTGCCCAGCCCGGCAGCTTATCGCAGGCTCTGGAGACGGAGCGGCGCGAGCGTGAGCGCCACGGCGGCGAAGGCGAAGCGATAGAGGACCATGGCGCCGACGTTCATCTCGCCGAGTGCGATCTTGCCGAAGAAGAAGCCACAGCCCCAGAAGGAGGCTGCGAGGGCGCAGGCGAGTAAGCCGAGGGTGCGGTTGGGCATTCGCTATCAGTCTAGAGACAAAAGCAGATTCCTTCGCATTCGACCCGCGGTGCGGATCGAATGCTCCGGAATGACAAAGAGCAAATGCGGAGGGCCTTCGACTGCCTGCGCTAACCCGCAGCTTCGCTCAGAAAGACGGCGCGGAAATTTTGCCTCCCACTCATGCGCGTACTGACGCACGCGTCATGAATGGGGTACTCCAACTGTTTGCGCCAAGCGGATATTTACCAGACGCGGCAGGAGTTGGCGGGGACCATGGGTGTGCCGAGCTTGCAGCCGAAGGCGCCGGCGAAGCCGGGCTGGTTGACGATGACGCCGTCGACGCGGATGCGGTCGGGGGAGTGGGGGTCGGTGAGGACCTGGGAGCGGACGGCCTGGGGGCGTGTGTCCTGGCACCAGTTCTGCGCGTAGGCGATGTAGAAGCGCTGGGCTGCGGTGAAGCCGTCGGTTTTGGCGGCGGGGTCGAGGTGCTCCTGCTTTGCGCGATCCATATAGGCCATGAAGGCGAGGAAGGCGCCGCCGTTGTCTGCGGTGTTTTCGCCAAGGGTGAGCGCGCCGTTGACCTTGACGTCGTCCGCAGGATTGGTTGCGGTGCCGGCGTCGAAGCCGGAGTATTCGTTGACGAGGCAGTCGGTGCGCTGAGTGAAGTTCTTGAGGTCGTCGGGGGTCCACCAGTTGTCGAGGTCGCCCTTGGCGTCGAACTTGCGGCCCTCGTCGTCGAAGCCGTGGGTGAGTTCATGGCCGATGACGGCGCCGATGTGGCCGTAGTTGACGGCATCTCCCTGCGACTGGTCATAGAAGGGCGGCTGGAGGATGCCGGCGGGGAAGTTGATGTCGTTCATGCTTTGGTCGTAGTAGGCGTTGACGGTGGGTGGAGACATGTCCCACTCGCCGCGGTCGACGGGCTTGCCGATTTTGTTGAGCTCGCGATCGTTTTCAAAGGCCTCGGCGCGGAGCTGGTTGCCGAGGGCGTCGGTGGGCGAGACGGTGAGGCGGGAGTAGTCGCGCCAGTGGTCGGGGTAGCCGATCTTGTCGGCGACGGCGGCGAGCTTCTCGTGCGCGCGGGCCTTGGTGGCGGGAGACATCCACGTGATCTGGTCGATGTCATGACCCATGGCGGTCTCGATGTCGTGGACCATCTGCAGCATTTTCTCTTTGCTGTCGCCGGCGAAGTACTGCTCTACGTAGATTTTGCCGAGGGCCTCGCCGAGCGCGCCGTCGACGGAGGAGGAGCAGCGCTTCCAGCGCGGGCGCTGCTGGGGTGTGCCATTGAGGGTGGTGCCGTAGAAGGCGAAGTTCTCGTCGTCGAAGGCGTGGGGAAGGTTGCGCGCGACGGAGGTGAGGAGGTGATAACGGAGGTAGGCCTGGATGGTGGCGATGTCCTCGGTCTGGAGCCGGCGGGCGAGCTCGGGGAGGAAGTCGGGCGTGGCGTTGTTGATCTCGGCGACGTGCGGGGAGTGGATGGCGTCTTCGAATGCGGCGAAGTTGAAGTGCGGGAGGGCGGATTCGACGGTGGCAACGGGGACGAGATGGTAGGTCTTCTCGGGCTCGCGCATGTCGACCACGCCGAGGGAGGCCCTGGCGAGCGAGGTTTCGAGGGCGAGGATGGCATCGGCCTCTTTCTGCGCTTGCGGTGCGGCTTCTCCGCTCAGGACGAGCATTTTAGCGATGTGCGCGGTGTACTGGTGGCGGACCTCGATGTCCTTGTCGCCGGTGCGGAGGTAGTAGTCCTTCTCGGGGAGGCCGAGGCCGCCCTGCTGGAGGAAGGCGATTTGTTTGGAGGCGTCCTTGAAGTCCTGCTGCTCGCCGTAGCCGAAGAAGGATTCGACACCGTTGCGCTGGAGGTCGCCGATGAGGGTGGCGAGCGAGGCGCGGGAGGCGGGCGTGTTTTTGAGCGCGGCGATGCGGGCGAGCCAGGGCTGAATGGGCTTGAGGCCCTGGGCGTCGATGGCGGCGGTGTCCATGCAGGCCTTGAAGTAGTCGCCGATCTTCTGCTGGTCGGGGGAGCGGGAGGCGCCACCGGCCTGGGCCTTCTGAAGGATGTCGTTGAGGCGCGCAGTGTTGACGTTGTAGAGGACGTAGAAGGCGTCAACGTCGGGCTGGTCGGCGGGGATGGGGTGGTTCGCGTCAAATTTGCCGCAGGCGTACTGGTAGAAGTCCTTGCAGGGATCGGCGGCGAGATCGATGGAGGAGAGGTCGAGGCCGGGGAGGGACTTTTCCGGCGCGGCGGCGGGCGCGGGCTGCTGGGCGGGAGCAGGGGCGGCGAGGACGACGGCAAGCGCGAAGAGGGCGGCGGAGATGGAGGCGGCGCGGGAGATCATTGTTTTCACTTGTATCACCACCGTGGGACGGCTGCCGAGTGGCGAAGTTAGGCGGAGCGTGCGACGGGAGTTGAAATGGGAGCTATCGATACGATTGGTGGGGCGGATGCGTCTGTGAAAGAGTGAGTGCAGCGATGAGGGCGGCGGGACCATCTCCGGTGCGCAGGCGGCTGAGGAAGCTGTGCGTGGGAGGGATGCTGTGTGCGGGAAGCCTGCTGTGCGCGGCGTGGAGGGCTGGGTTTGCGGCGGGGCCGGGGGTCAACGTCGCGCAAGCGAGGCCGCAATCGCAGCTGCAGCCGATCCGCATACCGCTGGAGCCGATGGGGTTTCAGACGCTGCCGGCGGACTATCTGCTGACGGGCGCGGTTGGCATGACCGTCGATTTTGTCGACAACGATCATCTGCTGGTGACCTTCAACACGCGCCACTTGATGAAGCGCGAGCCGGACGAGCAGCCGGGCGACGACGACCGGACGGTGGAGGCGGCGCTGGTAGAGCTTCCGTCAGGGAAGGTTTTGGCGCAGACGGAATGGCGGCTGCATGACCGGCTCGAGTATCTGTGGAACCTGGGACATGGACGGTTTCTGCTGCGGGTGCGCGACCGGCTGACGATGCTGATGCCGATGGAGCGGCTGGGGGATGGCGATGCGTTTCGCGGGACCCCGGTACTGGATCTGAGTTCGAATGGGGTGGACCGGCACATTGTGGCGTTGATGCTGTCCAGCGATGAGGACCTGTTGACGCTGGAGACGGTGGGACGGTCGGGGGGGGGAGTGGATGGCGGTGTGCTGTTCTCCGGCAGCAATGAAGACGCAGGGGTGCAGATCAACTTCTACCGGCTGAACGATACGCCGGAGGGCTTTATGGCGGAGCTGGCCGGGATTGTTCGCGTCCACGAGGCGATGGAGCTGCCGATGACGCGGGCGGGGACTCTGGACATTCTGAGTGGCGGCAAGAACCGATGGCTATTCAACTTCAATGAACATGGAGGGAAGGTCGACGAACTGGCGGAGTGGGACACCGCTTGCCAACCGCAAGCGACTTTTGTGAGCCACAGCGAGTTTGTGGCGTTTGCCTGCCACGGCAACGAGGACAACCCCGCGATTGCCGGCTTCAATATGAAGGGCGAACAGATGTGGGAGCAGGGACTGTATGAGCCTTATGTGGCGCCGGATTTTGCGTTTGCGCCGGCTGCGGGGCGGTTCGTGCTGGAGCGGACGATCCTGACGACTTCGATGGGGGGCGAGTTGACGCTGTCGTCGGGCGCGGTGGCGGGCGAAGAGGCGCGGGTGTACCAGGCGGAGACAGGCAAGGTTCTGCTGACGGTGAATGTCTCGCCGGCGGAGCGTGCGGGGGGTAACTTTGCGCTTTCGCCGGATGGGATGGAGCTGGCGACGTTTGAGCAGACGATCTCGCAGCGGCGGACCTCGAGGCTGGGCGATGCGTATGCGGAGACGGCGACGACGCTGGTGGTGTATCCGCTGCCGGCGCTGAGCGAGCAAGAGCGTGCGCAGGTGAAGGAGATGGAGGCGAAGGCGCCCGCGGACACGGGTGCGCGCATCGATGCGGCTCTGGTGCGGATGGGACAAGAGGGTGTGGACGGGGCGACTGACCGGACGGCGACTCCTGTCGCGCAGGTGGCTGCTGAGTCGAGCGTGCTGCCGAGTGCTGGGACAAACGGGGCGAGTCCGGTGGATGCGAGTGCAGGTGCGGCGGCGAATCAGGAGCCGGGAAATCCTGCGATGACGGGTGAGCTGCCGAATGCGCCGGGGGCAGGTGGGCAGAGTGCGGCCGAGAAGGATGCTGAGGATGGCACGACTGGGCCAAGCAGGGCGCCTACGTTGTATGAGCCGGGCGAAGGGCCGCAAACTCCTGGATCCAAGAAAGAGCAATAGCGGTGCCTGCGTGCAGAAGATTGCGTGGCCGGCCTTTTTGCGGCGGCCACTGTTCCCTCGCTCGAGTCCCTGGCTTCGGCTCACGATCTATGCTTTCCTTGTTTTGGATTTTCCGGCGACCCGTTGTTAGCCGCGAACCTGTGCGTCGCGACCGATCGCGATTGAGCACGGGAGAATGCCAAAGAGGAACTTTATCCTGAATAGCGAACAGGCTTCCCGGCGTATCCCCACTCTGGACGGATGGCGCGGCATCGCAATTCTGCTGGTGCTGTTCGATCACGTGAGAACTGCTTTGCGGGGATACAGTGCTTCGCCCTGGGTGCAGACCGGGCAGCACGGTGTGACGCTGTTTTTTGTCCTCAGCGGATTCCTCATCACTTCCACACTGCTCAATCGCCCCATCGATCTGAAGAGCTTTTATATCCGCCGGGCTTTCCGCCTGATGCCTGTCGCCTGGGCGTATCTTGGGTTATTGCTGCTTGTGAATCTGCGCGTGCATGTTGTTTCCGTCAGCGCGGTTGTGTCGAGCCTTTTCTTCTACCGCAACTTTGTTTTAACGCCCTTTGGCAGCGACACATGGCATTTCTGGTCGCTCTCTGTAGAGGAGCAGTTCTACCTTGTGTGGCCCATTGTGCTGCTTTTGGCCGGCGCTCGCCGCAGCCGATGGATTGCCGCCGGCGCCATCGGCGCATGCGCCCTCTATCGATTCGCATTCTGGGGGCATTACAACCAGGAGTATTTCCATTGCCATACCCAGGTGCGAGCCGACGCTCCCCTGGCCGGTTGCCTGATGGCGCTTTGTCTCGGCCACCCTGGACTTCGCGCGCGCATTGCGAAGTGGTCGGCAATCCTTGCGCTGCCCGCCCTGTGCGTCTTTGTTTACTGCATCGGCAAATTTAACCTGCTGCCGCCGCTTGCTGAAAGTATCTCGATTGTCGTGCTGCTCACGGCGTCAGTCCTGCATCCGGGCTCGTTCTTCGCGAAGCCGCTGAACTGGCGATGGCTCGCGAAGCTCGGGATCATCTCCTACAGCATTTATGTATGGCAGGAGCTGTTCATGCTGACCGCAGCCAATGAAGGAACACTGGGAAAGCTCTTGCTTCTGGGCGTGGCTCTGCCTGTGCTTGTCCTGGGCAGCTATTACTATCTTGAACGGTCGTTGACCCGGCTAGGCCACACGATCTCCGATTGGATCCGCAGACGGGACGAAGGGGCAACAGCGATGCCTGCGTGACGACGCAGGCATGCAGGCAAAACCCAGATTGACGTGAATCAGGCTGCGGACTTCTTGGAGGTGGCGACGGCCTTGACGCGCGCGTTGAGGCGGGCCTTGTAGCGGCTGGCGGTGTTCTTGTGGAGGACGCCCTTCTGGACGCTCTTGTCGAGGATGGAGACGGTCTCCGAGTAGCTGGCCTGGAGGGTCTTCTTGTCGCCGGCGGTGATGGCTTCGCGCAGGGTGCGCAGGCTGGAGCGGAGCTTGGTCTTGTTGGCGCGGTTGACGGCGGTCTTGGTTTCGGTCTGGCGGGCGCGCTTCAGCGAGGAGACATGATTTGCCATGGTTCTGAACTCTTTTCTGGTGTCCGGCCATACCTAGAAGGCGGGCGGAGATGTAGGAGCAGCGGAAGGCGGTTTCGCCGCGTCGCCGCGAGATTTAAGTCTACGAGAAGCGGGCCTTACGGTCAATCGCAAGATTCGGGCGAGCGGCTGATTCGGGCGAGACCGTCAATTGTCAGTTGTCGGTGGGTTGCTGGTTGATGTGGTCGATGACAAGCATCTGCACTGGGCGCTTGGTCTTGATGAGCTTGACGCCGATCTCTTTGGGCAGGGCATCGAGGAGAGAGAGCGCGCCGTTGGGGTCGGAGGGGGTGTTGGCTGAGTTATCGGTCGACGGTGCCGTGGACGGAACGCTGGTGAGCTGGCCGGCCATGGAGAAGCTGAGGGTGAAGTCGTAGGCCTCGGTGAGGCCGGTCTGGTCGAGCACAGGCGAGTGGACGTATCCGTTGGCCTGGATGCGGAGGATGTCGCCAAACTGTGCCATGGTCATGTTCTGGCAGGTGAGGAGGCGGCCGAGGATGGGGTTCGCGATGCGCGGATCCTTGCCGTCGGGGCCGGGGCCTTCATGGCAGCCGGTTCGGTTGTCGGGGTCGGCCTTCTTCATGTGCGGGTTGGCGGCGACGAGGTTATAGGCGTCGGCAGGGCGGTCTTCCATGTGGACCTGGAGGCCGAAGCGCTCGGCGATGAGCTTCTTGATCATGTCCTGGAGCTGGTCGAACTCGACCTGCGGTTGACCGTTCGGACCGGCGGTGGATGGATTCTGCGCGATCTTGCCAAGGAGGTCCCAGCGGTCCTGGCTGAGCCACTTGGGCGGGTCGGCGATCATGTCGTCGGAGATGCCCCACGCCCAGGTGAGGAACCACTGCATGGTGGCGCCGCGGAGATTGACCTGGCTGCCGTTGATCTGGCCCTGGACGCCGTTGGGGGTGTCGGGGGCGCTGGGCTTGAGGATGGCGACCTCGAACTCGGCGGGTGGTGGGGGTGGGAGGGCTTTGTCGAGGCCGGCGATGTTGGGGGTGGGCTTTTCGTTGACGGAGTCAACGTAGACGACGGGCAGCGGCGCGGGTTTGGCTTCGAGCTTGAGGCCGAGCTGCTTGTCGACGGCATCGAAGATGGAGATGCCGTCGGCACCGGCGCGGGCGAGCTGGCCGCGACCGGTCCACTTGATGTCGAAGTCGTAGGCGCCGGTGAGGCTGGTCTGGTCGACGACGGGATTGGTGAGATAGCCGTTGGCCCAGCCATGGAGATCGTCGGCGAGCTGGGCCATGGTAGTGCCTTTGCAGGAGAATTCGATGTAGGGCGGGGGCGCGTTGGCACCCTGATTCTGCGGCGGCTGAATGTACTGGCAACCGGCGCTTGCCGGGTCATCGACCTTCGCCGCCGGCTTCATCTTGGGGCCGCCCTTGCCGACGGTGAGGACGAAGGCCGGCATGGGCTTGGTCTCGGTGCGGACGGTGAGGGCGAAGCGGTCGGCGAGGAGTGCGCGCATCTTCAGGCGGGCATCGTCGTAGGTGCCGGCTGGGCCGCGGGCGACGATGTCGAAGCGGTCGAAGTCCAGCCAGGAGGGGCCGCGCAGGACGCGGTCGTTGTCGATGTTCCAGGCGAAGGCGATGAAGTCAACCATGGTGGCCTGGCGCGCGTGAAAGCGGCCGCTGGGCAGGGATGTAATGTCCGTGTTCGGCTGATTGGCGAACGGGCTGGGATGGACGTCGGCGAGGTCGAAGTGCGGCGGCGGGGCGGAGTCTGCTGGGGTTGGTGCGGATGCGGCGGAGGTAGCGGCGGCGGTCTGGGCTGAGAGGGATGTGGGCAGTGCAAGAAGAGCGAGGAGCGCGAGGCCGGCGAAGCTTCTCTGCAACGTCATGCGGGACCGCCCTTGGGATGGGAATCGTACTGCGGGGCCGGGGAGCTGATTGAGGATACGTCAGGTTGGACGGATTGGTTCGAGATTGGCTGGCCGGTTGAAGGGCTAATTTTCGGTTGGCGTGCGGTCGACGTGATCGATGACGAGATAGTCGACGGGGACTTTGGCGGGGATGAGCTTGAGGCCGAGCTGGTCTTGAATCGCCGTGAAGATATCGGGGTTATTGGAGGTGGCGTTGGGGTCAGTGGGTGGGGCGTACTTGAGGGTGATGTCATAAGAGCCGGTGAGGCCGGTGTGGTCGACGACGGGTTGGCGGATGGCGTAGGAGAGGAGTTCGGCGATGGCGGCAGAGTTCTCTTTCGATCCGGACATCCGGTCGGGGGCGACGGAGCTGAAGCCGCTCTCGCCTTTGGTGGGCTGGAGCTTGGGGCCGCTCTTGGCGACGACCATTTCGTAGCCTGCAACCAGCCGCGATTCGTGGTGGACCTTCAGGCCGAGACGTTGCGCCAGCAGATTCTGCAGCAGTGGTTGCATCTGGTCCTTGGTGAGCTGCTGATCGCCTTCGACCTTGGCATCGATGAAGTAGTTCTGTGAGTCGAGCCATGCCGGGCCGCCGTCGACGTAACGCTGATCGATGCCGAAGGCGACGCCAAGGACCATCTTAAGGAGAAGATTGCGGGCGTAGAAGTGGTTGGTCGGGAAACGGCTCAAGGGCTCGTCGTTTGGGCCGAATGGCGGGGGGTTGGGATCGCCGAGGCGGACGACGGCGACTTCGAAGGAAGGTGTGGGTGCGGGTGCTTGTGCGCCGGTTGCGAGAGTGGCGGCGGCGAAGAGCGTCAACGCGAAGAAGACGCGGCGGCGCAGGAGAGCTTGCATGGCAGAAAGCATGTTACAGGAGTAATACGCAGGAGGAGGTAAGGGCGAATGCATCTTGTGGGGCACGGCGATCATCCAAAAATTGACTTGACTGAATGCGGACTTGAGTTCTAGTCTGTGCGCAACTTCGGCGAATTGTTGGCAACCCAAGCCAATCCGGCCCCGGACCCCCAGACAAGACATTGTGCTGCGCAGCCTGCGCGTTGGGCTGGGCGGAATGGTGCGTTTTGGGATGGGACTGAGGCATTCCGTCGAAGAAGCCTGAACAACCCTGTTGCTGTTTTTGAACTTCGGCCAATACATAACCCTGTATGCCCTGACGGAGGTCAGACAAACGCTTGATAAAAAAATCCCTGGAGATTACGCCTGGCATTGAGCCCCTGTACGGTACCCGCGATGAAAACCTTCGACTGATGGAAGACTCGCTTGGGGTAACCATCGACCTCAGGTCTGACGCGATTGAGGTGACCGGCAACGAGGCCGGGGTGGCGCAGGTGGAGCGCATCTTCACCGACTATGAGGCGCTGCGGCGTGGCGGGGTGACGCTGCAGAACGGCGAACTGAAGGGGATGCTGAAGCTGGTGATCGCCGATCCGACGGTGACGCTGAAGGCGCTGGTGGATTCGGGGCGGCAGCGGTCGACGGGCGTGAAGAGGATGGTGCAGCCGCGGTCGCCGAACCAGAGGAAGTATGTCGAGGCGATCGAACAGAGCGACATGATTTTCGGGCTGGGGCCGGCGGGCACAGGCAAGACGTATCTTGCGGTGGCGATGGCGGTGTCTGCGCTGATGGCGAAGAAGGTGAGCCGGATTATTTTGGTGCGGCCGGCGGTGGAGGCAGGCGAGCGGCTGGGCTTTCTGCCGGGCAGTCTGCAGGAGAAGGTCGATCCGTACCTGCGGCCGCTGTACGACGCGCTGTATGACCTGCTCGATCCGGCGAAGGTGGACAAGATGCTGGAGACGAACGTGATCGAGGTGGCGCCGCTGGCGTTTATGCGCGGGCGCACGCTGAACGACGCGTTCATCATCATGGACGAGGCGCAGAACACGACCAACGAGCAGATGAAGATGTTCCTGACACGCATGGGCAATGGGTCGAAGGCGGTGATCACGGGCGACCTGACGCAGATCGACCTGCCGAACCCGAAGCGCAGCGGGCTGATTGAGGCGATGAGCGTGCTGGATGGCGTGGAGGGTATCCGCATCTGCCACTTCGAGGATGTGGATGTGGTGCGGCACCATCTGGTGCAGCGCATTGTGCGCGCGTACGACAGCTACGGCCGCGCGCTGCAGCAGCTTCCGCTGGAGATGAACGAGGGAGCGATGGAGGGCGTGGGCATTGAGGCTGCGGCGGGGGAACCGGTGGCGAAGCTGAGGGCCAAGCCGCAGTAGGGCAATCGCGATGGCATGGTACTTCTATCCGCTGGAGTTTCTGGCCGGGGCGCTGCTGGCGAACGGAGTGCCGCACTTTGTGCAGGGCATCAGCGGGAATTGGTTCCAGTCGCCCTTTGCGAAGCCGCCGGGAGTGGGCGAGTCGTCGCCGGTGAGCAATGTGCTGTGGGGATTTGCGAACCTGGCGGGTGGAGCGCTGCTGCTGTGTTACTTCAAGCCGCAGGTTGAAGCGGGTTGGATTGCGTTCGGCGCGGGTGCACTATTTTTGTCGGTGACGATGGCGCGATACTTTGGCGCGGTGCGCGCGAAAAGGCGGCAGACCGGTTCTAGTAGCATCGAAACACACAGATGATCACGGTGGAACCTCCGCGAGGGATGGATGCATCGGCTGAAGCAGGACTGGCGCGTGCGCCGATGCTCAAGTTCCTGCGGCTGGCGCGCGCGGCGGTGGGGCTGGACGGCGAAGTGCATGTGCTGCTGGCCGATGATGCCACGCTGCGGCGGTTGAACCGGCAGTTTCGCGGCAAAGACAAGGCGACCGATGTGCTGAGTTTTCCGGCGGCTTCTCGAAATACGTTCCATGGGGAAAAGGAGCTGGCGGGTGATCTGGCGATCTCGCTGGAGACTGCAGCGCGGCAGGCGAAAAAGTTCGGCCACACGCTGAAGGATGAGGTGCGCGTGCTGATGCTGCACGGGCTGCTGCATCTGGCGGGATTCGATCATGAGCAGGATGCAGGGCAGATGGCGGCGCGCGAACGAGAGCTGCGCAGCGAGCTGGGGCTGCGGGGCGGGTTGATTGAGCGGGTGAGCGACTCAGGCAATCAGAAAAGCAAAAAGACAAATGCGGGGGTCCCTCGACTCGGCGCTGCGCGCCTCGCTCGGGATGACGGCTTCAAGGTGGGTTCGGTCCCACGCAAAGGTGCACGAAGTTTCGCTCAGGATGACGGCAAGAAGAGCCGTGCTGCGGTGCGCTCCGGTCGAGAGGACGGCATCGCGATAAAGAAGGTGCGGGCGTGAACGACTCGGGGCTTTGGCACGACTTTGCGATTGCCGGGCTGCTGGTGCTGCTGGCGCTGGCCTCGTACGTGGACCGTATCTACAGTGAGATGGGGAAGTTTCTCGCGCGCGAGTATGAAGAGAACATCGAGGCGTGGACGCGGGCGGTTGAGCCGCGGCTGCATTTGGGCCGTGAGTCGGTGGCGCTGTCGGCCTCGGTGCTGCGGCAGCTGACGCTGGCGGCGATTGCGCTGATTGCCGGACTGCGGCTGTACACGCATGTGAAGGCGATGCCGCTGCTGGCGCGCGCACCCAGCGTGGACGAGGTTGCGCTGACCGGAGCGTTGCTGGTGCTGCTGATCCTGCTGTTCGACCGGCTGATTCCGCAGCTGCTGTTCACACGGACGCGCGGGCTGTGGATCGCACACATCCGTTATTTTCTGCAGACGCTGTTCTACCTGATGCTGCCGATCACTCTCACCCTTGGCTTGTTGCTGTCGATTGTGGCGCTGGCGGAGCCGGAGGACAGAACGGAAGAAGAGCGGCCGTCGGAGGGAATGGAGGCGCTGCTGGAGGCGGGCGAAGAGGAGGGAATTCTCGAAGAGAGCGACCGCGACCTGGTGCGGAGCGTGGTGGAGTTTGGCGACAAGGTGGTGCGCGAGGTGATGACGCCGCGGCCGGAGATCTTCGCCGTGCCGGAGACGCTGACGCTGGAGGAGTTTCTGGCGCGGCTGAAGGAGAATGCGTTCTCGCGTGTGCCGGTCTATGAGGGGTCTGCTGGACCACATTACGGGGATCGCCTTTGCGCGCGACCTGCTACAGGCGGTGGGGACGGACGCGATGGAGGCGACAGTCGCGGACCTGAAGCGCGAGGCGGAGTTTGTGCCGGAGACGAAGAAGGTGGCCGAGCTGCTGCGGGAGATGCAGCATGCGCAGCAGCACATCCGGCTGGTGATCGACGAGTATGGCGGCGTGGCCGGCGTGGTGACGATCGAAGACCTGCTGGAGGCGATCGTGGGGTCAATTGCGGACGAGCATGATGAGGAAGAGGAGACCGGTGAGGTCGTCCGCGAGGCAGACGGGAGCTTTGTGGTGCCGGGGAGCTTTGAGGTGTCGCGGCTAAGGGAGCTGTTTGCCGATGCCCCCGAGGAACATGCGCAAGATGAGGAAGAAGAGAGCGAATCGGTGGAGGCGGATGTGGAGGGCAGAGAACCGGCGACGCGCAATGGCGGTCCACGGCTGACGCTGCCGCAGGACTACGAGGCGACGACGCTGGGAGGGCTGGCGAGCGAGATTGCCGGGCACATTCCGCTGCCGGGCGAGGTGGTAGAGGCCGATGGATTGCGGCTGGAGGTGCTGGCCTCGACGGAGCGCAAGGTGGAGCGGGTGCGGGTGGGGCTGAGCAAGGCAGCGGGCGAGGGGATCGGCGAGAAGGCGGGCTAGTTAGTTGCAGGCGCCTTTGCACTTGATGGCGTAGCTGCCTGCGTCCTTGATGGGCTGGTTGTAGCGGATGTCGGAGTAGGTGACGGTGTTGGTGTTGCCGCCGGGATCGAAGAACTGCTGCTTGAGAGAGATGTCGCGCGCGGGATCGATCCAGAGAGTGATATGAGCGAAGTTGGCCTTGACGCTGGGATCTTTTGAGACGAGGTCGAGCTTCTCGACCTTCGCGCCGTCCATCTGCTCGGAACCCTGGTCGGTGATCTCCCACGCGCTCTTGAGATCGGAACCGGAGCCGCCGAAGCCGAGGGTGAGGTAGGTCTGGAAGCGGGCCTGATCGGCGCCGGATGCGTTGCGGGTCTCGAGGTGGTTGTTGTCTGGCGAGTAGAGGCGGAGGGTGCCGTTTTTGTAGTCGACGAACTGCGCGGAGGGCGGATCGAATTTTGCGGCCATCTGCATGGCGCTGCCGGCGCGCTGGAAGTACATGGAGCCGGTCTGGGTGGTGGTGTCGTGGACGAGGCGGTCGTACTGCTCACGCTTGACGTTGGCCTGGGCGGAGTGGAAGGACTTGCTGGAGGTGTCCATCTGGGCCAGGACGACGGTGAGGTTCGAGTTCTGGGCGGTACAGATCCGCGGGGCGGCGGCGGCAAACAGCGCCAGCGAGGCGAGGGTTGCAACGGTGCAAAGACGGTTCATAATCCCCCGATCGGCGAGTTGCCGATGCCTGGAGTTGGATGCGGCGGCAGGGCGCGGGGTGCGTTGTTTGTGGCTCACTTCAATACCCAGGCGTCGTAGGCGATGATGTGCTTCTGCTCATCGTAGACGGGCTCGGCGCGCTCGAGGGTGACGGCGCCGGAGATTGGCTCGACGACGCGGAGGATGGCGGCGCGGCGCTCGGCGTCGGACTGCGAGGGCTTGGGGCCGCCGGAGACGTCGGTGCGGATCTGATAGATGAACTGAGCGCTGGAGCCGACCTGGCCGGCTTCCTTGACGAGAACCTCACTGGAGCGGAGGGCGACGGTCTCGGTGGGGCGGTCTTTAAAGTCAATGAAGCGGGGCGAGACGAACATGAAGATGAGGATGAGGGTGACCATCACGTCGTAGTGGAAGCTGCCACGCTCGTAGGTCCACCAGAAATAGCTGTTCAGCAGATTGCGCACAGACTATCGATCCTCTCTCCTAGAGCCGTCTCGAGTGATTATAGAGAGTTTTATGCTGGCCTGGGCCGTTCTGGTTGACAGCAGACGAGTGTACGGCATACGCTTTGCATTGCAAAGCGATTTCAGCTATGAGCGATCTCAACCAGGCACTTGTCGATATACGCGCGATCCGCCGGCAGATGGCGGAGGCGACCGAGTTTTGTGGGTATGGGCCGCTGACGCTGGCTGCGACGGCTGTCTCGGCACTGATCGGCGGAGCAGCACAGACTTATTGGCTGCCTGAGCCGGCGAATCATCCGGCGCAGTATGTTGCGCTGTGGCTGACGACGGGCGTGTTCTCGGCGGGGTTGATTGTTGCGCAGATGCTGACGCGCGCAAGCCGCCTGCACTCGGGCATGGCGGACGAGATGATCCGCGTGGCAGTGGCGCAGTTTCTGCCGGCGGCGGCGGCGGGCGTGGTGCTGCCGTTCGTGCTGCTGCGCGCCGCACCAGGTGCAATGTGGATGCTGCCCGGGCTGTGGCAGATTGTGTTCAGCTTGGGAGTGTTTGCCAGCTGCCGATGTCTGCCTCGGGCAATGTATCTGGCAGGCGCGTGGTTTCTGTTTACAGGGATGGCGTGCATTGCGCTGGGGGACGCGCGAGCGCTGGCGCCCGCGAGGATGGCCGCTCCGTTTGCGACGGGCATGGCGCTGGTTGCGGGCATCCACCACTTCTCGGCAAAGGAGGCGCGGACCGATGAAGACGAAGAGTGCTAAGGTTACGGCTCCGTTTGCGTATGAGGGCTTGAATCGCGTGATCCATGAGCGGGCGCGGCTGAGCGTGCTAACGTCGCTTGTGACACATCCGAAGGGGTTGAGCTTTGTGGAGCTGAAGCGGCTCTGCGCGCTGACCGACGGCAATCTGGCCCGGCACCTTCAGGTGCTGGAAGAGGACGGGATGGTGCGGATCGCCAAAGTTGACGACGGCGCGCGCGCGCAGACCACGATCCGTGTGACGGCCAGTGGCAGGAGCCGGTATCTCGAATATCTGCGCGTGCTGGAGCAGGTGGTGCGCGATGCCAGCTCGGTGCAGCACGAACAAGAAGAAGGCGATCCTTTTCTGAGCGCGCTGGTACCAATCAAGACCTAGGGTCCTGGATTCTAATTCTCTGCTGGTGTATGTTTGCCCTCTGACTTTGCAATACAAAGTAACGATCATAAGGAGAATTCTCAAATGAGTATTTCGACCCCGTTTTCGACTGTGCTGCCCGATCCGCGTTCGCGCTCGCTTGGCATGAAGTTTTTCGTTGTGTTGCTACTCGCATTTGGAATGAGTATCTCTGGATTCTTCATTGAAGACCTGACGACAGAGCGGGCCGAAAACCATGGAGTGGCGGCGGCCTCACAGGAGAATCCGGCGCAGCAGCCGGCGACGATCTTTGGAGTCCGACTCGCGGACTCTTATCGTTGCATACACCGCTCGCTGCACTACCTCACGCTCTTTCTGGGACTGGTCTTCCTGACGTACTTTCTGTTCGAGGCGCTGAGTGGCACGAGGGTCCATCCGGCGCAATATGCTCTGGTGGGGGTGGCGCAGACGATCTTCTACCTGCTGCTGCTCTCGCTGGCCGAGCATCTGGGGTTCGACTGGAGCTATTTGATCGCGGGGACGTGCACGGTTGCGCTGTTCTCGATTAATACGGAGTGGGTGTTCGGCAGCAGGAAGCTTGGACTGCGGGCGCTGGGTGTCTTCAGCCTGCTGTACACGTTCATTTATGTGCTGCTGCGCGTGCAGGCCTATGCTCTGCTGACGGGATCGATTGCGAGCTTTGTTGCCGTGGCGGCTGCGATGTACATTACGCGCAATGTTGACTGGTATGGAGGCGGGACATCTGCGGGGAGCGTGGCGAACGTTGCTCCTGCGGAGGCGAGCGGCCATGATTCGTGGCTGAGGTGAAGTCGCGGGGTGTTGTTGCTTATCACTCGTTCGCGGAAAACACTTACGGACGGGCTTCAGGTGGCCCGTATAGCGTCCGGCGCTCTACTCTGGATGCGTGGGAGAGGACGGGCGAGAGCGATCGTGGCCGAGACGAAGAGAGTGGGCAGGATTGATGCTTAAGTCCCCGGGTACGCGGGCGGCGAAGCTCTATGTCCGCGTGTGCTGGTTTGTGCTGTTCTTCGTGGCGGCATCCGCTTCGTTCAGTGGCTACTACCAGAAATGGCACTTTGCCGAGGCGGACGTGGCTGGCGACGACAGCTGGGCGAGCATCGAGGGGATGCTGGATGGGACGGCGCACCGGCCTTCCGTATACCGGCGGCTGCTACCCGACACGGTGAACTGGATGGACCGGGTGGCGCCGCAGGCGGTGCGCGACTGGGTGGGCGGAGCGGACGCAGGGGACGAGCCGTCTCTCTATGCCATGTCGGCGTCTGCGACGGCCAGTAATCCGCGCTATGCCTTCCGCTATCGCGTGATCTATGTGGAGACGTTTCTCTGCGCGCTGATTGCGGTCTATGCGATGTATTTCGTGTGTTCGGAGTTGTGGCCTGGATCTCCCGGAGCGCTGCTCGCTCCGGTGATTGTGATTCTGTTGTTGCCCTACCTCATGACCGGGGGCGGGTTCTTCTACGACTATCCGGAGCTGGCCTTCTTCGCGCTGGCGGTATGGGTCGCGCTGCGCAGGCGGTGGTGGTGGCTGATTCCCCTTGCCGCCCTTGGGACATGGAACAAGGAGACGTTTCTGCTGTTCCTGATCACGCTCTACCCGCTGTTGCGGCGCAATGCCTCGCGGGGCGCGGCGGTTTTTCGTACGGGAGTGCTCTGCGCGGTGTCATTGGCGGTGTTGATGGCGATTCGCCTGCGCTTTGCACAGAATCCGGGCGGCGGCATGGAGGCATTAGGCCCAAGGCTGGCCAGCTTTTACCTGCATCCGCACACTCTTTTCTTCGCGACGGAGGAGACGTACGGGCTGCGCGTTCTGAGCGCGAGCACGCTGCTTCCCATGGCGCTGCTGGTGTGGACTGTTGTACGCGGCTGGAAAGAGCTGCCAGCGGCGATCCGGCGGCATGCGCAGATTGCGGCCGTGATCAACCTTCCGCTTTACATCTTCTTCTGCAACCCGGGCGAGTTGCGCAACCTGAGCATGCTGTACGTGGTTCTGCTGCTTGTGGTGGCGGCGAACGTGAACGGATGGTTCCATTCGGGAGCGGCAGGGCGGGATTCGTGGCTGAGGTGAAGTTTCCATCCTACTGATCCCGCAGAGCGGGATGAATGGGGCACCCGGGCGTTCTTCATCCCACCCATGCGCGATGAAGCTGCGCATGGATGGGGCACCCGAGCATCCAGGATTATTCTGAAGAGGATTCAGATCAGGTTTCTGCGAGGCAGCGATTCGGAAGCGATTCGTGTTGGTTGTGCGATGGGTGTTGGTGGTTGCGGCGGCGCTGTGGCTGGCGGCGGCGCTGATGCTGGTTGGGCTGAAGTGGATCGATCCGCCAACCACCGCAGTGCATATGGAACGGAGGGTGCAGGCGTGGGTGGGGCGCAGACCTTATACGGAGCGGTACACGTTCGTTCCGGTGGAACAGATCTCGCCGGACCTGCAGCATGCGGTGATAGCGGCGGAGGATGGGCGCTTCTACCAGCACCATGGGTTCGACTGGCAGCAGATCGAGATTGACGCCAAGGGAGACATGGAGGGCGAGCGCGAGCGCGGTGCCTCCACGCTGACGCAGCAGCTGGTGAAGAATTTGTTCTTCGGGACGGGGCGGTCGATTGTGCGTAAGGCGGCGGAGGCCTCGCTGGTGCCGGTGGCGGAGTTGGTGCTGGGGAAACGGAGGATCCTGGAGCTGTATCTGAACGAGGTGGAATGGGGGCCGGGGATCTATGGCGCGGAGGCGGCGAGCAGGAATTATTACAAGGTTCCGGCGAAGAGGGTGGGGCGGGAGCAGGGGGCGCGGCTGGCGGCGATTCTGCCGGCACCGTTAAAGAGGAAGCCGGAGCGGATGAACGGATATGCCGGGATCATCCTGGAGCGGATGCGGGAGATGGGGTGGTAGGGGCCGTTACAGCGAGGGGTGCATGCGGGCGGCGGAGACTTCGACGGGGGTCTGCCAGCCGCCGTTGGCGTTGGGCGATGGTTCACCGGAGACGGGCAGGCGGTGGGACGCGTCGGGTTCGCCGGACTGGCTGCCGGAGGTGAGCAGGCGCTCCAGCAGAGGGACGGTGGTGCGCTGGGATTCGATGAAGTCGACGCCGTCGACGGTGAGGGTGAACTCGGCGTTGTCGGCGCGGGTGATGAACTTCTTTTTCTGCAGATACCACATGGTGAAGTCGAGGTAATCGCGGGGGAAGCCCATGCGTTTTTCGATCTCGGCGAGGGAGACCTCTGGGCGGTCGGGGTAGAGGCGGCGGCGGTAGTAGAGGATGGTGAGCACGGCGAGGCGGCGGTTGAGGTCGCCTTCGACCTGATCCATGAAGTCGACGGTGGAGGACATGGGGTCCTGGAACGCGCAGGGGCGCAGGGCGCGCTGGGTGTTGTATTCGGTGCGGCGGGCGGGGTCGGAGAGGACCTTGTAGGCGGAGGTGAGGAGGGCGAACCTCTCGATGTCGCCGGTCTCGGCGTGGTCGGGGTGGTAGCGTGCGGCGAGGAAGCGGTAGACGCGGTGGATGGTGTCCTGGGAGGCCTGGGGGCTGATCTCCAGAAACTCGTAGTAGTCCGGAATCTGTGCTGGGGCCTCGGGTTCGGGCGTCGGTCGCTTGGGGTCGGCCATGGGTGGTCTCAGTGCGGCTTAGTCCTTATCGGCTGGATGCTTCCGCGAGATGAACGGAGGCAGAGTGCACATCCTTCGAGCGTAGGGCGGGCGGGTAGGGCGGGGAAATAGCATGTTTGGGGGAGGGGAGAGGTCTAAACTTTGTGTGGATCTGTTTGGAAGGAAGACTCCAGATGAGAGTTCTTCGTTCGGTGAATCGGCGAGGGTGGAGCGTAGGGACCGCGGGCGGATACATCTTCGCCCAGCCCAGACGGTGGTTCCCGGCGTCTCGTCTGCCGGACAGCTTCCATCGGCCACGCATCAGCCTCTCTGCGGACATGCGGCCGCCGGATGGTCACGAAGCGACAATGCTCTTTCAGGCCGCGCATCCCAGGACTGAGAGGCGCCGTTGGTTGCGGATGACGCTGATCATTCTGGGGGCGACAGGTATCGCGTTTATCTTGCTATGCCTTCCGGCGATTGGGTACCGGCTTGGCCATTAGCCGCGTTTGGTGATGAGGGTTTCGCCGTTAGTTTAGGAGACACATTTCCAGCTCAACTTGCTTGTCTGCGCGTCGCGGCTTTCCACGCCAGGGTGAACAGGAAGCCCACAACAAAGTACAGGACGAAGTTTGTGAAGATGAGAAAGATCGTCCCTCCGACCCATTGGGACCGGGTTGTCGTCGGGTTATCCAAGGCCATGAAGCCCAGACTTGTCGGCCAGAGAACCATCTCCATGCCGGCAAATGCATCGGTAACAAGCGAAATCAACAACAGGACGATGGCTAAAGCGACGCCGATGCCTCCTGCAATAGTTTCGCAATGCAGATCGCTTCGGCATATTGGGTCAGCCGCGTTTGGTGATGAGGGTTTCGCCGTTCATGTAGGGGACGAGGGCCGGGGGGATGCGGACGGTGCCGTCGGGCTGCTGGTAGTTTTCAAGGATGGCGAGGTAGGTGCGGCCGACGGCGAGGCCGGAGCCGTTGAGGGTGTGGACGAATTCGGACTTCTTGGCTTTCGTGCCCGGGCCACCCAGCTTCTCGGCAACCTCATCTGTAACCCAGCTTGAGTTTGCGCGAGGGCGGTAGCGAATGTTGGCGCGGCGGGCCTGGAAGGCCTCGAAGTTGGAGCAGGAGCTGATCTCGCGGTAGAGCTGCTGGCCGGGGAGCCAGACCTCGAGGTCGAAGGTCTTGGCAGAGCTGAAGCCCATGTCGCCGGTGGAGAGGAGCATGCGGCGGTAGGGAAGGCCGAGGGCTTCGAGGACGCGCTCGGCGTCGCGGGTGAGCTTTTCGTGCTCGGCGGCGGAGTCCTGCGGGCGGGTGAACTTGACCAGCTCGACTTTTTGAAATTGATGCTGGCGGATCATGCCGCGGACGTCCTTGCCGTAGCTGCCGGCCTCGCTGCGGAAGCAGGGCGTGTAGGCGCAGAGGGAGATGGTGAGCTGGGCGTCGTCGAGGGTCTCGTCGCGGTAGAGGTTGGTGACGGGGACCTCGGCGGTGGGGATGAGCCAGTGGTCGGAGTCCTGGAGCTCGCCGGGGGTGTAGGGCTTGTCGTCGCAGTGGAAGAGGTCGGCGGCGAACTTGGGGAGCTGGCCGGTGCCGAAGAGAGACTTCGAGTTGACCATGTAGGGCGGGAGGACCTCGGTGTAGCCGTGGCCGCCTTTTGCGACGGGTGCGGTGTGGAGGTCGAGCATGAAGTTGGCGATGGCGCGCTCTAATCTCGCTCCTTGCCCATAATGCACGACGAAACGCGAGCCGGAGATCTTGGCGGCGCGCTCGAAGTCGAGGATGCCGAGGCGCTCGCCGAGCTCCCAGTGGGGGAGTGGGGTGAAGGCGAAGGCGGGAATCTCTCCCCAGGTTTTTTCGATGGTGTTGGCGTGCTCGTCGCGGCCGACGGGGACGGAGGCGTCAGGCAGATTCGGGATGGAGTGGAGAATGGCGCGGAGTTTCTCATCGGCTTCGGCGGCGGTGGCTTCGAGGTGGTCGCCGGTAGCCTTGAGGACGCGGGTCTCTTCGGCGAGCAAGGTGGTGTCGCCGCCGGTGCGCTTGAGCTTGCCGATCTCTTCGGAGAGCCGGTTGCGCTGGGCTTTGACGGACTCGGCCTCGGTGATGGCGTCGCGGCGCGCGCGGTCGAGATTGGCGAAGTCGCCGAGGATGGCGACGGGGTCCATGTTGCGGGCGCAGAGCTTTTCTTCGATGACGGGGAGGTTGGCGCGGACGAAGGCGAGGTCGAGCATCGAGATCAATTCTAAGGGGGCGGCTACTGGACTTGAAAATGAACTTCGATTTGAAGTACGGAAGGGATTGGTGTGCCATCGCTACGTGTGGCTGGTTTAAAGCGGTAGTGACCCACGGCGCGCAGAGCCTCCTCGTCGAGTCCAAGGCCAGCCGGGCGTATGACGTATGGGTCGACGACCGTTCCGTCTTCTTTGATCATAATGTGGAGCAGAGAGGTAGCTGTATATCGAAGTTGCTTCGCTGCATCCGTGAATACTGGTTCGTGCTCTTCGACGGGTTGCGGCGGATGAATTCCGGAAGAAGCTACGGGTTTGGGCGACTTGAAAACCTGGAAGTTGATTTCAACGTTGATGAGCACAGGCACTGGATTGCCGTTCTCCGTTGCGGGCCGAAAGCGGTACTGCTGCACGGCTCGCACGGCGTTTTCATCAAGGCCCATACCGACTCCGCGGATCACATGCACGTTCTCTGGTATGCCCTGAGAGTTAACTATCAGTCCCACTATTACGCTGCCATTGAACTTGGCTGCCCTTGCCTGGTCTGAGAATTCAGGTTCGACACTGTCGATGACAACCGGAGCAATAACGCCCCCGCCGACTTTACGAAGTGGTTCGCGGGCGGGGTCAGTGGCTGCAATGCGGCCGACACCAGGCGCCGGCGGCGCAAGAGCGGGTGCACCGGATGAGGCCGGCACCGACGGAACAGCCAGAGTGTCAGCTGCAGTGGAGGCCGTGAGCAGGTGTGTCTTGGCGAAATTTTGCCAGTAGAAGGGGAGCAGCGGAGCGAGTGCGGAGAGGCCGTCGGCGAAGATTTTGTCGAGGGCAGGCCCGTAGTCGGCGCCAGGGGGGCCGGCGATCTTGATCTCGACGGACGTACTCAACGAGACACGTTTGGGGGCGTAGTCGTCAAATTCGAGGCCTACGCGATCCCCTGTGATTTCCAGGCGATCTTTTTTCAGTTTGATCTGCTTGACGTCGATGCCGCAGAGGGTGAAGGGTGCGGAGATGGAAGGGCTGGAGGTTACACCCGCGAGATCGAATTGGAGGGTATTGGGCGCCCATTGGCCGCGAAGGAAGAGAGGGTGGCCTTTGAGGCGGGCTTCGATGGCCTGCTGGGTGGTCTGGGCGGGGGCTGCGAGGGAGCCGGCGAGCAAGAGAGCCAGCGCGACGGGGAGGGACAATCTGAGGAATGCTCTGCTGAGGGCGGGCATGCGGAGCAATTGTATCGGCAGTTTGACCGGGGTTCACGCGCTATTTGCGCGTTGACGCGGGGTGGGGGAGCGGGGTAGTCTGAAAGCTCGCGCAGTCCCGCGTCTTGGCGGCTTCGGGGATGGTTTGTCCGGATGTCGTCGAGCAGGATGGGACATTGTGGCGGTGACCGGAAGCGGCCTGTGATTTTGGGCTGAGGCCGGCATCCACTTCCCAGGCAATTTGTGCGTAACTCCAGGCAGTCTGATATTCGTTCGCGAGTTTTTGCGGGCGGGGCAGAGTTTGGACTGGGCCGGGTTTGCTCGTCGTTGGTTGTTAGTTGGCCGCTCTGAGAGACGGAGCTGCCGAAGGATTTACGCAGGACGAACACAGTCATCTCTTCCGTAGGGCGCCGGGCTGGAGAAGGAAGACGGCAGAAGCAGGGAGTAAACGAGCAGCGATGAATGACACGACACAAGTACCGAGCGGGAAGGATTTCCCGAGGAAGTGGTTTCTGCTGGATGCCAGCGGCAAGACGCTGGGGCGGCTGGCGACGGAGGCCGCGAGAATTCTGAGCGGCAAGAACAGCGTGCAGTACACGCCGTACATCGATACGGGCGACCACGTGGTGGTGGTGAACTGCGAAAAGATTGTGCTGACCGGCCTGAAGTCCGACAAGAAGATGTACCGGCGGTACACGGGGTATCCGGGCGGGTTGCGCGAAGAGAGCTTTGTGAAGCTGCTGGCGCGGCGGCCTGAGGCGATTGTGGAGCAGGCGATCAAGGGATGCTGCCGAAGAACAAGCTGGGCCGGCAGATGGGCACCAAGCTGAAGGTCTACAAGGGACCGCATCATCCGCACCTGGCGCAGCAGCCGCAGGCGATTGCGTAAAGTTTTCCATGCCCACCCGTCCAGCGAAGAGCGCGTACGGATGGGGCACGCCAGATTAGGTAGCAGGTATCAGCGGCCGATGGCCGGAGCAGAGATTAGGGAGCGAATATGGCGGAGTTGGTTCAGTACTACGGAACCGGGTCGGCGCAAGTCGTCGATTGCGCGCGTGTTTCTGCGTCCGGGTTCAGCGGCAAGTTCACGGTGAACAAGAAGAAGATGGATGTCTACTTCGTGACCGAGCAGCAGCGCGCGGCGGCGAAGCGTTCGCTGGGCATGGAGGGCATCGACGAGACGTTCGACGTGATCACCACGGTCCGCGGCGGCGGCGTAATGGGCCAGGCGGATGCGGTGAAGCTGGGCATTGCGCGCGCGCTGATGGTGTTCAACCCGGAGCTGCGCAAGGTGCTGAAGGCGGAGGGCCTGGTAACGCGCGATTCGCGCGGCAAGGAACGGAAGAAGTACGGGCAGAAGGGCGCACGCGCACGGTTCCAGTTCTCGAAGCGGTAGTTGTCAGTTGTTCGTTCTCAGTTGTTGGTTGCAGGGTACGGAAGATCGTTTTGCAGCTCGTAACACCCTTCGCAGTATGTGAGCGAAGGCACGGAGTCAATCTCCCCTGCGGGGGATCAATACAGGCGACGGCGAGAGCGGCTTCGCGTACGCGAAGGGCGGAACCGGTGGCCTCAACCAAGGAGAAGCATTTGGCAAACATTACGATGAAGGAACTGCTCGAAGCAGGTGTTCACTTCGGGCATCAGACGAAGCGGTGGAACCCGAAGATGAAGGAGTATATCTTCGGCGAGCGCAACGGGATTTACATCATCGACCTGCAGAAGACGCTGAAGATGTTCAAGGAAGCGTCGAAGTTTGTCACGGAGCTGACCGCGTCGGGCAAGCTGGTTCTGTTTGTGGGCACCAAGCGGCAGGCGCAGGATGCGGTTGCCGAAGAGGCGAAGCGCTGCGGCATGCCGTACATCAACAGCCGCTGGCTGGGCGGGCTGCTGACGAACTGGGTCACGGTGCAGAAGTCGGTGAAGCGGCTGCAGGAGCTGGACGACATGTCCACCGACGGCCGCTATGAGCTGCTGACGAAGAAGGAAGTCATCAAGCTGGAGCGGGAGCGCAAGCACCTGTCGACGAACCTTTCGGGCATCAAGAACATGAAGCGGCTGCCGGATGCGATCTTCGTGGTCGACTCGAACAACGAGGCGATTGCGGTTGCCGAGGCGCGCAAGCTGGGGATTCCGGTGGTTGCGGTGGTCGACACGAACTGCGATCCGACGGTGGTGGATTACGTGATCCCGGGCAACGACGATGCGCTGCGCGCGATTCGCCTGTTCACGACGAAGATTGCGGACTCGGCTGCCGAGGGCGTGCAGATGGTTTCGGAGAAGGCGTTTGCGACGGAGGTTGCGGACGTGATCAGCCGGCAGAGGTTTCGCCGGAGTATGTCGGCGAAGAGGGCGAGTTGGATCCGGCGACCGTGCACGAGTCGGCGGGTCTGGCAGCGGCGTCCGACGAGGACCTGCTGGCAGAGGACGACAATGTGGACCTGGCGGCGGTGCTGGGCGGCAATATCCGCAAGGCGCCGGTAGCTGCGACCGAAGAAGAGCCGGAGCCGGAGCCGGCGCAGCGCAACCGGCGCATAGGATTCCACATCTCATCAAGACGAGAGCGTGGAGGCCGGCGATGCGCTCCACGCTCTTTCTGCGTGTGAGATGGGGCATCCGAACGATCGAAATCAGAACTGAAACAGGGCGCGCGTAGGATGCATTTGAGAATGCGCGTAGAGAGATGAGAAGGGAAGCAGATGACGACAGAGACGGCAGTGAAGATCGATGCGAAGCAGGTGAAGGAGCTGCGCGAGCAAGTCGGGCGCGCCGATGGGCGACTGCAAGAAGGCGCTGGAAGAGGCCAAGGGCGACATGGAGCAGGCGTTCGTGGTGCTGCGCAAGCGCGGCATGGCGTCGGCGGCGAAGAAGGCGAGCCGTCCACCAACGAGGGCGCGGTGGGAACGTACATCCACGCGGGCGGCAAGATCGGCGTGCTGGTGGAGCTGAACTGCGAGTGCGGACTTTGTGGCGCGCACGGAGGACTTCCAGGAGCTGCTGCGCGACATCGCGATGCACATCGCGGCGGCCGACCCGCGCTTTGTGAGCGCGCGAAGAGGTGACGCAGGCGGACCTCGACCGCGAGACGGACATCTGCGCGGTCGCAGGCGATTGCCGCGGGCAAGCCGGCCAACATCGTCGGAGAAGATGGTGGAGGGCAAGCTGGGCAAGTTCTACGAGGAGTTCTGCCTGCTGGACCAGCCATTCATCAAGGACCAGTCGCATACCATCGCGCAGATCGTGGCGGCGAAGGTGGCGAAGCTGGGCGAGAACATCTCGCGTGCGCCGATTTGCGCGATTCAAAGTGGGCGCGGCGGACTGGACCGTGGCGCAGACCAAACTTGCGCCGGAGCCGCAGGCGTAATTCGTTTCGCTTTAGTGGTCAGGCCCGGGCTAAGCGCCCGGGCTTTGGCATTTGATGATCTGGACTTGCGCCTGCAAGACGGATGCCAGGCAAGTAGCGCCCCATGGTTGGCCTTCGGGTTAACTCCGCGGCTTCGGTAAGTGACTGGATTCACCTGTGCGGGTGTTACCGAAGGTCCTCTAGATTATCTTCGGGTGCCGGACTTATGATAATTGCGTTGCTCGATCGCTCGTTCGGGAAGGTGTGACCGGATCGATGTTCGATGATGTAACGCTGATGCCGCATGCGGTCTGCTGGGCAGCGGCTCCACGGCTGATCTGGACGATGGTGGTGACCAATGCCATCACTTTCCTGAGCTATGTAAGCATCTGCGTGACGCTGTTTGTGCTGGCCAGCCGTACGCGAAGGGTGATCGCGAAGGACTGGGCCTACTTTCTTACGGGGTTTGCGCTGTTCATTGTGGCGTGCGGGTCGACGCATGCGATGGAGGTGGTGACGACGTGGGTGCCGGTGTTCTGGATCGACGCGATCACGAACATCGTTACGGCGGTGCTTTCCGCCTCGGTGGCGGTGATGTTCATCCGGCGCGTGGGCGAGATCGGTTTCGGCATCAACGACTATGCCGCGCGGCTGGCGCGCACCGAGCAGGAGAAGCGGGTGATGAAGGAGAGCCTGCTGGCGGCGCAAAAGCTGGAGGACTGGAGCCGGTTGTCGGCGGTGCTGGCGCATGAGATCAACAATCCGCTGGAGTCGGTACAGAATGCGCTCTACCTGATCCGCACATCGAGCGATGCACCGATGGAGGTGGTGGGTCTGGCGAAGGTGGCCTCGGACGAGACGACGCGGGTGATTGAGCTGGCGCGGTCGACGCTGTCGTTCTTTCGCCAGTCGGCGAAGCCGGAGGCGGTGGACCTGGCGAAGGTGGCGGAGTCAGTGCGGTTCCTGCTGGCTCCGCTGATCCGACGCGGCGGGACGGTGCTGGAGACGGTGCAAGAGGGCGACGTGACGGTGGAGGCTTTTCCCGGCGAGGTGCGGCAGGTAGTTTTGAATCTTGTTCGCAATGCGTGCGAAGCCAGCTCGCGTGCGGGTAGCAAGGTGCGGGTGGAGCTGACGGGGGATCCGCGGGGCGTGCAGATTGTGGTGGCCGACGAAGGGCACGGCATCGCGCCGGAGATGCTGCCGAACCTTTTTCAGTTCGGATCAAGCACGAAGGGCGAGGCCGGCAATGGGATGGGTCTATGGACCGTGCAGCATATTGTGACGCGCCACGGCGGCACGATCCATGTGGATTCGACGCTGGAGCAGGGCTCGCGGTTTGCGGTGTGGTGGCCGCGAGAATATGTAGATGTGGGTGCTCCGTCGTTCTTGTTTGAGACGCTGGCGGAGAGCGCGTAGCGGTACAGACGCCTGTACTATACCCGGCCACCTGGCCGGGTATTCTTATTTGCGCGTGGATGGGATTTCTTGGGTGTAACGATGCGATGTCTGAGGCTGCGATAGAGTGGTTTCAATGCATCTGAGATGAAGGGAAGAGTGCATGTCTGTGATTGCAGTTTGCGAAGGCGATCTGAGACAAGCGGAGGGGGAACTATGCAGCTGGGGATGATTGGGTTGGGGCGGATGGGCGCGAGCATGGTGGTGCGTCTGGAGAAGGCGGGGCATAACTGCGTCGTTTATGACATGTCGGCGAAGGCGGTGGAGGCTTCGGTGAAGCAGGGCGCGACGGGGGCCGGCGTCGCTGGAGGAGTTTGTGCAGAAGCTCCAGAAGCCGCGCGCAGTGTGGCTGATGGTGCCGGCGGGCGTGGTGGACGAGACGCTGGACAAGCTGGTGCCGCTGCTGGAGAAGGACGACATCGTGATCGATGGCGGCAACTCGTATTACCACGACGATATTCGCCGGGCAAAAGAGTTGAAGGCGAAAGGGATGCACTATGTGGACGCGGGCACCAGCGGCGGCGTGTGGGGCGCGGACCGCGGGTACTGCCTGATGATCGGCGGCGAAGATGGCGTAGTGCAGCATCTGGACCCGATCTTCGCGAGCTCTGGCGCCGGGGATCTCCGGCGTGTCGCGCACGCCGGGGCGGGAGAAGATGCCCGGCACATCGGAGCAGGGCTATCTGCACTGCGGGCCGAGCGGCGCGGGGCACTTCGTGAAGATGGTGCACAACGGGATCGAGTACGGCATGATGGCGGCGTATGCGGAGGGGCTGAACATTCTGCGCAATGCGAATGTGGGCAAGAACAAGGCGGCGATCGATGCGGAGACGACGCCGCTGCGCAACCCGGAGTTTTACCAGTACGACCTGAACCTGGCGGACATTACCGAGGTGTGGCGGCGGGGCAGCGTGGTGGCGTCGTGGCTGCTGGACCTGGCGGCGCGCGCGCTGATTGATGCGCCGACGCTGGAGGAGTTTGGCGGGCATGTGTCGGATTCGGGCGAGGGGCGGTGGACGATCCACGCGGCGATCGACGAGGCGGTGCCGGCGCCGGTGCTGACGCGCGGCGTTGTATGAGCGCTTCAGTTCGCGCGGCGAGGATGAGTTTGCGGACAAGCTGCTTTGCGCGCTGCGCTTCCAGTTTGGCGGGCACAAGGAGAAGACGCCGGAAGAGAAGGGGAAGGCCTGATGGCGCCTGCGCGGTCGGATGCACTGGTGGTGTTTGGAGTTACGGGCGACCTGGCGCACAAGCAGATCTTTCCCGCGCTCTATGCGATGGTGAAGCGCGGCGAGCTGACGATGCCGGTGATCGGCGTGGCTTTCCCGAAGTGGAGCCTGGAGCGGCTGCAAGGCGGCATGCGGAGAAGAGCATCAAGGCATCGCGGGGCCAGTGACAGCGAGCGCGCGCTGAAGGAGCTGCTGTCGCGCTTGCAATATGTGAGTGGCGACTATCAGCGATCCGGCGACGTTTGCCGCGATCAAGCAGGCGCTGGGCAAGGGCGAAGCGGCCGGCGCATTATCTGGCGATTCCGCCATCGCTGTTTCGCGACGGTGATCGAGAACCTGGGCAAGTCGGGGCTGGCGAAGGACGCGCGCGTGATCGTGGAGAAGCCTTTTGGGCGCGACCTGGCCTGCGCGCGAAGGAGCTGAACAAGGTGGCGCGGGCGGTGTTTGCCGGAGGACGACGATCTTCCGCATCGATCACTTCCTGGGCAAGGAAGCGATCATGAACATCCTGTACTTCCGCTTTGCGAATTCGTTTCTGGAGCCGATCTGGAACCGCAACTATGTTGCGAGCGTGCAGGTGACGATGGCGGAGACCTTCGGCGTGAAGGGACGCGGCGCGTTCTACGAGACGGCGGGCTGCCTGCGCGATGTGGTGGAGAACCACTTATTTCAGATTGTCGCGCTGCTGGCGATGGAGCCGCCCGCGACGCGGAACTACGGGTCGGTGCAGGTGGAGAAGGCGAAGGTGTTTGAGGCGATGCGGCCGCTCACGCACCGCCGACCTGATACGCGGGCAGTATGCGGGGTATCGCAAGGAAGATGGAGTTGCGAAGAACTCGGATGTGGAGACGTTTGCGGCGGTGCGACTGTGCGATCGATTCGTGGCGCTGGGCGGGAGTGCCGTTCTATCTGCGCGCGGGCAAGTGTATGCCGGTGACAGCGACCGAGGTGCTGGTGGAGCTGAAGCCTCCGGCGCAGGCGCTGTTCGAGGACTCGCAACCGGGGCCGGGGCGGGCGAATTATCTGCGCTTCCGCTGCTCGCCGGATCCGGCGATTGCGCTGGCGGCGCGGGTGAAGCAGCCGGGCAAGGAGTTCATCGGCGAACAGGAGGAGCTGTTTCTGTCAGAGCACCTGGCGGGAGCGGAGGCTCCGTACGAGCGGCTGCTGGGCGATGCGATGGCCGGCGATGGCGCGCTGTTTACGCGCGAAGATGCGGTGGAGGCGGCGTGGACCGTGGTCGATCCCGTGCTGAAGCACCACCATCGCGCGGTGCCGTACAAGCGGGACACGTGGGGACCGAAGCAGGCCGATACGCTGCTGGAGAAGGGCATGAAGTGGCACAACCCGCAGGCGGACCCGGCGAAGCCGTAGGAGGTTAGCGCGGCAGGTTGCGAGCGATGGTGAATGCCGTGGCGGAGAGCAACATTGTTGCCAGTAGTGGATTGGGAACGTGGGGCCAACGGAATTCGCCGGGACGAATTGCGCGGAGATAGGCGCGGAGCGCGATCCAGAGAGCAAAGGGCAGGAGCAGGACGAAGAGTGCGTTCAGGTGAATGGCTTCTGCGAGATGGCCGTGCAGCAGGGCCGCGAGGGCGCGGGCGGCGCCGCAGCCGGGGCAGCGCAGGCCGAGATATTCGTGGATGGGACAGGCGGGATAAAAGCGATAGCGCGCGGGCGGGAAGAGGATCAGTGCGCAGGACAGAAGCAGCACAGCGACGAGGGCGGCGTTGGCGGTGAGGCGGCGCTGCCGGAGCGCATGTGCGGTGCGATGAATCATGATTGAAGTTTGAAAATCCGTTAGCGCAGTTGTGGCGCGCCATAGCGGGCCATGCGCTTCATCTCGTTGATGCGGTTGAGGTGGTACTGGAAGTAGAGGCCGCCGAAGAAGAAGGTCATGACGCCGCTGAGACGGAGGCCAACCGGCTCTGCGTTGTTGAAGTGATCTTCGAGCTCTGAGCGCAGAGTGAAGCGGGCGATGAGCTTTACCACCCAGGCGACAAATCCGATGGACGCGCCCAGCGGATGGAAGCCATAGTGTTGCCAACCCATATAAACACCCGGTTGGAAGCGCATGTAGGTGTGATCGCTGAAAATCATCTGCAGGACCAGCAGCACTGCCGCGGTGGCGTAGTAGAAGATGGCGGTGCTGTGGGGCCGCACACGCTTCATCCAGGACGCAAGGATGAGGTTCCAGACCCACATAAACAGCGAGCAGGTGAAAAAAGCAAACAGCAGCACGAGACCCCATTGGAGATCCGGCGCATCGGGATAGGCGGTCGCAGTGGGATAGGGCGCGTAGCCTGCGGGCGGAGGCACTGGCGGCGCGAAAGGGGTGGATTCGCCGCCGAGGATCTGGGAGACCGGCAGCCATTCGCTCATGGATTCGTCGCGGGCGAGGTCAGTGGGCAGGACGTTGCCGCTGGCGACATACTTTCGCAGATCTTCAAGAGTGTATGGGCCGTAGGTCTGGCCGCTGCGCGAGACGTGGTAGAGCATGGGCGATGGCTCCTTGCGGTGGAAGCGATGATGAGCTTTACGGGTACGGAGTATGAGAACACGGCGGTTGCCTGCGTACAAGTACGCAATCCGCCTGGAGGTGGTTCGCAGAACGATCGATTAGTCCGGGAGTGTGACTCAGCCGGCTTGAGGCACTGGCGTGACGATGCGGCCCGCGCGGGCGACGATGCGGAGGCGCTCGCCGGCCAGGATTTTCTTCGCCTGCGTTTTTGCGTGGGCGGCCCAGGGGCCGACGGGATCGAGACGCCCGTATTCGAGCCAGTGGCGGAGGGCGCGGCGGCGATGGCCCTGGCGCTCCAGTGCAAGCGCGAGGTTGTAATGCGCGTCAGCGTACTGCGGGACAAGATGGATAGCGCGCTCGTAGGCGGCGATGGCCTCGGGCAGGCGCTTGAGTTCGTCAAGGACGTTGCCGAGATCGAAGAATGCGAGGGCGTAGTCGGGGTCGGCCTCGGTGGCGCGGCGGTAGAGCTGCTCGGCCTGATCGTGCTCGCGGAGGTTGTAGTGGATGGTACCGAGGTTGATGGCGGCGGCGGCGTAGTTAGGGCGCAGGTCGAGGATCTCGCGGTAGAGGCCGGCGGCATCGGGCAGCGTCGCGGGATTTTCTTCGAGCTGCACGGCGCGCTGGAACATCTCCTGCACATCGGCCTGGGTTGCAGCGTCCTGCGCGGCAGCGCGCGCATTGGAGACGACGGAGAGGTGGCGCTCGGGCGCGGCTTCAAAGTCAAAGGCGAGCTGGCGGGTGACGGGATCGACGAGCGCGCCGCTGTAGCGGAACGAAAGGCGCGAGCCTCGGGATCCCTGGCCGACGGCGGTGGTCTCAACGAGGGGATTGGCCATGCCGACGCACTTGCGCATGGCCTCGACCGACTCACGAATGTTGCGTGCGGTGATGCGCGTGGAGCGCAGCTTGTGGACGGCGCGGAGTTGCGCGAGGTCCTCAAAGGTGTATTGATCGGTGGCGGTGACGAGGCCGGCCTTCTCCCATGCGGAAAGCTGGCGGGCCCTGAGATGCAGAATGCGGAGTACGTCTTGACGGCTGTATCGGGTCACCGGGGGTCTCGACAGGAACCGTGCTAGTGCTTCCTATGAGTGTGAGTATGCGTCGAGAGTCTGCATGCTGCAAGAGTTTGCAGGCTTAATTCCATGAAAAGACGTGGATAACGGGTACCAAACAAGGTTCCCGTACTGAGTTGCACAACAGGCGGGGCGATGAGCGCCATTGGAATTCAGTGGGGCAACGATTCCAGACGAAGAGCTGCTAGTCGGCGCTCGGTTTTTCGATGTGATCGATCACAAGAGTTGGGGCCGTTCCGACATCAGCCTTCAATTGAAGGCCCAAATCGCCAATACTCCAACTGAAAATGGGCTCCTCATCTGGCCCAATTGTGTGACGGAGTGTGAAGTCATATTTCCCGGTCAAGCCAGTCAAATCGCGAACGGGCCGGCCCTTTGCAGTTATTTCCAGCATGAAGAGCAGGTCTTCAAGAGAGGCTCCATAGAATTGATAGGTCTCCTCAGCCCCGGACTCAACAACGGTGAAGCAGGCGCCCGTACCTGCATTCGACTTGTGGCAGCCTGCAGGAGGCTGTAATTTCGCCGCTTGTAACCTGGCCCCTCTTTTCGAGACAACCAGATCGTACGTCTGCGCTTTTATCGGCTGATTGTGTATCACAAGGCGGAATCGTTCCCGGAGCAGGTTTTGCAAAGCGGAGCGCAGGAGGTCTCTTTGGGGACCCTGACTTTGCCATGCCTGGCGGTCCGCCTCTGCTACGCGCGCATTAAGGTCATATCGATCCCCAATCCAGTTTGGCTGATTGAATAAAGGTGTTGTGAACGCTTCAGGACCGCTTGGCCCGTATGCGGTAAGAATCAATGTGACAAGAGGCATCCTTGCGTTGTAGCCATCCGGCGTCAGTCCAACGCCGCCTGTCCCTTGCTCTCCAGGCTTAACGGGTCGAAACGAATAGACATCAAACTTAAAGTCCTGAGTCGATCTCGAAGTGATCGGCCCTGTCTGTTTTGGCGCAGCTTGCTTGTTCTCGCCAGCCTCGGCAACCAGCGTCAGCGCGCACGGCAGCAGAATGCCAAGGATGTATCGTGTGAAACGAATACGCGTGTCCATCGCGAACATTCTATCTCCCGTGAACTCGCTCCGGTTTGCTGAAAGGACATTCCCACAGAATGAAGGGGCGGCCGCATCAGGATTTCGTGCCCTCGTAAAACTCGCTGCGCTTGCGGCTGTAGAGGAAGTAGACGAAGAGGCCGATGATGAGCCAGACGAAGAAGCGCATCCAGGTGCGCGCGGGCAGGCCGGCCATTAGCAGGACGCAGAAGATGACGCTGAGCACGGGAAACAGCGCGCCGCCGGGGACGCGGAAGCCGCGGTGGCGCTCCGGCTGTTTGCGGCGCAGGACGAGGACGCCGATGGAGACGAGGACGAAGGCGAAGAGCGTGCCGATGTTGGAGAGCTCGGCGAGGGTGCCGACGTCGAAGAGGCCGGCGGGGATGGCGACGAGGACGCCGGCGATCCAGGTGGCGAAGGCGGGCGTGCGGAAGCGGGGGTGGATCTGCGAGAAGACGCCGGGCAGCAGGCGGTCGCGCGACATGGCGAACCAGATGCGCGCCTGCCCGAGCTGAAAGACGAGGATCGAAGAGATCATGCCGATGATGGCGCCGACGAGGACGACGAGTCGCGTCCAGTGCAGGAGCGAGCTGTGGGTGGAGAGTGTGAGGCGCTTGAGACCGTTGACGACCGGCGCGGCGTCACCGATGACGGACTGCCAGGGGACGATGCCGCAGAGCACGAGCGAGACGGCGACATAGAGGACTGTACAAACAATCAAGGTGGCGACGATGCCGATAGGGACGGTGCGCTGCGGATCGCGGCACTCTTCGCTGGCGGTGGAGACGGAGTCGAAGCCGATGTAGGTGAAGAAGATGATGCTGCCGCCGGCGAGGACTCCGGACCATCCGTTGGGCGAGAAGGGCGTGTAGTAGCTAGGGTGGATGAAGCGGAGGCCGACGAAGATGAAGACGAGGATGGCGACGAGCTTGATGAGCACCATGATGTTGTTGGTGCGGGCCGACTCGCGGATGCCGCGGACGAGGACGACGGTGAGCAGGATGACGATGAGGAACGCGGGGATGTTGAAACCGAAGTGCCATCCGGGCGAGTAGATGGTGTTACCGGCGAGGTCGGTGAGGCCCTGCGGGAGGTACGCGGGCGAGAGCCACGTGGGCGAGAGATGGATGCCGAGCCAGTCGAGGAGATCGACGAAGTGCGCGGCGAAGCCGACGGAGACGCTCATGTTGGAGAAGGCGTATTCGAGGATCAGGTCCCAACCGATGATCCAGGCGACGAGCTCGCCGAGGGTGGCGTAGGTGTAGGTGTAGGCGGAGCCGGCGATGGGGATCATGCTGGCGAGCTCCGCGTAGCAGAGGCCGGTGAAGGCGCAGACGATGGCGACCAGCAGCATGGAGAGCGCGAGCGCAGGACCGGCGCCGGGCCGTCCGCCGAGGTGGGCGAGGTTATGATGCAGCGCGCCGGCGACGAGGTCGATGACTGGGGATTCGGTGAGGTTATTTGTCGCGGGCGAGCCGCCGATGGCCGTACCGATGACGGTGAAGATGCCGGAGCCGATGACCGCGCCGATGCCGAGCGCGGTGAGCGAGACGGGGCCGAGGGTTTTCTTGAGGGATTTTTCGGGCAGCTCGGACTCAGCGATCAGCTTGTCGATAGATTTCGTCGCAAAAAACTGCGACGTCGCGCGGCGAAGCTGATGAGGGTTGCGCGGTGCGTCCGTGGGCAAGAGGCGTCAGGCTCCCGAATGAGTTGATTCAGTATCGCGCAGATTGCCCGGAGCAGCTATCGATCATTGTTGCAAGTAGGAGAGACGCAACGAGGCGGACCGCGATGTGCAGTCCGCCTCATGTGTGAAGCAATCAATGGGGACAGTCTGACCCTCCGAACGGCGAGCTGTTTAGCGCTTGCTCTTACCGCGCGATGCCTTCTTGACCTTGGCCTTGTTCTCGCCGCGTGCGCCGGTGCGTTTGCCCTTCGGGGCTGCCTTCTTGCGTGCTGCGCGCTTCAGCTTCTTGCGCTCCAGCTTGTCGGTCGTGCTCTTGGTATTTGCCATGAATGTGTCGGTGCCTTCGTCGATGGATGTGTGCGGCGTGAGTTACAAAGCTTCAAGCTGGGCGAACTTCTCCACCAGCTTCTTCACGCCGTGCCCTTCAAATTGTACTGTAATCTTCGCGTCATCTCCTTCGCCTTCGCGGCGAAACACGGTGCCCGTGCCGTATTTGGGGTGGCGGACGCGCGAACCCTGGCGCAGCCCGGTACGTCCGGTGGGCTCCGGAATGTCGAGCTTCGGCCGGGAGAACTTCTGCCCGCGAGCGGCAAAGAAGCTGGCGATGTTGTCGACCGAGCCGCCGGCCGAGTGTGTGGGGACGACGGGCTTCGATCCGGGAGCGACGCGCGTGGTGGAGAACTTCTGCACGGGACGGCGATTGAAACCGGGAGCGTTCTGGGGCGAGGTCGAAGCGGTCTGGTCTTCGTCCTCGTATGAGTAGTGGCGGGATTCGTGCGCGGAATCATCGTCGCCGCGACGGCCGCGGTTCCACTGCGGATAGGGCGTCGCATACGCAGAGCCGGAAAATCGGGGCCGCGGCGCGGGGCTGCCGAGGTCTTCCGTGAGACGCGCGGGGATCTCTTCGAGGAAGCGGGAGGGCATGCTCGTCTCGGGCATATCGGATCCGTAGCGGCGGCGGTAGCGAGCGCGCGTCATGACGAGGGTGTCCATCGCCCGCGTCATGCCGACGTAGCAAAGGCGGCGCTCTTCTTCGAGCCCGCCGGGATCGTTGAGCGTGCGGGCGCTTGGGAAGAGACCTTCTTCCATGCCGGCGAGGAAGACGAGCGGGAACTCGAGGCCCTTGGCGGCGTGCAGCGTCATCAGCGTCACGCGCGCTTCGGCGGAGTATTGGTCGGCATCGGAGACCAGCGCGGCGTGATCGAGAAATTCGCTCAGCGTCTCGCCGCGCTGCTGCGCATCCTGCGCAGCGTTGGCGAGTTCCTTCAGGTTCTCGATGCGCGAGAAGGATTCCGGTGTGGCCTCTTCTTCGAGCGCGCGTATGTAGCCGGAGCGATCGTTGAGGAACTTGATGAGTTCCGGCAGCGTGGCGGGATCGCCGGGGGCACGGAACACTTCGGCCTCTGATGCTCCGGATTCTGCGAGTGCGGACTGTGCAGGGGCGTCGCCTGCTGCCGCGAGAGCTTCGCGTCTGGAGCGAGCACTCTTCTTCAGCGGGACGGGCGCGAAGGGATTGAAAGCCGCGGAGTCGATGCCGTGTGCAGCATCGGAGTCGAGGGCGTTTTCGGGCGAGATGGTGGAGAGCTCTTCTGTCGGGCCGAAGTCGAAGCCGAAGTTGAAGCTGGTGTCGAAATCAGAGTTGCGGGCGATGTCGCGCGCTTGCTCCGACACTGTCGCCGTTGTCTCTTCCTCTGCGGCTTCCGCCGTGATCGCGTCAGGATCGAAGCTGGCGTCGCTCTCATCGGAACCACGACGGACATACTCTTCGCCACCGTCTTCCGGCTGTGATTCCACCGGCTCGGGTGCGGTCGTTGCAGCAAGCGTTCCCGCGAAGTCCGGCCCAAGCATGGCCCGCGCGTCCATAATCAGCCGGCGGAAGTTGCCCAGCGCGGTCAGCGCGCGCGCCGGCAGCAGCTGATCTTCGCGCGCCCGCGCAATCGCGTCCCATGTGCTGATGCCCGCGGTCAGCGCGATGCGCTCCAGAGTCTCCAGCGTCGTCTTGCCGATGCCGCGCGCCGGCGAGTTGACCACGCGCCCCAGCGCAATCGAGTCATGCGGATTCACCACCAGCTTCATGTAGCTCAGCAGGTCCTTCACCTCCGAGCGGTCATAGAAGCTGAAGCCGCCAACCATGTGGTACTGCACCTGATAGCGGCGCAGCGCCTCTTCCACCAGACGCGACTGCGAATTGGTGCGGTAGAGCACCGCGCAACGCGGCAGGTCTTCGCTCTGTCCGGCCTCACGCAGATAGCGGTTGATGCGGTCGGCGATGAACAGCGCCTCGTTCTCGCCGTCGGGCGCCTCGTACAGGCCGATCAACGAGCCGCCCTCGCGCGTGGTGAAGAGGTTCTTGCCCTTGCGCTGCGTGTTGTTGGCGACCACGGCGGACGCACCTTCGAGGATCATCTGCGTGGAGCGGTAGTTCTGCTCCAGACGGATGGTGCGAACTTCGGGAAAATCTTTTTCAAACTCAAGAATGTTGCGGATGTCCGCGCCGCGCCAGCTGTAGATCGACTGGTCCTCATCGCCGACGACGCAGACATTGTGCTCCGGGCCGGCCAGCAGCTTCATCAGCTCATACTGCGGCCGGTTGGTGTCCTGGTACTCGTCGATCAGCAGATATTTGTAACGCCGGTTGTAACGTTCCCGCACATCGCCGGCGACCTTCAGCAGGCGAACGGTCTCGAGCAGCAGATCGTCAAAGTCCAGCGCGTTGGCCTTGAAGAGTTCCTTGCGATAGATCTCATACAGGTGCGCGATGCGCTCCTCCATCGGATTCTTCGAAGCGAGGAAGTACTCCTGCGGGTCGATCATGTGGTTCTTCGCCCAGCTGATGCGGCCGAGCACGACCCGCGGCTTCAGCTGCTTGTCATCGATTGCCAGGCGCTTCAGCGCGGCCTTCATCACCGCCTGCTGGTCGGCTTCGTCGTAGATGGCGAAGCTTTTCGTCAGGCCGTTGTTGTTCACGCGCAGGGCCTCAATGTCGCGCCGCAACACACGCACGCAGAAGCTATGGAAGGTGGAGAGCGAGGGCCTGGCGAGCGAGGTGTGGCCGAGAATTTTCTCGACGCGCTCGGCCATTTCGCTGGCGGCCTTGTTGGTGAAGGTGACGGCAAGGATTGCGTCCGGCGCGACGCCGCGCTGCTCGATCAGCCAGGCGATGCGGTGCGTGATGACGCGCGTCTTGCCCGATCCTGCGCCGGCCAGCAGCAGGACTGGGCCGTCGACGGCCCGGATGGCCTCGCGCTGCTGCGGGTTCATGTTGTCGAGAAGGCGGGACATAGTGCCTACCAGGCGGGAGCTCCAACTTCTATGTTAATCGCGGGGCGGAGGGAAGAACGAATGCGGTGTGGAAAGCGAGTCGGCGATAATCAAGGGAATGTCCCCGGCTGGTGAGAGTGGTTCGACGGCTGTCCGCAATGTCGCGGTCTTCTGCGCCTCCGCAGATGGTAGCGATCCCGTCTATCGCACTGCAGCGGCTGAACTCGGCAGCGAGCTGGCGCGGCGCGGGGTCGGCGTGGTCTATGGTGGTGCTTCGGTGGGACTGATGAGCGCAGTTGCCGATGCGGCTTTGGCCGAGAGCGGGCGCGTGATCGGCGTGATCCCCGAGGTGCTGGTGACGATGGAGGTCGCGCACGACGCTCTGACCGAACTGCACATCACCGACACTATGCACACGCGCAAGGCGCTGATGGGCGAGCGGTCGGACGCCTTTATCGCATTGCCCGGCGGCTTTGGCACCTTCGAGGAGCTGTTCGAGGTCCTCGCCTGGCAGACGCTGAAGATCCACGCCAAGCCAGTGCTGCTGCTGAACACCAACGGCTTCTACTCGCCGCTGCTCGAGTTCCTGGACCACTGCGTCGAACAGGGCATGCTGAAGGCGAAGAACCGGTCGATCGTGCTGGTCGCGGATACGGTGGAAGAGGCGCTGGAAAAGCTGGGCATCGCAAAATAGCTGCTGCCCGCTGGCTATTTCTTGTCCAGATCGATGTCCACGTTCCAGTGCACCTTGATGGCCTTCATCTCATCCAGCGTTAGATACGTGACCGCCCCATGCTTCGGGCTGGTGAAGTTCGTAGTCTTCATCACGCCTTCGTTGAAGTGGCCCAGGTCTTTGTAATGCTCGAAGTCCGTGGTCTCGCTGAAGCCCATATTGTTCGGCCGCGCGCCGTAGACGTCGTACATCAACACATACGTGTCGCTGCCGAGGCGCTTGAAGATGGTCGGCGCTTCGGTGGCGACCTTTTCCGGGTCGATGCGCTGCGCCTCCATCACGTATCCGCCGTTGATGCGGTCTGAGACACCGTGCCGCACCTTGGCGTCGGAGACATAGTAAAGCTCGAATTTATCTCCAACCTTGGTAATGTCTCCGTCCGCCCCATCCACCTTGGCCAGTAACTCAGGCTTGGTTTCGAGCTTGGTGAAGGTCGGGTCTGCGTAGGCGTAATAGATGTCTCCACCATGCGGGCCGTAACGCATGGTGAAGTACACCATCATCTTGTGCTTCTTCTCGTCGTATACCGTCTCCGGCGCCCAGGCCGTAGAGATGTCGCCGAGCTCAGGAAAGGCCTTGTCCACGCGAAAGTCTGAGCTTGTCCAGTGGACCAGGTCCCAGGACTTCATCATCACGATGGCCCGGTTGTTGCCCCAGCCGTACTGCTCGATCGGCCGCTCCCACGGCGTGCTGCGGTATCCGGCGCGCTGGCCGAAGATGTGCAGGTCCGTCATCACAACGTAGAAGGCGCCGTCCGGACCGCGCGTGATGTGTGGATCGCGGACGCCTTTCTGCTCCGCCAGGAGCGTGCCGTCAAAGACCGGCTGGCCGCCGTTGATATCCGTGAAGGTATAGCCGTCCCGGCTGATGGCGAGGTAGGCGGACTGCGTCTGGTCCTTGAAGTAGATCAGCATGTACCCGCCAAAATCCTTCTCTTTCAGCTGGTGAGCGCCTTTCGGCTTTTCCAGCGACGGGACAAGCTCGATGCCGGTCGGCCTGGCCGGCCCCGATGCAGGCGGCGGACCGAACGGAGCGCCTGCGGGCACGGTCTGGCCTTGCGCGATGGCCGAGGCCAGAGTCAGCATTGCGAGAAATCTTACCGGGCTTGCGTTCATATCGATGCGCCTTCCTGTGGGATTGATCGGGCTCGATGATACCAAGCCGCAGCGGCCAATCATCGCGAAGCGACGCAACAGACGTCGCAATCGCAGACCCGGCGCAGATATTCCCAGGAGTAGATCCCGGCCTCGTGCCCGTCGTTCCACTTGAACTTCAGGGCGTACTTGCCGACCGGCGTGACCTCGACCGGTCGGGGCGGCTCTTCATACATTGCGAGCAGCGTCTGCGGCCTGGGCTTTGCCTCGCCAGGCTTGCGGCCCGCGGCCTCGCGCTCCTCATGGCAGGTGGCGCAGGGGCAGGCGTCGCGCAGCCAGCGGAACGACCATGCGCTGCTGTGTCCATCGCGCCAGTCGATCTCGAGGCCTGTACCCTCGGACTTCTTCACGCGAACTTTGGCCGGCGCAACCGCATCTGGCGCGAGCTTCCGCTCCCCTTGCGCGCCCTTGCGCGCCTCTGCTTCGCTGACGATGCGGATGCCTTCGTGACTCATAGGATTATTTCTTTGCTCCCGGTTTCAGTTCATCTGCTGCCTCGCGGTCGTAGCGCAGCTTCAGGATCAGGATGCCGAGCGACAGCACCAGCGTGACGCTATTCGATGCGATCACCGGGCGCGAGCCGATGTCGATGCCGTAGATGAGCCAGAGAAAGACGCCGATGGAGAAGAGCAGAAACGTCGGCAGCGAGACGTCCTTCGCCGACCGCCGCCGGACGACGCGCACCAGTTGCGGGACGAAGGCGATGGTGGTGCAGAAGGCTGCGGCGAAGCCGAGGTCTTCCACTGGCAGCAGTGCGGCGCGTGCGGTCTGTGCGATGAAAAGAATCATGCAGGCCTCCTGATCATGCGCCCCTCCAGAAGAAATACGCAGCTACCATGCAGCCGGTGATGACCACGATGGCGCGCAGCATATCCGGGTTCATGCGCCGGGCGTAGATCGCGCCCACCCATCCGCCGGCCGCCGCGAACACCATCGAGATAAGGCAATAATGCCACTCGATGGCGCCGCCGAAGATGAACGTGATGACAGCGCAAAAATTCGACAGGCAAGCGCCCACCACCTTCAGCGAGTTCAGCGCGCGCATCTCCTCCACGCCGAAGAGCGAGAGCGCGGTCATCAGCAGGAAGCCCGCACCCGCTCCGAAGTAGCCGATATAAAAGCAGATCGGCAGCAGTACAAGCGTAAGCGGCAGAGCGGCAATGGGCCGCACCGCGTGTGGTTCCGCGGAACGCTGCCGCAGCCATCGCGAGACCGGCCCGCTGATGCCGAACAGAAGAGACGCTAGAAGCAGCAACCACGGAACGAGATGCAGAAAGGTGCGCTGGCGCGTGTGCAGCAGCACCCACGCTCCAGCGACTCCTCCGATGACAGACGCGCAGAGCACGACCGGCAGCAGATCGCGGCGCACGTCCTTCCAGAGCGCCCAGACTGACGTCAGCTGCCCCGGCCACAGCGCGACCGTGTTGGTTGCATTGGCCTGGATCGGTGGCACGCCGACCGCAAGCATCGCGGGAAAGCTGACGAAGGAGCCGCCACCGGCCATCGCATTCATCACGCCGGCGATAAAAGATGCCGTGACCAGCCAGGCGTAGCCGGCATGCGCGCTCAGGCTGGAGAACATTCTTTTAATTGTAGCGAGTCATCTCACCATTTCATGCGAGCATGCACTGCCACGCGTGAGAAATGGTGGTGCACGACACTCAGGCCGAAACGGTCGGCATCTACGGCGTCGCCGCAATCAGCGCCCGCGTATAGTCATTCCGCGGCGATTCGCAGACTTGGAGCGCATCGCCGATCTCCACCAGCCGTCCGCGCTGCATCACCGCCACGCGGTCGCACAGGTAGCGCACCAGCGGCATGGAGTGCGAGATGAAGAGATACGTCAGTCCCAAGCTTGCGTTGCAGGTCGCGCAGCAGATTGATGACCTGCGCGCCGACTGAGACATCGAGCGCGCTCACCGGCTCATCCAGCACAAGAAACTGCGGACGCAGCGCAAGCGCCCGGGCAATGTTGATGCGCTGGCGCTGCCCGCCGGAGAACTCATGCGGGTAGCGATCGCAGCGCGGACTCATCGAGGTCGACCGAGCGCAGCAGATCGCGCAGGCGTGCGTCAAGCCCCTCAGGCGGCGCCTCGCGATGGATGGCGAACGGCTCGGCAAGTATCTGGCGGACCTTCATGCGCGGGTTCAGCGCGGCATAGGGATCCTGGAATACGATCTGCACGCGCCGGCGCAGCGCGCGCATCTCCTGCGAGTGCGCCGGCGGCAGCGGCGCCCCCTCGAACAGCACCTCGCCTGCTGTCGGCTCGATGAGCCGCAGAATCATGCGCGCCACAGTGCTCTTGCCGGAGCCCGATTCGCCCACCAGGCCCAGCGTCTCGCCGGGATAAATCGCAAAAGAAACGCCTTCGACGACGCGTGTGACTCCGGCATCGCCCGAGTATTCCTTAATAAGGTTGCGTACTTCGACCAGCGGCGCGGCAGCATACGAAAGTGGGTCCGTGTTAGCCGTCCTCTCGATTAGTGCGCGCTCGCTCCACTGCATAGCCAGGATGGTAGCACCCGCAAAATCGCCCCAGGGTGCGCAACATATTGGGAAGAGTGATCGCCATCGCGCCGCTAACGATGCTGCCTGCGTTCTGGTCTTTCGTGTATGCTGTTGCACACCCAGACGAGGCGCATTTTCCCGCTGGGCAATTTTTTTCGCTGAACGGGTGTTCTGGTGGGCGCAAAGCCTGTCCCGGAACGACCGACTCCCTGGGGCAAGGGCTTAGTCCCACCGGGCCGATCGCTAAGAGACTCGCTCCGCTCGCCGGCGCAACCGCGCAGCCGGGAGATGGGCTTCGATGAGCGAGACTTTCACGATTGGCATTGGCGGCGCCGCAGGCCAGGGCGTAGCTACGCCGGGCGATATTATGGCGGTACTTTTCAGCCGGCGCGGCCTGCACCTCAACGCGTACAACGCCTATCAGTCCATCATTCGCGGCGGGCACACGTTCCTCACCATTCGCACCGGCGTTGACCCCGTTGAGAACATGGGCGACGACCTGGACTGCCTCATCACGCTGAACCAGGACACCATGGACCGCCACCTGCGCCTGCTCACCGATGGCGGCGCGTGCATCTACAACGCGGACTCGATCAAGCCCGGCGAGGCGGCTACCGGTGTCCAGCTCTGTCCCATTCCCGTCAGCACGCTGGCCGACATCACGCGCAACAAGGTCGCGCAGAACACGCTCGCCCTCGGCGCCGCGCTCAGTATGATGGGCGTCGGCTTCGCAGCCATCGAAGGCATCATGGCCAGCCAGTTCGGGCGCAAAGGCGAGGCCGTGGTGAAGGAGAACGTCGACATCGCGCGCTCCGGCTACGAGTACGCGTCCAAGAACTTCAAGCCCTTCGCGCGCCCTCTGCCCATGACCGACAACAAATACGCCGTGCTCAGCGGCAACTCGGCGCTCGCCATGGGCGGCGCGGCTGCGGGCGTCAAATTCTACGCCGCCTACCCCATGAGCCCCTCAACCGGTGTGCTGCACTGGATGGCCGGGCACGGGCGCAAGGCCGGCATCATGGTGCGCCAGGTGGAGGACGAGATCGGCGTCATCAATATGGCCATCGGCGCAGCCCACGGCGGCGTGCGCTCCATGTGCGCCACCTCCGGCGGCGGCTTCGCGCTGATGAGCGAAGGTCTCGGCCTCTCGGCACAAGCGGAGATTCCCGTCGTCGTCATCGACTGCATGCGCGCGGGCCCATCGACCGGCGTTCCCACCAAGACGGAGCAAGGCGACCTGTGGCAGATGCTGGGTGCCGGCTTTGGCGACTATCCGCGCGTCATCGCGGCGCCGCTCGACATCGGCGACTGCTTCACCCTCATGCCGGAGATTTTCAACGTCACCGACAAGTTCCAGGTCCCCGGGCTGGTGCTCTGCGACCTGCTGCTCGCCGAGGGCCGCCTCAGCGTCGCGCCCGAAAAACTCGACTTCGCCCCGCACATCGACCGCGGCGAGATGATCACCTCAAACGGCCAACCACACGGCGAATACCTGCGCTACAAGATCACCGAAAGCGGCGTCTCGCCGCGCGCCATCCCCGGTGTAGAAGGTCATACCCACGTGGTCTCGTCGGATGAGCACGATGAGAACGGCGTGCTCATCTCCGACGAGTACACCAACCACGCTAAGCGCCGGGCGATGATGGAGAAACGCATGCGCAAGGTGCAAGGCATCGAAGCCATGGTGCCGAAACCGCGCCTCGAAGGCCCGGCCGACGCCGACGTAACGCTGATCGGGTGGGGCTCGACCGATGGCACCATCCGCGAGGCCCGCGAGCAGCTTGCCGCCCAGGGCATCAAAGCCAACCAGCTGCAAATTCGCTGGCTGGTGCCGCTGCACGGGGACGAAATCGTTCGGCTGCTGAAGGGCGCGAAGAAGACCATCATCGTCGAAAACAACTTCAGCGGCCAGTTCGCGCGCTACCTGCGCAGCGAGACCAGCTACGTCGCCGACGGACACATCCGCAAATACGACGGCGAGCCATTTATGCCGCACCACATCACAGAGGCGGTGCGCGAGCAGCTCGCCGGCTCCACAACCCTGTCCGTCCCCGAACACGAAGTCATGGTTTAGCGGGCATTCAACAAGTTGGAATTTGGAATTCGAGGAGAAGCGACCCGATGGCGACGATCAACATAACACCTCCCAAGCCCATGATGATGGCAGACCTCAAGGGCAAGGTCGATCCCGACTGGTGCCCCGGATGCGGCGACTTCGGCGTGCTGGCCGCCGTGCAGAAGGCCCTCGTCGAGCTGCAGATCCCCAACCACACCGTCGCCACCGTCTCCGGCATCGGCTGCTCGTCCAACTTCCCCGGCTTCATCAACACCTACGGCATGCACACGCTGCACGGCCGCTCGCTGCCGGTGGCCTCGGGCCTCAAGCTCGCCAACCATGAGCTCACCGTGCTGGTCACAGGCGGCGACGGCGACGGCTTCGGCATCGGCTGCGGCCACTTCGTCCACACCATGCGCCGCAACATCAACCTCACCTACCTGGTGCTCGATAACCAGGTCTACGGCCTGACAACGGGACAAACTTCCCCCACCAGCCGCATCGGCATGAAGACCAAGTCCAACCCTTACGGCAACGGTGACACGCCGGTCAACCCCATCACGCTCGCGCTCTCCGCCGGCGCAACCTTCGTCGGTCGCGGCTTCTCCGGCGACCAGAAGCACCTCACGGAGCTCATCAAGGCCGCCATCCAGCACAAGGGCTTCTCCTTCCTCGACATCTTCAGCCCCTGCGTCACCTACAACCACGACAACACCTTCCAGTGGTTCCGCCCGCGCGTGAAGCGCCTCGAAGACGACGCCACCTACGACGCCACCAACTGGATACACGCCATGGAAAAGGCCACCCTCTGGGGCGACGAAATCCCCATTGGCAGGTTCTACGAGACCACCGACGTCCCCACGCTCGAGGAGACCGAACCCGTGCTCGAAGCCGGCCCCATGATCTCCCGCCCCCTGCACATCCCCCCCGACGTCGCCAAACGCTTCGTGGAAGAGCTAATGTAAGCGCGCAAATTCATTGCAGAGATAAAATGCTGAGCCTTGTGCTCGGCATTTTCTGTCTCGGCTCATAACGAGCACTTTTGGCACTTGGGTTCGGAGTTTATATAGGCATGATTCGAGATTTACAGTACCCCGAGGATGCGCGGAAAGGACTAAGTTCTCTTTGCAGCGGGTTAGCCTACGACGCAGCTGTCGCAGTCGCCGGGTCTGCCCTGTCGGGGGTTCCTTTACCTGACGCTGCGCCTGACTTTACAGTCCCTATCAGATGCGGCGGGCTTGAACAGGATCGGGCTGTGCGACGCGACGCGCCGATTTTATTTGCGCGGTTTTCGTTGATCTCGATGGTGAGCCGTTTTGAGATCCATGCGCAGAATCTACTGCTTCAGCGGCGAGTCCTCGAACATTTGAAGGGCCCTGGTAAGCGAATGGATGGGCCCAACTTCTGGAAGATACTGACTCGTGTAGACAAAGAGAGCCGATCGGGGCCAGTAAAGATGTGCGATGGATTGGTCATCGCCAAGCCATCCACTGCTCTGAAGGAAAAGATGAAATGGCTAGATGGTCTGTACCGGGTTCGCAACTGTCTCGCCCATAGGCTGGGCATGGTCCAGATGGCTGATGTTAAACCGTCCGGGGTTTCGCTACACCAAACGAGGGACGATGACACCTTGAAGGCGGTTTGGCTTCGACCGCACATTTTAGTCGACGGGAGAGAGGTCCAGCTTCCCTATACCGCCAGTGGGGCAGTCCAAGGAACGGTTGGCTTCAAGCCGTATGTTCGCGAGTGGAAGATCGGCGAGCAAATCGACGTGAATCCGCTGGACTGCCAAGGTATCGCCATAAGTCTGTCTATGCTGGGTCAGCAGCTGCAAAAGGACTTCGAGGGCGAGATGAATGCATTCCTCGGTAAATCGACTCCCGGTTGATCGCCAACCTAGATATCCAGCTTCTTCCACATCCAGCGCATTCTCTTCGGTGAAATGGCGGCAGTGGCACAGCGGTTTGTGGAAGAGCTGATCTAGCGGCGAGCGCCGGCTACTTCATGTTTGCGATGACCGCGCTCTGTGTGTCTGAAGTGGTCTTCATCATGTTGCTGATGGCCTGCAACATCTGATCGCGCTGAGACATCTCCAGCTGAAGCTCCATCTGCATCTGCTCGTTCAGGTCGCTTTTCTGCTGGTTCATCGCATTCTGCTCGTTACGCATCGCCTGCTTCTGTGCGTTAGCCTGCTGCATCTGGCTCATCTGCGCCTCGAGCTCGGACTCCTGCTCCTGCGCGCATTCCGACATCACGAGGAAGACCACGGCGTCGACATCCATGCCGCTGAGGCTGGGGAAGGCCTGCGCAACGGACGCACGCGCCTGCGCCTGCATCTGCGCGGCCGTCATCCGTGGGGTCTGCTTCATGGCTGCGGCCAGTGAGTGCGCGGCGGCCTGCAACTTGATCTTCGCTGACGGCGAGAGTGACGGAGCGAGCCTTGCGTTCTGCCGTACGGCCTCATCGGGCAGCGGGCGGACCTGCATATTCTTCTGCTGAGCTGAAGCTGGGACGAGGAGCAATGTAGCGAGGAGGACAGTAGCTGCACGCATCGGACGGACTCCTTCGCCCGAAGTATACGCGCAGCGCCAGATGTCCAGGTTCTTCAGATGTCAGATATCCAAATTCTTCAGATATCCAGATTCTTCACATCCAGCGCATTCTCTTCGATGAACTTGCGGCGGGCCTCAACGTCCTCGCCCATCAGCGTGGTGAAGATCTCCTCGCAGGCGGCGATGTCGTCCGAATGCACCTGCAGCAGCGTGCGCCGCTCGGGGTCCATGGTCGTCTCCCACAGCTGCGCGGCGGTCATCTCGCCGAGGCCCTTGTAGCGCTGCACATCGTATTCCTTCTTGCCCTGCTCAATGACGTACTCAAAGACCTCGCGCGCGGTCTTCTTCTCCACTGGGTCCTGCGCCGCCCGCGCGGCCGCGCTGCCCCGCTTCGGCGCTTTGCCCTTGGCCGCGGTGCCTTCGGATGCTGAAGCTTCAGCCGTTGCTTCCCCGGCTGCCTCTTCGCCCTCGGCTGCCTCTGCCTCTTCCTCCTCGGCGCTAGCCGCAGCCGCAGAACCTTTCGCAGGTTTCGCCGCGTACTCGATATAGAACGGCGGCGTCAGCCTGTCGCGCAGCTGCGCGAATTTGGCCAGCATCTGCCGCGTCTCCGGCGCCGACGCCAGCGCCCAGTCGATCCTGCGCACCGCGCCCTGCGCATCCGTAAAGCTCACCGAGTAGAGCTTGTGCTCCTCGTCAAACGCAATCTCGCCCACCTCGCGGAACTGGTGTGCGCGCGCCATGTCTTTCAAGCGCTTCGCCATCTCCTTCAGCTTCGCCTGCGACTCAAAGTCCGCGCGCTTCACCGGGTCCTTGCCCTCCAGCGCAAACACCTGCGCGAAGGCCTCGGTGGCGTCCTCATTCCGGAGCCGCTTCACCACCTTGTCGAAGACGTCGAGGTAGTCGCGCAGCTGGGTCATGAACTTCGTCAGGTCGGCGCCGTCGAGCCTTGCTCCTCCATCACCATGCCGCAGCACCATGCCGTCCGACGCGCGCTTCACCATCACCTGCACGTACTCGCGGTCGTCCTTGATGTACTGCTCGAAGCGGCCCTTCTTGATGCGGTAGAGCGGCGGCTGCGCGATAAAGACATTCCCGCGCTTGATCAGCTCGCCCATGTGGCGGAAGAAGAACGTCAGCAGCAGCGTGCGGATGTGCGAGCCGTCGACATCGGCATCGGTCATCAGGATCAGCTTGCCGTAGCGCAGCTTCGCGTAGTCGAAGTCGTCCTTGCCGATGCCGGTGCCCAGCGCCGTGATCATCGCGCGGATCTCCTCGTGGCCCAGCATCTTGTCGTAGCGCGCCTTCTCCACGTTCAGGATCTTGCCCTTCAGCGGCAGGATGGCCTGGAAGCGGCGGTCGCGGCCCTGCTTGGCGGTGCCGCCGGCCGACTCACCCTCGACGAGGTACAGCTCGCACTTGTCCGGCTGGCGCTCGCTGCAGTCGGCGAGCTTGCCGGGCAGGCCGCCGCCATCCAGCGCGCCCTTGCGGCGCGTCAGGTCGCGGGCCTTGCGCGCGGCCTCGCGGGCGCGTGCGGCCTCAATCGCCTTGTTGATGATCTTGCGCGCCACCGGCGGATTCTGCTCGAGGAACGCGCCCAGGCGCTCGTTCACGAAGGCCTGCACCGTGCCCGCGATGTCCGAGTTCAGCTTGCCCTTGGTCTGCCCCTCGAACTGCGGCTGCGACAGCTTGACCGAGATCACCACCACCAGGCCCTCGCGCACGTCATCGCTGGAGAGGTTTTCCTTCACGTCCTTGAACAGGCCCATCTGCTGGCCGACGTAGTTGATGGTGCGCGTCAGCGCCGTCTTGAAGCCGGTAAGGTGCGTGCCGCCGTCCACGGTGTTGATGTTGTTGGCAAAGCAGAAGACGGTCTCTGAGTACGCGTCGTTATATTGCAGCGCGATCTCCATCGCCACGCCGTTGCGCTCCGCCTCCATGTAGATGGGCTTGTCGTGCAGCGTCTGCTTGCCGCGGTTCAGGTGCTTGATGAACTCCGCAATGCCGCCGGCGTATTTGAAGGTCTGCTGCCTCGCCTCGCCGGTCTTCGAGTCGGTGGCGCGCTCGTCGGTCAGCGTAATCTCCAGGCCCTTGTTCAGGAAGGCGAGCTCGCGCAGCCGCTGCGCCAGCGTGTCGTAGCTGTACTCGGTGACGGTGAAGATGCTCTTGTCCGGCAGGAAGTGCACCTTGGTGCCGCGCCGCTTGGAAGGCCCCATCTTGCGCAGCTTGCTGACGGGGATGCCTTTCGAATAGTCCTGCTCCCACGCGTGGCCGTCGCGCCAGATCTCCACGTCGAACTCCTGCGACAGTGCATTTACGCAGCTCACGCCCACGCCGTGCAGACCGCCCGAGACCTTGTAGTTCGAGGCGTCGAACTTGCCGCCCGCATGCAGCATGGTCAGCACCACCTGCACCGCCGGCATCTTCTCGCCATTGATGATCTTGTCGTCAACGGGAATACCGCGGCCGTCGTCGACCACCGTAATCGAGTTGTCGACGTGGATGGTGACGTCGATCCGCGTCGCGTGCCCGCCCAGCGCCTCGTCGACCGAATTGTCGACCACCTCATACACCAGGTGATGCAAACCCATCTCGCCCGTGGAACCGATGTACATGGCCGGGCGCAGGCGAACGGCCGTCAGACCCTCGAGCACCGTGATGTTTTCAGCGGAGTAGCCGCCACCCTCCGCGGGCGCCTTCGCGCCGTTCTTCGAGGTTGCTTCTGCGGCCTTTGCTTCCTCTTCCGGGCTTACTGCGGTGGTTGCCATCTACGCTCCGCGCGGCTCAAAAAATCGCCGCGAATTTCAGGTCTGTTTCAGGGACTTCTTTGTGTGTACCGCCGGCCCTTCAACCCCATGGCCTCGGGTCGCACCCAATCATTCTAAAAGCCGCGCCAAATCAGGGTTTTCTGTGATTCGGCAGGCCTGTTTCCACCCCTTGATTGTACCACGCAGAGAGGGGCAAACTGGAGGCCAACAAGGGGCTCGAAACGGTGCAAAACAGGGGACTTTTTGAGGGCGGATGCATGGGAGCCATCTAACGTATTCTGTAATCTCAAGGCGGTTATTTTTGCGCGACGGATTGTCCTCCAATGTCTCCGCAAAGTGGAATATTCACACTGAAGATTCTCCATGGATCAAGCCCATCCCCGTCAGCCCCGAAGAGAGATAGAACTTGATTTCCTCCGGGGAATCGCCATTCTTCTCGTCGTGGAATATCATTCCCGGTTTTCCCAGCTGACGCGGCTGTCAGCCTGGTTGAGGATTGATCCGGTCGGAGCGCTCGGCGTACCGATCTTCTTCGTTCTCAGCGGATTTCTTGTTGGTGGCCTGCTCATCAAGGAGTGGAAGGTAAGGAAACACGTCGACGGCGGCCGCTTCCTGATTCGCAGGGGCTTCAAAGTATGGCCCCAGTACTACCTCTTCCTGCTGGTCAATGTCATCGCCGGGCATCGAACCATTCGAGACCTTTGGCCGAGCTTCCTCAACATCCAGAACTACTTTCCCGGCGGGATCGCCCATCTCTGGAGTCTCGCAATTGAAGAACATGCCTATATTCTGCTGACTCTCTTTCTTGTGATCGCTGCTCGCATCCAATCGCGGCTGCGCAGCGTCTTTGTACTTCTGGCAGTATTGGCCGTTGCCTCCAGCGCCCTGCGGCTTTTTGCCGTACTGCACGGATACCCTTATTTCACCCCCACGCACACTCGGATCGGCGGCATTTTCTATGGGGTCATGATCGCGATCGTATTTCACTCGGCCCCGCAGAGTTTTCGGCGGCTCCAGGACCAGCGCTGGTTGTGGGTTGGACTTTTAGCGGCAGCCTTCGCCTTTCTGCGCTTCAATGACCACCATTCGTGGACGGTCTCGGTGTCCGCGGATATGTACGATCTGATCAGCATATGTACCTTGATGTTGCTGTACAGGCACACGCCGAACGGGACCCGGTCGTGGCCCTATCGGCTTGTGGCCTGGATCGGACTCTATTCCTATGGCATCTATCTCTGGCATGTGTCTGTGTTTGCGCCCGTGGAACGGTTGACGGCCGGGCTGCCGCGCCACGTTGGGGACGTCGCGGCGGCGCTTGGGGCGCCGCTTTGCGGAATCCTGCTTGGGGCCGCCATGACGAGGCTGGTGGAATTTCCTGCGCTGCGGCTGCGAGACCGATGGTTTCCACGAAGGATCAGCTCAGCCGTGGAGGACACTCCCGCCGAGGCCTCCGCATTGGCAGGATAGACGTTGCTGCCAAGGCCGACAGTGAAAGATTCGGCTGCAAGATTCCGCCGAACGGGCCCTTTCTGGTAAACTCAAACATGCTGTCCAACCTGCAGTATTGAGTCAGGAAACACCATGCCAAAGTTGAAGACCCATTCGGGCGCAGCCAAGCGCTTCACCAAGACGGCCTCCGGCAAGTTCAAGCGCGGCCAGTCCAAGATGCGCCACATCCTTACCTCGAAGTCCGTGAAGACCAAGCGCCACCTGCGCAAGGGAGTCATGATCTCCGAGGCGGATACCCCGAAGATCGCGCGCATGCTGCCCTACGCGTAAGCACGGGGAAGCAGCGAGAAGTTTTCAGGTCGAGCCGCTTTGGGTGCCCCATATCTCGATTTTGAGATGTGGGAATAAAAACCCGAACAACGGGCCAGTCACAGCGTTCCGGCCCCTGGGAGGCGTAAGCCGCCCACACCAGACCTGAAGCAGAAGAGCGAGTGAAGAGGACTACCTTTCCTCCAGCCGCTTAGCTTCTCCGGCGCGAGCCGCCAGAAGCAAACACGAAACGCCAAAAGGAGCACACGATGCCTCGCGTCAAACGTAGTACCAAGCGCACCGACCGCCGCAAAAAGATCCTCAAGAAAGCCAGCGGCTACTTCCTCACAAAATCCAAGCTCTACCAGGCCGCTCAGGAAGCCGTTGAGCGCAGCCAGATGTTTGCCTACACCGGGCGCAAGCAGAAGAAGCGCCAGTTCCGCTCGCTCTGGATAGTGCGCATCAACGCCGCCTGCAAGATCAACGGCACCAGCTACGGGACCTTCATCAACGGGCTGAAGCTGGCCGGCAATCCGCTGGACCGCAAGGTTCTTGCCGAGATCGCCTACAACGACGCCGCCGGCTTCGCCGCATTGGCCGAGACCGCCAAGGCCGCCGTCGCCAAAAACAAGTCGGAGAAGAAGGCCGCGTAAGGCTGCTTTCAAGTCTTAACGAGGGCGCGGCTCAAAGCCGCGCCCTTCGTGTTTCAGATTCGCGTTTTGGAAAGGGACTCGCTATGTCCACCCCCGCCAGCAAAGCCGACCGCCGTCGCATCGCCGAAGAGTTCAAAGAGTGCAAGGTCCCGCGCGGCATCTTCGCCATTACCTGCGCGGCCACCGGCGAGAAATGGGTCGGATCGTCGACGAACCTCAATGCCGCGCAGAACTCGCTCTGGTTCCAGCTTCACGGCGGCCGCTACCGCAACGTCGCTCTGCAGCAGGTATGGAAGCAGCACGGTGAAGCCGCATTTTCGCTGGATGCCCTCGAGCAGTTCCAGGATGATATTTCGCCAATTCTGCTGAATGATCTCTACGCGGAAAAGAAGAACGAGTGGGCAGCAAGACTCGGCGCTCGCCTGCTGTAGGGGAATATCTGTGTGCGACTCACAGTCGTAATCTGCGCTTTCAACCAACCGGGTTGCCGCGGCGGTTATCCTAGACAGGTATGCCGTCGGCTGCCGAACCCGAAGCGATTCCCGCAAACAGTGCGGCTGGTGTGGCGCAGACTCCCGCGCCCGGTGAACAAAATCCTTCTGCAATGGAATCATCAGGCCCTCTGGTAGGCTTTGAATCCTGGGGGCGGCATCCGAAGTACAAGGCACGGGTCGTCCGCCTCAACTGGCAGTCCGAATTTCCGGGCGTGCTTACGGGCGTGCACGATTCGGCATTGCCTGTGGGGCTGGGCCGCAGCTACGGTGATGTGGGCTTGCTGAAGGACGGAACGCTGCTGCAGACGACGGGTATGGACCGGCTGCTGGCCTTCGATGCGGAGACCGGGATTCTGACCGCAGAGGCCGGCATCTCGCTGGCGCAGATACTCGATTTCGCGGTGCCGCGAGGTCTTTTTCTTCCGGTCACGCCGGGCACGAAGTACGTCACGCTGGGCGGCGCGATCGCCAACGACATCCACGGCAAGAACCACGAGTATGCCGGCTCGTTCGGCTGCCATGTGCCGCGCTTTGAACTGGTGCGCTCGGACGGCGCGCGCATGGTGTGCTCGCGTACCGAGAATCCGGACTGGTACGCCGCGACCATCGGCGGCATGGGGCTGACCGGCCTGATTGCATGGGCGGAGCTGCGGCTCAAGCCGATCGTCTCGCGCGCGATGGACTGCGACCACATCCAATTCCACGGCATTGACGAGTGGCTCACGCTGAAGCAACAGTACGCGGCCGCCGAGTACAACGTGAGCTGGATGGACTGCACATCGACCGGCAGGAACTTCGCCCGCGGCATCTTCATGGCCGGCGACCACGCGAAGGCCTCCGGCGAGTTGAAGCCATCGCCGGAGCCAAAGCTGGTCTTCCCCATGGACGCGCCCGGGTTTGCGCTGAACCGTTTCTCCGTCGCAGTGTTCAACGCGCTCTACTTTCACAAGCAGAGAAAGCCCCACGTGAAGGCGTCGGTCGACTACGAGCCGTACTTTTATCCGCTGGACAAGGTGCTGCACTGGAACCGGCTTTACGGGAAGAATGGGCTGGTGCAGTTTCAGTACGCGATTCCATGGGAGCATGCGAAGGAGGGAACGGTCGCGATTCTGCGCGAGATTGCGAAGTCTGGGCTGGCGAGCTTTCTTGCGGTGCTCAAGGCCTTTGGCGATACCCCGTCGCTGGGCATGATGAGCTTTCCGTATCCAGGCATCATGTTCGCGCTGGACTTCCCGATCAAGGACGCGACCTTCCCGCTGTTGCAGCGGCTGGGCGACATGACGCTCGAGTTCGGCGGTCGGCTGTATCCGGCGAAGGACGCGGCCATGACGCCGCATCAGTTCGAGACCTTTTACCCGGAGTGGCAACGCTTCGCGCGCTTCAAAGATCCGAGGATCACGTCGAGCTTCTGGGAGCGCGTGACGGGAGACAGACCGACGACATGAGCACAACACCTGCACACGATCCTGCGGCGCAGCCAGGCATCGCGCCGAACGCGCGCATCACGAAGAAGATTCTTGTCCTGGGCGCGACCTCCGGGATCGCCGAGGCGACGTGCCGCATCTGGGCCGCGCAGGGCGCGCAGCTGTTTCTGGTGGCGCGCAATGCGGAGAAGTTGGCAGCTGTGGCCGCAGATCTGAAAACGCGCGGCGCGTCCTATGTGGGCACGGCAGTTGCCGACCTGGACGACACCGACAAGCATGCAGAGTTGTTGTCGCATGCCGTTAACTCGCTCACCGGGCTGGACGTCGCGTATCTCGCGCACGGGATCCTCGGTGACCAGGCGCTAGGCGAGCGCGACTTCGAGCACGCCGCGCAGATTCTGCATACGAATTTCGTCGCGCCGGTATCGCTGCTGACGTGGCTGGCGAACTTCTGCGTGCAGCGGCGATCGGGTGTGCTGGCAGTGATCTCTTCGGTGGCGGGAGATCGCGGACGCAAGTCGAACTATCTGTATGGCTCGTCGAAGGCAGGGCTGAGCGCATTTCTTGCCGGGTTGCGCAATCGTGTGGACAGGGAGGGAGTAACGGTCCTGACCATCAAGCCCGGGCCTGTCGCCACCGCGATGACCGCGCACATGAACGTGAAGAAGGCCGATGTGAATACGGTTGCTAAATCCATCGTCGCGGCCATCGACCGAAAGGCGGACGTGGTCTACGTTCCGGGCTTGTGGGCCATCGTCATGTTCGTGGTGCGCGCGATCCCGGAGCGGGTGTTCAAGAAGCTGAACCTATAGCCTTACTGCTGCTGCTGCTGCTGCTGCTGCTGCTGTTGCTGCTGTTGCTGCTGTTGCTGCTGTTGCTGCTGTTGCGCTATGGCCTGCTGGCGGGCACTGGGCGGCGGCGGCTCGGGCGGGGCTTGCGCCTTTTCCACCAGGATCGACCAGTCTTCGGGCACAGGCATTTCGCGGTCGAGTTGCGGGGTGCCTTCGCTGGGTGTCACACGCACAGCAACGGTCAGCTCGCTGGCGGCGCGGCCGCGGAAGATGCCATGCGTGGGCGGCACATCGGCGTAGTCGCGGCCGATGGCGGTGCGGATATGGCGGTCGCCGCCCACCAGCCAGTTGGTGGGATCGAAGCCGACCCAGCCGAGCTGCGGCAGCAGCACTTCAATCCAGGCGTGCGTGGCGGAGGCGACCGAGCGGTCGTGGTCGCTCTGCCCGTGGAAGAGGTAGCCGCTGACGTAGCGGCAGGGAATGCGCAGCTTGGAGCGGACCAGCGTGGTCATAATGTGGGCGAAGTCCTGGCAGACGCCAGCGTGTGTGAGCAGCGCGAGGTCGATGGGCGAGTCGACCTTGGTGGATTTGGGCACGTACTCGAAGTGGTGAAAAATCTGCTCGTTTAGCTGATGGAGAACCATCAGAGGGTCGTCGCGGCGCTGCACGTCGAACTGTTCAGCGAGAGCGTCGAGAGCCTCAGTGGGGGCACAGAACTCGCTGGGCAGCAGCATCTCCCAGTAGTCGCCCTGCTCGACCATGGTGTCCAGTTCCGCCCATGCGTCGGGCGCGAGGAAGGCCGGAACCGGCTGCGCGGGCGCGACTTCTACCAGCGATTCGGCGACGATGACCAGCTGGCTGTGCTGTCCCGGGATGTCGAAGTGATGGATGTGGTTGCCGAGATGGTCGCGATAGCTGAAGACGCGGCAGCGCGGGCTGACCGAAAGATGGAAGGTCAGGCAGACCTGGTTCTGGTCGGAGCGCGGGTGCATGCGCGTCTCCATCATGCTTTCGCTGACGGGGTTGGAGTAGAGGAACTTGGTGAGATGGCGAATCGAGTAATACATTTGTGCTCTCCGCTGGCCGTTCTGGTTCGCGATTATCCGGCCAATGCCGCCTGGATGCTGTAGTCGATGTAGAGCTGGTAGATCACCTTGTGGATGTCGCCGCACTGGTGCTGAATGCCGCGCAGGTAGGCAACGATGTCGCCAGCGACGATCTCTTCGACCTGAAGAGTAGCGCAGCGAGGACTGCACGCGGCCCATCAACCGGCGCAGCGGCTCGGCGCGGCTCCGGCCTTCGCCGCCGCCTTCAATGGCATCGAGCGCACGCTGCATGGTGTCGATCGAGAAGCGGACAGAGTGGGGAAATTCCTCGTCCAGCAGCAGGAATTCAAGCATGCGGTCCGGCGTCACATCCGCGGTGTAGACCTTGCAGTAGGCCTCAAACGCGGTAGCGCAGCGAAGTAGACCCATCCATTCCAGGTATTCGTTGCCTTCGGCGAGGCGGTCGGGGAAGGTCCAGAGGTCTTCGTGGTAGGCCTCCAGCAGGAGTGCCGTCGCGGAGGCGCGCTCGATATAGCGGCCCACCTGGATGAACTGCCAGCCCTCGCCGTGGCTCATGGTGGAGTCGCTGACGCCCTGGAACTGGTGCACGGCATTCATCACCTGCGCGAGGGCATCCTGCGGCTGGGAGTAGTTGACGAGCTCGCCTCCCATCTCTGGCCGGGTGAGTCGAAGATACAGGCTATTCAGCCGCTGCCACTGCTCGGTGGAGACTTGCTCGCGGACATGTCTGGCATTCTCGCGGGCCGCGGTGATGCAGGAGAGGATGGAGCCGTCATACTCGGTATCGAGGAAAAGGGCCTGCATCAACGCGTAGGGATCGCCCGTCCATTGCATCTCCGTTGGACTGCCGAGGGCACGCAGCATGCGCTGCCAGCGGTGGTCGGCACTGGTGCCGCTTTCGTCCAGCATCAGGTTGAGGTTCACATCGAGCAGACGCGTGGTGTGCTCCGCGCGCTCTATGTAACGGCTCATCCAGTACAGGCTGTCGGCAACGCGTGAAAGCATCTGGCCACCTCCGGACGGTCGATCTGTCAACCGAGTACCCACGTATCCTTGCTGCCTCCGCCCTGCGAGGAGTTGACGACTAGCGAGCCGCGCTTGAGCGCTACGCGGGTCAGGCCGCCGGGGACGACGTTTACCTTGTCGCCGTAGAGAATGTAGGGCCGCAGATCGACGTGCCGCGGCTCCAACTCGTCGCCGATGAGGCACGGCGCACGGGAGAAGGAGATGGTGGGTTGCGCGATGTAGTTGCGCGGGTTCGCCTCGATAAGGCGCTTGAACTCCTCGCGCTCGGCCGCGGTGGACTGCGGGCCGATCAACATACCGTAGCCGCCCGATTCGCCGACGGCCTTCACGACCAGCTTGTCGAGATTCTGGAGCGCATGCTGGCGAGATGCTGGATCGGTCATGAGATAGGTTTTGACGTTCTGTAAAATTGGCTCTTCGGACATGTAGTACTTGATGATGTCCGGCACGTACGCATAGAGGGCCTTGTCGTCCGCCACTCCTGTGCCGAAGGCGTTGGCCAGCGTGACGTTGCCCGCCCGATACGCATTGAACAGTCCGGCGACGCCGAGGATCGAGTCCGGACGAAAGGCCATGGGGTCGATGAAGTCATCGTCCACCCGCCGGTAGATCACGTCCACCCGCCGCAGCCCATTTGTCGTCCGCATGTAGATGATGTTGTCGTGTGTGACGAGATCGCGGCCCTCAACCAGCTCAATGCCCATCTGACGGGCGAGGTAGGCGTGCTCGAAGTAGGCTGAGTTGAAGACGCCGGGTGAAAGCAGCACGATGTTCGGCTCCGGCCGGCCCTCGGGGGCGAGGGAGCGCAGGGTGCCCAGCAGCAGCTGCGTGTACTGCTCGATGGGCCGCACGTTGTAGGCGCGGAACAAGTGCGGCAGCGTGCGCTTCATCACGCGGCGGTTGGTGAGCATATAGCTCACGCCTGACGGAACACGCAGGTTGTCCTCCAGCACCACGAACTCGCCGTTCTCCATGCGGATGAGGTCCGAGCCGCAGATAGCGACATATACGTTACGCGGCACCTGCAGCCCCACCATCTGGCGGCGGAAGTGCTTGCAGCTGTATACGATCTCGCGCGGAACGATGCCGTCGGAGAGGATGCGGCCCTCGTTGTAGATGTCCTTGAGGAAGAAGTTGAGGGCCGTGAGCCTTTGCGTCAGCCCGCGCTCCACCGTCGCCCATTCCTCGGCCGTGATGATGCGTGGGATCAGATCATAGGGGAAGATGTGCTCGCTCTTATCTTCGCGGCCGTAGACCGTGAAGGTAATACCCTGGTTCAGGAAGCTCAACTCAGCGGAGTGCTTGCGTTGACGGAGCTCTTCGACGGGCAGGGAGCTGAACCGCTCGAAGAGTGAGCGATAGTGCTCGTGCAGCTCCTCCGGGCCGGCGAACATCTCGTCGTAGGCCGAGTCCAGATGGTAGTTCTTGAGCAGAGGATGGTCTGCGATGCGTGCCTGAGACTGTTGCATATTGGAGGCTAGAGTATAGAGCAAGACCGCATGGGAAACCCATGAAGACCGCCCGCCTGCGCGCCGGGGCGGCATCTTCCGGGAACAGCCGATAACCGGCCTAGAAGTTGTCCGTCGGGTGGAACGCCGCCACCCTGCCGTTCGCGAAGGTGACGGCGATGGGATGGCCCGCGTTGGCGTAGACCATTACGCCGTCGGTGTAGGACCCGCCGTCCTGGCGCGCAACGGCGCCCAGCGCGAGCGAGACCTGGCGCTGGTTCATGCCGGTGGCAACCTGATGCGAGTCGATGGCCTGCCAGATTGGCGCCGGCCAGTCATAGAGCTTATGCGGGTCGTCGTAGAAGAAGATGTCGTCGGTGAAGAAGGTGTAACCGCTTGCATCTCTGTAGCCGACGGGCGCGGCGAAGAGCTTCGTGGGGTCCTGCGACCTGGGCATGGTGAAGGCCAAGAGAACTTGCGTGGTTCCGGGGGGAACGCGCGTGGCAAGATTCTTCGGCCGCGTCTGTTGGAAGGCCTCCACGATCTTCAATGGTTCTGCGCCGGGGAGCGTCCCGGCGGACTTGGAGTAATCGGCGTGATTGGCGGCAGCGGCGAAATAATCCATCTGGCCACCGGCCTGCACCCATACCGTGCGGCCATCCAGGTCCTTCAGGTCGGCGATGGTCTCCGGATGCTCGCGCTTGAGAAACACCAGATCGTCGGGATCGGTGGGACCGTAATCCGGTGCTGCGGCCGCAGATTGCGCCGAGCGGGCGCGGTCGTAGTGGATATAGGCTACTTCGACGCCGAAGGCCAGCAGCAAGGCCCCGGTCAGTCCCAGCGCGACCTTCAAACCTGTGTTCATCTCTGCTCCCGATCCTCTCTGTGTTCCTCAACTTCAATGGCCGGCTTTACGTGCGTCCTCAATCGACTGGCTCGGCGGCGCTTTGTTGCACGCTCGAGCCCAGCAATGATTCTGCGGTAAGCGCTCCGGTGTTGCGGAGTTTGGGAAAGAACACCGCTGCGAGCGCGGTGACGACAATTGACCCAATACCACCGATGACCACGGACCGCACAGCTCCCCACCACTTAGCTGTGGTGCCGCTCTCGAACTCGCCAAACTCGTTGGACGCGCCGATGAACAGCCAGTTGACCGCGCTGACGCGCCCACGCATCTCCGGCGGCGTCGCCAGTTGCAGGATGCTGCCGCGGATTACCACACTAACCATGTCGCTGGCGCCGACGACCACCAGGGCGACCAGGCTGATCCACATCGTGCGCGAGAGGCCGAAGACCACGGTCGCCGCGCCGAAGATCGCGACGCAGAAGAGCATCTTTTTGCCGGCTCTGCGCTGGATGGGACGGACCGCCATGGTCAGGGAGACAGCCAGAGCGCCCAGCGAGGGCATGGCGCGCAGCAGTCCCAGCCCGCGCGGCCCTGCGTGCAGAATGTCCGTTGCGTAGATGGGCAGCAGCGCCGTCGCGCCGCCCAGCAGAACGGCGAACAGGTCCAGCGAGATGGAGCCCAGCAGCAACTTGGTCTGCCACACATAGCGGAAGCCGGCGAGCATGGTCTCAAGGTTGAAGGCGTTGTTAATCCTGCGGACAGGCTTGGTGCGCATTGCGCCCACCAGGATCAGGAAGGCCGTCAGCGTCACAAGCGTAAAGGCGTAGACAGCCGCCGCGCCGGTCCAATTAGCTATCAGCGGAAGCGTGAACAGCAGCCCCCCCACGGCAGGCCCGGCGATGTTCGCCACCTGAAAGACTATGGAACCCCAGGTGATCGCGTTGACGAAGTGCTGCGCCGGGACCAGGGAGGGCATTAGCGCGGAGGCTGCCGGACCGCTGAATGCGCGTCCCATGCCGATGCAGAACAGCACAGCATAGATCGGCCAGACGTGCGCGATGCCATGCAGTGCGAACTCCAGCAGCGCCACCGTGCAGATGGCCTGCAGGCCGTAGCAGATGAGGATGATCGCCCGCCGGTCATACCGGTCGGCGATGTGGCCGGCAGCAAGAATAAAGAAGATGCCCGGAGCGAACAGGGTTAGCCCGGTGAGCCCCAGCTTGAATGCCGAATGCGTCATCGCGTACACCTGCCAGGCGACCGCTACCGATTGGGCCTCCGCGCCGAGGATTACCAGCAGGCGCGCAAGCTGATAGAGGCGGAAGTCGCGGGAGAGAAAGGCGCTGCCCACGCCCGGCGTTGTCTGGGCCCCGGTGGTGGCGTTTGGGGGGTCGGAGGGGCCAGTATCCTGCTTTACACCCGCCCCGGAAGGCGCGACAGTTGGACAGCCATCCTCAGCCATATTCCTCTATGTTGGCACAAACGCAGGATTTGCGGTTTTGGAACGACTGACAGCGCTATCCCACGCAAGGGTCATGTCCGTCCCGGCTGCCCAGAGTATCATTGGTCTTGCAACACCATTTTCCTGGGCCAAGAGAGCGTCTGACCAGGGGCACACAAGGCAGACACCGATGTCGCAGTTCCTCAAAAATCTCGCCACGGATGACTCGGGCCAGGACCTGATCGAGTATGCGCTGGTCGCAGCGCTGGTCGGCGTCGCTGTAGCCAGTGCCCTGCGCGTGCTGCACAATTCCATCGACAATACATTCAATACCGTCGGCAACTCGCTGACCAACGCCACCGCGTAATCTGCGTCCTATTCGCCTAGATATTGCTTGTATTGCGTCTCCACCACGCCGGTGTTGCGGGCGAGGTTCAGCTTGGCGACGTTGTACTGGAACTGCGTGGCGATAAGCTGACTCTGTGCGGCTTGAAGCTCCGCCTCCGCCTGAACGACCGGCAGGTCATCGTCCACGCCCGCCGCATACCGGTCGCGGGTATCGGAGAGCGCCTGCGCCGCGAGGTCGACGTTGGAGCGTGCCACCTTCGCCAGTTGAACTGAGGACTCCACATCCAGCATCGCGGCGCGAATCTGTGCGTCGATAGTGACCTTTAAGGAGTCGATCTGTCGCTGGATGCCAGCCTCGGATGCCGCCGCGAGCGCGCTTTCGCCGCGGAAGCGGCCTTCTTCAAAGATCGGGATCTTCAACACGCCCTGCGCCACAAAGACGCCGTGGTAAAGCCCGTGCGTCTCACCGAGCACGCCGTAGTAGCCATTGATTCCGAGCTGGGGCAGGCGCTCATAGGCTACGGCCCGGCGCGCGCGCTGCGCGACGATCAACTGTGCCTCAAGCGCCAGCAGGTCCTTGCGGCGGGAATAGGCGACGGTCTTCGCCTGATCCAGCGGCAGCTCGGCGAGATCGGCGTACGGAACTGCGTCGGTGAGCGTGAGCTCCTGGTCCGCAGGTAGTCCGATCAGCCGGTCGAGCGCGATCTTGTCCTTGGCGAAGGCGTTCTGGTCCCGCACCAGCGTCTGCTGGTCGTTGTCCAGTTGCACACGCGCGCGCAGCACGTCCAGATTGGTGCCGACGCCGGCGTCATGGGAATCAGAAGCGTGGCGTACGAGGTCTTCGTCAGACGTGACCAGCGCCTGTGCGTTGGCGATCTGGGCCTGGTCTGCCAGCGTCGCCAGATATTGCTCGCCAACCGCCTGGACGATCCCTCCGCGCACATTCAGCACGTTCATCTGGGAGACGGTGGTGGCCTTTCGCGCCGCGCCATACAGCAGGAAGTCCGGCAGATTGATGAGTACCTGGTCGGCGGAGATCTGCGCAGAGGTGGTGTCCACCTTGACGATGGTGTGGATCAGGTTGGGTGGCAGGCCGAAGGCGGCCAGAGACGACGGCTTGAATCCCAATGCAGCCAGGTTGATCTCATTCGCGTTGGTGGCCAGCGTCGCCTTCAGGTTGGGCAGCAGCGCGTAAATGGCCGCGAGAATCTGGCCCCGGATGGCGCGGTCCTGCTGATTGGCCAGCTCAATCTGCAGATTGTGCAGCGTGCCGCGAGTGATGGCGTCGTCCAGCGAGAGCGGCAGTGCGCCGGGCTGTGCCTGGTCGATCGCGACGTTGTGGAGGGGGCTGGCAAGCGGCGCGAGCGGAGAAGCCTGGGGCTGCGGGGCATCGGGCAACGCCAGGCGCAGCGCCTCGCGAGAAGTGGCACCCAGGTCAGGCTGCATGCCAAGCGCGGCCTCGACGGCCGGGGCAGTAACAGAAGAGATGCGCAGATCAGGCGCGGATGAGGCTCCGGCTCCGTCGGCTGCGCGTACATGAGGGCAGGCAACCGCCAGTACCATAAGGCAGGCAGCAGCGCGCAGGCTGGGTTGGAAAGAGAGGGCCACGTTCAGTCTTAGTTTAGAGTGTCGCCGAGGGCAACTGGTTGCGAAATTTGCCCCTACGGTGCGAAATTCGCAGGTATGCTGGCGCACGAGGTGACCTAAATGATCTTCGGTGCGTTGCAGCTGGTCGTCGTGTGCATCATCGGCGCTTTCTGGATATTTGTCCTCTGGATGCTGTGGAGGCTGGTCCAGGGGCTGAAGGGGATCGATGAGGGAGTGAGGGAGATAGCGGCGATCCTGCGCCAGAAGCCGTAGCCGGCGGGACCACTCCTGCGAGCTAGCGAATCTGGACCAGATCAGCGCTTGTGCCGTGCGGTGTGCCCGGGGTGACGTGCGTGGTCTGCGGCGCACGCCAGTGGTCGATGTAGCTGACCTGGTGGACGCAGCTGATGGTGCAATTGGGCGCGCAGCCCTTTTCCGTGAGAAACTCGCGCTGGATGTCCGCCTTTTTGTAGTCCGCGATCGGCACGCCGGGATAGCCGCGCTGCTGCGAGCAGTAGTGCACCAACCCGAACTCACAGATGTAGAGGTACCGGCTGCCGGCGCGGCATCGCCAGTGGTTCGGCTGGCCGTTGGCGATTGCTTCCTGAAAGTGATTGAAGCGCGAGTAGCTGCGCCGGGTCAGCTTCCGCACCTTGTCCCACACGCTGCGCTCTTCATCCCCCAACGGCTTTAGCTGTCCGCTGCCATCGTGGATGATCCCGATGGTGGATGAGAAGCCCAGCGCGAGCGCACGCTCGGAGATGGTCATCGCGTCCTGCGGGTTCGCAATTCCTCCGCCGACCACCGAATTGATGTTCACGTGGAAGTCGGCATGTTCGGCCAGCATCTTCAGCTTCGCGTCCAGCACCTTCAGGCTCTTCTTCGAGACCTCGTCCGGCATGACGTTGTCGATGGAGATCTGCATGTGGTCCAGACCGGCGCGGTTCAGCCGTTGGATACGGTCCGGCATCAGCAGATAGCCGTTGGTGATCATGCCCGCGATCGCGCCGGTCTTGCGGATGCGCGCGATCACGCGGTCCAGGTCTGGGTGCAGGAGGGGTTCGCCGCCAGAGATCGTGATGACCGAGGTGCCCAGCCGGCCGAGTTCGTCGATCCGCCGCTCCATCTCCTCGATGGGCACAGGATCGGAGACGTCGTCGAATTCATTGCAGTAGGTGCAGGCCAGGTTGCACCTACGCATGGGCACAATGTGCGCCATATAGGGGTGGGCGGTATCGGCCAGTGCCCAGCCGATCGATGCCAGTTCGCGCGCCTTGCGCGCGGCGGCCTTCCAGCGCCTTCGCACAGGCATGGGGCGAGGCGCTACCGTGGTTTCTGCAACTGCCATCTCCTTGATTCTACCGGATTCGCCCGCCGAAGAGCCGGGGTGACGACAGGCGTGGTACAACAGTCTTTTGTGACTCGCTCGCGCCAGCTTCCCTTACTGGCGCGTCCGGAGAAGAAGCATGGATGACATCGCATCGCGCGTAATCGAACTGGTGGCCCAATCGAAGAGCCTGCCCACCTCGGCAGTGAGCCTCGACACCAGCTTCGACGAGCTGCAGATCGATTCGCTGGACAAGATCAACCTCACCTTCGCCGTCGAGGAGATGTTCTCCATCGAGATCCCCGATGAGAGCCTCAACTCGCTCAAGACCGTCGGCGACGTGGTGCGCGGCGTGGAGAAGTTGCGTGCTGCCGCCCCGCGGGATGCGGCGACGACCTAAATATAGGCCGCGCATGCGGCAACGAATGTTCCTCCCGTGCGAAGTTGTATAACCACAACATGACTCGCGTCGCCGTTACCGGACTGGGATGCATCACGCCCATTGGCAATACGGTCGCCGAGTTTCGCGACGCAATGTACGCGGGGCGCAGTGGTATCGCACCGTTTGAGCGTAATTTTCCCGGGATGGTCGGTGACGATCCCGGTCTGCGCTTCAAGACCACCGGCCTGGTGAAAGGCTTCGACCCGGCGAACAATCCCGCGCAGAAACTGACCACCGGAGTCGCCGCCTCCACCGACACCAGCGCGCAGTTCGGCGTGATCAGCGCGCGCCAGGCGGCAGAGGAGAGCGGCGTGCTGAAGCATTACGCCCCCTCTACCATGGCCGTCATCATCGGCTGCGGCTGCGGGGGCCGCGCCGCGGACGAGGAGGCGAACCGCGGCCTCTACACGCGCAACGCACGCATCTCGCCGCTGGGTATCGTGCGCGCCATGTCCAGCTCCGGCGCCAGTAACATTGCGATCGAGACAGGCGTGACCGGACCGGTACTGAACATCTCGACGGCGTGTGCCTCGGGAACCCATGCCATCGGGCTCGCGTTCCATATGGTGCGTTCCGGACAGGCGGCCGCAGCGATTGCCGGCGGGTATGAGGCCGCGCTGACGTTCGGATTTCTGCGTGCGTGGGACTCGATGCGCGTGGTCTCGCCGACGGCGTGCCGGCCCTTCGCCGCCGACCGCGACGGCATGACGCTGGGCGAAGGCGCGGCGATGCTGGTGCTGGAGCCGCTCAATGCTGCGCTGGCTCGCGGGGCAAAGGTATACGCGGAGGTGGTCGGCTTCGGCATGTCCGCCGATGCGCACCACATCACCCAGCCGCAGGCCGGCGGCGCTGCGCTGGCGATGACGCGCGCGATCGACGACGCGGCAGCAACGCTGGGTGTCTCGCGCGCAGAGATCATCGAACGCCTTGGGTACATCAACGCGCATGGGACGGGCACGCTGACCAATGATGCGGTCGAGGCGCAGGCGATCCACATCGCGATAGACGGGCAGGCGCTGGGTTCGCTTGCGAAGAAGGTCCCGGTCGGCGCGACCAAGTCGCTGACCGGACACTCCATCGGCGCGGCGGGAGCGATTGAAGCACTGGCAACCGCGCTGGCGCTGGACGCTGCCAGCCTTCCGCACACGGCCAACATTGGCGCGGTGGATCCGGCGCTGGATCTGGACGTGATCGTGGACGCTCCGCGTCCACTTGAGCCCAGCAAGGACCTTGCGCTCTCGAACTCGCTGGCGTTTGGGGGACTGAACGCGGTGCTGGCGATGAAGCGGTACGCGGTAGGATAGCGGGAGTGAACGCGCCGACAGCAGCCGGGAGCAGTCAGATTACCGCCGCGAGCATTCCTATATCTGTCCTGATTCTGACGAAGGACGAAGAGCGCGACCTGCCGGGCGCGCTTGCGTCGGTGGCGTGGTCGGATGATGTGCATGTCTTCGACTCGCATTCGACGGACCGGACGCTGGAGATTGCGCGGGCCGCAGGAGCGCAGGTGCACACGCGGGCGTTCGACGACTACGCGACACACAGGAATGCCGCGTTTGAGATCAGCTTCAAGCATCCGTGGGTGTTCCTGCTGGATGCGGATGAGAGACCTACGCCGGAGCTTTCTGCAGAGATGCAGCGCGTGGTGGAGGAAGCGCCGGCGAATACGGCGGGCTTCCGGCTGCGGCGAAGAGACTTTCTCTTTGGCAGGTGGCTGAAGCATGCGCAGATCTCGCCGTATTACATCCGCCTCGTGCGGCCGGAGAAGGCGAAGTACACGCGGGCGATTAACGAGGTGCTCGAAGTGGATGGGCCGGTGGCGGAGCTGCTGGCGCCGCTGGACCACTTTCCGTTCTCGAAGGGAATCGCGCACTGGGTGGCGAAGCACAACACCTACTCGACGATGGAGGCGGAGCTGATTGTGCGGCGGGATGGATTGCAGGAGCCGAGCTTGCGGGCGGCGCTGGGGCACCAGGACTTCCACACGCGGCGGCTGCACCAGAAGGCGCTGTTCTACAAGCTGCCGCTGCGGCCGCTGGTGAAGTGGCTGTACATGATGTTCCTGCGCGGGGCAGTCCTGGATGGCGCGGCGGGGGTGACCTATGCGACGCTGCAGTCGTTCTACGAGTACATGATTGTGGTGAAGACGAAGGAGCTGCGGCGCGGCAGAGCGTAATTTCCGCCTTTCGCGGCCTGTGTACCCCCACCCCCCCTGGTATTCATCTAATTTGGAATCATGGATTTGCAGCAAAAAGGATGTAGTTGATAGAAAATGCAGGTGGTTAGAGCTATTACGTTGATTCTGCGAAGCGGCGCAGGCGTCTGAGGGCGGGCAAGAGACAACGCTGAGGGTGGGAATGGATGCTCGATGAACCATGTGGGCACCGGATAGCGGCGATTGCAGAGGCACAATCCGGTTACGGTGGATTCGGCCGTCGATGCAATTTTGCTGCTGGTTACATTATATCGGTGGTGTCAAGAGGGAGAGCGGCGGATTTCTCTTCCCACTCATCCCGCGGAGCGGGATGAATGGGGCGGCGGGAGGGTTGCGGACACGTAGATCGTATCGCCGGCGCGAGCGACCGCCGAGGCAGGCACCCTCCAGCGTTCAAGGTAAATGGAGAGCGGCTCGACGCGGATGATCTTGCGCTTCAGGCTGTCCGCAGGAGGTGGGCCTTGAGGTGGTTTTGAAACTCCGGGGCCTGATGGGTCGCCATGCTGAGCTCGTAATCGATTGCGTCCGCCGCGATGGTGAAGATGCGTTGCGAACGCATCGCTTTGGGGTCGACGAGGATGGCAGAGCTGTCAAAGACGAAACGGTTGGCGGTGGATTCGGTGAGGCGATACTGCTCGATGCGGCCGCCGACCTGCGCACTGTGGAGCAGGATGTGTTGGTCGCGAAGGAGAATGAAGCCTGTATCCCAGAAGACGGTATGACCGTTGTTCGGGGTGTCGTTTTTGTACCAGGTCTTCTGCTCGAAGAAGATGGAGTCCTTGTACTCATCGGGCCGGAACTCGGTCTGTTCGGTGTAGGCCGTGTCATCGATGGTGGGGAATTTGGCGAAGCCTTCCCCGGCCCATTTGCCGGCCAGGAGTTGCTTCAAGCGGCTGATGGTCTGAGTGGGGTCCATAACTGATATTCATAGATGCCATGCCGGGAGCTGGCGGCTATTGGGTCGCGAGGAACTCGCCGCGGGCGGCGTTTTTAGGGGAGGGGTCGGGAGCGCGAAGGCGATGGCGACGGGATTGTGGTGCAGAGTTATAGGGCGGCGGGAGGGTTGCGGAATTTGAGGTGAGGACGCGGCACGGATCTGGCACCCGGGATAGACTAATTCTCGGTTTGCGACAGTCATGCAGACATGGTTGAGGATGAAGGAATCAAGATGGTCCTGGAAATTGTAAACAGATTGGGCCCGGCATTCGGAACCTTGTTGCTTGGCGTCTGTCTGGTCCGGAGCTTCTACTTCATTCGGGGCCGAGCGATGCGCGCTTTTGCCGCCAAAACAGGTTTCGAATACATCGGGCCTGAAACTCCGCCGAATTGGTTACGAAATCCCGATCATCTTCATATTCAGCCCCCTCTTCCTGGCTGGATATCGCATCTTCATCCCGGTGAGCGGAGAATTCGGCAGGTTTGGAATGTGATGGAGGGAAAGATAAATGGAATATCGGTGCTGATCTTCGACTGCATTATTGGAGAGTTTAAGACTGCTCCGTGTACGATTCTTGCGGCCCAGACGGAGCACGATGTATTCGGAGTTGGCGCTCCGGTAGATTCCGCATTTCAGTCACGGATAACTCAGTCACACGGATGGACGGTGGTTCACGGAACCTGGTTCATGTGGTTCTCATGGACGATGGGTACCAAGCGGATCGACAATCGCTTGAATCAGCTGCGGGGCGCCCCAATAAGCCATTGACCTTAGGGGCTAAAGCCCTTTGTCACGAGGGATCATCTGCGGCACGGCTGAAGCCGTGCCCTTAAGCAAAACTAAATGCGGGGGTCCCTCGACTCGTCCCGCTTAGCGGGACTCGCTCGGGATGACGGCATCGGTGGCAATGGGGCCTAGAAGCAGATCCCTCGACTGCGCGATCCGCTAACGCGGTTCGCTTCGCTCGGGATGACAAGGAAAAATGGGTTGCGTACCTGGGGCGTTGCCCCAGGCTGGTATAGAACGCGCCTTCAGCGCGAATTCGCACCCATGCGCGCGCTGACGCTCGCGCATGAATGGGGCATCCAAAGTGCTTCTTACCATTCTTTTGTGGCGGAGTCGGGGGTGAGTGGTTCCCCACTCATCCGCGTGCTGATGCCCGCAGATGAATGGGCCACCCGAACGTTCACCACTCCTTGGCGGGGGAGTCGGGGGTGAGGGAGCCGTTGGCGGCGGGTGAATCATTGGTGGTGGCGGGGGCTTTCCAGCGGAGGATGGGTTTGCGGGCGGCGGTGGTCTCGTCGAGGCGGCGGAGGCGGGTGGAGTGGGGCGCGGTGCGGACCAGCTCCGGGTTCTCGGCGGCTTCGCGGGCGATCTGTTGGAGAGCGTCGACGAGGAGGTCGAGCTCCTCGCGGCTCTCGCTCTCGGTGGGCTCGATCATCATGGCTCCGCTAACGACGAGCGGGAAGCTGACGGTGTAGGCGTGGAAGCCGTAGTCGATTAGGCGCTTGCCCATGTCGCCGGTTTTCACGCCGGGCTGGCCATCTTTTCTTTGGGCCTGCAGCTTATCCGAGAAGACGACCTCGTGCATGGAGGGCGCGGAGTAGGGAAGGTCAAAGGTGTCCGGTGAGTCTTGGCGCGGAGGTAGTTGGCGTTGAGGACGGCGTCCTCGGTGGTCTGGCGGAGGCCGTCGGGCCCGTTGGCGAGGATGTAGGCGAGGGCGCGGACGAACATGCCGAAGTTGCCGTAGAAGGCGCGGACGCGGCCGACGGTTTGGGGGCGGTCGTAGTCGAGAGCTGAGAGCGGCATTCTCGTCTTGGCCGCGCGTCACAAGGACGGGCGTGGGCAGGAAGGGCGAGAGGATTTTTTTGCAGGCGACGGGGCCGGAGCCGGGGCCGCCGCCGCCGTGCGGGGTGGAGAAGGTTTTGTGCAGGTTGAGGTGCATGACGTCGACGCCGAAGTCGCCGGGGCGGGTCTTGCCGCAGAGCGCGTTCATGTTGGCGCCGTCCATGTAGAGCAGCGCGCCCTTGGCGTGGAGGATGTCGGCGATCTTGTGGATATCGGACTCGAAGACGCCGATGGTGGAGGGGTTGGTGAGCATGAGGGCGGCGGTGTCGTTGTCGACCATGCGGGTGAGTTCGGCGAGGTCGACCATGCCCTGGGAGTTGGATTTGAGGTTGGCGACCTGATAACCGACGACGGCCGCCGTTGCTGGGTTAGTTCCGTGGGCGGAGTCGGGGATGAGGACTTTTTTGCGCGGGTTGCCGTTGGCCTCGTGGTAGGCGCGGGCGAGGAGGATGCCGGTGAACTCGCCGTGCGCGCCGGCGGCGGGCTGGAGGGTGATGGCGTCCATGCCGGTGATCTCGATGAGGCACTGGGAGAGCAGCTGCATGATGCCGAGGCAGCCCTGGGCGAGGGCTTCGGGCTGGTAGGGGTGGGCGTCGGCGATGCCTTCGAGGCGGGCGACGGCCTCATTGATGCGCGGGTTGTACTTCATGGTGCAGGAGCCGAGCGGATACATGCCGAGGTCGATGGCGTAGTTCCAGGTGGAGAGGCGGGTGAAGTGGCGGATGATCTCGATCTCGGAGAGCTCGGGCATGGGGCCGGCTTCCCACTGGGCGCGCGGGCGGGCGGCGGCGCCGAGGAGTTGGGAGGCGTCGATGGCGGGCACGTCGAGCTCGGCGAGGCGCCAGGCCTTTTTGCCGGGCGAGGACTTCTCAAAGATGAGGCCCTCGTTCTGGTTGACGTGGGTGGTGGCCTTGAGGGGCGTGCCGGTGAAGTGAGTGTCAGGCATAGTCATTTTCCTGGAAGGTTCCCCTGTTGTACTGATTGGATTTCCGCCTTCGTTTGAAGAATGAGAGTGCGATGCGCTTCAATAACCCAATAAGAAGGGTCGCTTCCACGGCTATTAGCAGAAGCGATAGAAGCAGAAGCCCTCTCCCAGTTCCTCTGGGGTTGTTGGTCAGCATCTCCGCCATCATCCACGCATAAATGGGTAGAAAACATGCGTGAACGATGCACGCGAATGCCATCGAGTACCAGAAATGTAGCGCATGGCGCGCTCTCCATAGCGCCCCGGCCACGAGGCCGAGCAGCAGAGACGAAGCCGCGCAGACGCCGATGATGACTGCTGCCCCACGGCTCCAGAAACTGGTGACCAGCGAAATAACAAATAATGCGCCCGCAAACATCGTTCCGGCTTGTTGGATCGTAGTGAGTGATGCCCACGAGCCGGTTTGCGGATTTTCGATCTTCTCAACATCCTCAAACATCGTTCAGAACTCCTCGGCGTCGGATGCGGAGCCGGTGGGGGAGAAGAGGCCGGAGTCGGGGCCGTCGAGGTCTTCTTCGCGGAGGGAGAGGCCGAGGACGACGCCGTTGGCGAGCTCGATGGTGAGGGCGCTGCCTTCGTCGAGGGCGGCGGTGTCGACGGCGCTGCCAATCTGCGCGCAGAGGGCGTTGCGGTACTCGGGCTCGCCGAAGGCGACGGAGAAGTCGGGGAGCATGACGTAGGGCCAGTTGTAGAGGGTGAGCAGGGCGGGGCCGAAGCGCAGCTCGAGGTAGTCCTCGACGAATGCGACGGAGTGGAGCTCTTCGCCTTCGATGGTGGAGATGTCCATCTAGACCGGCTCCTTCATGATCTGACCAGTTCGCGTGCGGTGATGGATTTGACTGCTTCGGCGGCGGAGTCCATCTGGGTGCGGGTGGTGAGTTCGGTGGCGCACCAGAGGGAGGCGTTGGGGCCGAGTTCGGGATACCACCTCGCGAGCGGCAGACCGCCGATGATCTTGTGGTCGAGGAGCGCGGCGTTCATCTCGTCGGCGGAGACGGGGGTTTCGAGGACGAACTCGTGGAAGCGCGGGGAGGCGGAGAAGAGGATGCGGGTGGAGTCGGCCGATGTAGGAGCAAGCGCGTTGCGGAGGTAGGTGGCTTTGGCGAGGTTGTGCTCGGCGAGATCGCGCAGGCCCTTTGCCGTAGACGGTGAGGAAGATGGTGACCATCATGGCGACGAGGGCCTGGTTGGTGCAGATGTTGGAGGTGGCCTTCTCGCGGCGGATGTGCTGCTCGCGGGTGGAGAGGGTGAGGACGTAGCCGCGCTTGCCGTCCACGTCTTTGGTCTCGCCGACGAGGCGGCCGGGCATCTGGCGGAGGAACTTTTCCTTGCAGGCGATGACGCCGCAGTAGGGGCCGCCGAAGCCGACGGGCACGCCGAAGGATCTGCGCCTCCATGGCGACGATGTCGGCCTCGGCGGGCGGGCGGACGATGCCGAGCGAGACGGCCTCCGCGATGGAGACGATGAGGAGCGCGCCGCGGGAGTGGGCGAGGGCTGCGATGGCCTCCACATCTTCGATCGTCCCGAAGAAGTTGGGCGACTGGATGAGGACGCAGGCGGTCTCGCGGTGTCATGGCGGCGTCGAGCGCGGCGAGGTCTACTCTCCCAGATTCGGGGCGGCCGTCCGGCACATAGCCGACCTCGGTGATGGGGATCTCCTGGTGCTGCGCGTAGGTGGCGACGACCTCGCGGTACTCCGGGTGGACGGTGCGGGCGATGACGGCGCGATCGCGGCCGGTGATGCGGCACGGCCATCATCATGGCTTCGGCGGCGCCGGTGGAGCCGTCGTACATGCTGGCGTTGGCGATCTCCATGCCGGTGAGTTCGCAGATCATGGTCTGGAACTCGAACATGGCCTGGAGGGTGCCCTGCGCGATCTCCGGCTGGTAGGGGGTGTAGCTGGTGAGGAACTCGCCGCGCTGGACGAGTGAATCGATGATGACGGGGCGGTAGTGGCGATAGGCGCCGGCGCCGAGGAAGCTCGAGTAGCCGTTAGCGTTGGCGTCGGCGAAGGCGCGGAAGCGGTCGAGGATCTCGGATTCGGAGTGCTGGCGCGGGATGGCGAGGTCGCGGGCGAGGCGGTACTCGGCGGGGATGGTGGCGAAGAGATCGGCTATGGATTTAACTGCCGGATTTGTCTCGCCGATGGCGGCGAGCATATCTTCGCGGTCCTGCGGCGACTTGGGGAGGTAGCGCATTGCTGAGGTGAGGTCTCCCTTCGGTGATGCGACGACTGCGAGCGCTGCCGGATGCGCTAGTGCCCGGTCTCTTCGCTGACGAACTTTTCGTAGTCCTCAGCGGAGAGGAGTGAGGTGAGCTCGGCGGGGTTGGAGAGGGTGAGCTTCATCATCCAGGTGGCGTTGGCGTCCTCGTTGATGGCTTCTGGTTTGTCTTTCAGGGCTTCGTTGATCTCAGTGATGGCGCCGGAGACGGGCGAGTAGAGATCGCTGACGGCCTTGACGCTTTCGACGGAGCCGAAGATTTTGCCGGCCTCGAGCGGGTCGCCGACCTTGGGCAGGTCGACGAAGACGATGTCGCCGAGCGAGGACTGCGCGTAGTCGGTGATGCCGACGGTGCCGGTGGTGCCTTCGGCGGAGATCCACTCATGCTCCTTGGTGTATTTGTAGCCGGCGGGGTAGGGCATGGGCGCGTCTCCGTTGGGGATGGTTGAATTTTAAGTGTATCTGCGAGATGGGGTGGAAAACGGGGCAGGAACTGGCGGGTTGCGTGAGACTATTGCTGGCATGAGCGAGCCGATAAATGTGAAATTTGGGCCATGCTGTTTCTGCGGTGAGGATATTGATGAGTCCGGAGCTGATCCGTGTAGCGTGACAGTCACTCCGAAGCACGGGAAGTGGCAGGTCTGGTCTTGCCATGCGCGGTGCTTCAAAGAGCAGCTCGCTGATGTTCCAAATGCGCCCGGACTATTCGATCCGTTCCACTTTTAGAGGCCATTTTCGAAACCACGCTATGCGGTCTTCCTGGGGCGCTTGTAGAAGGGGGTGGGGACGACGCGGGCGCGGACGAGGGAGCCGCGAATCTCGATGGCGAGCTCTTCGCCGGTGGCGGCGTACTGGATGGGGACGTAGGCGAGGGCGATGTTCTTCTTCAGAAACGGCGCGGGGGTGCCGGAGGTGATGTAGCCGATTTTTTCGCCGGAGATGGTAGCGACTGGGTAGTTGTCGCGGGCGATGCCGCGCTCGATCATTTCGAGGCCGACGAGTTTGCGTTTGGGGCCGCCGGCGCGTTCAATCTGGAGCAGGGCCTCGCGGCCGACGAAGTCCGAGCCGAGCGCGTTGGGATCGATGCCCAGCTTGGCGTGGCGGCCGAGTCCGGATTCGAGGACGTTGATCGATTCGGAGATCTCGTGGCCGTAGAGGGCCATGGCGGCTTCAAGCCGCAGGGTGTTGCGCGCGCCGAGGCCGCAGGGCAGGATGCCGAACTCGGCGCCGGCGGTGAGCAGTTCACCCCAGACCTTGGCGCTGGTGGGTTCGTCGGAGGGGATGTAGATCTCGAAGCCGTCCTCGCCGGTGTAGCCGGTGCGCGCGATCATGACGTTGTGGACGGTTTTGCCGTCGGAGAGCTTGAGGCGGCCCCAGTTGAACCAGTAGTTCTTGATGGCGCTGAGGTCGGTGTCGGTGAGCTTCTGCAGCGTGGCCTGGGCGAGCGGGCCCTGGATGGCGAGCTGCGTGTAGTAGTCGGAGTAGTCGGAGATGTGGGTGCCGGACATGCTGCCAACGGTCTTGCGTATCCAGGCGAGGTCTTTCTCGCGCGTGCCGGCGTTGATGACGAGGAGATAGTCGTTCTCGCTGAGCTTGTGAGTGACGACATCGTCGACGAAGCGTGCCGTCGGGGTAGAGCATGGCGGAGTATTGCGCCTGGCCGACGGCGAGCTTGGAGGCGTCGTTCATGCAGAGGCGCTGCACGGCGGCGAGCGAGTTGGGGCCGCGGAACTGGATGTCGCCCATGTGGGAGACGTCAAAGAGGCCGACGGCGGTGCGCACGGCCATGTGCTCGGCGATGAGGCCCGAGTATTCGACGGGCATGTCCCAGCCGCCGAAGTCGACCATCTTTGCCTTGTGCGCGCGGTGGGTGGCGTTGAGTGCGGTCTTGCGCAGGGTCGATGCGGTTTCGGTGGACATGGTTCGACTTTACACCGCGACTAAAGTGCGACGGTCTCGCGGTATTCGCCGAAGACGCGGCGGAGGGTGTCGGCGATCTCGCCGACGGTGGCGAGAGATTCAACGGCCAAGAGGATGTGCGGCATCAGGTTATCGCTGGTGCGGGCGGCGTCCTCGACGGCTTGCAGTGACGATGCCCAGCGCGTGGCGTCGCGGCGTGTGCGCAGGGCGCGGAGGCGCTCGACCTGGCGGCGCTCGAGGTCGGGGTCGATACGCTGCAGCGGGACGGAGGGATCGTCGCCTTCGGCGGTGAAGGCGTTGACGCCGACGATGATGGATTCGTGGGAGTCGACGGCGCGCTGATGAGCGTAGGCGGCGTTCTGGATCTCGCGCTGGATGTAGCCCTGCTCGATAGCGCGCAGCATGCCGAGGCCGGCGTGAGGCGTGGCTGTTGATGTGGTGGAGAGCGTATTGGATGGGTTCGCCGACTGCGTCGCGAACCCGGCGATGCGGGCGAGGTAGTGGTTGGCGCGGGATTCGATCTCGTTGGTGAGAGATTCGATGTAGTAGGAGCCGGCGAGCGGATCGACGGTCTGGGCGACGCCGCTCTCGTGCGCGATGATCTGCTGCGTTCGTAGCGCGGTGCGGGCGGCCTGCTCGGTGGGAAGGGCGAGGGCTTCGTCGTAGCCGTTGGTGTGCAGGCTCTGCGTGCCGCCGAGGACGGCGGCGAGGGCTTCAATCGTCGTGCGGGCGATGTTGTTCAGCGGCTGCTGCGCGGTGAGCGTGGAGCCGGCGGTCTGGGCGTGGAAGCGGAGCGCCCAGCTCTTTGGATTCTTTGCATGGAATTGATCGCGCATGATGCGCGCCCACATGCGGCGGGCGGCGCGGAACTTGGCGACCTCTTCGAGGAGGTTGGAGTGCGCGTTGAAGAAGAAGCTGAGGCGCGGGGCGAAGGTGTCGATGTCGAGACCGGCGTCGAGCGCGGCCTGCACGTAGGCCATGCCGTTGGCGAGGGTGAAGGCGACCTCCTGCACGGCGGTGGAGCCGGCCTCGCGCATGTGATAGCCGGAGATGGAGATGGTGTTCCATTCGGGGAGTTCGTGCGCGGCCCAGGCGAAGATGTCGGTGACGAGGCGCATGGCGTGGTGGACGGGATAGATGTAGGTGCCGCGCGCGATGTACTCCTTGAGGATGTCGTTCTGCACTGTGCCGGTGAGGGTGCGAGTGTTTGCGCCGGTGCGCTTTGCGGCGGCGACGTAGAGCGCGAGCAGGATCGATGCGGTCGCGTTGATGGTCATGGAGGTGGAGACGCGGTCGAGGGGGATGTCCGCGAAGAGGCGCTGCATGTCGTCGAGCGAATCGATGGCGACGCCGACGCGGCCGACTTCGCCGAGGGCCATGGGCGAGTCGGAGTCATAGCCGATCTGGGTGGGAAGGTCGAAGGCGACGCTCAGGGCTGCGGCGCCGCTGAGGGCTGTGGCTTCGCCGGAGGCTGCGCCGTGGGCGAGGAGGAATTTGTAACGCTTGTTGGACTCTTCGGCGTCGCCCATGCCGGCGTACTGGCGCATGGTCCATTGGCGGCTGCGATACATGGTGGGCTGGATGCCGCGGGTAAAGGGGAAGGCGCCGGGTTCGCCGAGGTCGCGCGCGGGGTCGAAGGCGGCGAGGGCATCGAGATTTGACGCGCGGTAGACCGGTTCGATGGGAATGCCAGAGGTGGTGGCGATCTCTCTGGGCGGGGTTGGCGGTTGGGAGCTCATCTGTATTAAGAGCAGGTTCGCGACTGGACGAGTGTAGCGCGGTGCGCCTAGCCGCGGCGGTGCTGGCGGCGATGCGCACGGACGAAGCTGCTGATGGAGAAGTACGCGAAGAGCGCGAAGATTGCGACGGCGCCGAGGATGCTGGCGTGGGCGGCAGGATGAGTGAGGGCGGGGCGGAGATCTGCGCGGAGGCGCCAGACTCCGTTCGCGGCGGCGAGGGCGAAGAGGGCGAAGAAGACGCCGGTGACCTCCAGCCAGAGTACGCCGGAGAGGCGAACGACCGGTTCGACGGCGGAGGTTTTGAATCGGCTGATGCCTTCCTGTATGCCGCGGGCCTGGGTTGCGACTGGCACGGTGCGGTTGGAGGCGACGGCGGGTTCGCGGCTGGATGCGTGCGCAGCGGCCGGCCGATTTACGGGAGCTGAGGATGCGAAGGGACGCGGCGCGGTGACTGTGGATGCGGATTGGGATTGGGATTGCACGGATGGCGAAGGATTTTCGGCGCGCGCGGCGTCGACGGCACGGATGACGGTCTTGGCCGCCTGTCTAGCTCCGAACCCGAGCGCACGTCCAAAGCGCACTGCATCCATGTGCGGAAGTTTAGACGATTGAGGCAAGGCGCGCTCAAAGGAATGCGCCAGTACTTAATAACAGACGAATGCAAGCGAGATTCGCGCAAACTTTTGTCGGTAATCGAACGCGCGATATTTTTTCAGGAGACGCGATTGTGGATACATTTTCATGCGTCTTTTGCAGGTGTGTTCTGCGTCTTTTAAGCAGGAACGAACACGCCGAGCGCTCGAGAGAAACATCACAGTGGCGAGCGCTCTTCGGCGACAACAACCAAAAACAAGGAGCCCTCCCCATGTCTGAAAACTCATATACCCTACGTGTCTCTAACGCACTGCGGCTGGGTCTGGTCGCCGCTTCGATCGCCACTCTCGCGCTTCCGATGGTTGCGCAGAGCGCGCCTGGAGCGGATCGCGCGCTGGCGCAGGCACTCTTCACGTCAACCCTGGATGCAAAGACGCTGCAGCCCGGCGCGAACTTTACGGTGAAGCTGGGCCGCAAGGTGCATCTGACTAATGGCAAAGAACTTCCTTCTGGAACGGTACTGCACGGAACGGTAGTGTCCGACGACTTGAATGTCGCCGGCGACAAGAAACTGGCTCTGCGCTTTACCACGGCCGATGTGAAGGGCGGGCAGACGATCCCGATCCGGGCAACGATCCTTGGATTGCAAGCTGAGTCTGAGCTTGGAACGGCGGATCCCAACGAACTTGCTCTGGGTACGGTGGGGGTGGACCGGATAGGCGTGGTCGATGGAGTCGATCTGCACAGCCGATTCTCCAGCGACAGCTCGGGCGTGTTTGTCGCGTCGGGCAAGAACGACGTGAAGCTGAAGGTGGGCAGCGCGGTGGATCTGGCGATCGCGGCTGATATGGGAGGAAGCAGCTCTGGAGCGCAGGCGGGCAATTAGTTGCGCGGCGTGGCGATTCGTGCCCTCTGAACGAAGGGAAGGAATGGCATTGCGGCAGATTGTCGTCCGGCGTATGCTAACCGAACGATAGCGCCCCGCAATGCCGTTCCCGCCTTGATCCGGTTGGCAGGGAATACCCGATGCGGATCAGCCACACGCAGCACCTGATCTTAAGGGCATCCCGGAGGTGGCATTGAATCATAGAGTGAAGCAGCTGATCCAGAAGCTGGGCGAGGCGATCCACGAGTCTGTCTCCGAGTCCGAACATATTGCGGGGGTGGTGAAGAACATCCGCGACCAGGGCTTCGATGTAATGCTGATGCTGGAGGCCACGATCGGCCTGAACCAGGTGGAGCAGGAAGAGCCGGCGGAGAATGCAGGCGATGCGGGGAGTGGCCCATTTACCCCGCACGATCTGAACTTTTTGAAGTCGCTGCGCATTACTCTTCCCGATGAGGAGCCTACACAGCTGGACCTCGCGCCGCCGGCTGATTCCGAAGCAGAGCCGCCGGCAGAGAAGTAAGGCGATGTTTGGTCCGATTCTGCGCCCGGCCTCAGAAGCCGGGCGTATTTGCGTTGTGCGCGATGTGGCAGAGGTGTGACGGATAGCGGTCTTTGAAACCATTGCATGGTAGACTCTCGATTTCTGGTGTGCGCCGCTTGCAGGGGAGTCTCCTGCTGGCGGGGCTGCATCGGATTGTCGTATGCTGAGTGGCACTTTGGGAATCGAACAGGTTTGAGGTAGGAGAACAATGAGAGACACACTGGGCGTGCTGCTGGCCGGCGGCGCGGGAGAACGGCTCTTTCCGCTGACACGCGACCGCGCCAAGCCTGCGGTGCCGTTCGCGGGCCAGTACCGCATCATCGATATCACGCTCTCGAACTGCATCAACTCCGACCTGCGGCACGTTTATATTCTGACGCAGTACAAGGCACTGTCGCTGAACCGTCATATCCGCGAGGGCTGGGGGCCGGTGGTGGCCAACGAGCTGGGCGAGTTTATCGAGATCCTGCCGCCGATGCAACGCGTCTCGAAGAGCTGGTACCAGGGCACGGCGGACGCGGTGTACCAGAACATCTATTCGATCGGCTCGGAGGAGCCGAAGCATGTGCTGATCCTCTCCGGCGACCACATCTACAAGATGAACTATGGCCGTATGCTGAAGCAACACCGCGACTCGGGCGCCGATGTGACCCTGGCGACGCTGCCGATCAGTCCTGACGAAGTTTCGCGCTTCGGCGTGGTGGAGGTGGCGCGGTCGGGCGAGGTGACGGGGTTTGTGGAGAAGCCGCAGTCGACTGAACTGCGGTCGCCTTTCAATCCGGAGATGGTGGATGCTTCGATGGGCATCTATCTGTTTAATACGGACATTCTGCTGCCGGAGCTGATGCGCGACGCGGAGGACCCGGATTCCACGCATGACTTCGGGCACGACATTCTGCCCAAGCTTCTGGGCCGCTACAAGATGCAAGCCTACAATTTTGTGGACGAGAACAAGCAGCGGGCGCTCTACTGGCGCGATGTGGGGACGCTTGAGGCGTACTACGAGGCCAACATGGACGTGGCGGGGATTACGCCGATCTTCAACCTGTATGACAAGACCTGGCCGATGCGCACGCGGCCGTATCAATATCCTCCGGCGAAGTTTGTGTTTGGCGAGCCGGGGCGCACAGGCATGGCGATCAACTCCGTGGTATGCGCGGGGTCGATTATTTCAGGGTCGGTGGTGCGCAACTCTGTGCTGTCGCAGGATGTGCGCGTGAACTCGTATGCGGACGTCGACTCGTCGATCATCTTTGCGCATGTGAATATCGGGCGGCATTGCCGCATCCGCCACGCGATTATCGACCGCGATGTGCATATACCGGACGGCACGGTGATCGGCTACGACATGAACGAGGACAGAAAGAACTATTTTGTCTCCGAGAGCGGGCTGACTGTGGTGACGCGCGACTACTCAGTGTATGAGAACCCGGTGAGCCCGGACTTTCTGCAGCAAGGCAGCGCTACTTAAGTCGGGGCCGGGCCCGGTGAGAAGGGGTTAGTAGCCGCGGGTGTGCAGCCAGAAGACGACGGCGCTGGCGGCAAGGCAGTAGACGCCGAAGAGATACCAGCGACCGCTCTCCAGCCAGGCGGAGAGCCATTTGAGCGCGACCAGGCCGGCGAGAAACGCGCAGACCATGCCGAGCAGGCTCATCATCGCGGTGGCGTGGAGGTCGAGCGGGGCGCCCATGGCGGCGGCGTCCTTCTTTGCATGGAGCAGGCGCAGGGCTTCGCGGCCGATGGCCAGCGGAGTGATGGCGACGGCCATGGCGAAGCTGAAGCGCTCGGCGCGCTCGCGGACGGCGCCGGTGAGCATGCCGATCGAGATGGTGACGCCGGAGCGGGAGAAGCCGCGGAAGGGCAGCGCGAGTCCCTGCATCAGGCCCATCCATCCGGCCTGCGCCATGGTGACGTTGCCGGAGGGGCGGCGGGTGATGCTGCCGGGGAGCGCGGAGGCCTCACGGTCCGCAGACTCTTTGTTTCGGGTGCGAAGACCGGCGATGAGGATGAGGATGCCGGCGGCGGCGAGCGCCGGAGCGACGAGGTCAAGGCGGCCGAAGAGATCTTCGATCTGCGCTTTGGGCGCTCCGCGGAAGAGGGTGTGTTCGATGAGCTTGTTGAGCGCTTCGCCGAGGATGCCGGTGATGGCGGTGGCCCAGACGAGTCGGATGAGGAAGCGTTTGAAGGCGTCGGCGGAGGAGAAGTAGGTGGCGACCCACTGGCGCCAGAAGTAGACGATGACGGCAAACATGGTGCCGGTGTGGAGCATGACGAGCAGAAGCGTCATGGCGGGCGTGGAAGGATCGAGGCCCATGAGCTTTTCCGCGACGACGACGTGCGCCGAGCTGGATACAGGCAGCAACTCGGCCAGTCCCTGCACCACGGCAAGCAAGACAACCTGAAGCAATGTCATAGGGTTATTTTATCCGCGCGGTACAGCGGGAGCGGGCACGCTGGAATGGGCAAAGTTAACTTGGTCCGAGAATTTTCATGCGCATCTTTTCGAGTCGCGGGACGATCGCAGGTAGTCTAAATTGACGCATGGCCTCAACAGCCCTCCCCATGGATGAACTTGCCGCGCAGCAGGCAGCGGCTGACCGCGCGTGGAAGCCGCGCGCCAACCAGTGGGCCATTGCGCTGACGGTGACGCTGGCGACGTTTATGGAGGTGCTGGACAGCTCCATTGCGAACGTCGCGCTGCCGCATATTGCCGGATCATTGAGCGCGAGCGAGGACGAGGCGACGTGGGTGCTGACCAGCTATCTGGTCTCAAACGCGATTATTCTGCCGGCGTCGGCGTATCTGATCGGCTTCGTTGGGCGCAAGCGGTTTTATATGATCTGCGTGGTGCTGTTCGGCATCAGCTCCATGCTGTGCGGGATGGCGCCGAGCCTGACCGCGCTGGTTTTCTTCCGCATCCTGCAGGGTGCGGGCGGCGGCGGACTGGCGCCGAGCGAGCAGGCGATCCTTGCCGACACATTCTCGCCCAAGCAACGCGGGCAGGCATTTGCGCTGTATGGATTTGCCGTGGTGTGCGCGCCGGCGATCGGGCCGACGCTGGGCGGCTGGATCACCGACAACTTCAACTGGCGCTGGATCTTCTTTATCAACGTGCCGATTGCGCTGTTGAGCCTGTACCTGACGAACCGGCTGGTGGAGGACCCGCCGCATATCCGGCGGGCGGTGGAGAAGTCGCACCGCGACGGCCTGAAGTTCGACTACTTCGGGTTTGGCTTGCTGGCTGCGGCCTTCGGTTCGCTGGAGTTCCTGCTGGATAAAGGGCAGGAAGATGACTGGTTCTACTCCCACATCATCGTCTTCTTTTTTGTGCTGTGCGTGGCATCGCTGGTGACTCTGATTGTGTGGGAGCTCTACCAGCTGCGCATCCAGAAGCGGCCGATCCTGAACCTGACGCTGTTCGAACGCAAGACCTTTTCGATCCCGTTTGTGCTGATGTTTGTACTGGGCTTTACGCTGTACGGCACGACGGTTCTGATCCCGCAGATGGTGCAGACGCTGCTGGGCTATACGGCGGAGCTGGCGGGGCTGGTGATCTCGCCGGGAGCGCTGTGCATCCTGATCATGATGCCGGTGGTGGGCATCCTGGTGGGCAAGGTGGATCCGCGCTACCTGATCTGCTACGGATTTACCATGCTGAGCGTGTCCATGCTGGCGATGCATACGCTGTCGCTGGGTTCGAGCTTCAGCTACATCATGTGGGTGAGGGTGTTGCAGGCCTCAGGGCTGGCGTTCCTGTTTATCCCGATCAACACCATCAGTTATGTGGGGGTGGCGCGGGAGCAGTCGAACGATGTCTCCGGGATTATGAACCTCGCGCGAAATATTGGTGGCTCGGCGGGGACGGCGTTTATCACGACGATGCTGGCGCGGCGGTCGCAGGCCCATCAGGCGCAGATGGTGCGCAACCTCCTGCCGGACAACGAGGGTTTCCGCAATCAGGTGAACCGGCTGAAGGGAATGTTTCCCGGCGGTGGCAATGGGCAGGCAGGCGGCTTTGGCGGCAAGGTGAGCGGCAATGTGCACATGGCCCAGGCGTTCATCTATAACCAGCTGCACCGGCAGGCGGCGATGCTGGCGTATATGGACATCATCGCGGTGTTCGCCATCTTCTGCTTCTGCATGATTCCGCTGGTGCTGCTGATCGGCAAGCAGAAGGCCGGTCCCGGCGAAGCGGCGGGACACTAGGTCCGGCGCGTTCCGGGATCCTTGGCGATCGATATTCCGGGGAATGGTGACGCGCGTGGTTCCTTCTGCGGCCGTGCCGGGAGATTTCCACGGTACAGTTCCAGTATTCTGAGATTGATCCTTAAAAGGGCGGGATCAATCGTAGCGAAGGGGTGACGGAGATGGCGGAGACGAAGGATAAGGCGGCGAAGAAGAAGGCTCCGGCAAAGCCAAGGGCTGTGGCGGGGACGAAGACGACGGCTGTGAAGAAGGCGAATGGGGTGGCGACAAAGGCCAGGCTGGCAGCCTATGTTCCTACACATGAGGAGATTGCATTTCTGGCCCTGTTGTACTGGGAGCAGCGCGGCCGGGAACACGGCCAGCACATGCAGGACTGGCTGCGCGCGGAGCGGGAGCTGAGGAAGATGGCGTCGTAAGCAGCGCCGGATAACGGAAGTTCGGGTTTTTGAATATGAGGCCTGGCCGGGCGATCCGGCTGGGCCATTTTTCTTTTGGCGCGTGGCGAGAGTCTGCTAGGCTGGGCGCGAATGGAGACAGGTGCGTGAGGCGGATATTGGGCAGGGCGATCGTTGGACTGCTGTGCGCGATGGCGCTGCTCTATGCCGGCGACTGGGGTATATGGCGCGCGCGCGTAGCGATGGGTAGCGGCATGGGAACGGTGACGGTGGGGATTTTGATCGAGAGTCCGCTGAAGAACGGGCGCGAAGAATATGACTGGGGCGGGGAACAGGATGTGGACTGCAGCCGGTCGCTCTTTCCCCATGCGGGCGAGGGCGCGTGCTGGTGGCTGGCGCGGGAGAAGACGATCGAGGAGTAGAGAGCGAAGCGCGGCAGAGGGACTTACACTGAAGGAGCGGGCCTGGTTTATTGAAACGAGGCCGGCATCCTCAAGATGATGAGTCAAGGGCCCCAATCCGCTGCGCCGCGCGCACCGCTGCGATTCCTTGGGCTGGCATGCGCGGTTGGCGTGTCGAATCTCTATTACAACCAACCACTGCTGGCGGAGATGGCGCAGAGCCTGCGCGTGACGGCGGCGCACATCGGATTTGTGGCCGTGGCCACGCAGGTGGGATATGCTGGCGGGCTGCTGCTGTTTGTCCCGCTGGGTGACATGCTGGAGCGGCGGCGGCTGATGCTGCGCATGTATGCGGCGGTATCGGTTGCGCTCTTGATCGTGGCGGCCTCGCCGAATCTGCCGTGCCTGATTGTGGCCAGCGTGCTGCTGGGCAGCCTGGCCTCGGTTACCCACATCGCGCTGCCCATTGCGCCGGACATGGTGGCGGAGAAGGAGCGCGGGCGCGCGATCGGTACGGTGATGATGGGGCTGCTGCTGGGCGTGCTGCTGGCGCGGACGTTTGCGGGCTGGATCAGCCGCGTGCCGGGATGGCTGCTGCACACGTGGAATATTGTGCCGGCGTATGCGTGGGTGGACGACGGCTGGCGCTACGTCTTCGTGATTGCGGCGCTGATGAGCGTGGCGTTTATTCCGCTGACGCGGCGCATGATGCCGGAGCTGCCGCCGAAGCAGAAGTTGAGCTATCGCGAGGCGATGGAGTCGCTGTGGATGCTGTTCCGTACACAGCCGCTGTTGCGGGAGTCCGCGCTGGTGGGAGCGTTGGTGTTTGCGTCTTTCAGCTGCTTCTGGACGACTCTGGCCTTTTTGCTGAGCAGCCGGTATGGGCTGGGCGCGGGCGTGGCGGGCAGCTTTGGTCTGGTGGGTGCCGCCGGAGCGATGATCGCGCCGATGGCGGGCAAATGGGCGGACCGGCGCGGCGTGCGCTGGGTGCTGACGGCGGGGATCTCCGCGCTGGCTGTCTCGTTCGTGCTGCTATTGCTGGGGGAACGGACGCGGATGCCGTTTGCTGCGCACATGATGGCGCTGGTGGTTGGCGTGGTGGTGCTGGATTTGGGCGCGCAACTGTCGCAGGTGGGCAACCAGACGCGGATCTTCGGGCTGGTGCCGTCGGCGCGCAGCCGGCTGAACACGGTCTATATGACGATTTACTTTTCGGGCGCGGCGATCGGGTCGGCGGTCGCATCGCTGGCGTGGGTGCGCTACCAATGGAATGGTGTGTGCGCGCTGGCGCTGAGTTTTGTTGCGCTGGCAGGGCTGGCGCATACGCTGGGGCGGCGGGAGGGTGCGCCACCGGCGCAGCTGGGGGTTGGTGAGATGGAAGAGCGCACGGCGATGGAGAGTGTGCTGGAGGTTTAGGAGACAGCAGGGAACAGGGATTAGGGAACAGGGGCCAGGGAATTAGGCTAGCGCTTCAATAGATCGACTGGCTGGTTGACGTCCTCGATGCGGAAGAAGGCGGCGAGCGCGGGGTGCTTCTTCTGGACGGCGAGGTACATCTCCCAGGCGACGCGGCGATAGCTGAAGTGGCCGGCGACGGCGGAGCGCAGCTCGGAGATGTAGAGGGCTTCGGCAAAGTCCATCTTGAACATGGATCGGACTCGGGTGCCGAGGGGCAGCAGGTAGGCGGCGTCGGTATTCATAGAAGCAGGTCCCTCGACTGCGGCGGGCGCATTCGCGCCTGCCTCCGCCCGGGATGACAAAGTTTGGTTGAGAGCGCGGTAGGCGGCGAAGGCGGCGTCCATGGCGGAGTTGTAGATGTCCGCGAGGCCGGCCTCGGCGAGGGTGGGCTGGCCGGGGCAGATGGGTTCCTCGTAGCCGTGCGCGTCGGTGTAGGGCTGGATGAGCTGGATGCAGCGGCGGTGGCGATGCATGTCGCGGAAGCCGCCGATGTCCATGAGGATGTCGAAGCGGAGTGAAGACCCGGAGGAGAAGGCGCGCAGCAGCTCATCGTGACGGCCGCGATGCTTTGTGCCGAGGGCGCAGAGCTCGGCGACGCGCGCGGCGGGCAGTGCGGCGACGGTGCGCTGGAGCTGCCGCCAAGAGTAGTGGCACTCGGAATAGAGGAGAGAGGTGGCGAGCTCGATCTCGAGCGAGGGTGAGTCTTCCACCATATCGACGACGGGCGCGGGCTCGATGGGCTGGTTGGACATCAGTTCGGCGGCGGCGGCGCGGAGGGCGGTGCGGGTGGTGATCGCGTAGTCGCTGGGCGCAGAGTATTTGACCAGCGTGGGCGCGGTCTTGACCTCGCGCAGCAGGATGTCGGAGACGCGGCAGCCGCAGGCGTCGTCGAGGGAAGAGACCTCGTTGCAGAGGACTTGCGCTTCTGCGTGCTGGACGTTCCACGCAGGACCGGCGGCGGCGGCGCGGAGCTTCTCGCCGAGCGCGCGAATCTCGGCGAACTCGCTGGAGAGCAGGCGCGAGATCTGCGACTCCAGGGTGCGTGCGCTGACGATCTGGCCAAGCGACGTGTTGGTGGCGAGTGGCAGCAGGTAGCGAGCGACGTCAAAGGCGCGGGCCTTGAGGGTGCGCAGGTAGGCGTCGTCCTTCATGCCGTCGGGTTGCGGGATGGCGGCCTTGAGGGCGTCGGTCATGCCGGCGCCGACGGCGTCATAGGCGGCGAAGAGGGCTTCGACGGCGGAGGTGTATGCGGACTTTTGCTCAGGGGCGAGGGCGGGCGTCTGCCAGCCGGACTTGCGGAAGTTCTGGTAGCGGGTGGAGCGCTCCTGACCGTCCCAGCGCTGTTCGTCGACGAGTGAGATGGCGGCGAGGAGTGAGAGCTTTTCAATCGCGAAAGGGATGTGCGCGAGGTCGGCGATGGAGCGGTGGCCGTACTGGAAGTAGAAGGTATTGAGGAATTGTTCTGCCCGCTGGGAGGAGATCTCCGAGAGCGACTCGCGCATGGAGAGCGAGGAGCGCGAGTATTTGGCCATGGCGTAGGCGAGGACCTCGGGGTCGGCGCCGTGGATGGCGTAGACGTCGGCCTGGCTCTCAGCGGCGGAGGCGACGGCAGATGAGGATGCGGTTTGCGGTGGAGCGGGCGTGGCGGCGTCGGGCATGTCGAAGGTAAGGATACGGCATCGGGGTGTGGGTGTTCGTATAATCGGGGTCGATTGCGGAGGAGATGCGAGTGAGCGGAGCGGGATCATTGCAGGGACGGGTGGCGCTGGTGACGGGCGCGTCGCAGGGGATTGGCCGGGCGTGCGCGCTGGAGCTGGCACGGATGGGCGCGACGGTGGCGCTGTGCGCGCGCAATGAGGCGAAGCTGGCCGAGGTGGCCGGCGAGATCAATGGAAAAAATGCGGGCCGGGCGGCGGTTGTGGCCGAGGCTGAGGGCGAGATTGAGGACGCGGCGGCGGGCTTTCGGCCGGAGGATGGGGACGAGAGCGCGGCGATCATGGGTGTGAATGTGGATGAGGCTGAGGCGGCGGTGGAGTCAGCTGCGATGGGAGGCCAGGCTCATGTCTTCGCGCTGGATGTGGGCAGCGAGGAGTCGATCAAGGCGTGTGCGAAGGCGGTGATTGCGAAGCTGGGCAGGGTGGAGATCCTGGTGAACAATGCGGGCATCACGCGCGACACGCTGGCGATGCGCATGAAGCGCGGGGACTGGGACGATGTGCTGGCGACCAACTTGACCGGCGCGTTCCTGATGTCGCAGGCGGTGATGAGCGCGATGCTGAAGGCGCGGTGGGGGCGGATCATCAACATCACCAGCGTGGTGGGCGAGACGGGGCAGGCGGGGCAGGCGAACTATGCGGCGTCGAAGGCCGGGCTGATCGGGCTGACGAAGTCGCTGGCGCGCGAGCTGGCCGGTCGCGGGATCACAGTGAATGCAGTTGCGCCGGGGTATATCGAGACGGCCATGACGGCTGTGCTGAACGACGAGCAGAAGGCCGCGATGACGACGCATATCCCGCTGGGCCGGGTTGGGGCGGACCGGGATATTGCTGCTGCCGTCGGCTTTCTGGCCAGCGAAGAGGCCGGCTACATTACCGGACACACGCTGGATGTAAATGGCGGGATGTATATGGGGTAGTGCAGGTTCGAGGGAGTGATCGAGCGCGCTCTGCGGGCGGATGGAACCTTCTATGGTTCAAGGATTTGCCGGTAGCACGAAATAGTCATTGACCCGGAAGCTGTGCATGGTTACTTTGTGGTCAATGACTGACATGCAAACGATTCCGTCGACGATGGCACCTGAGCTCCACGGCGGGATGCCGCCTTCCACCATCGCAGCCAACATTGGCGCAACCATCCGCGGCTATCGGCTGCAGAAGGGCATGTCACAGGGCGACATCGAAAAGAAGACCGGCCTGCTGCGCTGCTATCTCTCGCGGGTGGAGAACGGGCACACGGTGCCGTCGCTGGAGACGCTGCAGAAGATCGCGTATGCGCTGGACCTGCAGCTGGCGCAGTTCTTCTCCGATGAGGCGGTGAGCCGGGAGATGTCCGCGCTGAAGCTGAGCGAGGAGGAGATCCGGTTTCTCACGCAGATCCAGCGCTACTCGGCGCGGCTGAGCGAGAACGACCGCAAGCTGCTGCTGGCGATGGTGCGCAAGTTCGCGCAGACGACGCTGGTGTAGTTTTCAGTCACGCTTCGACCGAACGGCATGGGGTGATCCATCATGCCGTTTCTGTGTTAAACCGGCGCCATTCGCGCGATGTAGTAGCCGATGACCGCGAGCAGCAGGCAGGCCACAGCGAAGGTGGCGCGCTGGCGGGCGAAGTATGGTTCGCGGCCGGCGGTCATGCGGGGCATCAGCGGGACGCCGAGGGCCAGGCCGGAGAGAAATCCGCCGATGTGGGCGGAGTTGTCGATGCGGATGCCGAAGGTGCCGAACATTGTGCTCATCCCGATGACCAGGTTGATGGCGGCAAAGCGGACGACGGAGCTGCGCAGCCGCTGAAGCTCGCGCCAGGGGAAGGGGAGCTTGCGGTTGGAGAGCAGCACGATGAGAAGGCCGGCGATGCCAAAGACCGCGCCTGAGGCGCCGGCGCCGACGTTCACGAGATATTCAGGGTTGCGGGTGTGGAGGGTAAGGGCGATGTCCCAGCCCATGCTGAGCAGGTTGCCGGTGATGCCGGTGATCATATAGACGGCGACCATACCCCAGGGGCCGATCAACGGCTCGCCGAGGATGCCGAGGTTCCACAGGCACCACATGTTGCTGGCGATATGCCAGAGGCCGACGTGGACGAAGGTAGCTGTGAGCAGGCGATACCACTGCTTGTTGAGGACCAGATACGGGACGTTGGCGCCGTAGTGGATGAGCGCGCGCTCGGAGGGGTTCATGGGGTCGACGTGGTGGGCGCCCATCCAGAGGTAGACCGCGATATTGATGGCCAGCAGCAGATAGGTGCCGGGCGCGTAGCGCGGATCCCAGACGGAGTATTCGCGGCGGGGCGTGCGCGGCTGCGCGGGAGCGTACTGCTGCACGGAGGTGGGCGGGAGCACCTCGCCCTCGGGATTCATGGGGGTGGATGACATTGGGAGCGGCGTAACTCTACGCTACCAGATGCAACCAATCAGCATAGGAGCAGGCCGGAATGCGGAGCAGCCCCTATGCGGCGGGCTTCATCAGGCGCTCGCGGACGGACTGCGGCAGCCGCTGCTGCAGTGCGCCGCTGACGATGCCGGGGATAGGCGTGATGGAGGCGATGACGACCCAGAGCAGGATCGAGACGGCGAGGCCGGCGATGGCGACGGCCTCCAGCGAGACGGTCACCGGGGTGTGGTAGACGTGGCCGTGGACCTCGTTGGAGAAGTGGACGAGGGTCTCAATGCGGTGGAGCACGGCGGTGGCCAGCAGGAAGGCCACGATGGAGAGGGTGGAGACGGAGAGCAGGAGGAAGTCGATGGTGCGGGCGACGTGCTGGCGTCGGCGGCAGTGGGCGCAGTCGACCAGATGCTGGTCATAGTCGGCACGCATGGCCGGGGAGAGATGCGAGATGTCATAGCGCCATCCGGCGAGGATGTTACCGACGAGCGGATCGGTGCAGTGGGGGCTCATACGGTATTTCGCGGGACGTGCAGGAAAATGCAGCATGGTTGTATAGACATCATTCTACAAGATTTGATAGCTGGAAGACGATAAAAGATGCAGGCCAAACGTAATGCCGGATATACGCCCGGGGGTTGAGGTTGATGGCGTCAAAAGCGGCAGCGAAGCGCGTCGAGTGAGGGATTTACAGGGAGATGGAGGCCAGCGGGACGTCCTGCCGGGCCAGCAGCACGCGGTTGCCCAGCAGAGACATGCGGTTGCCGAGGGCCTGTTCGGCGGAGAGCAGGGCGAGTTCGGGAACGTTATTGTGCTCGGAGAGGTGGCCAAGGACGATGTAGGTTGCGCCGCCGTCGTAGTCGCGGGAGAGGAACTCGGCGGTGGCATGGTTGGAGAGGTGGCCGACCCGGGAGAGGACACGCTGCTTGACCGACCAGGGGTAGGGGCCGTCGCGCAGCATCTCGAGGTCGTGGTTGGACTCGAGCAGCAGGACATCGATCGAGCGCAGCGCGGCCTTGACGTTGGGCGGGACGTAACCGAGGTCGGTGGCGATGGCCATGCGGGCGCGCTCGGTGCGCGACTCAAAGACGAAGCCGCAGGGATCGGCGGCGTCGTGCGGGATGGTGAAGGGGGTGACGGCGAGGTCGCCGATGGTGAAGGCCGCGCCGGAGGAGAAGTATTCGACCGCGGGGAGATAGCTGGGTTCGGGTTTCGCAGCTTCGGGGATGGAGTCGTCTTCGTCGGGGTCGGCGATAGTTGCTGCGCCATGCGATGCCGCCGCTTCCAGCGAAATAATACAGGGATCCTTCGCTGCGCCGGACGCTGCGCTTCCGGCTTCGCTCAGGACGACGGCAGAAGAAGGTTGTTCCGCTGCGGTGGCAGCGGCGCGAAGCTCCTTCTCGCGCTGGATGTGGGTGAGCCACTCGGCGTAGGTCATGGTGGAGCGGGGGGTGACCATGCGGACCCAGGCGCGGTGGGTCTGCTCGGTGAAGTAGACCGGAATGCCGAGGCGGCGGGCGAGAGTGGCCAGGCCGGAGACGTGGTCCTGGTGCTCATGGGTAATGAGAATTGCGCTCAGCGCAGCGGGGTCTTCGCCGGCAGTGGCCATGCGCTTCAGCAGCTCGCGGCAGGAGAGGCCGGCATCCACCAGAATGGCCGTCCCGGCGGAGGCGATGACCGTGGAGTTGCCCTTGGAGCCGGAGGCGAGAACGGTCATGCGCATGAACTAGAGAATACGCCGTGAGGTTGTGGGATTCGTTGCGGCGGGTGGCGAGGGTGGTACAGCTCTCCCACTTATGCTCTCTGCGATCCCAGCGAGCAAAGGCCGCTCGCTGAGGATCCCCGGTCGCCGCGAGGAATGGCGAGATTTTTCCTTCCCACCCGTCCGCGTCCTGATGGCCGCGTGCGGATGGGGCACCCGGCCATCTATGCCGTCGGCTTGAGCGGTGCCAGGAAGTTGACGGTGGAGCGCATGACGACCTTGTTGTCCTGGTTGTAGGCCAGGGTGCGGGTGCGAACGATGCCGTAGTCGGGGCGCGAGTTGGACTGGCGCACGCCGATGACCTCGATCTCGGTGCGGATGGTGTCGCCGGGACGGACGGGCTCGGTCCAGCGCATCTCCTCCGCGCCGGCGCCGATCATGCCGCCGGTGACGTGGATGGATAGCACACGCAGGCGCATGACGATAGCGGCGGTGAGCCAGCCGGAGGCAGCCAGGCCGTGGAAGAAGGAGGCCTCTCCGGCGGCCTCATCCAGATGGAAGGGCTGAGGGTCGTACTTCTCGCCGAACTCCTTGATCTCGGCCGCGGTGACCTTGTAGGTGCCGACGGAGTCGAAGCGCTGCCCGACATAGAAATCTTCAAAGTAGAGGTCTTTCGCCATTCGCTTCCCCCGGGTGGGTCATTCTTCTGTGTCTCTGATGCTACGGCGGGGAGATGGGTGCAGGCAAGAAAGCGGCTAGTTCGCCGAGGGCCGCTCGATGTGATCGATGACGAGATAGTCAGTGGGAGCGGTGGCGGGCTGGAGCTTGAGGCCGAGCTGGTCCTGCAGGGCATCGGAGAGTGAGGCGGGGTAGTCCTGCTGTGCGTTGTCACCCTCGGATGCGGGTACATTCGCGCCAGGCAAGGGCAGCTGCAGGGTGAAGTCGTACTTGCCGGTGAGGCCGGTCTGGTTGACGACGGGGCGGCCAAGGCTGACGATGGGGCCTGAGCCCAGGTTGGAGACTGCTACCGCGAGGGCGTCCATATTGGCTGCCTCGCCGGTGATTTGCCCGGGACCGGTGGTGAAGATGGTGGCTCCGTGCTGGAAGGCGTTGGGATTGGCTTTGTCGGTGTTGGGATGGGCCGCGCCGGGCTGGGTCTCTTTCAACTTCGGGCCGCCTTTGGCGACCATGAGGGCGTAGACCGGGTGGTCTTTGCTTTCGTAATGGGCCTGAAGTTTGAAGCGGTCTGCCAGAACTGCCTGCAGCATGGCGGCGCGCTGGCGACTGGACAGCGCACGGTATTGGGCGAGATTCTCCGGCGCGACCTTTGCGGTGACGTCGTAACGCTCGGCGTAGATCCAGTCGGGTATTCCTGTAACCAGATTCGGATCGTTGGTCCAGTATGCGTAGAAGACGACCAGCGCGAGGGGCACGTTGGTCATGGTGATGTCGTCGGTGTCTGCGGCCGACTGGCGCGTCATCTCGCGGCTGCCGGAGACGTTGCGGCGGACGGAGACGACGTCGAAGGCGAGCGGAGGCGGTGCGGTGGCGGCAGTCGTGGCACCAGAGGCCGGAGCAACGGATTGAGATTGCGCCTGAGCCGCGAGCATTGTCGAGAGGGCAACGAAAGCGGCGAGTGAAATGCAGATCGCCCCGCGTGGGCTGCACGGAGTCGCTGGTGTCATCGGAGGGCGGCTGCTTGTGTCGCGAACCATCTTACCGGCAGGCGAGCAGGAGGACGGTGATGTTGTCGCGGCCGCCGTGGTGGTTGGCGGCGTCGATGAGCGCACTTGCCGCGGATTCAAGCGCTGTATGGGATAGCGGTGGAAACGTGCCGAGGGCATGGGCAGCGGCTTCGAGTGCCGTGGAAATGGGCGCGGTGGACTTGAGCGCGGGGCCTGCTGTGTAGTCCAACCCAAGAGTTGCGGTGAGAATTTCTGCGATCTCGGCGTCGTCGAGTTCGCGGGTGAGGCCGTCGGAGGCGAGCAGGTAGAGGTCGCCGGGCTGGATGGCGTGGGAGGCGATCTCCGGCTCGACCGCAGGAGCAGCGCCCACCGCGCGCGTGATGACGTTGCGTACCGGCGAGTGGGCGGCCTCGATGCGGCTGACGAGGCCGGCGCGGACCTGCTCTTCGACGAGCGAGTGGTCGGAGGTGAGCTGACGAAGATCGGCCGGATCGCCGTTGGCTCCGCGGCGCAGCAGATAGGCGCGGCTGTCTCCGGCGTGGGCGAGCCAGAGGGTGGGACAGTCTTCTTCTCCACTCATCGCGAGCGAACTCTCTTCTTCCCCACTCCCGCGCGATGACACTGTGCGTGAATAGGCCACCCGACCTGACTCTGGGTGTTCGAGCAGTGCGGCGACCAGCGTGGTGGCCATGCCGCGGAGATTGCGCTGCTTCTGCGCGCGCTGGAAGACGGCGGCATTGGCGGCGAGGACGGCCTGATGCAGCCGTGCAGAGGGATGGCTGTCATCGGGGGCAGCGTGGCCCGAGTGCCGGATGGCGCCGAGGAAGGATTCCACTGCCAGCTGACTGGCAACCTCACCACCGGCTGCGCCGCCGACGCCATCGCAGACGACGAAGGCGGAGTCCTCGGGAGCTGCTGCGCAGGCGTCCTGGTTGGCGCGACGGACGCGGCCGGGATGGCTGAGCATGGCATAGCTGAATGCAGAGACAGAGCTGGCGCCCGCGGAGTGGATGGGGGGCAAAGCGTCCGGGTTGGAGGTCTTCAGCGCGGCTGCATTCGCCATTGTGGCACCGGGGGCCGGAGGAGCGGCCAAGGAGGAATCCAGACCAACGATACTCTTGGATGCGGCTGTGTCCAAGCACGAAGCGAGGGAGGTTACTCTGGTTTGCAGATGAGCGATCGGGTGAGAGCGAGGCGGCCGGGTGTCGCAGGCCGAATTCTGCATGGCGACAATCTGGCCGCGCTGCGAGGGATGGAGGCCGGTTCGGCCGATCTGATCTACATCGATCCCCCCTTCAACACAGGCCGGCGGCAGACGCGGCTTCGGCTGAAGACGGTGCGCGACGAAGCGGGCGACCGCGTCGGCTTTGGCGGCCGGGCATATCGCACGGAACGGCTGGGCGAGAGCGGGTATGAAGACAGCTTCGATGACTTCATCGGGTTTCTGCGGCCGAGGGTGGAGGAGGCGTACCGCGTGCTTGCGCCGGAGGGCAGCTTCTTTCTGCATCTCGACTATCGCGAGGCCCATTACGCGAAGGTGATGCTGGACGAGGTCTTCGCGTTTGCCGGGCCGGGTTCGGGCCGGGCGTCCTTCCAGAACGAGATCATCTGGGCGTATGACTATGGCGCGCGCGCGACCCGACGCTGGCCGGCGAAGCACGACACAATCCTGTGGTACACGCGCGATCCCGAAACGCTACACCTTCAACCTCGACGCAAGCGACCGCATCCCCTACATGGCGCCGGGGCTGGTGGGCGCGGAGAAGGCCGCGCGCGGCAAGACGCCGACCGATGTGTGGTGGCACACGATCGTCTCGCCGACAGGCAAGGAGAAGACCGGCTACGCGACGCAGAAGCCGCTGGGGATTCTGGAGCGGATTGTGCGCGTGCACTCGAACCCCGATGACCTGGTGCTGGACTTCTTCGCCGGCAGCGGGACGACGGGTGACGCGGCGGCGAGAAACGGGCGGCGGTTTGTGATGGTGGATGCGAGCGCGGAGGCGGTGGGAGTGATGGAAAAACGCCTGGGGCTGAAGGCGGAGACGGTCTGACGTCTGGGTGGCACCGGAGGGATGCTGTAGCTGCACTTTCGATCCGGCCGCCACGTAAGATGGTGTGCATGAAATATGTAATCGCACTTCTGGCAGTGGCCGGGATGTATGTCAGCGCTCGGGCATTGCAGGTCCACTATCTTCCGCCGGGCGCGGCTTTGCCCTGCGCGGTCAGCGAGCACTGGGACTGCGGCAACGTGAACCAGGGCAAGTACGCGGTGTTCCCTCCGTACAGTATCGAGAAGGACTACGACGACAACGGGCAGCTTCGTCCGGTGGGGATGCATGTGCCGGTGGCGCTGGTGGGGATCATCGGGTATGCGCTGATCCTGATTGCAGCGCTTGCGGGGCGTCTGCGTATCGTGCTGGAGCTGTCGCGGATCGGCTTCTTCTGCGCGGCGTTTCTCAGTTATATCGAGGCGTACATCATTACGAAGTGGTGCATCTATTGCGTGTGCTCGCAATGCATCATCGCGGCGATCCTGCTGCTGTCGATCGTCGGAGTGCTGCTGAAGCGCAGGCGACGGGCAGAGTCGATGGTGGCCGTGCTGGCGGCGGAGGACTAACGGGATGTGGCCGAAGATTCTGCTGGAGTTGCTGCCGCATTTCACACGCCTGGTGCCGCTGGCGGACAAGTATTTTTCCGGCCGCGGGGACCAGGACAAGGCGCACGCAGCGGCGCTGGCCGCGCTGACTGAAGAGATGCGCGGCGGGCTGGGTCGCGTAGACGAGGCGCATGCCGGGCTGCAACAGGCGCTGAAGGAGCAGAGCGAGCAGATTGCCGAGGTGGGCGTGGAGGCGACACGCGCGCGGATGGCGGTGGAGGCAGTGGAACATCGCGTGGCGAAGCTGGAGCAGTCGCAAGCGACCATGCTGCGGGTGGCGGTGGCTGCGCTGGTGCTGCTTGCGGGCGTTGTGGTGATGTTGATTGTGGTGATGCTGAAGCTGAAGGCGCGGTAACAATAATATGGCGCGGGTGCTTTGGATACTCGGGTTTGCACTAACATTCCTGCTCTTTGGGGGCGTTGCGATCGGTGTTGCGATACGGATGGTCTCGCATCGCCATTTCACGGTCAACGGAATCTTGTTCCTCACACTAAGTGCCTTCGCCATTCGCGGGTTATGGGACGGTTATCGAGTGATCGTCCTGAAACGAACCGATCAGTAGAATCGAAGCATGGGAATCAGCAGGGAACAGGCGCTGGAGTGCCTGAAGAGCGACGATCTGATCGGCCTGGGGATGGAGGCCGATGCGGTGCGACGGCGGCTGCATCCGGAGGGCGTGGCGACGTATGTGCGTGGACTGCGAGGCGGAGTGCGGGCCGGCGTTGACCGGCACGTCAGGAATGCGTAGAGTGGGTGGCAGCGCATCGCGCGGCGCATGCGCTGGGGATGCGGACGACGGCGAGCATAGTGTTTGGCGCGGGCGAGACGCTGGAGCAGCGGGTGGATCTTCTGGAAGCCGTGCGTGCTTTGCAGGAGGAGACCGGCGGCTTTGCGGCGTTTGTGCCGGTAGCGGCGGCTGCCGCAGAATGGCCGCCAGCTGGATTCGGTCACTGCGGTGGAGCGGCTGAAGATGCTGGCGGTCGCGCGGATGTTTCTGGACAACATTGAGAACATTCAGGCGGACGGCGTGGCGAGCGGGATCGACGGGCTGAAGGTGCTGCAGACGGCGCTGCGGTTTGGGGCGAATGATCTGGGCGCGGTCGATGCAGCGTCAGGCAGGAGCGAAGAGGATCTGCGGCGGATCATCCGCGATGCAGGCCTGCGTCCGGCGGAGCGCGATGCGGCGTACCGGGCGATGATGTTGAGCTAGCAAGGTGATCGCGTAGAATCGGAAGACGATCTTCCATCGGCCCAACGGAGCTGCTTTCCTGCGTAATTTCGGCGACAATCTGCGGCCTGGCCTGCTGAGCGGACTGCCTGCGCTGCCCCTTGCGCGGCTGCATGCGCCGCCGGCGATGCTGCTTGCCGCCAAAGGCTTCTGGCAGACGCAGGGGCATGGCATCTATACCCGGTATGCGCGGGCCAGCGTCTTCCAGAACATGTATCGCTGGAACACCTTCGACCTGTGCATGCTGGTGCCGTACTTCGCGGTGATGATCATCCTGGCCTTTTACGGCATCCATCGCTACCAGCTGGTGTGGCTTTACTTCCGCAATAAAAAGAATGCCGCGAAGTGGGACGAGCCGGGCGGAAGGTATGCAGAGGGGGAGCTGCCGTTTGTCACGATCCAGCTTCCCATCTTCAACGAGCAGTATGTGGTGGACCGGCTGATTGACGCCATCTGCCGGCTGGATTATCCGCGCGATCGTTTTGAGATCCAGCTGCTGGACGATTCGACGGACGAGACAGTGGAGGTGGCGCGCGAGGTAGTCGAGCGGTATGCGCGCGGCTTTGCAGGGCTGGACGCGCAGCCGATTGTGCATCTGCACCGGACCAATCGCCACGGATACAAGGCCGGCGCGTTGGATGAGGGTCTGCGCACGGCGAAGGGCGAGCTGGTCGCGATCTTCGATGCGGACTTTGTGCCGCCGCCGGACTGGGTGATGAAGGTGGTGCATCACTTTGCCGAGCCGGGCATCGGCATGGTGCAGACGCGATGGACGCATCTGAACCGCAACTACAACTTCATGACGCAGGTTGAGGCGATTCTTTTAGACGGCCATTTCGTGCTGGAGCATGGCGGCCGCTCGCGCGCGGGTGTCTTCTTCAACTTCAACGGCACGGCGGGCATGTGGCGGCGGACGGCGATCGACGAGGCAGGCGGCTGGCAGCACGACACGCTGACCGAGGACACCGATCTGAGCTATCGCGCGCAATTGAAGGGCTGGAAGTTTAAATACCTGCAGGACGTGGAGTGCCCGGCCGAGCTGCCGATCGAGATGACGGCCTTCAAGACGCAGCAGGCGCGCTGGGCCAAGGGGTTGATCCAGACGGGCAAGAAGATTCTACCGAGAGTGCTGAAGAGCGACGCGCCGTGGCACACCAAGCTCGAGGCGTGGTACCACCTGACGGCAAACATCAGCTATCCGCTGATGATTGTGCTGAGCGTGCTGCTGATGCCGGCGATGATTATCCGCAGCTGGCAGGGGTACCTGCAGATGGCGCTGATTGACCTGCCGCTGTTTGTGGCGAGCACGATGTCGGTGTCGACGTTCTATCTGGTGAGCCAGAAGGAGCTGTATCCGAAGACCTGGTACAAGACGTTTCTGTATGTGCCGGTGCTGATGGCGATCGGCGGCGTGGGCCTGACGTTCTCAAATGCGCTGGCGGTGATTGAGGCGCTAATCGGGAAGAAGTCCGCGTTTGCGCGCACGCCGAAGTACCGGGTGAGCAAGAAGGGCGAGAGGGCGCAGGCGAAGAAGTATCGCAAGCGGCTGGGGATCATGCCTTGGATCGAGATTGCGGTGGGCGCGTACTTTGTGTGGACGATCTGGTACGCCATATCGACGGAGAACTATTTCACCGTGCCGTTTCTGGTGCTGTTCGTCTTCGGCTACTGGTGTACGGGGTTCCTGAGCCTGCTGCAGGGGCGGTTTGAGCGAGGAGCGAAACAGTCGGAAGGCGAGGCTGCCCACGAGAAGCCGTATCCAGTGGGGATCTGAGCGAGGCCTGAGCGATGCAGGAGTTCCTGAAGCAGCATCCGGGATTGTTCATCGCCGCGTTCGCTGTCTTCTTTCTGTTGGCCTCGATGGTTGCGATGGCGGGCGTCGCGGTGGCAGGTGGGTGGCGGTCGCTGGCGGAGCGATATCGCACGGAGCGTGAGATGCCGGCGCATCGACGTTCGATGCAGCGGGCACAGATGCGCTGGTATACGAGCTACAACAACATCCTGACGCTGGGCTCGGATGCGGAGGGGCTGTACATGGCGATGCTGCGGATCATGAGCTTCGGTCATCCGCCGTTGTTCATTCCCTGGCGGGGCGTCCAGGTGGGAGAGGCGAAGGGGTGGTAGTTATTCCGGCCGCGGCGGTTGCTGCTGGGGGCGGAGGCGATTCCGCTGCGCGTGCGTGAGCCGCTGGCGCAGTTTCTGCTGGAGGCGCGTGGCGGGGAGAATCCTGCGGCGAGTGGGATGGTCAGCTCGACTTTCTAGGGGCGGTTTGAGCGAGGAGCGAAACAGAGCGAAGGCGAGGCTGCCCACGAGAAGCCATATCCCGTAGGGATCTGAGCGAACCTCCTTTTGCACAGGAAGGACGCGGGTGCGGCGCGTTCGGCGCGGCGAATCCGCCTTATACTGCGGGTATGAGTACCGCAGCGGCAGTGAGTGTGGATGAGTTTCAGGCGCTGGAGCAGAAGGTGCTTCGCGCGGTGGAGATCGTGAAGAGAGAGCGCGAGGCGCGGGCGGCGGCCGAGGCCGAGGCGGCGAGTCTGCGCGCGGAGCTGAAGGCGCAGGCGGCGGCGGTCGAGGAGCGGGCGCGGGATTCGCATCGCGAGCGGGAGGCGGCGGAGAGCCAGATCGCGGCGCTGGCCAAGGAGCGCGAGGCAGTGAAGCAGCGCGTGGAGAAGATGCTGGAGCAGATGGACGAGCTGATGTAAGTCCGCCATTTGCGGAGGGAGCGTGCGATGGGACGCAACACGGCAACCGAGAACGCGGCGAGTGCGACGGCGATCAGCGTCGACATCTATGACCAGGTGTATCATCTGCGCGGGACGGACCCGAAGCACATCGAGCGACTGGCCGCGGTGGTGGATGGCAAGATGCGGGCGGTGGCGGCGCACGGCAGCACGGTGGACTCACTGCGGGTGGCGGTGCTGGCTTCGCTGAACATCGCCGATGAGCTGCTGGCGCTGCGTGCGCGCTACGATGCGCTGGCGGGGACGGCAGGCACGGCGGAGACGAGTATGCGGTCGCGGGCGGGCACGCTCTCCGACATGCTGGATGAGGTGCTGGAGGAGCGCAAGGCGGGGTAGTCCGCGGCGGCGCCGGTGACCGGGCTGAGGCCCGGAGCTATCTCCAAGGGGCTCGCGCTTTGCGCGGGCTCTTTCGTTTCTGAGACGAGGTCCTTCAACTCCGGCGCGGACGCGCCTTCGCTCAGGATGGCAGGTTCCTGGGGCGATGCGAGCGGTGCGGGTTGCCAGCGGAAGGAGCGGAGGCGACGGCGGCGGCGGAGGAGGGTGGAGCCGTCGAGGGTGTGGGGGATGCGGCGGTTGGGGGCCTTGAGGTTGGCGAGGGCGCTCTGGAGGGTGTAGAGGAGGAGGCGGGCGCGCTTGTCGTCGATGGTGCGGGCGGCGAGGCGGGTGAGGACTTCGCCGAGGGCGGCCTGGATCTGGGCGCGGTCGGTGAGGAAGGGCGGGAGGGAGAAGGGTTCGGAGGGGACGATGTTGATGACGGGGTCGACGCGGTGGCGAACGCAGAAGTACTCATTGTGGAGGGCGTAGGCGCGGCAGCGGCGGCCGTCGGACCAGTGCATGCACTGGTGGGGTTTGAAAGGCTCGGCGGCGATGCGTTCGTACTCGTTCATGGCGGGGACCTCCCCCCTATGTGACCGTGGAATGTGTTGAAACGATGTGGGTTGGAAATGTATGTCGCGGTTTTGGTGCAGCACTTCGTGCCGTCCTCGACGCGCTGCGCGCGTGAAAGGCAATTAGGTCGCTGCGTGCTGCGCACTTCGCTCCGGCCTGCGGCAGCGAGGAAGCGCTTCGCGCGGCGATTCTTTCCTAGGCCTCCGCGCGGCAACGAGCTGGACGCTCGTTGCTCGCGCTCCGACCTAGGCTGTTATATGGTCGCGCCTTCAGCGCTCGGAGCGGTGGCTGGTGGAGTGCAATCCAGCGCGAACCAGGTTGAGAAGCAGATTCCTCCAAACGCTGCGGAATGACAAAAAGAGGGCAAAGAGCGAAGGCCCGGCCGGAGGAGCGGCGGGGCCTTGGTGATTTCTTCTGTCTTAATGATAGCGGGTGGAGGGAAACTGTTATGCCAACTCTTTTGGACTCTATTCAGAATGGAATGAGTGAGATGGGTGGTTTGGGGGCTTGACAGGGATTTTGGGCGTGCTCGACGCGGTGTGCGCGTGAAAGGCGGGGGAGAAGCGCTCAAACACATGATTCCTTCCTGTGGTTTATGTTGCGTATAACCTGTGGATGCGGTGCAGATAATGGCATCGTATAGTTGCAGGCGTAGCGTGTTCGCTGCGGGGGAGACGGCGATATGGATGAACTTCGGCAATTGATTGAGGAGGCCCGGCACCGGCCATTTCCTGAGGCGGAGCGAGAGGCGCAGCGGCGCAGCTTTGCGTATGGGAATACCAAGATCGAGAACGATCTGATTACCCGCGAGATGATTGCAGAAGCAGACGAGAAGGTGAAGGCGGAGCTGCAGGAGAGCTAGTGGCAGACCAGACTCGGCACAGTACGGCTTCTGAAGCCGAGGTCATTACCGACCCGATCCTCAAGGCGAAGGTCGAGGGCGAAAACGGCGTCCGGCAGTTCCGGGCCGTGATCGACATGGTCGAGAGCTATCTCGACCCGGAGCGGCCGTTCAAGCTGCGGCCATCGCATCTGCTGCAACTGCATCGGATTGGCCTGCTGGGGTTGACCGGTTATGCAGGCAACTGGCGACCATCGGATATTCGCATCGAGGGCAGCAGACACCAGCCACCGCCGGCTTTCGAAGTGCCGATGCATGTCGAAGAGCTGTGCGACTACGTGAATGAGAAGTGGAAAGAGAAGAGCCCGATCCATCTGGCCTCGTACGTTATGTGGCGGCTCAACTGGATCCATCCGTTTACGGATGGAAACGGGCGCACGTCGCGTGCGGTCTCTTATTTTGTCCTGTGTGTCCGGCTGGGATATGTGCTGCCGGGCAGACAGTCGATCCCCGATCAGATCTCGGACGACAAGACGCCGTATTACAAGGCGCTTGAGGCTGCGGACGATGCGTGGGCTGCGGGCAAGGTGGAGTTGACGGCGATGAAGCAACTGCTGGCCGCGATGCTGGCGAAGCAGCTCCATGCGATCTACGAGGAGTCGGCTTCGGGCGGGGAGTAGCACGATTCCCACATCTCAGAACCGAGATTTGGGGCGCCGAGTTCCGAATTAGGCGCGCTATTGTCCGAACTTAAATTGAACCTTGGTTCTTGTGGCCACAGGCTTGTCGTCCATCATCCCTGGAGCAAAGTTCCAAGTCCGAAGCGTCTTGATAGCCTGTTGGTCTAGTTCAGGGCCAAGGGTACCGCTGTCCACTTTGATGTCCTGCGGCGTCCCATCTATTTCAACCACAAAGGACAAGGTCACTGCCATCGGGCTACCATGCCACTCATTTTGTTCGGGCATCGCATGCGACTCCAGAACGCGGGATGGCGAAACCTCGCCTCCGACTGGGTATACCTGCGTGGGCGACTGTGGTGTCACTGGTTTGAACGGAGGAGGAATTGGCCCGTCTCCCAAACTGCAGGCGTCAAAATCCACAATTTCTCCGTCGCCGTACCTCAATTGAGTTACGGCGACCGACACCCAACCTCTGGTCGAATAGGAGGCTAGATCTATAAGTTCGCTCCCATTTGAGGGGAAAGACACCTGGCGCTCGTCACCTGGGGCGAGGTTCAAAAGTACGTTGTCAAAGCGGGCGAGCAAAAGATCACCCCAGTTGCTTTTATGCGGAACTGTCGGCGCTTTGATTTCGAATGACACAGCCGCGATGGCACGATCACCGCTGTTTTTCATCCGGAAATCGACGGCCATCTTTGAATCAGGACGCCAGCCTTCTACCCCTGTGGTGTAAAGGCGGTACGCATAGACCCGAGGCGCGATCTGCACACCCTTCACAGGGCATTCCTTCTGCACATTTCCTCTATAGATCTGGTTTACCTGGCAGACGGCGGCGGGCACAGACATAAGGACCGCCAACAACGCGAAGCTGAACTTTTTCATTCCTCCCTCGTCAACGGACCGGCGGTAATGGGATTACGCGTGCCTCTTCTATGAGCGATTCAATCTCTGGGCGAGAGATTCCGTATTCGTCGGCGAAGAGATTCCTCACCTCTGGCTTAGTTAACTTTCCTCTGTGCAGAGATAAATGGGGAAATTCAGCATTCGGCACGATCACTACGAACTCCCCGCGACCGCCTTCTTGGCGTAGAACTATTGGCCTTACTGGTTCGTTCATGGAAGAAAGTATAGTCGGCCGTCGCGATCCTCGGCCATCGGTTTCCATATGATTTGGTTCATAATCTCACCATCCCAAGCGATGGTCACTCAAGGCGCGAGGCTGCCCTACTCGACGGTGACGGGTTTGGCGAGGTTGCGCTGCTCGCTACAAAAGCCCGTTCGTCTTGTGCTACTGGCTCTTGAATAAAGTGATGGCTTGCAACACTGCCGATATAGCTGCGCAGCCTGCTGCTCCGGCATTCAGTTTGGAAATCTTCGCCAACGCGGCGTAAAAGGGTCCTTCACCACCCACTGTCGTACCGTCTGGCATTACGCTGATTAGTGATCCGTAGCCAGATTTGAGCACAGGCACATTCACAACTGCTGACCAGCCCCAGAGGATTGCGGCGCCCAGTGCAAAAACCACACTGGTGATAGACAGAGCTTTCATCTGAATAGCCTAAATCAGTGGCGGCACGCCGCCGGTGGCTACTCCACGGTGACGGATTTGGCGAGGTTGCGGGGCTGGTCGACGTCGCAGCCGCGGCGGACGGCGATGTGGTACGCGAGGAGCTGGAGGGGCACGACTTCGAGGATGGGCGAGAGGAGTTCGGGCGCGGGGGGAATGTGGATGACGTGTTCGACGAGGTGCTGGATCTCGCGGTCGCCCTCGGTGGCGATGGCGATGACGCGGCCGGAGCGCGCGGTGACTTCCTGGATGTTGGAGAGGGTTTTTTCGTAGCGCTGGACGCTGGTGGGGTCGGAGAGGTCGCGGGTGGCGATGCAGACGACGGGGAGGGTCTCGTCGATGAGGGCGTTGGGGCCGTGCTTCATCTCGCCGGCGGGGTAGCCTTCGGCGTGGATGTAGGAGATCTCCTTGAGCTTGAGTGCGCCTTCGAGGGCGATGGGGTAGTGGATGCCGCGGCCGAGGAAGAGGAAGTCGCGGGCGGAGGAGAATTCGCGGGCGAGGGCTTCGCACTGGGCGATGAGGGAGAGGCGCGGTCGGGTGCGGCGGTCTTGATTTCCTTCAAAAACAACTGCAGGTCCCTCGGCTGCGCTGAGCGCTGACGCGCTCTGCTCCGCTCGGGATGACAGATCTGAGGCAACAGGGGCGGCGACGCCTTCGGACATGCCGAGATTCTGAGAAGCAGGTCCCTCGGCTGCGCTGAGCGCTCCACCCCAGCGAGCAGGCTCGCTGGGGACCCCGGCTGACGCGCTCAGCTGCGCTCGGGATGACAGATTTGTGGGGAAATGAGTGTCGGTCAGGATGATTGCACTGGATGGGGCGGCGACGCCCTCGGACATGCCGGGGCTGGCGGGGTTGTTGAGGGAGAGCATGGCTTCGAGCTTCTGGGGGATTTTGCTGAGCTCGGAGACGAGGTGCAGGGACTCTGCGGGGGTGATGGTGCCGCGGACCTGGGCGAGGCGGAGGGCGAGGAGGAAGAGCGCGGTGAGCTGGGCGGTGAAGGCCTTGGTGGAGGCGACGCCGATCTCCGGGCCGGCGTTGGTGGTGATGGTGCCCTGGGCCTCGCGGGAGACGGCGGCGCCGACGACGTTGCAGATGGCGATGGTGGGCGAGCCAGCGGCGATGAGTTCGCGCTGGGCGGCGAGGGTGTCTGCGGTTTCGCCGGACTGGGTGATGAGGAGGCCGAGGGCGCGGGGGTCGGCGATGGGGGCGCGGTAGCGGTACTCGGAGGCGTAGTCGACCTCGGTGCGGAGGCGGGCGAGGCGCTCGATCATGAACTTGCCGGCGAGGCCGGAGTGCCAGCTGGTTCCGCAGGCGGCGATGACGACCTGGGTGGCGTCGCGGAGGGTCTGCGTCGGGGAGGTGCATCTCGGAGAGGAAGACCTCGCCGGTGTCGGGCGAGATGCGGCCGAGGAGGGTGTCGCGGATGGCGCGCGGCTGCTCGTTGATTTCCTTGAGCATGAAGTGCTTGTAGCCGGCCTTTTCGGCCTGCATGGGGTCCCAGGCGATGCGCTGGGTTTTGAGCGGGAGGGGCGCGCCGTCGAAGTCGGTGAGGGTGATGCCGGAGGGGGTGAGGATGGCGAGTTCGCCGTCGGCGAGGAAGTGGATGTTGCGGGTGTGGTGGAGGATGCCGGGGACGTCGGAGGCGAGGAAGTATTCGCCGTCGCCGATGCCGAGCACAGCGGGAGGGCCGAGGCGGGCGGCGACGAGCTTGTTGGGTTCGTTGGCGGAGAGGACGCCGATGGCGAATGCTCCGGTGAGGCGCTTGACGGCGCGGCGGACGGCTTCTTCTAAGGGGAGTGCTGGCCGCACGGGCGGACGCGCTTCGCGCTTCTTGCTGGTGCCGACGACTGCGGCGCTTTCGTTGGCGGTGATTGTTAAATCATCTGCGGGATTTTCGCCGACGGCTTTGTTGAGTTCGTCTTCGATGACGTGGGCGATGATCTCGGTGTCGGTTTCGGAGACGAACTTGTGGCCGCGGGTGATGAGGTCATGCTTGAGGGCGAGGTAGTTTTCGACGATGCCGTTGTGCACGACGACGAGGGTGCCGGAGCCGTCGCGGTGGGGGTGGGCATTTTCTTCTGTCGGTCGGCCGTGGGTGGCCCAGCGGGTGTGGCCGATGCCGAAGGAGCCGTCGACGGGGTTGGTGGCGAGGACGGCTTCGAGGTTGCGGAGCTTGCCGGGGGCGCGGCGGAGCTCGAGCCCGCTGGGGCCACCGGCGACCGCGATGCCGGCGGAGTCATAGCCGCGGTACTCGAGACGGCGCAGGCCCTCAATGATGATGGGCACGGGGGACTGAGGGCCAATGTATCCGACGATTCCGCACATATATAGAGAACAGTTTATGTGGGATGCGGAATTTTAGTGAGTGGCAGGCGATGGGACTTTTGGGGGAGCGGGAACGGCGCGGGCTGGGGGGGGCGGCCACCAGACGCTGTTGGGGAGCTCTTTGGAAGGCTCGCGAGAGGGGACTCCTCCATGATTTGGGACGGGATTTGGGACGAGATGTGGCCCTGCGGCTGCGGCAGCCGGCGCGGTGCTTTCGCTGCGCCCCCTTGCCTATCGCTGGAGATGCGCATCCAAAGCTGCTTTTGGGGGTGCAGGGACTGGATGCACACACATGCGCGCAATCGTAACTGTTCAATATTGATCAGACCTGGAAGGGGCGGTGGATTTATTGTTTTGTCCAATAGCGCCCTCCCCAGTTCTAACGGTGCGAGAGAATGACGACCCCAATGCGTGAATTGCCGGGAGCACCCGAACTGCCGAAGAGGCGGGCGGAGGACTGCGAGTTGCTTGCCGCAATCGGGACGGGCGATGAGCGGGCGATGGCCGCGTTCTACGACCGGCATTGCGGAGTGGTGTATTCGGTCGCGCTGCGGGTGTGCGGGGAAGCCGCGACCGCCGAAGGGGTTTTGCAGGATGTCTTCCTGCGGGTGTGGCTGGCGCCGGAGTCCTTTGCTGCGGAGTCTGGGGGTCTGGCGGGAAGACTCGGCGTGTTGTCGAGAAACGTCGCGATCGGTCTGATGCGACGGCGGAAGACTGCCGGGTCCGGGGACAGGTCGTTCCGTGGCCGCACCTCGAATCCGATCTCCCATACTGAGGTGAGCCGGTTAATCCAGAAGCCGCATGCGCTGGTGCTGCTGCTGCCTGATGTGGACCGGCAGATATTGGAGATGGCTTTCTTTGACGGCAAGACTCCGGCGGAGATAGCGGAGGAGACGGGCCTGGAGGCCGCGGCGATTCCGGGCAGGATTGGCAATGCGCTGACTGCGCTGAGGAATGGGAACGCAAAAGCGGAGCCGGTTGAGGAAGACACCGGTCTGGAGGTACACGACCTCGACACGCATACAGAGTTTGGGGCGCGGAGCCTGCACCCGCGAGACATTACAGCGCAGATCGAGGGGCTGCGCCGGCTGACCCACTCGTTTGTGATGAGCCCGGATACGATTCTGCAGGAGCTGGTGAACGCGGCGGTGGACCTGTGCGGCGCCGACAGCGCGGGCATCAGCCTGGAGACAGAAGAGAAGAGCGACAAGAACTTTTACCACTGGGTGGCGACCGCGGGCCAATACAACGGATTCATGAATGCGGTGCTTCCGCGGTATCCGAGCGCGTGCGGAGTGTGTTTGGAGCGCGGCAAGCCACAGCTGTTTCGCGTGCGGCAGCGGTTCTTCGACATTATGGGGATTGAGGCGCCGCTGGTGACGGACGGCATTCTGCTGCCGTGGGAGGTGGGGGAGACGCGGGGGACCATCTTCATCATGGCGCATGGGCGCACTGCGGCCTTCGACAAGGATGATGGACAGATGATGCGGGTGCTGGCGGACTTTGCGGCGATGGCGGTGCGGCACCAGCGGCAGCAGCATGCGCTGTTGCAGCAGGCGAGGGCTGCAGCGGCCGACGCGATGGCGAGCGAACTTGCGCACCGGATCAACAATCCGCTGCAGAGCCTGATGAATGTGGCCTATCTGGCAGCGGAGGGGCGAAGCGACGCGAGCGCACAGACGCTGGGGCGAGAGATGTCCAGCGACCTGCGGCGACTGTCCGCGGTGGTGAATGAGTCGCTGGCGACGCGTAGCGACGGGGCCGTCCAGAACTGATACGGCGGAGATTGTCGCGGCGGCTGAGCGGGGTGTTAGTGGTGCGCCCCCCGCTGATTGAGGCGCGCGCAATTCGTGCAGCGGCGCGCTGCGTCTGCGAATCTATAAGGCATGAGCGAATTGTTTTCTCCGATCCGGTTTCGTGGGATGACGCTGGCCAATCGCGTGGCGGTGTCGCCGATGTGTGAGTACTCGTATGAGGACGGTTTTTCGAACGACTGGCAACTGGTGCACCTGGGCAGCAGGGCGGTGGGTGGCGCGGGGCTGGTGATGACCGAGGCGACGGCGGTGCTGGCGGAGGGAAGGATTACTCCGGGCGACCTGGGGATATGGAAGGACGAGCACATTGCGCCGCTGAAGCGGGTGGTGGATTTTCTGCATGGGCAGGGCGCGCGGGCGGGAGTGCAGCTGGCGCATGCGGGGCGCAAGGCGAGCATGGGGATTCCGTGGGTGGGGGAGAAGCTGTTGAGTCCGGCGGAGGGCGGATGGGAGAACGTGGCCGCGCCGAGTGCGATCGCGTTCAAGGAAGATTATGCCAAGCCGCAGGCGCTGGATGAGGCGGAGATTGCGCGGGTGGTGCGGGCGTTTGCGGAGGCGGCGGCGCGGGCGAAGAGGGCGGGGTTCGATGTGGTGGAGATGCACTCGGCGCATGGGTATCTGCTGCATGAGTTTCTGTCGCCGCTGTCGAACCAGCGAACAGACAAGTATGGCGGGAGCTTCGAGAACCGGACGCGGCTGCTGCTGGAGGTAGTGGACGCGGTGCGCGCGGTGTGGGCGGAGGATGCGCCGGTATTTGTGCGCATCTCTGCTACAGACTGGGCGGAGGGCGGCTGGGACATTGAGCAGTCGGTCAAGCTGGCGCGGATGCTGAAGGAGCATGGCGTGGACCTGGTGGATACGTCGTCGGGCGGGAACATTGCGACGGCGAAGATTCCGGTTGGCCCCGGGTATCAGGTGCCGTTTGCGGAGCGGATCCGGCGCGAGGCGGGAATTGCGACCGGCGCGGTGGGCATGATTACGGACGCGAAGCAGGCCGAGGCGATCATCCGCGAGGGCAAGGCGGACGTTGTGCTGCTGGCGCGGGAGATGCTGCGCGATCCGTACTGGACGGTGCATGCGGCCAAGGAGCTGGGCGTGGCGATGACGTGGGCTCCGCAGTATCTGCGGGCCGCGCCGAGTGGGAGTGGGATGCGGGAGCGGGTGGAAGACTGAGCTATCGGGGGACGAGGGTGAAGCTGTCGACGGAGACCTTGGCGCCGACCTGGGAGCGAGCAGGGTCGGGCTGGTAGATGACGGTGATGCGGTCGAAGCGGGTGAGGGGCTTCGCGGACGGGATGAGGAAGCGGAGGGTCTCATGCACCGGCGGGCGGTTGAGATGGATGGGCACGACGGTGCTGGAATGGATGGTCAATCTGCCGAGGTCGATGGTTTGTCTGGAGTTGGAGTCCTGGAGCTGGATGCGTAGCGCGATGGGGAGGGGACGGGTGTCGGCGTTGGTGATAGCGAGGTCGATGGCGCGGCAGCAGGAGAGATCGATGGGGAGATCGAGCTTCTGATGGGCCTCCATGGCGAGTGGGTGGGCGCTGTTGGAGCGAATGTCCGCGGTGGTGGGTTGGCCGTGGGCCTGGTGGGCCTGCGCTCCGGGGCCGACGGCGGGCGGCTGGAAGTACCAGTAGGAGCCGTCGAAGGGAATGACGACGGATTTCGATTGGGCGGTGCTCGCGCCTGAGCTGGGCGGTGGTGGGATGATGCGAGTCTTCTGGACAGGTGGCGGGAGCAGAATGATGCTGACGTAGTCGCGCTGGACGCCCTTGAGGTTGCCCGTGGTGTGGGCTGCGTAGAGGGAATGATGCGCTGGCCCGATGAAGGGCCAGAGGCCATCGGCGAATGAGGTAGGGGCGACCGCGACGATGGTCAAAATGAGGGCGAGAGCGGCGAGAGAGTACCGGACGCCGGGCTTGCCGGGCGCAGCAGTTGCGTGAGGCGAGAAGACGCTCCAGCTCCAGAGCGGAAGAGAGACGCTGAGCGCGAGCAGGAGCACCGCCGAGAAGAGAAAAGAGTTGAAGAGGCAGACGAGCGTGCCGATGGCGCAGATGGCGATGAAGGTGGCGAACCACGGATCGGAGCTGGAGGCGGGAAGGCCGTAGAGGGCGGCCAGAGGCTGGGTTGGCGGCGGCGCGGCTTTCGGCTCGTCGCATGGAAGGAAGAAGGTGCGGAGGCCAAGGATCAGTGCGACCGAGGCGATCAGCGCAGCAAACAATGCGAGCGGCGAGGCTTTGTGGCAGAGCAGCGCGACGGAGGGGAAGAAGATCCATGCTGCGACCGTGCGCCGAGTGATTTGCGTGGCGTCGTAGAGTAGAGCAGCGGCGAGAGTGAGCTCGGCGATCCATGCGCCGAGAAAGCCCGCGGCGCCAGCGAGTGCGACGAACAGGCATGACGCTGTGATGATGACGAAGGGCGACGGCTGAAGCAGAGAGGCGACCGGGACGAGGAGCCATGCGACGAGCGCGGCGGCGGCGGAGCCGGCAGCGATTACAGTCCACTGATGGCGGAGGGTAAGGGATTGGGGGACGCGCTCATCGTCGGAGTCGAGGTGAAGCAGGCCGGTGTGGATGAGGGTGAGCATGTTGGCGATTCAGTCTACGCCGAATTTGGCGGCGTGGTCATCTGGGGTTGCGGAAGTCGTTGTGACGAGTAATATGGAGAGTGAAGGGTGTGAAAGCGGCGAAGAGGAAGTGGCGCGGGCAGGGCGGCTTCAGTTCAGAACAAGGGGGCGAAGCGGGCGGCGTGTGCGGAGGAGCAGGCGTATCTGGAGCTGCTGCGGACGACGGACCAGCTTTCGCGGCGGCTGGCGGGGCTGCTGAAGGCAGAGGAGCTGTCCTCGAACCAGTACAACGTGCTGCGGATTCTGCGGGGGGCTGCGGAGCGCAGAACTTCCGCACGGGAGAGTGCTGAGGGCGGGGGATCGAAACGGCGGAATCAAAGACTGAGGGGCTGGCGTGCGGGGAGATTGGCGAGCGGATGATTACGCGCGACCCGGACATTACGCGGCTGCTGGACCGGCTGGAGCGGCGGGGGCTGATCGCGCGGTGGCGGGACGAGCGGGACCGGCGCGTCGTGATGGCGCGGATTACGCCGGAGGGGTTGAAGTTGTTGGGCCGTATGGACCTGCCGGTACAGGCGGCACATCGGCGGGAGCTGGGGCACCTGGGGCAGAAGAGGCTGGGGCAGCTGGTGGAGTTGCTGAGGGTGGCGCGGGAGACATCTGGGGCAGAATAGAACCTTCCCCCGGCGCCTCCGGTGGGAGGACGATAGATCGGGCTTGCAGCCGTCCGGCCATACGCCGCACACACCTTGGACTGGTATAGAACGAGCCCACGGCCCTTGGATTTTGCCGGGCATTGATTTGATTGGGGTACATTATTCGTTGCAACGAATATCGGGGTCAGGCATCAGATGAAGTGAAGCAAGGATGCAGGTAAGGCGTTAGAGACCCAAATGCGGGGATCCTTCTCCCGCTTCGCGGGAACAGGATGACGGCAGTAGGTATTTCGGGACCAATGACGGCAGTCAAAAAAATCAGATTTACGAGGAGAAAAGCAATGAGCACATGGAATCTGGACGCGGCGCACACGGTGGTGGAGTTCAAGGTGAAGCACATGATGATCTCGAACGTGAAAGGCACGTTCGGGAAGGCAAGCGGCGTGTTGAACTACGACCCGGCAGACAAGGCGAATGCGAGCATTGAGGCGACGGTGGAGGTGGGGTCGATTGCGACAGGTGACGCAGCGCGCGACGGCCACCTGAAGAGCGCGGACTTCTTTGACGCGGAGCAGTTTCCCACGATGACGTTCAAGAGCTTCAAGGTGCTGCCGGCGGATGGAGTGGTCGAGGGCGAGCTGACGATCAAAGGCGTGACCAAGATCGTCGACTTCAACGTGGCGGGACCGACGGAGCCGGGGAAGGACCCGTGGGGCAATACGCGCGTGGGCGTGGAGGTGACGACGAAGATCAGCCGCAAGGAGTTTGGTCTGACGTGGAATGCGGCGCTCGAGACCGGCGGGGTGCTGGTGGGCGATGAGGTGACGATCTCGATTGAGGCGCAGTTTGTGCAGGCGGCGTAAGGGAAGGTGCAAGTTACAAGGTTCAAGGTACAAGACAACCGCAGGCCCCTCGACTGCGCGGCCCGCTAAACGCGGGCCGCTGTGCTCGGGATGGCAACGGTTGTAGAGGAGGAGCATATGTCGCTGCGGGCAGTGAAAGAGATGATCAACACGAAGCCGACGCTGGAGGGCGCGGGGGTGCGGCTGGAACGGGCGTTCGGGTTTGGCAAGACCAAGGAGTTCGATCCGTTCCTGCTGCTGGATGATTTTCGCAATGACAATCCGGCGGACTACATCAAGGGGTTTCCGTGGCATCCGCATCGCGGGATCGAGACGATTACGTATGTGCTCGCCGGGACGGTGGAGCATGGCGACAGCCTGGGCAACAAGGGCAGGATGGGCGCGGGCGACGTGCAGTGGATGACGGCGGGCAGCGGGATTCTGCACCAGGAGATGCCGAAGGGCGATGCACAGGGAAAGATGCATGGGTTTCAGCTGTGGGCGAACCTGCCGGCATCGCTCAAGATGACTGACCCGCGATATCAGGACATACCGGCGGCGGCGATTCCGGAGATTACGGACGATGATGGGACGCATGTGCGCGTGATCTGCGGGGAGTTCTGGGGCAAGCGCGGGCCAGTGGAGGGAGTTGCTGCGGACCCGAACTATATTGATGTGTCGGTTGCACCCGGTAAGAAGAAGCGGCTGAAGGTGGACGTGACGCGGAATGCGTTTGCGTATGTTTTTGCTGGAGCGGGGACGTTTCGTGACGCGTCGGCACCACAGGCGGTGTTGACGGAGAGCGGTGTGGACCCAAACGAGACGCCGGAGTACGACGCGAAGAACCACTCGCTGGTGCTGTTCGATCGGGGCGACGAGATCGTAGTGCAGGCGGGGCCGGAGGGGATTCGTTTCCTGCTGGTCTCGGGCAAGCCGATTGAGGAGCCGGTGGCCTGGTACGGGCCGATTGTGATGAACACGCAAGGCGAGCTGAAGCAGGCGATGAGCGAACTGCAGGATGGGAGCTTTATAAGGCATCGGTAAGCTTCTACCTCATTTCATCGCACAAAGAGCGCGCGATGAATGGGGCACTCTGCAGATTGGGTGGCTGAAAGTTCGATCGGTTTGGGCGGTGTCAGCATACCGCAGGTCCTTCGACTTCGGATCGCGCTGACGCGCGCTCCTCCGCTCAGGATGACAGTTTTTGGGTGAATGCTGGAGCGCTGGGCGATGGCCCGACGCTTCAGCGTTTATGGCCGGATTTCGCGGTGTTACCCATTGGTGGAATTAACTCCTGGGGGGCAGATGTGGGAGTCTGGAGACGGCTGGAAGCGGTGAGCCAGCCCTGTGGAGGTGTGTCATCGCAGTGCGATTTGAGCTTGGGCACCTGCTGGTCCGCGCGAAGCTGATCACGGTGGAGCAGATGAACGAGGCGCTGGCGCGGCAGTCGGCGCTGGGCGGGCGTTTTGGCGAGCATGTGGTGGCTCTGGGCATGATGACCCAGCAGGCGCTGAACGCGTTTCTGCACAACACGCCGGTGGAACCGCCGACGGTTGAAGCGACGGGGATCGACGAGACCGAGCTGCTGAGCCTGCTGATGAAGCTGATCTACACGTGGCGGCTGCAGAGCAATCGCGAGTTTGCCGATGCGATCAAGCTGCCCTCGCATATTGTGGTGAAGCTGGTACGGCAGGCGACGGAGCGGAAGCTGCTGTACGCCAAGGGCGTGCGCGCGGACAATATGGCCGCGATGAACTATGCGCTGACCGAAGAGGGAACGCGCTGGGCGATGGAGGCGCTGGAGCGCACGCAATACACCGGGCCTGCTCCGGTGACGCTGGACCAGTACATTGAGCGCGTGAACCTGCAGAAGATTACCAATGAGGTGGTGACGTTCCAGCGGGTGCGCAACAGCGTCGCCGACCTGGCGATGGAAGACGAGATGATTGTGCAGTCGGGGCCGGCGCTGAACTCAGGGCGCGCGATCTTGCTGTACGGGCCGCCGGGCAATGGCAAGACGACCTTCGCACTGCGGCTGGCAAACGTGTTTACGGACATGATCTACATTCCGTACGCGGTGACGGTGGAGGGGCAGATCATCCGCGTGTTCGACCCCAGCATCCACGTGCCGGTGAAGACGCAGGAGGACCATGGGCCGTCGCTGCTGCGCAGCGATGCGGTGGATGCGCGATGGGTGGCGTGCAAGCGGCCGTTTGTGGTGGCGGGCGGCGAACTGACGCTGGAGATGCTGGACCTGCGCTACGATGCGACCTCGCGCTACTACGAGGCGCCGCTGCATATGAAGGCGCTGGGCGGGTGCTTCGTGATCGACGACTTTGGACGGCAGCTGGTGACGCCGACCGTGCTGCTGAACCGTTGGATTGTGCCGCTGGAGAGCCGGATCGATTATTTGAAGCTGCATACCGGCAAGAGCTTCCAGATCCCGTTCGACGAGCTGGTAATCTTTTCGACGAATCTTGAACCTGAAGATTTGATGGACCCGGCGTTCCTGCGCCGGCTGCCGTACAAGATCGAGATCGGGTCGCCGTCTGTGGACCTGTTTCGCAGCATTGTGGAGAAGGAGTGCGCGTTGCGCGGCATGACGCTGGACGATGCGACCTTCGACCACATGGTGTACAAGATCCAGATTGAGAAGCAGCTGGACCTGGCATGCTTCCAGCCGAAGTTTCTGCTGGACCAGGTGAGCGCGTCGTGCAAGTTTATGGAAGAGCCGTCGTCGCTGAACCGAAGATTTCTGGATTACGCGATCGATAACCTGCGAGTAAAGAGCAGCGTGCAGAAGTCGGCGGAGAAGGCGGACGTGCGAAGCCTGGAAGATCGGCTGGCGGGAAGCTCGCGGATGTAGGGCGGGCTATTCGGGTGCTCCTCGCGCCTTATTCAGAATTTCGTGAACGAGAAGCTCTCTTTCTGCGGCCTCATTCGGATCAATCTGCTTCAGAAGTAGAAGCTCGCTGAAGGCTGCGTCGCGTTTACCCAATTCGGCGTAAACCTGTGCAAGCATACTGTGTGAAAAGGCGCTCTCTGGATTGAGTTCTATGGCTCTTTCCAATGCTCGCGCGGCCTCTTCGTTGCGATTCAAGGCGGCAAGAACGCTTCCCAGGCTAGCTAGCGCTGTCTCCGAATGTGGATGAACTTTCAGGGCCGCGAGATAAACCTCTGCGCATTGCTCGTACTGCTCTAGTTCATGTACACGCGACAGATGAGATTTCTTTTCCGGAGATTCGGATACGTTCGGCACGTTCACGGTCCACGCATCGTATCGGGTCAAGCTCCGCGGCGGATTCTGCCGCCTGACTTGGACTCCGCCTGATTTCCTTATAACCTGGACGGTGATTCCTGAGCTTCTTTTACCGGAATGACCATGCTCAATTTCCAACAGTGTCCGGGTGTCAAGTCTGTAAGGTCGAAAGCCTGATGCAACGAATGTCGAGCACCGTTGCCATTGAGCCAGAGAACCGCTGTCGTTAGTTCCTTTGAAAAATCCGGAGACACCAGGAGAATTCTCACAGCGTTTCCGAAATCGTCCGGTGGCTTCAGTAGCACCAAGAAATTCAAGAATGCTAGCCTGAGCCTCAGTCGCTTCGCAACCGCGGAACTTGGCATGGGCAGTTACTGCTTGGTCAAACCGTAGTGTGGAGACCATCGCGGCATAGCGAATAGCCTGCAACTCCGTATGGCCGCTCGTCCTCGATGCGCTTCAATTCAATAACGACTAGCGATCCGTTACGGTCTACTGCGAGCAGGTCTATCCTGGGTCGGCTATCTTCCCAATCTGAGAACTCACTCATCAGACTAGAAACAGGTCGTCGCCCAGAACCGAAAGGCGCCTCTTTAGCAACCGCTGCAGATCCTCCCTGTCCCGGACGACTGCTCTTGCATTGTTGTGCGCGGTACTATCGGCCAGATCGTCGCGAGGTAAGTTCGTAGAGTGCCATCGGAGTTTCAACAAGTTAAAGCCGAAGTCACCGCCTCATCCAAGCGATTTCGACGCCGCCGAGGATGGTGCGGCCCTGCATGGGGATGCCGGGGAGCTCGGTGTAGCCGGTGTTGGAGAGGTTGAGCAGGCGGAGGTAGGGGCGGATGGCGCCGGTGGAGCGGGCGAGGTTGACGTCCCAGAGCGGGTAAGCGGTCTGGGTGGTCTTCTGCACGATGTTGACCTGGGTGCGGAGGGTGAGCTGGCGGCCGACTGGTCCGAAGAGCTGGGCGGGGAGCTGATCTAAAGTCCAGGCGAAGATGGCGTTCTGCGCGGCGTAGTTGAAGGCGTACTCAAAGACATAGTTGGGTGGTGGATCGGCGGAGTGCGCGGCGGTGTAGGCGAGGGTGAGCTGCTGGTGCGAGGTGAGGCGGATGCGCGCGGAGGCTTCGGCGCCGGAGAGGTCGAGCGTGGCAATGTTCGTGGCCTTCCACTTTTCGGCGTTGGTCAGCACAGGCGTGGCGAGCTGTGGCTTGGCGTAGTCGATAACGTTGGTCTGGTTGAGGCGAAAGCCAGTCGGCGGTGAACGTGATGCGGCCGCCGGAAGGAGACCAGTCGAGGCCACCCTCATAGCTCCAGCTTGTCTCGGGCTTGAGTAACGCGTTGCCATCGGTGACGGGATCGGAGTAGTAGAGGTCGACGTAGGTGGGCTGGCGGAAGCCGTGACTGGCTGCGGCGCGCAGACGCAGCGAGCTGGTGAGCGTGACGGCGGCGGCGACGTTGGGCGAGAAGACGGAGCCGTGGCTGGAGAGGACCTCTTCGCGTGCGCCGAGAGAAAGAGAAAGACGGCTGAGCGAGCGAACATTCAAACTGCGGAGGCTGAGGTTGGCGTAGCCGGCGCCCTGGTTGCGCGCGTGGATGCCGAGCGCATCGCTGGTGACCTCCTGGCCCGAGTTGTTTTGGGAAAAATTGAAGCTATGAATAGTGTCGCCGGCCTCTTCGAGTCCGTAGGAGATGGTGGCGTTCCTGCCGATGGGATCGGCGCGGCGCAGCGCGGCCTCGTAGCCGGTGGTGGTGTGGTTGTTCTCGTAGATCTGAGGCGAGCCAAGGATAAGGACGAATTCATCGGTGTGTTTGAGGTAGCCGAAGGTAGCGGCGGTGCGGGAGCCGAGCTGCTGCTGGATGGAGGCGAGCCAGGCCTTGGTGCGCTCCCACTCGGGGTAGTTGCCGTAGAAGTTGTTGGCGCCGTAGGGACGGTCACTGGCGGCGAGCAGGATGTCGGTGGTTCCGGGCGCGGTGTGCAGCCATGATTCGGAGGAGGCAGCGTTGGAGGAATAGTTGCGATCGTAAGCAAAACCATCCGAGGTGTCGCGCGAGCCGGTGAGTTGTTCCGAGAAAGACTTGGTTGCGACGGATGCGCGCAGGTGGTTTTCGAGCGAGCCGTAGCTGCCGCCGCCGGAGCGGGCGGTGAGCGAGAAGGCGGGCGCGGAGTTCGTTGAGCGCGCGGGTTCTGAGGTGATGAGGTTGACGGCGCCGCCGATGGCGTCGGAGCCGTAGAAGGTGGAGCCGGAGCCGTGGAGGACGTCGATGGAGTGGATGGCGTCGAGCGGGACGGGAATGTCGAGGTTGAGATGGCCGGTCTCGGGGTCGTTGACGCGCAGGCCGTTGACGAGGACGAGGGACTGCTCAAAGGTGGTTCCGCGGATGGCGAGGTCGGCCTGTACGCCTTCGCCGGCGCGGGCCTGGATGTTGACGGAGGGGTCGGTGCGGAGGAGGTCGACGGGAGAGTCGAATGCGCCGGCAGGCTGGGTGGCAGGCGATAGCGTGAGGACGCTGCGATCGCTCTCGGCGAGGGGGAGGGGCTCGACGGTGGTGGTGACGGTGATGGAGTCGGTGGTAGTGGGCTGGGCTGCAGTTGGGGTTTGCTGGGAGATTGCGAGAGGGGCGCAGAGCAGCACAAGAAGGGCGGAGAGAGTCTCGGATCGCATGGGCATTGGTCTTGATAAGAATGACGTCAATAGCCGCATCCGCGCAAGGGAAGTTCAGTCTTGCAATTAATTATTCAAGGAGTTAACTATATGACATGGAAACCATGCGAATTGACGCCTTCCTGCGCGAGAGCCCGATGTTTGCCGTGAACCGGGCGGCGCGCCGGTTCCACCAGTTTGTCGATCGGGCGCTGGCGGCCGACGGGCTGGGACTGATGGAGGGTCTGGTGCTGGTGGCGATCCTGTTCGAGGCGCCGCGGCAGATCAAGCCGTCGCAGCTGGCGGAGACGTTTGCGACGACGCGGGCCAATATCAGCCACAGTCTGTCGTCACTGGAGGCCAAGGGACTGCTGCAGCGGAGGATCGATCCCGCGGATGCACGGGCGTATCTGCTGGCGCTGAAGCCTGCGGGGAAGAGATGCGCGATGCGTGTGATCCGAGCGTACGACCGAATGCAGCAGATGTTTGAGAAAGAGGTTGGCAAGGCTGCGCTGGCGGAGAGCCTGAAGGTAATCCGCGCATTGGAGTCGCTGGCGGAATCTCATCGCGGCAGTCTCTGAGTCATTACTGCCGATTGAGCCGGAGCGAATTAGAGGGCGATTTCGTGGGCGCCGGCGGAGGCGCGCGAGGTGTAGATCTCGGCGGTGATGCCGGTGGCGGCGAGGTAGCCTGCGTGCATGGCGTCGACGAAGGCGGGGACGTGGTCGGCGGCGACGAGGTTGACGGTGCATCCGCCGAAGCCGCCGCCGGTGATGCGCGCGCCGAAGCAGCCGGGTTGCTGGACGGCGAGGGCGACGAGGGTGTCGATCTCCGGGCAGGAGGCCTCGAAGTCGTCGCGAAAGCTGGCATGAGCCTCGGCCATGAGCTGGCCGAAGCGGGTGAGGTCGGCGGCGCGGAAGGCTTCGACGGCGGCGAGCACGCGGGTGTCTTCGGTGATGACGTGGCGGCAGCGGCGGAGGACGTTGGGCGGCATCTCGTGGCCCCAGCGGGCGAGGTCGGCCAGAGTTGCGTCGCGCAGGGCCTTGATCTCGGGGCGGTGGGTGCGGAGGATGGCGGTGCCTTCTTCGATCTCCGCGCGGCGCGTGTTGTACTCGCCGCCGGTGTTGGAGTGCTTGACCATCGAGTTGCAGATGACGATGCGGACTGAAGGCGGAATGGGCGCGAGGGTGTAGTCGAGGGAGCGGCAGTCGATCATGACGGCTGAGTCCTGCGCGCCGCAGCAGGAGACGAACTGGTCCATGATGCCGACGTTGGCGCCGACGAAGGCGTTCTCCGCGCGGCGGCAGAGCTGGGCGATCTGGGGAAGCGGGAGTGTGATGTTGAGGGAGCCAAGGACGGCGAATGCGGTGGCGACTTCGATGGAGGCGGAGGAGCTGAGGCCGGCGCCGAGGGGGACGTTGCCGGTGATGGTAAGCGAGAAGCCGTTGGAGATGGATGGGACGAGTTCGGGCAGAGCCTGGCTCAGAGATTCGCGCAGGGCCCAGAGGACGCCGGCGGGATAGTCCGACCAGTGGACGCGACGGCCGGCGCGGAGGGATTTGTAACCGTCGTCGAGCAATTCGGGGATGGACTTGTCGATGCGCTGGTTGAAGTTCACCGAGTGAAGGTTGACGCGGCCGTCGGTGCGGGGAGAGATGGCGACGATGGTGGAGAAGTCGATGGCGGCGGGCAGGACGAAGCCGTCGCAGTAGTCGGTGTGCTCGCCGATGAGGTTGACGCGGCCGGGCGCGGCGAAGAGGCGCGGGGGTGCGGAGTAGGTGGTGAGATGGAGGGCGGCCAGATCCTGTGGAGTCATCATTCCGCGTAGTGGGTTGCGGGGAGGGCGCGGAGGCGGGCGGCAGCGGTTTCGGGCGTCAAGTCGCGCTGGGGCATGCCGAGCATCTCAAAGCCGACCATGAATTTGCGGACCTCGGCGGAGCGCAGCAGCGGCGGGTAGAAGTGCGCGTGGAAGTGGAGGGCGTCGTGCGAGCCTGTGCGCACAGGGCGCTGGTGGAAGCCCATGGTGTAGGGGAAGCTGACCTCGAAGAGATTGTCGTAGCGGGTGGTGACGGCTTTGAGAATGGCCGCGAGGGAGGTGCGCTCGGCGGGGGTGAGATCGAGGAAGCTCGAGAGGTGGCGGCGGGGAAGGACGAGAGTCTCAAACGGCCAGACGGCCCAGTAGGGGATGAGGGCGACGAAGGCGTCGTTTTCACAGACGATGCGGTTTTGCGTGGCGTCGGGTTGGGCGAGTTCTGTGGCGAGGTAGTCGCAGAGCAGGCAGGAGTGGTGTTCTTCGGTGTAGGCCTGCTGCGCGGCGAGCTCCTGCAGGGGAAGGTTGGGGATGTGTTCGGTGGCCCAGATCTGGCAGTGAGGATGCGGGTTAGAGGCGCCCATCATGGCGCCGCGGTTCTCGAAGACCTGGATGTGGTTGATCCAGGGGATTTCGGAGAGCGCGGCCGTCTCGTCGGCCCAGGCGTCGACCACGCAGGCGATATCGGGCACGGCCATGCGCGCGAGGGTGAGCGAGTGGTCGGGATGGAAGCAGAGGACGCGGCAGATGCCGCGCTCGGGCTCTGAGATGAGGAGTGGGGAATTGTTTGTGGCTGACGCTTCTGTCTGGTCCGGGGTGTCGGAGAGCAGGGCGGGGAAGTCGTTGTTGAAGGCGAAGACGCCGGTGTAGGGGGGATTGTGTTGGCCGCCGGAGCGCGCGTTGCCGGGGCAGAGGTAGCAGGTGGGGTCGTAGGCGGGGCCGGTGGTGCTTGCAGGCTTGGTTACTTCGCCCTGCCAGGGGCGCTGGGTGCGCTGCGGCGAGACGAGCACCCACTCGCGGAGCAGCGGGTTGTAGCGGCGGTGGGGGAGCTGGGTGAGCAGAGGACCCTTTCGCAGGATGAAGCTAGCTCAATCAGTTTATGTGAAGGCAGTCGCATTAATGGACTGGGCCCAGAGACCTGTGACGGCGGCAATGGAAAATCGGCTAGAATTTTCCAGCCTTTGGATTCGAGGAGGACACCAAAGTGAAACCGGCCCATCTGTACCCTGTGGTGCTTTGCCTTCCCCTTCTGCTTTCGGCCTGCGGCGTCAATCCGACTCAATCAGCACAATCGAACCCGTCAACGCCAGCGGCATGTGTGCCTTCCTCAATGCCGGAGTTCTCCTACGTGTTGACTGGATATGCGGTATCGATGTTTACGGTCAACTCCTGCACTGGACAGTTCACCGCCTCGACACCTGCCTCGATCGGCACTGGATATGCGACCCCGCAGATTGGAGCGGAGCAGATGGCCGTCGACCCGCTCGGCCGGTTTGCCTATGTGGCGAATCTCGTCTCGAATGCGTCGGACCAGGCGACGATCTCGATGTACACCATCAACTCGACTACCGGTGTGCTGACTCCGACCACGCCTGCAATTGTGCCCACGGGATTTTTTCCGCAGGAGATTATGATCGATCCACTGGGCCGGTTTGTGTACACCGTGAATACCGACGACAGCTCGGTGTCCATGTTCACTGTGAACCAGACCACAGGCGTTCTTACGCCGACGACGCCGGCCTCTGTCAGCACGGCTGTTCCGGGGCAGCTGCTATCCATTCCTGTCTTCCTGACGATTGATCCCGCGGGCAAGTTTCTCTATGTTCCGGAGAGCCTTTCAACCAATGGCGCAATTCTGATGTTCGCGATCGATCAAACGACGGGTGTTTTGACGCCAACCTCGCCTGCCACGGCTCCGGTCAGCGGCATTCCATTTCAGATGAATGTTGCTCCCAACGGCAAGTTCGCTTATGTGGTAAATAACCTGTCCGGCGGTGCAGATGCAGACGGCGTCTGGCAATATACCGTCAACCCCGCCACAGGAATCCTGGCGCAGAACAGCCCAAAGTGGGTGTCTGCCGGCAATGGCCCGACTGGAATTGTCGTCGATCCGACCAACAGGTTCGCCTACGTCACCAACCGAAGCGATAATACGGTTTCGATGTATACGATTGATGCGAGTACTGGCAACCTTACGCTGAATGCAAGCACCGCGAACCCAACGGGAACTATCGGCGCGGGAATAGAGCCGTTTCGCATCCGCTTCGATCTCTCCGGCAAGTTCGTTTACGTCACGAATGAGAGCAGCCCCGCTTCTATCTATACCGTCAACAGCGACGGAACTCTGACTAGCGCAGGGACGACGGGAGTAGCAACGGGCGGTCCGCTGTCGACCGCGTTTGCGGCGGGCCAGTAGCTGCTCAGGTCCGGCGCTCTGAACACGGGAAAATTAGGTTCCAAACTACGCGGCAGACTCCGCTTCGGCTTCGGTGGCGGCAGTGCGGAGGCTGACATGGTTGAGGCGGGCGAAGAGGAGGCCGGCGGGGATGATGGAGAGGAAGGTGACGAAGAGCAGGAGCGCGCCGCAGGCGGTGGCGGCTTCAATGGGTGCGCCGTAGAAGGCGTTCATAGCGGCGGCGGTGATGCCGATCTGAGTGAACCAGCCGATGATGGGCAGCTGCAGCAGCGAGCCGCCGATGGATGCGCCCATGAGCAGCATGGTGCGGGAGAAGGGCAGGGTGGCGAGTTCGGGAGTGTCGACGAAGGCGTGGAGGGTCTGGACGTAGGCCATGCCGATGAGCGTCCACATGGCGAGCGAGATCAGGGTGACGAGAACGAAGTCCTGCGCTGAGGAGATGGCGTTGAGGCCATCGCGGAAGCCGCGGACCTTGGCGGCGACCGATTCGGCGATAGACGCGGAGAGCGGATGCAGCAGGCCGTGCGCGATGCGGGCGACGGCTTCTCCTGCGACGCGGAGGACGACGGCGAAGATGGCGATGGCGGCGGTGCCGGCGAGTGAGAAGAGGCCGGTGTGGAGGAAGACCTCGTGGTGGGGCAGGTCGCGCGGGACGAAGAGCAGGGCGGAGGAGAAGATGATGGCGGCGGCGCCGAGGTCGAACATGCGCTCGATGGTGTAGACGGCGAGCTGCGAGCTGACGGGGAGGTCGACCTTTTTGGCGACGAGCGCGGGGCGCGTGATGTCTGCGAGGCGGCCGATGAGGGCGACGGCGGTGAAGCCAATGAACTGCGGACCGACGAGCGAGAAGGGCGAGACTTTTTTCGTTGAGGAGATGAATACCGACCAGCGCGCAGAGCGCAGCCAGTAGGTGGAGTAGATGAGCGCGACGCCGGCGGCGATGTGAATCCAGGCGATGTGACGAAGCTGGAGCCAGAAGGCGTGCCAGTCAAAGTGGATGCGGCCGCGGTTGGCGAAGACGATGACGACGAGGATGAGCGCCAGCGCGAGGACGACGAGAGCCTTGCGGGATTTCATGCGCGCGGCTGCCTCCTATGTTCAGGATACGCGGTGTTAGCGGAGGCTCGCGGTCTGGACGGGGTGCGCGGGTGCTGAGGCTGCTGTGGCACGATGCGCTGCAAGCCAACGGTGGTTGTACTCGCTGATGATGCGGGCGACGTAGGCGCGGGTTTCGGCGTAGGGCGGGATGCCGTGGTAGCGGTCGACGGCCTGGGGGCCGGCGTTGTAGGCGGCGAGGGCGAGGGCGATGTTGTCGTGGTAGCGAGTGAGGAGTTGGTCGAGGTATGCGGTGCCGCCGGCGACGTTCTGGTCGGGCGCGAAGGAGTTGCTGACGCCGAGGTTGGCGGCGGTGGCGGGCATCAGCTGCATGAGGCCGCGGGCTCCGGCGCGGGAGATGGCGCGTGGATTGCCGCCGGATTCGGCGTGGACGACGGAGGCGAGCAGGTCGGCGTCGATGTCGTGCGCCTGGCCGGCACGGGTGAGGAGTTCGCGCGTCTCAGCGGGGGTGAGCGGGGCGGAGCGCGATTGTTTTCCCATTCCACAGAGCGGGAGGGGGCACCCGGCGACGGCGTCGCGGGAAGGATGGGGTCGGGGACACTCTCGATCTTCGCCACAGATGCGGCGGTGACGTCGATGTAGTTGGCGTCGGTTTGCGCGGCTTCGGCGGCTGAGGTGGGGTAGAGATAGAGGCGGATGCGGTCGCCTACCGGCTCTTGATGGGCACAGAGGAACTCGGAGCCATTGCGGAGGGTGACGGTCTCGGCGGCGTGGAGCGCAGGGCACACGAAAGTGAACGCGGCCAAGATCATAGAGGCCTGGACCGGAAGGGTGCGGTAGAGGTAGTTGCGGCGCATCATGCGGGTGCTGGAACCATGGTACGACGCGCGGGCAAGGCAGGGGTGCAACTTTACGGGAACAGAGCACGAGATTCTGGGCGGCAGGCCCAGAATGGTGAAGGCCGGTCCTACCAGTAAACGAAAAAAGGTGCGGCAGGGCGATGGCAGGCGCCTTGCCGCACATGGGGAATGGCACGTCCAACCAGGAGGATGGAGGCCCAAAGAAAGTTAGAGGGCTACCTCGCCGCGCTGGCGGTTGCGGATGCGGATAGCGTCGTCGGCCTTGTAGAGGAAGATCTTGCCGTCGCCGATCTCGCCGGTGAACGCGCTGCCGATGATGGCTTCGATGGCGGGTTCGACGCGGTCGTCGGAGATCACGATCTCGACCTTCAGCTTGGGCAGCAGTTGGATGTCGTACTCCCGGCCGCGGTAGGTTTCGGTCTGGCCCTTTTGCCGGCCGTGACCGCGGACCTCGGAGACGGTCATTCCTTCGACGCCGAGTTTGTGCAGCGCCTCCTTTACCTGGTCAAACCGGTTGGGCCGGATGATTGCTTCGAGTTTCGTCATTGGAACTCTCCTTGAATTTCGTTTTGTCGCTCGCTGCGCTGGAGCGGTTCAAGTCTGAATGCGTCACGAGGAAGAGAGCGGCGATGCGCCCGGCATACGTCATGCCGGACGCAATCGCGTGTGTGCTTACTTCTCCACCGTGGTGAGGCCGCTGGGCGATCCGAGCGCAGTGATGACGTACTCGGGGTAGGCCGAGATGCCGTGCTCGTGGAGGTCGAGGCCGTGGAGCTCGCCTTCCTTGGAGACGCGCAGCAGACCCATGGCGTTGACGGCGTACATCAGGGCGAGCGAGACGAAGAAGGTCGCGAGTGTGATCGTAATGTTGCCGATCATCTGCGCCTTCAAGAGGGTGAGGCCGCCGTGGTAGAAGAGGCCGGCGAGCGGAGCGCTGTTGTCTGCGCCGAATGGCCCGGTGGCACCGAACTGACCGCTGGCGAAGAGTCCCAGCGACCAGGTTCCCCAGATGCCGCAGATGCCGTGGACGGGGACGGCGCCGATGGGATCGTCGATGCGGAGCCACTCCATCAGCTCAACACCGAAGACCACGATGACGCCGGCGATGCCGCCGAGGAGGATGGCGCCGAGCGGGCTGACCCAGTAGCAGGGGCAGGTGATGGCGACCAGGCCGGCGAGGAATCCGTTGACGGTGAAGCTGACGTCCCAGATTTTGGTCATGAAGTAGGCGGTGAACATCGCGGTGAGACCGGCGGCGCAGGCTGCCAGGGTGGTGTTGGCGGAGATGCGGCCGATGCCGACGAAGTCCATGGCGGAGAGCGAGGAGCCGGGGTTGAAGCCGTACCAGCCGAACCAGAGGAGCAGTCCGCCGGAGGCGGCGATGGTGAGGTCGTGGGGCATCATCGGTCCGCCGCCGTCGCGCTTGAACTTGCGTCCGATGCGCGGGCCAAGGACGATGGCGCCGGCGAGGGCGACCATGCCGCCGATGGTGTGGACGACGGTAGAGCCGGCGAAGTCATGGAAGCTCTGGCCGAGGTTAGGCAGGAAGTAGCCGGACGAGCCCATGGTGGCGAGGAAGCCGTCCGGCCCCCAGGCCCAGTGGCCGATGATGGGATAGATGAAGCCGGAGACGCCGACGGAGTAGAGGAGGTCGCCGACGAAGCCGGTGCGGCCGATCATGGCGCCGGAGGTGATGGTGGAGCAGGTGTCGGCGAAGGCGAACTGGAAGATCCAGAAGGCAAGGAAGGCGACGCCGGTGGATCTCATACGTGGCGGGTGCGTTCTGCAGGAAGAACCAGTGGTAGCCGATAAAGCCGTTGCCGTGGCTGAACATGAAGGCGAAGCCAATGGCGTAGAAGAGCAGACCGCAGAGGCAGGTGTCGACGATGCACTCCATCAGCACGTTGACGGTCTCGCGGGAGCGGCAGAAGCCTGCCTCCAGCATGGTGAAGCCGACCTGCATGCCGAAGACGAGGAAGGCGGCGACCAGCGTCCAGACCGTGTTGATTGGGTTGACGATGTCATTGCCCTTGAGGCTGGGGTCGGCGGCGAAGACCTTGTGGCCGAAGAGGCCGGGGTTGAAGTAGTAGACGACGGCGGCGACGGCTACGAGGCCGGCGATCTTGCCCACGAAGAGCACACCACCGTACTTGCGCCACTGCGGATCGTTGAGGCGTTTGCGCAGGCGCGCGAGCTTGCCGGGCACGTAGGCCGGCTGCTGCCTGCGGCCGGCGAGGTATCGCTTGGTCGTCATGACGATAAACGTCATGGCGACGAGCGAAAGGAAGAGAGTGGTGATGGCGCTGATGCTCATTCGTCGTCTCCTTGAGTGTGGTGAGTGGCCCTGAAAAAATTCTGGTTAGCGCAGCGTTGGGGAAGGCTGGGTTTAAAAGGCTGGGTTCAAAATCCGGGGTTGAGCTCAGTCGGCGGCATGCGTTCCAGCACGCCGCCGGTGAGCGAGAAGCGAAATCCGTAGAGTCGTGCGCGCATGACGAGCGAGGCGACGCGGCCGAGGCCGCCGGTCTCGCGCTCGACTTCGCCCAAGAGCATCAGCTCCGGCTCGGCGCCCTTGACGGGGCGATACATGCGCAGGCCAGCGCGCTGGACCGGGGGGAAGCCGAGGAAGATCAGCTCGCGGATCTTGAGGGCGTCGCTGAGCGCCTGTTTGGTGCGGTGCTCCTGCTGCAGGCGCGGGGGAAGCTGTGCGTCCCATGGGTCGGGGCGGCGCATGAACCAATCGCATTCGGCAGAGTCGCCCTGGACCTGAAAGCGAGTGACCTCGATAGGCAGACGCGAGAACTCGCCGAAGCGCATCTGGGACCGCATGGAGTGGAAGAACTCGATCGTGTCGAGGACCGGCCTCATCCGCGGGTAATCTCCTGGGTGGCGAAGATCGCGTGGGCCATGTGTGCGGGCTTGATGGACAAAGACACCTCCGCGGCCGCGCGGCAGAGGCATATCTGCGACGCTGTTGCGCTGGTTTGTAACTCGAATGCAGCTATGTCAGTCGAGCGAAAGATCGGTCGAGCGAAAGTGCGCGGTCTATGGGACGAGGTGCGCGAACGGTGCGAATCGACGCTATCTACAGGATGCGGTGTTGCAGCTTCTACGGTGATCGTAGGATGGGTTTGCCGCGATGACAATCTATACGTTGGTATAGGGCGGCGTAAGCGCGTGATTGATTGGGCAGGCGCGAGAGTGGAAGGATGTTTCTCGAGCTATAAGCTCAGAGCTTTAGGCTGACAGCTTGGACTCAAGCCAGGTCTGTGTTGGCTGCACGCGATTGCAAACTATTCGATGCCGGCGGCGCGGATGCGCTCCGCCATCTTGACGAGGTCGGCGAGTGATTCGGCCTGCATCTTGTCGAGCAGATTGCGGCGATGGACCTTGACCATGATCTCGCTGAGGTCGAGTTCGGCTGCGATCTGTTTGTTGAGGAGGCCGGCGGTGACCAGCTGCATGACCTCGCGCTCGCGCGGGGTGAGCGACTCAAAGCGCGCGCGAATCGGGGCCAGGGCTGCGTCTTCGGCGCGGCGTGCACGGTCCCGGGCGAAGGCATGTTCGATGGCGGCGAGCAGTTCGTGCTTTTCGAACGGTTTTGTGAGGAACTCGATGGCGCCGGCCTTCATCACCTTGCGCACCATGGGAACGTCGCCGTGCGCGGTCATAAAGATGATGGGGACGTCGAGGGCTGAGGTATTGAGCTTCTCCTGAAACTCGACGCCGGTCATGCCGGGCAGGCGCGCGTCGAGCACGAGGCAGCCGGCGCGCGCGGGGTCCCACTGGCGGAAGAAGTCTTCGGCGGAGGGAAAGGTCTCGGAGGCGATGCCGACGGCTTCGAGGAGATTGGAGAGGCCTTCGCGGATGGCGTCGTCGTCATCGACGACGAAGACGGTCTGGTTGAGAGCTGCGAGTTGTTCGGTCATGCGCGCACCTGAAGCGTGAAGTGGAAGGCGGTGCCCTGCGGGGTGGCTGGCTCGACCCAGATGCGTCCGTCGTGCGATTCGACGATGCTGCGGCAGATGGCGAGGCCCATGCCCATGCCCTGGGGCTTGGTGGTGAAGAAGGGATCGAAGATGCGTGCGGAGGTGTCGGAGGCGATGCCGGGGCCGCGGTCTTCGACGGTGAGGCGGACATGCGATGCGTCTTCGCGCTGGGTGCGGATGGTGAGCTCGCGCGGGCCGGGCAGCGTGTCCATTGCGTCCATGGCGTTGTGCGCGAGGTTGAGCAAAACCTGTTGGACCTGGATGGGGTCGAGCTCGACGGCGGGAATACGATCGCCGAGCCTGAGGCGGATGGTGGCGTTGTGCCTGGCGGCGTCGTCGCGCAGCAGCTGGACGAGGTCGAGCACAAGGCGGTTAACGTCGGTGACGTGGCGCATAGGCGTATCGCTGCGGAAGAGCGCGCGGACGCGTTTGACGACGGCGCCGGCGCGGGTGCTCTCCTCGACGATGCGCTCGGCGGTGGCGGAGGCTTTCTCGTGATTGCCCGCGGTGAGCCATTCGCGGCAGGCGTAGGCGTGGGTGACGACGGCGGTGAGGGGCTGGTTGAGCTCGTGCGCGATGGAGGCGGCCATCTCGCCGAGCGAGAGGGTCTGTGCGCTGCGCGAGAGCTCGTCGTGGGCTTCGATGAGGCCCTGCTGCGCGCGGTGCTGTAGTTCCATATCGATGTGAATGCCGAACCAGCGCGTGAGCCGGCCGTCGACGGAGCGCTGCGGAATGCCGCGGATGAGGAACCAGCGCCAGGCGCCGTCGGCCATGCGGATGCGGGCCTCGATCTCGAAGGGGCCCTCATCGGCGAGGGCGGAGTTCCAGGCATGGCGGACGAGGCGCTCATCGACGGGATGGAGGATGCGCGGGAGGGCATCGGTGAGCGGGCCGGTGAGCGGCGCGCCGAGCGAATCGACGAGGTGCTGGTTGGAGTAGTCGAGTGTGCCGTCGGGGCCGGCGCTCCACATCTGCTGCGGGATGGCGTCGGCGAGCATGCGCAGGCGGCGGCCGCTCTCTTCGAGTTCGAGATTGGACTGGCGGAGCTCGGCGGTGCGCTCTTCGACGCGGGCCTCAAGCTGGTCGCGGGCTTCGCGGATGGCGCGCTCGCTGCGGCGGCGCGAGGCGACAACGAGCATGGTGGCGAAGGCGCAGACGGTGAAGGCGGCGAAGAAGCTCTTGGAGAGGCCTGCGATGGACAAGGAGTAGAGCGGCGGGACGAGGAAGTAGTCGATCAGCAGGGTGGAGCTGACCACGGCGATGAATCCGGAGACGATGCCGCCGAACCACGCGCTGCCCATGACCGCTCCGAGGAAGAGGAATGGGAAGGGATAGGCGATGGAGTGCTGGAAGGGGATGGTCCAGAGGAAGGCGAGCAGAACGAAGAAGCCGGCGATGGCCGAAGGACGCAGGACGTGCTGGATGGTCCATTCGGTAGTGCGCTCGAACTGCGTTGCTTCCATCCGAGCATGATAAATGCGGTGGTATTGCGAAGCGTGGTTTAGTTCGGGCTGGGACGGGATACGCTCACAACGTTGATGTAATGCATCGTCTGTTTGTCTTCCACCAGCTTCAGGCCGAGTTCTTTTTCGACGGCTTCGCGGAAAGGCTCGACGTACGACATTCTCTGGCCAGGTCCGGTGTATGAGTCGTCGAGTTCAGTTTCCTGCCAGACGAGCATGTGATAGCGGCCGGTCAAACCGGTTTTGTCGATGACGGGGCGGCCGAGGTCTCGGGCATGATCGGCCCGATTGAATCCGGAGACAAGATCGGCCAGGTTGCAGCCTTTGAAGCTGCCGATTGCGTTCGGGGGCACGCCCGCAGCTTTCATCTCATCGAATGAGATGTAGCTGTTGTTGCACTTTTCGTCCTCGGCTAAGGTTTTGAGTTTGGAGACGCCGGGCATGGTTACGATGGCCCATACGGGCTGTTCTTTTTCGCCCTGTGTGATCTGTAATTGGAATCGCTCGGCGAGTAATTGCCGAAGCATCAGCAGCATCTGGTCAGGTGGGGTGGGAGCGTCGGTAACCGCGTCGATGGTGAAAAATTCGTGTGCAGCCCAATCGGGCAGACCGGTGAGTTGATAGTCGTCCAGGCCGTAAGCGGTGAGAATGATGTAGCGAAGGGGCGCGCCGGGCATTCGGAAGTGAACCGGATCCGGCTTGGGTTTTCCCCACGCCCAGCCGCCTGCCGGCTGCGTGAAGGGGCGGACGCTGGCGGCGTCGAAGGCGGGAAGCTTTCCCGTGGGCTGCTGTCCCAAGATAGGGCTGACGGAAAGAAAGACAGTTGAAGCGATTCCAAGAACTCTGCCACTGCGCACAGGCGCCTCCGCTCGACGACCCCATTCTACTGTTGGACATGCCGGTTCGACCCAGATTAATAACAACCGGTAGCCGATAGACTTTCAGGATTGCTTGCAGACCGTTGGCGATTGCATTTTTCAGGCTGTGGCAGATAGGATTCTCAGCGCGGCGAGATGCGCTGGATCGGCGAGCGGCGTTGAGCCTGGCCTCTATAAATAAATAAAGATAGGCCGGTTCAGGGACTGACAGACAGGGTGGTTTAGAACGCATGGTGGGTGAGTGGCCTCAGCCTTATACCCTGTTCGGCCGGGGACTGGGATTCTCCGCGCTGCTGGCGGCGCTGCCGACGCTGCTGCTGCTGTTTCTGCTGGTGGTGAGGCGGAAGGCGTCGTGGTTTGCGGCGCTGGCGGGGCTGGCGGCGACGCTGGCGCTGGCCATGGGCGCCTACGGCATGAGCACGAAGCATGCGCTGAGCAGTGCGGCGGACGGCGCGGCGTTTGGCGTGTTTCCGATTACGTGGGTGGTGTACTGGGCGCTGGTGCTGTATGAGCTGACGGTGGTGACGGGCAAGTTCGAGGTGATCAAGGACTCGATCGGCTCGGTGACGTCGGACAAGCGGATGCAGGCGCTGCTGATTGCGTTTGCGTTTGGCGCGTTTATTGAGGGCTGCGCGGGGTTTGGCGCGCCGGTGGCGGTGGCCGCGGCGATGATGGTGGGGCTGGGCTACTCGGCGCTGTATGCGACGTCGATCTGCCTCCTGGCGGATACGGCGCCGGTGGTGTTTGGGTCGATTGGGATTCCGGTGATTACGCTGGCGGGGGTGACGGGGCTGCCGCTGCTGCGCGAGCATGGCGTGGCGGGGCTGAGCGCGGTGGCGGGAAGGCTGACGGCGCCGATGTCGTTCCTGCTGCCGGCGTACATCATCCTGGTGACGAGCGGATGGGGCGCGATGGTGGAGGTGTGGCCGGCGCTGCTGGTGAGCGGCGGCGTGTTTGCATCGATTCAGTTTTTTGTTTCGAACAGCATTGGGCCACAGCTGACGGACATTCTCGCGTCGATTGCGGCGATGGTCGCGCTGGTGGTGCTGCTGCGCTTCTGGGAGCCGAAGCACTTAGAGACGCACGACACGCAGGTGGATGTGGGGATGAAGAAGGCCGGTCTGGGAGAGGCGGGGGATGCGCTGCCGGTGCGGGCGCATGATGTGCGCAGCGAGCCGCATTACACGGCGGGGCAGATATGGCGGGCGTGGATGCCGTATGCGCTGCTAGTGGTGTTTGTGCTGGCGTGGGGGTATCCGCCGATTCTGGCGAAGTTGGATGGAATGACGATCAAGATTGCGTGGCCGGGGCTGCACAACGAGATCCTGCGCATGCCGCCGGTGGTGACCAAGCCGACGAAGTATGCGGCGATGTACAGCTTTACGTGGGCTGCGGCCTCGGGCACGGCGGCGATGTGCGCGGCTCTGTTGTCGGCGCTGTTTTGTGGGATGCGGCCGAGTGCGTTCTTCGGCGTGCTGGTGTCGGTGGCAAAGAAGCTGATGACGCCGACGATTACGGTGACGGCGATGCTGGCGATGGCCTTCGTAATGAACTACTCGGGCGCGACGGGGACGCTGGGGCTGGCGTTTGCGTCCACGGGCAGGATGTTTCCGTTCTTCTCGCCGATTCTGGGATGGCTGGGTGTGTTTCTCACGGGATCCGATACGTCGGCCAATGCGCTGTTTGGGCCGCTACAGGTGGTGAGTGCGAATCGGTTGGGTTTTGACCCGATTTTGATTGCGGCGGCGAACTCCGTGGGCGGCGTGATGGGCAAGATGATCAGCCTGCAGTCGATTGCGGTGGCCGCGGCGGCTGCGGGGTTGACGGTGGCGGACCAGGCGAAGCTGTTCCGGTTCACGCTGAAGCACAGCATCTTTCTGGCGAGCGTGGTGGGCGTGGAGGTGATGCTGTGGGCGTACCTTGGGCATGCGCGGTAGCGGATCGTACTAGGGGCGCTTCCTCAAGACGATGTTCTTATAGTCCTTGACTGTTACATCGTTCGCACGCCAGAGCGAGGATGGCCCAACGTCCGAATTAGTGCAAAGATCGAAGTCGCCATAAGCCACCCAAGCTTCCCAGCCCTTCGATTCGAGCTTCTTGTCTAGTTCGTCAATTGGAAGATTTATGTAGTGTTTGCTTCCTACGATCCAAAGCGAATCGCGCTCAACATAGATCGCATATCTAGCCCTGAATTGATAACAATGCTTCGGAGATATCTGTTGACCGATGGCAGGCAGCGAAGCTGCTAAAAGAACGAATAGGCCGCGAATCATGGTTGACATAATACTCGCTGCGATTCCCGCTATCATCACTAGATGCTGAATGCGGCCATTCTGAAGGAGCTGCGCGTGGCGGTGGATGGGGCTGGCGCTGAGAAGGCCGGCACACAGGCGGCGCGCGGGCTGAGCGGCGTGATCACGACCGAGAGCCAGCTGAAGACCTACGAGTGCGACGGGCTGACGAACTTCCGCGTGATGCCGGGCGCGGTGGTGCTGCCGACGAGCGCAGAGCAGGTGCAGGCGGTGGTGCAGGTCTGCGCGAGGTACAAGATTCCGTTTGTGGCGCGCGGGTCGGGGACGGGGCTGAGCGGGGGTGCGCTGCCGGCTGAGGGTGGGGTGGTGATCAGCTTTGCGCGCATGAACAGGATTCTCGAGGTCGACATTCCGAACCAGCGCGTGATCGTGGAGCCGGGCGTGATCAACCAGCATGTGACGGACGCGGTTGCTGCGCATGGCTACTTCTACGCGCCGGACCCGTCGTCGCAGAGCGTGTGCACGATTGGCGGCAATGTGGCGGAGAATGCGGGCGGCGCGCACTGCCTGAAGTACGGCTTTACCACGACGCATGTGCTGGGGATGGACGTGGTGCTGCCGACGGGCGAGTTGGTGACGCTCGGCTCGATCGTGCCGGATGCGCCCGGTTATGACCTGACGGGCGTGTTTGTCGGCTCGGAGGGGACCTTGGGTGTGGCGACGAGGATCATTCTGCGCATTGTGCAGCGGCCGGAAACGGTGCAGGTGTTGCTTGCCGCGTTCGATTCGATCGAGCAGGCGGGGCAGACGGTGAGTGACGTGATTGCCGCGGGAATGCTGCCGGCGGCGATGGAGATCATGGACCGGCTGTCGGCGAAGGCGAGCGAGGAGGCGGTGCATCCGAACTATCCGGTGTGCGAGGCGCTGCTGCTGATTGAGCTGGATGGCCTCGATGCGGAGGTGGCCGCGCAGATGGCCGAGGCGCGCTTGTTGTGTGAGAAGAACGGCGCGTGGGAGGTGCGGCTGGCGCAGACGGCTGCGGAGCGCGCGCTGATCTGGAAGGGACGCAAGGCGGCGTTTGCGGCGATGGGAAGGATTTCGCCGAACTATATCGTGCAGGATGGCGTGATTCCGCGGACGGCGCTGCCTGAGGTGCTGGAGAAGATTGGCCAGATGGCGGCAGAGGTGAAGCTGCGCGTGGCGAACGTGTTTCACGCAGGCGATGGGAATCTGCATCCGATGGTGCTCTACGATCAGGCGATCGCGGGGCAGGAGGAGATTGCGCTCGATCTGTCGTATCGCATCCTGCATCTGTGCGTGGACCATGGCGGGTCGATCACCGGTGAACATGGGGTGGGAAAAGAAAAGCAGCAGGCGATGGGCTACATGTTCACGGAGCCTGACCTTGAGACGATGCAGCGCGTGCGCCAGGCATTCGATCCGGAGAACATCGCGAACCCGGACAAGGTTTTTCCGCGGACCAAGCTGTGCGGCGAGAAGACGGGGCCGTATACGCCGCATCCGCTGGAGCAGGCTGGTGTGGCGGAGTACTTCTAGATGGCGATCGGCGTAGTCGATATCGAGACGTTGATCACATCCGTGCCGGGCGTGGATTGTGCGCGCGCTGATGACGGCCGCATGGTCGCGCTTCCTTCGACGGCCGAGCAGGTTGCGGCGGTGATGCGCGCGGTGAACGATCTGGGGCTGGCGGTCGAAATCGCGGGCGCGGGAACGAAGCGCGGCTGGGGCAATCCGGTGCGCGCGGACCTGGTGCTGAACACGCGGCGGCTGGCGGGCGTGCGCGAGCATAGCTGGCAGGACATGACCGCGACGGTTGGCGCGGGCACGCCGTGGGCGGTGATGCAGGGCGAACTGGCGCAGCATGGGCAGTTCGTCGCGCTCGATCCGCTGTGGCCGCAACAGGCGAGGGTGGGAGGGGTAATCGCGACCAATGATTCCGGCGCGCTGCGGCTGAGCTACGGCAGCCTGCGCGACCTGATTATCGGGATGACGATTGTGCTGGCCGACGGGACGATTGCGAAGTCGGGCGGCAAGGTGGTGAAGAACGTCGCCGGCTACGACCTGCACAAGCTGATGACTGGTGCGTTCGGCACGCTGGGCGTGATCACGGAGGTGACGTTCCGGCTGCATCCGCTGCCTGCGCACACACGGATGTGGAGCGCGGCCTCGCCGGATCCGGATGTGCTGGCGTTCCTGATGGCGAAGGTGCTGGACTCGCGCCTGAGCCTGCGGGCGATGCAGATACGCGCGAGCCTGCGGGCATGCGCCCTGGACATCGAGCTGGCGTCGCTGCCGGGGGTGGTGGTGCAGCAGGTGGAGCGGCTGAACGTACTGGCGCGCGGCTGCGGCGGGTCATGCACGGTGCAGGAGAGTCTTGCCGCAGATATCTTCGCGGCGCGGGCGCAGGTCTTCGGGCATGACGTGGTGGTGAAGATCACGATGCTGCCGCACGCGATTGCGCGACTGGTGCGCGACGTGGTGCAGCTGGGCGGCACGGCAGTGGTGCAGGCGTCGGGCATCCTGCTGGCTGGCTTCCGTGAATCCACCGCGGCGAATGCGTTGCCGTTTCTGTATGAGTATGTCGAGCGCGTGCGTGGGATCATGACCCTGGTGCAGACGCGCACAGCGCCGCAGGCCGAGTGGGGCGTGCCAGTTCAGCGCAAGGATGGCACTCTGGAGCTGATGAAGCGGGTGAAGCGGCAGTTCGATCCAAAGTGGACGCTGAATCCCGGGCGGTTTGTGGGAGGGATATGAGCGGAAAGCTGACGCAGATCGAAGGGAAGAAGCCGTCGAACTTCGACGCGCACCACGCGCCGGAGAAGGCGCTGCTGGCCGACTGCGTGCACTGCGGCTTCTGTTTGCCGGCGTGTCCGACGTATCTGATGTGGAACGAGGAGATGGACTCTCCGCGCGGCAGGATCTACATGATGGACCGCGCAGCCGCTGGAGAGATGCCGCTGGACAAGACCTTTCAGCGGCACATGGACAACTGCCTGGGCTGCATGGCGTGCATGACGGCGTGCCCTTCCGGGGTGCGAGTACGACAAGCTGATTGAGGACACGCGCGCGCAGGTAGAGCGCAACGTGCGGCGCGGCATCGGTGACTGGCTGTTTCGCAGGCTGCTGTTCGCGACGTTTCCGCATCCCAAGCGGCTGCGGGCGATGGCTGGGCCGCTGCGCTTCTATCAGCGGAGATTGCAGAAGAGGGTACGGGCGTCTGGCTTATTGAAAGTGGCTGCCGAAGCGATTTGTTGCGATGGAGGCGCTGCTGCCCAAGGTGCCATTGCGACGAGAGCCGGTGCCGGCGATCACTGCTGCTGCGAATGGAAAGCGCCGCCGCGTGGGCATGCTGACCGGCTGCGTGCAGAGCGTGTTCTTCTCGCGCGTGAACGAGGCGACGGCGCGGGTGCTGGCGGCGGAGGGGTGCGAGGTGATCGCACCAGTGGACCAGCCATGCTGCGGTGCGCTGATGGTGCATTCGGGGTTGGAAGAGCAGGCGGCGGCGATGGCGAAGCGCATCATTGAGATCTTCGAGCGCGCGGAGGTGGACACGATCGTGGTCAATGCGGCCGGGTGCGGGTCGACGATGAAGGAGTACGAACATCTGCTTCGCGGCGATCCGGAGTGGGCGGAGCGGGCACGGGCCTTTTCGGCGAAGTGCAGGGACATCAGCGAAATATTGTGTGAGCTGCCGTCGCGGGCGCCGCGCAATTCACTGCGGTTGCGGGTGGCGTATCACGATGCATGTCATCTGCGTCATGCGCAGGGGATATGGAAGGAGCCGCGTGAGTTGCTGATGAAGATTCCGGCATTGCAGATTGTGGAGATCGCGGAGCCGACGCTGTGCTGCGGTTCGGCGGGGGTTTACAACCTGCTGCAGCCGGAGCCGGCAGCGGAGCTGGGTGAGCGCAAGGTAGGACATCTGCTGGCGGCGCAGGCTGAGGCCGTGGTGTCGGCCAACCCGGGCTGCCTCCTGCAGCTGATGGCGGGCCTGGAGCGGCGCGGCGAAAAGACGCTGCCGGCGTTCCACATGGTGGAGCTGCTGGACGCTTCGATCCGCGGCGTGACGACGTGGGAGCTGTTGTGGAACCGGGACGACGACTCAAAGCCATGGGTAAGCCAGAAGCTGCACACGCTGCCATCGACCTCATGGATGGGCGATGCGAAATAGGATCACCGCATGGGGTGGGCGGTGGCTGGGGTGAGCGTGAGGGAGTTGGCGCCGGCGTGGAGCGTGACGGCCTGGTCCCAGACGACGGGTTGACCGTTCATCGCGCTGGAGATCATGAGGTAATAGGTGCCGGGCGGCACTCCGGGGAAGATGCCGCTGCCGGTAGCGTCGGAGCGGACGGCGGAGGCGGCCGAGGAGTTGATGGCGGCGAGGATGTTCTGGCATTCGGCGGTGCGGGGCTGTGGTGCGCAGGCCATTCCTACATATAGATATGGCGACTGGCCGGCCGGAACGGCGACGCCGGCGTTGGCGAGCGAGTTGGCGTAGGAGTCGCGCAGCAGGATGTAGGGGTGATTGGCGAGCGGATTGGGGCTGCCGGTGAGGCCAGAGGTGATGCTGAGGGTGGCGTTGCCGAGCGGCTTGTCGGGTGTCGACAGGCCGGCCGATGCAGTGGCAAGCGCAACACCTGCTGAACCTGCGGCGGTGGGGATGGTCTTCGACGGAGTGAGCGTGGCGAGGCTGCAGGTGCGCTCCATCGGAGCGAAGGTGAAGTTGTCATTGTCGTCCTGGCCGGTGACGATGCGGCCATGCACTTGATAGGCGCCAGAGCCGGGATCGAGCGATCCGTCGGCGCGGAAGGTGAGGGTGAGTGGCTTGTCGGGAGCGGCGACGGCGACGACGGATTTGGTGCCATCGGCGATGACGGTGTAGGGATAGGCGCGTGCGGCGTCGGGGCCGCAGCCGAGGATTACGGACTCCGGGAAGAACTGGGCGCTGAAGCCGGTGGATGCTGAGGCGAAGATGCCCTGCATGCGGATGCCGGCGGGCGTGGCGGGGCCGGTGTCGCCGCCGAAGGCGGACTTGAGGAGATTGGTCTCCATGGTCTGGATGCCGGCGCCGGAGCCTTTCGTGAGGCTGATGGCGGGGCAGGTGACGGTTCTCGGCGCGAAGTTGGTGTAGCCGGGCGTGTTGGCGTTGCCGGAGACACGGTTGCCAGCAGCGTCGTAGAGATTGCCGTACTGGTCCTTCTGCGTGGCGCCGGTGCCGGCTGTGCCGCTAACGTAGCCGGCGGCGACGACGCCGTTGATGGTGACGGCGCCGGGAGGCCCGGTGATGGCGCCATCGGGATGGACGGTGAGCACGAGCGGCCTGGGGGTGGTCTTGATGGTGAGGGTGGCGCGGTTGTTGGCGAGGGAGAGCGAGTAGCTCTCCTGATTGGGCGAGAGCGAGGCGCAGTTGACGAGCACGCCGCCGTCGATGAAGTCCAGCCGCCAGTTGCCTGCGCCCTGGAAGACGCCGGACATGATGGGGCCGGCGTTGGGCGGAGCGTTGGGCGAGTTGGCGTCAGGCGTGCCGGTCAGGCCGGAGAGCGTGGAGGAGATCATGCCGGAGAATGCGCCGAGCAGCGCATTGCCGGTGCAGCTGGAGGGCAGGCGGCCGGAGGAGACGCAGCGGCGCATCTGGCGCTCTTCCTCGTCCTTGGGCGGAGGAATCGCGCCGTAGGAGGCCTGTGAGGATGCAGCGGGAGCGGAGGTGGCGGGCGCGGGGGTGGGGTTGTATTTGGCTGTCTCCGCGGCGAGCGCGGCCTGCTGGCGCTTCTCAAAGGCCTGCTGGGCGGCGAGTTGCTGCGCGGTGGGCTGGGTGCAGGTGGGGAGCAGCTGGGTGAGGGTGGCGCGGGTCTCGGTGGTGTAGGCCATGAAGCCGTTGTGCTGAGGGCGATCGGGGTGGGCGACCTGGCAGGTGGAGGAGGGCGAGGTGTCGCGGATGTTGCAGCTCTCGACGTAGAGGCGTTCGCCGGAGCAGATGTAGTTTACGTTGAGCTTGATGGCGTCCTGCGCCAAGCTAGGGATGCACCCCAGGGCGAGAAGTGTGAGCGCAAAAGCGGGACGGGCCGCTCGGCTGGATCGCATGGCGAACTCCTGAGATTGGATGGGCCCGTGTCCAGTGATGGTAGAGTGGTGCGCGAGGTAAGATCAAGCACCTTTACCGCCCGGACGCGGACAGCGAAGAATCGGTGCGGCATACCAGGGGAGTACATCAAAGGGTGCACGACAAATTATTATGGGTCGAGAGCCAGGATTCGAGGAAGGATTGGAATGGCGGGAGAGCTAGCGCGAACCGCAACTTTTCCGATTTGTTTGGGTTGGACGTGTGATACCCCGCAATGAAGGGCCCGTCTCACTTGGAAGAAGGAGATTACCACCTAATTTTGGGAAGAAGCGCGGAACAGCAGATCGATCTGCAACCAGAGCATGACGTCGAGCCTGTGGGACAGGCTCCGGCAGCGGCTGATCGGGTTGCCCAGATGACAGGTGACGGGCGGGAGAGCTCTGGAGTAAAAGCGCCCGAGTTGAGCATCGTCATTCCTACCTACAATGAGCGGGAGAATATTCCGCTGTTGATCGAGCGGCTGAATACCACGTTGCGGGGGGTTTCCTGGGAGGCGGTCTTTGTTGATGACGATTCTCCCGACGGCACCGCCGAGCGCGTCCGTGAGCTCGGAGCGGCGGAGGGTCGCATCCGGCTTCTACACCGGGTCGGCAAGCGTGGACTGGCCTCGGCCTGCATCGACGGCATGGGGATGGCGCGGGCGCCCTTTATCGCGGTGATGGACGCCGACCTGCAGCACGACGAGAGCATTTTGCCGCAGATGCTGCACAGATTGCGCCACGAGTCCCTGGACGTAGTGGTGGGCACGCGCAACGCCCATGGCGGAAGCATGGGAGACTTTGCCGCAGGGCGTGTGCTGTTGAGCAGCGTTGGGCGGCGCATCGGCCATGCCGTATGCCGCACCCGGTTGAGCGATCCGATGAGCGGCTTCTTTCTGGTGCGGCGCAGCTTTGTCGGCGAGCTTCTGCCTCGATTGCAACGCAGCGGCTTCAAGATTCTGGTGGACATTCTGGCTACAAGCAGGCGGCCTGCGCGCGTGGGCGAGGTGGGATACACCTTCGCCCAGCGGAAGCACGGCGAGAGCAAGTTAGACGTGTCGGTCGGCGTGGAGTATCTGTCTCTGGTGTGCCACAAGATACTCGGCAATATTATGCCGGTGCGAATGGGCCTGTTTTTTCTGGTGGGATCGCTCGGGGTGGTCATCCACATGAGCGTTCTGACGCTGCTGATGCGGCACGAACATATGGCGTTCCTGAAGGCACACACGCTGGCCACATTCTGCGCGATGGCGAGCAATTATGTGTTCAATAACAACATCACCTTCCGTGACCGCCGGTTGCGCGGCTGGAAGATGGCGAGTGGGCTTCTAAGGTTTGTCGTGGCCTGCTCGATGGCCGCCTGGGCCAACATCGTATTCGCGCACCGGTTGTGGCACGGCGGGGTGTCCTCCTACGCCGCCGGCTTCGCGGGGATTGTGCTGGGTTCGATCTGGAACCTGACCGTAAGCAGCTATCTGACCTGGGGCGCGCCAGGGACGGTCGAACTTCCTGCGGAGGAAGAAGCTGCCTTCTCGCCTGATTTTGAGGTTGCTCGTTGAACTCTTCGGTCTTATCCAATCCCCCGGCAAAGACGCAATGGTATTGGGTCTGGCTCGCCTGGTTTCTGGTGCTGGCGGCGATCCCGGTAGTGGCGCGCTTTGACCCGCCGGCGTGGGACGTGAACATTTACCGTCATGCGATGCAGTCGCTACAGGCAGGGCACGATCCGTATGCGGACGCGATTGCAGCGCAGGAGGCAGTGCATCGCCTTGCTCCGGGTGTACCAACGCCCGATGGTCCCTTCAGCTATGTCTACTCCCCGATTACGCTGCCGGTGGTAAGGTTCTTCGTATGGCTGCCACTGCTGGCGGCAGGGATTGTCTACTGGCTGTTGTACGTGGCCGGTGTGGCAGCACAGAGCCGGTTCGGGCTGGGCCTGATGACCGAATCGGAGCGGCGTGTGCTGCGGTATTACGCTCCGGCTGCGATCTTCTTCCCGGGATTTCTGGGCAGCGACAACGTGCTGAGCGGTAACGTGGCGTACATCCTGTACGGCGCGGCATTGCTCTCTATGAACCGCGCATTGCGCACGGGGAGCTGGCGGCTGTTCTACGCGATTGTGATGATCGCCTCCTGCTTCAAGGCGCCATTGTTGTCTCTGCTGGCGATCCCGGTGTTGTGCGCGCGACGGCAATGGTTTCCGGCCATAGGCATAGGCGCAGCCGGGCTGGGACTGTTTGCGATCCAGCGTGTCCTGTGGCCACAGCTCTTCCTGAACTACCTGAAGGCAGTGGAGCTGCAATTCAGCTTCAATCGCGACTTCGGCTTCAGTCCCGCAGGACTCCTCAGCGGCTTGCTCTTCGATCATCATCTGCCTTATTCACCAGCTGGGATGATCTTCTACCTGGCTTACGCAATTCCTCTGTTCGCGGTGCTGCTCTATCTCTCGCGACGGTATTTGCGCGGCGAGTTCAGTACGCAACAATGGCTGCCAGTAATGCTGGTCGGCGTTATTCTGCTGAATCCCAGGCTGATGGAGTATGACGTGGCCCCGCTTGCACTCCCCCTGGCAATCATTTGCTGGCGGCTATTCAGTACGAACCGCAGCGTGGCGAAGACGCTCGCGCTAGCCGGGAGTGTCTTTCTTGCGTTAAACTGCCTGATCCTGACCTCCGGTAACTGGAACTGGTGGAAGCTGACGGAGGGTCCGTTGATCGTTGTGTTTCTGCTGGGTGGGATGGCGACGCTGCTTCGATCCACTGGCGCGCAACGCGAGTCGGTTGCTGCGCAGGCCGTCCTGACTGAAGCATAGATCGCCGGCGTCCACATTCAGTAAAGTGGGCTGGGAGCGCTCAATGGCGTCGCTGGCGTCGGAGCAGGCCCCGGGGAACGTGCAAGTGGGCGCCAACCAGGAGATCGCGCACATCGGCTGGGCCGACGGATCGATTGGAACGTAAGAGAGTCTGAGCGCGTGCTATTTGCGCCCTCATGATGTTTGGGGCTGCGATGGCAGGCCCGTCACAGAGTCAACTGCCGGAGTGCTGGGTGAGCTGAATCAGGCCGGAAGGTTTGGAGTGTGATTCCCAAACAGGAGATTTCAGTTCCGGCATCAGCTTTGCCCGGAAGATCTTGCGGGTCTGGCGCGCTATCCATCGCGCGGATGTCTTCGCTTTTTTGCGCCGCGCACTGTCTGTTGAGATGCCAGTGCCTGCGTACATCTGCCGATAGAGCTTGGACAACAAGACGAACGCGAGTCGCGCGCGCAGCGTAGGGGTGCATGCAGACCTCTTCCAGATCGCCCGGAACTCATAGAAGCGGTCCCACACTGCCTGCGTCCTGTCGCGAATCTCATCGGAGCCCATCGATGGATGTGGCGTGAACATCTTTGGGCGGATTGCCGTCGGGATGAGCCAGTACCGTGTGATCGGAGTGCCTTCCACCATCTGCGGGTCAGCGGATTGCTCCTTCTCCCACCGGCCGAAGTCGACTGTGCCGGGAAACGGCGTCATCATCACGAACTGAGCGAATGTCACGTCTGCTTTGAGGGCCAGCTCCACCGTGGCTGCAAAGGTGGCTGGCTTGTCCGTTGGCAGGCCGAAGATAAATGACCCCAGTACGTGCAGACCATGCTTGCGGAATGTCTGTAACTGCTGCACCAGACGGTCGCCGGAGTAGTTGAAGTCCTTGTATACGGCCTTCAGTCCTTCCGGCGTGACAGCTTCGACACCTACCAGAGCGCCCTTGATGTTGGCCATTCGCATGGCATCCAGGTAAGCGGGGTCTTCGGCTGACTCCATCGTGATCTGCGTGAAGAACACCATGTCCTTCGGCAGCTTCGCGAGCTCCGCCATCAGCGCGAAACGCTCGTTCCGGGTCTCAAGAAGCGACTCAACGCGTTCCAGATTATTTTGCTCGCGGGCCAGCCGCAGGTCAGTCAATGTGACGGGATAGAAGTTATCATCCGCCAGTGCAATGAAGCGGAACCCTCTGCGCCTGAGATCGACGATCTCGTCGATAACCCTCTCAAAGGGTCTCTGCCGCGGCTTCTGTCCGTCGGTGCGCCATACCGAACAGAAGGAGCAATGCTTCGGACATCCGCGAATTGTCTGCACGGAGGCCCACATGTATTTGTCCGTCTGCATCAGGTCCCAACGGGCCGCGAGAAACTGATCTCCCTCGAGCTTTCCGCCGTCATACACGCGCCCGGCGCATCCTGCCTGAAGATCGAGCAGCACCTTACTCCACGCGACATCTCCGTCGCCCTTCACCACAACGTCTGCCGCGCCACGCTCGAAGGGCTCTTCCGGGAACAACGTGGCATGAATCCCACCGTAGACGACCCGGGCTCCGCGATCATGCGCGAGCTTTCCCACCTCATAGCCTCGCAAAGCATTGCCGGTATGCACGCTGATGCCAACCACATCTCCGGCGAGGATGGTGTCTGGATCGAGCTGTTCCAGCGATTCATCGACCAGGATGGGGTCGCCCATGGAAGCCGGCGTCGCCGCCGCCAGAACGAAGAGCCAGCGGGGGGTTATAACAGCCGTTCCGAAGGAGTTGTCACTGGGGTTGATCAGGTGTACGGCCATGGTTCAGCGCCCCGACTTTTTTACGCGTTGGTCGACAGGCGAACCGGAGCGATGAGCGCTCCCTCTGGCAAACGTTTGGCGACCCTCACAGTTGGAGGGTCTGATGGAATGCTGAAGAGATAAGTTGGTGGACCTGATCGGGATCGAACCGATGACCTCTTCCATGCCATGGAAGCGCGCTCCCAGCTGCGCCACAGGCCCACTCGAGGAAGGCAGATTCTATTGTCCGGTGTTGGGGTCGCGGAGTCAAACCGGAATCTCCGAATTCACCCACACCCGGGCAGATTTATTTGCGCAATATGGGAACTATTCAGGCAGACAGCGGTGTCTATATCTGCAGAGTGAGCGAGCACTCGGCCGCCGGCGGCGCAGTTCTTCTCGCGGATGTTGGGCTATCTCAGGCTGCGCAGGGCTGGCAGCCGATTGCCAGAGATTTGGCAAAGCGAGTACCTTAAAGGACACCCGATGCAGGCGGGAAGGATCATGGGCAATCTGGCAAGCGCGATCGACCTGGCGAGCGAAGAGACGACCCTTGTCTCCGAGCTGCGCGCGGGATCGGAGCGCGCGTTCGCCGAGCTGATCGCCCAGTACCACCAGCCGCTCTATTCGCTGATCGCGCGCAGCCTGCAGGACCCGGCGGACGCCTCTGACATCACGCAAGAGGTATTCATTAAAGTCTTTCGCAATATCCGCAGCTTCCACGGCGAGGCGAGCCTGCGCACATGGCTCTACCGGATTGCGCTGCACGAGGCCTCCAACCAGCGGCGCTGGTGGAAGCGGCACCGCCGGCAGGAGGTCGCGATGGACGCGCCCTGCTGCGCGCAGTGCGATGCCAATGCCGAAGGCGAACCGCAGTCGCTGGCGGCGACCCTCGCCGATGGCGGCATCTCGCCATTCGATCAGGCGGTTCGCGATGAACTGCGCGAGCATGTGGAAGCCGCTCTGCGGCAGGTGCCGGAAGCATTCCGTACCGTAGTGGTGCTGCGAGAGATCGAGGGCTTTACCTATGAGGAGATTGCCGAGATTCTCGACGTGAACCTTGGCACGGTAAAGTCGCGGCTGACGCGAGGACGTGCGGCGATGCGGGCGCTGCTGGCACCGGAGTGCAGTGCGACGGCGGGGCACTCGCAGCGCGTCCCTGCGCAAAAACGCCCGGCAATGCCAAGCGTTGGGCCTGTGCCTGCGCGGATGGAGGTGTCGCGATGAACTGCGATCAGATTCAGGCACGTCTTTCGGACTATCTGGACGGCGCGGTAAGCGGCCAGCAGATGCTGGAGATCGCACGCCACATTGACGGTGGCCAGACCGCCGCAGGATGCGGTGCTTGCGCCGACGAGCTGGCTGCATGGCGGACGGCACAGATCTCGCTGACCGCGCTGGGACCGGTGAAGGCGCCGGAGGATCTTGCGCTGAAGCTCCGGCTGGCGATCTCCCATGAGAAGTCGAAGCGCGAGTCCCGTGTGCTGGATCGCCTCGCGCTGGCCTGGGACAACGGGATACGGCCCGCACTGCTGCAGGTCTCGGGCGGGCTGGCGGGCAGCGTGGTGTTGCTGGGGACCATGCTGGCGCTGATGAACATGGTGGGCGGGCCGGCGGTGCAGGCGGACGACGAGCCGCTGGGCGCGGTGACCCAGCCGCACTTTCGCTATTCGACGGTTGGAACGGATGCGGTCACGACCCCGCACGACAGCCCGATTGTGGTCGAGGCCTGCATCGACACCTTGGGCCGCGTGTACGACTACAAAATCGTGGAAGGGCCGGGGGATGCGGCCACACGGAGGCAGGTGGTGAATCAGCTGCTGAACAGCGTGTTTCAGCCGGCCAGTGCGTTCGGGGTTCCCATCCGGGGGCGGGTGGTGCTCACCTACTCCGGCATTCTGGTGCGTGGTTAACGCCTGCACCTGCAACCACCTTTGCTTCGGCGCGCAATCCCCCATTGCGCATGACCCGCGGCTCTCTTAAACTCGCAGGGAGCGTCGAATTCTTACTGTGCCCCGCCTGAACCGCCTCTTCCGTCTTTGTCGGCCCGCGATCGTCTGTGCGTTGGCGGCATGGACTGTCTTTGACGCCGGCGGGCTGATGGCACAGAGTCCGGCCGGGTCCAGCTCCTCCAGCTCCGGTTCCTCCGCCAGCAATTCGCAGGAGAACGATACGGGAGAGATGCCGCGGATTGCGCAGCTGCAGTCGGCCGGCTCTGCGATCACCCTCGACACCAGCGAGTCGCTCTTCGACCTGAGCGTGGCGCTGAACGCCTGCGGTTACGACAACGGCCTCTCCGCCTCCAGCCCGGTGCGCGCGAAGGTGCGGGACGAGATCAACGACGAACTGGCGGCTTCGGCGCCGGCGCGCGATGCTCGCGATGCGTTGTGTAGCTTTGTCCGCAGCCATGCGCTGGGCGACAAGGGCCTCAGCCTGGCGCAGTATATTTCGTTGTCGCTCTACCTTAGTCCGCCTCCGCTGCTGACGCCCACCGTTGACGTCACCGATCTGCCGACGGATGCGGCGCAGGTAGCCGAGGTGCTGCCTCTGCTGCGCACCTTCGCGGAGTCGGCGCACCTGAATGCGGTGTGGAGGGCGCATCGCACCGAATACGATGGCTTCGTGGATCGCATCCACGATCCTCTGACCAAGATGTTCCTGGATACGAACATCTACCTGCATCTTCCCGTCAGCAGCTACGACGGGCGGCGGTTTCTGGTGCTGTTGGAGCCAATGCTCGCGCCCTCGGAGACGAACGCGCGCGTCTACGGCAGCGACTACATCGTGGTAGCGTCTCCCGCGGCCCCGGGGGACACGGTGCCGATGGACATGATCCGGCATACCTACCTGCATTACCTTGTGGAGCCGATGGTGTACTCGCGCCCCGCTGCGATGGACCGGCTACAGCCGCTGCTGAAGACGGTGCAGGACGCGCCGCTGGAGTTCTCCTTCAAGTCGGACATCACGTCGCTATTGGCGGAGTGCCTGATCAAGGCGATCGAGGTCCATCTGATGGACACCGGCATCGCGCAGCCTGTGCGGCCCGCGCCGCGCAGCGAGCGCTCCGTGGAGGAGAAGTACGAGGAGCAGATGATCGTCTACGACAGGCAGGCCGAGGTGGTGCGGCGCAGGGCGGTGGACCTGGAGATGCGGCAGGGCTGGGTGCTGGTGGAGTACTTCTACGACGAATTGGCAAAGATCGAGAAGAGCGGTACAGGCCTGCAGGAGGCGATCGGACCGATGGTCTACGGCATGGACGTGGCCATCGAATCGCACCATGCCTCGCAGATCGCCTTTCTGCCCGAGGGCTCCGGTACGGATCCCGTGCTGCGCGCTCAGAAGCGCCCCAAGGCCAAAGCGCCCACCGGCATGGAACTGGCCGAGCTGAAGCTGAGCAAGGGAGACAAGGACGATGTAAACGGCGCGGAGGATATGGCGGAGGCCGCGCTCAAGGCCGATCCCTCCGATGCGCAGGCGCATTACCTGCTTGGCCGTGTGGACTTGATGAAGGGCGAGGCGGACGATGCGCTGGACCATCTGACGCAGACGATTGCGCTTTCCAAAGACCCTCGCACCATAGCGTGGGCGCACATCTATCTTGGCCGGCTGTATGACCTGGCGCGCGATTCCGCTGATCCCGGGGCGCGCCCGGAGCGCGAGAAGGCGATTGCGGAGTACAAGGCAGCGCTAGCCAATCGTGATAGCCAGCCGGACACCAAGGCCGCGGCGGAGAAGGGCATCCAGCAGCCGTTTGTTCTGCCTCGGCGCACGGCGGCGTCGTCCGATGAGCAGCCGGATGACAACGCACCGCTCGATCCCACCGGCAAGGCGGAGAAGCAAGCGTATCGTCCGGACGCACAGCAGTAAATATCCAGCTGAAGCATTCTGCGTCTGGAGAGAAACGTCCCCGGTAGACTTAACCAGAGACCCATGGGGGACCCGCTTGACGACGCGTCAGGACAATCCGGCTAAGCCGAAGCAGAGCGGAGGCAAGTCCGCGGCATCGGTGGGGCTACCGAACGGATCTGGCGTGGCCCGGGAAGAGTTCTCCGAAGATCGCTTCTTCGACTACAGGTTCAAGGATCCGCAACTGCTGGCGCTGGCGTTGACGCACAGTTCGCTGGCGTATGAACTGCACGCCGAGCGCATACCGGACCCCGGTTCGGACAATGAGAGGCTGGAGTTTATTGGCGACGCGGTGCTGGGGCTGCTGGTTGCCGAGGCGTTATATCGCCGGTTCCCGAAGCTGCGCGAAGGCGAGCTCACCCGGCTGCGCGCGTCGCTGGTCAGCAGCCGCAACCTGGCTCAGGTGGCGCAGCGCATTGAACTGGGTCCGATGCTGCGCATGGGGCGCGGGGAGGAGCACTCCGGTGGGCAGAAGAAGCCGGCGCTGCTGGCGAATGCCCTGGAAGCGGTGATTGCGGCGATGTATCTCGATGGCGGGCTGGCCCCTGCGCGGGACTTTGTCATGCGGCACATCGTGGAACCAATGGAGACCGAACTGGTGAGTGCGCTGGACGCGAGTGGACCTTTCTCAGGCGCAGTCGGCGACTACAAATCCGCACTACAGGAGCGGCTGCAGGCCATCGGCGCGGGGCAGCCGAAGTATGTGCTGACGGACCAGAGCGGGCCGGATCATCGCAAGCGCTTCCGCATCGCCGTACGGGTCTCCGAAGGCGAAGGCGGATGGAAGACACTGGCCGAGGCCGAGGGCACAACCAAGAAGCTGGCGCAGCAGGAGGCCGCGCGGCTGGCATTGACGGGTCTGGTCGTTCCTGCGGCGGTGAAGAATCCGGCAAAGCCCTCGAAGACTGCCGGTGCCGAGGTTGCGCGATGACTGCGCCCGGCTCCGCTGTCGCCAACGCGGATGCTGCGAATCTGGCTGACACATCCGCTCCGGCGCCAGCGCCTGTGCATGGCGTGATCGCCCAAGCTTCCCATCCCCATCATCACGGCCTGCTCGCTTCGCTCACGTCCCTGCTGAACATGCTCGTGGTCGTGCTCTTCATCCTGGCGTTCACGGTGCAGCCATTCCGCATTCCGTCGGAGTCGATGGAGCCGACTCTGCTGGTGGGCGACTTCCTGCTGGTGGAAAAGCAGGTGGGCGACGAGTTCTCCCCGCACATCTTTGCGCCATTGGGCGAGGTGCGCCGCGGCGACATCGTCATCTTTCGCTACCCGGTCGATCCGTCGATGCATCTGGTCAAACGAGTAGTCGGCCTTCCCGGCGATCGTATCCGGCTGCATGAGGGGCGCGTGTATGTGAACGGCAACGCGCTGGTCGAGCCGTATGCGATGTATACGCCCGCGCCGGAGGACAGCTATCGCGACGAGTTTCCCCGCATGGACCGCGCCGATCCCGGCGTGGATGCGCGCTGGTGGGCGGAGATGCGCTCGCGCGTGGCGGACGGCGAACTGACCGTGCCCGCGGACAGTTACTTTGTCCTGGGCGACAACCGCAACGACAGCGAGGACAGCCGCTACTGGGGTTTTGTGCCGCGCGAGAACATCGTAGGCAAGCCAGTGCTGATCTACTTCTCGCTGAACAGCGGCGACGCTGCGACGCCGGGGCAGGCCGAGGCGAACGCCATGTCAGGCAATGGGTCGCGGCACGAAGGGCCGGCGCAGTCGCTGCTGAGCTTCGCGCGCTGGGAGCGCACGTTCCGCGTGGTGCGCTGAGCCGCAACACGAAGGCCGCGAATCGCTCGCGGCCCTCAGTGCTGAAGTGAATTTTTGCGCGAACTAAACGCCTACCGGCTCGCCTGCGCTGACCTTCACCGGCGTGAGCCAGCCATAGCGGTCGGGCTTCTGGCCGTTGACGATCGCGAAGAACTCAGCATGCAGCGCGGAGGTGATGGGCCCCATCTTGCCGTCAGCAACTAGAATTTTGTCTACAGACCGCAGGTGCGTGACCTCGGCCGCGGTGCCGGTGAAGAAGGCCTCGTCCGCAATGTAGAGCATCTCACGAGGCATGGCCTGCTCGACCACCGGGATGTCCAGCTCCTTGGCGATCGAGATGACGGAGCTGCGCGTGATGCCGTTCAGCACAGAGTTTGCCAGTGGCGTGGTGTAAAGCGTGCCGCTCTTCACCAGGAAGAGGTTCTCGCCGGAGCCTTCAGACAGGTAGCCGTTCACGTCCAGCGCAATGCCCTCGGAGTAGCCGTTGATCTCGGCCTCCATGCGAATGAGCTGCGAGTTCATGTAGTTCGCGCCCACTTTGGCCAGCGACGGCATGGTGTTGGGCGCGAGCCGGTTCCAGCTGGAGATGCAGACGTCCGCGCCGTCATTACCCGGGACGTATTTGCCCCAGGGGAAGTTGGCAATGAAGACATCGACCGGCGACTTCAGCGGGTTGACGCCGATCTCGCCATAGCCGCGGAAGGCGATGGGCCGGATGTAACAGGGCGAGACACCGTTGGCCTCAACCACATCGACCACGGCGGAGCACAGCTCGTCGAGCGTGTAGGGGATGGGCATGCGATAGATCTTCGCGGAGTCCAGCAGGCGCTGCATGTGGTCCTGCAGGCGAAAGACGCCCGGCGTGTAGCAGCGCAGCCCCTCGAAGACCGAGGTGCCGTAGTGCACGACGTGCGACATCACATGGATGTTGGCGTCTTCCCAGGGGATCATCTGGCCGTTGCGCCAGATGTTTTTAGTTGGCTGGATTGGCATCGCTTGCTCCCTTGCTGCCTTGATTGTCTCGGAGAGCGCCCCGATTCCCCATTATACCGAGGTGGTATCGAGGTTGCCGCCACTTTCGGCGCGAGACTGACGCGGACGAACCGCTCCGGGGCATGGACTTGCTCATGACCTGGAGAGCTGCGCGGCCTGCAGGATGATCGCCCGCTCGATGGCTGCGGTGATGTGCGGGCAGATGTTCTCGGCGCCAATATGCTCTTCAAATCCCGCCTGCTGCATCAGGCGGCCGGGCTGCTCGCGTGCTCCGCACAGGATCAGGCCGCGCCCGGAGGCGTGCACGGCGTCTGCGAGCCGCTCCAGGGCCTGGAGGCCGGTCGAGTCGATCGCAGTCATGTTGCGCAGGCGGAGGATCACGACTGGGGGCAATGCGGGAAGCTGCGCGTAGACGGCATCGAGCTTCTCCGTGCTGCCGAAGAGGAAGGGACCGTGGATGCGGAAGACGGCGATGTAGTCCGGTACATGCCTGCCCTGCAGCACATGCAGCTGGCCCTCGGCAACGTCCTCGTCCGTGATGCGCGTGACGGTGGTGGTTGCGGTGACCTTACGGATGAAGATGAGTACCGCAAGGACCATGCCTGCTTCGACGGCGACGGTGAGGTCAGCAAAGACGGTGAGCAGCAGGGTGGTGAGCCAGACTCCTATCTCCAGATTGGAGAGTTTGAGAATCTCGGGGATCTCGTGCCACTCGCCCATGCCGTAGCAGACGACCATCAGAATTGCGGAGAGCGCGGCCAGGGGAATGAACTTCGCCAGCGGCGCGGCAAAGAGCAGGACAGCCAGTAGCGTCAGCGCATGGATGATGCCCGAGACAGGGCTCTTCGCGCCGGAGCGGATGTTGGTCGCGGTGCGCGCGATTGCGCCTGTGGCCGGCAGGCCGCCGAAGAGCGGCGAGAGGATGTTGGCCACTCCCTGCGCCACGAGTTCGACGTTGGGGTTGTGACGGTCGCCGCTCATGCGGTCGGCGACTACTGCGCTCATCAGCGATTCCAGCGCGCCCAGCAGTGCGATGGTGATGGCTGGCGAGAGCAATGTGCGCGCCGTGCGGTAGTCCACGACCGGCACATGGAAGTGCGGGAACCCGGCGGGGATACCGCCGAAGCGAGTGCCGATCGTCTCGACGTGCAGATGCAGGGCAAACGCGGCCAACGTGCCCAGCACCAGCGCGACGATGTACGCCGGGACGCGCGGCACGAAGCGCCGGATCAGAACGATGGCGAGCAGGGCGCTGAGAGCCAGCAGCGTGCTCTCGATCGATACGCTATGCGCCGAGGCGAGAAGCACGCGCATGCGGCCGGGAAAGTCGCCGGGTACTGGGGGCGTAGTCAGGCCGAAGAAGTCTTTGATCTGAGTGCTGGCGATGAGGATCGCGATGCCATTGGTGAAGCCCACCACGACGGGCCGCGGGATGAACTTGACCGCCGCGCCAAGGCCGGTGACGCCAAGCAGAACAAGTATCACGCCAGCCATGAGAGTGCAGATCAGCAGGCCGTCTTCGCCGTAACGGGCGAGGATGCCGAAGATAATTACGACAAATGCTCCGGTGGGACCGCCGATCTGGCAGCGCGATCCGCCGAGGGTGGAGATGGTGAAGCCGGCAACGACGGCTGTGTAGAGTCCGGCCTGCGGCGTGGCTCCCGCGGCGATGGCGAAGGCCATGGCCAGCGGCAGCGCGACCAGGCCGACGGTGATGCCCGCGATGAGATCGGCAGAGAATTTCTTTGCGCTGTAGTCGCGCAGCGCAAGGACGGATTTGGGGAGCCAGTCGGATCTGAGCAATGGAAGGAATGCCTTTTGGCGCCCGGGGCGCTCTCCGTCAGGCTAGCTGCGGCGTGCAGGCCGCGACGTGATGGAGATCACAGCGTTAAGGTGCGCGACGCATTAGGGCAGCGCAGCGTGACAATGCAACAATAGGCCGATGGCGCTCGATCCTCACATCCCCGGCCTGTGGGGCCTACAAAATTCGGCGTACGTGCGGTTCTCGCTGCTTGCGCTCAGCTCGATTCTATTCCTGGTCGATCCGTTCGCCGCACTGCCCACCTTCCTTGCCATTACCGACGGTGCCGATCCGGCACGCCGCAGGCGCACCGCCCGCAAGGGCGCGCTCACCTGCCTCATTGTGCTGACGGCGTTCGCACTGGCCGGCGAGGCGATCTTCCGCGCCTTTGGCATCACGCTGCCTGCATTTGAGATCGCCGGCGGCATCATCCTGCTGATGATTGGCCTGGACATGCTGGAGGCCAAGCGCTCGCCCACGCAGGAGGCGCAGGGCGAGGCCGAGGACGCCGCGCGCAAGGAGGAGGCGGGCATCGTGCCGCTGGGTGTGCCTATGCTCGCCGGGCCGGGAGCAATCACGTCGGTGATGGTGCTGGTGGGACAGGTCGAGCGGCCGTGGCAGATGGCTGCGATCCTGCTCTCCATCGTCGTCACCGCGACGATCTGCTATCTGGTGCTGGGCAACTCGGACAAGGTCGTCCGGCTGCTGGGCGAGACCGGCATTCGCATCCTGGTGCGCATTATGGGGCTGCTGCTGGTCGCGCTGGCGGCGCAGTACTTCGTCAACGGCCTGGCGGACCTCGGCATCATCTCGCATCCCGGTTCATAGGGAGCAAGCCGGATTTGTGGCCCAGTGAAAGCGGCCGGTCGCAGGGCGATACACTGGCGCGATGGCAGATCGGGACGACGATATTCCAACTGAGCTGCAGGAGCTTGCCAATGATCCGCGAGTAACGGTGCGTCGCGGCGGCCCTCCCGCGCGCGAAGGAAAATGCGTCGTCTACTGGATGCAGCGCACGCAGCGCGGCCGCGACAATCACGCGCTGGATGTCGCGGTCGACGTGGCAAATGTGCTGGGGCTGCCGCTGGTGGTCTACTTCGCCGGCATCGCAAACTTCCCGCATGCCAATCTGCGGCACTATGCGTTTCTCAATCGCGGTCTGGTCGACGTCGAGGAAGATTTAGCGGAGCGAGGGATTGCCTTTGTGTTGCGCAACGCGCCACACGAATCGCATGAGCGGCTGCTGCACGATGTGGGTGCGGCATTTCTCCTCGGCGATGAGAACCCCATGCGCACGCCGGAGAGCTGGCGGCGCGAGCTGGCGGTAAAGATCGCAATCCCGTTCTGGACGGTAGATGCGGATGTGGTGGTGCCGTCGAAGCTGATCGAGCGCGCACAATACGGCGCCTATACCATCCGGCCGCGCCTGCAGCGGCTGCTGCCGGACTTTCTGCATCCATACCGCAACCCAAAGGCGGAGCGTGAATGGAGGCAGCCTAAAAGCTTTCAACACGACTCGCCGCGCGAGGACATGACGCGCGGCTGGCGCGAGCTGGATCGCAGCGTCGAGCCTGTGGATGCCTGGGTAGGCGGACATCGCGCGGCGATGAAGCGGCTCGCGCATTTTGTTGCCAAGCTGCTGCGCAACTACGAGCGCGACCGCAACCGGCCGGAGCTCGACGGCACCACAATGCTCTCGCCCTATCTCCACTTCGGGCACATCGGGCCGCTGACCATTGCATTGGCGGTTGAGGCTGCAGCAAAGAAGGACCGCACCTTGAAACGCGGCGCGCGATGCCTTCTTCAACGAGCTGATCGTCTGGCGCGAGCTTGCGGTGAACTTCGTCAAGTACTCGCCGCACTACGACACCGCCGACTGCGCGGAGGACTGGGCGAAGAAGACCATCGCCGAGCATTCGAAGGATGAGCGCGAACATCTTTATTCGCTCGCGCAGCTGGAACATGCCGAAACGCATGACGAGCTGTGGAACGCGGCGCAGACACAGATGACGCACTTTGGATGGATGCACAACGTGATGCGCATGTACTGGGCGAAGAAGATCCTGGAGTGGTCGCCCGACATTGCGACGGCGTACAAACGCGCCGTGCACCTGAACGACAAATACTTCCTCGATGGGCGCGACCCCAACGGCTACTCAGGCGTGGCGTGGGCGATCGTGGGGAAGTTCGACCGCGCGTGGGGTGAGCGGGCTGTGTTTGGAAAAATTCGCTACATGTCTGGAGCGAGTACAGGTCGCAAGTTCGACTCGAAGCTTTACATCGAACAGATGCGCGCGCTGAAGGGCGAAGAGTTCCGGCTGCGCTAGTTGAAGGGATTGGACGAGGCTGGCCCGGCGAAGGCGTCTTCCGCAATCGGCGCAGCGTGCGTCGGCGATGACGTCATCAGGATCTGGCGGATGCCAAGCGCCTGATCAATCGACGCGCCAAGCTCGGAGAGGCGGTAGGGCTTCTGCAGCACCAGCGAGTCGGCGAGCGGCAGGCTGCGGGTGGAGAGCGCGTCCGCCGGGAAGCCCGAGGAGTAGATGATTAGCGTCTGCGGATAGAGAATGCGCACCGCCTGGGCCAGCTCCATGCCGTCCATGCCTCCGCCCATGACGATGTCGGTAACGAGGACGTCTACCGGCCCATTTTCGCTGAGGAGGTCCAACGCTTCACTCCCACTGTGAGCGCTCAGCAAGGTATACCCCCTCGCTTCCAGATAGGAGACGGAGATCTCGAGCAACTCGCCCTCATCGTCGACGATCAGGATGCTGCCGGTGCGGCGGAGCTCTGTCTGCTTTGCCGGTGCCGGGAGGTCCTGCGCGGCCGCGGCGTGCTCCGCGGTTTCAAAGGGCAGATAGAAGGTGATGGTAGTCCCATAGCCGACCTCGCTGTAGATGCGAATGCCCCCGCCGGAGTGCTTGACGAACCCATAGACCATGGAGAGGCCGAGGCCTGTGCCGCGCCCGCGCTCTTTGGTCGTGAAGAACGGTTCGCACACGCGATCGAGCACCTCTTGCGACATGCCCGTGCCTGTATCCGTAATGGAGATACAGGCGTATTTACCGGGCTCGATGGCGCCGGTCAGCGTCTGGGTGAAGCTGCGCTCCAACTCAGCGGTGCGCGTGCTGACGGTCAGGCGGCCGCCCTTCGGCATGGCATCGCGCGCGTTGATCACCATATTCAGCACTGCGCTCTCCAGGCCCGAGGGGTCCGCGCAGACCTTGGCCATGTCCCGTTCGAGATTCAGGTCGACGATGATCTCCGGGCCGAGCAGGCGGTTGGCCATCTCCACCGTGTTGCGGATGGAGTGGTTGAGGTCTATCGTGGTCACCTTGAAGTGTCCCACGCTGGAGAAGGCGAGCAGGCGCCGCGTCAGCTCGGCCCCGCGCATCGCGGCCCGGTTCGCTACCTCCCAGCGGTGCAGGGCCGCGGGATTCTCTTCGATCGACGCCCGCTGCAGCTCCAGCGCGCCAAGCACAATCGCGAGCAGGTTGTTGAAGTCGTGCGCGATGCCGCCGGCCAGCTGGCCGATGGCCTCCATCTTCTGCGACTGCTGCAGCTGGCGCTGCAGCTTGATGGTCTCCGTGATGTCATGGGCGACCTTGGATGCGCCGACGATGTTGCCCGCCTCATCGCGGATGGGCGAGACATGCAGGCTAACGTGGACGGTATGGCCGCCCTTGGCGATGCGTATGGCATCGGACATCTCCACCGACTCGTTGCGCAGAACGCGGACCAGAATGTCATCCTCTTCCGACTGCCGGTCCGGCGGCAGCAGCTTGCGGATGGGCTGGCCGATCATCTCCTCCGCCGCGTAGCCGAAGATGGTCTCCGCGCCCTTGTTCCAGCTGGTGACCAGGCCGTGAGTGTCCTTGCCGATGATGGCCTCCTCGGCGGACGCGACGATGGTGGCAAGCTTCAGGCTCGCTTCAAACGAGCGGCGGCGCTCGGAGAAGAAGCGCTCCTCGCTGTCGCGCAGGTCTTCGAGCGCCTGGTGCATGCGCCATGTGCGGCTGCGCAGCGCTCCGGCAACGAAGCTGAGGGCAACGCAGGCAAAAAAGAAGAAGAGGACCGCGACGCGGTCGCCCAGGCTGTGCAGCGCGAGCGTGTGGACCGGCACGAGAAAGAAATAGTCCACGAAGGCAGTTGCAAGGAGCGTGGCGCAGATGCCGTCGGCGATGCCAAAGAGCGAAGCGACGATCAATACTGCTGGGAAGTAGGTGAGGTAGGGGGCGGTGACGTGGAACTGGACGCCCAGCCAGTAACGCAGGATGGTTGCCAGGCTGACGGTGGTCACGATGATGAGGGCGCGCACTACGAGAGTGGGGCGCAGCGAGTCGGCGAAAGCCCCGGCGCCGCGGCCGCCCGGGGGAGAGCCGCCGATGCGAGAGAGAAAGGCGCGAAGGTCCGGGGCGGGATCGATGGATCGCATAGATGTGTACCGCGCGAAGGGAAGAACAGTCTAGAGCCGGCGGCTGGCAGGTTGCCCGTGGATTCCGGCGTTGCGCGCGACCGAAGGTTCCGATTTGGAACGAGATGCGCGTCTGGAGCGGGCCCCGCTGATTGTCACGGGCTGCCCCAGCTTGGTCGGGCGTAGCGTGTCTACCCGCCCGCGCCAAAAAGTTCGAGCGGCAGCCGGTCGCGGGTGGTACGCTGGGGCGCATCGGAAGGTCGGCCGTTACCGACGGCTCTGAGCTGCGACGATTCACGCGACGCGCCGGGGGCGGCCGCCGATAAAGATTTGCCCTGACTTGCCGAAAGACACACCATGCGCCCGATGAGCGACCCCAGAGTAGTGCAGCGGACGGCATGGATATTTCTCCCCTGGTCCTGATGCTCCGCGCAGGGCCGTCCCTGATTGAGCTTGCCGCATCCGCAGGACGATGCAGCGCGGGACGGCGGCGCAGGGAGCGAACGAGAGATCGTGTCAGTCCTGTCAAGGCGGCAAATGAAGCGGTTAGGAATGGTGTGTGCGGGGTTGTCGCTGGCGGCGGGAGCGATGCCATGCGCCCCAGCGCAGGCGCCAATCTTCCAGACAAATTCGAATATGCCGGCCTACAGACTACGCGCGCAGCGGTTTCTTGCCGGGCGCACTACGGCTGGCGGAGCCTCCGGCGCCGCCGCGCTCGGTGAGGCGCGTGCTCAGCAACAGCTGGTGTCGCAACCGGGCATAGCCGCCCCGAACGCGGCGGGTGCCGTACATCCGCGTGCGACCGGACTGGGTGCGGCGTGGACCGCCGTGGGGCCGGCGCAGGTCGCCAGCCAGAGCTTCGGCAGCGTGACCGGGCGTGTGACCTCAATCGCAGTTGATCCCACGGACGCCACCGGCAATACGGTCTATCTGGGCACAACCGGCGGCGGCGTATGGAAGTCGACCAATGCCGCTGGGACCGCGGCGAGCGTAACGTTTACGCCGCTGACGGATACGCTGCCGGTCTTCAGCCCGAACTCCGGCAGCGCGGTGATCCCATCGCTCAGCATCGGCGCGGTCAGCGTGGGGCAATATTCGGGCGCGGACGTGCTGCTGGCAGGCACCGGCGATCCTAACGACGCAACCAACTCCTACTACGGCGAAGGGATTCTGCGTTCCGTCGATGGCGGCGCTACGTGGACGCTGGCGCAGCAGTCGAACGACGGAGTGAATGGACTCCACAGCTTTACGGGACTGGGCGTCGCTGGCTTCGCATGGAGTTCGGCTACGCCGGGGCTGGTGGTCGCGGCCATCTCGCAGGCGGCCGAGGGCGTGATCGTGAATGCGCCCAACCAGATCTACAGCGTGATGGGCCTCTACTACTCCACCGACGCAGGCGTGACCTGGAAGATGGCAACCGTCAAGGACGGCACGCAGCTGGTGCAGCAGCCGGTCTCGGGCGGCGCGCCGGGAAATGCGGCGACTGCCGTGGTGTGGAACCCGGTGCGCCAGCGTTTCTACGCGGCGGTGCGCTTCCATGGCTATTACGAATCCGCCGACGGCGTCACATGGACGCGCCTGCCAAGCCAGCCGGGAACGGGGCTAACGCAGGCCGCATGTCCGTCGGACTACGGCTCCACAGGCAACGTGAATTGTCCGATCTTTCGTGGCGCGCTGGCCGCGCAGCCGGCCACCGGAGATACCTTCGCACTGACCACGGACATCAACAACCTGGACCAGGGGCTGTGGCAGGATGTCTGTGCACTCTCCGGCGGCAGCTGTTCGGCGAATGAGATTGCCTTTGCGACGAGACTCAACTCCGCGCCGCTCGAGTCAGGCAACGGCAGCGCGGAGATTTTCCAGGCCGACTATGACCTTGCGCTGAGCGCAGTGCCGAGCTTGGGCGACACGCTGCTGTTTGCCGGGACGGTGGATCTCTATCGCTGTTCTCTGGCAGCCGGATGCGTGCTGCGCAACACCACCAACGCGGAGAATGGCTGCTCCGCGCCTGCAATGGTTGCGCCCGCGCAACATGCCATCGCGGCGCTGGCCGGCGCGGGGACCGGCGGATTGCCGCTGATCTACCTCGGCAACGATGGCGGCCTCTGGCGCTCGCTCGATGGAGTGGACCAGCAGCAGTCGCCCTGTTCGGCGGACGACAAGACCCATTTCGACAATCTGAATCCGGGCCTGGGTTCGCTGGCCGAGGTGGTCAGCTTCGCGCAGGATCCATTGAGCGCAGGGACGCTGGTCGCCGGTCTGGGCGCGAATGGCACAGCCGCGACCGGCTTGGCGGGCAACGGCGGGGCATGGCCGCAGATCGCAGCCGGTGAGGGCGGGACGGTGGCGATCGATCCGGCGAATCCGCAGAACTGGTACGTCTCCACTGCCGCCGGTGTGAACCTGACCTACTGCGGCAAGGGCAGCGCCTGCTCGGCGGCGGACTTCGCAGGCGCACCCACCATCGGGCTCGCGCAGGTGGCCGATGACGATTCGCTCATCGATGCGCCGATGCTGCTCGATCCGCAACTGACATCCCATGTGCTTCTGGGGACGTGCCGCGTCTGGCGTGGCCCGGCGCAGAGTGGAACGACGTGGCCTGGAACCAACGAGGTCAGTGCGGAGCTTGGATCAGGCCAAGGCGGTGTCTGCGGAGGCACGAACTCCTATGTGCGTTCGCTTGCCGCCGCCGGTTCGGCCAGCGGCTCCAGCACGGTGCAGGATGCCGGCTCGACAGTGCTCTATGCGGGAATGGCTGGGGCGCTCGATGGTGGAACAAGTTACTCGGGACATCTGTTTGTAGACCGCGCGGCCGGCACGGCCAATGCGAATACGGTGTGGACGGATGCTGCGCTGTCGACAGTGGCGGGCGATCCGAAGGACGCGGGTGTCTTCAATCCTGCCGGATTCGATATCTCGTCGATTGCGGCAGACCCGCACGACGCCACCGGGATGACCGTCTATGCGACGGTCATGGGTTTCACGCTCGGCGTCAACAACATTCCGCATATCTACCGCTCGACCGACGGCGGCGCCAGCTGGACCAACATCTCCGCCAACCTGCCCGACGTGCCGGCGAACACGGTCTTGGTGGATCCGAACGATGCGAACACCGTCTACGTCGCGATGGACACGGGCGTCTATGCAACCAGCTCCGTGACGACCTGCGCGTCCGCCAACTGCTGGGGCGCGATGGGCACGGCCCTGCCGAATGCTCCGGTAGTGGGCCTCGAGGCAGGGGCGGCACTCGCGACCGGCGACGGAAGATTCGGCGAGCTGCGCGCCGCAACCTACGGGCGCGGCATCTGGCAGATTCCCCTCCTGACCGCACAGGGGCCCGCAGCCCCCGCGATCACGTTGAATCCCACCAGCCTCACCTTCGCGACCCAGCAGGTGGGGACAGCAAGCGCTGCGCAGACCATCACGGTTACAAATTCGGGCAACGCCACTCTGACCGTCAGCCAGATCACGGCTTCAGGTGACTTCAGCGAGACAGACAACTGCGTTGGCGCAAGTGGGGGCGTCGCACCAACCGCACGCTGTACCGTCAGCGTCACATTTCTGCCCAGCGCGACGGGCACACGGACCGGCGTGCTCACGGTCTTCGCCAATGTTGCCGGAGGTCAGGCAGTAGCTCAGCTGAGCGGCACCGGCGCGTCGGCGGGAGCCATCGTGTTGAATCCTGTCTCGCTGCCGTTTCCGGCGACTACCGTCGGCGCGACCAGCCCAGCGGAGAACATCACGGTCTCGAACACGGGCGGCGTGGTCGCCATGCTGCAGACGCCGTCGGTTAGCGGGGACTTCACAATCTCGGCGAACACCTGCGGCGCAACGCTGGCGCCCAGCACCGGCTGCACGGTCAGCATTGCGTTTGCGCCGACCGCCTCGGGCACGCGCACCGGGACGTTCACCATCACGGACAGCGCAGGCACGCAGACGGCAGCTCTAAGCGGCGTGGGGCAGGCGTCCGCGACCGACACGTTGTCGCCGCTCAGCCTCACCTTCGCGGCGCAGCCGTTGAACACCGCCAGCGCAGCGCAGACGGTGACGCTAACCAACTCCGGCGACGTCGCGCTGACGCTGATTGTGGCGCAGACCACGGGCGACTTCAGTGTAGTCAACGGGTGCGGGGCATCGCTTGCCGGGCACGCGAGCTGCGCGTTGCAGGTGACGTTTGTGCCGACCGCGCTGGGCACGCGCACGGGCACGCTGACGGTCAGCGATCAGCTGCGCACCCAAACCATCTCACTCTCAGGGACAGGCATCGCCCCCGCGGGGGCTTCCCTTGCTCCCGCATCGCCGGTCAGCTTTGGCGCGGAGGCAGTGGGACAGACGACGGCAGCACAGACCGTAACCCTGACCAACAATGGCGGCGCGGCACTGGCGATCGCAAACTTTGGCATCAACGGTGACTTTTCGATCGTGGCGAACTCCTGCGGAAGTTCGCTCGCAGCGGGCACCGCCTGCATGATGCAGGTAGTGTTTGCGCCCGCTGCCGGCGGCGCTCGCATCGGAATGCTCACGGTGACGGACAATGCAGTCTCTTCCCCACAGTCGCTGCAACTGACCGGAACCGGCATCGACTTCTCTCTCACCGCGAATGGCCCGACGGCGGCCACCATCTCTGCTGGCACCAGCGCGACCTACGCCTTGCTGCTGGCATCGGCTGCAGGGGTGCCCGGCTCGGTGACCTTTACCTGTGGGCCGCTGCCACCACACGCCACCTGTACCGTCAGTCCGTCCAACCCTGCGCTGGGCGGGACGACGGCGATCGCGGTGACGATCGCGACCAGCGTGGCTGGCGCGAAGCTCGAACTGCCCGACTCGCCTGGGTCTATCGGCGTGAAAGGCGTGATCTGGTTCGCGATGCTGCTTCCGCTGGGACTCTTCGGCGGGAGGCACCGACTGAGATCCATGCGCAGCATCGGCGCTCTGGCATTGCTTATGGGATCCGCGGTCCTCTGCACCGCGCTCACCGGCTGCAGCGTCTCTCGCATCATCCCCGCATCCACACTGGGCGGCGGCACGACGGCAACCCCTACTCCAACCGGGACCTACAATCTCACAGTCGCTGGCACGAGTTCAGGCGTGACACGCAGCGTGAGCCTGACGCTCGTGGTGCAGTAGTGGTGTGCCGGAGACGGCTTCGGGCATGCAGGCGGGTAAGTCGTTGATTTGGGGTTGGTCGATGTCGAGTATGTGGTACCCCCTCCCCTATAAAAATTTCTAGTTATCAGAAAACAAGAGACTTAAATCGGCTACTTGAAAACAAAGGAGTTAGCGGATTGGGTTAAGTGGAGAAGGCCCGGCGCAGGCCGGGCCTCTTGTGATCTCTACCTCTATCGTACCGAATGGAGGGAAACTAGTATGCCAAGTTTCGGCAGGTTTTATTTCATGGCGGATGAATGAGTTAGGAGAATTTTGGGGTTGTGGAGGGGTTGACAGGAGACTATAAAGCCGTGCCGGTGAACAAGCGAGAGAGAGAATACGGGGATTCTTCGCCGGGGCTCGGTGGGACGATGCAACTGCGGCTCCCTTGGCGGTGCAGTGGCGGGTGAGCCAGTACCGCCCGGGCAGCGATAGAATGCTGGGACAAACTGCAGGTGACCAAGGATACAGGGATGAATTGGAAGCGGTACGTTCAAGCGTCGATTTTGACGGTTGGGATCCTTTGTCTGGGGGCTTGCGGTTCAACGATCGTGCCGAGCACCCCATCGGGTGTGGACGTGTATCTGGCGGGCTTTGAGGTGGGCAGTGGCAACGACATCGCTATGTATTGGAAGAACGGTAAACCCGTCCAGTTGACAACAGATTTAACTCATGGGGATACCGCATTGGGCATAGCGGTCTCGGGGAGCGATGTCTATGTTGTGGGCAATAGCGCCGCCCCGGGCCGACATCAGGAGGTAACCCTTTGGAAGGACGGAGTTCCCACTCCGCTCACCGATGGAACCAAAGATGGATACGCATCCGGGATTTTCATCGCAGGTTCCGATGTCTATGTCGCAGGCAGCGAGATCGGAATCGACGCATCGGGGAATTCCTATTCCGTCGCGGAGTACTGGAAGAACGGGGTGCCGACCATTCTTACCGATACGACAACGGGAGCGGAGGCGTTGGCGATCTTCGTTTCCGGCACTGATGTCTATGTGGCCGGCTACGAGAACAAGACGACGCAGACGCCATCGGGTTCCAACACGGTCCAAGTGGCCAAATACTGGAAGAACGGTGTGCCTGTTGATCTGACTCTTGGCGCTACCGCGGCGGAGGCGTTCTCCATTTTTGTCTCCGGTAATGATGTCTATGTGAGCGGCTTTAACTGCCTAACGCCGACCTCCGGATGCGAGCGAGCGGCCTATTGGATAAACGGTACTCTGGTCCAACTACCGACGAGCAATCCAAGCACGGCTGTTTCCATCGCTGCGGCAAACGGACATGTTTACGTGGCCGACAATGAAACTGTTCCACCCTATGCAGACAACGATGCAGTGCTCTGGGTGGACGGGACCGAGGAGGATCTCGGTGAAGATTTCGCATCCAACGCGGTAGCTGTGTATGGCAAAGATGTCTATGTAGGTGGAGCACTGCCGGAGTTTGTAGCCGGATACTTCAAGAATGGAGACTTCCAAGAGGTGGAAGGCGCCGCCAACTGGTTGTCGTCTGCATTTGCCATTGCAGTGGTTCCCAGGTAGGGGAGAACGGCTTCTGTTCTTCGCGGGCGTTCGAGAAGCGATCTTAGGATGTGCGAAGAAAGGACAGCGATAACGCATGAAGATTGAGACGAAGGATTTTCTGGTCCGCGAGGGCGAGAAGCTGAACCTGAAAAAGCGGCCGACGCGCTGCGTGGTCTGCAAGACTAAAGATGAGTACAAAGAGGTGCTGGCCAAGCACGTCCGGCAGCTGGATGAGCTGCACCAGCTTCTATACGGCGCGAATGAGTACGCGCTGCTGGTGGTCTTCCAGGGCATGGATGCTGCCGGCAAGGACGGCGCGATCCGGCATGTAATGTCCGGGGTGAACCCGCAGGGCTGCGAGGTCACCAGCTTCAAGCAGCCCAGCGCGGATGAGCTCGAGCATGACTTCCTGTGGCGGTCCACGGCGAGGCTGCCGGGCCGGGGAAGGATCGGCATCTTCAACCGCAGCTACTACGAGGAGGTGCTGGTCACGCGCGTGCATCCGGAGCTGATCGCGCACGAGGGGCTGAAGGCGACGGACGCGGGATTCTGGAAGGAGCGTTACCACTCGATCGTCGAGCTGGAGAAGCATCTCGACCGCAACAAGACACGAACGGTGAAGATCTTTCTGCACCTCTCCAAGGAAGAGCAGAAGCAGCGCTTTCTCGCGCGCATCGACGACGCAACGAAGAACTGGAAGTTCTCCGAGGCCGACATCCACGAGCGCAAATACTGGAAGGACTACCAGCGCGCCTTTGAGGAGTGCCTGCAGGCAACCAGCACCGCGCACGCCCCCTGGTATGCAGTGCCGGCCGACGACAAGGAGAGCGCGCGGCTGATCGTCTCGCAGATCGTTGTGAACGCGCTGAAAGAGATGAAGATGAGCTATCCCAGGGTATCGCCGGCGCGGAAAAAGGAGCTGGCGGGAATCCGCGCGGAGCTGGAGAAGCAGTAGCCGCGCACTTTTGCCTTACCTCTTATGCGAGACGCCGCTGCCGTTGTGCCCCTTGCCGTTGTGGGGGTGAGCTTTGCCGCCCGCCTTGCGGACGCGCTTCAGCATCTGCGCCAGCGTGGTCTCGTTCATGGCGTCCATGCCGTCCTCGCGCACGCGCTTCATCAGGCCGGAGATGGCCGGGTCTTCGACGGCAAGCCAGTCGCTCTCCGTAGCCACATAGACGTCGCCCAGACCGATCTGCTTGGGCGCAAGCTTCAGCCGCGCGCCGCCGTGCGGCCCTTTGCGCTGCTCAATCAGGCCCTGCTTGTGCAGCAGAAGGAAGCAGCGGCGCACCATCACCGCGCTTTCTTTCAGGCTTCCGGCAATCTCCGCCGAGGTGTGCATCGTGCCCGGCTCCGACGCCAGAACTGTAAGGATTCTAAGACTTAACGCGAAACGACCGCTTTGTGCCATGCAGGCCAAACTACCACAGCTTGGGTTAAACGGACTACCGGAAAAGAGACTGTTTCCAGGACGCTCACACGCGGCCTCCCTCCGGGCAAGGACGACCATGCCAAGCGCGCGACGCCCGCCGGATGCGATAGCCTCAACAGGTGAAGATATTGTTTGTTGGGGATGTGTTCGGGTCGGCGGGGCGAAAGATTGTGCGCGAGCATCTGCCGCATGTGCTGGAAACCAACGAAGTCGATCTGCTGGTGATCAACGGCGAGAACGCCGCCGGCGGCTTCGGCATCACGCCGTCCATCGCCGAGGAGCTCTTCGACCTGGGCGCGCACGTCATCACCACCGGAAACCACATCTGGGACAAGCGCGAGATTTTTGAGTACATGGCCGTGCCTGCGGAGAGCCACGCCCGCGGCCGCCGCGTGCTTCGTCCGGCGAACTACGCCGCGGGCACGCCCGGCTTCGGCGTCTACCAGGGCGAACTGCCTACCGGCCAGCCCTACGCGGTGATCAACCTGCAGGGCCGCATCTTCATGTCCAGCTGCGACGACCCGTTCCGCAAGGCGGATGAACTGCTCGCGAAGATCTCCGCCAAGGTGGTGCTGGTGGATATCCACGGCGAGGCCTCGAGCGAGAAGATGGCGCTGGGCTGGTATCTCGATGGGCGCGTGACCGCCGTCCTCGGCACGCACACGCACGTCCCCACCGCCGATGAGCGCCTGCTGAAGCAGGGAACTGCCTACCAGACCGACGTCGGCATGAGCGGCCCGTTCGATTCCGTAATCGGCGTGGAGACAGAGATGATCGTGCAGCGTTTCCTCACCGGGATGCCCGGCAAGTTTGAGCCCGCCAAAGGCGATCCGCGCATGTGCGCCACACTGATCGCGTGCGACGGCGGCACCGGCCGCGCCACCGGCATCAAGCGCATGATGCTGGGCGAGTAGCGCCGGGGCAGTGCAGAGGCGGGAAAAGGCATTGGCTGGGGACGAATGCCTTAGCGCATCGCGGCGGCAGTGATGTTGACGCTGACGGAGAGTTGCTGATCGCCGGAGGCAGCCTGCATGGGAACGGCAGCGATGGCGGCTTTCATCTCAAACTGTGCTCTGGTGCGTCATCCGCATCGGCTGTACGATGCTGTTGTCCACGTTGATGTCCCGCAGCGCTACTACATGAATGCCCGCCGCGCGCGCAATCGCATCCGCCTGCGCCACTGCTGTCTTCGTTGCGTCTTCGGAGAGCTTGCGCCGAGCGTCTGCGATCTCCTCCTCGGTTGGCGTGAAGGTGGTGCCGTCGATCTCGTTGGCGCCGTTGGCCAGCACCCCGGCGAGAATCTCCGGCGCCTTCTCCGGTGTGGTGCGAAAGTTGACCTGCTCCGAGCCGTTGTAGCCGACGGTCTTGTCCGGGGCGTTCTTCTGCGAGCGCGTATCGGGGGAGAAACTGATGTTGGTGGTCATCAGCCGGTCTACCTTCTGCGTGTGCAGATACACGAGCAGCCCATTTGCCTGCGTGGCCAGCGCGCGCTGCACGTCGGCCAGGTTTGTGCCTGCTGCGCTCACGCCCACGCTCACATCGACCGCGGTGTTGGGGATACGTGTCTCGCTGGTGGCGCGCGTGGTGATCAGCGTGGCGCAGGTGGCCGGCGCGGTGGAGCATGGGTCGGGCTGGCTCTGCGCAAACACCGCAGGCGCAAGGCCGAGAAAAATCGCAGCAAGTGTCCGAACGTTCATATCGCATCCCTCGTATGGTCAAAGTGAAGTTGCGCCGTTAAATTGAAGTTACATCGCCAAAGTGAGGTTGCAGGGCCCGCCGCATCAACCCTATCGCTGCGAGACAATAGGCTCAAGCGTTGGACGCACACTGCCGGGCCTGGAGTTGAAATTCCTTCCGGCCATCCTGGAGATTCGCATGGAATACAGACTACTTGGCCGATCCGGCCTGAAAGTGCCGGAGCTGTGCTTCGGTTGCGGCACCTTTGGCGGCAAGAACGAGTTCTTCGACGCCTGGGGCGCGACCGAAGACATCGTCGAGGCGCGGAAGATGGTCGACATCTGCACGGAGGCCGGCCTCAACTTCTTCGACACCGCCGACATTTACTCCATGGGCCGCAGCGAGACCGTGCTGGGCAAGGCCATTGCGCATCTGAAGCGCGAAGACGTCCTCATCTCCACCAAGGCCACCTTCCGCCACGGCGACGGCGCGAATGACGTGGGCTCCTCGCGTTACCATCTCATCCGCGCGCTCGAGGGCTCGCTTGAGCGGCTGGGCACGGACTACGTCGACATCTACCACATGCATGAGGTCGACGCGCTGACGCCGATCGAGGAGACGCTCTCGACGCTCGACGGCTTTGTGCGCGCGGGCAAGGTGCGTTATATCGCCTGCTCGAACTACTCCGGCTGGCGGCTGATGAAGGCGCTGAGCGTGAGCGAACGCTATGGCTGGAGCCGCTTCATGGCGCATCAGGTTTACTACTCGCTGGTGGGCCGCGACTATGAGTGGGAGCTGATGCCGCTGGGGCTCGACCAAGGCGTCGGCGCGCTCATCTGGTCGCCGCTTGGATGGGGCAGGCTCACCGGCAAGATCCGCCGCGGCGCCGGCATCCCCAAGGAGAGCCGCCTCAACTCGCAGAGCGTGATCGATGCCGGCCCGCAGGTGCCCGAAGAGCATTTGTACAAGGTGGTGGATGCGCTGGACGGAGTGGCTGCCGAGACGGGCAAGACCGTGCCGCAGATTGCGCTGAACTGGCTGCTGCGCCGGCCCACCGTCTCCAGCGTCATCGTTGGCGCGCGCAATGAGCAGCAGCTGCGCCAGAATCTGGCCTCGGTTGGCTGGTCGCTCACGCCGGAGCAGATTGCGAAGCTCGACGCCGCCAGCGATGTGCCGCGCGCGTGGCCGTACTGGCATCAGCATCAGTTCGAGGAGCGCAATCCGAAGATCGTATAAGCCGGGGGCGGCGGCGATGGATCATTGAGCAGCTGGTGTAGCGGCTCCCGTTTGCTTGGTGAACTCGAAGGTACAGGGACGGCCCAGCAGGCCCATACCTTTATCGCGCGTGCCGCTGCCTGTCGTCTCGGTAAACTTCGCTTCGATGTAGTAGTCGTACTTGTTGCCCTTCATCTCGGTGATGACGCCTGCCTTGCCTGCCTGCACCGTGCCCTTGGCGTGCAGCTTGGCGCTGCCATCGCTGTTGAGAGGGCCGTCGACGACCATGTAGCCGGGGCCGCCTTCCTCGCCATGCTGGCCGTGGAGCGTCCCATTGGCAATCGTGCTGGTGAAGGTCCATTGGTACGCGGGCATGTGCGTACTGGCGTCGCAGGCCATGCTGGTGGTCCACGTTCCGTCAAAGCGCGTACCGGCAGTCTGCGCCCCCAGCAGCATCGGAACGCAGAGCAGGATCGGTCCCCAAATTGCAGTGCTTCGTTGCATCAGCGCCTCCATCCCACGCAGTATCTGCCATCCGGCAGGGCCGAGGCCGAAATTCTACCACTCGGCCTCGTGCCGGGCTAAGTTGTTGTCCCATCAACAAGCGCAGTCCGATTTGGCCCTACTCTTTTTGCCCCAACCCGCGTCTCACAGTGAGAACATGGGGGGCGCATGCCCCAATATGCCGGCGCCTATTGCGGCGCATGCGCGAATTATTTACAGTTTTGAGGGTCCTCAGTCGCATGAATCTCCGTAAGTTCTTCCAGGCGCTGCTGCTGGCAGTGTCTCTTCCCGCGTATTCGGCGCACGCACAGGCTATACCCACCGCCTCGCGCGGGCTCGATCTCTCCGCCTTCGGCGCAGTAGCCGGCGTGGACACCGGCCTCAGCGGCGGCAGGAACCTCAGCTTTGTCGTCGGCGCCGATCTTGGCTTCGTCCCTGTGCATGGGGTGCGGCCCACAGTAGAGGTCCGCGGGCTCTATCCCATGGACGGCGGCAGCATTGCCTCGCAGAGAAGCATCCTCTTCGGCCCGCGCGCCGATTTTCTGCTGAACCACCGCCTGCGCCCCTATGGCGACTTCCTCCTCGGCCGCGGCCAGATGGACTACCAGAACGGCGGCTACCTCTTCGGGCCCAATGTTTACGTCGAGACCACCACCAATGTCTACTCGCCGGGCGGCGGAGTGGACTACGACCTCAGCCAGAACCTCTCCGTCAAGGCAGACGTGCAGTTCCAGCACTGGGGCTACTCGCCCACGCCCTCAGGCGGCCTGTGGAGCAAGGTCGGCACCGTTGGCGTCGTCTATCACTTCACCTTCGGCCCGCGCCGCACACCCTGATGAGCAGCAGGCCCCTGGTCCCCTGCACCTTATAAATTGAACAGCTCCCGCAGCCGCTTGGTCTGCGCGCGGCTCACCGGGATCTCCGTCTTCTTGGGGTCATCCATACGCAGCTGGTAGCTCGATTTGAACCACGGCACCACCTCGCGGATGTGCTGGATGTTCACCACAAACGACCGGTGCGCGCGCCAGAAGGCCTCCGGGTCCAGCTGGTCGGTCAGCTCCTCCAGGGTGCGGCAGTTCGACTCGCCCTCCACTCCGCGGGTCACGACTGTAATCGTTCCCCCCTCAATGGAGGCAAAGCAGATCTCCTTCTGGTCCACCAGCAGCAGCCGTCCTGCTGCGCGCAGTACCACCTTGCCTGAGTTGGCCTTCGCTGGGGTAGTCCGCTCCTCCACCAGCTTCAGCAGCGCATCCAGTTTGGCCTCGCCGGCGGCATCGGGGCCGGCTGGGCTGCCTGCGCTGGCAATCCGCGCGCGGACCTTCTCCAGGGTCTTCAGGACGCGTTTCCGGTCAAAGGGCTTCAGCAGGTAATCGACCGCGTTGACCTCAAAGGCGCGCACCGCATACTGGTCGAAGGCTGTGGCAAAGACAACCTGTGGAGGGGCAGTCTTCTTGTCCAGCAGCTTCTTGAGCACGGCGAAGCCGTCCAGGCCCGGCATCTGCACGTCGAGGAAGACGACGTCGGGCCGGTGCGCGCGGATCAGCTCGACCGCCTCGATGCCGTTCGAGCCCTGCGCGACCACATCGACGTCTTCGGCCGACTGCAGCTGATACAGAAGTTCCTGCCGCGCCAGCGGCTCGTCGTCGACGATGACAGCAGTGATTGCCACGAGAGCGATGCTACCGCATTTATGGAGCGCTTGTGAGTCCCGATTTGAATAGCTTAACGCTTATAGCTCGAGGTACACGCACTTTGGTCGTGGAGGGCGAATGCAGAGATTCGCCGATTATGAGAGCGGTAGGATTGAGCTGACTCGCTGGTCTAGTTGCTGTCGCTGTACACGCGTAGCCGCGCCGGCGCCGAGTCCTCGGCGAGGTCGTGCCCGCACTGCTGGCAGTACACATCGGTGATCTGCACGCCGCGGAAGCATTGTCCGCACACGGGCGCCATCTGGAAGCGGCACTGCGGGCAGAAATGCGTGCCCGCCATCAGCTCCGTGGTGCAGTTGGGACAGCGCACCATGATGGGCTGGCGCAGCAGGAAGTAGACCACCCCGCCGATGTAGCCGGGCATCAACACGACGATCATCCACAGCGCCACCGGCATGCCGCGACGACGCGCGTCGCGACTGACGTAGCCGAGCATCAGGATGTAACTGGCCACGGCAGTCACCATGGTGTACACAAACATCCAGTGCGTAGTCGTCCAGCCCGGACGGCGGAACCGCGGCGGAGGAAGATGCTGATTGAAGAAGAAGAGGACGGCAATGGAAGCCGCCACGGCCAGAAGAACGGACCAGAGCGGAATTATGCCCAGGCCGTTCGAGTTATGCTGCTCTTGCCGCTCCGGCGCATTGCCGGATTGCGCGCCGCCGGATTGGAGGTTCCATCCGCTCATCGTGTCGGATCACTCTCGCGACTGCGCACGTGGCGCACCCATACGGCCACCAGCAGCACCAGAGTCAGGGGCACAAACCACAGCATTGCCACCAGCAGATGGTTGTTGTCCATGGCCCCGCTTGCTGCTGCTTCCTGAATGGCCTCTGCGGTCTCGTACTGGTAGAGGCCAGTCCAGATCGCAAACCCGGCCAGCGCCAGCAACACGGAACACAGCGCCAGCGGCAGCAGCAGGCTGCGCACATAGCTGCGCCGCGCCTTGATCGCAGTCGCGCGATGCCGCACCACGCGGTGCGTGCGATTCACCAGGGAGGCGGGAGCAGCGGCCTGCATTGCCATTGCCGCCCGGCGCGAAAGCGCTGACGGCTCTGCAACTTCACGCCCCGGCATCTCCGGAGCAACCATCTCCGAACTGAATTGGGGGTTCCAGGAGCTCATCGTCCCTCCCCGGCGCGGCAGGCCCGCAGGTGCTCGATCTGCGGCTTCAGCGCCGCCAGCCCGCGATACAGCCGAGACTTCACTGTGGATAGCGGAGCGCGCGTCACGCCCGCGATCTCCTCGAGTGATAGCTCTTCGTGGAAGCGCAACACCAGCACCTCACGATAGCTGGGCTCCAGCTTCATCAGTACCTCGGTCACTTCGGCGCGGTCCTCGCGCAGTGCGAACTGTTCGTGTGGGGAGGGGCCATCTGTGGCAATTTCAAAGGCCCGGCCGTCCTCAGCCACCTCGCTCATCTCGTCCAGCGACGACATGGTCCGCTTGCGCGAGAGGTCAATCACCAGGTTGCGTGCGATGGTAAAGAGCCATGTGTCGAAGCGCGCCTTGCCGTTGTACTGGCCGCCGCGCATCAGCACCCGCATCCAGGTCTCCTGGAACAGGTCTTCGGCGACCTCGCGCTTGCCCGTCAAAAACAGCAGGTAGCGCAGCAGCCGGTGTTGGTAGATCTCAATCAGATGGTCGAGAAGCTCGGGATCCTGGTTCTTCAGACCGCGGGCAATTGCCGCGTTCTCCCGTGCTGTAATTTCTGCCTGTTCTGCCGAGATGGCTACAGCGGCGCCGCGCATACCGGTAGAGACGCCAGATTGTCGGGAAAAGTCTCGGTTGGCTGCGGGTATTTCCATGTGGCGGTCTCGCCCCTCGCGTCCAGGCCAGAAAGACATGCGCAGACCCCTCCACGGGGAATTTCGCAAGCAGAATGCTCTGGGAATCAGGTCCATGGAGCATTCTAGGCGCATTTTGTTGCTTTTGGCCAGAAGATTCCGCAACGTAATATCTCCTTATGGAAGTTCTGTATGGTCTGCACCCGGTCGAGGAGGCGGTCCGCTCCGGCGCCCGCAGGCTGGACCACATAGTCCTCGCCCGCGACCGGAAGGATGACCGTCTCGACCAGCTCGCCCGGGCCTGCCGCGCCGCCGGCATCCGCGTCTCCCTCGAACCCCGCGAGAACCTCACCCGCCTGGCGCGCACCGACGCTCACCAGGGTGCGGTTGCGGTGGTTCTCGAGCGCAGCTTCCTCTCCGTCGAAGACCTGCTCGCCGACCTTGCCCGCGACCGCTCGTCTAACTCGCAGTTGTCCGCTGAAGCCAGTCCGCATCACTTCTACCTCGCCCTTGACGGCGTGGAAGACCCGCACAACCTGGGCGCGCTGCTGCGCACCGCCGACGGCGCAGGCGTCGATGGCGTCCTGCTCCCCGAGCGCCGCTCCGCGCCCGTCTCGGCGACCGTCGCCAAGACCTCCGCCGGCGCCAGCGAGCACGTGCGCATCGCCCGCGTCACCAACCTGGTCCGCGCGCTGGAGCAGATGAAGGCCGCCAATGTTTGGGTGGTTGGACTCGACGAACGCGGCACGCCAGACTATGCGGAGTTCGACTTCCGGACGGATTGCGTGTTGGTGCTAGGCCGCGAGGGCGCCGGGCTGCATGACCTCGTCAGGCGCACCTGCGACCACCTGCTGCGAATTCCCATGGCCGGCCAGGTCTCGTCGCTCAATGTCTCCGTGGCGGGAGCCGTCGTGATGTACGAGGCCATGCGCCAGCGCCGCGCGGGAAACAATACCGTCCCGGCCCCAAAGTCATCCGCTCCCGCCAAACCCCGCAAAGGCCTCGGCTCGTGAGTTTGGCCCTGCTGGAAGCGGTGGTTTTGAAGGGGCGCGACTTTAGTCGCGCCGTTGCGGTGTCCATAATTCGCGCGGCTTCAGCCGCTGAGGGAAAGCTTTTGCTCTTTTTAGTATTCAGCCTGGCGCTGTTGTCCATGTCTGCACAAGCGCCCGGCGGAACTCGATCCCCTTCACAGCCCGACCCGCAGGCCACCCCCACCCCGCAGCCCGGCGCGACCGTCATCTTCTCCCGCGACGACAGCGCAGCACCCAATTCCCCCGCCTCATCTCCGCAGACGACCCCGCCGCAGTTCGCCCCGCCGTCGACCACCACCACCCTCGGCCCCGGCGACCCCGACCCACTCAACGTCACCGAGGCCGAACGCACCGCCCTCGCCTTCACCGCCTACGACCTCGACCTGCACCTCACCCCCGCCACAGCCGGCCTCTCGGCACACGTGCTCATTACCGTGCGCAATGACTCCGCCGTACCGCTCGCGCGCGTCATCCTTCAGCTCTCCTCCACGCTGCGCTGGGACGCCATCTCGCTCCGCGCCAACCCCGATTCCGCTACGACCGCCACTCCCACCCCCGTTCGCTTCGCCGCCCGCCTCGTCGACACCGACGCCGACCACACCGGCTCCATGTCCGAAGCTGTTATTACTCTGCCGCAGCCGCTCGTCCCCGGCGCGTCGCTCTCGCTCATCGTGCTCTACTCCGGCGCTATCCCGCAGTCCGCGGAACGCCTCACCCGGATCGGCGCACCGCTCACCCAGGCCGCCGCCGAGGACTGGGACTTGATCGCGCCCACTGATCCATCAGCCGACATCCAGACCGGTACAGCATTGCGCGGCTTCGGCAACGTCCTCTGGTATCCCGTCTCCGCGCCGCCGGTCTTCCTCGGCGACGGCGCCAGGCTCTTCTCGCTCGTCGGCCGCACCAAACTTCGCGAGACCGCCGCGACCCTCCGCCTGCGTCTCTCCATCGAATACGCCGGCGAGCCGCCCGACGCCGCCTACCTCAACGGCCGCCGCTCCCAGTTCACCGCCATCAGCGACGAGCCTGACGCTCCCACCGACGACTCGCACGGCATCGCCACCGCAACCTTCGACTCTCAGCCCCTCGGCTTCCGCACCCCCAGCCTCTTCGTCACCGCCGCAGCTCCGCACCTCATCGCCGGCGACACCATCGCCGCCATCACCGGCCGCGACGCGCTGCTCACCGCCTACGCCTCCACCGCCGCGCAGATCGAGCCCCTCCTCACAGCCTGGCTCGGTCCCGAACCGAACAGCCCGCTCACCATCCTGGACCATCCCGGCGATCCCTTCGAGGACGACGCAATGCTGGTCCAGTCGATGTCGCCGCCCACCAGTTCCTCCAACCCCAACTCGTCCACATCGTCCGACATCCTCGCCCCCGCACTCGTCCAGTCCCTCACCCACGCCTGGATCCGCTCCACCCATCCCTGGATCGACGAGGGTCTGCCCGACTTCATGGCGCTCCTCTGGACCGAACGCACACAGGGCCACTCTGCCGCGCTCGCCCAGCTCGCCGCGCTCAATCCACCCCTCGCGCTCGCCGAACCCGATCTCGCCGACCCCAACCATGCGCCCAGCCCCGCCGGCGCATCCCTCGCCGATGCCTCGGGCGAGGTCTTCTACCGCAACAAGGCCGCCGCAGTCTGGTGGATGCTGCGGGCAATTGTTGGGGATGACTTGCTCAAAAACGCCCTCCAGACCTATCGCAAAGACCCTCGCCTTGACCGACAGCCCGACGGCTTTGAAAAAACCCTCGAGGCCGCCGCCCACATGGACCTCGCCTGGTTCTTCCGCGACTGGGTCTACGCTGACCGCGGCCTGCCCGACCTGCGCATCGCCAGCGTCACCCCCAGCCATCTCGAGCCGAACGGCGCCGCCGCAGCCGGCTGGCTGGTGGCCGTCGAGGTCCACAACGACGGCTACGCCGAAGCCCAGGTCCCCGTCATCGTCCGTGCTGCCGATGCCACGGAGACGTGGCAGCTCCGCGTGCCCGGCCGCGCCAGCGCCTCTGTCCGCGTGGTCTTCGCCGGCCGCCCGGACCAGGTGCAGGTCAACGACGGCACCGTCCCCGAGACCCAGACCTCCATCCACACCCGCGAACTCGTCCTGCCCGCGAAGTAGCGTTCTGGGTGCCCTATTCATGCGCGATCGCTAGAGCGCGCACGAGTGGGTTTACTCCCCGTAACCGCCGCCCGTAACCGCCTCGCCCAGTTCCACCCGTAACCACCCCGTACCATGCTGCTAACGTGGGAGGCGGTTATTCCCCCACCGTGGAATATCGTGGCGCCGCCTCCGCTGGCATTATCTACATGGACCGGAAGAACACCCCTCTCCCAAAGGCCTGGTCCATACCCGCAGTTGCTTTAACCCCTCTAAACCCGCAATACCCGGAGCAGGAGGCGCGCGGCGAAGAAATTCGCCGGGCCCTCCGCTCCACCCTTCCTTCTCCTGTCATCCTCACCAGCCGTCCGAGAGTTATCCTTGAGCCGGGCGCTCCCGCCTCAAAGGGACCTGTATGTCGCTTCTCCGCCGCGCCGCACTGATGGCCGCCATGTTCAGCTCACTCGCCCTCGCTCCTGGGCTGGCCCAGATGCCCGAGCGCGCCAACGACGTCATGCCGCCCGAATCGTCTGCCCCACTCGCCGCGCCCGCCCTCACCGGCATCGCGCACATCGCTCTCCGCGTCAAAGACGTCGCCGCGTCCGTCGATTTCTACCACAAGCTCGGCTTCGACCACGCCTTTGACTTGAAGAGCGGCGACACCCTCACCGAATCCTTCCTCAAGATCAACGACCGCCAGTTCCTCGAGCTGTACCCGGTTACGACCGCCGATTCCCAAACCGGATTTCTGCACCTCTGCTTCGAAGCCGCCGACCTGAACGCGCTGCACGATGCCTATGTTTCCGCAGGCCTCGCGCCGACCGTCGTCCGCACTGCAGCAGCCGGCAATCTGCTCTTCACCATCCCAGGACCTCAACAGACCACTGGCCGCGAGAACATCGAGTACACACAGTACCTGCCCGGCTCGCTGCACGCCAAAGATACGGGCCAACACCTCGGTCCCGACCGCGTCGGCGACCAACTGGTCAGCGTTGCCCTTGCCGTCGAGGATCCCGCCGCCGCGCGCACCTTCTATCTCACGAAGCTGGGCTTTCACATCTCTCCGGCCAACCCCTCGCGCCTCGATCTCCCCGGCACGTCCGGCCAATCCGTCGAGCTCGTTCCCGGCGCCGAACTCGGCACCCGCGCGAGCATCGTCCTCAACTCGCCAGACATCGACAAGGCCGCCGCCCAGCTCACCCGCCAGCAGGTACCGTTCCGGCGCGCGGAGTCCACCTCCACAGACGCCGCCGGCCGCACCCACACCCTGGTTATGCTCTCCGTCACCGACCCCGACGGCAGCATCCTCCGCATCGCGCAGATGAAGTAACTGACAACTGACAACTCTTTCCCAATCCCTCGCCCGCGCTACAGCCCAGCTTGAAGCCTCGGAGCACCTGCGCCCGGACGCCGCACGCGACGCGCTCACCCTGCTGCTGCACACGCTCGGCATCACGCGCGCGCAGTTCTACGCCGATCCCGACCGCGAGATCACCACACAACAACAGGCCGCGTATGGCGCCGCTATCGCCCGCCGGATGAAAAACGAGCCCATCCAGTACATCACCGGCGAGCAGGAGTTCTACTCGCTCGCCCTCCGCGTCACTCCCGCCGTGCTCATTCCCCGCCCGGAGACGGAACATCTCGTCGAATCCGTCCTGGTGGAATTGAAGACTTTGCGAGCGCCGCGCATTCTCGACGTCGGCACCGGCTCGGGCGCGATTGCGATCGCACTGGCGCAATATCTGCCGGAGGCCCATGTCACCGCGACGGACATTTCGACTGCAGCGCTCGCTCTGGCGCAAGAAAATGCTGCGCGTCATCAACTCACCGGGCGTATTCAATTTGCCGAATCAGATTTGCTCACCGCTCTTCCGGAGCAGACCTTCGACGCCATCGTCTCCAACCCACCTTACGTTCCAGAAGCCGATCGAACGGCCCTCCATCCGGAGGTGCGCGATTACGAGCCTGCAACAGCGCTCTTCGCGGGCGAGGATGGGCTTGCAATCTATCACCGCCTCATCCCGCAGGCACGAGCGGCGCTCGTATTCAACGGCCTGCTTGCACTCGAGATTGGCTACGGGCAGCGCGATGCTATCGGGGAACTACTTGCAGGATGGAACGTGGTGCGTTTTATCGATGACCTGCAAGGCATCCCACGAGTTGCACTGGGGCGCAAAGCTTGATCTAGGCAGGCCACAGCCACGCCGCGCCGCGTACTCCGCTGGCATCGCCATGCTTCGCGCGAAGGATTGGCGTCGCGAGCTTGCCGCCGCCGAAGAGATACTGCTCGATCAGCGGCGGCAGGTTGCGATAGACGCGGTCGAGCTTCGAGAGTCCGCCACCGATGACGATCGCATCGGGATCAAGCAGGTTGACGATCATGCCGAGCCCGCGTGCGATGCGGTCTTCGAGGCGAACGAGGCTTGCCTCAGCGGCTGCGTCACCAGACTCCGCAGCCCTGACGATTTCCTCGCCAGTGAGTTGAACGCGGGTCACGCGCTGGTGATCGTGCGCGAGACCGGTGCCGGAGATCCACGTCTCCAGGCAGCCGCGTTGGCCGCAGTAGCATTCCGGCCCGGGCAACTCATCCGCGCGCGCCCATGGCAGCGGATTGTGGCCCCACTCGCCGGCTACCCCGTTCGGCCCGACGTGCGCACGGCCGTCCAGGGCCACGCCGCCGCCGCAGCCGGTGCCGAGGATGACGGCGAAGACGACATGCGCGCCCGCCGCGGCGCCGTCCGTCGCCTCGGAGACAGCGAGGCAGTTGGCATCGTTCGCGCAGCGGACCGGACCATGAAGAGCAGCCGTAAGATCGCGCTCAAGGGGCCGCCCGTTCAGCCAGGTTGAGTTGGCATTCTTGACGAGGCCGGTCGCGTGCACGATGGTGCCCGGAATGCCCACGCCAACCGTAGGCCGCTCGCGATCGCGAAGCCCGCCAATGCGGCGTTCGAGATCGCTGACGACGGAGATGATCGCAGCGACGGTCGCGTCATAGTCGTGTTGCGGTGTCGCGATGCGCAGCCGAGCGAACTCGTCGCCGCTGGCGTCCAGGGCCAGACCTTCGATCTTCGTGCCGCCAAGATCGATGCCGATCCGAATTCCGCGCTCTCTATGCTCGCCTTGGTTCCCCATGGTCGGGCCAGTGTAGTCGGTGCTCCGGGCCCTTTGCCACAGAGAGGCGTTAGGACCATTTTTCACTTTTCTTGGTGCTGGTCAGGAGACTAAGATGCTGGGCATGAACGACCGCCGGTTTTCCGCGCTGCCCGCAGTCCTTGCTGTGTTCCTCTGCGTTCCGATTCTGATGGGATCGAAGAAGAACCTGGCCGACTACAACCTCCGCATCCATCTCTACGACAGCCACTGGACCCGCGATCGCGGTAGCTTCCACGCCTATGGGCGCGCGAACCTCTTTGACGAGAACGGTTTGCCACATGCCGCGGACTATCTGTACGACTGCGAAGACCATTTGATGGCAGAACCGGGCAATGAGGCGTATCCAGCCAAGTGGAAGAAACCGTCGCAAACCATCGAGGTGATCTTCGGTGAAATTGGCCAGAAGCCTGACGACTTCCATACCTGCGAGTTCAAGATCTCACAGAAATCCTTCGCATATTACCGGGGCAATGGAGGTCTCAACACCGAGTCGCCACAGGACTTTATGGCGAATCACGCTGGGCAAGCCCCTTCCCATGGGCCATTGAGCGCCGACGACATCCCACATTCGGCGAATCCAAATCCAGACTAGAACAGGCGTTAGCGCCGCGGATTCACCGCCTCAGATGTCATCTGCCGTGCCCTTTTGGGGCGCGGTATCATCATTAGAGACATGGACAGTGTGCGCTCAGCGTCGCGCGTTCCCCGCAGGGCGGTCACCGGCCGCCACGACTTTGCCTAGCTGCGCCTGAGCGTGTCTCCCATCCGCTGACTGCGCGTGCCATTGAGCGCAGGCAAGTTCCAAATCCCAAATTATCTGCAGATCAGGAGAGATCCCTATGTTTGACCGCCTTGGTCAACTGGATGAGCGCTATGAGGAGCTGGGCCGCCAGCTCGGAGATCCCGCGCTGCTGAGCGACCAGAAGAGGTTTCAGGCGACGGCCAAGCAGCACCGCGATCTGGAGGCGACGGTCGAGAAGTATCGCGAGTACCGCCGGATCACCGAGGGCATTGCGGAGGCCAAGGCGATGCTGGAGGACTCCGACGCGGGAATCCGCGAGATGGCGCAGGCGGAGCTTGCGGAGCTGGAGCCGAAGGTCGCGCCGGTCGAGGAGGAGTTGAAGCTTCTGCTGCTGCCCAAGGACCCCAACGACGAGAAGAACGTTGTGCTGGAGCTGCGCGCGGGAACCGGCGGCGATGAGGCAGCACTGTTCGTCGCCGAGGTCTTCCGCATGTATGTGCGCTTCGCGGAGAGCAAACGCTGGAAGGTCGAGGTGCTGTCGGAGACGCCGTCCGGCATCGGCAACGGGTTAAAGGACGTGACAGCGATCATCGAGGGCGATCACGTCTACTCGCAGATGAAGTATGAGAGCGGAGTGCACCGCGTGCAGCGTGTGCCGGCGACCGAGACTCAAGGGCGCGTGCATACCTCGGCTATCACCGTCGCGGTGCTGCCGGAGGCCGAAGAGGTCGACATCAAGATCGAGCCCAAGGACCTGCGCATCGATACCTTCTGCTCCTCGGGCCCCGGCGGGCAGAGCGTGAATACGACGTATTCTGCCGTCCGCATCACGCATCTGCCGACCAATACGGTCGTCAGTTGCCAGGACGAGAAGTCCCAGATCAAGAACCGCGAGAAGGGCATGCGCGTGCTGCGCGCGCGGCTGTATGAGGTCGAGGCCGAGCGCATCCACCAGCTGCAGGCGAAGGACCGCAAGCAGCAGATCGGGTCGGGCGATCGGAGCGAGAAGATTCGCACGTATAACTTCCCGCAGAACCGCATGACCGACCACCGCATCGGGCTGACGAGCCACCAGCTGGGGACGATCATGGAAGGCGAGCTGCAGCCGACGATTGACGCGCTGATCGCCCATGATTCGGCGGAGAAGCTGAAGGCCGAGGCGGCGGCGTAAGGGAACTTGACTCCCTATTCAGACGTACGATTTCCGAGAGGTGCCAAATGCTTCTTCGCTGCGCAGCTGTTTGGTTACTGTTCGCAAGTCTGTTATTCACGCAAAGTTGGGTGAGCCAGGCTCAGACGGCCCCGGACCCGACCGTCGACCAGATTGTCGACCGGCTCATGCAGAACGACGCGGCGTATCGTGCCAGGCAGCCCTCCTTCACGGCTCATGAGTCGATCGTCTCCAGATACGACGGAGTGGTGTTTTTCGGGCGCAGCGGGGACAAGGCGGAGGCCACAATACGGATGGGGCCGCAGACGCCCGGCGGACCGTTCCGGGAGTCGCGGCAGATCACGGTGTACAACGGGAAGCCGGTCAAAGGCGAGCAGCCGCACCTGATGTACGATTTCACCGACGACTTCGCCGATTTTGCGAACGCCTTCTTCAGCGCGAAGCATCGGCGCTGCTACAACTTCGTGCTGGAGCCCAGAACTGCCGGCAAGGGGCCGTGGCAGGTGGATATTTCGGTCAGTCCAGCGGCGACAGGCGTCGCGGATTGCGTCTTCGCCCTGGACGGACTGACGGCGATGGTCCGGGTCGATCCAGCCACATTTCACATCCTGCACCTGGAATGCATGAGCCCGGCTGCGCTCGCTGTGCCGATCCATCGCCCCACCTTTGTCTCCGCCGACTACGCGCCGGTGCGGGTGGGTGAGGAGATGTTCTGGCTTCCAACGGATGTTACGGCGAAGGGAGCTATCGGCAAGTCGCCATTCAAGTGGGCCTCTCACTATTCGGACTACCACCGCTACACTGCCAGTGCAACGATTGTTCCGGGGGACGCTGGAACTCAGTAGAAATCCGCGCAGCTGAGGAAGTAGCCGCAGCTGCGGCAGATGAGCTTGCAACGGTGTTCGCTGAGGCGCGAGGAGCAGGTGGGGCAGAAGACGGAGTGGTGCTCTTTCTCGCTCTGGCCGCGGGCGCTGCCGATTAGGTCACGCACTCCAATCGGGCATGAATCGGCGACAGATGCCTCACTGCTCGGCTGCGGCTGAGGGGCCAATTGCGATTGCATGACGGACAGAGTAGCGATTTTCGCCCTCCTTTTGCGTAGCGGAAAACGTGGAGGCATCGAATGGGTTACCGTTATTAAGGACGGACCGCCGTTCGAGATTTCGGCAGCTCATCAATTTCGATCATCATTTTCAGCAATCACCGCGCGCGGGCCTGAACCCGTCGTGAAGCCATGAGGAGAAGCAACTATGGAACGCACCGCAAGCGCAGTCTGGAACGGCACACTGAAAGAAGGCAAGGGCACCATCTCCACGCAGAGCGGCACGCTGAAGGACACGCAGTACAGCTTCGCGGCGCGCTTTGCCGAGGGCGTAGGCACCAACCCCGAGGAGTTGATCGCCGCGGCGCACGCCGGCTGCTTCACCATGGCGTTCAGCGCGGAGCTGGGCAAGGCTGGGTTTACGCCCGAGTCGATCGAGACTTCGGCTCGGCTAACGCTGGACATGCATGAGAAGCCGACCATCACCAAGATCCACCTGACGACCAAGGCAAAGATTCCGGGTATCGACAAGGCGAAGTTTGACGAGATCGCGGCCGGCGCAAAGGCGGGCTGCCCTGTCTCGCGGCTGCTGGCTCCGGCGGCGGAGATCACGCTGGACGCGACGCTCGAGTAGTTAGCGAAGCAAAAAAGAGTGGGAAACGCCCGCCATGCGCGGGCGTTCTTCGCATTTAGTGGCTGTGGCTGTGACCGTGGTGGTGGTGCGCGTGGGCGCCGGCCTCTTCAAGCGCGGGTGGCGCGGAGCAGCCGTGGGTAGTCTCGCAGCCGCGAATCTCAAACTGGATGGTGGTGTGCGTGATGTGGAAGCTGTCGCGCAGGGCGCAGTTGATGGCGTCGAGGATGGACGAGCACTCCGACAGCGGCATCTCGGGGATGCAGACGTGGCTGGCCAGCGCGTGGGACGACGAGCCGAGCGACCAGACATGGAGGTCATGCACATCAAGCACGCCGGGAACTGTGGCGATGGCGGTGCGGACCTGGTTCAGCGTGACATTGCTGGGAGTGCCTTCGAGCAGGATGTTCAGCGTCTCACGCACGATGGAGACAGAACTCCACAAGACCATCGCAGCGATCAGCAGCGAGAGCGCAGGGTCGATCCACATAATGTGGAGGTAGAGGATGGCGAAGCCGCCCGCGATGACCGCAGCAGTCGAGAGCGTGTCGCCGAGCATGTGCAGGAAGACGGAGCGGATGTTGACGTCGCCGGAGGACTTCCAGAGCAGCGCGGCGATGACGCCGTTCATCAGCACTCCGGCAGCGGCGACGGAGATCATCAGGCGCGGCTGGACGGCGACTGGCGCGTAGAGCCGGTGGATGGCGGAGAGGCCGATCCATGCGGCGAGGACGATGAGGGTGACGGCGTTGACGAAGGCGGCGAGGACTCCCGCCCGCTGGTAGCCAAAGGTCTTCTGGTCGGTCGCCGGCCGCCGCTGGAAGTAGACGGCGACGAAGGAGAGCGCGATGGCGAGCATGTCCGAGGCGTTGTGGCCGGCTTCGGAGATGAGCGCAAGGGAATGGGCGCGCAGGCCGAAATACAACGTGGCGAGGACGTAGCACAGCGTCGCAGCGAGCGAGAAGATGAGCACGCGCTGCATGCGGCCGGAGCTGGTGGCCACCATGTGCATGGTTCAAGTATACGAGGTGCGACTTCGCGGCGATATACTGGTAATTGCACATGAAATCGCCCGCGAACCGACTCCTCCGCCCTTCCAAGAAATCCTCCGATCCAATCGCTGCCCATCCGCTGGACCTGGGAGACGGCCGGCGGATTCGTTCGACCACGGTGTTGAGTGTGCGGCGCGGCGACGCGGTTGTTATGGCTGCTGACGGACAGGTGACGCTGGGCGCGAGCGTGATGAAGCACTCGGCGAAGAAGATTCGCCGGCTCTACCAAGACAAGGTGCTGGCGGGATTTGCGGGGTCGACCGCGGATGCGTTCTCGCTCTTCAGCCGATTTGAGACCAAGCTGGAGCAGTATGCCGGGAACCTGGGCCGCAGCGCGGTTGAGCTGGCCAAGGACTGGCGGACGGATCGCATGCTGCGGCATCTGGAAGCGCTGCTGATTGTGAGCGACCTGACGGGGACGTATGTGCTGAGCGGCAACGGCGACGTGATTGAGCCGGATGAGGGGATCGTCGCGATCGGATCGGGCGGCAGCTACGCGCTGGCCGCGGCGCGCGCGCTGATGGAAAACACGGAGATGGGCGCGCGAGAGATCGCGGAGAAGAGCCTGAAGATCGCCGGACAGATCTGCATTTATACCAACGATGAACTGACGATCGAAGAATTGAAGAAGGCGTAACGATGGCGATTTATTTACCGGGAACGGCGGAAGACCAGGCGCTGGCGCTGGATGTAATGACTCCGCGCGAGATTGTGGCGGAGCTGGACAAGTATGTGGTGGGGCAGCACGCGGCGAAGCGGGCGGTGGCCATTGCGCTGCGCAACCGCATGCGGCGGCAGAAGCTGCCCGCCGAGCTGGCCGAAGACATCATGCCCAAGAACATCATCATGATCGGGCCGACCGGCGTGGGCAAGACGGAGATCGCGCGGCGGCTGGCCAAGCTGACCAACTCGCCGTTTCTGAAGGTGGAGGCGTCGAAGTTTACCGAGGTCGGTTACGTCGGACGCGATGTGGAGTCGATGGTGCGCGATCTGGTGGAGATCGCGATCGACATGGTGCGCGAAGAGAAGATGGAGGACGTGGAGGACAAGGCGGAGCTGAACGCCGAGGAGCGGCTGCTCGACCTGCTGCTGCCTCCGCCGTCGCAGAGCGCGCAGCAGACGCCGAAGACTGGCGCCGGACCGGCTGCGGTGGTGATGACGCCTACCGGGTTTCGCGCGATGCAGGTGATGCAGATTCCGGCGGAGATACAGGTCGGCCCGCAGACCGACGGACACACAATTGACGCGGCCAGCGCGGAGAAGCCTGAAGAGAAAACGCCGTCCAATGAGGAACGCGCCAGCTGGGAGAAGAGCCGCGAGAAGCTGCGCCAGCAGTTCCGCGAGGGCAAGCTGGACGAGCGCATGGTGGAGTTGGACGTGCGCGACCGCAACCAGCCGAGCTTCGAGTTCATGTCCACCCAGGCGCCGGAGGAGATGGAGTCCAACCTGCGCGAGATGCTGCCGGGACTCTTCGGCAACCGCACCAAGAAACGCAAGATGAAGGTAGTTGAGGCGTTTGACTACCTGGTGCAGGAGGAAGAGAGCCGGCTGATCGATATGGACCAGGTGACGCGGCTGGCGGTCGAGCGCGTGGAAGACTCCGGCATCGTCTTTCTGGACGAGATCGACAAGATCGCCGGACGCGAGGGTGCGCACGGGCCGGATGTAAGTCGTGAAGGCGTGCAGCGCGACATCCTGCCGATCGTCGAAGGCACGACGGTGAGCACAAAGTATGGCATGGTCTCGACGGATCACATTCTCTTCATCGCCGCGGGCGCGTTCCACGTGTCGAAGCCGAGCGACCTGATCCCGGAGCTACAGGGGCGGTTCCCGATCCGCGTGGAGTTGAAGAGCCTGACCGTCGAGGACTTCATCCGCATTTTGACGGAGCCGAAGTCGTCGCTGGTGAAGCAGTCGGCGGCGCTGCTGGAAACGGAAGGATTGAAGCTCGAGTTCACACCGGAGGCGCTGGCCGAGATGGCACACTTCGCCTTCCGCGTGAACGAGACGACGGAGAACATCGGCGCGCGGCGGCTGCATACCATCATGGAGCGCGTGCTGGACGAGATCAGCTTTCAGGCGCCGGACCTCTTCAAGGGGCCGCGGCCGGACGCGACCGAAGAGGGTGTGGTGGCGAAGATCGTTGCGTCCTCTGATGCGCTAGGCGCCGCGCCGCCGTTGCCGGTGATCGAGCGCCGCCGCGAGGACGGATCGACGGAGAAGGTGATCGTGGTCGACCCGGAGTATGTCCGGCAGCAGGTAGCATCCATCGTGAAGGACCAGGACCTGAGCCGGTATATTCTGTAGCGCTCTTCGCCTGTAAGCGGCTGATACACTGAATGAAGCGGTGTTTGTGCGTGGCCTGGTTCAACGGTCGCGTTTCGGCCGCTGCGAAATTCCACACGCGAAAGATTCCCGCCAAAAAATCACCAATGCACAGCCTGCACCGTACAGACGATCTGCGTATCAAGTGGACCCGAGTGGTCCTTCCGCCAGTTTTTCTGGAGGAAGAACTGCCCATCACCGATGCGGCGGCGGAGACGGTGTTTGCTGCGCGCAATCAGGTCAATGAGATACTCGCCGGGCGCGATCCGCGGCTGCTGGTCATTGTCGGTCCGTGTTCCATTCACGATCCCGATGCCGCGCGCGAGTATGCCGCGAAGCTGAAGCCCGTGGCCGAGCGGCTGCGCGACCGGCTCTGCATCGTGATGCGCGTTTACTTTGAGAAGCCGCGCACGACGGTGGGTTGGAAAGGTCTGATCAACGATCCGCACCTCGACCAGACCTTCCAGATCAACGACGGCCTGCGCATTGCGCGGCATCTGCTGCTCGATCTTGCAGAGATGGGCGTGCCCGCGGGCACGGAGTTTCTCGACATCATCTCGCCGCAGTACTTTGTCGATCTCGTTACCTGGGGCGCCATCGGAGCGCGCACCACGGAGAGCCAGGTGCATCGCCAGCTGGTCAGCGGACTCTCGTGCCCTGTCGGTTTCAAGAACGGCACCTCGGGCGACGTGCAGATCGCGATCGATGCGATGCTGTCCGCGCGCGAAGAGCATACGTTTCTCGGCGGGACCAAGACCGGCCAGACGGCGATCTTCGCGACGACCGGCAACCCGGACTGCCATCTGATCCTGCGCGGCGGCCGCAACATCACCAATTACGATGCGGCGTCGGTCGAGGCGGCGTGTGAGGCGCTCGACAAAGCCAAGCTGCCCGCACGCGTGATGATCGACTGCTCGCACGCCAATTCCAGCAAGGACTACACGCGCCAGCCAGCGGTGGCGCGGGAGATCGGCGCGCAGGTGCGGGCAGGCGACAGGCGGATCATCGGTGTGATGGTGGAGAGCAATCTTGTCGCCGGCGCGCAGAAATTTGTTGAAGGCACAACCAAGGTCAGCGACCTGGTCTATGGGCAGAGCCTGACGGACGCCTGCCTGGGCTGGCCAGAGACGGTAGACGTGCTGGATGAACTGGCCGAGGTGGTCGCGGGTGCCCGCGGCTGAAGGTCGAGATATCGGTTACGGCTTCTGTGTCTCAAGCTAATTGTAGAGCTGCAAAATCCTGGGTAGCCAGAATGACCGGGCACGATCGTGATGGCTCTAACCGGGATGCCTGTCTGATCTTTCGCGTTCTTAGTTTCTGCTGCGCATCTTGGATAGCAGCCGTAGAATCTCCAGGTACAGCCAGACCAGCGTGACCATGATGCCGAAGGCGCCGTACCACTCCATATACTTCGGTGCGCCCACGCTTACTCCGCGCTCAATGAAGTCGAAGTCCAGCACCAGGTTCAGCGCCGCCACCGCCACTACGACCACGCTGAAGGCGATGCCCAGAGCTCCCGAGCCGTTGATGGCAGCGAAGTGCACGCCTCCGCTGAACAGGCCCACCAGCAGCTCAACCACGTACAACGCCGCGATCGCCCCGGTTGCGGCCACGATTCCCAGGCGCAGCTTGTCGGTCACCTTGATGATGCCAGTACGATAGAGAAAGAGCAGGACAAACAGCGTTCCGAAGGTGAGGCTCACCGTCTGGATGCCAATGCCTGGATAGCGCATCTCTGCCGTCGCAGAGATTCCGCCCAGTGCCAGCCCCTCCAGCAGCGCATAGATCGGCGCCGTCACCGGCGACCACTCCTTCTTGAAGATGGTCACCAGCGCAACCACAAAGCCCATCAGCGCTCCGGTCAGCACCAGCGGCGCAATGTCCGCCGCCTGACCGGTCTGGAGGAACTTGTGCCAGGTCCATGCTGCGCTTGCCACCGTGCACAGCAGCAATATGCCGGTCTTGTTCACCGTGCCGTTCAGCGTCATGCGCCCGGCATCGATCACATCGCCTGAACCCGCGTACGCCAGATCGTTGAAGGTGTTATCGCCCAGCGCCGGATTTGCGGTCTTCATCAGTGCCATTGCCTGTCTCTCCTTGCCGCACTGCCGCAATCTAGCCAGGCCGTGCAATTGCAAGTCTATGTCCTGCGCCGGCTTTTTTCATCTGCCAAATGTCACTGCGCGGATGATGATCCGCGGCTAAACGCTGACTTTATGCGGTTCGGACAACAGGAGAGAAGTTGGTGGACGCGGCAGGGATCGAACCTGCGACCAGTCGATTAAGAGTCGAATGCTCTACCAGCTGAGCTACGCGTCCGCCTTGGATTGCGGCCGTTTGGAAACGGATGGAAACCTCGCGAGAGGCCGTTGTCCAGGCCGCACAGTTGCGAGATCACCTCATGAAGAATAGCACGAGGACGCCGGGAAACTCTCCCGCGAGAACTGGAAGACATGAGGAAAACGGGGCGATTCAACAGGTGCGCGGTGGTCTGTTGATCCCGGCGAATGCTATCGTCAGTCGATGAAATCCACGCGGGCCTTGTGCGGGATAATGCCGCGCTCGTAGCCCATCGCAAGCAGCTTGCGAATTGCATCGCGGCCGTCCTCGCCGTAGTTCAGCGTGCGCTCGTTGACGTACATGCCGACGAACTTGTTGGCCAGCGCAGGCTCCAGATCGCGCGCGAACTGCATCGCGTACTCCAGCGCCGCATCGCGGTGGTCGAGCGCATGCTGGATGGAGTCGCGCAATGCCTGCGTGGTGATGCGCATGGTCTCTTCACCCAGCGAGCGGCGGATGGCGTTGCCGCCCAGGGGCAAGGGCAGGCCAGTCTGCTCGCGCCACCACTGGCCCAGGTCGAGCGCCTTGATCAGGCCGTTGTTGCCGTAGGTGAGCTGGCCTTCGTGGATGATGAGGCCGGCGTCAAATTCGCCCGCCACAACCGCGGGGATGATCTTGTCAAAGGGCACCACCGCAGTCTCGACCTCGGGTGCGAAGAGCTTGAGGGTCAGGTAGGCGGTGGTCAGCGTGCCCGGCACAGCGATGCGAGTCTTCGCAATCTCCTTGTGCGAGAGCTTGCGCGGCGAGACCACCATGGGGCCATAGCCTTCGCCAACCGAGCCGCCGCAGGGCATGAGGGTGTACCGATCCTGCAGGTACGGATAGGCGTGGAACGAGATCGCCGTTACATCGTAGAACGCTTCGTTGATCGCGCGCTGGTTCAGCGTCTCGATGTCTGTCAGGGTGTGGGTGAACTTGTAGCCCGGAACGCGGACCTTGTTGGTCGCGAGGCCGTAGAACATGAAGGCATCGTCGGAGTCCGGGCTGTGGGCGATGGTGATTTCCTGGATAGCGGCGACGGTCTCTGACATGATGTGATCCTCGGGGAGAATGGTTCAACAAGAGATAAAAGTAGGCCTGGAGCGATGCAGTTTTGCATGCCTGCGCAGGCGGACGAGACTACCGCCGGCGACCTCGGCGGAGGTAGGTTGTGCAAACGATTGCCGCCGAGCCGATCTTGAGGCCTTCGCCGGGAAGAAAGGGAAGCACAGCTGCGCGCCACGCGCCGGTCGCGGACAGATGCATCCAGTGCGCGGTCCACGAAGCGCCAAGGGCGAAGACGACCACAGTCGCGGCAACAGAGGCGATGATGGCTGCCGAGAAATTGCCCCGCCGGGAACCCATCGACCGCGAGATCCATGCCGCAACAGCAGCTGCCATCGGGTAGGAGAGCAGGAAACCTCCGGTGGGGCCGAGCAGCTGTGCCACGCCGCCGGGACCATGCGGGCTGAAGATCGGGAGCCCGGAGGCGCCTTCGACAAGATAGAGCAGCAGCGTTGAAGCCGCGAGCCAGGGGCCGAAGAGCAGGCCGATGACCAGGACTGCGAAGGTCTGGAGCGTCACCGGCACAGGCGTGAAGTAAAGGGGTACGGAGACGTGCGCGCAGAGCGCGACAAACGCCGTAGCGCCGACAGCCAGAAAGGCGCGTCCGGCGAGACCCTGCTGCAGATCGTGGATCGGGAGCGCGGGCGCGGCAGAAGTAGAGGAGATGGAGGCCGGTGTGTTCGGCATGGAAACTCCGAAGTGCAGGGTGGTCGGATGGATTCGGTGCTGTGCTTCAAGGATACCAAGCGACTGGCTGCTCCGGGGCGCCTGCACGAGCCGGTGCTGTGGATTATGTGCGATCGGCGGCTTCCTTGCGAAGTGACGCTAGGTACAAAGTTGGTTCCACCCCCGATTGCGACGCAGGGAGGCTTGATTGACGAGGGCCATGACTGGAGGATGGAGAGGATGCTACGACGCGCAAATGCAAATCTTCAGGCCCGCCTGGCCCCTGTCCGGAGAGTTTGGCTGGCGGCCTTTGCCGGACGCCGCAAAGCGGCGACGCTGGCTGCTGCCGCACTGGCGCTCGCGGTGGGGTATCACGTCGTCTTCGGCGCGAATGGCCTGACGGTCTATATGCAGAAGCGCGCGGAGACCCGCATGCTCGGGCAGCAGACAGGGGAGCTTGAACGCGAGAATAGCCAGCTTGAAGATCATGTGAACCGGCTGCACGACGATCCCGATGCCATCGAGCATCAGGCGCGTGAGGAGCTGCATTACGCCAAACCCGGCGAAGTGATCTACACCATGCCTGGTAAGTAGTGCTCTTCATCGTCAGCCGACGATCGCAGCGGCGGTTGGCACTTCCTCTTCCGGGGCGGTGGCTCGCGACGGAGGGTGAGGTAATGTCGCGCTCACCGTGGTGCCTTCTCCTTCCGTGCTCTCAATTTCGATTGAGCCGCCGGCGCGCTCCGCGATTGCCTTGCAGATAGAGAGTCCCAGTCCTGCTCCGCCGCTGTTGCGCGCGCGCGAGTTGTCTGCTCGATAGAAGCGCTCGAAGACATGGGGCAGAGCATCGGCAGGAATTCCTTCGCCATCGTCCCGCACGCGAAGCACCACCCCGGCAGCCTGCGCGGTCACCGAGGCCGAGACGTGACCTCCGCTGGGGGTGTGCTGCAGCGCGTTCATCACCAGGTTGGAGCAGAGGGTGTCGGCGTCATCGCCCGGCAGGCGCACATCGCCCGCGTCTGCCGCGTCGATCGAGAGCGTAATCTGCTTCTGCTCGGCGACGGAGCGCATGCGCTCGACTACTGCCCGCAATGCGCATGCGAGATCGCATTCTGAGAGTTCGTCGACCGGCGCCTCTTCCAGCCGTGCCAGCGCCAGCATGCGCAGGGAGAGCTGTTCCATGCGCTCCGTATCCGAGATCAAGTCATCAAGACCTTTCTGGTACTGCTCGGTGGTGCGCGGGTTCATCGCCAGTAGTTGCAGGCTGGACTTGAGTACAGCAATCGAAGTCTTGAGTTCGTGTGCGGCGTCGCCGGTCAGCCGCCGCTGGCGCTCAAAGGCTTGGCGCAGCCCATGCAGCAGCTTCTCGATGGAGAGCGCAATGGGGGCAAGCTCCTTCGTTCGCAGTACCGCATCCGGAGCGACAAAGTCCCATGAGCGCGTGGAGACGCGGCCGGCAATTGCGGCCAGCTCTTCGAGCGGCGAAAGCCGGCGGCGCAGGAACCAGACCAGGACCACGCCGGTCAATGCGAGCAGCATGACGCCCGCGACGATATAGAACTGGACGGCATTGACTGTCTCCCGCCACAGATCGCGCGTGGGCGCCGCGTAGAGCACGGTGACAGGCCGGCGAAGGCCGCCCGGCACCTCATCGCGGTCGATTACCCGCGTCCCCTCGAAGTGGATGGCGCGATAATGCTCGCGTCCGATTTGTAGATCAAAATATCCAGGGTCGTGCAGACCATTCAGGGCCGCGAGAGCAGTGGGCGATGTGTGCGGCGAATAGCTGAGCACCTTGCCGGCCGGTGTCAGAACCTCGTACAGGTCCTGGTGTGGGAGGACAAGTTCAGAGGGATCGAGATAGATATTGTCGGCCGAATCTTCGGCGTCGTGGATCGCGCCCAGCAGCGAATCGGCGCGCCCGCGCAGCATCACGTCAAAGGCTCGACGGCGGCCGTGCATCTCATGCAGCAGGGCGACTGCGGAGAACACCGCCGCGCAGATCAGCTCCGCAAGCAGAATGCCCGCGATCAGCTGGCGGCTCAGCGAGGTCCGTCTCATTGCGGCGCCTCCGGCGATTCCAGGCGGTAACCGCGCCCGCGCAGCGTGGTGATGGATGTCTCCTCGCCTGCCGCGCGCAGCTTCTTGCGCAGATTCGAGATGTGCGCTTCGATTACGTTGGAGTGGTGCTGCCAGTTGTAGTCGTACAGATGCTCCAGCAGCTCGCGGGCGGAGACAATGGCGCGCGGCCGGAAGATCAGATACTCGAACAGCCGGTACTCCGTGGGCGAGAGATCGATGAGCTGGCCCGAGCAGCGGACCGTCTGCTCCACGGTATTTACGGTAATACGGCCGACGGTGAGCTCGGGATGCGCGGTGCCTTTGCCGCGGCGGATGAGCGCCTTGCAGCGCGCGATGAGTTCGCCCAGATCGAAGGGTTTGGTCAGATAATCATCGGCGCCGGCATTCAGGAGCTGAACGACCGTGGTGCGTTCGTCGCGCGCGGTAAGGATGAGGATGGGTGTGAGGTCGCGGCGGGCGCGGATACGGCGCACGACTCCCAGGCCGTCAAGGCCGGGCAGCATCAGGTCCAGCAGCAGCAGGTCATAATGCCCAAACTCGGCCATGGAGACGCCGTCCAGGCCATTCTCCGCCGAGTCCACGGCGAAACCGCAGCGCTCACGCAGCGCCTGGGCAATGTTGTTGGCCAACCGGATTTCATCTTCCACTACCAGCACTCGCATAGCAGAAATCTACTCTATTCGCGGCATCCTTAAGCTCGCGTTAAGCCCAGGCTGGCAAAGTTGCAATTGCAGCGGTGCCGGTTGGGCATCGAATGCATGGTAGATTCTTCCCGATGCGTCTGGTTCGCATGACAAGCACAAGCCCATGGCTGCGCAACGCCGCGCTCACGACCGCGGTTGCGTTGGTCTGTGTTCCTGCGCTTCCGGCGCAACAGCCTCCTGCCGTGCCGCCGGTAAGCGCGTCGCCGCAATCGACGCCGGCTGTGATTACGCTGGACGAGGCAATTGCCCGTGCCCGAGTCAATGAGCCTGCGCTCGCGGCGGCGACCGCTGCTGCCCAGAACGCCAAGCTGGACCAGTCCATCGCGCGCGCAGCGCTGCTGCCCAACGTCGCCGCGGAGAACCAGTTTCTCTACACCCAGGGGGGGCCGGGGTCATCACCAATCCGGTGAAGGTGCAGCAGCCGGACCTGCAGACCACATCGGCCCCGCGCTTCATCGCCAACAATGCCGTGCATGAATACAGCAATCAGGCTGTGGTGACGGAGACGATCGGGCCGCACACGCTGAATGCCGTCAGCAAAGCTTCGGCATCGCTCGCTGTAGCCAACGCCGAATTGCAGATCGCGCAGCGTGGACTCGTCGCGACCGTCGCGAGCCTGTATTACATGGCCGCAACCCAGGAACGCCGGCTGGCCGTGGCACAGCGCGCCGCCGACGAGGCTGCGAGCCTGACCAAACTCACCGGCCAGCGCGAGCAGGCGAGGGAAGTGGCCCATGCGGACGTAGTGAAGTCGCAGCTACAGCAGCAGCAACGAGACCGCGACCTCTCCGACGCGAAGCTGAACGCAGAGAAGGCCCGGCTCGATCTTGGCGTACTGCTCTTTCCCGATCCGCGCACGCCGTACACGATTGCCATTCCCGATACTGCCGTCTCCGTTCCCGCACGCGCTGATGTGGAGACCGCGCTGGCGAAGAACAATCCTGAGCTGCGCAGCGCACTGGCCGGCGCGCATCTGGCGGACCTGAGCGTGACCGCCGCGCGTCTGGGATATCTGCCGGACCTGACGCTGAACTACAACTACGGCATCGATTCGGCGCAGTTCGGCCTGTATAACGACCTTGGCAATCGCAATCTTGGCTATTCCGCCAGCGCACAGCTGAATTTTCCGCTCTGGGACTGGTTCACCACGCATGACAAGGTGAAGCAGAGCGAGAACAGCCGCACAGCCGCCAAGGCCGCGCTGACCAATACGCAGCGCAAGGTGATCGCGGAGCTGGAGGAGTTCTACTCCGAGGCGACGGCGGCACACGACCAGCTCGACAGCCTGGACCTGAGCGTGAAGACGGCCGCTGAGAGCCTGCGGCTGGTGCGGTTGGCGTACACGGCGGGCGAAGCGACGATCCTGGATGTTGTGGACGCGGAGAACTCTCTGACCACGACGGAGCAGGCGCGCGAGGATGGAGTGGTGCGGTATGAGACGGCGTTGGCGAACCTGCAACTGCTGACGGGAACTCTATAGAGGATGACGTGCGAATGAGAAGGCGGCCAGTGAAGACCCGAGACGAAGCAACGCGGAGACTGCGAGCGGCCACGATCTGTCTGTGCGCCGCGGCGCTGCTTCCGCTGGGCTGCAAAAAAGATGAGGACGCGACGCCGGCGCCGGAGGTCTACGTGCAGGCGGCCCACCCGGAGATCGAGAACATCAGCGACCAGATCTCCGCCGACGCAATCCTGACTCCGCTGGCCGAGGCCGCCATCTCGCCGAAGATCACCACGCCGGTGGCGAAGTTCTATGTGCAGCGCGGCGCAAAGGTGCATGAAGGCGAACTGCTGGCCACGCTCGAGAACAAGGACCTCTCTGCCGCAGTGGTCGACAACAAGGGCGCGTACACCGCTGCGCAGGCCACGTACGATACCGCGACCAAGGCGCAGGTCCCTGAAGACCTGACCAGGGCGAAGCTCGATCTCGCCCAAGCCAAGGCAAACCTCGATCTGGACCAGTCCGTTGTGAACGCGCGCAGCGAGCTCTTTACGCAGGGGGCGATCCCTGGGCGCGACCTTGACACCGCGAAAGCCACATTGGTGCAGGCACAGGCCGCGTATGACATCGCGCAGCAACATCTGGATTCGGTCGTCAAGGTCAGCAACGAAGCGGCGATGAAGAGTGCGCAGGGCACGCTTGAGTCCGCGCGCGGCAAGTACCTGGGCGCAGAAGCACAGCTGAGCTACACGGAGATTCGCAGTCCGATCAACGGAGTCGTCACCGACCGCCCGCTCTTCGCCGGAGAGACTGCCGCCGCCGGGACCACGCTCATCACAGTAATGGACACGTCGGCACTCATCGCCAAGCTGCACGTCGGCCAGATGCAGGCGCAGGCCCTGAAGCTCGGCGCGCCGGCGACGATTACCGTGCCGGGCATTAGCGACCCTGTTTCAGCAAAGGTCTCGCTCATCAGCCCGGCGCTTGATCCCGGCAGCACGACGGTCGAGGTGTGGCTGCGCGTGGAGAATCCAAACGGCGCCTACAAGGCGGGCACTCCTGTCCACGCGAGCGTCACGGGCCGCACTGTTGCCAGTGCGATGACTGTCCCCGCGGAGGCGATCCAGACCGCGACCGACGGCAACAGCAAGTTCGTCATGGTCATCGGTTCGGACTCTGCCGCGCATAAGAAGCCCATAACGCTGGGCATCGTCACCAAAGACTCGGCGCAGGTGCTCAGCGGCATCGCGCAGCAGGACATGGTGATCTCAACTGGAGCGTACGGTCTGGACGAGGGCACGAAGGTAAAGATCGGCGCCGACCCCACCGCCAAGCCGGACGATGATGACAAGCCCGCAGGCGGAAAGGACGCGGACGACAAGTGAGTTCGCCCGGCATCCATCCAGAGCCCAACTCGACGGGCGTACCGCAGGAGCGTGGCTTCTGGCTCGAGCGCATGAGCCGCACCGTCTTTTTTCTGGTCGCCGTGCTCACCCTCACCGGCATCTACGCCGCGTTGCAGGTGCCCATCTCTGTCTTTCCGGAGACCAATTTCCCGCGCGTCGTCATCGGTGTGGACAACGGCGTGATGCCGGTGGAGCAGATGCAGGTCACCATCACCAAGCCGATTGAGGACGCGATGAACAGCGTTCCGGGGCTGCTGACGGTGCGCTCCACCACCTCGCGCGGCGAGGCGGAGGTCAGCCTCTTCTTCGACTGGAACATCGATATGTTCCAGACGCTGCAGCTGGTGGATGCAGCGCTCTCGAAGGTCCGTCAGAATCTTCCAGCAGCGGCCGTCATCACCACCAACCGGCTGACCTTCGCGACCTTCCCTATCCTCGGCTACGCGCTCACCGCGGACTCCAACTCCGTCTCACCGACGCAGCTCTGGGAGATTGCCACCTACGACCTGAAGCCGCCATTGAACCGCGTAGACGGCGTCTCGACCGTGATTGTGCAGGGCGGACAGGTGCCGGAGTATCACATCGTGCCCGACATGGCGCGGCTACAGAACTCCGGCGTCACGCTGACGGACATCGTCAACGCAGTGGAGAATTCCAACATCATCGATTCGCCCGGTCTCTATGAGGCCAACCACGAGCTGATTCTTGCGCTGGTCGGCGCGCAGGCGCACGATGCCGCGGCGCTGGGATCGCTGGTGGTGAAGACCACACCAACCGGCGCGCCGGTGCGCGTCGCCGACGTGGCCGATGTGCGTTCGGGCACGGAGCCGGTCTACACCACCGTGACTGCGAACGGCATACCTTCGGTGCTGATCAATATCGCGCGCCAGCCTACGTCGAATACGGTGCAGGTGGCGGACGGCGTTGCGGCGGAGATCACGCAGTTGGAGAAGGCGCTGCCGCCCGGCGTGCATCTGACGCCGTTCTACGACCAGTCCGAGCTGGTGCGCGAGTCGATCAAGAGCGTGCGCGACGCGATCTTGATCGGTTTGGTGCTGGCCTGCGGCATCCTCTTCCTTTTCCTGCGCGACTGGTCCAGTTCGGTCGTCGCCGGCATGGTGATTCCTGTAACCGTTGCGGTTACAATACTGTTCCTCTGGATGATCGGCGAATCCTTCAACCTGATGACCCTGGGCGGTCTTGCCGCCGCCATCGGCCTCGTCATCGACGACGCCATCGTTGTGGTGGAAAACATCGTCGTCCACCGCGATGCCGGCGAGACCCGCGCGAACGCCGTACGCAGGGCCTTGCGCGAGATTGCTACGCCGCTCATCTTTTCCACCATCACGCCTGTGGTCGTCTTTCTTCCCCTGATCGCTGTCACCGGCGTGACGGGAAGCTTCTTCCGTGCGCTGGCTATCACCATGACGGTCAGCCTGCTCACCTCGCTGGCGCTGGCTGTCAGCCTTACGCCGGCGCTCTCGCTCTCCCTGCTCAAACATAAGAAGCATACTGATACCGAAGCGGCCCACGAGCATGATGCCGGCCCGGTGATGCGGCGCATCCTCCGGTGGCATGAGCGCGCGCTCAGCTGGGCGCTGGCGCATCCGCTGGGCCTGGCGCTTGCGTGCGTCGTGCTCATCGCCGGCACGTGGTTCGGGTACAACGCCCTCGGCAGTGACCTGCTGCCCAAGATGGACGAAGGCGCGTTTGTGCTGGACTATCTGACGCCCGCAGGCACCTCGCTGGCTGAGACCAACCGCATCCTCACCCATGTGGAGCAGATCCTGCGCGCGGAGCCGGAGGTTGAGATCACGTCGCGGCGCACCGGCCTGCAGATGGGTCTTGCCGCCGTAACCGAGGCCAACACCGGAGACTTCACCGTCAAACTCAAGTCCAGCCGCGACCGCTCCATCGATGATGTGATGGATGACGTGCGCCAGAAGATCCAGAGAGAGGAGCCCGCGTTGGACGTCGAGTTCACACAGGTGTTGCAGGACATGATCGGCGATCTCTCCAACCAGCCCGAGGACATCGTCATCAAGCTCTTCTCCGACGATCCGAACCTGTTGAACCAGCTGGGGCCGAAGGTGGAGGACGCGATCAAGAAGGTGCCCGGCGTGGTCGACACGCAAAATGGCATCGACAACACCATCTCCGGCCCGGCGACCAACTTCCAGGTGGACCCAACGCTGGCCGCGCGCATGGGCTTCACGCCGCAGGAAGTCGCCGAGGACGCGACCGCAATCCTCGACGGCCTCCCCGCGCAGGACCCGATGATCGTGAACGGGCGGCCGTACACGGTGCGCGTGCGCCTGCCGGATGAGTCGCGCGGCTCGCTGGACGCGATACAGAACACGGTCTTCAACTCTGCGAGTGGGCACACAGCTGCGCTGGGTTCGCTGGCTGAGGTGACCGAGCTGCCGCCGCAGAACGAGATCCTGCGCGAGAACCTGCAGCGCTACATTGCGGTCACGGGTCGCCTCGAAGGCTCGGACCTGGGGACCGCGATGCAGCAGGTGGAGAAGACGGTGGATGGGATGCACATACCGTCGTCGGTGCGCGTCACGTACGGCGGGGTGTATGAGGAGCAGCAGAAGGCCTTCCACGACCTGCTGCGTGTGCTGATCCTCGCGCTGGTGCTGGTGTTCGGCGTGCTGCTGGCGGAGTTCCGCAACTTCTCCGCGCCGACGGCGATCCTGGCGAGCTCGATCCTGTCGATCTCGGGGGTTGTGCTGGCGCTGCTGGTAACGCGGCCGCTGACGGACGCGACCTTCAACGTGGCCAGCTTTATGGGTCTGATCATGGTGATCGGGATCGTGGCGAAGAATGGCATCTTGCTGCTGGATGCGGATGAGAAGTTTCGCGCGCACCGAAAGAGCGCGGCGGCCGATCGGGTGGTGGCTGGTATGCACGAAGACTCCGGCGAGCCGCGAGATCTGGCGCGGGAGGCGATGCTGCACGCCGCGCAGCGGCGGCTGCGGCCCATTATGATGACGGCGATTGCGGCGGTCTGCGGGATGCTGCCGCTGGCCTTCGCGCTGGGCGCGGGTTCGCAGATGCTGCAGCCGCTGGCGATTGCGGTGATCGGCGGGCTGCTGGTGTCGGTGTTCCTTTCGCTGATTGTGACGCCGGCGGTGTACTACCGGCTGACACGCAAGCGGCAGGCAGAGATCGAAGCTTAGAGGCCTTTGCGGGCGCGGAAGGCGCGGACCACCTCGGCGACGTCTTTGTGCTGGCCGTCGACGAGGTCGTTCATGGCCTGCATGTCGTCGGCGGTGACTTTTCCGGCGAGGGCGGCTAACGCAGTTTCAATTTCGGGGTGGCGGGCGATGGAGTCCTCGCGGACGAGGGGGACGGCGTCGTAGGGCGGGAAGTAGTGGCGGTCGTCGGTGAGGATGGTGAAGCCGAGGGCGCGGATGGGGCCGTCGGTGGAGTTGCCGGCGACGATGTCGACCTGGTGGTTGGCGAGGGCGCGGTAGAGGAGACCTAAATCCATCGTCCGCAGGGCTGCGAAGTGGAGATTGTAGGCGGCGCTGAGGCCGGGGAGGCCGTCGGGGCGGGACTCAAACTCGTAGCCGACGCCGAGGCGCTGCGTGGTGAGCTTCGCCGCGTCGGAGATGGTGTGGAGGTTGAGGCGGCGGGCGTCGTCGCCGCGGACGACCATGGCAAAGGTGTCGTTGAAGCCGAGAGGCGCGGCCACATGCACATGGTATTTCGAAGCATATAAAGCGCGGACGGTGGCGAGGACCTGTGCGGGGCCGCGGGCACCGGGTGGGGGTAAGGGTTGCTTGAGGATGGCGGTGAGGGCGGTGCCGGTGTACTCGACGTAGGCGTCGATGCGGCCGGCGGCGAGCGCCTGCTGGCAGATGTAGCTGCCGGCGAGGTAGAAGCTGCGGGCGACGCGCTGGGGGTGGCCTTGCTGGGCAGAGACGGCTTCGATCTCCTGGGCGAGGAGCTCGCCGAGGACGACCTGCTCGGTGAAGTTCTTGGCGCCGATGACGATGCGCGAGCCGCGGGGCGGGGCGCAGGCGGTGAGGGCGAGGAGGAGGAAGAGTGCGACTTTGGGTGTGTGCGTGCGGCGCATTGTGTACCCCCTCCCCCCTATCCAGTTTCGCAAGATCAACGAAGCAAAGGACTTAAAAATTTGATCCATGAAAACAAACGGCTTATTTCTAAAGTCATGATTGCATTGGAGTTATACCCTCTGGAGATTCTGGAGCGGGAGCGAAGCGACACAATCCTGAGGCTGGTGGATTCTGTGCTGGCTCTCCTTTAATTGTACGCGGGGTGTCAAGCTCCTTTTGGTGCGGCGACGTGATTGGGCGGGACATCAGAGTTTCCGTAAATCACTGAGGCGTCAGGTACTCCTAGCGTATTATGCAGAGCAAGGCATGACGAGCCAAGTAGAGTTGACCGAACAGAACGGCTGTCCGCCCTTCCTGCGTTGGGCAGGGAGCAAGCGACTTCTCCTCCCACATCTAAAGCCGTTCTGGACTTCACGACACAAACGGTATATCGAGCCGTTCGCTGGGTCGGCCTGCGTCTTCTTCGCGATCAACCCTCCCAAAGCGATCCTGGGCGATTTGAATCCTGAACTGATCGCCACTTATCGCGAAGTCAAGTACCGAATCCCAGCAGTACTGACAGAGCTTAGGCGCCTCCGGCCACAGAACAAGAAGGAGTATCTACGGCTTCGTGCCCTCGAAACCTCTACGTTAGGGCCAAGCGTCCGTGCTGCAAGGTTCATATACCTGAATCGGTTTTGCTTTAACGGCATATACCGCACAAACTTGGCCGGAAAATTCAACGTTCCCTATAGCGGGGACAGGTGCGGAGCATTGCCAGAGAATGCAATCTTCGCTGACTGTTCGCGAAGATTGCGCTCTGCGCGGTTCATAAGGGGTGATTTCGAGAAAGTACTGAAACATGCAACGCGCGGCGATTTGGTCTACATGGACCCACCATATGCTGTAAGGGCACACCGCGTATTTCGGGAATATCACCCGGATGCGTTTACCTACGACGACATTACCCGACTTCGTCGATGGATGGAGCAACTAGACCGTAAAGGGATCGATTTTGTTGTGAGTTATGCTGAGTCTGACGAAGCCGACATACTGAAAAAAGGATTTTCCTATAAAGCCATTTCCGTTCGCCGCCACATCGCAGGATTTGCAGCTCACCGCAGAGTCAGCTCGGAATTATTAATCACGAATACCTAAGAGGGAGTCTTGGCTGCAAAACCTGACCATTTTGGCGTAAGAGCGATCCGGGTACTAGAACTCCCGATCAAGAAGCTCGGACCGAATCCACACAATCCCCGATTGCTTTTCGATCGCGAGGATATGGATATTCTCGAGGATTCGATCAGTCGCGTCGGAATCCTGGTTCCACTCACAGTATATCGAGATTCGAAAACCCACAACTACGTCATCCTCGACGGACAGAGGAGATGGATATGCGCGCAGCGGGTAGGCCTTATTACCGTGCCTGTCAACGAGGTCGCAGAACCAACTCTCGTCCAAAACATAGTGACGATGTTCCAGATTCATAAGCTCCGCAAAGATTGGGAGCTAATGCCGACTGCTCTAAAGCTCGAACTTTTGATGCGCGAACTTGGCGAGCGAAAAGATAAACGACTCGCCGAACTGACAGGATTAGATGAAGCGGTGGTAGTAAGGTGCAAAAAATTACTCTCATACCCACTCCGCTTCCAAGATCTAATGCTCGATGCTGATCCAACGAAGCGCGTGAAGGCCGATTTTTTTATAGAGCTATATGTTGTCCGAAACGACCGAGAAGTCAATAAGATGCCTTGGTTCAGCAAAGATAACTTTACGGATAACATGCTCAAAAAGCTTCATACAAAAGGCCTAAGATCTGTCACAGAGTTCAGGTTGGCCAAGCAGCATATAAATAATGCGGTAAAAGCCGGAAAATTAAACACAATCTCGAAACGACTCCAAGAATTCTCCGAACGGCCCGAGCTAACGGTCGATCATCTCAACATACGATCGGCTGCGATTGACGCGGCCGCAAAGAAAATACTCAAAGCCGCAGGTGCCCTCTACGATCAAATTGATGCGATCGACATAGAGGCCTTCTACGGCGAAGAAGAACTCTGGAAAGAGCTTGAAAGTCTAGCGAAACTAATTCGAGAGCGCCTAAGAATGCTCGGGCGGAGACAGGAATAGTGCGGCAGCCATCTCCGGTGGGAACTGCAATCGACCAAAGAAGACTGAGACGCTGGACAGCTCGATTCGGGGCGTACCGCGACCCAGTTACCAACCTCGGCATAGAGAGCTGGCTGGATCAGTTCAAAAAGGCTGACCTTGATCTGGCGGCTCGTGTACTAGATGTCGTCGATTTCTATTCGACAACTCAGATTCGAAATGCGTTCAAGGAATCGCTGGCATCGTTAGACGGGTGGCATATAAATCCACATCGCCGCCGTGGCAATTGGCGTTTCGCGGCTATGTCAGGGAGTGCCGGAGAAAGCGGCGATATGATGCTGTACCAGTTCAGGCTGGCAAACGGCTTGACAGGAAGAAATTACTCAAACTTGTTTGCGGATCGGAGCTCATTGTTCAGGCAACCAATGTTACCTGAAGCCGATCCGTTACACTTGGGCGCTAACGACACGGTTGTTCTTGTTGATGATTTTAGCGGATCAGGGAAACAGGTTTGCGAAGCGTGGAACGATCCGCAGACCTCGTTTGGTGCTTTACTTGCCGGCGTTGGGCGCGTTTTTTTAGTGCTCGTAGCCGGTTCCTATACCGCATTACAAAAAATCGAAAAGGACACCACACTAACGCCAACGTTCATGCACACTCTTCACGAGGGGGATAACCTCTTCGCCGACAAATGCTCCCGCTTCACGAAGCACGAGAAAGCTAAGCTCCTCGATTATTGCAAGACTGCAAGCCGATACAAGCCAAGAGGGTTCGAGGATTGCGGAATGGTTGTGGTGTTCCAGCATCGATGCCCAAACAACTCAATTCCAATTCTTCATGCGAGTAGCGGACAATGGGAACCGCTTTTCCCTCGTCACGATACGGACTAGGGGGAACAGTCGCAGACCCCCAGATGCACTTCGCATCAGCTCCGGCTCCGCCACGCGGGCAAAAGGTCGCCCTTCAAGACAAATTCAGACTGATCCGACAACCCGCGTTTTTGGGAATGGGTTATCTGCGCACAGTGAGTTTGTGTTCGAGGAGGCCGAGGAGGGCGTCGGCGGTGAGGGCGAGGAGGGCGGCGGGGATGGCTCCGGCGAGGACGAGGGCGTTGTCGACGCTGGCGACGCCGCGGAAGATGAGTTCGCCGAGGCCGCCGGCTCCGATGGCGGCGGCGATGGTGGCGACGCCGACGCAGGTGACGGTGGCGGTGCGCAGGCCGGCGAGGATGACGCTGGCGGCGAGGGGCAGCTCGACCTTGGTGAGGCGCTGCCAGTAGGTCATGCCGAGGGCGCGGGCGACGTCCTGGAGGGCGGGATCGACGGAGCGGATGCCGGCGTAGGTGTTGCGCAGGATGGGCAGCAGCGCGTAGCCGGTGAGGGCGAGGATGGCGAGGCGGGCGGCGTTCTCGCCCAGCCAGGGCACGGGGAGGAGCAGGCCGAAGAGCGCGAGCGAGGGGATGGTCTGGACGATGTTGGCGAGGGCGATGATGGGGCGGGCGAGGCGTTCGTGGCGCGTGAGGAGGATGCCGAGGGGCAGGCCGATGGCGGCGGCGAGCAGCATGGCGGATGAGGGTGAGCCAGAGATGCTCGAAGGTGAGGCGGGCGATCTCGTAGCCGTGAGTGGAGAGGAAGGGGGTCATGTGCGGGCCTCATTCTCCGGTATTGGGGTGCTTGGGATTTCTGCGTTTCGGTGGACGGCGCGGACGTAGGCCCGGACGTGCGGGTTGGTGGAGGCGAGGACTTCGGCGGCGGGGAGGTCGGCGACGATGGCGCCGGCGTCGAGGAAGACGATGCGGTGGGCGAGGTAGAGGGCCTCGTCGAGGTCGTGGGTGACGAGCAGGACGGTTTTGCCGACGCGGGCGAGGAGATCGCGGAGCATGGTCTGCATCTCGGCGCGGGTGAGGGGATCGAGGGCGCCGAAGGGCTCGTCCATAAGGAGGAGGGCGGGGTCGGCGGCGAGGGCGCGGGCGAGGCCGACGCGCTGGCGCTGGCCTCCGGAGAGCTGCCAGGGATAGCGGGCGCGGAATTCGGCGAAAGTCGAGGCCGGCGAGGGCGAGGACTTCGGCGATGCGGGATTGGCGTTGTGCGGCGGGGAGGTTGGCGAGTTCGAGGGCGATGCCGGCGTTGCGCTCGACGGTCATGTGGGGGAAGAGGCCGGTCTCCTGGATGACGTAGCCGATGCTGCGGCGGAGGGCGATGGGGTCTGCATCGCGTGTCGTGCGATCGTTGACGCGGACCTCGCCGGAGGTGGGCATGGCGAGGGCGTTGACCATGCGGAGGAGCGTGGTTTTGCCGCTGCCGCTGCGGCCGAGGAGGGCGGTGGTGGTTCCGGGGGCGAGGGTGAGGTTGATATTGCGGAGGAGCTGGGCGCCGGTGGGGAGCGAGTAGCTGACGTTGGCGAAGGCTACTGCGAAGTCTGGCGCAAAGCCGGGGGCGGAGGGCATGTTGGGATTATGCACTGCGCGCGGGAGCAAAGAACGCGTAGGGATGAGCACCCGGCTGTCTTCATCCCACTCATGCGCGCCCTGTCGGTCGCGTCATGAATGGGGCACGCGAACATTTGTGGGAGAGCAAAAGAGGCAACCCACCCTTTCACGATGAAGCTGTGAAAGGGTGGGCCACCCGGATATTCTGACGGGCCAACTCGAGTTGGCTCGTATCGGCTATTCGTCGGAGGGTTGGGTTTCCGCCGCGGTTTCGCCGTCGACCGAGACCGGGATGGTGCCGGGCTGGCCTTTGACGCGGACGACGGTGATCTTCTCGAAGCCTTCCTTGAAGGTGGGGGGCTTGAGGCGCTCGGCCATCTTGTGCATGACTTCGTCGGTGACCTGGCGGTCGCGCTTGGAGTTGCGCTCGAGGCAGACGGCGAGGGGGACGTCGAAGAAGACGGCCTGGACCTCATAGCCGAAGCTCTTGGCCATCTTGATCCACTGCTTGCGCTCGTGCGGGCTGAGGTTGGTGGCGTCGACGTAGTTCCAGGGCATCTTGGCGATGAGGCGCGCGCGCAGCAGGCTGCGCAGGGTGGAGAAGACGAGACCCTGGTAGCGCTGCTCGGTGATGTCGTCGAAGAGGATGGTGCGGAGCAGGTCGCTGGAGAGCGGGGTGACGCCGCGGCGCTTGTACCAGGTGGTTTTGCCGGAGCCGGGAAGGCCGATGGCGAGAACGACGTAGCCGCGCGGCTCCTTGGGCGAGAGCTGGTCTGCTCGGCGGGCGGAGTGGCCAGCGATTCGGGCTGGGTCTCGACGACGATCTTCTTTTCGGGCTCGGGCTGCCTGCGGTCGGGCTTCGGCGGCGGCGGGCTTGCGGGTGCTGCAGGCTCGGGACTGCCGTTCGGTAGCTGCGGGGGCGGCTGCCGGTTTGGGGGCCGGCGCATCCGGGTACGATGGCCTCAGCGGCGCGGGCTGGTTTGAGGGCAGTTCCTGCCCGCTCTTACCCGTGGATTCCGATTCGTTCGGTCCACGTCTGGAACGTCTTCTCATCTTGTCGCTCAATCCATTCGCGCACATTGCGCATAGGTCCGCTTGTAACACAGCGCGGATGGGCTGCCGCAAAAATGTTGCACATTTGCGGGCAAATTGCCGGGTGCGGTTTGGCGGAGGGAGGGATGGCAGGAGACGGCACGGCGATTGAAACGTTCTGTTCATCTGTCTGGGCTACCGTGACTGGCAGACGCACGAGAAGTGACACGAGGGAGAACGAGATGCCGGTAGAAATCAGCGATCTGGACAAGATGCAGGCCGCCTACAAGGCGGCCGTCGAGCAATGGATCGCCGCGATCCGCGAGGAGGAGGCGCTGGCCGCCGGGAACCACTCCGAGGCTGAGATAGATGCGTGGGAGGCGGCGGGGTTTCGCGAGGAAGAGGCGCGCGAATGCAGCGAAAGAGGCCAAGGAGCAGTATGAGGACGCGCTGCGGGAGAAGTTCTTCAACTTCTAGGCTGAGCTACCTGATTTGCTGCAAGATCGGCCGTGTGATTTGCGTCACGCGAGAGCGGCTGTTTGCGTTGCGTCAGCCCAACCCCGGTGCTAGCATCAAATTGACGGCCAAATCACGAAATTTCCCTGATATCACACCCCAACAGGAGACGGGTGGCGCGTTGTGACGCGACCCTAGCCCCGAATCCCACGCACACGACAGGAGCACGCACGACATGGCAGTGAAAGTTGGCATCAACGGCTTCGGCCGCATTGGACGCAACGTATTCCGCACGGCAATCGGCAACCCGGACATCGAGTTTGTCGCGGTCAACGACCTGACCACGCCGGCCACGCTGGCCCACCTGCTGAAGTACGACTCGATTCTGGGCAACCTGAAGAACGAGGTCACGCACGGCGCGGACTTTATCGCGGTCGACGGCAAGAAGATCAAGGTGTTTGCGGAGCGCGACCCGGCCAAGCTGGACTGGGCGTCGGTGGGCGCGCAGATTGTGGTGGAGTCGACGGGCTTCTTTACGGATGCGGAGAAGGCGAAGGCGCATCTGGGTTCGACGGTGAAGAAGGTGATCATCTCCGCGCCGGCGACCAACGAGGACCTGACGGTGGTGCTGGGCGTGAACGACGGGAAGTACGACGCGGCGAAGCACAACGTGATCTCGAATGCGAGCTGCACGACGAACTGCCTGGCGCCGGTGGTGAAGGTGCTGAACGATACGTTCGGCATTGCCAGCGGCATCATGACGACGATCCACAGCTATACCAACGACCAGGTGATTCTGGACACGCCGCACAAGGACCTGCGGCGCGCGCGCGCGGCGGCGCTGAGCATGATTCCGAGCTCGACGGGCGCGGCGAAGGCGCTGAAGCTGGTGATTCCGGAGATGTCGGGCAAGCTGGATGGGTTTGCGATCCGCGTCCCGACGCCGAATGTGTCGGTGGTTGACCTGACGTTTGTGTCGGAGAAGCCGATTACGGTGGAGACGATCAACGCGGCGGTGAAGGCCGCGGCCGAGGGGCCGCTGAAGGGCATTCTGGGCTACACGGAGGAGGAGCTGGTGAGCTCGGACTTCAAGGGCAACCCGCTGTCGTCGATCTTCGACTCGAAGCTGACGAAGGTGATCGGCAACACCGGCAAGGTGATCAGCTGGTACGACAATGAGTGGGGCTATTCGAACCGCGTGAAGGACCTGATTCTGTTTCTGGTGAAGAAGGGGCTGTAGAGTCTTTCGGTTTAGTGAATTGATGAGGGCGGGGCTTCGGCTCCGCCCTTTTGTTTTGGCAGAGCTGGATCGCTGTATTCTTGCCTGCATGAGAATTCGATGGCGTATTGAGTTGTTTGGCCTGGCTATGGTCGCACCGATTCTTGCCATTGGTTGCCATAAGCCAACCCCTGGTCCGCAGTCGAAGGCGAGGTTCACGATCGACAGTGGGGACGAGTGGCGCTCCTGGAGCCCGGCACAGCGAACCGGATATGTCGAAGGCTTTCTAGATGGCCGCCTATCTGGACTTGGGCAGGCGTGTGATGCTGCAGACTGGCAATCTTATGACATACCCGGCGGCTCCAAATTGTCGCCTGAGATGGTGCAGTTATGCCAGCAAAAGATAAAGACCTACACCCGATTCACTCCGATAGACCAATTGATGAGAGGCGCGCCTCTCGACGTTACAGCATACACAAGCGTGCTGGATGCGTTCTACGCGCATCCTGAGTGTCGCGTAATGCCATTCCCGACCATTTTGAACCATTTGAATGATGAGGAATATATGTCTGGAGACGAGCTTTATGAATACCTTCGTGGGGGCGCCAATCCGGGCGGCCGTGGCAAGTCATGGGGATTCTTTACAGGTTTCGACGGAATGGATAAGTGCTACGGCGCTGATCGGCGCTAGTAGAATGAAGACAGACTCCCATGGACAAAACCCTTCGCAAATTTTCCAGTTTTCAGGAAGTCAAGGATGAGGAATACCGCTATTGGCAGAGTGTTCCTCCAGCGGAGCGCATTGAAGCGGCCTACCAGCTAAGTGTCGACGGGTATCGCATGAAAGGGATCGTGGCTGATGGATCGGGACTTAAAAGATCTTTTGTCCGCGTTGAATGGCCACGGCGTTAGATATGTTGTCGTCGGCAGCTATGCGCTTGCCGTTCACGCGCAGCCCCGAGCGACCGGCGATCTCGACGTGCTGATCGATCGTTCGCCAGACAATGCGCAGCGTGTCTTCGCGGCTCTCACGGAATTTGGCGCACAGCTGACTGGCTGCACACCCAAAGACTTCGAAGACCCAGATTCGATCTTCCAGATGGGCGTCTCTCCGATTCGCGTTGACATCCTCAAGCGGATTGAAGCGCTGGACTTTGAAACGGTGTGGGCAGCTTCAGTTCCCTGGACCATCGACGAAGAGGTACAGGCTCGCTACATCTCCGAGGATCACTTCGTCCAAAATAAGCTTGCCGTTGGGCGGTTACAGGACCTTGCGGATGTGGAAGCAGTCCGGCAAGCTCAAGCGGCCAAGCGAAGGCCTCAATAAGTTGACATCCACAATCGTGAATCCCCGCGGCAATTCAGTAATCCAAAGCCTAAGCAGCGAGTCTACCTGCCCGGAATGAGGACCCCGCGATGGGTCGGCGTTTTCAGGAACTGGCTTTTACACCGCTTGTCCAACAGGAACAGAAGAGGCACGGCAGCCGCGAGCAGTACCAGCGCGTCTACGATGCCGGCAAGCCCGGCGATGCGCTAGGCGCCCAGGAGCAGGCGTTTATCGCTGCGCGGGACAGCTTCTACATGGCGTCGGTCTCTGAGACGGGCTGGCCGTACATCCAGCATCGCGGCGGGCCGCCGGGCTTTCTGCGCGTGCTCGATCCGAAGCTGCTCGGCTTCGCGGACCTGCGCGGCAACAAGCAGTACATCAGCCTGGGGAACCTCGAACATGACTCGCGCGTAGCGTTGTTTCTGATGGACTATCCGCATCAGACGCGGCTGAAGGTTCTGGGCCGCGTGGAGATCCACGAAGGCGATGCGCGGGCGGCGGAACTTCTGCCGCAGCTTGCCACCGGCGAGAAGGATGCGGTCGCCGAGCGCGTGATGCTGATTCACGTGGAGGCGTTTGACTGGAACTGCCCGCAGCACATCACGCCGCGCTACACGCTGGAGGAGTTGCAGGAGTCGCTGGAACCGGTACGCAGGCGGCTGGAGTCGCTGGAGGCGGAGAACGCTGAGCTGCGCCGGCGGAGCAGCCCGGACGGACCACCCGGCAGCTGAGCGCCGCGCCGCGCGTCCAGGCTCGCTTACGTGGCCTTGCGCTGGAAGGCGGTCTTGCGGGTGACGTTGCCCTTGGCGTTGAAGCCGGAGGAGGAGGCGCCGGCGATGGGCTTGCCGGATTTGCTCTGGGCGGCTAGCTTGTCGCGCATGGCCTGGAGCTTCTGTTCCTTGGGGCTGAGGCCGGTGCGGCGGACGGGGGCGGGCGTGGGGATTAGTTCATCGCTCATAAAGTGATTTTGTCATGGGGGAGGGGTTTGCGGGTTGCGGTGAGTGTCCACGCACCCTCGATACGGCCGCTTGAGGATTGAAAAAGGCGCTGATCGTTCAGTCCGCTGGGTTCAGTCCGGCTCAGCGGGATCGGATGCAGAGGAATCCGCCTCCCTTGCGAAGCCCGCTACTTCCAGATTCCCAGCAGCCTGCGCAGCATTACCAGCTCGCCCACGTGGTACGCGTTGTGGTCCGCGATCAGCAGCGCCTCGCGCAGCAGGTTCTGCCCATTGCCCCAGCGGAACGGCCTCGCCAGGTCCGCGCCCGGTTTCTCGATCAGCGCGCGGAACTTCTTCCGGTCCGCCTCAATCTCCGCAAGTGATCGGTCCCACGCATCCTCGGTCGGCGGCTCGGCACTCTTCGGCCAGTACGCATCCGGCCACGGCTTCTCCTGGTATCCGCCTGTCGGCGGCGCGGAGAACTCGAGAATATCTTTCTGCGCGATGCGAATGTGCTCCAGCAGCTGCCACGCGGAGTAGGGAAGTCCCTCCGGCACCACGCCGCGCAGCTTCACCGGAAAATCCTTCACCGCATCCTCCAACTTCGCGTGCGCCTGCCCGCCATCCAGCAGCGCCGCCAGCTGCACCCGCAGCTCCAGGGTCTCGCTCGCCGCAATCTCTTCCGTGTTCACCTTTGCCATTGCGCCTCGCTCTCTTCTCCGCGGTCATCCTCCCGCGCTCACTCTTGGATGCCGGCGGCGCACAAAGAGACCAGACAATCTATACGTCATCCTCTGGAGCCACCGGCGCCGGCACGCCGCCCTCGCGCCGCATCCTCAGATACCCGCGGATAAACGGCTCCAGATCGCCATCGAGCACCTTGTCCACGTCGCCCACCTCGACCCGCGTCCGCAGGTCCTTCGCCATCCGGTACGGCTGCAGCACGTAGCTGCGAATCTGCGACCCAAACCCGATCTCCAGCTTCGAGTCTTCGATCTTCCGCGTCGCCGCCTTCTTCTTGTCCAGCTCGTACTCGTACAACTTCGACCGCATCATCTTCATCGCGCGGTCTTTGTTCTTGTGCTGCGCGCGCTCGTTCTGGCAGCCCGTCACCAGCCCCGTCGGAAGATGCGTAATCCGCACCGCCGAGTCGGTCGTATTCACATGCTGGCCGCCTTTGCCGCCCGCTGCGGTACGTATCAATCCGCAAATCTTCCGTCTTGATGTCGATCATGATCGTGTCGTCGATCTCCGGGCTCACAAACACGCTGGCAAAGCTGGTATGCCTCCGCTTCGCCGAATCGAACGGCGAGATGCGCACCAGCCGGTGCACGCCCGTCTCGCCCGTCAGCAGGCCAAACGCAAACTCGCCCGTCACCGTAAACGTCGCCGACTTGATCCCCGCCTCGTCGCCATCCTGGATCTCGTTGATCTCCGTCTTGAAGCCCTGCCGCTCCGCCCAGCGCAGGTACATGCGCATCAGCATCTCCGCCCAGTCCTGGCTCTCCGTGCCGCCCGCGCCCGGATGCACCGTCACGATCGCGTTCAGCGCGATCCGTCTCGCCCGAGAGCATCGTCTTCGATTCGAGCTTCTCCGAGAAATCCACCAGCGCCGGTATCTCGCGTTGCAGGTCAGGCTCCGTCGCCTCACCCTCCTTCGCCAGCTCGAAGTACGCCTCGATGTCGTCCATGCGCCGCGCCAGTTCGGCATCGTCGGCCAGCAGCGTCTCCAGCCGCTTGCGCTCGCGCATCAACGGCTGCGAGCGCGCCCCATCCGCCCACACCGCGGGGTCGGAAATCTGTGTCTTCAATTGTGTCCAGTTCGCGCTTCAGCCGCGCCGCGTCAAAGATACTCCCGCAGCTCGCGCACCCGATCGCGAACCGGGGAGTAACGAAACTCCAGTTCATCCAGCATCTCTTTAGTCTACGGCACTGTCAGTTGCGCACGCCCATGCTTCGCCAGTTGCTCAAACTCACTGCGCGAGATGCCCCGCAGTACCGACGGCCGCCAGCGCTTATCTTGGTGGGCAAACCCTAAATAGAAACCCAGATTCTGTGATGAGATCGCGAACGCGGCTGTCGAATAAATCATTACGCTGCCACGTTGCTGCGTTTGCGATTGGCTGCTGAACCAAATGAACACCGCGTCCTTGTCGATGTCTTCGATCCGGCGAGTAAGGGCAACTTTGCTCGTGCAATCGATGTGGACCGGCTGTGCGGCCACCACACCCGAAAAATCCGACCCGTCGAGAACCCGCTCCGAAACCACGCGCGCCGGGACAAACGGTGGAACATGTAGTCGTGCCCTGTGGACACCGATGCCGTGTCGTCTTCCGATAAGGCTCCCGACGCTAAACTTTCCCGCAAAGCTCAGCCACTTTGGCCCAAACCAATTATCGATGCGGATGGCATAGAGCCGCCTCGGCCGTTGTTCGCGCACCAGCCCCGTGGCGAGGCTCCGCACAATCTCGACAAACTCCGCCGAGTCGCCTTCCTGCTCGGTCACGATCTCGCTCACCATTGCTCTATTTCACCGCATACTTCCCATTCTTGTCCCACACCCAGTCCGCGCCCTTGCCCAGTGCCTGCGGGTCCTTCACCACCAGCAGCAGCGTGGACACCGGCCCGGCGCACCAGCGCCGCACCGTCCCGCCGCCGCCGCCCGCATCGCCAAAGTCCTCCATCAGATTGAACCGCGCCGACGGATTCGCGATCCGCGCCACGCCATCCGCGCCCATGCTCACCGGAATATCCGCGCCTGGGCTGGTGTCTCCCTGCGCCAGCTTCGCCTCGTCGATCACGTTCGCCGATAGCTTGAAGCCGCTGGTAATCGGCGTCATCGCGCCCGCCTTCATCACCCGCACCACCACCGAGCACGCCGCCACCGGCCCCGCATCCTCCGTCATCACTGCATCGATAAAGTCGCCCACCTTGCTGTTGGTCTCCGCCGCAATGTCCAGTTCATGCTGCGAGGGCGGCGGCGGCCCAACTGGTGCAGTGCAAGCCGCCGGCAGCGCAAACACGCTCGCCGCTGGCGCGCCCACCACAAAGTTCTTCACCTCGGTGATCGTCTTCATCTGCCCCGCCGGCCCCAGGTCAATCCTCAACGTCAGCCCGGTCTTCGCATCCACCCATATCTTCGCGTTCGCGCCATCGGCGCTCGCGGTATAGACCTTCGCCGCAAACCCGTTCATCGTCTCCGTTCCTGTCAGCTTTGCCGTGCTCAGGTCGATCAGCGACGAAAACGGATCGCCCCAGTCACCGGAAAAAGTTCCCTTGCCGCATCCGCCCGAGCTGTCCACCACGTCCCATGACGCGGTCGTATGCGCCGCCAGGTCCACCAGCGACCGCGTATGCGTCGCCTTTGCATCGGCCGTCGCAGGCATGTTCATGTCCATCACCGCCCGAGATCCGTCGCGATACACCGTCTCTTCCACCGGCGGCCCCATCAGCGAATTCACCACCGTCACCGTGTACGCCGTCGGGGCCTGCTGCGCCCCCGCGCCCCACGCCGCCAGCACAACCGCACCCAACACCGCAACGCGCCATCCGTGCATTCCTGCCTCCTCAGCCAGCCATCACGCTTCGCGGCCCGGAAGCAGTGCCCCTGAATATATCAGTTGCGCCTTAGGTAAAACCCCATCACGCCCACCGCAAACCCCGCGTCCAGCATCGGCTTTGCCATCGCGCTCTCGCCCACTCGCACGCCGTTCACCGTCGCAATCACCAGCCCCGCACGTAGGGCTGTTCCTGACCCAGCGCCCTCATCGCGCTCCGCACGCACCCGCGCCACCAGAAACTCCGCCAGCGCCTTCGCAACCTGGCTCCGCTCCGGCTCCTCCTCCGGCAGAAACACCTGCACGTTCGCATTCCCGCGCCGCAGATACATGACCAGGCATCCATCACAAATCACAGCCTTCGCCCCCACACTTCGGGTGAGGGAGGTGCTCGTAACCTCCGGCCACTTCACCAGCGCGCCATACGGATTCGCCGGATCAGTCGCCGCCAGCATCACCATCTCTGGCGCCACGCCCGCACGTCCCGTCTCTCCAAATCCGCCCCGCAGCGTCCGCAGCAGCTCCACCGCCGCCGGCAGCGCAAACTGTGTCGCGCCCAGCTCCGCGACAAAATACCCGCGCCGCACCTTGCCGCTCTCCTCCATCGCCTTCAGCACGTCATACACCGCGGAAAATCCGCCGGGCAGTCCCTCCGCATGCGCCGTCTCGCGAAAGACCACGCCATACCGCGTCAACAGCTGCTGCGCCATCGCATGGGACCAGTTTGTAACCGCCGCTGGCCCAATCTCCGCAAACGCGGCGGCATTCAGGCTCCATCGCCCCTGCGCCGCCGGCGGAGTCGTCCTGCGCGATCTGAATCCACTCTGCGCACCTGCCCCTTGCACATGCGCCCGCTTGGCCGCCTTCTCCGGCCGCGCCGTATACGCGCGCAGCGCGTGCATCGTGTCGTTCAGCACCAGCCCGCGCCACACCAGCCTCCACAGCGCATCCAGCGTCTCGCCCGGAAATCCTCCACCCACCCCCTCATGAATCTGCTGAAAGAACGACGCACCCCGCTCCTGCAGCAACGCGACGATCTTTTCCTCGCGCTCCTCGCCACCCTCTGACAACTGAGAACTGACAACCGGCGACTGCGGCGCCCACAGCGCCGCAAGCCTCTCCGCCAGATACAGCCCCACCCTGCCGTCCCGCTCGCCCAGCGATTCCATCCCCACCCACACCACCTCACCCGCTGCGATCAGGGTGTCGAGATCCTCCGGCCGATATCGACGGATCCTTGCCGCCAGTATCTCCGTCTCCACAATCGACGCCGGCAGCGCCGCCCCCTGCAATCCTTCGATCGCATCCAGCAGCGCGTCGAGCCCCCGCCGGGGCTGCACCACGCCCTGCCATCGCGTGATCAGCCGCGCCAGCACGCGCTGGGCTACAGGTTCCACCTCCTTCCTCAACCGCGCCAGCGATTTTCTTCGAACCGTCCGCAGCACCTCCACGTCGCACCACTCGCGATGCACGCCGCCCGGCCGGAATCCTCCCTCCACCACGCGTCCGTTCGCAACCAGCCCGTCCAGCAGAGCCTCCGCGCGCGCCGGCTCCATCCCAAACCGCGCCGCGCACTCCGCAGCTGTAAACGGCCCATGCGTCCGCGCATATCTTCGCACCAGATCCGTTGCAGCCTCCGGCACGGCAGCCAGAAAGGCCTCCGGTATGCCCTTTGCCAGCTTCACTCCCAGCGCATCGCGATACCGCCCGGCGTCCTCCGCCGCAATCAGCCGCTGCTCGCCGGCGATCTCTACCTCAATCGCCCGCTCCTCGCGGACCAATCTGGTTACAAATGCCTGTGCATCACTGCCCTCCACACGCATCTGTAACGCCGCGTGTGACAAATCGCCAATCCGTAGAAGCAGATCATGCACTCCGTCCACTCCACGCGCGCGATATCCCTCCGCCAACCCCTGCAGCTGCTCTTCGGTCTCCTCGATCGCCCGCGCATCCAGCAGCTCGCGCAGGTCGGCATCGCCCATCAGCTCGCGCAGCTGGTCCTGGTCGATCGCCAGCGCCTGCGCCCGCCGCTCCGCCAGCGGAGCATCGCCGTCATAGATGTAATTCGCCACGTAGCTGAACAGCAGCGCCGCGGCAAACGGACTCGGCTTCGTCGAATCCACCACCCGCACATTCAACGTGCCCGTATCGATCCCGCGCAGAACCTCGCCCAGCGCCGGCATATCGAACACATCGCGCAGGCACTCGCGATACGCCTCCAGCAGAATTGGGAAGCTCGCAAACCGGCTGGCCACGCTCAGCAGGTCATACGCGCGTTTCCTCTGCTGCCACAGCGGAGTCCGTCCATCCGCGCGCCGCCGCGGCAGCAGCAGCGCTCGCGATGCCGCCTCACGGAACTTCGCCGCAAACAGCGCCGTCTGCCCCAGCTGCGCCGTCACCAGCTCGCTCGCCTCCGCCGCGCTGGGCAGAAGCGGCGCAATCGCCGGCGCCTCTTCCGTGTCCGGAAAGCGCAGCACAAAGCCGTCTTCGCCCCACATCGTCTCCACATCTGGGCCGCCCGCCGCGACCACCTTCGCCGCCGCAGCCATCGCCCACGGCGCATGGATTCTGCTGCCGAACGGCGTCAGCACGCACACCCGCCAGAAGCCGATCTCATCGCGCACCCGCTCGATCAGCACCGTCGCATCGTCCGGCACCACATTCGCTGCCGCCTCCTGGTCCGCCAGATACTGCAGCAGATTCTCTGCTGCGTTCGCGTCCAGGTCATGCTGCTTCACCAGCGCCGCAATCGCCACGGTCTGCGGCATCGCCCGCAGCTCGCGCACCAGCGCGCCGATCCTCCGCCCAAACTCCATCGGCCGGCCCGCGCGGTCGCCATGCCAGAACGGCATCTTGCCCGCCTCGCCCGGCGCCGGCGACACCAGCACGCGGTCCTGCGTGATCTCTTCGATCCGCCACGCCGACGCGCCCAGCAGAAACACCTCGCCCGGCTTCGACTCAAACACCATCTCCTCATCCAGCTCGCCCACGCGCACTGGCTTGTCTCTTTCGCCCGAAAGAAACACGCCATACAGCCCGCGATCGGGAATCGTCCCACCGTTCAGGATCGCGATGCGCTTCACTCCCGAGCGCGGCGTCAGCCATCCGCGCTCGCGGTCCCACGTTACGCGCGGCCGCAGGTCTCCAAACTCATCCGACGGATACAGCCCGCTCAGCATGTCCAGCACGCCGTTGAACGCCGCGCGGCTCAACCCCGCGAACGGCGCCGCCCCACGTACCAGCTCATACAACGCCTGGTATCCAATCCCCGGCTCTGCATCGTCCTCGCCTCGCCGAGCATTGTGTTCCGCCTCGGCCACACTCATCGGCGGATGCGCCACCGTCGCCACAATCTGCTGTGCCAGCACGTCCAGCGGATTGCGCAGGAACCGCGTCGACTCCACGTGCCCCTCATGCATCGCCTGCGTCACCGCCGCGCACGCGATCAGGTCCGCCCGGTATTTCGGGATCAGAATCCCATGCGACGCCGCGCCCACCTGGTGCCCCGCGCGCCCAATGCGCTGCATCCCGCTGGCGACTGACGGAGGAGCCTCGACCTGAATCACCAGATCGATCGCGCCCATATCGATCCCCAGCTCCAGCGAGCTCGTCGCCACCAGCGCCTTAATCTCGCCCGCCTTCAGCAGGTCTTCAATCTCCTTGCGCTGCGCCGCCGCCAGCGAGCCGTGGTGCGCGCGCGCAATCGGCTCCCCCGCCAGCTCGTTGATCGCCGCCGCCATGCGCTCCGCAATGCGCCGTGCATTCACAAAGATCAGCGTCGACCGCCGCCCGCGCACAATCTCCAGCAGCCGCGGATAGATGCTCGCCCAGATCGTATTCCGCTTCGGCCCCGTGTCCTTATCGTCGGCCGCGCGCTCGCTCAGCCGCGCCATGTCCTCCACCGGCACCTCGACGCGGAGCTCTAACTGCTTCCGCGCGCCGGCATTCACCACCGTCACTGGCCGGTAGCTGATCTCTCCCCGCTCCTTTGCATCGCGGGCTTCGTCTGACACCTCAGAACTGACAACGGACAACTCTCTCGTCTCAGCATTCGCGGCAGACAGCTCACTGCCTCCTAAAAACCGCGCCACCTCCTCCAGCGGCCGCTGCGTCGCGCTCAACCCGATGCGCTGCAGTGGTCCGCCGCCGCTCGCGCTCACCAGCGCCTCCAATCGTTCTAATGACAGCGCCAGATGCGCGCCGCGCTTCGACGGCACCAACGCATGGATCTCGTCGATGATCACCGTCTCCACCGTGCGCAGCCTCTCGCCTGCCTGCGAGGTCAGCATCAGGTACAGTGACTCCGGCGTCGTGATCAGGATCTCGCCCGGATGCCGCAGAAACCGCGCCCGTTCCTTCGCCGGCGTATCGCCCGTGCGCATCGTCACCTGCGGTACGCGCACCTCCACTCCCGCCTCGCCGGCCATCGCGGCAATGCCTTCGAGCGGCCGCTGCAGGTTCTTCTCCACGTCCGCCGCCAGCGCCTTCAGCGGAGACAGATACACCACCCGGCATCCGCGCCCGGAGCTTTGTGTGTTTCGCGCGAACATCAGCCGGTCCACGCACCATAGAAACGCCGCCAGCGTCTTGCCCGTGCCCGTCGGCGCCAGGATTAGGGTCGACTCCCCGCGCGCAATCGCCGGCCAGCCCTCGCGTTGCGGTGCGGTCGGCTCACCCAGCGTCTCGCGAAACCATCGCGCTGTGACCGGATGAAACAAGCCGAGCGCTGCTTCCGGCCGCGCCGGCTCACGCTCAGCTGGGCGCGCATCCTCGCCGGCGGCCGCAGCCGCGCGCGGATCTCTGTCTCTCTCATCCTTTGTCCTGGATTTGCGCTGCTTCGGCACTCCAGCAGAATAGCTTCTGGCGCGTCACGCCTGCTTGCAGTTGCTCAACACAGAATCATGCAGCCGGCCGGTACAAGCAGCATCCCTGCACGTACTCCGACTCGAAGAGGTCTGTTGAATCCTCCGCCTGCTCCGCCTGCCCCAACACCAGCACGCCATGCGGCGCCACCCGGTGCGAGAGATTCGCGAACGCTGCCGCGCGCTCCGGCGCGGAAAGGAACAGCAGGACGTTTCGCATCAGTACCAGGTCGTATATCGCAGCGCCGTCCGGGCGCTCGCACACGTCCGCCTCGCCAAAGTCGCATAGCACGCGCAACTCCGGCGCGACCTCCCACTCCTCGTCGTCACGAGTGAAGTACTTCACCAGCATCCGTGCCGGCAGGCCGCGGTTCACCTCAGCGCGCCTATAGCGTCCGCGCCGCGCATACTCCACGGTCTCATCGGCCGAGTCGGTCCCCACAACCTTCACGTCCCAGTCCGCCAGTTGTTCTGCGAAATGTTCGCGCAGCAGCATCGCCACGCTGTAGGCCTCCTGGCCGGTCGCGCAGCCCGCACACCAGATGCGCAGCCTCCGTTCTTCGCGCCTCGCCGCAATCAGCCGCGGCAACACCGTATGCTGCAGCGCTTCAAACACCTCGCGATCGCGAAAGAACGCGGTCTCATGCAGCGCCGTCGCCTCGGTCGACGCACAGTGCAGACGCCCGCCGCCATCCTCGCACAGCGCCCCGATGTCCACGCCCCACGTCGTGCTCATGCCGCCAGGCCCACCATGGCCAGCTTCTCGCGCAGCGCCTCCGCCGTGAACGGCTTCATCAGAAACTCGTCCGCGCCATAGTCCAGAGAGTTGCGGATGAAGGAGTTGTCCGACTCGGTCGTCACCATCACCACCTTCATCGCACCCTGCGGCCCCTGCTCCTGCAGCCGGCGCAGGCACTCCAGCCCGCTCATCTTCGGCATATTCACATCCAGCAGCATAAAGTCGAACCCATCCTCGGCCGCCAGCACCTTTTCGAGCGCCTCCTCGCCATCCGCCGCATCCACGCACTCCACCGCCATCTGCTCCAGCAACTGCCGCAGGTGCGCCCGCATAAACCGCGAATCATCCACAATCAACGCCTTCATTGTCTTATCTCCCTCGCCCGAAATGTCCCACTCTTTGCCAGCTCAGCCGGCCGCAGCCGCTTCGGATCCAGCCTTGCCATCAACCTCGACTCCAACCGGTACACCCCGTTGAAGAGCGCCTCGCCGCGTCCTCCCAGCGTCGCGGGATTACCCTCCATCGCGCTCTCAAACGCGGACACCATGCCGCCAACGCCATCCACCACCAGCCCAAAGCACTCTCCTTCGCCGCCTTCCAGCACCAGCACGCGATGTTCGTGCGTCTCGGCCTCCAGCCCCAGCAGCGTGCGCAGGCTCACCGCCTCCAGCACATCGCCGCGATACGTCAACACGCCCGCGATATACTCCGGCGCCAGCGGCACCCGCTGCGGCGCTGCGTCGGCCAGCACCTCGCGGACCACGCGCGTGTCCACGCCATACAGGCCCGCGCCGGCGCGCACCAGGCAAAACTGGATCACGGTCTCGCCCAGCGGCTTCGCTTCCTCGGCTGCCCTCATACCGCTCCCGCCATCACTGCGTGCGCAGTCTCCAGCCTTTGTCCCGAAGTCTCAAGTCCCGGCCTCTCAAGTCCCGCTCTCTCGAACCCCCTGTGCACCGCGGTCACCTTGTCCCGAATCCGCGCCAGCGGGCCCGCGCCTGCCAGCGCATCCATCGGCAGCAGCTCGCCGGCGCACACATCCACAACTTTCCTCACCACCACGCCCACCCGTCTCCCTTCGCCCGCCCCGCAGATCAGCACCGTCACCGATGCGCTGCTCGCCCCCGACAGCTCCAGCAACAACCCTCCCTCGTCCTCCAGGGCGATCACCTCGCCCTCGTACTGCAGCACCGGCTCGCCCCCTGCATACTCCACCTCGCTGCGCGGTACAGTCGCAATCCGCTCCACAACGCTCAGCGGCATCGCGACCCTCGGGTGGCCGTCAGGGCCCCGCCGCCCGCTCTCATACAACACCATCGCGCTCTCCATCGCGATCGCTGGCGTCTCCTCAATCTCACGCGCGGCAACTACGCTCGCCTCCGCGGCGCGTGCCTCGCCGCTGCGGAAGCCGCCGCGTTCCGCCACCGCCGCCGCATCCAGAATCAACGCCAGCACACCGTTGCCCAGCACCGTCGCCCCGGCATAGATCCCGATCTCCCGCAGAGTCGCGGGCAGCGGCTTCACCACAATCTCCTCCGGCGCGCGCAGCCCATCCACCACCAGACCAAAGCGCCTTCCCTCCGGCTCCAGCACCGCGATATACATCTCCCGCGCCGCCGCAGCCTCCCGTCCCGGGACGCCGCTCTCATCCTGCACCTCCAGCACCTTGCGCAGCCGCACCAGCGGCAGCAGCCGGTCGCGCAGCCGATACAGCTCCGCATTCCCCATCCGCTCCACCGCGCTCTCGGCTTCCCGCGCCGGCACGTGCACCAGCTCCACCAGCGCGGCCTGCGGCAGCGCAAAGCTCTGGCCATTGCACTCCACCACCAGCGCCGGAACGATGGCCAGGGTCAGCGGCACGCGCATCCGCAGCGTGGTCCCCGTTCCTTCATACGACTCAATCTCCACCCGCCCGCCTGCCTGCTCCACATGCGTGCGCACCACATCCATTCCCACCCCGCGCCCGGAGACGCTTGTCACCTCCTGCGCCATCGAAAACCCTGGCGCAAAGATCAGCTGCAGCGCCTCGCGCTCGGTCATCGCCGCCGCGGCCTCCGCCGTGATCAGCCCGCGCTCCACTGCCTTGCCCAGAACGCGCTGGGTCGCGATCCCCGCGCCATCGTCGCTCACTTCAATCACCACCGTGCCATTCTGCTGGAACGCCCTCAGCCGCACCACGCCCTCGGCCGGCTTGCCCGCGCGCACCCGGTCCGCCTCCGGCTCAATCCCGTGGTCCACCGCGTTGCGCACCGCGTGCGTCAGCGGATCGCGCACCGCCTCCAGCAGACTCTTGTCCAACGCCGTCTCCTGCCCTTCAAATTCGATCCGCACCCTGCGCCCGCATCGCTGCGCCAGGTCGCGCACGATGCGCGGAAACTTCGCAAACACCTGGCCCACCGGCTGCATCCGCGCCCGCATCACGCTCTCCCGCAGCTCGGTGGTCACCGTGCTCAGCCGCTGCATCTGCTCGGCGTAGCAGCCGTCGCCCGGCTGGCACTGCAGCATCCGGTTGCGCGTCAACACCAGATCGCCCACCAGATTCATCATCCGGTTCATCTCATCTACTTCAATCCGCAGCGTCTTTTCCGTATCGCTCGCCGTCCTGATTTTCACGCTGTCATTCTTAGCAGTCGGCGAAGCATCCCCGTATCTTGTCGCGCACTGTTGCGGGCGCTCCGACTCCCGACTCTGAGATGCTGCACTTGCCCTCGGCCCTTTGGCCGCGCCGCCCGCCTCCAGCTCCTTCATCCACGCAATCAGGTCGCAGTCGTCGTCATCATGCCGCTCGCCCTCCGACCCTCGCGTATCAATGATCTCCAGAATCGCCTGCAGCCCGTCGCGCAGCTCCAGCAATCCGCTGATCAGCTCGGTCGTCACCTCCACGCGCCCATCGCGCAGCGCCGCCAGCAGACTCTCGCCTGCATGCGCCAGCGTCTGCAGCCGCCCAAAGCCCAGGAACCCCGTAGTCCCTTTGATGGTGTGCACTACGCGGAATATCTCGCCCACCAGCTCGCTGTCGCCATGCCGCTGCTCCAGCTCCGTCAGGCACAGCTCCATCCGCTCCAGACCCTCACGGCTCTCGGCGACAAACTCTTTTGTCAGGTCTTCCACCTATCTCTTATCGGAAGCCGGGTGCCTGACCGTGAACTCGTTCGTCCTCTCCGGTCACGTAGTTCGTCTTGCGTGCTAGCATTGGTTGCCACAAGTACGTTGCCGGGTTCTCGCGCCGGTTCCTGCCTGCGCGTCTCGGTCTCCCGAAGTTCGCCGCAACTTATAAAGGAGGCGGACATGTCTGCGATCAACATCCCTGGCGCATCAGCCTGCGTCTCAGCCCTGCTTCTTGCCGCTGCGCTCTCCGCGCAGACCGCGCCAACCTCTGAAGTCGAGACCCCACAAACCTCTGAGGTCTCTCAGGTCCGCATCGTCCGCCTCAGTGAGGTGAAGGGCGCCGTTCAGTTGGATCGCAATACCGGCCGCGGGTATGAGCCGGCCCTGGCGAACCTTCCCATTGTGGAACAAAGCCGGCTCCAAACCGGCACGGGCGTCGCCGAGGTGGAGTTTGAGGACAACAGCACCCTTCGCATCGCCCCCGGCTCCATTGTGGAGTTCCCGCAGCTCGGCCGTCTTGCCGGAGGCGCAACCACTTCGTCCGTGCGCCTGGTGAAGGGAACCGCGTATTTGAGCCTGCTGAAGACACGAGGCAATCAGTTCAATCTCCTCTTCGGTGAACAGAAGCTCCAGTTGCCGCCCGCCAGCCACATTCGCCTCCAGACCGACGGCACCGCAGCCACCCTCGCCGTGCTCGATGGGACGGTGCACATCGACGGCCTCGCCGGAACGTCCGACGTCACCAAAAACAAGACCGTCACCTTCCAGCTGCAGGACCAGTCTCAGCCAACCCTCGCGAAGGAAGTCGCGCCCGCGGCCTTTGATGCATGGGACAAGAACTCCGCGGACTCCCACACCCAGGGCGCGAGCCTCAGTTCGCTTGGCGCGCCCTATAGCTACGGCATCGACGACATGATGTACTACGGCGCGTTCACCAGTGTCGGCAACTGCGGCCCCATGTGGCGTCCGTACTTCACCAGCGCGGATTGGGACCCATACTCCAATGGCGCCTGGGCCTGGTATCAGGGCGCAGGCTACTCCTGGGTATCTCCTTATCCCTGGGGATGGACTCCGTACCACTTCGGCAGCTGGTCCTACTGCTCCGGCGCGGGCTGGGGATGGCGGCCCGGCGGTCGATGGAACGGGCTGAACAATATCGCCGCAGTTGGGCCCGGCGTGGGCGGGGCTGTCTCTCTGCCCAACAACGGGTCCGGACGGCTTCCACCTCGCCCCGTCCGCCCGCCCGGCCCGAACGAGCCCACCGTGACCGTGCTCAACCTGAAACCTCTGGTCCGTTCGGAGACGGTAGCCGGAAACTCGTTCGTCTTCCGCAAGGACTCGGCTGGTCTCGGCATCCCGCGCGAGGGCCTGGGAGATCTGGACAAGCTCTCACGAAGCGCCATCAGCCGCGGCACCGCCACCATGCCGGTCTACCTCACCATTCCATCCGCTGCCACGCGCAACGGACGGCCCACCGGCGAGGGCATCATGGCAACCTCGATCCAGCGCGGCTCCCCGTCCGAGCGCCAGGCGCAAGCCTTCCAGCAGTCCGGCGCATTGAGAAACGAGAGCGGCAACTCAACCCGGTCTGCCCCTGAGCAAAACAGCCAGTCCATGCGGTCCGGCCCTGAGCAAAGCGGTCAGTCCATGAGGTCAGGCTCACCATCGGGCGGCCAATCAGGAGGCCAGTCTGGCGGCCAGTCGGCGCCCGCCGCTGCCCCATCCGGATCCTCACCCTCCCAGGGCCATCGCTAGACCGCGCCATCTCAACAAATCGGCATTGACGTTCCCGGCGAGCCAAAGGAAAATTCCCTTGGCTCGCCGGGTCATTGGTAGCCCGCCAAATAGTTTCCAGCTACGACTGGATGAATGCCAGAAGGTCGGCATTGATCACGTCCGCATGGGTGGTTGGCATTCCGTGCGGCATGCCCTGGTAGACCTTCAACGTTCCGTGCTTCAACAGCTTCGCCGCCAGTGGCCCCGCATCGGCAAACGGCACCACCTGGTCATCCTCGCTGTGCATCACCAGCACTGGAACGGTGATTGCCTTCAGGTCTTCGGTATGGTCAGTCTCAGACAAGGCCTTGATGCAGTCATACTGCGCCTTGGTCCCGCCCATCATCCCCTGTCGCCACCAGTTGTCGATCATCCCCTGTGAGACCTTCGCGCCCGGCCGGTTGAACCCGTAAAACGGTCCCTCAGGAACATCGCGGTAGAACTGCGACCGTGTCGCCATCCCCCCGCGAAATGCGTCGAAGTACTCCATCGGCGAGCCGCCCGGATTCGTCGCCGACTTCAACATCACCGGTGTAATGGAGCTGATCAACGCCGCTTTCGCGACACGCCCGTTACCGCCGTACCGCGCCACATACCTCGCCACCTCGCCGCCGCCGGTCGAGTGGCCCACATGGATCGCATTCTTCAGGTCAAGATGCTCCACCACCGCCGCCGCGTCCGCCGCATAGGTGTCCATGTCGTTGCCCGTATCAGTCTGGCTCGACCGGCCATGGCCCCGGCGGTCATGCGCAATCACGCGATATCCCCGCAGCTCAAAGAACAGCATCTGGTTGTCCCAGTCGTCCGCGCTCAACGGCCAGCCATGGTGAAACATGATGGGCTGGCCCGTTCCCCAGTCCTTGTAATAAATCTCCGTCCCGTCCTTCACTGTGATTTTGCTCATGAGTCTTCCTCCGATCGGGTTGCATGCTTGTTGGTTGGCAGCCGGAATGCTTGGCTCTCTGCCGTCGCTCTGGCGACCGCCGGGTCTGCTGACCATAGCAGACGCCGAACAAACACGGATGAGGGCCCGATCACAAATCGCCTGCAATGTCGCGCCTTCGGTGCAATCGCCGTGCGGACTCGGTGCGGTGTCCGGGTCCTCTACTCATGAGCGACCGCAAGGCCGCGCATGAGTGGGATAGTAAACTGCTACCCTCAACCTTCTATGCCGTCAGCGCTCACTGAATCCGAAATCGCGTTCCTGCAAGACGCCGCCGCCGCCGCCGCCCAGAACTCCTACTCGCCCTACAGCCGCTTCCGCGTCGGCTGCGCCATCCTGCTCGAAGAAAATCCGCTCGCGACCCCGCCCATCGCCGCCAATACCATCGTCACCGGAACCAACGTCGAGAACGCCTCCTACCGCCTCACCACCTGCGCCGAGCAATCCGCCATCGCCGTCGCCGTCAGCAGCTTCGGCCCGGCCATCCGCATCCGCGCCCTCGCCGTCGCCAACCTCAACCGAGCCGCCTGCATGCCCTGCGGAGCCTGCCGCCAGACCATCGCCGAGTTCGCCGCCCCCCAAACCCCCATCTTCTACCCCGCCGCCACCGGCGAAACCGTCGCCACCACCCTCGCCCAACTCCTCCCCGCCGCCTTCTCGTTGAAGAACGACCCGCTGTGAGTTGAAAAGCTCTCAGCCTATAGCTCGAGAGAAATGCATTCTTCAGATGTGAAGATCGCCTGTCTGTTGCGGAAGGGCACGCGTTTACGTGCGCCTGGCGTGTGCCAAGATCGCTCGTACCTATTTGCTGACGTTCAGCGGAATCTCCACCACGCCCATCTCCTCTGACGGGAGATCCATCACACCCGCCCGCACCGATACACTGCCCGGCGGCAGATCGATCTCGACCGGCACAAGAAACGGCTTCTGCAAAAATTCGGCTACCGCGTCCGCCTTCAAGATGAAGCTCCGCCTCTCGTCCAGCGCGTTCAGCACTCGCCCCTGCACATCGTAGGCGGCAACACCCAACTCAAACGTAGCTTTGCGCGTCCCGTCCGGCTGCTCCTCCAGCGAGATCTTGTCGCGCGGAAGATCGAAGGCAAAGCTATAGCGCACCAGCGGCTTGCCCTTCAACTCCGGATTCAGTGAGCCAATCACTCCCGGCTTGCTCGGCGCGGCCGATGGCGCAGCCTTCACCGCGAATACCAGTTGCGTCACAGGCATCTGGCCATACCCCATCGCAGTCTGGAACGAATCCTTTGCCGGTACAGCCTTGCCATGGCTCTTCGCCTGCTCCAGTAGCGGGCCACTCACGTCGAGCGACGTATAACCCCGCCGATACTCCAGCTGCACCCCAGGCCGGTCCACCTTCACATCGATGGTGTGGTATTTGCCGTCATACTTCGAGAGCGGCGGAACATACGAGAGCGCATAGTAATCTGCCCCGCTCGCGGCTGCGTCATTTAGAAGCCCAGCAAGATCGTTGTTGCTGTAGTGTGCCTTGCCGCCAGTCGCCTTGGCCATGTCGTCGAGCGAAACGTTATCCGTGAACGCGGCGATGCCAAATTTAGCCGAGATGTCCCCCAGTCCCTGAGGAGCGTGCCTCTCAGGGTCCCCTTGCCGAGTGCGAGGATCCCATTGCTGAATAAGAACCCCGCGCGGGTCGATGGGATAAAGCGCCACCCGCGCCGACGCGAGCCGCCCATAGACCTGTTGCAGTTGCTTCGTGTAGTCAGTCGTGCACGAGATCAATGGGAACTGGCTGAAAGGCAGATAGTCCGTCAGCCAGGCAATTCCGGGTGTGAACCACAACAGGTTCTTCCTTCCCGGGATGCCGGAGACGAACAGTGCCGCCTGGTTCAGGGCGTTGAGCGCCTGCGCGCTTTGGAAATTCATGGCATTGCACAACAGCGGCAACGAATGTGGCAACGATCCAAACGCACCGGCCTCGGCTGCGCTCATCTCCCAACGGCTTTCCTGGGCAGGTCGATAGGCAATCGAATTTACAGCTGCAAGCAAAAGATCGCGGTCGGAGGTAAATCCCTGCACCAGGCGCAGCCCGCTGCCGCTCATTTCCATGACAGCGACCTGGGTACCCGTAGGCATCATCTTCAGATACTGCAAAGATGCTTCTTTTGCGTACTTCAACCCCTCCGGAGTTGGCTGAAGACCATACGAAATCCCAGTGGCTACCTGATCGAACATCAGGATGTTGACCGCGCGCGTAGTCGTGCCGGAAGCCGGAGTGTTGCTGTAAACGTTGGGCGGCAGCTTCGGCGCTGGTTCGGTTGACGGCCTCTCCGCGCCAAATTCCTCAAAGTTCTTAATCAGCTGCGGCTTGTTGTCTTCCTTCAGGGTGAAGTCCGGCTTGGTCAGCCCATGCACCGGCCTCTCTTTCGAATCGGTCGCCGTGACATCCACCAGTGTTAGGCGTGTACTGACCTTCAACGTCGGAACGGACGCATCCGGCCCCGGCGCAGGCGTCTGCGCGATAGCACCTCTACCCAGCCCAACCCCCGCCATCAGACACAACCCAACCAGAGCTCGCATACTCACCTTCCTCCATCGCGAGAACGCCGCTAAATCGTTCCGCTCACAGGGAACCCGCACACTGAGCCGCTGATCGTCCCGCTCACCGCCTGGGTCGTCTCGTTCACCGTCGCCGAAATCGACTCATTGATCGAGCAGCTGTTCTTGCCTGCGGTAAATCCGCCCGTAATAGTCGTCTGGTCGGCAAAGATGTCGCCGCTGAGGTTCACCGTCGTAGTGATATTGATCGTCGGGTCGCTGCTGAAGGTCAGTCCATGGTCCGTGCAGGCGTTGATCGTCTCCACGATCGTCTCAACCGCATCGGTCGCGGTCGCGGAGTAGCTTCCGGTAAACGATCCGCTCACCATGATCGTCCCACCCCCCGGGCACGAAAAGGTGAATGTAGGAATAGTGACAGGAGGCAGCGTTGAATGTGCCTGCGTCACGCTGTTCGCCGGGCCAATCGCCAACGCCCCGCCCGGCGACGCGTTCCGGATGTGCGCAGCCTCGTTCAGCCGGCTCACCTGCGCTGTGCCCCCGGCGACAAGAGGCGCATCCGCCATCGCCTCAAACAGGTCGGCCGTAATCGAGAGCGCCTGCTGCTGCGTGAGTGCGCTGCTGCTCGATCCGCCGCCGCAGCCACCCAGTAAAACCACCACGGCAACCGCAACGGCTCCTGCCGCTCTGCTCCATCTGCTGCCAGGCATCGTACGCACGAGTCTTCCTCCGCAGTGCTGTTTCTTGTGGCAACATGCTAGCCGCACGCGCCCTTCCGGGGCAACGGGAAAAATCCTGTCAAGCCCCCGCCCGCCTTAAATCCGGCCATCTTCCACTCCCGCAATCACTTGCGCCGCACAGAAATTTGGCAGTTTTCCTCGCTCAAACTCGTACAATTTAAGTAGGGCCTTCGATGCGAAAAAGCCAATTATCCGTGCAGGTCAGACAGCCAATCTCTCGCGGTTGCGCCCCGCGGCGGGCTCACTGCGGCTCTCAACGCCCTAACAGATTCAATGTGATAGCCGTAACTCCCGTCGTTTCAATCATCCACAGCCATTCTGCTGTAATCGACTCAATCCAAAGGACTTGGTATAGGGGGGGGAGGGGGGGTGCCTGCCCATGACCTTCCATCCCATCGACGTTATCCAGCACAAGCGCGACGGCCACGGCCTCTCCGACCAGGAGATCGAGGCCTTCATCCGCGCCCTCGTCTCGCGTAACACCCCCACCGACGCCCCCTCGGACGCCCAGACCGCGGCCCTGCTGATGGCCATCTTCCTCAGCGGCCTCAACCCGCAGGAGCTCGCCGCCCTCACCCAGGCCATGCGCTTCTCCGGCGAGACGCTCGATACCAGTTCCCTCCACTCCTTCTGCGTCGACAAGCATTCCACCGGCGGCGTCGGCGACAAGACCTCGCTGCTCATCGCGCCCATCATCGCCGCAGCCGGCGAGCCCGCAGCGGCCGCAGGCAATCCATCCGCAGGCCAGCCTTACTCACTCTCCGACCCCATGATCAGCGGCCGCTCGCTCGGCCACACCGGCGGAACTCTCGACAAGCTGGAGACCATCCCCGGCCTCCGCACCCAGCTCCCGCTCGCGGAGTTCCTCTCGATCGTGCGCCAGGCCGGCTTCGCCATGGCCGGTCAGACCCCGACGCTGGTTCCCGCCGACCGCATCCTCTATGCACTGCGCGACCACACCGGCACCGTCGAGTCGCCCTACCTCATCACCGCCAGCATCATGGCAAGAAGCTCGCCGCCGGACTGAATGGATTAGTTCTCGACGTCAAGACCGGCTCCGGCGCCTTCATGTCGAAGCTCGAAGACGCGCAGCTCCTCGCCCGCCTGATGGTCGAGACCGGCGAGCGCGCCGGCACTCGCACCGTCGCTCTGCTCACTTCCATGGACCAGCCGCTCGGCCGCTTCTCCGGCAACTGGGTCGAGGTCAGGAGTGCCTCGAGCTCTTCCAGCACTTCTCGCCCGACTTCGCCTTCACCCTCCCCCCGAAAAGCTCCGCCTCTCTTCCGACCTGCTGAACCTCACCCACGCGCTCACCGGCCACATGCTGTACATCGGTGGCAAAGCCTCTACGCCCGACGAAGGCGCCGCGCTCTCCGCACAAATCTCCTCGCCGATGGCTCCGCCTATCGCCACTTCCTGCAGATGGTCGAGCTGCAATCGACCGATGTGCCCGCTGCCATCGCCGCCATCGCCAACCCGGCAGCCTTCCACAAGCCCAACGCAACCCGCACCATCGCCGCCGACTCCACCGGCTACCTCGCCCAAATGGACTGCACGCAGATCGGCTGGGCCGTGCAACGTCTCGGCGCAGGCCGCACCCGCCCCGGCGACCCCGTCAGCGCGCACGCCGGCATTGAGATGCACGCCAAGATCGGCGACCGCGTGGAGGCCGGCCAGCCGCTCGTCACTCTATTTGCAGAGGCTCCGCGCCTGCTCGCCGAGCCCCAACAGATGCTCCGCGACACGCTGCAGTTCTCACCCACTCCGCCGCAACCCTCTCCACTCATCCGCGAAGTCATCCGGAAGGAAGCCTCCGAATGACCCCGCAGAAGATATGGAGGCATGAAAAGCTCAGCGCGGGATGGGCGCAGAGCCCGTAATGTTGAAGTCAACCGACTTCACGCTGTCGGCGCGGTCGCCGTTCGGCTGCGAGCCGCCCAGCGAGATGCGGTAGTCACCCGCCGTGACTGCGCGGACGCCATCGGCATCCACCTGCGAGAGCGTGCGCGGGTCAAGGTGAAACACCACGTGCTGTGTCTGGCCGGGCGCGAGATGCAGCCGTTGAAAGCCCGCCAGCGCCAGGTTCGGCGAGACGTCGGTCTTCGGTGGCGTCAGGTAAAGCTCTGCGACCTCATCGCCCGCGCGCTTGCCCGTGTTCTTCACATCCGCCTCGACCGTCAGCGGCGAGCCGGCTGCAACCGTCTTCGTCGAGAGCTTGAGGTTGGTGTAAGCGAACGTCGTATAGCTGAGGCCGTCGCCGAAGTGGTAGAGCGGCTCGCCCTGGAAGTAGCGGTACGTGCGGCCCTTCATGGAGTAGTCGTCGAAGGCGGGGACCTGGTCGATGCTGCTGTAGAAGGTGACCGGCAGGCGGCCGCCGGGGTTGTTCTTGCCGCTCAGCGTCTCCGCCACCGCAGTGCCGCCGGCCTGGCCGGGGTACCACGCCTCGAGCACCGCCTTCGCGTTCTGGTTCTCCCAGTTCACGCCCAGCGCGCTGCCATTCAGCAGCACCACCACCAGCGGCTTGCCGGTTGCGGCCAGCGCCTTCACCAGCTCTTCCTGCACATCGGGCAGCTCGAGGTTGGTGCGGTCGCCGCCGGAGAAGCCCTTCACGCTGACCGGCATCTCCTCACCTTCCAGGTGCGAAGTGAGGCCGACGAAGGCGACAACGACATCAGCTTTCTGTGCAGTCGCGACGGCCTCGTCCTGTAGGGTCTCGTGGCGCGGCGCCCACTCCATCAGGATGCCGTTGCCGCCCGTGCCATGCTGGATGAACTCCATGCGGATGTGGTGCGTGTTGGTATCGGCAAAGGGAAGCTGGAAGTTGAGCACGCCGCGCTGTCCGCGCGGTGCGCCCATGCCGCTGCCCGTGGTGCTCACGCTCGGATCGACCGCAGGGAGCTCCTTGCCGTCGATATACATGGTGAAGGTTGCGTTCGAGCCGATGTGGACGGTAAAGGTCTGTTGCTCAGCCGCCGGCAGGGTAACGGTGCCCGCCCAGCGCACCGCGAAGTCCGTCGCAGCAGTGTTCGTCGAGAGCGACGGGACCGGGTTCGCATTCGCCCAGTCGAAGTCAAGCTGCTTGTCGACGCGCGTCATCTCCGGTTGGCCTGTAAACCCCGGATGAGCGAAGTACTCCGCTGTCAGGCCGTCGATCTTCGGATTCGCGGTATGGAAGATGCTGCGCGGAACCGTGACCGAGCCGCCCATGATGTAGGGCGAGCCCTCCGCATACAGCACATGCGCGGCGCCGAACTCCGAGACGATCCCGTCGATGGGCATTACGGGATTGCGCGGGATGGCGTTGTAGTTGCCCTCGAGCGCGACCTCGGATGCTGCCAGCGGACCGATCACAGCAATAGTCTTGGCGGCAGTGGGAGAGAGCGGCAGGATGCCGTCATTCTTCAGCAGCACCATGGACTCGCGCGATGCGCGCACGGCCAGCGCCTGGTCGTCGGGTGAGTTCACAGCGGAGAAGGGAATCGAATCGAACGGAACCTTTGCCGGCGGGTCGAACATGCCCAGCTTCATGCGCGCGGTGAAGAGCCGGCGCAGCGGCACGTCCAGCGCCGACTCCGGCATCAGGTTCTTATGCACGGCGTCGACCAGCGCAAGATACGCCGCGCCGCAATCGGTGTCGGTGCCTGCCTCGATGCCGGCAACCGAGCCGGTGGCGTGGTCAGCCGAGTAATGATGCCCGTGCGGCTGCGAAAAGTCGTCGATCGCGTCGCAGTCTGAGGTAACGTAACCTTTGAAGCCCCAATCCTTGCGCAGGATGTCATCCAGCAGCAGCTTGCTTGCGCACGCTGGCGCCTTGTCCACACGGTTATACGCGCACATCACCGAGTCGGCCTTGCCCTCGGTGATGGCCAGACGGAACTGCGGCAGATACGTATCCCAAAGGTCATGCTCGGAGGGCTCGATGTCCACCTCGTGACGCGTGCTCTCCGGGCCGGAGTGCACGGCGAAGTGCTTCGCCGTGGCGATGGCGCGGTAGTAGTGCGGATCGTCACCCTGAATGCCCTGAATGAAGTTGACGGCCATGCGCCCGGTGAGGAACGGGTCTTCGCCGTAGGTCTCCTGGCCGCGGCCCCAACGTGGATCGCGGAAGATGTTGATGTTTGGCGACCAGATGGTGAGGCCGTAGTAGCGCTCATGGTTGTTGTGCTTCAGCGCGTCGTTATATTTCGCGCGCGCCTCGGTCGAGACCACCGTGCCGATCTGCTTCATCAGCGGCTGGTCCCACGTCGCGGCGTTGCCGATGGCCTGGGGAAACATGGTCGCGTATCCGGAGCGCGCGATGCCATGCAGGCCCTCATTCCACCAGTCATAGAAAGGAACGTTGAGGCGCGGGATCGGGGCCGCGCGATCCACCAGCTGCGAGACCTTCTCGTCGAGCGTCATGCGCGAGATCAGATCGTCCACGCGTTTGTCTGTGGGCAGCGTGGAGTTCATGAACGGCATGGCCGCGGCCGCCTTGGCCTGCTCCGGGGTCGGCAGCACGTTCTGCTGCTGGCCGTTTGGGTTGGTGATCTGCGCGTGCAACGCAAGCGGCGAAAGAAGAGCAAGGACAATTGCGGCGGTTCGTACGAAAGACATGCGGAGACTCCGGGGAAGATCGTGAGGAAGGCGGTGCATCATGGAAGGCAACTCATTAGAGCAAACCGGCTGAGGCTTTGACAATTCGCTGACCAGGGGCCGGGTTGTGCGTCATCGCCTGCTTAGCAGCTTTGCCAACACAACGGCCTCATTATGCTCTTCATCACGTGCGCCATAGAGCAGCGTGACCGTACCGTGCGCTGCCTCCTTCTTCAGTTGAGTCAGCGGCTCCGGATTCTTCTTCAACTCTTCCTTGTAGCGGCGTTGAAACTCAGTCCACCTCGCGGGATCATGCGCAAACCACTTGCGCAGCTCGGTTGAGGGCGCGACCTCCTTCAGCCAGAGGTCGACGCGGGCCTTCTCCTTGCTCAGGCCACGCGGCCATAGGCGATCGACGAGGATGCGCTTGCCGTCGTCAGCTGTGTGTGGATCGTAGACGCGTTGGATGCGGATCGTCATAACTGCTCCCTGGCCGTGCTCACCTGCTACGTCATAAACCAGCCGCCGTTCACGTGGATGGTCTGCCCGGTGATGTAACCGTTCTGTGCCAGCATGACAGCAACCTGGGCAACCTCATCGGGCGCGCCGAAGCGGCCAATCGGGATCAGCGCAGGGCTGGCGTTGGGGTTGGAGGTAACCATCTCGGTCTCGATCAGCGCCGGCGAGATCGCATTCGCAGTAATGCCTTCTTTGGCCAGATGTCGCCCGTAGTAGTGCGTCAGGCCCAGCATACCGGCCTTCGACGCAGCATAGTGCGGGCCGATCACGCCTCCTACATGCGCAGCGACGGAGGAAAGATTGATGATCCGGCCCCACTGGCGCGCCCGCATTCCGACAACGACGGCCTGCGTCATCAGGAAGCAGGACTTCAGGTTGGTGTCGATTACCTTGTCCCAGTCTCGCTCGGTAATGGCTTCGATCGGTTTTTGCTCTCCGATGGCAGCGTTGTTCACAAGAATGTCGATTGCGCCCAGCTGCCCTTCCACGCTGCGAACCAGCCGGGCAATCTCATCCGCGGAGGATACATCTGCCTGGATGCTGAAGCTCCGGCGGCCCATCTCGCGGATCTTCGCTTCCACCTCACGCGCTTCCTCCGCACGACGCACATAATGCACCGCGACGTCGGCTCCCGCAGTTGCCAGTCCCAGGGCGATGCTGCGTCCAATCCCGCGGCTGGAGCCGGTGACCAGCGCAACTTTGCCCGCAAGCGATTCCATGCAGAGCAAGGGTACAGCAATTGAGGACGATATACTGACGGTGTGGAGAAGACGTTCTACATCGAGACCTTCGGCTGCCAGATGAACGCCCATGACTCGGAGAAGGTCATCGGCACGCTGGAGCACGAGGGCTACGTCCGCGTGGAGAACGAGGACGACGCGGGCCTGATCCTCTACAACACCTGCTCCATCCGCGACAAGGCGGAGCAGAAGGTCTTCCACCGGCTGAACGAGTACAAGCGGCTGCAGGGCGAAGGCAAGAAGTTTGCCGTGCTGGGTTGCGTGGCGCAGCAGGAGGGCGAGAAGATCTTCGATCGAGCGCCGTATGTCTCTCTGGTGTCGGGTTCGGCCAGCTATCGCAACCTGCCCGAGATGCTGGTGCGGCTGGAGGCGGGCGAGCAGCGCATCACCGGGCTCGACGACCGCCAGACCGAAGAGACCTTCGACACCGAGTTCACCTCGCGCGAGAATCCGCACCGCGGCTACATCACCATCATTGAAGGCTGCGACAAGTTCTGCGCCTACTGCGTGGTGCCGTACACGCGCGGCAAGGAGCGTAGCCGCGCCTCGGACTCTGTGCTGGCAGAGGCCCGACGCATCGCCGATGCGGGGTTCACCGAGATTCAACTGCTGGGGCAGAACGTCAACTCCTATCTCGACTCCAGCGGGAAGAAGACATTCGCCGAGCTGCTCGCAGCAGTCGGCGAAGTCCCGGGCATCCGCCGCGTCCGCTTCACCACCAGCCATCCGCGCGACTTCACCCGCGACATCGTCGAGGCAATCGACGCGGTCCCGACGCTGTGCGACCACGTGCATCTGCCGGTGCAGTCCGGCTCGACTGCGGTGCTGCACGCCATGAATCGCGAGTACACGCGCGACTGGTATCTGGAGCGCATCGGCTGGATCAAGGCGGCGAAGCGCGACATCAGCATGACCTCGGACATCATCGTCGGCTTTCCCGGCGAGACCGAGCAGGATCTTGAAGACACGGCGACCTTGCTCGAAGACGTGAAGTACGACGGCGTCTTCGCTTTCAAGTATTCGCCGCGGCCCAACACGCCGGCGGTTGGCATGGCCGATTCCATCGCCGAGGAAGAGAAGTCGCGCCGGCTGCAGGTAATTCTGGAGCGGCAGAGAGAAGTGCAGCGCATCGGCTACGCGCGGCATCTGGGCACAGGCCATCGAAGTCATGGTGGAGGGACACAATCCTGCGCGCAACCAGGTGGTCGGCCGCAGCTCGCAGAACAAGACCGTGAACTTCACTACTGCGTCGCCGATCCTGCCTGCGATGGGTAGCTACGTGCAGGTGAAGATCACGCAGACGTTTCCCAACAGTCTGGCGGGCGAAGCGCTCGCCGTGCAGTAGGGGGCCTGAGATGAAGACTGGCGCGGAATCCGGGGACACGACAGCCGCCACGGCCGGCCCTGAGGTGGAGATGCAGATCCGCGGCCTGATGATCGACCCGGATACCAACATGCCGATCGTGATCCTGAAAGACATCGCGAGCGACGCGCTGCTGCCAATCTGGGTGGGGATCTTTGAGGCGAACGCTATCGCGATGGAGCTGGACAAGAGCACCACGCCGCGTCCGATGACCCATGACCTGATGCGCAACCTCGCTCGCGGGCTGAATGCGATCGTGCGCAAGGTCGTCGTCTCCGAGCTGCGCGACGAGACCTTCTATGCGGTGATCTGGATGGAGCAGGACGGCGAGACCGTGACTCTCGACGCGCGGCCCTCCGATGCCATCGCGCTGGCGCTGCGCTTCGACTGCCCGATCTATGCCAGCCGCTCTGTGCTGGACAATGCACGCCAGGCGGCGGAGGCAGCGCCCGCGCCAAACTCCGACGAAATTCGCCGCTGGCTCGAGAACCTGAACGACGACGACATGGGCCGTTACAAGATGTAGCGGCTTGTCCTCCGGCCTATGAGGTTGGAGACTCGCCGGCATCGCGCGCAATGCCGGTGAGTTTATGCAACAGCATGTCCCAGCGTTCGCCGTAGGTGTCCCACCCGCCCAGAGACTTGACGCGTTTGAGCGCGGCCTCGGACATGCGCTCTCGCAGATCGGGATCGTCGGCCAACTGCTGCAGCCGGGCAGTCAATTCATCCACGTCACGGTCTTCGAGGATGAATCCCTCCACGCCATCGGTGAAGAGGTCTTCCGCGCCGGTTGCGCGCGTGGCGATCACGGGACACCCGCACGCCATCGCCTGCCCCTGCACCAGCGCGAGGCCCTCCTCCACGCTGGGCAGCGCAAGCACGTGGCTGCGCGACATCCGCGCAGCAAGCTCAGCCTGCGGAAGGATTCCCACGAAGTCCACATTGCCGGTCGGCATCTTTGGCAACAAGGCGCGCATGTCATCCTGCATGGCGCCCACCAGCGTCAGGCGCTTGCGCGGATGGCGCAGGCGCGCAAAGGCCTCCAGCAGATACGGGACACCCTTGCGCAAACTGATCTGACCGGCGAAGAGCACCTCAAAGGAATCTTTCGGCGGTGGCTCCGACCTGCCGAAACGGTCCAGGCGAACGCCGTAGGGAAGGACATGCACCTTCTCCGGCGCGATGCCCATCTCGACGAAAGAACGCCATGCCACCGTCGACGGCACAGTGATCGCATCGGCCGCGGCGTAGATGGCCTCCTCGCGCGCGACGATGTGCGCCGGCGGCTGCGCGTGCGGCAATCCCCACCGTGCGTACTCCCCCGCCATCACCTGGTCCTGGAAGCGCTGGTGGGTGGAGCCGCGGTCGCAGATAAACTTTCCGCCTGCGGCCTGGAACTTCGGTCCGGCCGTCTGTCCCGCGCCGGAGATTGCGATCAGCGCGTCGCATGGCTCCAGGTTCTTGCGCAGCCACGCATCGAAGGCAAGCGAGTTCCACTCGTTGAAGCGAGAATCCATCCGTGGCGAGTAGAGCGGAGTGCGACGCAGCACGTAGTCCGTGGTGTGCAGCAGAGGGAAGGTGCGCACGAGTTCGCGCGGCAGTCCTTCGCGCTTCAGCCGCGCCCACGGCCAGGTGGAGTAGATGCGTCGCAGGTGCCCACGCCGGTGCAGTTGATGGGCAAGCTCGAAGTGGTGAAAGACGCCGTAGACGGCCTGGACAATCTGCATCGCACGTAGGGCCATGCTAGCAGACGCGTTCGAGCAGCGAGACCGTTACAATCGCAGGGTGCAATGGCAGTCTCAATGCAGGAGAGCGCAGTGAGCACCACACGGCGGATCAGGTCTGCGGCCCTCGCCGGAGTTGCAGCGCTGGAGCGCGTCACGCGGCCACGAGCGCAGCATTCGCTCACGGAAGTCGGAAGCTTTCTGCTTCTGCAATATCCCGCGGCCCTGGGGACAGCCGTCCATGCAACGCCGCTGGTTGAAGCCCTGAAGACAACTTGTCCGGAGGCTCGAATCGCCGTCGCCGCCAGTGGGATGGCTGCGGAGTTGTTCGCGCACCATCTCGCAGTCGATCGGATGATCCCCACTCCCAGTCCACTGAGCGACCTGCGCGGCGCTGTGCGTGCGTTGCGTGCGGCCCAGCCTTTCTCCGGCGAGCGCTTCGCCGTCATCACCACCAACGGCAATGAGCGGACCCGAATAGCGCTGGCTGCACTGTTTGCCGCGTCCGCACCACGGGTTGGATTCACCGAGGCCCCGGAGCTATATAGAGAGGTCCTCCGCTACGATCCCCAGCGCAGCCTGATCGACAACAACCTGCGCATTGTGGAGGCCTTCGGACATCCGTTCCGGCACTATGAGCCACGCGTGTTCTTCCGCGAGGAAGACCTCGCCTGGGCGAAAGATGCGCTGCGAGCCGCCGGTGTGCGCGAGGGGCAGATGGTGGTTGCCTTTGTGACCCAGACCAGCCCCACGCAGCGCAAGAGCTGGCGCGCGGAGCGCTTCCAGGCGGCTGCAAGGCATATCATCGAGCGCTACGGCGCGCACATCGTCTTTGTCGGAACGGCCGCGGAAGCCGGTGCGATTGAAGCCGTCCGCGCAGACCTCGGCAGCGCGACATCAAGTCTTGCCGGAAAGACGACGCTGCTGCAGTTGACCGCGCTGCTGAGTCTCTGTCGCGTGGGGCTGACCCTCGATACCGGCATCCTGCATCTGGGACGCACCGTTGGCCTGCCGATGGCAATCCTCGCACCAGCGTGGTCGCCGCCCATCGAGTGGCTGCCGCTGGGCAATCCGCGCTACCGTATTCTGAAGAACGCCGACATGCCCACCTGCCCACCGGACTACATCATCGACGAGGTCTCGGTTGAGGAAGCGATCTCCGCGCTGGAGGAACTGATCGCAGCGTATCCAGAGGGCGCAGCCATTCAGCGCTGAGCCAGTGCGTCGAGCGACGTGAAAAACTCCGGGAAGGAGATGGATGCCGCCTCCGCGCCGTCGATCGCCGTCTCGCCGGTCGCGCGTAACGCGGCAATTGCAAATGCCATCGCGATGCGATGGTCGGTGCCGGAGTCGATCGTTGCGCCGTGCAGGGACTGGCCGCCCGCAATCTCCAGGCCGTCAGGATTTTCTTTCACCTCGGCGCCCATCGCGCGCAGGTTCTTCGCCACCAGCGCAATGCGGTCGGACTCCTTCACACGCAGCTCCTGCGCGTCGCGGATGATCAGGCCGCCGCTCGTGTATGGTGCGACGGCGGCCAGCACCGGCAGCTCGTCAATCACCTGCGCCGTCAGCGCGCCGGAGATGATGAATGGGGCTGGCGCAGAAGAAGCTGCAGGCTTTCCTTCGGACCGATTCACCTGAATGGTCCCGATCAGCTCGCCATGCTGCTCTTCTACGGTGAGCACCTTGATGCGGCCGCCGAGCGCAGTAATCACGTCCAGCAACGCCGCTCGCGTGGGATTCATGCCCAGCGAATCGAGCACGAGGTTCGAATCCGGGAAGAGCAGCGCCGCGCAGAGGAAGAATGCAGCCGACGAGATATCGCCCGGCACGGTGGCGTCGATCGCCTTCAACCTCTGGCCGCCGGCGATGGAAAACTTCGAAGGGTCGCCGGGATTCGACCCAGACGTACGCGTCAGGGTCGCGCCGAAGGCCTTCAGCGCGTGTTCGGAGTGGTCGCGCGTGCGGATGCCTTCAGTGAGACTGGTTATCCCGTCCGCCTGCAGGCCTGCGAAAAGAACTGCCGTCTTCACCTGTGCCGAAGGGATGGGCGTGGTGAAGTCAATGGCCTTGAGCGGGCCGCCGTGGACGGTCATCGGCGCATGGCCGTCGATCAGATCAATGCGCGCTCCCATCTGCGCCAGCGGCTTGCGGATGCGCTCCATCGGCCTCAGAGTCAGCGAGTGGTCGCCGATCAACGTGAAGGTATGCGGGTGCGGCGCGATCAGCCCGGCCAGCATGCGCATGGTCGAGCCGGAGTTGCCGCAGTCGAGCGCCGCGGCAGGCTGGCGGAAGCTGCCCGCAACGCCCGTGACCTCGACCGCCGGGCCCGGCCCCTTGCGCACGGTCGCTCCCAGCGCCTCCATACAGCCCAGCGAGGAATGCGGGTCGGCGCCGGTGGAGAAGTTGGCGAGGCGCGACGTGCCCTCGGCCAGGCCGGCGAGCATCGCGTAGCGGTGAGAGATGGACTTGTCGCCGGGGACGGTCAGAGAGCCCTGCAGCGTGCGCGCGGGGCGGATGATCTGTGTGGACATTCCTCTCCAGTGTATCGAAGTCGATCGGGCGAAGCGCCCGCTCTGCATGGAACGATTCAGGAGCGGAAGGCGTATGCTGGAGTCGAGATGGCTTCGCCCGAGTCCCCAAAACGTCCGGCGTTTGAGCCCTGTTCGCGGCTCCATGAGCTGTCCGCGGAGGAGATGGCAATCTATCGCCAGCTCGATCCGCAGCGCATGCCGCAGCACGTCGCCATCATCATGGATGGCAACGGCCGCTGGGCCGGCAAGCGTTCGCTGAAGCGCTTTCTCGGCCATCAGCAGGGCGCGGAGAGCGTGCAGTTCGTTGTGGAGACGGCGAGCCGCATCAATCTGCCGTTCCTGACGCTCTATGCGTTTTCGCTTGAGAACAACCTGCGCCGGCCCAAGTCCGAAGTCAATTTTCTGATGAAGCTGCTGCGCAACTACCTGGCCGGCAACGTCAAGCGCATGAACGACAACAACGTGCGCATGGAGTACATCGGCCGCATCCATGAGTTGCCCAGCGAGGTGCAGGACACCATGCAATGGGCCAGCGAATCCACCGCGAAGAACACCGGCACCACGCTGACCCTGGCGCTGAACTACGGCTCGCGCTCGGAGATCGTGGACGCGGCGCGGTTTGTCGTGAACGGCCTGATCGCCGAGGCCCACCAGCGCGGCTGTTCGCTCGAAGACATGCTGCAGGTGGACGGCCTCGATGCGCGGCTGGATGAGCACCACATCTCCGCCGCGCTGTACACGCGGCACATGCCGGACCCGGACCTCGTCGTGCGCACCTCCGGCGAGCAGCGCATCTCGAACTTCCTGCTATGGCAGATCGCGTACTCAGAGATCTTCATCACCGATCGACTATGGCCGGACTTCCGCGGCATTCATCTGCTGGAGGCGATCCAGAGCTACCAGAAGCGCGAACGCCGCTTCGGCGGCCTGGGCGAGACCTTCACCGATGAAGACCTCGATCAGCTGGAGCCGGCTGCGCAGGTGGCCGAAGAGATCGAGACGCAGCTGACGCCGAAGCAACTGACGCCGCGCTGAGTCGCGCCCGCATCGCATATTACCCCGCAGCGATTGGAGTAAATCCGTTCGTGGAACGGCGGGCTATACCCTGCCGTCGCGTCGCGCTGCGTCGTAGAGTGAGAGCGCGATCAGCGTCTTGCCGTCGTGGATCTTGCCGTCGCGCACCAGCTGCATCGCCTTCGAGAGTGGCATGCGGATGATCTCAATCTGCTCGTCGAGCTCCGGGTGAGCTTCGCCCGCACTCAGATCGCGCGCGAGATAGATCTGCATCCATTCGGCGAGAAAGCCAGGGCTGGCGAAGTAGCGCACCAGCATGGTCCAACGCCTGGCGCGATAGCCGGTCTCTTCGATCATCTCGCGCTTGGCGGCGGCCAGCGACGCCTCGCCGGGATCGCGCGTGCCAGCGGGCAGTTCGATCAGATATTGTCCGACGGCATGACGATATTGCCGTTCGAGGATGACGTCCGGATCCTCGGCATTGACCAGCTCATCCACCGCAAGGATGACGACCGACCCGTTGTGGCGGATCACGTCCTTGGTGTTGCGATGGCCGTTGGGCTCGACGATGCTGTCGGTGTAGACGTTGAAGACGCGTCCCTTGAAGCTGAGCTTCGAGCTCACGACCTTGCGCTTGCCGGGCTTTGCGGCTGTCTTCTTCACGGGGGACTTGCGGGGTTTCTTTGACTGGGCGGCCATGCGATTACGGTATCATCCTGCAACTGAAGGCCCCCCGGCGCATCCAATCGAAAGCGTGTCACACTGGATGAGGTCTGGAAGCACAGGCCGTAGTCTGCATATCTTTGCACCACCCCTGAGAGCTGCATGAGCACCGAGTGTTATCCCATCACGGCGCTGCCGAATATCACCAAGCTCTATCGCGACTACCTTGCGATGGGCGAGGCAGAGTCGCGGGTGGCGAAGTGGTACGGCGCGGCGCCGCTGGGGCAGCTATGGATGAGGCCGGCCGCGACCAGCCCTCACGCAGATGCGCTCGCCGACACGCTGGAGCGGCAGAGCAGGGAGTTCGGCGCGAGCGAGAAGACCCTGGCTAACATTGCAAGGCTGCGCACTGGAGCACGCGCTGTGGTTACTGGCCAGCAGGTGGGGTTGCTGGGCGGGCCGCTGCTGACTCTGCACAAGGCGGCGACTGCGATTGCGCGGGCGAAGCAGGTGACGGCGGCGACGGGTGTCGAGCATGTTCCGATCTTCTGGCTGGCCAGCGAAGACCACGACATTGAAGAGGTCGATCAGGTCTCGCTGCTGACGAAGAATGCAGTCGAGACTTTGCGGCTCGGGTTGAAGGACACAAACGATGCCCCGGTGGGCGGCGCAGCCTTCGGCGAGGCGATAAATCCGCTGCTGGAGCGTGCGAGCGAGCTGCTGAGCTACGCGCCGATTACTGAGTTGCTGCGCGAGTGTTATGGGGCTGGCTCTGGAGAAACTGGCGCAACGTTTGCTGGCGCATTTGCGCGGCTGATGTCGAGATTGTTCGCGGAGCACGGCTTGATCGTGATGGATGCCGCTGGCCGCGACTTCCATGCGCTGGGAGCGAAGGCGCTGCGTGCTGCGATCGAGCAGGCCGAAGAGCTGGAAGCTGCGCTGCTGGCGCGGGCTACGGAACTTGAGAGCAGCGGCTACCACGCGCAGGTGCTGGTTAAGCCAGGCGCGTCGCTGCTGTTCCTGATCAGCGATGCGGACGGCGTGAAGACGCGCCAGCCGCTGAAGCGGCTCCTCGATGGAACGTGGAAGGCTGGCGCGGGCAGCGCGGCGCAGAGCTTTACGACGGCGGAGCTGCTGGCAATTCTCGCCGAAACGCCTGAACGGCTCAGCCCCAACGCATTGCTGCGGCCAGTCTTCCAGGACACGATCCTGCCGACGACGGCGTATGTTGGCGGTCCGGCGGAGGTCGCCTACTTCGCGCAAAGCGCGGTGCTATATCAGCAAATCGCCAATCGCGTGACGCCGATTCTGCCGCGTATGTCGGCCACCATCCTCGAGCCGGCGATTGCTGCGGTCATGGCGCAGCATGAGGTGAGTCTGCCGGACGCGATGACAACTCCGGACGAGCTGGCGCAGCGGCTGGGCGCGCGCGCCATGCCGATCGAAGCCAAGCGGCGGCTGGCGGCGTCGGGCAATGCGCTCGATGAGGCGCTGACCGCGGCGCAGAGCTACATGGGCGCGATGGACGCGAGTCTGGGCCAGGCGGCGGAGGTTTCGGCGTCGAAGATGCGGTACCAGATGGACCGGCTGCGGCGGCTGGCTGCGACCTACGAGCTGAACAAGGAGCAAAGCCTGAAGAAGCACGCCGACGCCATGGCGCTGCACCTGTTCCCGGAGGGGCATCCGCAGGAGCGGGTGATCGCCGGCGCTTGGTTCGTTGCCGCGTGGCAGAACGCAAAGAGTGACGTCGGCGCCGGCCTGATCGATCTCCTGGTGGAGACGGCCGCAAGCCAGTGTCCCGGCCACCTGGTCATTCGAATCTGACTACGTTCCCTCCCTCCGGAAGTTTTCAAACAAACAGACTGGCTAGGGGTTCTCGCGATAGAGCGTCAGGGAGTAACCGTTCGTGGTGATCCACGCGCCCAGGGTGTCCTGCACCTGTTGAATGACACGCTCACTATGCTCGCGGGTATCGAAGCGGAACGTGGTGCCGGCGGGATACTCGCGCAGCTTCTGCTCGATGCGTGGAAGATCTCCGATGTTGCCGTAGGGGGCGAAGCCATAGTTGAAAGGCAGCCCCTGGTCTGCGTCGTGATTGAGGACGATGAAGGTGTCTTCGTTGCTGTAGGAGAGCTCGCGCTGCTTGGCCTCGTTGCGGCAGGGGTCGCTACGGCACAATGCGCCCAGCTGGTGGATCTCATTCTGGGTCGTCCTCCAGCCGAAGGCGAAGATCAGGGCGCGAAGGTACTGCTCGTCCAGCAACGTGTTCTGATACGCCAGCTCGTTGGCAACGAACAGTCCGGAGGCAGATCGCTGCGGTTTGGCAGGCACGTAGGCAGCACTCCATTGCCGGAAGTGCCTGAGAATGACGGGACGGGCGCTGGCGGAGGCGTTGTGCTGCAGATCGATCAGGGCGTCGGAGACGCGTCTGGGGTCATTGGAGTCGAGTTCGGCGAGTTCGAGTGATTGAATTTTTACCGACCAGAAGCGTTGTGCGGCCTCATGGATGGAGCAATCGGAGTAGGTCCATTGTGCGGCAGCGATCCGCCGATCCGCGGCAGGAGGGTCAACGCGATTGAGGTAAGCGAGGAGGTCGACACGCTCCTCGCAGCGGAGTGCGCCGGCGCTGCCGTCGAGCAGCGAGGCAACCTGCGGTTCGACCGCTGCAGATGCGAAGCGGCTAAGTAGAAGAACCGCGATGTCTGTGCCGTACGCGTGCGGGCCGGGGGTGTTGTACTCGCGAAGCTGGTCGGTGGCGCGCTGGAGCAGCAAGGGATCGAGCGCGGGGACCTCGCCCGATGGAAAGGCGCGAAGCAGATCGATGGGCAGGTGGAAATTCGCGATTTCTTTGGTGAACTCCGCCTGCGCTAGGTCAGGGGCGAACTCCCGGATTCTCCACAGGGCTCGGGCACGCGTTTGGGGATCGCCGTCGTGCTCGAAGATGTTCTTGAGCAGCGGCACCATCGCGGGCGACGCGAGATCGGTCCAGAGCGGGCCAAGGACGGCCTGCTGGTCCAGGCCGTCCAGTTCGCCGAAGACGCTGGGGATCTCCTTCTGCAATGCTGAATTGAACGAAGCGGGAAGCGGGCCGGTGTTTTCGTATGTAGGCAACTCCAAGATCGCCTGAATACAGTGCGCGCGGGCGTCCGGGTTCTTGGATGGAAGCGCAGCGAGCAGCACGGCAGCGTAGCGCAGGATCTCGTCGCGCAGGAGCTCCGGCTGCCAGATGGGTCCAACGCGGTCGGTGCTCTGGATCTCGGCTAGCGGTGTGTTCGTCTGCGTGAGGGCGGCGGCGTACCAGTCGGGATGCGCGTGATAGAGGGAGATGAGGGCAAAGGTACGGAGAAAATTCCGGGGAATGGTTTCGTCGGGATCCGCCATGCGCCGCTCGAGGACGGAGAGGACAGCATCCCGTTGCTGCGCATTAACCAGTGCGTCGCTGAAGGCCTGGTCGCAAGCCAAGTCCCTTCCATCGAGGCTCTCGCCCAGGCGATTGGCCATGTCGAGCTCGGCCGCGTCGGTGCCAAGGTAGCGCAGACGGGTGCAAGCATTGCCGCGTTTTTCTGGCGGCCCATCCATGAGTGCATCGATGCGCGCGAGCTCCGCTGCTTCCCAGGCGGGGTCGCGGGGCAGCAGGGTGAGTGCGACGGTATTGGAGGTGAGGTTCTTGGCGCGGAATGCTTCGCCCTTCCAGACGAGCGGGTAAGAGCCGGGCGTGTCGAGCAGATAGTTGGTGTTGAGCAGAAGCGGAATGGTGCTGGGGGTCGTGGCGAGATCGAGGTCACCGCCCCAGCCGTGCCCCATGCAACCGTCCAATTCGTGCAGCGCAGCCCGCTGTTGAGCTCGGCGGCTCTGGAGCTGAGCGGGCGGAACAGGCGTGGGGTAGGTTTGAGGGCCGTCACAGGGTTCGGCCGAGACCCATAGTTTGGTGTGCTCGGTGCTGGAGAAGCGGACAGTGACGGGGACCAGCTCGCCGGGATGGAAGGCGGTGTGGGTGCCATCGCCGATCTGAAGCTCGGCGTGCAAACCCTCAGGCGGGCGGTCCGTTGGGTGTTGGTTCTCGATAGGTTCGAGCTGAGCGTGGAGCCTGGGAAAGAGACCGATCTGCGCCCCGAAGAGGCAGGTAGCGATCAGAAGACGACTCCACGAGCGCGCGCACACGATGACTAGACGTGGTGGCCGGGGGCCTGGACGCGCGGCACGGATTTCTAATTTGCGCGCTCAGTTGGGCCTGACCGGGTTGGCCTTGGAGTTTTTGTTCCAGCCATGGAACGGTGAGCGGTCGCCGGTGTCCCAGGCGAGGCGCAGGCCCGGAGTGCTCAAGTCCCAGTCGGGACGGGTCTCGCTCGATGCAGCGCGCAGGTCGCGCCAGAGATCGGCGATGGAGGGCCGCCCCCAGAACCAGTAGCCGTTGTAGATGCTGTGGATGACAAGGCCCGGCTTCAGCACCAGCGTGTGCGGAATCATCGGATCGTTGTCCGGGTCGGTGTACTCCTGGATGTCGAGATCTTTCTGTACCGTGCGTCCGGGGTCAGAGAGAAAGGGCCACTGGGCGCCGACCGAGGCGCGGAACTCCTGCAGCGTGTGATGGTCGTCGGTGGCGATGGTTGCGATCTGCGTGTAGGCCACTGCGATCTTCGGGTAGAACTCGGCCAGCTCCAGATGCTGCTGATGCTCCTTCGGGCAGTAATGCCCGCGCGCGAGGGTGAGGATCAAGGGATCGTCGCCCTGGAGCTCGCTGAGCCTGCGCGGTGCGCCCGTGTGGTCGGGCAGCTGATAGTCGGGGAAGGTGTTTCCGGGAATGATGTCGGAGCGCATGGTTTGGACCCTCTTGACGACGATGATAACGGCTGGGGAAAGGGACCGAAACTAAGCGTGTTGCAGGAGCGCGTCTTAGAGAAGTTCTGTGCGATATTTCGGAGCCAGCGCCTTGCATTTGGCTATAAATTCGGCCTGTGCCGCTGCGTCGAGCGGAGGAGGTGGAGTTGTCCGGGTTGCGACGCGGGTGCCCACCGCTAGAAAGAAGTCTTCCATGCCAGCCGGCGAACAGATACACAACAGGCGCACCGGCTTGCTGGAAGAGTTATGAAACTGGTGAGGCGCATTCGCCGGAATGTTGACGGTTTCGCCCGCTCGCACGACAGACTTTGCGCCACGGAAGGTGGCCTCCAGTTCGCCTTCCAACAAAATGAAGGTTTCCTCGAAATCGTGGCGATGGGGCGGAGGGCCTCCTCCGGGCGGAATGTGCATATCGATGAGACAAAATCGCCCGGCAGTGGCGTTGCCGGTCAGAAGCAAGGTGTAGGTATCTCCTACGATGCCGATGTGGGTGAGATTCTGGTCCTTCTCCGGTTGGGCAAGGGTCAAGATGCGGCTGAGATCGTCGAACGGAATCGTCGCTACGGGTGGGGTCGGCATCGCTGCGTCGCTGTCCATGGCTGTGCGGTCTCCTTGATTGAGCTGGATGCCAATTTTATTGGAACCAGCCCGCGCGCGGCGACGAACATGGTCGCCGCGTCGCAAGTCCGCACGAGGCGGAACAACGATTCATCGGGGCGATTGACTGGCGAAGAGCTAAGAAGCCAGTGCGAGTTCCTGGCCCTGCTGCCAGGTGCGCGCAGTCTCGCGGGCGAAGTCTTCGTAGCGGCGAGGCGCATGTCCGAGCAACTCGGTCAGAATCTCGATATCTCCGCGTTCCGCTCTGAAGCCACGTTCGAGATAGCCTTGAAACATCATGCGGATGTCGAACGCTGACCATGAAGGCACGCGCTCTCGCATCTGCTTCTCAAATGCATCCATGTCGTCGCCGGGGTAGTGAATCTCCTTGCCTAGCAACTTGCTCCAGATGGATGCGATGTTAGGCCCACTCAGCACCTCAGGGCCATTCAGGTTATAGGTTTTGCCGTAGTGGGCGTCGGATGTGAGAGCAATCGCTGTCGCTTCGGCGATATCCCGGATGTCGACCGCCGATATGCCTACCGGACCGAGAGGCATGGGATAGACGCCGGCTTTGGTCAGTGGATACTGCAGCGTTGCATCGTTTTGAAAGAAGTAATTGGGGCGGATAATCGTGAAAGGGACATCGAACTCCCGCAAGGCACCTTCGATGGCAAGTTTCGACGCGAAATGCGGGACATCTTTGAAGTGCTCCACGCGAAAGACTGAGTGGTAAACGATGTGCTTCAGCTTCAGCTTTCTGGCCAGTCCGTAGGCGATAAGGCCTTGCGTCAGCTCATCGGGAAGGACGGCGTTGAGCAGGTAGAGCTTGTCCACACCACGAAGCGCCTTCTCCACTGAGACCGGATCGAGCAAATCGCCTATCGCCACCTCGACCCCTTCGGGCACGGCCCTTTCCTGTTTGCGAACCAGGATACGGACGTCCGCATTGCGTTTCTGCAGTTCTTTTACGACCTCTGAGCCGACGTGGCCGGTGCCTCCGGTAACGAGAATCCTCATATTTGTCTCCTCCCGCGCATTCCGAGTATCGTTCCCCGTGACCGCACAAGCTGAGCACTTCTGCACAGAGGCGGTAGCGCGCGGTTTGCAGCGCCGGGTTTTAGAATGGATGCCGGTGAGGTGAAGAGATGGGCCTGAACGACCAGCCATTTGAAGTTGCGTGCCCGGACTGCGGGGCGATGATCAAGGTAGATCCGGTGACGCGTGCGGTGATCTCGCACACGTCGGCACCGCGCAAGCGGACCTTTGAGGACCTGAACGCCGCGGCCAAGGCCGCCAAGGACGCCGATGCGCGGCGCGAGTCTCTGTTTGCGCAGAGCGTGGCGGCGCAGAAGAACCAGGATGACCTGATGGCCAAGAAGTTTGCCGAGGCGATGAAGAAGGCCAAGGAGTCGCCGGACACGGGCAAGCCATTCCGGGAGTTCGATCTGGATTAGGCAGGCTTGGCGGCGGGGTTGAACGGCTCGTCGGCGGAGGGGCCGTAGAGGCCGGGGACGGGGATGTCATTCAGCCGCAGATAGACCGAAAGCTGCGCGCGGTGGTGCAGCAGGTGGTTGAAGCACATGTGCCGGTAGGCGAGCGAGCGCGGGCTGTTGGTGATGACGTGCTCGCCGAAGCTGAACTTCCAGGGCTCGGCGAGCTGCGCGTCGGAGAGTGAGGCGAGCGCGGCGCGGGTCTCGGCGGCGTTCTTGTCAAAGGTGGCGAGCGGTGGCTTCGCGGGAGACGAAGGTCATGTCGGGCCATTTGTGGTTGGGGTCGGCCAAATCCAGGCTGGGCGTGGTGAGGATGGTCTTGCCGAAGAGAGGCAGCGTGGCCACGTGCATGGCGAGGCGGCCGAAGGGCATGGACTTGTCATGACACTTGAAGTCGGGCTTGTCTTCGGGAACGCGCTCGAGCACGCGGCGGGTCATGGCCATTTCGATGTCGTAGTCCTGGAGGAGGAGTTCGGCGGTGGTCATGGGGTTCCTCTCTTTGCTAGATTCCGGTGATGTTGAAGCCGCAGTCGACGAAGGTGATCTCGCCGGTGATGCCGCTGGCGAGCGGCGAGCAGAGGAAGAGCGCAGTGTTGCCGACCTCGGTCTGCTCGACGTTGCGGTGCAGCGGCGCGCGTTGGGTGACGGTATCGAGGATGCTGGCAGAAGTCGCCGATGCCGCGTGCGGCGAGCGTCTTGATGGGGCCGGCGGAGACGGCGTTGACGCGGATGTTCTTCGGGCCGAGCGACGCGGCGAGGTAGCGGACGGTGGCCTCAAGCGCGGCCTTGGCCACGCCCATGACGTTGTAGTTGGGGAAGACCTTTTCCGATCCGTAGTAGGTCAGCGTGAGCATGGCCCCGCCTTCGGTCATCAGCGGCGCTGCGGCGCGAGCGACGGCGATCAGTGAGTAGACGCTGACGTCGTGCGCGATGCGGAAGTCCTCGCGCTTGGTCAGCAGGAAGTCGTTCTTGATGGCGTCGGCGGGCGCGAAGGCGACGGAGTGGATCAGGATGTCGATCTTCGGAAATGCCAGGGAGATGTTCTGAAACAGCGCGTCGATCTCTTCATCGCGCGAGACATCGCACTGGAAGGCCTTGCCGGTGGCGGACTGGCCGAGGTCTTTGAGGAGCTCTTCGGCTTCGCCGCGCAGGCGGTCCGACTGATAGGAGAGGACCAGGGTTGCGCCGGCTTCGGCGAGCTTCTGTGCGAGGCGTAGGCGATGCTGCGTTTGTTGGCCAGGCCGAAGACGACGGCCACTTTGCCCTTGAGATCGATCAATCCATGCTCCTCGGTGCGTACTGATACCGAGGGTTAGGATAGCAGCCGAATGGGGTGCAAGGCGCCAGGGTGCAAGGTGCAGCAATGCGGCCGGTGGCTCAGTGGAGAAGGCTCGAGCTAGTCGAAGGCAGGATGACATCGCCGATCGCCACCGGCTCCTGCACGGCGTCGGTCTTTTCGGGCTCGCTGCTGGCGGTGACGACGCGGCGGCAGTTGCGGCCGTCGCCTTGGCCTGGTAGAGGGCCTTGTCTGCGCGGGCGATGAGCGTGACGGCGTCGTCGTCGGCAACGGCTTCGGTAAGGCCGATGGAGAGGGTGAGCGGCATGCTGTTGCCTGCGCCTGTACGGTCGCTGACCGCTTTGTTGAGCCGGTCGGTAACCCCGAGGGCGACGCCGACCGGTGTGCCGGGCAGGATCAGCAGGAACTCGTCGCCGCCGTAGCGGCCCAGGTGGTCGCGGCCGCGCAGGTGGGTGGAGATGGTCTCGGCGACCTCGCGCAGGGCGGCGTCGCCGGCGGCGTGGCCCTGGATGTCGTTGATGGACTTGAAGTAGTCGACATCGATCAGCGCGACGGAGAGCTTATGCCGTGCCGCGCTCAATGTGCTTGAGTTCGGCGGCGAGCTTGATCTCGATGCCGCGCCGATTGAAGGCGCCGGAGAGGACGTCCTTGTGCGATTCGTCGCGACTGCGCGCGATCAGCTCACCGCTGGAGAGCATGAGCATGAACAGGCCGACCACCAGCAGCGAGATCACGCCCAGCAACAGCGTGGCCGTGCCGACAGGATTGCCTTCCAGCAGGTTGGAGGGCATGCCGTCGATGACGGTAAAGACCCCGCAGTTGACGCTGATAGCGGCAAAGAATGCCATGGTCGCGGCAAACAGGCGCATCGCCTTGGGGCTGGTGAAGGTGGGCGATTTGCGGAACAGCTCCAGCGCAATCAGGCCGCGCACCAGGCCGATGGTGATGGAGATGGCGACGATGCGCGGGACAACGTTTTCCTGAATCTCGCTGAAATAGAAGAGGACCGCGAGCGAGACGGTGGAGACCGCGACCGGTAGCAATGCGGTCCTGCGGCTGCCGATGAAACGCAGGATTCCGCGGTAGAGGAAGACGAAGGACCCGAAGAGGAAACAGTTGGCGACGGTGACGGAGACGAAGTACGGCATTCTGCCGCGCGATGCCAGCAGAAAGGTCGCGGGCACACCGAGCAGGAAACTGATGGCGATGGTGTTAATTCCGCGCAGGCTGGGATAGCTGCGCTTCAATCCGAAGAAGACCAGAGCAAAGGCAACGGACACGATGAAGTCACAGGCGATAAGAGTGCGGTTGTCGAACCACTCCAGAACGTGCATTTGAGCCCAACCTTTGTTGCCATCGTATTGAGGTTGGGTGTGCGACAGAACGGCACTTTAGTTGTAGCGGGCGCGCAGATCGGGGTAGCTGGGATGTGGATAAGTGCTGCTGGGCTAAGGGCTTTTCCCGGAATGGGAAAGTGACGCGTGCGGGTTAGCTCTCGGGCGTCAGACGCCGAGCAGCCAATCGTACTGCGCGTCGGTCAGCGGGACAACGGAGAGGCGGAACTGGCGGAAGAGAATCGAACCGGCGAAGACCGGCGCCTCGCGCATCTCGGCCAGGGTGCGGGGCTGCGGGACCGGTTTGCCGGCCTTGATGCGGACGAGGGGGTTCTTGGGATCATCGGCGTTGACCGAGACGACGCTGGCAGTTCCGACCGCAGCCTTGCCCTCGCCGGAGTGGTAGATGACGAGCTTTTCGCCCTTCTTCATGCTGCGAAGGTTGGCCAGCGCCTGCGGATTCTTGACGCCGTCCCAGGTGGTCTCGCCGTCGCGGACGAGATCGTCGAAGGAATAGGTGGAGGGTTCGGACTTCAGCAGGTAGGGCATAAGCCAAGGTACGAGGTTCCAGGGACAAGGTTCAAGTGCGCCGAGGATTATGCGGGCCGGGATGAGTTGAAGTGCCACTAGCCGCCGAGGTCGAGAAGCTGGACGTCATCCACGGCGCGGCCGAGGAAGGCAGAGCCAAGGCGGGCAAATTTTTCCACTGAATCGGTGGCGAAGAACTCGCAGGTTGCAGGTGCGGTTGGATCGGATAAGGAAGGAACCGTTCCGTTTTGCGAGAGCGCGTACTGCACGGCCCGCGCGGTGGCCTGCGCGGAGTCGATGACCTCAGCGGAGGAGTCCAGGCCGCGCAGAGTCTCAGTGACCAGCGGCGCGATCAGCGGGTAATGCGTGCAGCCCAGGATGACGACCTCGGGCGAGCATTGGTCGAGGGCCTCGCGCAGATAGATGCGCAGCACCTCGCGCGTGACAGGATGGTCGATCCAACCCTCTTCGATGAGCGGCACCAGCAGCGGGCAGGCCTTCTCCGTGGGGCGCAGACCGGCGGCCTCGCACGCGGCGCGATAGGCGTGCGACTGCACTGTGGCGGCGGTGGCGAGGATGAGCGTGTCGACTGCGGGGCGGCGCAGCTGGGTGGCATGCACAACAGGCTCAATAACTCCAGCAACAGGAATGCGGACGGCAGCGGCAATCTCAGGCATGGCGAGAGCGGAGGCGGTGTTGCAGGCGATCACGAGCTGGTCCGCGCCGCGTGCCTCAAGAAAGCGCGCGCTCTCCACTGCGTAGCGCGCAATGGTGGCTTGAGATTTCGACCCGTAGGGCAGACGCGCGGTATCGCCCAGATAAATGTAATGCGCGCCAGGGACCAGCGGCAGCAGCTCGCGCAGCACGGTCAGGCCGCCGAAGCCGGAGTCAAAGACGCCGATGGTGGGTGAGGTCACTGCGCAGCTCCTGCGGTTGTGGTGCCGGTTGCGGTGTTGACGGCCTGATAGGTGCGTGTGAGGTCAGCGTGGCCGGCGAGGGTGTCGCGCGGCTGTCCGTCGACGACGAAGCGGACCTGCTCCACGCGCGGGAAGTTGGCGAAGAGCGTGCCGACGATGGAGTTGATGGTAAGGGATTCGACCTCGATGCCAGAGGGATGGTGGTCGGCGAAGGCAGCGTTGAGATTGACGATGGCAAGCTGACCGCCGGGCGAATAGGGAACCGCGTCGGGAGATGGTTGCATTGCGGATGCGGCTGACTGGGCTGAGGAAGTCTGATCAGCCGGGTTGGAGGAGACGGCTGGCTTCAGCGGCAGGTCCAGCAGAAAGACATCGTCGATAGCAGGTCCGCTGGCAAGCGGATGCGCGGAGTTCTTGTAGGAATATTCGGCGATCAGACTCGGCCAGCAGCACGCGGGCGCGGACAGTGGGATCGGCCGGAAGCGCAAGCTGGCGATCGACCGAGGTGATGGAGCCGTCGGCGTCGGACGCCATGGCGAGATGGACGGTCTCAGGCGCGCTCTCCGTCGGCGCGGCCAGCGGCGTCTGGTCCTGCTGACGGGTCAGCTTCTCGCGGGCCTGCTGGCGGCCGCGCAGCAGGAAGGCGGCCATCAGCAGGATCGCGAGCGCGAGCGACCAGAAGAGGATGCGCTGGTAGCGGGGGATCATTGCGGCGCTCCAGAGGGTTGCGCGCTTCCTAAAGTTTGATCGTGCCAGAGCTGGAGTGCGTTGGCGACGGCGCTGGCGAGCTGCTGCTGATAGGCTTCGTCCGTAGAGGCCGTGGAAATATCGCGCGGTGCGATCTCGATCGCGACCGCCGGGCACATCAGGTTGTCGAGCGGGCGCAGCGGAGCTGTACCGGCAAGAACCGGCATGCCGCTCTTAGCCAGCGTGGCTTTGATCAGATCGGAGAGGTTACGGCTGCGGTCGACGAAACTGGCCTGTGCGGACTCCCATGGGATCGGGGTGAAGGGAGTGGTTTCGTCCGTACCGGCGTCTTCGGTTGCGGGCTGCGGAGTTAGCGACGAGGCGTAGAGGTGCACTCCGTTGCCACTGGCCGTGGCGTGGACCACAATGCAGGCCAACGCGTGGGCACGATTGGCTGTCTCAGCGCGCTGGTCCGTGGGCAGCGGATCACTAAGATCGCTGTCGCGCGTGGTGACAATCGAAAAGCCTGACGACGCGAGCGCGGCACGCAGACGTTGCGCAAACGCGAGGGTTACGTCTTTTTCCGCGACGTTGTTGCCGAGCGCGGCGCCGAGTTCAGTGCCGCCGTGCGCAGGATCCAGGAAGATGACGGCGCGCGGCGCAGGTGCGGGCTGTTGCGGTATTGGGCGAACGGCCGGCTGAGGAATCTGCGCGGCAGGCGGCGTGGGCTGCTGCGTCTGCGTCTGGGCATGGAGATATACAGCCGCCGCCGCGCTCGCAGAGGCAACGAGCAGGACGGCGGCGTGAATGCGGGTGAGGGTCAAGTGCGGACTCGGCACGACTTAAAGGCGGGGGTTCTTCGCCCGCGACTCAGAATGACAACCGATGATCCAGCCTAATCCAGCGCATAGATGGCGAGGCCGCTGAGCAGCTTAGGATAGAAGTCGGTGGACTTCTGCGGCATCACGTCCCCGGCCAGCGAGACATCGCGCAGCTGGTCGAGCGTGATGGGTTTGATCAGGAAGGCGACATCCGCCTCGCCCGCGTGCACCATTTCGACCGACTCGTCTGCCCCGCGGATGAACTTGACGTTGCCCAGCTGCGTGATGCGCTCTGCAGACAGGCCCAGCAGGTGGTCAAGGACCACGGTGTGAAGCTGCGCGACGTTGAGCTGGCGCTGCCGGACAGGCAGGTGCTGCATCAGCGGCGCGATGGCGTCGGGTTTGGGGGTTAGCAGGTAGTTGCCGTCGCCGGTCGCGGCGATGAAGCAGTCACCCCCGGCTGTCTGGTCGAGGCGCTGCATCAGGTCGAGGCCGTTGGCGGAGTCGGCCAGCTCCTCGACGTCGTAGTAGCGGCTGGCGTCGGTGATGAAGTTGGGCGAGGAGAAGTCTTCAAGTCCGAAGACGACCCGGTGCGTCGGCAGGATGGTGATGCCGGGCGCGTCCATATTGACGAAGGTCATCATCATGGCGGCCTCAGGGAAGGGCGGCACGGGCAGATGGCTGGGCGAGACCTTCTCTTCGTGGTCGGCGGGCTCATTCAATGGCAGCTTCAACTGCGCAGACCGCTCCTGCGCGTAGGCCACCGAGGTCTCATAGCGGTGGTGGCCGTCGGCGATGATCAGCTTCTTGTCGGCCATGGCGGTCAGCAGCAGGTTGATGATGCCGGGGTCGGTGATCTTCCAGACGCGATGCACCACGCCGTACTCGTCGGTGATGGCGAGGTCGGCGGGGCGGGTGTCTTTACCGTCTTTGTCAGCACCAAAGATCAGTTTCTCCGCCGTGAAGCCAGGGTCGGAGTAGAGCATGTAGACCTGCTCGCAATAGGCGCGCGTCGCCTTGAAGAGCGCCATGCGGTCGGACTTGTGCTTGGGGAAGGTCTGCTCGTGGCGATGGACGACCTTGGCCGCGTAGTCGTAGAGATGGCCCAGCGCGATGAAGCCGCGGCGCTCGCGCACCTCCTTCGAGTGCGGCACGGTATAGGTCTGCGAATAGCCGTAAAGCGCCGGCTCGCCTTCCTCAGCAAGGATGCCGTCTCTGCGCCAGTCCTTCAGGTACTCGGCGGCGCGGGTGTAGCAGTTGTGCGCCTGCTCGCCGGCGGGCAGGAACTCCTGCGGTTCGGTGTCGCCCGGCTCATGCTTGCCCAGGATGATGCGGATCAGGTTGTAGGGGCTCAGCTCGTAGTAGCGCTGCTGCATCTCCGGCGAGATCTTGTCATAAGGCTGGGTGACAACGTCCTCCATGCGGACGCGGGAGGTGTCATAACGAAGGGCGCGGAAGGGATAGATGCGGGCCATGCGAGCGGGCTTTCTCCTGAAAGGTGTCTGCTTCGATTGTACGGGCGCAGGCGGAAAGGGCTTCCAGGAGGAGCCGGACGGTGGAAAAGACGACCGTTCGCCCGCGTCAGGATGACAAAAGCGTGACAAACAACCGCATCGGCCCGGCTATCCTTCACCAAGGATGCGGAGTCTGAGGGGTGAGCGTAGTCTCATTGAGCTTGCCGGACGCGTCCGACTGGGGCCGGGAGATGTGCATCCAAATCTCCATCTTTTCCGCGTGCACAGGCGCTCGAAGGTGCGAGAAGATGGAAGCAGCAGCGGTACCAGAGCGCGAATGCGGCATCGGGTGAACGCCATGGAGCGATGCGGACGGACGGGATCAGGCCGGATATGGCTGCTGCTCTGCCTTGCGTTCTTCGCGGCGTGCCCGAGCACGCGCGTCGCCCGCGCGCAGGAGAACCCGCTCGACAAGGTCCAGTCGCCCACGCCTCCTCCGCCGCCTAAATCGCCCGAGGACCAGAAACCGGTGATCGAGGGCGCGAGCGTTACGGCCGAGGGCGCGTCGCATCCCGGAACGCGGCTGCGCGTGGATGTGAACCTGGTGCAGGTGCCGGTGACGGTCACCGACCCCATGAACCGGCTGGTGACTGGCCTCGAGAAGGAGAACTTCCAGGTCTTCGACAACAACGCCGGGCAGACCATCAAGTACTTCTCCAGCCAGGACGCGCCGCTGACCATCGGCATCATCTTCGACCTCAGCGGCAGCATGGACTCAAAGTTTGTACGCGCGCGCAAGGCGCTGACCGAGTTCCTGCGCACCTCCAATCCGCAGGATGAGTTCTTCGTCGTCGGCTTCAATGACCGGCCCGCGATCATCGTGGACTACACCTCCGACCCGGACGATGTCGAGGCGCGGATGGTGATGCTGAAGCCGGAGAACCGCACCGCGCTGATCGACGCCGTGTATCTCGGCATCGACCATCTGCGCCAGGCCGAGTATGACCGCAAGGCGCTGCTGATCATCTCCGACGGCGGCGACAACCGCAGCCGCTACACCGAGGATGAGCTGCGCAAGCTGGTGCGCGAGAGCGACCTGCAAATCTACTCCATCGGCATCTTCGACAGCTACGCGCCTACGCCGGAAGAGGTGAACGGCCCGATGCTGCTCAACGAGATCTGCGAGATGACGGGAGGACGGCTGTTCAACGTCGGCAACGACGTCAACGACCTCGAAGACATCGCCACGCGCATCTCCGCCGAGCTGCGCAACGAATACCTGATCGGCTATACGCCCACCGACCCCAGGCATGACGGTAACTGGCGCAAGCTGAAGGTGAAGCTGCAGGCGCCGCCGGGACTGCCGCAGCTGACCGTACACTTCCGTCAGGGGTACTATGCGCCGGCGGAATAGAACGGGCATCCTGGACCGTATGAATCTGTGCACGACCTTCACTGCGGCGCTGCTCTGCATAAGCCTTCCGGCGTATGCCATGCAGCCTGCCGGCCCAGTACCGCCCGCTCCGGCACAACCCGCGGCGGCACAGGCTGGCGTAGCGCAGTCCCCTCCGCCGTCGCTTACCGTCGATCGCGACCCTGTACCCTCGCCCGATCCGGACCCGCCGCCCCAGCCTGCCGACGCCGCCAGGCCGCCCGCGCCTCCGGGGCCCATCGGCAAGGTCAACGGCCGATACACCCTGCATGAGAACGCCTACGAGGTCAGCCTCAACGCCTCGGTCTTCGACCAGAGCGGCCGCAGCATCCAGACGCTGGACAAGGACGCCTTCCGCGTCTACGAGGATGGCGTGCAGCAGACCATCACCAGCTTCCGTCATGAGGACCTGCCCGTCTCGCTGGGCATCCTGATCGACAGCTCCGGGTCCATGTACGACAAGCGCGCGGCGGTCGATCAGGCCTCGCTCGATCTGGTGAAGCTGTCCAACCCGCAGGACGAGGCCTTCCTGGTGGACTTCTCCTACGAGGCCTTTATCGACCAGGATTTCACCGGCGACATCGACAAGCTGCAGCAGGGGCTCTCCTACATCAAGTCTTCTGGAGGCACTGCGATCTACGATGCGCTGGAGGGTGCGGCAGACTATCTATCGAAGAACGCCAAACACCCGAAACAGGTGCTGCTGCTCGTCACCGACGGCGAGGACAATGCATCGAGCGCCACGCTGGACGAGGCGATCCGCCGCATCCAGGACCTGGACGGGCCGGTGATCTACTGCGTGGGACTGCTGTTCGGCGAAGACAAGGACGGCGAGAGCAAGAGTGAGTCGCGCCATGCGCAGCGCGTGCTGGAGACGCTCTCCGAGGAGACCGGCGGCCAGGCCTACTTCCCCAGGTCGCTTAAGGAGGTGGACCCGATCGCCCAGGAGGTCGCCAACGACATTCGCACCCAGTACACCATCGCCTACCACTCCACCAAGTCGCCGGAGCTGGGCGGCTACCGGCAGGTGCACGTGGAGGCGAAGGACAAAGGCTTCGGCAGGCTGACTGTGCGCACGCGCAGCGGCTACTATCCCCATGTCGCGAACGCGTCGACCACCCAGCAGCCCGCGCCGGCGTCGTCCCGGCCGCAGTAGCCGCACGGGCCGCGACCCTCAAGTAAGAGACCCTGATCAGGGTTGGACAGAGTTGGGGACGTCTGCCGGGTGCATGGTCCCATCCGGCAGCTTCCAGACGCTGACCGGCACCGCTTGTTTGTATCTGTCTGTGTGCAGGGTCCAACCCACGTACGGAATATGGACGGTGAAGACCGGGACCGCGCCCGGCAGCGGCTGGTGGGCCTCGATGTAGTACTGCGCGCCGTCGCCCCGGGCCCAGGCCGCCATCGGCTGCAGAGGGCCGCTCAGGTAGGGAATCGCTCCAGGGCGCGTGATGCCGCCGGTATCGATGATGGGGTGCTGCGACTGGAAGGCGATCTGCCCAATGGAGTAGACCGCCACCGGCGCGTCCGGCGGCAGGTGGTCGTGCATGTACATGGCAAGCTGCGCCATCGCCCCGCAGTTGGCTGCCTTGTTGCGAATCAGTGGGACGACGATGACCAGGCTCACGACCAGCGCATGAGCGATCGCGCCCCCATAGACCCATCTTTTGCAGCGTGGCCATCGAGAGAAAGCCAGGGCCAGCACGATGATCGTGATTCCCGGAAAGGTGATGAAGATGTAGCGCGTCTGCACGTAGGTGTGGTTCGCGAGGTAGAAGACCGTCGCGATCAGCGTCCACAGGACAAAGATCCATGCGGCGGCCGGCAGCGTAGGACGCGAGGCTTGCTGCCCGGCGGCTTCCGCCGCAAAGTCGGTTGGATTCTTCGCCAACGAGGATGCGATCGCGCGGTACAGCGAACGCAGCACCGCGTTGGAATGAACAGCGGAATATGCCAGAGCCGCGATGGCGCCGCAGAGGACCACGGGCAGGCCGGTCAGGTAGATGGTACCCAGCCGCCGCAGCACGGAGTCATTCGGCCCCGCGCGCTTGGCGGCGTTGGTGTTGGGCAGCAGATGACCGAAGGCGTGCAGCGAATAAAGCGACCAGCCCAGCAACGGGCCGGCCAGCAGCACCAGTCCGGCCGCCGCGCATGCGAACCGGACCGCACCAGTGGCATTGAGCCTGCGCCACTGTCCCAGCAGCGGCAGCGTCAGCAGCGCGGCCAGGAAGGTCATCTCCGGGCGAACCAGCGGGCCCACGCCGGCCAGAAGGCACGCGGCCAGAAATGAGAACATGCTCGGCCGCTCGCGCGTCGCGGCCAGGACGGCCCAGCAGGCGAGGCCTGCGGCGGTCACCGGTTCCATGCCGGAGAAGATCCAGTAGCAGGTGTAGGGATTGGCGACGATCAGCAGAATCATCGCTGCGGGAAAGAGCTGCGCCGCAGGCTCGGCCAGCAGATCGTGCGCCAGGCGGCGAGCAAAGGCGTAGATGCCGGCGAGTCCAAAGAGCGCGCCCAGCACGGTGAGGATCTTCCCGGCGATCAGCCAGTCCGGGACCAGCGCGTGGACCGCCACCAGCAGAAAGACCCAGAGCGGCGCGGTGTCGCCGGCCACCACATGCCCGTTGAACGAGAATCCGTGTCCCGCAGCGACCGAGCGCGCGAACTCCAGATGGATCCAGGCATCATCCTCCCAGTAGCCGCGCGCGTGCAGGAACCAGTAGATGCACCACAGCAGGGACGCGGCCAGCATCAGATTCGCCACCGTGCGGCGCGAAGCGGTCTCCGTCTTGGGTGGGGTCATCGCTGCCGGCATCAGGAGTGGAGAACAAGCACGTATGCACGCCGATTATATGAGCAAGGCATACCCGCAGAGGAAAGCTATGCTTGGAGAGTATGCCTCCCTTTTTGCAACTGGAACATGTGAACGTCGCGCGTGGCGACAACGTCGTGCTGCATGATGTAAACCTGCGCGTGGAAGCCGGCGAGCACATCGCCATCCTTGGGCCAAACGGCTGCGGCAAGTCGACCCTGATCAAGACCATGACCTGCGAGCTGTATCCGATCGCGTTCGAAGGCACGCGGGTCAGTATCTTCGGGTGCGAGCGCTGGGACCTGACCGAGTTGAAGAAGCGCCTGGGTGTGGTCTCGGCGGAGCTGCCCGGCAAGCCGACGCTTAAGACCAGCGGCCGCGATGCGGTCATCACCGGGTTCTTTGCCAGCTCCACGCTGTGGCCGAACCTGACCGTCACCCCGGAGATGCGCGAGCGCGCCGAGGAGGCCCTGGAGCTGGTCGGCGCCACTGGCTTCGCGCAGAAGCCGGTCGGCGAGATGTCCGCCGGACAGCAGCGGCGCATTATGATCGGCCGCGCGCTGGTGGGTTCGCGTGCGGCGAATGCGGGAGGTTCGGCGCCAAGCGAAATGCTCTTACTGGACGAGCCGTCCAATGCGCTCGACCTCTCCGCGCAGCAGGAGCTGCGGGTCATGCTGCGCAAACTGGCGCAGCAGGGGACGGGCATTCTGCTGATCACCCACCACATCGCGGACATCCTGCCGGAGATCGATCGCGTGATCCAGATGCGCGACGGACGCATCATCGCCGACGGGCCAAAGAGCGAACTGCTGAGCGCACCGGTGCTGAGCGAACTCTTCGGCACCCGCATCCAGGTCACCGAGCGCGACGGCTTCTACCACGCATGGTAGGCGTCGAAGCCAGGCGGAACGGAAAGCGATGGCTGGGCGTCTAAACTGGTGACCATGGCTACGCCGCTTTATCTCCGTCTGGCGATCGCGCTCACCGGCGCATGCCTTTTCGCGGGCCTTCCGGGCGCAGCGCAGAGCTCAGGTTCCGGGTCCACGCAATCTTCGCCCAGTCCCAAGCCGTGCTCGGTCATCCCCGATCCCGATCCATGCGGCACCACGCCCCGGCCTGCCGGATCGCAGAGCACGCAGAGCGCCCCCAGCGCCATGGACAAGTTCCCCTTCCCCGGCTCTGGCGCGGCAACCTCCTCCAGCGCTCCGGGCTTGGGCCTTGATGTGCCGGCCGTACCCGGCGCACCGGCCGCGCCAGACGCTCCCGCGCCCAACCCGCAATCCGGGACTTCGCCGGCCGACGCAGCGAAGAAGTTCCCGTTTCCCGGGGAGAGTTCCGGCGAGCCCAAGAGCCCCGATCTACCCGGCGCGCCTGCCGCTGGATCGTCTTCCAGCTCATCCAGTTCCAGCAGCGATACGCCGGGAGATTTGCCGGGCGATGACACCCCCGATCTGAAGGACGCCGGCACGGAAGGCTCGCAGACGCCCCGCACCGGTCACATCCTCCATCGTGCGGCGCCTGCTGCGCCCAAACCTCAGACCGCCGACGCGCGCGAGGAAGAAGATCTCAGGGTGGCGAACTTCAACCTGGACAGCGGAAACGTGCGCGGCGCGTACGTGCGCGCGCAGGACGCAGTGAAGACCGCTCCGGACGACCCCGAAGCGCACTTCGCCCTGGCTGAGATGGCGGCAAAGCTGGGCAAGAAGGATGAGGCGATCGCCGAGTACAACGCCTGCCTGCATCTCGATCCCACGGACGATCGGAAGAAGGCGTCGACCAAAGCATTAGACCGGCTCACGAAGTAGGACTTCTCCCCAGGCAAAGATGCAGCGGGGGCGTCTGCCTCAGGGCTGCTTTTGGCGAACCAGGGCCATCCCGCCGGGAAGCGTCGCCAGGGTGGGCGGCGCGGGCGTCCCGTCGGCGGCGACCGCGGACTCCGGCTCATCGTCCTCCAGCACCAGCTCCTCTTCCACGCGCAGATACCGCCGCATATAGCGCAGCGGCTCCTCGGAGACCGCGAGCTCGCGCAGATGGTACCGCCAGGCGTCGTCGCGTGTGCTGCGCCGCGTGTATCCCTTGCGGGTGACGGTGCCGATGGTGCCGTCTTTCTTGCGCCGGGTAAAGCTCTGGGTCGGCACTTGGAAGGTGATGCGCTCGCCGGCCTTCCAGAAGCTGGAGGCGAACTCATGCGAGAAGAGCAGCGCGTAGTAGCGGCGCTCGGCGGCCAGCGCTTCAATGGCCTCGCGAGTGGTCTGCCAGGGCAGCCCGAGCCGCGTGATGTACCACTTGCGAAATTCGAACCCGTTGGCCCGTGCCTGCGCGATCAGGAGATGCAAAAGCTCAAACCGTGTCATAGCAAACCGAAAGCGTGAGGTGTCTGTCCCAATACGGGACTATATGTTACCCACAAGACATTCAAGAGCTTGCACTAATTATCGCCTGTTGTTGCCACCCCGGCCGTCCAGGAGCATCATAATGAATACCCCCCAACCACACCCATAGAGAGGGGGGACGACACGACATTTTGCAGAGTTTTCTCCCCGCGCACGTCGCGGAATGCCGTAGCTGCTCTCAGGGCCGTTTGGCCCGAAGGAGGTTCCTGCCATGTCAGTCACCTGCCCCAGGTGCCATGATTCGAATGCGCGCCGGTCACATCGCCGGCCGCTCGACTTCTTGCCGCGTTGGTTCGGAATGGTCGCTTTGCGCTGCAATGTCTGCGACCACCGCTTCTTCCGTCTTCGCAGCAGTCTTCCCAACATAGAGCCAACACCCGACAGCGATTTGGCGTCAGAGCAGATCCCCGCCTCACCGTAACCCTGTGGCCTGCCTCTCAGCAAGCTCTGTGGGAAGATAGGTCGAGCGTCCGGCAAACGTCTTCCGCCGGAGCGCACGTCCTATGGACAGGGGTGAGTTGGCTTGCCGGGGTGCTCTCGATCGACAACAACGTACGGACTGCGCCGCCGCTTGCGCTTCAGCCGGACGTATATGCCTGCCTTGCTATGCGCCCTGCTTCTCGCCCCGCATCCTGCCCCCGCGCTGCCGCAGAAGAGCGCTTCGCCCGCAGCAGCCCAGCACACCGACCCGCTCAACCTCGATCCGCTGGTGCGCGAGGGCTATGACCGCTTCTACATCCTGGACTACGACGGCGCGATCCAGCGCTTCGAGCAGGTGCTCAAGGCGCATCCCCAGGACCCCATGGCCTACGGCTACGTGCAGATGGCCACCGTCTTCCGCGAACTCTACCGCCAGGACCTGCTGGACACCACCTACTACGCGCACGATTCCTTCCTCACCTCCAAGCGCGACGTGCAGGTTCCCCAGGCCACGCTCCAGCGCATCGAGTGGCTGACCGACACCGGCATCAAGCTCGCGGACGACCGCATCCGCGCCAATCCCAACGACAAGGACGCCTACTTCGCGCGTGGCTACCTGCATGGCATCCATGCGGCCTTCATCACGCTGGTCGACCACAGCTACGTCGCCGCCGCCCGGCAGGGCTATGCCTCGCGCGGTGACTCCGAGCAGGTCCTGAAACTCGATCCCGACTACACCGACGCCAAGATGGCCATCGGCATCCAGCAGTTCGCCGTCGCCAGCCTTCCACGCTGGGTGCGCATCATGGTGGGCATCATGGGCGTGGGCGGCAACAAGGAGCGCGGGCTCGACCTGCTGCGCGAGGCCGCCGCGCACGGCACCATCACCTCTGTCGAGTCGCGCACCGTCGAGTCGCTCTTCCTCCGCCACGACGGCCGCTACCCCGAGGCGCTGGCTGTGCAGCACGGGCTGGCCACGCAATATGCGCACAACTACCTCTTCCGCCTGGAGGAGGCCAACCTCACCAAGGACGAGGGCAACGGTCCGGAGGCGATCGCACTCTACAAACATGTCCTTGCCGATGCGGCGAAGCGTGGCTACTTCATCGATCCCAAGCTGCAGCTCGCCGACTTCGGCCTCGCCGACACCGAGCGCGGGCAGAACCAGATCGCGGCAGCCGCCGATGACTATGTCCGCGCCGCCGAGCAGCCCAACTCCACCGACTGGCTGCGCAAGCGCGCGCAGTTGAACGCGGGCGAGATGTTCGACCTCCTTCACCAGCGCGACCGCGCCGTCCAGCTCTACCAGATGGCCTCGGCCCCCAGCGGCGACCAGTCTCAGACCGATCTGGCGCGCCGCCTGCTCAAGACTCCGTACTCCGGAAGATGACCCCCGCGTTGTGCGAGCAAAGAGTTCATGGAGCCGTCATGCCGAGCGGAGCTGCGAAGCAGCGTAGTCGAGAGACCCCCGCATTTGGATCGCCACGGAACCCATCCCTGCGGCTCTGCGTATCTCATGGGTGAATGTGGCAGAATTAAGTTCTCCCTCGGAGGCACGGCGATGTATTGCACCCATTGCGGCAAAGAGATTGACCCGGCGGCACGGTTCTGCCCGGCCTGCGGAGCGGTGCGCCAGCCAGTGGCCGCGGCCTCTGCGCCATACCCCGGGCAGCTGGTGCGCCTGCGCTATCCCCGCATGATTGGCGGTGTCTGCGCCGGCTTCGCCCAGCACTACGGCTGGGACCTCTCGCTGGTGCGCGTGGTCACGGCGCTGATGATCGTATTCACCGGCGTGGGCCTGATCGCATATGTCGCCGCGTGGATCATCATCCCCGAGGCGCCGTATGAACTGCCCGCACCCGTCTATCCCGGCGGCCCCGGACCGGCGGTTTGATGCCACGCAGTTTGAGACCAGCTCAGTGGAAAGCTCGCGCTACCGCACCAGCGAAGAAGAGAACTGTGCCCTCCGCCCGGCCGTTCCACTATGCCCATCGCATACTCAGCTGCGATGGCGTCCCGCTCGACGCGCTCGCGGAGCAGTATGGCACTCCGCTCTACATCTACTCCGCCGCCCAGATTCGCGAGCGTTTCGCGCTGTTTCAGCAGGCCTTCGGCGCCGACTCCGCCCGGCCCTTCACGCTCTGCTACGCCGTCAAGGCCAACTCCGCGCTGGCCATTCTGCGAATGCTGGCGCATCTGGGCGCAGGCTTCGACATCGTCTCCGGCGGCGAGCTGGAACGCGTCCGCCGCGCCGACAAATCCGCGCTCAAGCGCGTCGTCTTCTCCGGCGTGGGCAAGCAGGTCTGGGAGATCGATGCCGCGCTCAAGGCCGGTATCCTGCTCTTCAACGTGGAGAGCGAAGCCGAACTTGCCCTGCTCGCCGAACGCGCCGAGGCGCTCAAGATCCGCGCGCGGTTTGCACTGCGCGTGAACCCGGATGTCTTCGCCGAGACCCATCCCTACATCTCCACCGGGCTGCGCGAGCACAAGTTCGGCATCGAGATTACGAAGGCGCGCGCCATCTATAGGAAGGCCGCGCGCTCCAAGTGGCTGGATGCCGCCGGCGTCAGCGTGCACATCGGCTCGCAGATCCGCTCGGTAGAGCCATTCGCCGCTGCGCTGGGGCGCGTTGCCGCGCTGGTCGGCGAGCTGCGCAAAGATGGCCACGACATTCGCTATGTCGATGCGGGCGGCGGACTGGGCATCGATTACGACGACCCGGCCACTGCGCCCACCTTCGATCCCGCACGCAAGGTCGCCGAATACGCCGCTGCACTCGGCAAGGCCGTCGCCCCCCTATTGGAAGACCGGCCCCCGCATCTTCTGCTCGAGCCCGGCCGCTTCCTCGTCGCGCAGGCCGGTGCGCTGCTCACGCGCGTGCTCGTGGTCAAGCAGAACGGCAAGAAGACCTTCGTCATCGTCGACGGCGCAATGAATGACCTCATCCGCCCCGCGCTCTACCAGGCGCACCATGAGATCGTTCCGGTCACACAGCCGCGCAGCGCGAAGAAGTCCGTACCCGTTGATGTTGTCGGCCCGGTCTGCGAATCGGGCGATTTCTTTGCCCGCGACCGCGAGCTGCCGCCGCTCAAGGCCGGCGACCTGGTCGCGCTGCTCGACGCCGGCGCCTACGCCATGAGCCAGTCCTCGAACTACAACACCCGCACGCGCCCAGCCGAGCTGCTGATCGACGCGACCGAGGATGGCAGCGCCAGGATCAAGCTCATCCGTCGCCGCGAGACCCTGAAGGAACTTTTTGCGCCGGAGATCGTCTAGCCCTCAGGACGCTGTGTGGGAGGTGTACCGTGAAGCATTGCATTGCAGCCGCTGTTGTCCTGTCTTGTGCAGCAGTCGCCTTGGCGCAACAAGTGCGGCCCGAACCAGATTTCTCAGATGTCTTTTATCGGCTGGAGGCGAACAGGTTGGTTTCGCTGGAGCGTCAGACAGTGACACAGCAGGCTAAGGCCAGCGGGTTCGTCGTGATGAATGTAAAAGCAGTGTCGGAAATAGCAGGGGCGAGGGCGTCCGTTCGATTTCCCGCAGGACAGCCACTCGATTTCGTGGTTCGTACCGCCTTTGATCCATCGGCGCTGGATCCAGGGGCCGTCTACTTTCTTCGGAGGCTCACTGTCAAAAAGAACGACCGCGAACTTCTCATGATGTCGGCACATCTTAGCCCTGTTGGAAGCTCCAGGACGTCCGGACAGGCTGACGCTTTGCCTGTCGCCTTCTCGCGGTACGGAACATCATCTCTCGAGATAACCACGCAGAGGCTTGCGCCAGGCGAATACGCTTTGCGTGAGGACCACGCGAATGCTGTCTTTTGCTTCGGCGTGGATTGAGGGTCTTTAGCTCGCGAATCGCCACGCGTAACCTGCACAATCTTGCCTCATCCAATCCCCATGCCCATTCCTGCCGGAACCCGCATCGGCCACGTCCATCTGAAGGTCGCCAACATCGACCGCGCGCTCAAGTTCTACTGCGGCGTGCTGGGCTTTGAGCTGCAGCAGCGCTTCGGGCCGTCCGCGGCGTTTATCTCGGCCGGCGGCTATCACCACCACATCGGCCTCAACACCTGGGAGAGCGCCGGCGGCAATCCGCCCGCTCCGGGCACAACCGGCCTCTATCATCTGGCCATCGTCTATCCCACGCGCGCCGATCTCGGCCGAGCGCTGCAGACGCTGATCGACCACGGCATACCTCTTGACGGCGCGGCCGACCACGGCGTCAGCCAGGCGCTCTACCTGCGCGATCCTGACCAGAACGGCGTCGAGCTTTACTGGGACCGCCCACGCGACGAGTGGCCGCGCACGCCCACCGGCGAGCTCGCCATGGACACCCGTCATCTGGACCTCGCCTCGCTGCTCGCTGCCGCCCATGCGCCGGAGACCCCGCCAGCCGATATCGGCGAAGGCCCCAGGGACCTCTAGAGCACCCCATTTTGCGCAGGCCCCAGCTTCTAAGCCGCCAAAGCCCCATGCTAGAATCATCCGGTTGGCTGGGCCTTTCGGTAGCATTGCCGTCCGCTGCGGACGCGCTGCAACGGCCTGCCCGCCACTCCAATAAGCGACGAGGGAAGCGATGTCCGGCCACTCCAAATGGGCAACGATTAAGCATAAAAAAGGCGCAGCCGACGCCAAGCGCGGCAAGACCTTCACCCGCCTGATCAAGGAGATCACCATCGCCGCCAAGCAGGGCGGCGGCGACCCGGACGGCAATCCGCGCCTGCGCACCGCCATCGCGGCGGCCAAGGCGGAGAACATGCCGGCGGACAACATCAAACGCGCCATCCAGCGGGGCACCGGCGAGCTCGAAGGCGTGAGCTATGAAGAGAGCCTCTATGAGGGCTATGGGCCGGGCGGCGTCGCCGTGATGGTGCAGGTGCTGACCGACAACAAGAACCGGGCCGTGAGCGAACTGCGCCACATGTTCTCGAAGAACAATGGCAACCTCGGCGAGTCCGGCTCCGTCGGTTACCTGTTTACGAAGAAGGGGCTGATCGTGGTGGCGAAATCTGCCGCGGATGAAGACAAGCTGACGGAGATTGCACTCGATGCCGGCGCGGATGACCTCTCCGAGGACGGCGACAGCTGGGAGATCACCACCGACCCCAAAGAGTTCGATGCCGTGCTCGCCGCGATCAAGGCCGCGAAGATCGAGCCGGAGGTGGCCGAGGTGACTATGGTCCCGTCGACCTACCAGAAGCTCGAAGGCACGCAGGCCGCGGCCATGATGCGGCTTCTCGAGGCGCTCGAAGATCTCGACGACACGCAGAACGTCTACTCGAACTTCGATATGGACGAGGCCGCGGTCGCCGCAGCGGGATGACGGCGGAGTCCTTGAAGTAGCTGGAAAGGGCCGCCGCATCGCCGGCGGCTTTCGTCTGTTTATGGGCCGCGTATTGAACCGACAAAAATGGAGTTCTGCTTGAGTCTGACGCTTCGCAATCTCTTTTTGCTCGCAGCCGTGACGATTCCACCCATCGCTGTGGGCGCCGCGCAGACATCGGCGGCCCATGCTTCCGGGAACAACGTTGTCCGCAGCGGGTCGCTGCCCTTCGAGTGGGGCGTGCAAACCCAGGGCGGCTTCGGCGTCACCGAGAACCGCGGCAGCTTCAAGTTCTTCATGGCAGGCTTGCACGCCGGCAAAGTCCTCACCGGAAACCTCGGCCCCGGCTGGCTGCGCGGCAACTTCGAATACGGCATCGAGGTCTGGCCCCTCTGGCAGTCCTACACCCCCACCTTCCAGCGCCAGAACTGCGTGCCCATCACCGGATCGCCCGGCCTCATCAACTGCTCCGCGCCCTTCAGCGTCGGCGGCACCTACACCGGCGCGAGCATCACGCCCATTGTCCTGCGCTGGAACTTCGCCGGCACACCGCGCTTCGCTCCGTGGGTGCAGGGCGCGGGCGGTGTAGTGTGGACCAACCACAAGTACCCAGCCGTCGGCGGCCCGCCGGTCAGCTCCGGCGGCGTGACCAACAGCTCTCCCGGCGCAAACACCGCCAACGTGGACTCGAGCGTGTGGAACTTCACCCCGCAGTTCGGCGTGGGCGTGCACTACTTCCTCGCGCCACATCGCTCGGTCGACTTTGGCGCCAACGCCATCCACATCTCCAGCGCCTCGCTGGGCGACAAGAACCCGGGCGTCAACGCCAGCGTGCAGTTCACGCTGGGCTATAGCTGGTGGAAGTAGGCAATAGAAAGGCGAGCGAAGAGTCCTGTGTCGCCAACTAACAACGCGGATGCGATCGTCGAGTGCGTGCCCAACTTCTCCGAGGGCACGGACGCGGCCAAGGTCGCGGCCATCGTCGCCGCCATGCGTGTGGACGACGTGCGTCTGCTCGACTGGTCGATGGACGCTGCGCACAACCGGTCTGTTGTCACTATTGCGGGGCCTCCAGCGGCGGTAGTTGAGTCGGCGGTGCGGGGCGTGGCGAAGGCTGCGCAGTTGATCGACCTGACCCAGCAGACCGGCGTGCATCCGCGCATCGGCGCGGCGGATGTCGTTCCCTTCGTGCCGGTCAGCGGCATCTCGCTGGCCGAGTGTGCGATGCTGGCGCGGCAGGCCGGCATGGAGATCTGGCGGCGCGCGGCTGTGCCGGTCTACTTTTATGAGGCCGCTGCAGCCCGTGCCGACCGCATGAACCTCGAAGACATTCGCCGCGGCCAATTCGAAGGGCTGCGCGAGACCGCGCACCGCGACCCGCTGCGCCGACCGGACGTCGGCGGCCCGGAGGTCCATCCCCGCGCGGGCGCGTCAGCCGTCGGCGCGCGGCGTTTCCTCATCGCCTACAACATCTATCTCGAGGCCGCGAGCCCCGCGAGCGAAATGCCCGCCGCCACGCAGCCGGAGATTACCGCGGCGCGTGCCATCGCGCGGGCCATCCGCGCCTCGGACGGCGGCCTGCACGGCATCAAGGCGATCGGCATCAGTGTGAACGGCCGCGCCCAGTTGAGCATGAACATCACCGACCACCTCACCACCCCGGTGCCGCATCTCTATACCACGGTCTGCGATCTGGCCCGCCGCCATGGGGTGCGCATCGCGGAGGGCGAGCTGATCGGGCTGATTCCCCAGTCCGCCTACGATCCCGCCGCGCAGTGGATCCGCGAGGTCCCCGGCTTCGACCCGGACGCTAAAGTGCTCGAACGAAGGTTCAACCACCCCCTGCCATGGCCCGAGTGAATAGGCTCGCCGCACGGCCCCAGCACGGAGGTAGTACATCTCCCGGAACGGCGCAGGTAAACGTTGGTATACCACTTTCGTCCAAAACCAGGGGCGACCTCTTGCCTGGGCCGGTGTTTCACGAAACAATTGAACTGGCCGGGGTTTTGATCGAATCGTAAGCCCCACGGCGACCGGCTGCGCCCCGGATTGGCGCTGCCTGATTCGGCATCGACCTCACGCGTCTGGTTTGACGCATCTGATCCATAGCTCCACCGGAGTCCACCTTGCGCAATCTCATCCCCAGCATCCCGTCCTTCCTTCGCACCGCAGCCACGGCCCTCGCTGTGGCAGCCACCATCGCCGTTCCGGCGCACGCCGCGCAGCTCTCCAACGACGCGCGCACCGCCATTCCGCGTGACGTGCAGCAGATCATCGTGGTGGACTACCGCGCCATGCAGAACTCCCCGGCGGCGCTGAGCCTGAAGGACCGCATCATGCCGCCTGAACTGAAGCGCCTGGAGCAGGCGCTGGTCAGCTCCGGCATGAAGGTGGACGCCGATACCGACGCCCTGGCCTTTACCTCGTTCCGCTCGCCCAGCCCGGACGGCAAAGGCGACATGGAGCGAATTGTGGGCATCGCGCAGGGCCAGTTTCCAACCCGCGAAATCCTCGCAAACTTCGCCAAGAGCAAGGCCAAAGTCGACAAGCTGCGGACCAACAACATCTATCCCATGGGCGAGAGCGGCTTCGAAGTGTCGTTCATCAACCCCACCACCATGGTCTTCGGCGACCGCGACGCGGTCTATGCTGCGCTCAACGCGCGCGACGGCTACGCTCCCAGCTTCCTCACCAACAGCGACATGGTGAACGAGATGGGCCAGGTCGATAGCCATGCCATCTGGAGCCTGCTGGACCCCAAGGGCACCCAGACCATGATGAAGAGCGTGCTGGGCGAGGCCGCGCAGCTGGCCGACTATGACACGGTGAAGAACCGCATCAAGGACTCGCACTACACCATGGACTTCTCCAACGGCGTGCGCTTCGATATGGCGGTCGACCTCTCGGACAGCTTTACCGCGGCCACCTGCTCGACCCTGATGAAGGGCGTTGCGCTGTTGCGCAAGCAGCAGGGAAGCGTGCAGGAGAAAGCTGCGATCGATGCTACGGATATCAGCTCCGAAGGCGGCAGGCTCACGGTGGACTATTCCTCGTCCGACAGCGAGTTCGCCGGCCTGCTCACCTCGCCCCTCTTCCAGAGCGTGGTGAAGTAGCTCCAGAGCGTGGTGAAGTAGCTCCAGAGCGTGGTGAAGTAGCCTATTCCTCGAGGGCAGTGGCAAGCGTGAGCTGCATCGTGAATCGTGTCCCGGCGAACTCATACGTCTGCGCTGCGCCGGTTTGTGCAGACCTGTACATGCACTCTGCCCCGCGCATCACCTGAGGCACCGACAATCCCGCGACCGACGCCAACGGCCCCAGCCGCCGCTTCCATGCCCCGGCCAGCATGTTGCCCAGCTCACCCACCGCGTCGCCGATCATCGCGTCGTCGGCCGGACCGCCGAGAAAGGCCTGCGCAAGAGAATCGGCCGCGGCGCTGGTGAATGACACCACACACTCCCCCTTGATCGGTCCCGAGAATCCGACCCGCGCGGCAATGTCCGGTTCCGCATCTGCCGGCCCAGGCACGGGAAGACACTCGATCTGCAGCATGGCGGAAAAGATCTCCGCGACAGTCTCATCCATCGCGCCCAGATAACTTGGGGGCATACATGGCGCAGCCTCGATCACAGAGCCCCCACCAGATTCCTCACACCTTCGCGGATCTGTTCCGTACAAAACGGCTTGGCAAGATATCCGTTCGCGCCAGCCGCGATCGCTTCGGCGACAAGGGGATCGTTGGCGTCGGCGGTGATCATCAGTACTGGTGCCGTGGCCAGGCCCAGCGCTGCCCGCTGGCGCAGGAAGCCGATGCCGTCGAGCTTGGGCATGTGTATATCGCACAGGATCAGGCTCGGCGCTCGTCCGCCGGCTGCCGACAGCCGCAGAATCTCCAGGGCCTCCACGCCATTGCCGGCCTCATAAACCTCGCCGAGCATGAGCCCTGCTTCGCGCAGCGCGTTCCCTACCACCCTCCGCATCACCGCCGAATCATCGATGATCAATACCTTCATCCAGCTGCCCCCTTGAGTTCCTCAAGGCAGCTATCGGCGGCCCTGCGGGGTCCTGTTACGCGAACCTCGCGGCCTGCCACCCTATAATCGCCCTCAGGTAATGTTTGATACTGCACGATTTCTGTGGACTGCCACCCGTGGCCATCGCCTGCGCCCCTGGCGCAGCGAGTTCCTCCGCTGGCGGCTGGAGACCTTTACCGGAAAGCACGCCGAAGACGTCCGCGCCCGCGACTTCTGGCATTTCCTTGCCTCCGAGCGCGGTCAGCTTCTGCGCTTCTCGCGCTGGCTGGCGGAGATGCGCGGATATGCCGACGGCGCCAGCCGCCAGTGATTGTGTCGGAGTGTCCATTCCACTATCACTTAGGTCCGCGCATCACGGCGTTTTACGCATCTCATACAATCGATGCGACAGATAAATCTTCCACAATGAGGGACCAATACGATGGGCGACTGGGTAAAGCTGAAGGCGGACGACGGACATGAGTTGAGCGCATATGTGGCCAAACCGGAGAAGCAGCCGGTGGGCGCAGTCGTGGTGGTGCAGGAGATCTTCGGCGTCAACGAATCCATCCGCGCAGTCGCGGACCACTACGCCGCGCAGGGCTTCCTCGGCATTGCGCCCGCGATCTTTGACCGCTTCGAGCGCAATTTGGAACTGGGCTACGGCGAGGCCGACATGAAGCGCGCCTTCCAGGAGTTCTATCCCAAACTCAACCCCGACATTACCCTGCTCGACATCGGCGCCGCCTACCACTACGCCGCCGAAGCCACAGGGAAATCCGTCGCCGTCCTGGGCTTCTGCTACGGCGGCCTGGTCGCGTGGGTCTCCGCCGTGCGCGGAGAGAACGTCCGCATGCAGCCGGCATGCTGCGTCTGCTACTACCCGGGCGGCATAGGCAAGTTTGCGAAGGAAGAGCCGGCCTGCCCGGTGCAAATCCATTTCGGCGGGGCCGACGACCACATCGGCGCCGACCAGGTAGAGGCCGTGCGCACAGCCCATCCCGAGGTCGAGATCAATATCTACGCAGGCGCAGGCCACGCCTTCGCCAATCCCGACCGCCCCAGCTACCACGCCGACTCCGCAAAGCTCGCCGACCAGCGGGCGCTCGATTTCCTCAAGAAGAATCTGGCCTGATTCGTCACCGCGCGTCACCAGCAATTAGCGCGGAATTTACGCGGAGGTTGAAGTGGGCAGAGTCGTCGCTCTGGAACATCTCACTCTGGACGGCGTCATGCAGGCCCCGGGGCATGCTGACGAAGATATGCGCGACGGCTTTCAGCACGGTGGCTGGGCGGCCCGCCGCCAGGACCCGGCGATGATGCAGGCGATGGGCGCGCTCATGTCCGGCAAGTGGGCGCTGCTGGCGGGACGCACCACCTACCAGCGGTTCGCCGATTTCTGGCCCAGGCAGAAGCCCAATCCATTCACCGACGCGCTGAACGCCGTTACCAAATACGTCGCCTCCAACACCCTCCATGAGCCGCTGCCCTGGCAGAACTCCGTACTGCTCACCGGCGATGCAGTTGACGGCGTCGCCGCGCTCAAGGACCAGATTGAAGAAAACCTCGTCATCTTCGGCAGCGGTGTGCTGGTGCGCTCGCTGCTGACGCGCGGATTGGTCGACGATCTGCTGCTGCTGATTCACCCCATTACGCTTGGTTCAGGGCGGCGGCTCTTCGCGGATACCGGCTCTCAGGTAACGAACTTCCAGCTCGTGCAATCCACTACAACCGGCGGTGGCGTCATCCTTGCCACTTACCGGAACGCCGCGGAGTAAGGGTTCCCCGCCGATTGCCGCTCATCGCGCCCGGATGCTATTCTTATGGGAACACCGACGAGTGAATTGGAAGAATTGGGAGCATCACCCCTGTGCTGGAAACCGCAAAGAAGACAGTCATCATTGAGAAATTTCGCACGCACGATTCGGACACCGGAAGCCCGGAGGTCCAGATCGCGATCCTCTCCGAGCGCATCGGCGAGCTGACCGAGCACTTCAAGACCCACGCCAAGGACCACGGCTCGCGCCGCGGCCTGCTGATGCTGGTCTCCAAGCGCCGCCGTCTCCTCGACTACCTGAAGCAGACCGACTCCGACCGCTACCGCGAGGTCATCGGCAAGCTTGGCATCCGCAAGTAGACCTCACCCTGGAATAGTCCCCCGTTATGGACTCAGGCAAGCCCCGCATAACCCCGTCAGCCAATCTCCTTTGCGCGCAAGGCCTCTTCGGCCTGCGCCGGCGGAGCTGCTGATGCTGCACGCGGCCGCTGTTCCTCAAGCTTTCGCCGCGGTGCCGGCACGCCTGACCCCTCAAGCCAATTTATCTACGCAGCCCGCTGTCGCGCCGTGTCGCGCCGGCGCAGCTCGATCTCTGCGCGCATAGAGAACGCGCGGCCACACAAGTTCCCATAACTGAAAAAAGAGAAGAAGAGGCACACACTATGAAGCAGGAAGTTACAGTTCAGCTTGCCGGTGGCAAGCAAATTACCTTTGAGACCGGCCGCCTGGCCAAACAGGCCCCCGGCGCGGCGCTGGTCACCAGCGGCGACAACGTCATCCTCTCCACGGCCGTCTCCTCCGACCCCAAGGAAGGCATCGACTTCTTCCCCCTCACCGTCGAGTACCGCGAGTTCACCTACGCCGGCGGCCGCATCCCCGGCGGCTTCATCAAGCGCGAAGGCCGCCCCAGCGAAAAGGAAATCCTCACCGCCCGCCAGATCGACCGCCCCATCCGCCCGCTCTTCCCGGAGACCTTCCGCAACGAAACCCAGGTCGTCGCCTTCGTCTACTCCGCGGACAAAGAGAACGATCCCGACGTCCTCGGCATCAACGGCGCCAGCTGCGCGCTCGCGCTGTCTGACATTCCCTTCCACGGTCCGGTCGGCGCCGTCCGCATCGGCATCGTCGACGGCCAGATGATCGTCAACCCCACCTACGCCGAGCGCGCCAAGTCCATCCTCAACATCATGGTCGTCGGCACCAAGGACGGCATCGTCATGGTCGAGTCTGGCGCCAAGGAGTGCTCCGAAGAGCAGGTCGTCGACGCCATCGAGTTCGCGCATGAGCAGATCAAGAAGATCTGCGCCGCCATTGAGGACCTCGTCTCCCGCGCCGGCAAGACCAAGCGCATTCCCGCCGCCGCTGAGCTCGACCAGGCCTACCTCGACGCCATGATCGCCAAGATCGGCGATCGCCTCAAGGACGCGCTCAACACCCAGAAGTATCCCAAGTTCGACAGCTACGCCAAGGTCAAGGAGATCAAGGACGAGCTCAAGAAGGAGCTCCCCGAGGGCGACGCAGCCGCCGCCAAGAAGCTCTCCAAGTACTACGAGATTCTCCGCGAGAAGATCTTCCGTGACCAGGTCCTCAACGACCGCGTCCGCCCCGACCACCGCGCCTTCGACGAGATTCGCCCCGTCACCGTCGAGATCGGCGTCCTGCCCCGCGTGCACGGCTCCGCCGTCTTCACCCGCGGTGAGACCCAGGCCCTCGTCACCGCAACTCTCGGCACCACCGACGACGCGCAGCGCATGGAGAGCTACGAGGGCGAGCAGAAGCGCCGCTTCATGCTGCACTACAACTTCCCGCCGTTCTCCGTCGGCGAGGTCGGCCGCATGTCCGGCGTCGGCCGCCGCGAGATCGGCCACGGCGCACTTGCCTTCCGCGCCATCGAAGCTGTACTCCCATCCGCAGAGGACTCGCCTTACACTATCCGCGTCGTCTCGGACATCCTCGAGTCCAACGGCTCTTCTTCCATGGCCACTGTCTGCGGCGCATCGCTCGCGCTCATGCACGCCGGCATCAACATCAAGGGCTCCGTCGCCGGCGTCGCCATGGGTCTCGTCAAGGAAGACGACAAGTACGCCGTCCTCTCGGACATCGCCGGCGCCGAGGACCACTACGGCGACATGGACTTCAAGGTCGCCGGCACCCGCAACGGCATCACCGCCCTGCAGATGGACATCAAGATCATGGGCATCACCGCGCAGATCATGCGCGAGGCCCTCGCCCAGGCCAAGCGCGGCCGCTTCCACCTGCTGGACATCATGGACGCCACCATTGCCACCGCGCGCGCGGAGAAGTCCGCGTTCGCCCCGCGCATCCACACCATCCAGATTCCCACCGACAAGATCCGCGACCTCATCGGCCCGGGCGGCAAGGTCATCCGCGGCATCGTCGATGCCACCGGCGTCAAGATCGATGTCGACGACACCGGCCGCGTCAACGTCGCATCCTCCGATGCCGACGGTCTCGCCCAGGCCATCCAGATGATCTCCGACATCACCGCCGTGCCCGAGATCGGCAAGACCTACCTCGGCAAGGTCGTCCGCCTCGCCGAGTTCGGCGCCTTCGTCGAAATCTTCCCCGGCACCGACGGCCTGCTCCACGTCTCGGAGATCGCAGAGCACCGCGTCGCACAGGTGAAGGACGAGCTCCGCGAGGGCGACCAGATCCTCGTCAAGGTGCTCTCCATCGAGGGCAACCGCATCAAGCTCTCGCGCAAGGCGGTGCTGCGCGAGCAGCGCGCCAAGCTCGGTCTCCCCGAGGGCGGTCCCGAGGGCGGCGAATCTTCAGACGGTGGCCGCGGCCAGGGTGGCCGCCGCAGCGCGCCTCCCGCTCCCGCAGCCGGCTTCGACGGCGACGAAGACAACGACGAGGAAGTCCTCCTCGAAGGTGGCGCCGACTTCGACGACGACGATGACGCGGCCGACGACGTAGATGACGAAGGCGGCGAAGAAATTGATTCGGATGCCGACGCCGAGCCCAACTTCAACCGTGCCGACCCAGTTCCCGCCGGCGCACCCGCTGGCGGCGGTCGCGCTCCCGGTGGGGATCGCGGCCCAGGCCGTGGCCCCGGCGGTGGTGGTGATCGTGGCGGACGTGGCCCCGGCGGCGGTGGCGGTCGCGGACGTCGTCGCCGTGGCGGCGGTGGACGCGGTCCCGGTGGCCCCGGCCGTGGTCCCGGCGGCGGTGGCGGCAACTCCGGCGGCGGCGGCAACCGCTAAGGTACAGCCATCGGCTCTCCGCACATGTCATTCTGAGCCGTAGGCGAAGAATCCCCGCATTTACAGCGGCACAATGAAACCCGGTGGCCCATCCTTCGCATCGCGAAGGGTGGGTTGCTTTTTTGCGGCTCACATCTCGGAGGGACAGTCGTTCAGTGTCGCAATGCACAATGCGGCCCGCGAGCCTCAACCCTCAACCCACTGATAGCCTATCTATCGATACGATTTCGGTTCGGGTAGGTTTCTCAATGGAGAACGAATGTTCCGGCTGGTGTATTTAAATAGGGAGACTCTAGCGGTTCTTGGCATAACAGCGATTGGAGCATGGATCTCGATCGGATCAATCGGACAAACCCCAATAGACCGATCTAGTCCGCAGCAGCCTTCCTTCGCAGTAGCTTCCGTCCGGGCCCACGACCCAAACGATGCCAAAGACACGGACAATTTCCAGGTGTATCCCGGCGGGAGATTCACGTCTAGTAACGCTTCCATTTGGATGCTCATTCATTATGCCTTCCAATTGCAGCCATACCAGATCACTACAATCCCCGACTCAATCCGATCAGAACATTACGATATCGACGCAAAGCCTGCAGAAGCCCGACCTGGCTACGATGATGTCCCCCTCATGCTTCAGGGGCTGCTTGCAGATCGATTTCAGCTCAAATACCACTGGGAGATCAGGGAACTGTCAGGCTACGACCTGGTAGTCAGCAAACCCGGTAAGCTCCGTCCGTCGATCGTTAAAGGAGATTGCCCTCCAATTTGGCTTCCCAAAGACGCTCTCTGCGGAGGCCTGCCGAATTCTCCGGGGCACACCAAGGGTTACAACCTCACTGCCGACGATTTGGCTGATAGCCTCTCCTGGTTTTTGTCGAAACCTGTATTGGATGAGACAAATCAGGCGGGCAGATACGATGTTGATCTTCAATGGACCCCTGAGTCCATCGAAATGAGGTCAAACGCCTCCTCGGAACAGGATGCGCCCGACATCTTTACTGCGATCCAGGAACAGCTAGGTCTCAAGCTGCAAACAGCCAAAGTTCCAGCCCGCGTCTTAGTCATTGACCACGTCGAGAAGCCTTCAGGCAACTAGCAACTAACTGAAGGAACCGTTCCGTAAGCCGACTGTCCGAAGTCACACTGGCGGAAGGTCGATCACGAATCTGTGCCCTGTCAACCCCCTTCCACCCTCCCTTCTCGCTCCAACCCACTCTGCCCAGGCGCTTTATCTCCCGCACAAAGTTGGCATTTTAGTTTTGCTCCCTTCGTTACAATAGAAGTAGGGAAGAAATAGAGAGATCGTTTATCAGTAAGACCACGCCCGGCCTCGCGCCGGGTTTTGTTAATTGAGGAAAAGCGCCATCCTGCAAACGCCGTCAAACCGGCAGCTAGACATGCCAGCGCAACTCCTTTGCTATCAATCAATGACTGCACCATTTCCGCGACATGCATCTGCAACCTGTTCGCATTCAGCAGTTTGCGAGATCACATAGGGGGGAGGGGGTAAAGCACCATGAAAAGCACCTCTCAGCCCCGCGTCCTCATTGCCTTCATCGCCCTCGCCCTCCTCGCAGGCCCGGTAAGCGGCTTCATCTCGAGCCCCATGGGCCTCGGCGGAGCGTGGCTCGGCCCGCTCTGGACCGCTGCAGCGAGCGGCCTCGCCGGGCTCCTGCTGCTCGTCCTCGCCCTCGCGCGTCGTGAATCCCTTCCCCGCGGCGCGGGACTCCTCGCGCTGCTGGCCCTCTCGCTCCCGCCCTGGCTCGACGGACTGCTCTCAGCAGGTATCACCCGCTCCGTGCACCTGCTGCACGAGACCCCCTGGGGCGTCGCGCTCCTCGTCTCGCTCGCCGCGCCGCTCTGGCTCGCCCTGCTCTCCGCACTACAGCTGGTCCGCGATGAAGTCCCCCGCGCCGTCGCCGGAGCCAGCATCGCAGGCATCGGCGCAGTCACCCTGATGATCCCCGAAGCCGCCTACACCCCCGCTCTCAACCAGATTCCCGTCGCCGCGCTGCACATTCTCCTCGCCGTGCTCGCCGTCCTCTCCTGGAGCTACGCGCGCCCGCGCCTCGCAGCAAACAGCACCGCCGCAACCGCCGGCTGCTTCCTGCTGCTCACCGCGCTCGGTCAGGCCGCGCTCCTGCCTCTCACCGCTCGCGATCTGCCCTCATCGCTCAGCCTGCGCGAAGCAGCCCTCCCGCTTCTCCTCACCACAGCCGTCAGTGCCGCCTCTTGGCTCCTCTGGTTCTGGCTGCTCGAACGCATGTCGCTCGCCGCCTTCAGCCTGCGCGCGCTCGCTGCCTGGACCGCGGCCATCCTTCCCGGCTTCCTGATGATGGGCTTCCTCTCCTGGCGCGTGGACGCGGCCGTCACCATCAGCCTCGCCGCGCTGGTCACCGCCCTGCGCGCCCGCGCCGCCGACGAACAGCCCTTGGCACTGGGTCTCGCCGATTCCTGACGCTATACTCGTCCAAGAATTATGGCAGCCTCCATGTACATCGTGGTCGAGGGCGACGACCCGGGATACGACATCTTCGTCAACGGCCGCGCGCTCGCCCGCTACGAGGACGCACTCGAAAAGGTCGCGCTGCGCCTCGGCGTCAAGCCGCTCATCGAGTTCTTCTCCGCCGATGAGAACTCTATGTCGCTGCTGATCGAGGAGGGCGCGGGCAACCCCGAACTCGTCCGCCGCCTGCCGCCGCCGCAGTGGTACTCTCCCGCAGACGGCCTCGCCACCGTGCGCGCGCTGGTCAATACGCTCACCGCCGATCCGCAGCAGCTCGGCACCGAAGGCCCACAGGTGCTCACCGAGTTGCAGGAGTACATGAAGGTCCTCGACAAGGCCGACCGCGCCGGTCACCGATGGCACCTCGCCGTCAGCTGGCGCTAGCCCTACTTCTTTCCGAAGACATCACCCATTCTGCGGATCTGCGCACCAACACCGCGCAGCTTCTCCTCGAAGTTCTCATAGCCGCGGTCCAGATGGTAGACGCGGTCGAGAATCGTCTCGCCGTCCGCCACCAGCGCCGCCAGCACCAGCGACGCCGACGCCCGCAGGTCCGAGCACATCACCGCTGCCGACTCAAGCGGCGTCCTGCCGCGCACCGTCGCCGTCCGTCCCTGCACGCTGATGTTCGCGCCCATGCGGTTCAGCTCCTGCACATGCATGAAGCGGTTCTCGAAGATGTTCTCCGTCACCACCGTCGTGCCCTCGGCCTGCGTAGCCAGCGCCATGTACTGCGCCTGCATGTCGGTCGGGAAGCCGGGGTACTCGACGGTGGAGATGTCGGCGGCCTTCAGCGCCCCGCCCGAGCGCACACGCACGCTCTCCTTGCCGATCTCGATGCGCACACCGCACTCTTCGAGCTTCGCGATCAGCGCGCCCAGATGCGCCGGGTTGCAGCAGTCGACGTTTAGGTCGCCACCCGTGATGGCGCCGGCGATCAGGAACGTCCCAGCCTCGATGCGGTCCGGGTTGATGCGATGCTTCGCCCCGCGCAGCTTCGCCACGCCCTTCACTTTGATCGTCGAGCTGCCCGCGCCCTCGATCTTCGCGCCCATCGCGACCAGCAGCGCAGCCAGGTCGCTTACCTCCGGCTCACGCGCGCAGTTCTCAAAGACCGTCTCGCCCTCGGCCAGCACCGCGGCCATCAGCAGATCCTCGGTCCCGGTGACGGTGATCTTGTCGAAGACGATGTGCGCGCCTCTGAGGCCGTTGTTGGGGCTGCGCGCTTCGAGGTAGCCGTGGTCCTGCGTGATGGTCGCGCCCATGGCTTCCAGGCCCTTCAAGTGCAAGTCGATCGGTCTGCCGCCGATGGCACAGCCGCCCGGCATCGCCACACGGGCCATTCCCGTCCGGGCGATCAGCGGGCCCAGCACCAGCGAGCTGGCACGCATGGTCTTGACGATCTCGTACTTGGCGACCGGATCAGACAAAATCGCGCACCGTATGTGTGTGCGGTGCTGCGCGCGGCCGTAGCCCAGCTCCACCTCGGCGCCCATGGAGGTCAGCAGCTTGCGCTCGGTCTCAATGTCGCGCACCTGCGGGACGTTTTCGAGGATGACCTCATCCTCGGTGAGGATGGCCGCGGCCATGCACGGCAGCGCGGAGTTCTTCGCGCCCGAAACCTTGATGGTGCCCAGCAGCGGGTTTCCGCCGCGAACGACAAACTTGTCCATGCGGCTAGTTTACGGAAGCGGACGATGTGGATGCGTGAGCGGATGAGTGCCCAGCGAGGTTCATGGGGCTCATCTGCGTTGATAGATATCGTAGCCGGGAAGGGCACAGTAGAGCGCGAAATTCTGCTGCACCGCCTGCAGCAGCTGCGGGGTCTCATAGTCCGGCGGAGCCGTTAGCTGCAGATCGCGCTTCACGATCAGCCAGCCGATGTCGCGCGCGCGCATCTCTGTGGCCGTCTGCTCCGGCGTGTACGGATCGGTGGCGAGGTCGGTCAGCAGGACGGGGAACTGCGGTGTGCGGCCGGTGGCGAAATAGAAGGGCTCCTCGCCGGGAACCAGCACGATGCCGTCGCCGGCCGGAATCGCTGCGTCGGCGAAGTGGACGAGGCCCTCAAAGTTTCCCAGCCACGGGCCGGGCGTCGCCATGCCGCGCAGCGCAGGAAGCTTGGAATGAGTTATTGCTCCGTCGAGATGGAGGTAGTCCAGGCGCTCGAGGCTGGCGGCGTAGAGGCTGCCGCAGAGCAGCAGGGCGGCGGAGACGGTGACGGCCAGCGGCACTGCGATCTCTCGCACTTCGAGCAAGAGCAGCGCGATAAGCAGGACGAGCGGCGGCCAGATGGCGTAGGTCGAGCCCCAGAGCTGCTGCGAGAGAAAAGTCCCATGAATGGTCGCGAGCAGAAGGAGCGGAAGCACGGCGCTCAGCGCGGGCACCTTGCCACGCACGAACTGATCAACCTGGAACACGGCGAAAATCCCCGCGAGTACGAGCAGATGCGGCCAGAGTGCGAGCAGCTGATCCGCGCGGTCGTCGGGATTGGTGGTGAGGAGGAGCGATGCGATGGTCCAGAGAAACGGCGCGGCCAGCAGCAGAAAGCCGAGAACCCGCGGCCAGATTCTTCCTTGGAGTTGATGCGCGCGAAGAAGAATTATGCCCGCGATTGCAGCCGGGACAGTCCACAGTAGCGACGTCTGGTGGTAGACGCCGAGAATCGCTGCCATCCCCGGCAGCCGGCGCTGTGCGGCGAAGGTGAGTGTCCAGTAGCGGTAGCTGGCGAGGCCAACCGTGAGGTGGATGACCAGTGCCGTTACCGCCAGCGCCGCAACCAGCCCGCAGAAGAACCATAGTTGTTGCGCCACCGGTTTGCGTTGTAGGAGGTGAATCCCCGCGACAGCAGCCACTGCCACCACGACAGCCAACAGGAACGCCAGACCGATGTTCTGCTTGAACAGCAGCGGCAGGATACAAGCCGCGCCGGCGGCCACGTTGCGCGGAACTCCTGCGATCTCCGGCTGCGCCACGCCGCCGTTCTCGTAGTCCCAGAACTCCGCCGCGCGCACAAACAGGTACAGCGCCAGCAGCGCGGCAAGAATCGCGTCGCCATCGTAGATAGGATGCGGGTAGATGCTGTAGATGCCGAGCGGCACGAGTGCCACTGCGAGCAGTGCGGCGCCCCACCAAGCACGCTCGCCGAACGGCCGCAGGACGCGCAATAGAATCCGCCACGTCAGCAGCGTTGCTGCGCCGGATTCAAGCGCGGCGCAGAGAATGTGCGGCCAGTAAACGCGGCCGAAGATCTTTATGATCGCAGCGTGCAGCAGGAACGTGCCGGGCGCGTGGGCGAAGGGGAAGTTGCGATAGGGAAGCTGGCCAAGGGAGATGCGCCAGGAGGTATCCAGCAGATAGCTGAGGTCGAACAAAGCAGCTACGCGGGTGTTTTGCCAGAGACAGAAGGCGGCGCTTGCTATGAAGAGCACCGCGCCGATGAAAACATCGCGAACGAGATTTACTGTGTTGCTCGCGCTGCGTGCGTGCGCCGCGTGCATGCGCCGCGTTACAACTCCAGCCGCGAGTCCTCAATGGCCAGGCGCACATTGCCGTCGGACTTGGTGAGCCGGCGCACCGCCTCCATCTTGTCCACGTTGGCCTTCAGCATGACGACTGCGATGGGGATCGACTTGCCGGCAGACTTGATGGTGCGGATGGCGGTCTCGCGGTCGATGCCGCAGACCTTCATCAGCACGCGGATGCCGCGCTCCACCAGCTTGGCATTCTTCATGTGCACGTTCACCATCAGGTTGTCGTACACATATCCCAGCCGCGTCATGGCGCCGGTGGTGATCATGTTGAGCACCATCTTCTGCGCGGTCGCGGCCTTCATGCGCGTGGAGCCGGAGACAACCTCGGGCCCAACCTCAACCACGATGGTGGTGTCGGCGACGCGGGAGAGCGGCGCGCCCTGATTGGAGGTAATAGCCGCGGTGATGGCGCCACGCGCGCGGGCATATTCCACCGCGCCAACCACGTACGGCGTGCTGCCGGAGGCGGAGACGCCGATGACGATGTCCTTGCGCGTGGGGCGGCGGCGGGCGATGTCGCGCTGACCGATCTCGGGCGAGTCCTCGTTGACGTCCGAGGCGGAGGCCAGCGCCTTGGGGCCGCCGGCCATGATGTACTGCACCTGCGCCGGCAGCGTGGAGTAGCTGGGCGGACACTCGGAAGAGTCGAGCGCCGCTATGCGTCCCGACGATCCGGCGCCCACATAGATCAGCCGTCCGCCGTCGCGCAGCGCGCGCGCCACAATGTCGATGACGACCGCGATCTCCGGCAACGCCTTTTTGACGGCGGCGGCGATCTTGGTGTCTTCGTGGTTGATGATGCGCGCAATCTCCAGCGCGGACTTGGTGTCGAGGCCGGCCGAAGCGATGTTCGGAGTCTCCGTGGTGACATCGCTGCTGACCTCGGAAGCCTGAGACATGGGCCGGGAAGCGACGGTCGGTTCGAGCATGGTGAGCGTGGCCATAAGAACTTCTTCGCCTAGCCTTATTTTAGACGTTGCATTTCGTTCGATGCTACCGAAAGCCGGCGCAGTCAGCCCCGCCGTTTTGTCGCCCGATCCCGCACAATGTCATGCAGAAAAAGACAACGTCTGTCTCGTCGGCATGGCACTGATCCAGGCGGCGGGAGACGTCTGATGCCGCTTAATTGCTCTGATTTGGACGGAATATTGCCAGCCGACACTGAATGTACCATGCCTGAGTTGAAAATTCAGCAAAATCTGTCGGTTGCGGTTACCCCCGGTTACTCGATCCCCGCGACCGTCCACCGTCAATTCGCTTTGCGATTCCTCTCGCGCATAGGAGAATCAGGGGATAGCATTCATTCTGCTGGAACTGCGGTCGCTGCGTCTTGAAGCCCAGGCCGCCACGTCTAACTGGGGTGTGCTGGGAGTAAACGGATGGAAGAGGTAAGGCCGGTGGAGCAGGGAACGGAAGCCGCTGCCGGAGACAGCGTCGCGACGCAGTTACCGCCAGCGCCGGGTTCGGTTGCCGAGCCTCCGCGCCCAGGCCTCTTTCGCTCCTGGGTGCGCGATCTGCTGGTGGCGGTCGCCGTCTCGGCGTTCATCATCCTCTTTCTCTACCAGCCGGTGCGCGTGGAAGGCACCAGCATGTTGCCGCAGCTCGAAGACCAGGACCGGCTCTTCATCGACAAGATTGCCTACCGCGTCGGCGAGATCCACCAGGGCGACGTGGTGGTCTTTGAATATCCCCGCGACCACTCCAAGAGCTACATCAAGCGCGTCATCGCCTTGCCGGGGGACCGCCTCCGCATCGACCATGGCCGCGTGCTGGTGAACGGCCGGCTCCTTCCCGAGCCTTATGTGCCCGTGCGCTTTGAAGACGACCGCTCCGAGGCCGAGATGGTGCTGCCGCCCAATCAGTATTGGGTGATGGGCGACCATCGTTCCATTTCGTCGGACAGCCGCGACTTCGGCCCGGTCGATCGCCCGCTGATCTATGGCAAGGCGGTCTTCGTCTACTGGCCCATGGAGCAGGTGGGCGTGGTCCACTAGCTCCACATCCGCGAATATATATCGCTACGCGTGGTCAATCCCGCATCTGAACCTAATGTCTGCCCGAAACCAGGGCGGCAATGAGGTCAGAATGAAATCCCCAATCGGACGTTGGCTGTTGGCTTTCGCGATGTTATTTCTGTTTGCCGGTGTCTATGCGCCGCAACAGGCAAGTGCTCAGCGAGTCGTGGTCGTAGCGCATCACCGCAGACATCACCACCGCACCTACCATCATTACAGTCATCGCTAAACAGCGCCAGAATACTGGGCGGCCCGTATCGCTTTCAAGAAAGCGTCCACATCCTTCTCAGCTGTGGACGCTTTTCTTTGCGCCGCTTTCTTCTGCGTCTTTAGACCGCGGAGTTCGCCACGATCTGCGCGAACGACGCTGCCTCCAGGCTGGCGCCGCCGACCAGCGCGCCGTCGACGTTCTCCATGCAGCAGAGCACGTTCGTGTTCTCCACCTTCACCGATCCACCGTAGAGGATGCGCGTGCTCTCGGCCAGCGCGGGCGAGAGCGACTTCGCAATCTGCTCGCGAATGATCTTGTGCGCGTCCTCGGCCATCTCGGGCGTGGCGGTTTTGCCTGTCCCGATCGCCCACACCGGCTCATAGGCGATCACCAGCGGTCCGGCTTCAGCGGGCGTGATGCCACTCAGCGCGATCGACGTCTGCCGCTCCAGCACCTCGGTAGTCTGGTCGGCCTCGCGCTCGGCAAGCTGCTCGCCCACGCAGACGATCGGCACCAGCCCATGCTTCAGCGCGGTCTTCAATTTGAGATTGACGCTCTCGTCGGTTTCGTTGAAGTACTGGCGCCGCTCAGAGTGGCCGATCAGCACATGGGTCACGCCCAGCGCCTTCAGCTGCAGCGCGGAGGTCTCGCCGGTGTAGGCGCCCTGCTCCAGCCAGTGCATGTTCTGCGCGCCAATGCTGACCGGGTTGTTGCGCGCGGCATCGAGCACTGCGGGCAGCAGCACCGGCGACGGACACACGACGATCTCGGCATGCTTCTGGTTGCCGATCAGCGGCACAAAGGCCTTCATGAAAGCGACCGCCTCTTCAGGCGTCTTGTACATCTTCCAGTTGGCGGCGATCAGCTTCTTGCGCATGGCATGGCTTCCTTTGTTGGGCGCGCGAACCGCTCGCGCGAATGATGGAGCAATCGAAAAAGTGAGCATCCCGCGTTTGGGGAGACTTGCGGCGAATCGTCTTCGGTCTACTTGTCCGTCAGCGCGGCCACGCCGGGCAGCAGCTTGCCTTCCAGGAACTCCAGGCTTGCGCCGCCGCCGGTGGAGATGTGCGTGATGCGCTCCGCCACGCCGGCCTGATGCACCGCAGCGACCGAATCCCCGCCGCCGACGACGCTGGTGGCCTCTTCATTCGCCGCCACCAGCGTGGCGATGGCGTTGGTTCCGTCGGCAAATGCAGCCAGCTCGAAGACGCCCATCGGGCCATTCCATAGGATCGTGCGCGCGTCGGCGATCTCCTTGGCGAAGAGGTCGATCGTCGCCCCGGCGATGTCGAGCCCCATCCACTCCGCGGGGAAAGGCCCGTCGCCGGAAAAGATCTGCGTCTTCGCCGCTGCCGTCGAATTTGTCCGCCAGCACGTGATCGACCGGCAGCAGCAGCTTCACGCCCTTCTTCTTCGCCTTCGCCAGCGCCGCCTTGGCGATGTCGATCTTGTCCATTTCGACCAGCGACTTGCCCGTGGTCTGCCCCTGCGCATACAGGAACGTGTACGCCATGCCGCCGCCGATCAGCAGCGTGTCGGCCTTGTCCAGCAGGTTATCGATCACGTCGATCTTGCCGGAGATCTTCGAGCCGCCGATGATCGCCACAAACGGGCGGTCGGGCTCGGTCAACACCTTGCCCAGGAAGTTCAGCTCCTTCTCCATCAGGAAGCCCGCTGCCGACTGCTTGACGTAATGTGTGATGCCCTCGGTCGACGCGTGCGCGCGGTGCGCGCTGCCGAACGCATCGTTGACGTAGATGTCGCAGAGCGCGGCCAACTGCTTCGCGAAGGCCGGATCGTTGGCCTCCTCCTCCGCGTGGAAGCGCAGGTTTTCGAGCAGCAGCGTCTGGCCGCTCTCGAGCTGCGTAGACATCTCCTGTGCAATCTCGCCGACGCAGTCCGGCGAGAAGGCGACGTTCTCGCCCTGGTTCAACACATGATCCAGCAGCGTGCGCAGCCGCGCCACCAGCGGCTTCAGGCTCATGGACTCGACCGGCTTGCCTTTGGGCCGGCCGAGGTGCGAGCACAGGATCACCTTCGCCTTGTGGCGCAGCGCATATTCAATCGTCGGCAGCGTCTCGCGGATGCGCGTGTCGTCGGTGATGACGCCGTCCTTGAGCGGTACGTTGAAGTCCACGCGGATCAGCACACGTTTGTGCGCGAGATCGAGGTCCCGAATCGATAATTTGGGCATATGCAACCAGCATAAGTTCTTTTGCGCGGAATGAAAACCCGCAGCGCCGAAATTCACCGTGAAAACAATGCTGGCGCGGCCATTGCTCGCTCTTCCGCAACCTTCGCGCATACCCGCCATCTATACCTCGTCGTTGTTCTCTATACTTAGATATGGCTGCTGTCCTTCCCGCGACTCTCGGCGCACTGCGCGCCAGCGAATTCACCCCGGCCCGCGTGGGCCGCTCCGTCAAGGACGAAATGCGCGAGAACCTGATCGCCCGGCTGCGCGCACAGGCCGCCGCGAAGGATGGCGGAGCAAGCCTCTTTCCCGGCATCGTCGGCTACGAGGACACCGTCATCCCGCAGCTGGTGAATGCAGTGCTCTCGCGGCACAACTTCATCCTGCTCGGTCTGCGCGGCCAGGCCAAGTCGCGCATCCTGCGCGCGCTGACCACACTGCTCGATGCGCATATTCCCGCCGTCGCCGGCTCCGAGGTGCGCGACAACCCCTATGCGCCCATCTCAAAATACGCCCGCGACCTGATCGCGAAGCTCGGCGACGAGACGCCCATCGCGTGGCTCACGCCCGACGACCGCTACGTCGAGAAGCTGGCCACGCCCGATGTCACTGTCGCGGACCTGATCGGCGACGTCGACCCCATCAAGGCCGCGCGCTCCAACCAGGACCTCGGCTCCGAGCTCACCATGCACTACGGCCTGCTGCCGCGCGCCAACCGCGGCATCTTCGCCATCAATGAGCTGCCCGATCTCGCCGGCAAGATCCAGGTCGCGCTCTTCAACATCATGCAGGAGGGCGACGTGCAGATTAAGGGCTACCCGGTTCGCCTGCCGCTCGACGTCGCCATCGTCTTCTCCGCCAACCCCGAGGACTACACCGCGCGCGGCAAGATCGTGACGCCGCTGAAGGACCGCATCGGCTCGGAGATCCGCACCCACTATCCGGAGAACATCGACGAGGGCATTCGCATCACCGCGCAGGAGGCCTGGACCGAGCGTGCCGCGAAGTCAGCAAAAGCCGCCAAGGGCGCCATCGAGATTCCGCACTACGTCCGCCAGGTCGTCGAGCAGATCGCCTTCACCGCGCGCGAGGACAAGAAGGTGGACAAGCGCTCCGGCGTCTCGCAGCGGCTGCCGATCACCACGATGGAGCTGGCCGTCTCCAACGCCGAACGCCGCGCGCTGCTGCACGGGGAAGGGCTGGCCGTCGCCCGCGTGGGCGACATCTACGCCGCGCTGCCCGGCATCACCGGCAAGATCGAGCTCGAGTACGAGGGCGAGATGCGCGGCGCCGACACCGTCGTCCGCGAGATCATCCGCGCCGCGGTCGCCCATGTCTTTGACCAGTACTTCGCCCAGACCAACACCCAGCAGATCGAGCAGTGGTTCAACCTGGGCGGCACCGTGCAGTTGAACGATGCGCAGCCCTCTGCCGGCTCGCTCACTGAGCTGAAGCAGATTCAGGGCCTGATCGAAAAGCTGACGCCGCTCGGCATCGACGCCAAGATCCAAGCCGGAGATCGCCGTCAGCGCGGCGGAGTTCCTGCTCGAAGGCATGTACGCGCACAAGCGTCTCAGCCGCACCGAGGAGCGCAGCTTCTCCGCCGGTGAACGCAAGCAGCGCATTGAAGAAGCGGCGCGCTACGCAGAGCGCACCCGCGAACGCGAGGCGGAACGCGAAGACCCGGCGCGCTCCCGTACGCGGCGCGGCTTCAACTAACCGGTAAGTCTCCAGACCAAAATAAGCCAGCGGCCCAAGCGCCCCGGTCGGTCTTCTCTCCGATGGGGCGATCAATTATGCTTATCAAAGTAGATCGGCGCATTCGCATTGCTTATCCTTGATTCCAGTGCCCAAGGAGCAACGATGCCCAACCTCACTCGCGAAGTCTTCGACGCCACCGCCTCAACGTACGACCGCGATCGTTCACGCCTGATCCCTGGCTGCGACACCTTCTATCGCTGGGCCATCGACCTCATCCCTCCGCGCGCGAAGACCATCCTTGACCTCGGCGCCGGCTCTGGCTTATTGACCGTGCTGGTCCGCGCGCGCCTCCCCCACGCCCACATTCATCTCATCGATTTCTCCGCGCCCATGTTGCAGCTCGCGCGGCAGCGCCTCGCCGGCGACCAGAACCTCACCTTTCACCAGGCCGACTACGTCGCTGAGCCATGGCCCACTGACCTCTGCGCCGTCGTCTCGTCTCTTTCCATCCATCATCTGGACGATGACGGAAAACGCGCCGTCTTCCGCAAAGCCCACGCCGCGCTCAAGCCCCGCGGTGTCTTCGTCAATGCTGACCAGGTCGCAGGCCCCACGCCCGAACTGGACGAGCGCTACAAAGCTCTGTGGCTCGATCAGATCCGCGCCCTCGGCGCAACCGAGGAGCAGATCGAAGCCTCGCTCTACCGCAAGCGCGAAGACCGGTGCGTGTCAGTCGAGCAGCAGCTTGGCTGGATGCGCGACGCCGGCTTTGCCGATGCCGACTGCTGGTACAAGGAAGGCGCCTTCGCCGTCTTCGCAGGAACGAAAGAGTAAATGCGGCCTGCTGATCCTGGCAGCTTCGGGCGCATCTAACTAAAATTGCAAGTTCAAACTCCCCGTGAGGTTGATTGATGCGACAGAAGCTCCTGCTGACAGCCCTCGCCCTTTTTCTCTCCTCCGCCATCGCGCACGCGCAAATCTCTGAGATCTACGTCACCTCCTCCAACCTGCACGCCTCCAACGTGCCCAGCGGCACAATCGGGAATACATTGGTAGTCCAGTACGACAGTCCCTGGACCTCCGGCATCGGCGGCGGCGATCACGCTCAACTTCATTCCACTGCCCGTCGTCTCACTGGGCGTCGATCTCCGCGGCTCAACCAGGCCCGGCACCACCGGTGCGGACACTGCCCTCGTCGGCTTGAAGCTCGGCGTCCATCCCCCGCTCATCCACATCAAGCCCTACATCCAGGGCTCGGCGGGCTATGTCGCCCTGCGCACACCCAGCGCCACCAACGGCGCCTCGTTGACCAACAAATATCTCGCCTGGGAGCTGGCCGGCGGCGTCGACTATCCGCTGGTCCACTTCATTGACTTGCGCCTGATCGAGATCGGTGGCGGCGCCGTGCTTAACTCCTCCGCCAACAATGCGCCCAGCCTGTTCTCCATCAACTCCGGCGTCGTCTTCCATTTCTAGCCGGTTGCGGCTCTCCGCTGCGCTGCTTGAATCTCGTTCCCTCCCTGTGCGTCTAAACTGGAACCAGGGAGGGCCGCCAGTTGAAGCGCATCCGCTATACAAAGTTCACCGGCGATCTCTCCGGCAGTGTCGATCTCGAAGACCTGCTGCAGGCGCTGTCGGACTTCCTGCTCGACTCCGGCTTCCAGGACCCCTACTCGCAGTTCAGCGAGTTCAACGACCAGACCATGGAGAACCTGCGCGAGGCCATCCGCCAGGCGCTTGAGTCCGGCGAGATGTTCGACGAAGAGGCCCAGCAGAAGTTCGAGGAGCTCTCCGCCGAGCAGGTGGAGGAGTTGATCGACAAGATCATCGAGCAGATGCAGCAGCAGAACTACATCAACGCCCAGCAGCCCGAGGCGAATCAGGGACAGATGGGCGGCGAGGGCGACGCGCGCTTCGAAGTCACCGACAAGGGCATGGACTTCCTGGGGTACAAGGCGCTGCGCGAGCTGCTCGGGCCGCTGGGCCGCTCGAACTTCGGCCGCCACGACACGCGCCACGAGGCCGCGGGCGTCGAGATCAACGGCAGCTCCAAGCCCTACGAGTTCGGCGACGCGCTGAACCTCGACGTCACCGCGACCTTCAGCTCGGTCTTCGCGCGCGAGGGCATCCGCGCGGCGGTCGAAGGTGAGGAGCACGCGCCGCTCAATGGAGCCCTCAGCATGAATATTGAGTACTCAGACCTGCAGGTGCACCAGTCGGACTATCAGTCTTCCTGTGCGACCGTGGTGCTGCTCGACTGCTCGCACTCGATGATCCTCTATGGCGAGGACCGCTTCACCCCGGCCAAGCGCGTCGCCATGGCGCTCTCGCACCTGATCCGCACGCAGTTTCCCGGCGACACGCTGAACCTCGTGCTCTTCCACGATTCAGCCGAAGAGGTGCCCGTCTCGCAGCTCTCGCGCGTGCGCGTCGGCCCGCACTACACCAACACGCGCGAGGGTTTGCGCCTGGCGCAGCGCATTCTGGCCCGGCAGAACAAGGACATGAAGCAGATCGTGATGATCACCGACGGCAAGCCGTCGGCGCTCACGCTTGCCCGACGGCCGCATCTACAAAAATGCTTTTGGGCTCGATCCGCTGGTGATCGCGGAGACGCTCGAAGAGGTCTCGCGCTGCAAGCGCTCGAACATCATGATCAACACCTTCATGCTGGCGTCGGACTATTCGCTGATGCAGTTTGTGCAGCAGGTGAGCGCGATGTGCCGCGGCAAGGCCTACTTCACCACGCCGCAGACCCTGGGCAACTACCTGCTGATGGACTTCATGTCGCGCCGCATGAAGACAGTTCACTGATGGATTGCAAGGCTTGCATCCGTATTCATTCCTGTCATGCCGGCTAGGTGAAGGATCAACTCGGGCGCCGCAAATCCAGTAGCGCCTGCGGAGAATTTGACAATCTCCACAGCGGAGGGATCGCCGCAGACCGCATAAATGTTGCCGGAGGAGTCGGTCTGGATGCCGGCAAACCGCAGAGATATTCCCACAGGAGAGATCGCACGAGCAATGCCACTCTGTCCAAGAGGAATCTCTTCAATTGTTGGTGAGAACGTCATCGTCCGGTCGCTCTTCATCGAAGATTGATCGATCGCCACGAGCACATTGTTGTCCTGGCCGATCGTTACACCCAATATCACCGTGTTTGCCGGAAACAGGATCGTACTCAGCGGAGAGACATTTCCATTGGCTCCGGCAGCAAACGTCGCCAATGAGAATCGGGCCTTGGACATCTCCGCCACGACGATGCTGCCATCGTCGCCAATTGCCAGATTTTGGATGGTTGTGCCCAGCCCTGTATCCGGGCCCGAGATCACCCGGAGAGGCGCGGCATCGCCGCGGGCCATCCGGTCGAATACTGCAATGCGCGGGTTCGTCGCTCCCTGCCCGACGGCTATGGTCCCCGCCTTATTCACGGCAAGCTGCGCAGTCTCGACAAGGCCGGAAATTCTTCCCGAAATCCTTCTGGCGGGCTCCTGTTCACCTTGAGCATTCGCCGGATACTCGACGACGCTCACGGTGCGGTCGGGAGCTGTCTCGATGGCGTAATAATTCCCCAAGCCATCCAACGCAATCGATCTCAGTACGCCATCTGCATCTGTGATTACAGTATCTGGCTTAACTGCCTCGTCTGTTGTGGCTATGGGGATGCTTACAATCCTGCCCGAGCGCACCGGCACTTCCTGAACCATATAGAGCTCAGAGGTGGAAGCTCTTTGAGATGACAAAGCCGGCTGGCTCGGGGATCTTACTGTGGGATGGCGACAACCCAGGATGGCTGCGCAGATGAAAACACCAAAGCTTACTCGTGTGCTGGTGGTGCTCGCGATACGCATCAGACGCCCTCGATCCGCTTATATAGGCACGGACCGACTCGGTATATTCCCCGTTTGTGGACTCATGTATTCCGCATCGCCACCACAATCTTCGCCGTCGTCACCGCCTGGCCGATATGCCGCTGTGTGTGATCGGCGCAGTGGACAAGCAACCCGCCAACCGTCGTGGGCAGCATCGCGCGCCCTACGCCGCGGGGCGTGTTGAAGTCCTCCGGTGAGAGGGCCCGCACACGCTGCGCTGCAGATTCGAGCCCGGCCCGCAGCTCCGCCATCACCGCCTCTGTCGTCGCTCCCTCATCCAACTCGCTCTTCAGCGCCGCCTTCTGCGTCGCGTCCAGTTGCGTGCCCTCCGCGTAGCTCAGCAGGCGGTCGAGGCTGCGCGCAATGTGCCGCAGATGGAAGGCGACCGGCGCAATCCCGTGTGGCCGCGCATTGATCTCCGCATCGCTCAGCCCGCCGCACCACTTCTCCGCATCCTCTTCGGCAAGCTCCAGCGCGTGGAGCACCGCGCGCGTCACCGCGTCCACCTCCGTAAAGGTTCCACGCAGCCACGGCTCTACTGCATTTTGGTCGGTCATTCATTCCTCGCTTATCTCTGATTGTCGGTTGCAGGTTCAGGATGAATCAGCAGATGATCCACCTCAGGTACTTCCAGCTTGAACGCGCCTTCGAGCGCCGTAATGATCGCATGCACGCGCGCCATGGGCAGTTCATCCGGTAGGGTGCAGTGGCAGGAGACCTGCAGGTGGTCGCCCGCCGTGTCCGAGGTGCGCCGGTGCAGCCGCGTCACCAGTACGTCGTGGATATCGACGATCTCGGGGAACTGCCGCGCAGCGTGCCGCAGCCGCGCCTCCAACTCCACGTCGGCGGCGGTCAGCAGCGTCGGCTGCTCAATCGTCGCCGGTTCACTCTCAATGTGCGTCAGGATGGACGCGATCGCCGGCACCTCGCGCCGCATCTCCGCCTCCAGTGCGGTCACCAGCTCGTGCGCCTCGCGCAGCGGCATGGTCTCGTCCACCTCAAGATGCTGCTCCACGTGCAGGCCGCCATCCGCCTGCTGCACCGTGACGTCATGGATCGCGAGCCCGCTGCGCGCGGCTACGGCACGCACGCGGTCGTGCACGCTTTCTCCCACCCAGGCCGTAGGGATGGTGTGGATGACCACGTCCGCATCCGGCAGATGGCGCTGCACGGCGTCGGTCGCCGCCATGGTGATCTGTTCCGAGCGCTGGAAGGTGAGGTTGCGCGGCATGCCCAGGGTTACATCGGCAAAGTAGTTGGAGCCGGCGCGCCGCGTGCGCAACCGATCGACCGACATCACGCCTTCAATCGCAGCCAGGTCGTGCAGGATCGCCGCGCGCAGCTCCTCCGCGGACTTTGCCTGTCCCGTCGCCGGATCGGCCGTCGGCGTGGCATCCAGCAGCGCGTTCACGGTCTGCCGCGCCAGGTCCCAGCTGACGCGCAGGATCACACCGGCGACAACCAATGCGGTAAGAGGATCGGCATACTCGAGCCACGTGTGCCCGTAGCGCTGACCCGCGAAAGATGCGGCGAGGCCGATCATTACAGCCAGCGACGCCCACATGTCCGTCGCGAAGTGGACCGAGTCCGCAGCCAGAGCCTCTGAGCGATGCTGCCGTGCGATGCGGGCCAGGGCGCGCGAGCGTGAGTAGTCCACTGCAATCGAAACCGCCAGCACGAGGAAGGGCCAGATGGATGGATGCAGCGCCAGGTGGCGATCGAGCATGCGATGGACCGCCTCGTAGACGATCCACGCGCACGAGGCCACCATGATGACGGTCTCGATGAAGGCGGAGAGCGACTCGACCTTGCCGTGGCCGTAGCTGTGTTCGGCGTCCGCCGGACGGTCGGCCAGTTGCACGGAGAACAGCGTGATGCCGGAGGCGATCAGGTCGATGCCGGAGTGCGCGGACTCGCTCAACATGCCGAGCGAGCCGGTCAGAATCCCGGTAACCAGCTTGAGCGCTGTGACCGCAGCCGCCGCAAGCACGGAGAAGACCGCGGCCGTGCGCTTGGCATGCGGCGCGCCAAGCTGCAAGTCTGCCGGTGCTGTGCCGGGAGTGGCTGTGGGCATCGCCGCCATGGCAACGATGCTACAGGTTCGTGTGTGGAAGCGCACGATGTTGAAATGCTGGCCCGGTTGTTCAGACCGAGGCAACGCCGGTCACTTCACAAGTTCGGCGTTGGTCGCGGTCAGCTGGATGGAGTTGCTCTGCCCGGCCTTGAGCGTGACAGGCATGTCCCATACGAGCGCACCGCTGGTGCCCGCTGCGCTGCAGATGACGTAGTAGTTGCCGGGCGGGATGGCTGCGCTGATGGTCGCGCTGCCGTTGCTATCGAAGGTGGCGGTGCCGACGTAGTAGGGCTTCATCAGCTGGGCTGGCCCGGGGCAGCCGCCGGGTGGCGGGCAGTTTTGGACATATGCCTTCAGCGCCTGGCCCGGTGTGGTGCCCGCGGGAATCGGCGCGCCGGCCTTGCGCAGTACGTTGTCGAAGCGGTCGGTCATCAGCTTGACGACGGCCCCGGCCAGCGGGTTTTTTGCGATGGTGAAGGAGGAGGTGATGGCGAGCGTCATGGGTCCGGTGGAGGCAGTGGTTGCGGATATGGGCGAGGTTGCGGTGGGCGCGGGGGCGGGGCTGGGCGAAGCTGGCGCAGTTGGGACGGGCGCAGGCGAGGCGTTGGCCGCGACGGAGATGGATGAGCCCGCACCTTGAGGGCTAAGGGTGCCGACTGGGCAACTCTCCGTATGCGGCGTAAAGGTGACGTTGTCGCCATTCATTCCGGAGACGAGGCGGCCGTTGATGGTAGCCGTGCCGGAGCCGCGAAGGCTGTTGTCGGCTGACAGTATGAGAGTGAAGGGACCGCCGGAGTTCTGTACCTGGATGGTGAGCGAAGCAGGATTGTTCAGGACCGTATATGGCGCCTTGACGTGCGCCTGGCCGCAGTCGATGGTGACGGCGTCGCCAGCGAAGTCGAGGATGAGGCCGCCGGAGCTGAGGTACTTGCCCTCCATACGCAGGCCGGGCAGAGAAGAGGGAACGACGGATTCGACCGCGCCCATCAGGCCGCCGAGCAGGCCGCCCAGCGCTCCCGCAGATGCGGAGGAGTCAGACCCTGCAGCACTCGGCGGTGGCGGAGGCGGTGGCGCAGACAATGCGGCGATGGTGCAACGGTCGGTTGCGGCCGCATAAACGGGGACCTGGCTGACGGTCTGGCAGGGGCCGTTGCACTGGTTGGGCGCGGCACGCGCGCCGTTGATCATCTGCGTGGAGGTGATGGTCTGATAGCCGGTGATGACCTGGCCGGTCATGCTGATAAGGCCGGGGCCGGAGAGAGAGCCGTCGGGGCGCATGGTCAGGACGAGAGGACTGGACGCGTTGGCGAGAGCGACCTGCAGCGAACTGGCGGTCTTGTTGAGGGTGTAGCTGAGGCTGACCGGCACGAGCTTGCCGCAGTTGTTGATGGACGCGGAGTCACCGGAGAAGGCAACGCTGGTACCGCCCGCGGCAGGGCCATAGTTGCCGCTGAGCACCACACCCGCGCGGGTGGCGGTGATCGCCGAGAGGGCTCCGAGGCCGGCGCCACCGGTGAAGGTGCTGAGGATGCCGCCCACGAGGCTCGACCCCAGGCACGCAGTATTGCTTCCGCCAAGCTCCAGGCAGCGTCGCGCAGCCATGCTGGTGGGATCGGTGGACATGCCGGTAGCTGCGGCGGACTGCGCGGCCACGTCCTGCTGGTACTGCTGCTGCTCCTGCGCGACGTGCGCCTGCTGGGTCGCGGCCAGGTTGGACTCGGCGCCGCTGTATGCGGTGGCGGCCTGTGCCCCTTCCAGCTGCTTGATCCAGTCGAGGGCATTGTTGACCGAGTAGGTGCCCTCCTTCTGCTGGAAGGTCTTCACCTCATCCGGAGTATGGGTCTTGGTGAAGCTCTGCGTCAGGTCGTACTGCGCCTTCGCATAGTCGGTCTGGTGCTGCAACTCGCCGGGCGTGTAGGGACCGTTGTATTGGCGAGCGTCCCGGATGCGCTGGATATAGACCTGTAGATACTCAAAGACGGCGACCTGACGGGCAGCGGTGTCGGTGGGGTCCGTGCCCTGGAGTTGCGTTTCAACCTGCTGCACTGTGGGCAGGCTGGTGGTGTAGTCGGAGCCCGCGGCCTGGGCGCTGGTTCGTCTCGGCGCAAGTCCGCAGACGGAGACAACACTGACGGTGAAAAGCACAAGGCGCGCGCGCAGCAGAGGCGAGACGTTCATGGATCACGCTCCTGAAACAGATGCGATGGGGCCCGGTTCTCGCAAGGTAGTGTGTGGAGAGGGTACGCGTCAAGAACCGCGAAGGATGAAGCGGCGGTCAGGGTCTGACGGCGCGATAGAGACCTGCGGTTCCGAAGGTATAGCCGGTCCATTCGGCGCGGGTGAAGCCGGCCGCTGCGATCAGCTGCTTCATCTGCGGTGGGCGAGGGAACCGCTGGACGGAGTCCGGCAGGTAGGCATACGCGCGCGGCGTGCCGGAGATCAGCCCTCCCAGCACCGGTAGCACCCGCCGGAAGTAGAGCGCGTAGAGCCAGCCGATAAGCCCTCCCGGCTGATTGCACTCCAGGATCGCAATCTCGCCACCTGGCCGCAGCACGCGATACAGCTCGGCCAGTCCGGCGGCGTAATCTGCCAGGTTGCGAAACCCAAACGCGAAAGTCACCAGGTCAAGCGAAGCGTCCGGGAAGGGAAGGTTGAGGGCGTCGGCCTCAAAGGTGATGATGTTGTGGCCGGCGAACTTGGGCCGCGCCAGCGCGAGCATCTTCGGCGCAAAGTCCGCCGCAAGCAGCGGCGCGACCTCAACGCATTTGTCATTCCGCAGCGTTCGATCCCGTTGTGTGGAATCGAATGCGGAGGAATCTGCTTCTCGAACCGATTCTGGGACGTGGGATGATTTGGGTCGATGCTTCTCAAGTGCCAGCGTCAGGTCGCCCGTCCCACAACAGAGATCGAGCACGAGTGCATCGGGTCGTGCGAGGATCGGTTGGATCGCTCGCGCCGCCCGCGCCCACCACATGCGATCGAGGCCGAAGCTCAGCAGATGGTTCGCGCGGTCATACGTCGGCGCAATGGTGTCAAACATCGCACGGATGCTTTCGGGCACCTCGTCGGCGGAGGAGATGCCCTCGGGGCGAGCGCCGGGAGCTGAAATTGATTCGTTAGACACCTAATGTATGTTATTCCCAACGACGAGGTTCTATGACTTTCGACGAAGTTGAGAAAGCAATCAAACGGGGAAGTGTGGAGGTCCTTCGAACTGCGCTCGCAGATGATCTAGATCCGAACCTCGCTAACAAGTACGGATGGACGATCTTAATGGTTGCAGCGATGAAGGGCGATTCACAGATCGGGAGATTGCTGATTCAAGCCGGTGCCGATATTAATCAACGAAATCGATTCCTAGATACAGCATTGTCGCTCGCCATACACACGGGCCATCCATCGTTCGTGAAGCTATTACTCTCCAAGGGTGCATCCCTTGATTTCGATCCTCATGGAAAGTCTGCAGATGTATTTCTTGACTGGGTTGAGAAATGCTCGGGGAACCCGAAGGAGCGAGTTGACCGAATTAGAGAGTTGATCAATCAGGAACGTGCCGCACGAGGCTAAGGAAGCTAGGCATGAATCATCACGCTGAACATCGCCTTGGCGGCAGCGAGCAATTCGTCATCGGTCACGTCATAAACCACCTCAACGGACCCAATCCCCGTCGCCAGCACAAACGCCCTCCGCCCGCTGCGCTTCTTCTTGTCGCCCGCCGTCAGCGCGACCAGCTTTGCCGGATCGGCCTTGAATGGGGGAATCGGCCCGTAGCGTAGGATCAGGTTGGCCATGCGCGCAAACTCCTCATGCGTGATCGTCCCGCGCGCCAGCGACAGGTGCAGCGCCGCGATCATCCCCCACGCAATCGCCTGCCCATGCAGCAGCTTCTTATATCCGGTGGCTGCTTCGATGGCGTGGCCCAGCGTATGCCCGAAGTTCAAAATCATCCGCAGCCCGGATTCTTTCTCATCCTTTGACACCACATCGGCCTTCACCCGCACACTCGCTGCCACAACCTTCGCCAGCGCCGCATGGTCCGGACCCGACTTCGCGTAGTCACCCTCGCCCAGCACCGCATCCGCATTCTGTTCCAGATACCGGAACAGCTTCGCGTCATAGATGATCCCAGCCTTAATCGCCTCCTGTAGCCCTGCGCGCAGCTCCGCTGCGGGCAGCGTTCCCAGCAGGTCGATGTCCGCCAGCGTGGCCAGCGGATGGTGGAAGCTGCCGATCAGATTCTTGCCCGCAACCAGGTTCACCCCCGTCTTGCCGCCCAGCGACGAGTCCACCTGCGCCAGCAGCGTCGAGGGAATGCCGACGTAACGAATTCCGCGCATGTAGATCGCGGCAAGAAAGCCCGTCAGGTCTCCGATGACTCCGCCGCCGAAGGCCAGCAGGATCGAATCGCGGTCGGCGCCCGCCTTCACCAGTTCCTCGGCCAGGGCCTCCACCTGCGCCATGCGCTTATAGCGCTCGCCGGCGGGATGGAAGAGCACCAGTGGATACTGGTCTTTGGGGAAGCTGGCGAGAAAACGCTGATGCCACAACGTCCAGATCTCTGGCGACGTCACGACAAACGCCTTCAGCGGCTTCTTGCCGGCAAGCTTGCGCAGCCGCGGATACAGCGAGCCGAGCAGGCCCGGCGCGATGACAACGTCATACGTAGCCTGCGGAGTGGTGACACGAACAGAGGGCATAGGGTCGGATTTTATGGTATCGCACGGGACGCGTGCGACTTGAGACGTGGAACTGCGCTAGCCTTTAACCCATGGGTGAGCCGGACTTCCTGATTGTGGGAGCGGGCATCGCCGGGCTGCGTGCGGCCGTGGGGCTGGCGCAATCGGGGCGCGTGCTTGTTGTGACCAAAGAGGCGCTGAGCGAATCGAACACCGCATACGCGCAGGGTGGCATCGCCGTTGCCCTGGGCGGCGAGGAAGACGTCGCTCTGCATCTCGAAGACACAATCGCCGCCGGCGATGGTCTGGTCGATCGCGAAGCCGCCGCGGTTTTAGTCGAGCAGGGCCCGCAGCGCGTCGAAGAGTTGCTGGCCTGGGGCACGGGCTTCGATCGCGAACATGGCCAGCTGATGCGCACCCGCGAAGGCGCGCACAGTCGCTCCCGCATCCTGCACGCCCACGGCGACGCCACCGGCCGCGAGATCGCCGCCTCGCTGCTGCGCCACGTGCGTGGTCTGAAGAATGTGCAGCTCTCCGAATGGACCACAACCGTCGACCTCATCGTCGAAGACGGCCGCGTGTGCGGAGCAACTCTGCTCGATGAGCACGGTGCCCTGCGCCAGGTCCGCGCTCGCGCTGTGCTCCTGGCCTCGGGCGGCGCCGGCCAGGTCTATAGCGAGACCACAAACCCCTCGGTCGCCACCGGCGACGGCACCGCCATGGCCTACCGCGCCGGGGCACAGCTGATGGACATGGAGTTCATGCAGTTCCATCCCACCGCCTTCGCGCTGCCCGGCGCCCCGCGCTTCTTGATGAGCGAGGCGCTGCGTGGCGAGGGCGCATGGCTGGTCAACGCACGCGGCGAACGCTTCATGCAGCGCTACGACTTCCGCCTCGAGCTTGCTCCCCGCGATATCGTCGCCCGCGCCATCGCGCAGCAGGCGCTCGACGGGGCGGTCTATCTGGACATGCGTGCGGTTGGCGCGCGCATGGACCTGACGGCCCGCTTTCCCGGCATCTCTGCATTTCTTGCGCAGTATCACCTCGAACTCGCGCGCGACCTCATCCCCGTTCTTCCCGCCGCGCACTACCTGATGGGCGGCATCCGCACCGACACCCACGGACGCACCTCGCTGCCCGGCCTCTATGCTGCCGGCGAAGCCGCGTGCACCGGCGTCCACGGCGCCAATCGCCTCGCCAGCAACTCGCTGCTGGAAGGGGTTGTCTTCGGCGCCCGCGCCGCGGAGGCGATGGCGGAAGAGTCGGCAGTTGCCAGCGCTCCGCCGCCGGAGAAACAACAGCGGTCGTCCGTCCATAAAGCCTCGACATCACCGGAGATCGAAACGCCACCCAGTAATGTCGAAGACTGGATCACGCGCTTGCGCTCGCTGATGTGGCGCGACGCCGGACTCCTGCGCTCGGGCGACGGCCTGCGCCGTGCCCAGGCCGAACTCGCCGCGCTTGCTGCAACTATGCCGCCCGGCCTCACGCGCCGTGCCATCGAAGCGCGCAATCTTCACGCCGTCGCTGACGTTATGGTCCGCACCGCGCTCGCGCGCCAGGAGAGCCGCGGCGCGCACTTCCGCACCGATTTCCCCCAACGCGCCGCCGTCGCCAGGCATTCCATCGCACAGGATGGCGAACTATCGTCTGTCGAAGTTTGATCCGCGCCGCTCGGAGTTCATCGCCAATGCAGTCTACGACGCGGTCGTTCGCGGCCTGCCAGCAAGCAGAGAAGCTCCCACCGTCATCGCCAGCAGCGACACCACCGTCGCCAGCGAAGCTCCCGGACCAATCTCCACCCACCGCGACGCCAGCATCTTGATCGCCGCAAATCCCAGCACCGCCGCCAGCCCGTAGTGCAGGTAGCGCAGCCGCGCCAGGCTGCCGATCAGCAGAAAGTAGAGCGAGCGCAGCCCAATCACCGCCATAATGTTGGAGGTGTACGCCAGGAACGGATTGCGCGTAATCGACAGCACCGCCGGGATCGAATCCAGCGCAAACACCACATCGGTCAGCTCAATCGCAACCAGGCACAGCAGGAGCACCGTGCCCATCCGTCGTCCATTCTCGCGCGTAAAGAAGCAGTCCTGCCGCTGGCTGATGGGATGCACGCGCTCCAGCCACGCAATCCAGCGCGGCGCAGACCCGTCATCGCTCTTAGCCGGAAACAGCAGCCGCACCGCCGCGACCAGCAAAATCGCCGCGAAGAGATACGTTACCGCCGTGAAGCGCTGCAACAGTGCAATGCCGCCGGCGATAAACATTCCGCGCATCAGCATCGCACCCGCCAGCCCCCAGAACAGCACGCGTGGCTGGCGAGCGGCGTCAATGCGGAAGAAGCGGAACAGCAGCAGAAAGACGAACAGGTTGTCGATCGAGAGCGACTGCTCCAGCGCATACCCGGCGAGATACTGCACACTGGCCGCCCCGCCCAGCGCGTGCCTGATATACAGCGCAAAGCCCAGCGCCGCCGTCGTCCACAGCGCCGTTGCCGCGATGGCTATGTGTTGAGGATTGTGGCCCAGCCGCCTCTCGCGCCGCGCAAACCAGAGCTCCGCGCCCAGCAGGCACACCAGCACAACATGAAAGCCGATCCAGTCTGCAAGCGATGGGTGGGGCACGCTTCGATGCTATCGCGGAAGGCGTCAGCGCGGCCTAAAGGCTAATGTTGCTGATCGATCAGCCGGATCGTCTCGAGGAACAGGTCCGCCGACGTCTGCAGCGACTGCGCGCTGATCTTGTCGATCGTGTCCTTGGCGGTGTGGTGGTAGCCGTCCGGCATGGATGAGGTGCGTGGTCCATAATCCACATCGATCACATCCAGCGCCGCGACCCCATGTTGTAGAAACGGCATGTGGTCGTCTTCTTCGTCGCCCTTTGTCTGAAATACGTTGGCCGCATGGCGCGTATTGACCGCCGCCTGGCGAAAGGTCGCTCGCAGCCAATCAGTCGACTGCAGCTCCTCCATGATGTTCAGGTCTTTGTCGCCGATCATGTCCGCGATCAGCACCGCCTTCACATGCCTCAGCGTTCCGTCAGCGTCCCACTTTGCGGCCAGATGGCGTGTGCCATACAACGAATCCGACTCCGACCACTCCTTCACCGCCTCCTCGCCGTCGTCGAATACCAGCCACACCCCATAACCCTGCGGCGGATGCGCGCGCATGTACTGCCCAATCGCAATCAGCAGCGCCGTGGTGCAGGCGCCGTCATTCGCCCCCACAAACCCGATATTCCGCAGCGGCCAGTTGGTCTCGTAATGCGTCACCAGCACAATCACGCCGTCGCGCTTGCCGGGGAACTTCGCAATATAGTTGCGCATCGTCTGCTGGCCCGCAGGCGTGTTCGCGGTGAACTGGTCAGTCTCAAAGTCGCCCTTCGCCGCCTCCGGCTTGAAGTGCGACTGGATAAACTGCTCCGCCGCCGCATGGCCCGGCGAGCCGTTATAGCGCTTCGGCGCCACATCCAGAAACTGCCTGGTCAGCGTCAGCACCGACTGCCCGCTGATCAGCCCGGTCGGCGCCTGCGCTCGTGCTGAAGTCGCAGAGAGTGTGCACACCACCGCGAGAGCGCACAGGAACCAAAGGCAGCCACGCGGATTCCTCACCCTGTTCGGGGCGGCGTCCCTCCGCGGCGACATCACGGCATGCTGTTTTATCGGTCGCATCATGCTGGCTTGGGATCTCCAGCCTTGTTGCGGCGGTCGGGATGCACGAAGTAAGCGACCGCCACTCCGATGAAGTACAGCGCCAGCATCGGGCTGGCGAAGATGCACATGCTCATTGGGTCCGGCAACGGGCAGATGATTCCCGCAATAACGAAGATGACCAGCACCGCGTACCGGAAGTGACGCAGCAGGAACTTCGCATCCACGATGCCGAACAGCGAAAGAAAGAAGATCAGGATCGGCAGCTCAAAGCAGATGCCAAGTCCTAGAATTATGGCGAGAAAGAAGCCCATGTAATCGTCGATCGTGATCATGTGCGTAAAGTTCTTGCCCATCTTAATAACAAGCACCTCGATGGCGCCGGGGAGCACCCACCGATAACCAAACCAGGCTCCTGCCAGGAACAGCCCTACCGTCGCTGACATGAACGGCCAGACGTACCTCTTCTCATGCGAATACATGCCCGGTGAGATGAACAGCCATACCTGATACAGGATGAATGGCGATGCGAAGATCGCACCCGCTACGAATGCAGTCTTCAAGTACAGGTTCAAAGCGTCCGTTGGATGCGTCTGCGTCATCGTCAGGCCTACATTCGTCAGCGGCCTCTGAAGGTAGTTGACGATTTGGCTGCTGAAGAAATAGGCAACTGCCATGCCAGCGACAAGGTAGATAACCGACCGGATAAGCCGCTTGCGCAGCTCCTCCAGGTGCTCCATCAGGCTCATGCCCGGCAGCTCTGCCCGGTCGCTGACGGCCTTGCGCGCGCGGTCGATCGTATCGGTATCAGCCATGCAGGGTTTCTGGTTCCAGCTCTGCCTCGTGGGACGAGGTGTGTGTGTCGGGCAGCCGCGGCTGCGTTTCGGCCGCGTCCTTTGGGTCGGCCGCGCCGTTTGAATCAGCAGCGCCGTTGCTCCGCGCAACTGGCAGCCCGGTCTCCGGCGGCATCATGGTCAGCTCGCCCGAAGCTGCGATCGGCGTAGCCGGTGCATCGCTGTCGGCCGCCGCGGCAAACTCCGTCTGCGGCTCCGCCACGCGATCACTCTCCTCGGCACTGGCGAAGTTCGGCGCCGCTGGCGGCGTGTGTGGCGTGTGTGGCGTCAAATCCGGCTCGGCAGGCGGCGAGATCTTGTTCGCCGAGGCCGCCTCCAGCGCCGCGATCTCCTTCTGCCGGTCGGCCTGCTCCGAGATGCGCAACTCCTCTTCCATCTGCGACCGGAACTCGTTCGAGGCGCGCCGGAACTCCGCCATCAGCTTGCCCAGCTGGCGCGCCAGCACCGGCAGCTTCTTCGGCCCGAAGAGCAGCAATGCAATCAACGCAATAACGGCTGTGTCGCCGAAGCCCGGCATAGAGCATCATGATACGGCCTTGAAGGCCGGCGAAACAATCCAGCCAAAACATTCGCGCATCTCGGCATGGCCTCCAGTCGTCTAAAATAACCATGCGCGGTCACATGGCCGCGCAAAGTGGGCGGCAACATCCCCGCGGGCTGGGTGAGGCGCAAACGTCGCGCCGCACAGTGAACCCGCTGCACGCCCAAAGCAAGAGCTTTCAACATCCCCGTTTCGTACACGAGATGCACCTGCTTGGACCCCGCGCATTTGCGTGGCCGAGACTGAAGGCGGCAAAGAAGTGAGTGGATTAATTCTGGAAGAGGCGCCCGCACCCGCGGACGCCGCATGTTCTCTCGACAACTATCTCGTTCAGCCGGACGAGTCCATGGATGTGGCGATCGCAGCCGCCCGCGCGAAGCTCGCCGGCGACGTCGTCATCCTCGGCCATCACTACCAGCGCGATGAGGTCATCCGCTTCGCGGACTTCACCGGCGACAGCTACAAGCTCGCCAGGGCCGCCGTCGAGACCGACGCCCGCTACCTCATCTTCTGCGGCGTGCACTTCATGGCAGAGACCGCCGACGTCCTCGCCCGTTCATGGCAGCAGGTCATCCTGCCCGACCTCAACGCCGGCTGCTCCATGGCGGACATGGCCGAGATCGGTCAGGTCGAGGACTGCTGGGAGACGCTCGAGCGCATGGGCTTTGCACGCAGGGGCTTCGCCGGATCCGCCTCCGACGGCCGCGCTCCACTCGTCCCCCTCACCTACATGAACTCCGCCGCCAGCATCAAAGCCTTCTGCGGCGAGCGCGGTGGTCTCGTCTGCACCTCTTCCAACGCCGCTGCAGCCTTCCGCTGGGCCTTCGACCGCGCCGGGAAAATCCTCTTCCTTCCCGACCAGCACCTCGGCCGCAACACCGCCTTCGCCATGGGAATCCCGCTCGACCAGATGGTCGTCTGGGACCCCTACCAGCTCAACGGCGGCACCACGCCCGAGCGCCTGCGCACAGCCAAGATCATCCTCTGGAAGGGCCACTGCTCGGTCCACCAGCGCTTCCTGCCCGAGCACGTCGACCGCATCCGCCGCGAATCTCCCGCCACCCAGGTCATCGTCCATCCCGAGTGCCGCTGGGAGGTCTGCCAGAAGGCCGACGCCCTCGGCTCGACCGAGCGCATCATCTCGATCATTGAGCACGCGCCCGTCGGCTCCAGCTTCGCCGTCGGCACGGAGATCCATCTCGTCAACCGCCTCGCCCGGAAGTTCGCCCCGCTCGGCAAGCGTATCCGCACCCTCGACGAGTCCGGCTGCCTCTGCACCACCATGTACCGCATCTCGCCGCAGCATCTCGCCTGGACGCTCGAGAACCTCGTCGCGGGCCGCGTCGTCAACCGCATCCGCGTCGCCGACGAAGAGAAGCGCTGGGCGCGCGTCGCGCTCGACCGCATGCTGTTGATCGGCGCAAAGTAATTCCTTCGCGCCCGCGCCCACCCGGGCCGCGTCTAACACAAAAAGGAGTCACTCGCATGAAGGCCCGTTATGAAGTCGCCAAACTTGCGCCCGATGGGTACAAAGCTGTCCAACAAGTAAGTCGATATGTGAAGAGTTCGGGAATCGAAGAGAATCTGCTGCACCTGATCGATCTGCGTGTCTCGCAGATCAACGGCTGCGCCTTCTGCCTCGACATGCACTGGAAGGACCTGCGCGCCCTCGGCGAGAGCGAGCGCCGCCTCTACTCGCTCGACGCATGGCGCGAGAATGAGGATCTCTATAACCAGCGCGAGCGCGCCGCCCTGGCCTGGTGCGAGGCCCTGACCAGGATCACCGAGGGCCACGCCTCCGACGCCGTCTACGACGATCTCATCCAGGTCTTCAACGAAAAAGAGATCGCCGACCTCACCCTCGCCGTCGCCGTCATCAACAGCTGGAACCGCATCGCCATCGCCTCGCGCATGGTCCCCGGCCTCTACCAGCCGGTGAAGAAGGCCTCCGCCCCGCCCGCCGCCCAAACTCCTGCCCAGACGGCAGCGGACTGATCGCGACTAGAATGATGCTCATGCGCGCGGGCATGTCGGGGATGAGGAAGGATCAGTGGCGAGGCAACATTCTCCGTCGTCTGGATAGCGCTCATGCTCTGCGTGGGAGCGTCGTCCGCGCATCCAGCCTTCTCGGCATCGCTGCTCTGGCTTTCGCCACCGGATGCGGCAACTTCTTCGTCTACCCCGGATCGACCGGCACCGGCGGCACCAGCACCACTGGCGACTACGTCTATGTCGCCAACGCCAACACCTCCAACCTCGCCGGCTTCGCCGTCGGCTCCGGCTCCTTGACCGCCGTCGCCAACTCGCCCTACGCGCTCACCGTCTCGCCCACCGCCGTCGCCATCAATCCGGCCAACACACTGCTCTACGTCGCCGGCGGCGCCGCCATCTACGCCTACGCCATCCAGTCCACCGGGGCGCTCAGCATCCTCAACAGCGGCTCGCCGGTCGCCGCGGCCACCGTCGCCTCCATGGACATCTCCCCCGACGGCCAGTGGCTCATCGCTCTCGATAGAAACCCCGGCGTCATCGACGAGTACAAGATCAACGCCTCCACCGGCACGCTCACTGCGCAGACCGCCAGCTACTCCGCCATCGGCACCGTTGTTCCGCAGGCCATCAAAATCTCTCCCAACGCGCAGCTCGTCTTCGCCGCGCTCGGCACCGCCGGCGACCTCGCCCTTCCCTTCAACACCGCCTCCGGCGCGATCTCCACCGGGACCCAGTTTCCCGTGACGGGCGGTCAGAGTGATAACGCCCTCGCTGTCGATCCCACCTCCACCTATCTCTACATCGCGCGCAGCGGGACCAACGGCGGCCTCGCCGTCGACACCATCAGCGGCGGCGCGCTCAGCCCCGTCTCCAGCTCGCCCTTCGCCGCCGGCACGCAGCCCTTCTCGGTCACCCTCAACAAGGCCGGCACCGATGTCTACGTCGCCAACCGCTCCGACGGCACCATCTCCGGCTTCAGCATCGGTTCCCTCGGCGCGCTCACCGCGCTTACCGGCTCACCCTACTCCGCCGGCTCACTGGTCACCGCGCTCGCAGTCGACAACTCCGGCAGCTATCTCCTCGCCGCAGCCGCCAACGGTGCTCCCGACCTCGCGCTCTACAGCTACGACGCCACCACCGCCGGCAAGCTGGACCTCGCCGCCTCCACCGCCACCGGCACCGACCCCACCCAGGCCATCGCCATCGCAGCCACGCATTGATGCTGTCGCAGGTTCCCGGCCAACTCCCCCATCGTTCCGGCTCCGCGCCCGCTGTATCCTGAAGCTCAAGCGCTGCGCATCGGCTCGCACAGCGCTTCCTCCCCCATGCTTCCACCTCGCGAATCGTCTCGGACCCGCAGGCAGCGACGGCACTCCGTCCTCGCGCCGCTCCTCGCGATCGCTCTCAGTGTCCTCCTCGCCGGCTGTTCGCACTTCCACGTTCAGCCCGCCGCGCAGTACGTCTACGTCACCGCCAAAGAGACCTCGCTGCGCGATCGCGTCGCCGCCGTCTCCAATCGCGTGGCCACCGTCGAGAACGGCGACCGCCTTGAGGTCATCGAGCACGGCCGCCACTACGTCCATGTCAAGACCGCCGCCGGCCTGCAGGGCTGGATCGCCGAGAAGGCCGTCGCCACCCAGGAGGTCTACGACAGCTTCCAGTCTCTCGCCGACGCCCACAAATCCGATCCCGCAGTCGCCACCGCCCTCGTCAACGACGAGGTCAATCTGCACCTCAAGCCAGGCCGCGAGACCGACACCCTCTTCCGCCTGCAGGAGAAGGACAAGCTCGACCTCCTCGGCCGCGCCACCCTCCCCGCACCCGTTCGCCCCGGCGCAGCGCCCGTTAAGGCCGCCAACTCTGCCGCCCCCGCCGAGCCCGCGCCCATCGCCATGGAAGACTGGTGGCTCGCACGCGACCAGCACGGCCACACCGGCTGGCTGATCTCGCGCATGATCTCCGTCGACGCGCCTGACTCGCTCACCCGCTACGCCGAGGGCCAACGCATCGTCGGCGCCTACGTCCTCGCCCACATCTACGATCCCGGCGCCGGCGACGACGAGCCCGACAAGAACATTCCCATCTACCTCACCGTCATGGGCCCCTACAAATCCGGCCTGCCCTATGACTTCGACCAGGTCCGCGTCTTCACCTGGAACTCAAAGATGCATCGCTACGAGACCGGCTTCCGCGACAAGAACATCGAAGGCTACTTCCCGGTCAAGATCGCCAGCGAACGCGACCCCTACGGCAAATCCCCCGCCGCGCTCACCCCCGCGCCCGCCTTCACCTATCGCGTCCTCGCCGCCGACGCACCCCCGCCCACCCCGGACCCCGTCACCGGCGCCATCGCCCCCGGCCGCACCATCTCCAAGACCTACCGCCTCGAAGGCAACGTCATGCGCCGCATCGCCCCGCCCGGCACCAAAGACGAGCCCGAAGCCCACCCCGCCCCCGAAGAAAAGAAACCCAAGCCCGCAGCGCATAAGCGGCGGTAACCGCGTTGGCGATGAGCACGGAAGGAGTCTTGCTTAAGGGCACGGCTTCAGCCGTGCCGCAAAGGCTCGGCTTAGAATTGAGCGGCTTCAGCCGCTGAGGTCATTTTCTGTATTCCCGCGTGTTCAGAAGTCGAATGAGAATGGGCTGCGAATCACGCGTAGAACTCCCGCACGGCCTCCACCACCCACTGCTGCTCATCGTCGCGCAGTTCGGGGAAGATGGGCAGCGCGAGTACCTCATCTGCCGCGCGCTCCGCCTCAGGAAAGTCGCCGCGCTTATAGCCAAGCTCGCGCAGGGCGGGCTGCAGGTGCAGCGGCACTGGGTAGTAAACCTCGCTGCCAATCCCGCGCATCACCAGGTGCTCGCGCAGCGCATCCCGCCGCGCCACGCGCACCACGTACTGGTGAAACACATGCCCGCCGCAGGATTCAGCCCGCGCATCGGAGAAGGGAAGCACCACCCCATCCTTCACCGAGGTGGAACCCTCTGCTGCCGACAATCCCCGCCGCACGAAATAACTGCGTCATACCGCCGCGCCTTTTCTCTTCGCTGCTCATTCCATCGCGCAATGTGCTTCAGCTTCACGCTCAGCACTGCCGCCTGCACCGCATCCATCCTCGAGTTCCAGCCCACCTCGTCGTGGTAATAGCGTTGCGTCATCCCATGCGACCGCAGCGACTTGCAGCCGCGCATGCACCGTCGCATCCGACGTTGTCACCATCCCCGCCTCGCCAAACGCCGAAAGGTTCTTCGTCGGATAGAAGCTGAACGCCGCTGCCACTCCGAACGATCCCGCCCGCCGCACCACGCCGTCATCGCAGCGCCATGCCCCGCCAAACGCCTGCGCCGCGTCCTCAATCACCGCGACCCCGCGCTCCTGCTCCAGCGCATGGAACCGGTTCATCTCCGCGCACTGCCCATACAGGTGCACCGGCATCACCGCCTTCACCGCCGAGCCGTCTGCCCCACGCAACACTTCTTCTACCCGGTCCGCCGACAGGTTGAACGTCCGCGGATCGATGTCCGCAAACACCGGCCGCGCCCCCGCGCGCAGAATCGCACTCGCCGTCGCAAAAAATGTAAACGGCGTCGTGATCACCGCCGCTCGCTCGCTCGCCCGCACCGCCTCAGTCGAGTCGCCAATCCCTGCCGCTGCCAGCGCCAGCCACAGCGCGTCGGTCCCGCTCGAGCAGCCCACCGCAAACTTCGCGCCGCACGCCTCCGCCGCTGCCGCCTCGAACGCCTCCACCTTCGGCCCCAGGATGAAGCTCTGCGCCTCGCATACCTCCGCGATCGCCGCCAGAATCTCCCCCTTCAGCGGCGCAAACTGCCGCTCCAGGTCGAGCATCGGAACCACTGTCTTCTTCGCTTCCGGCACGAGGCCCATGGTACAACGCCCCTCGTCGAGACTTTTCACCGCCTTTCAGCGTCTAAACTTGGTTACGACGCGTGTGCGAGCCCGCCCCGAAGCACAGTTCGTGTCCGCACCCCGGCCTCCAGGTTGAAAATCCCCAGCGATGCTCGTATTGTGAACTCGCTTGCACATATAACCCGTACCGCAATCTGAACACCGGGAAAAACCTCTCTCTGAGGGGCGCAAGCCGGGTCCGGCAACGCTTTTCTCATTAGCCAAACAAAAGGAGATCGGCACCATGGAATCCAAGCCGGCGCAGAACATTCAGGACACCTTCTTGAACACCGTCCGCAAGGACAAGAGCACTATCACCATCTATCTGGTCAGCGGCGTCAAGCTCACCGGCAAGATCCGCTCCTTCGACAAATACTCGGTGCTGCTGGAAAACAACGCCCAGGAGCAGCTCATCTTCAAGCATGCGATCTCGACCGTCGTCAGTGGCCGCGTTGGCCCGCACGAGGGCCGCGAACCCCGCCCAGCCGGATCTGCCTCGGCGTCGGTCCCCGAGACCGCCGCAGTCGCCGGCGACTGACCTGCCCTGAGCCCATCCTGAGCCCATCGCGCCGCATACGAGGAAATCCTTGAGTCTGGTAGAGGCGCAGAAGACCGCCCGGCGCAACGCCGCGGCCCACGCAGACTCGCGTGCCTCCCACCTGGAGCGCGCCGTCCTCGTTGCCGTCGAGTTCACCGGCGAGCGCCGCAAGCTCGGCGCAGCCGCCCGCGCCGCCAGAGACGCCGCTACAAACCTAACCGCGGATCTCGACCATCCCGCCGCGCCCCCGGATCCGCAGCCGTCCTCTTCAGCGCACGACCTCGACTTCGCCGCCTCCCTCGCCGAGTTTGAAGAGCTCGCCCGCTCAGCCGGCGCACAGATCGCCGCCACTCTCGTCCAGCGCCGCGCCAAGCCCGATCCCGCCACGCTCATCGGCGAGGGCAAGCTCGAGGAGATCGCCGGCGTCGCCGCCTCATCCAACGCGGACATCGTCCTCTTCGACCACGACCTCTCGCCCTCCCAGCTGCGCAATCTTGAGAGCAAGCTCCCCTGCCGCGTCATCGATCGCACCCAGCTCATTCTGGACATCTTCGCCCGCCATGCGCGCACCCGCGAGGGCCAGCTCCAGGTCGAGCTCGCGCAGCTCGAGTACCAGCTCCCGCGCCTCGCCGGCCGCGGTCGCGCCATGTCGCAGCTCGGCGGCGGCATCGGCACACGCGGCCCGGGTGAGACTCAGCTCGAAACCGACCGCCGCAAGATCAACCTCCGCATCGACCACGTCAAGCGCCAGCTCGAATCCGTCCGCCGCATTCGCCACCAGCAGCGCAGCCGCCGCGAGGCCGTGCCCGTCCCCGTCGTCGCGCTCGTCGGCTACACCAACGCCGGTAAAAGCACCCTCTTCAACGCCCTCACCGACGCCGGCGTCCTCGAGTCCTCCAAGATGTTCGCCACCCTCGATCCCAAGCTCGCCCAGCTGCGCCTGCCCAGCCGCCGCAAAATTCTCCTGTCCGATACCGTCGGCTTCATCCGCAACCTCCCGCACTCGCTCGTCACCAGCTTCCGCGCCACGCTCGAAGAAGTCGAGCGCGCCGAGGTTCTGCTCCACGTCCGCGACGCCTCCAGCCCGCTGCTCGACGAACAGAAGCAGCAGGTCGAACTCGTACTCTCTGAGCTCGACGTCGCCGGCAAGCCCGTCATCGAGGTCATGAACAAGATCGACCTGCTCCCGCCCGAAGACCGCGCCCGAATCGCCGGCCCAGGCGACCGCGCCATCGCCGTCTCCGGCCTCGCGAAGCTCGGCCTCGATTCACTCCTCGCCGCCATCGACGAAGCTCTCACCGCAGACCCGCTGGTCCAGATGCGCTTCCGCCTGCCGCAGTCCGAAGGCGCCGCGCTCGCCGCCCTCGAGGCCGGAGCGGTGGTCTCGCAGAAAGAATTTGAAGGCAATCTCGTCCGCCTCACCGCGCGCGGCCCCGCCTCGCTGCTGGATCGCTACCGCCGCTTCCGCGACCGCGCCTGATCTGTGTTGCTTAGGCGCGGCTTCAGGCTGAGACGCCAATCGCGATCAACCACCAGTGCTGTCATCCCGAGCGAGTCCCGCTCAGCGGGACGAGTCGAGGGACCCCCGCATTTGTCCTTTGTCCTTGTCATTCCGCAGCGTTCAGCGCTTGCGCTGAATGCGAAGGAATCTGCTTTTAACCAAAGAACCACACTTAAACTCAACAGGCCGCCTGATGGGGAGCGGAGGTGGTGTCCCCTTTCACGCGACCTGTATGACCCAGGACATCGGGTCTTGGTGGTGACTTAAGTCTAGACCTGCCCCAGCGTTTGTCAACCGGTTTTGGACCGAAGTTGCCCACGGCAAGGGCATCCAGTCCGAAAATCGGCCTGCTATAATCGATTATCGAATTACCCCCGCCCGGCCTGTTTGACACTCGTAAAATCGCTTTGCTAGAAAGAGATGTACCCCAAGATAAAGTCAGGCCGCGTCCGTTCCCGGCGGTTGCAAAGGATATCCCCGCTCTCACCCCCGACGGCCTCGAAATTCCCTAAATGGATCAAATTCTCAATCAGATCGGTGGACTTGTGCTCGGCGCTGTGCCGACCATGCTCCTGTTTATCTTTCTTGTAGTTGCCTACGGCCTGCTCGTCCGACGGCCACTCGACCGCATCCTCGCCGAGCGCCGCGCCCGCACCTCCGGTGCCGTCGAAAAAGCCAAAGACGCCATCTCCGAGGCGGAGGCCAGGACCGCCGAATACGAAGACCGCCTCCGCCACGCCCGCGCGGAGATCTTCGCCGCACGCGAGGTCCGACTCAAGCAGTGGGCCGCCCAGCGCGAGCAGGCCATCGGTGATGCCCGCGCCGCCACCACCCAGAAGGTCCTCGCCGGCAAGCTCGAGATCGAGCAGGGCCTCGTCGAAGCCCGCCGCCAGATCGAAACCGCCAGCGCCGAACTCAGCGAGCAGGTCCTCCGCGCCGTCCTTCCGGAGGCCGCCCTGTGAAGACCTCCATCCAGCGTATCTCTCTCGCCATCGCGCTCACGCTCGCCCTCGGCGTCGCTCTCCCCGCAGGTCTTCGCGCATGGGAACGTCCCGTCCTCGCCCAGGCCGCTGGTGTGGCCTCGACGCCCGAGGCCCAGTCGCCCGCCAAGGACGAGCAGGAGCAGGACGAGAACGACGCCTACCGCAAGTCGCCTACCGTGATCGCAATCGGCCGCCATCTCGGCATGAACCCTGACCAGGCCGCGACTCGCCTTCGAGGTCTTCAACTTCGCTCTGCTCGCCATCGCCCTCGGCTATGGCCTTGTCAAATTCCTGCCCAAGGCCATTCGCGACCGCAACACCGCGATCCAGAAGCATCTGGTCGACGCCCGCACCGCCACCGAGGAGGCCCGCATCCGTCTCTCCGGCGTCGAAGAGCGCCTCGCCAGGCTCGATGGCGAGATCGCCGGCATGCGCACCCAAGCCGAGCAGGACACCGCCAAGGAAGAGCAGCGCGTCAAGGCTGCTCTCGAAGACGAGACCAGAAAGATTCTCGCCTCCGCCGAGCAGGAGATCGCCGCCGCCACCCTCCACGCGCGCAAGCTGCTCCAGCAGCAGGCCGCAGAGCTGGCCATCGAGCAGGCTGCGCGCAAGCTGGTCGTCACAGCGGAGACCGATCGCCTCCTCGTCCAGCACTTCGCCCAGCAGCTGGCCGACAACGCGAAGAAGGGGCAGAACTGATGGCCACCGCCCTCGCCCTTCGCTACGCGCATGCCTTCGCCGATGTCGCCGAGTCGGCCAAGCTTGACCCCTCAGCCGCCCAGTCCCAGCTACGCGACTTTACCGACACCGCCGCCGGCAGCCGCGAGCTCCGCGAACTGTTCGACACCCCATCCATCGAGCACGCCTCGAAGCTCAAGGTGCTGGATGCCATCGCCACGCGCCTTGGCATGTTCCCGCAGGTGCGTAACTTCCTCGCCGTCATCATCGAGCATGGCCGCCTCAACGAGCTGAACGAGATTCTCGTCGAGTACCGCGAGATCGCCAACGCCGACTCCGGCTCCGTCGAGGCAAAGATCACCACCGCGCGTCCGCTCGACGATGCCGGCCGCGCCGAGTTGGAGGCCCAGGTCACCCGCATGGCCGGCGCAAACGTTCGCGCTACTTACGCCGAAGATCCCGCGCTGCTCGGCGGCGCAGTGGTCGAGATCGGTTCCACCATCTACGACGGCTCGGTGCGCGCACAGTTCCAACAGTTGAAGCAGCGGCTGGTGAACGCATAACTTGGACCGCAGCAAATATAGATTTCAAAAACAGGATTTCAGAGCAGGCTTGAGGTAGAAGGAAGACATGGCAAAGATCAACGCGGACGAGATCACAGCGCTTCTCCGCGATCAAATCGCAAACTACCAGACGCGCATCCAGGTCGACGAGGTCGGCACCATCATCTCCCTCGGTGACGGCATCGCCCGCATCCACGGCCTGGACAAAGCCATGGCCGGCGAGATGCTCAGCTTTCCCCACGGAGTCGCCGGTCTGGCCATGAACCTCGACGAGGCTGAGGTCGGCGCCGTTCTCCTCGGTGATTTCGCGGAGCTGCGCGAGGGCGATGAGGTCAAGCGCACCGGCACCATCATGTCCGTCCCCGTCGGCGATGCCATGATCGGCCGCGTCGTCAACGCGCTCGGCGCACCCATCGACGACAAGGGCCCCATCGCCACCACGGAGCGACTCCCCGTCGAGCGTCTCGCCCCCGGCGTGGTCGATCGTCAGGGCGTGCGCGAGCCCATGGCCACCGGCATCAAGGCCATCGACACCATGATTCCCATCGGCCGCGGCCAGCGCGAACTCATCATCGGCGACCGCCAGACCGGCAAGACCGCCATCGCGCTCGATACCATCATCAACTCGCGCGGCAAGGACCTCATCTGCATCTACTGCGCCATCGGCCAGAAGCGCTCGTCGGTCGCGCAGATCGTCAAGACCCTCGAAGAGCATGGCGCGCTCGAGTACACCGTCATCGTCGCCGCCACTGCCTCCGAGCCCGCGCCCATGCAGTACCTCGCGCCCTTCGCGGCTTGTGCGATTGGTGAGTACTTCCGCGACACCAAGCGCCACGCGCTGGTGATCTACGACGATCTGTCGAAGCACGCCGTCAGCTACCGCGAGATCTCGCTGCTGCTCCGCCGTCCTCCGGGACGCGAGGCCTACCCCGGCGACGTCTTCTATCTCCACTCGCGCCTGCTCGAGCGCGCCAGCAAGCTCTCGGACAAACTCGGCTCGGGTTCGCTCACCGCGCTGCCCGTGATTGAGACCCAGGCCGGCGACGTCTCAGCCTACATCCCCACCAACGTCATCTCCATCACCGACGGGCAGATATTCCTGGAGACCGACCTCTTCAACTCCGGCGTCCGGCCCGCCGTCAACGTCGGCCTCTCTGTCTCGCGCGTCGGCTTTGCCGCGGCCATCAAGGCCACCAAGCAGGTAGGCTCCACGCTCAAACTCGACCTCGCCCAGTATCGCGAGCTCGCCGCCTTCTCGCAATTCGGCTCCGACCTCGACAAGGTCACCCTCGCCCAGCTCAACCGCGGCCAGCGCCTCACCGAGCTCCTCAAGCAGCCGCAGTTCCAGCCGCTCTCCGCTGAGAAGCAGGTCGCCATCCTCTACGCCGGCACCCAGGGCCTGCTTGACGACGTTGAGGTCAAGGACCTCCGCGCCTTCGAGGACGGCTTCTATCCGTATCTCGAGTCCGCCGCGCCCGCCGTCCTCACCGACATCGCCACCAAGAAGGCGCTCGACGACGACATCAAGGCCCGCCTCACCCAGGCCATCAAGGACTACAAGGCCGGCTTCCTCGCCGGACTCAAGGACAAGCAGGCGGACAAGGTAGCCGTAGCCAAATAAACCATGGCCAACGTACTCGATCTCCGGCGCCGCATCCGCAGCGTGAAGAACACGCGGCAGATCACCAAGGCCATGAAGATGGTCTCGGCGGCCAAGCTGCGCCGCGCCCAGGACCGCGCCATGAAGGCCCGCCCCTACGCGCAGATGCTGACCAACGTCCTCGTCTCCATCGTCCGCCGCACCGACCTCTACGATGAGCAGACCGGCGACATCAAGCACCCGCTGCTCGTCGCCCGCGAGGAGAAGAACGCACTCGTCGTCGTCATCGCCGGCGACAAGGGCTTCGCCGGGGCCTTCAACTCGAACATCGGCAAGGCCGCGCAGAAGTTCATCGACTCCCGCCGCGCCCTCGGCCAGACCATCGACATCGAGCCGGTCGGCAAGAAGGCCATCGGCCTCTACAAGAAGAAGGTCGCCGCCGCCAACTACGAGAAGACCGAGCGCCACTACGACAACGATCTCTCCACCCACTACGACGTCATCCGCCACCGCGCCCAGCCCATTGAAGTCGTCGCCGAGCACCCCACCATGCTCCTCAAGATCGACTTCGACGACGTCTCCGACATGGCCCGCGCCATTATCGAGCGCTATGAGCGCGCCGAGATCGACTCCGTCTACCTCGTCTATAACGAGTTCAAGTCCGTCATCTCCCAGCGCGTCGTCGTAGAAAAACTGCTGCCCATTCAGAAGCTCGGCTCGCACGAAATCACCGCCGCCGAAGAGATGAGCGAGGAGCAGCGCGAGGCCGCCGCCCGCGCCGCCGCTACCGCCGGCGTCTCCATTCAGGAGCCCGAAGACACGGAGGCCGAGGCCGAAGCCAAAAAGTTCGGCACCGCCAACGTCGACTACATCTACGATCAGCCGCCGGAGAAGCTCTTCCGCCATCTGCTGCCGCGCTACGTCACCACGCAGATCTTCCACGCGCTGCTCGAGTCCGCCGCCGCCGAGCACGCCGCCCGCATGACCGCCACCGACGCCGCCACCAAGAACGCCGGCGACCTCATCGACTCGCTCACTCTCACCATGAACCGCGTGCGCCAGGCCGCCATCACCCGGGAGATCATCGAGATCGTCAGCGGCGCCGCCGCACTGTAACGAAAAGATTTTTTGAACAGAGATTTTTAGGAAGCACACACTATGGCAGAAAACATCGGAAAAGTGATCTCCGTCAGCGGCCCGGCCGTTGACATCCAGTTCGAAGAAAAAAACATGCCGCCCATCTATCAGGCGCTGCGCATCGTCAGCGACGGCTTCACCGTCCCCACCCCGCTCGACATCGTCGTCGAGGTGCAGCAGCATCTCGGCGAAGGCCGCGTGCGCACCATCGCCATGGTCGCCACCGAAGGCGTGGTCCGCGGCATGAACGCCATCGACACCGGTGCGGGCATCTCCGTGCCTGTGGGCCGTCCCACCCTCGGACGCGTGCTCAACGTCCTCGGCCAGCCCGTCGACGAGCTCGGCCCCGTCAACGCCACCGAGTATCGGCCCATCCATCGCCACGCGCCCGCCTTCGACGAGCAGTCCACCTCGGAGGAGATGTTCGAGACCGGCATCAAGGTCATCGACCTCATCCAGCCCTTCTTGAAGGGCGGCAAGATCGGCCTCTTCGGCGGTGCCGGCGTCGGCAAGACCGTCATCATTCAGGAGCTCATCAACAACGTCGCCACCAAGCACGGCGGCTTCTCCGTATTCGCCGGCGTCGGCGAGCGCACCCGCGAGGGCAACGATCTCTGGATGGAGTTTCAGGAGTCCGGCGTCATCGACCTCAAGGACTTCTCCAAGTCCAAGGCCGCGCTCATCTACGGCCAGATGACCGAGCCGCCGGGAGCCCGCCTCCGCGTGGCTTTAACCGGTCTGACGGTAGCCGAGTACTTCCGCGACAACGAAGGCGCGGACACCTTGCTCTTCATCGACAACATCTTCCGCTTCACCCAGGCCGGCTCTGAGGTCTCGACCCTCCTCGGCCGTATGCCCTCCGCCGTCGGTTATCAGCCCAACCTCGCCACCGAGATGGGCGAGCTCCAGGAGCGCATCACCTCCACCAAGAAAGGCTCGGTGACTTCCGTCCAGGCCGTCTACGTTCCCGCCGACGACCTCACCGACCCCGCCCCCGCCACCACCTTCGCCCACCTCGACGCCACCACCGTGCTCTCCCGTCCGCTCTCCGAGCTCGGCATCTACCCCGCCGTCGATCCCCTCGCCTCCACCTCGCGCATCCTCACCCCCGCCGTCGTCGGCCAGGAGCACTACGACGTCGCCCAGGGCGTCAAGCGCATCCTCCAGCGCTACAAGGACCTCCAGGACATCATCGCCATCCTTGGCATCGACGAGCTCTCCGAAGAAGACAAGACCACCGTCGCGCGCGCCCGCAAGGTCCAGCGCTTCCTCTCCCAGCCCTTCCACGTTGCGGAAATCTTCACCGGCATCCCCGGCGCCTACGTCAAGATCGAGGAGACCGTCCGCAGCTTCAAGGAGATCATCGAAGGCAAGCACGACTCTATTCCGGAGCAAGCCTTCTACCTCAAAGGCGGCATTGAAGATGTCCTCAAAGCCGCTGAAAAGATGCAGGCTGTAAACGCGTAGTAGCTTTGTAGGGACGCGGCTTCAGCCGCGTCGTTGTGCTGATCTCAAAATGGAGGGGGCTTCAGCCCCTGAGGTCAAGCGCCGAAGGCGCGACAACATAACAGCCTGGGCCGATCCCGCGAAGCGGGTAGGCCTAGGTGGCAGATCAATAGAGACCGGAGGGCTGAAAGCCCGACACACATTGCTCCAGGAACCTCGAACCACGCACCCAACTAAATGTCTGATTCTCCCAACTCGAACCTCCTCGCCGTCCGGCTCGTCACCCCGGACCGCCTCCTGCTCGACGCCACCGCCGAGGCCGTCGAGCTGCCCGCCCTCACCGGCTACATGGAGGCGCTCTACGGCGCCGCGCCCCTCCTCGCCGAGCTCGGCGCAGGCGAGGTCCGCCTCCACGGCGGCACCGCCGGCGAGCAGCGCTTCTTCGTCGCCTGGGGCTTCGTCGAGGTCCTCCCCGAACGCGTCACCATCCTCGCCGAGACCGCCCTCCATCCCGAGGAGATCTCGACCGCCGAGGCCCGCGAAGAACTCGCCGAAGGCGAAAAGCTCTGGGCCACCGCCGGCGACGAATGCGAGAAGTTCGAGCACGCCAACGTCGTCATCCGCGAAGCCGAAGAAAAACTCGCCTCCGCCTCCGCCCACTCCACCAGCCACTAACCGCGCTTTGTCACTCCGCAGCGTTCGATCCCGCTCAGCGGGATCGAATGCGAAGGAATCTGCTTCTCGCTGTCATTCTGCCCCTTGAGCCGGGTAGCCCACCCAGGCCGGGGGGATCGCGCCTCAAGATCTCGGGTGCCCCATTCATCGCGCGTTCGTTGCGCGATGAGTGGGAAAGAAGAATCTCCATCCGGCACCCCACACACAGCCCCAACCGCCCATCCCGCTCTAACCCAACCGCCGTCATCCCGAGCGAGTCCCGCTCAGCGGGACGAGTCGAGGGACCCCCGCATTTGCCTTTTGCATTTGTCTCTCAGATAGGCCCGGGCTTCAGCCCGGACATCCGTACACCCTACGACCCCTGTCATCCCGAGCGAAGCGGCGGGCGTAAGCGCGCCGCGCAGCCGAGGGACCTGCGGTTGGCTTACCAAGCCACAGCCGCGGACACCCTTCCTCCCATCAACTCATAAGGCCTGTCATTCTGAGCCATCGGCGAAGAATCCCGCTTTTGCCTTCCGTCCATTCGGAAGGCCAAACCTTCAGGCGTGTTGTCCCCACAATGAATCTGTTTCCACGAAAATTACCGGGGATTTCACTTGCCATGCGCCAGGCCCTCATATCCAATGGCTCCGGCCCGTCGGCAGCTCTTTCGTTCGGATCTGCGATGGCCTATCCCAATCTGCGAAACCATGGAGCCAACATGCAGACACCCACCTATATTCCCAGCCGTCTCACCCGCCACAACGCCGTCGGCAAACCCCGTCGCCCCGTGGGCGATCCCGTTGCCGCCCTCAAAGACATGACCCGCTTTATCCCGAACCCCATGCCCGCTCCATCCGTCTTGAAGGCGGCGCTGGAGGTCTTTGATCCCGCATCCGCGTCAGCGGCAGAAAAGGCCGGCAAACTCGTCTTTCATTGCGTCGGCGACGTAGGCGGCGTCAACGGGACCGCGACCCAGGAAGCCGTTGCAGAGGCCATGGAGGAGCAGCTCAAGGCAGCGGCTGACTCCGACAAGCCGAGGTTCTTTTACATCCTCGGCGACGTGGTCTATTACAACGGCGAGCAGACGCTGTATAAGACCGAGTTCTATGAGCCATACCAGTACTACCCGGCGCTGGTCTTCGCCATTCCCGGAAACCACGACGGCGACACCCGCGTGGAGAGCAAGGACCCTCCCGACACCGAGCCCTCCCTCTATGGCTTCAACCAGAACTTCTGCGCCTCCGACCCGATACACGCCACTCCCTACCGCATGACGATGACCCAGCCCTACGCGTATTGGACCCTCGATGCGCCCTTCGTCACCATCATCGGCCTCTACTCCAACGTCGAAGGCTCACTGGACGGACGCGGCCGCGCCGACCAGCAGACCTACCTCATCGACCAGCTGAAGGCAGCCGACCCCGCGAAGAAGGTGCTCATCACCGTGCACCATCCGCCGTATTCGCTGGACTCTGCGCACGGAGGCACGCCCGACATCCTCAACGCGATCGACCTCGCCGCATCGCGTTCGGGTCGGCATCCCGACGCAGTCCTCTCCGGCCATGTGCACAACTACCAGCGCTTCTCGCGGGTGACCAGCGGCAAGGAGGTACCCTATGTCGTCGCTGGCGCCGGAGGCTATGCCAACCAGCAGCGAAGCATGCACCAGTTGCAGAAGGGATTGAGCACGGCCAAGCTGCCGCTTAAGACCACAGTCACAGGTGTCAAGTTGGAGAGCTTCAACACAACAGAATCCGGCTTCATGCGCATCACCGCCGATAAAAAGAAGCTCGCGTTTGAATACTTCACTGTCCCATGGACCGGCAACGCCGCACCCACCCTCTTCGATAGCTTCACCGCCTGAGCTGTCGAATCCCTGTCAAGCCCCCAACCCCCCTAACTCACTGAGCCAGCTGCGAATAAACCTGGCATACCAGTTATGCCCAACCTGATAAAATAGAACTAGAAGATCAGAAAAGTCCCGGCGAATTTGCCGGGGCTTTCTCATTAACCCTTTGTTTTCAAATAACAAGAGCGGTTTCGCCTCAAATCAACGCGCAAACGATCTAATTTCAGCAAGATAGATACCGTCCAATGTTTTCTATCACTTGGCGCAAGTCATTTGTTTTCAAGGTAAACCCAAATTTCTATAGGGGGAGGGGGGTATCAGGCAGGCAGCGGCGAAGCAAGGAGCAACCTAGCCAATCCCGTCGCCGCAGGCTCCTTCGCCATGAACCGTCCCGCATCGCCCACCACCGCGCCAGCCGCCAGCCGACCGCTGCGGCACGCGCTCTCCATCGTCGAGGGCCATCCCGTCGCCGTCCAGTCGCCCGCAAGATACAGCCCCGGGATCGCGGTCCTCTGCGCCGGTCGCGCATCGTCCTCGCCCGGCATCAAGGTGAAGGTCGCCCGCGCCTCCTTCAGCACGCCCGACTTCACCACCGTCGCCCGCGCCGCCTCTGGAAAGAACCGCGCCAGCTCGCTGGTCGCCATCGCCAGCAGATCCTCGCGCGATTTCAGCAGATCCGCGCGCGACCCCGAGATCACCACCTCCACATAGCTGGGCCCGCCCCCGCCCCGAATGCGCGACTTGTGGAAGAACCAGTGCACCGGCGAATCCAGCAGCCACGCATGGTCCAGCTCCGTGATCTCGCGATCGAACCACAGCAACACCGACACGTAAGGAGAGTGATCGAACCGTGCCATCTTCCCCAGCAGCTCCCGCCGCATCACCTCCTGCGCCGCATCGCCGCCCAGCGTTATCCCCTCCACCAGCCTCTGTGTCTGCTCAAACGGCAGCGCCAGCACCACGTCGTCCGCCCAAAACTCACGCTCGCCCGCCCGCAGCAGCCATCGCCCATCCGCCTGCTGCACCATCTGCTCCACACTCGCGCGCAGCTCCATCCGCCCGCCCAGCGCGCACACTCTGTCGGCAACCGCCCCGTAGAACTCGCTCAGCGGCACCGTCGGGATGCCCAGCCGCCCGCCCGTCTTGTTCTTCAGGAACAGCTCGTAGAAGACCTTCGCCGCATACTTCATCGAGCACCGATCGGAGGAATCATTGAGACACGCCAGCACTAGCGGCTCCCACAGGTGCCGCACCGCGCGCTCCGTCTGCCGCGTCCGCTTGTACCACTGAGCAACGCTCTCCAGATCGTCGCCCTCCGCGCCGCCACGGAACTCCATCAGCCCCCGCGCGATGGCCAGCTTGTCCGCCGTCTCCAGCATCGACGCGCGCAGAAAGCTGCCTACAAACTGTATCGGGGCCGGCAGCGAGCCAATCTCGATCACCGTATTGCGCGGCCCGCGTGTCGCCGTCGCCGGCTCCAGCCAGTCCTGCCGGTCGTACCAGCGCACCTTCTCCGCCAGCCCCGCAGAATCCGTCAGCTCCACCAGGTTCGAGCAGCAGCCCACCACCACATGCTGCGAGTCGACCACCTCATGTAGCGCCGGATGCAGATACGAATACGCCCGCCCGCCCACGATCGGCCGCCGCTCCAGCAGCGTCACCCGCTCGCCCGCGCGCGCCAGCGCCTCCGCCGCGCTCAGCCCTGCCACGCCCGCGCCGACCACAACGACCTCGCGCGCCCGACTCACGGCACGATCCTGTTCCACGCCGCCATCGCCAGCCCCCGCGCCAGGATCGAGAGCTTCGTCGCCGTCGAGACAGACACCCGCTCGCCGAAGACCTCCATCCTGCGTGCAGCGATCTGCCCCAGCAGCCGGTGATAAATCGTCATCAGCACCCACATCGCCGCGCGGCTGTCGCGGTCCAGCAGCGGCACCAGCTTGCGCCCCGCAACGTAATACTTCTCCGCGCGGATGGCCAGCGTGGCCAGCATCGCGCGCTCCCGCTCCGTCATCGCGCGGCCCGCCGCGAGCTCGCGCAGCTCGGGCACGGTCTCCCCGAACTCGTCCATCAGATCCAACGGGAGGTAGACGCGTCCGCGCTCGATGTCCTCCCTCACGTCGCGCAGAATGTTGGTGAGCTGAAAGGCAATGCCGGTCTCTTCCGCCAGCGCCTCGGCGCGTTTGTCCGAATAGCCAAAGACCCGGATCGACACCAGCCCCACGACCGACGCAACAAGATAGCAATACCGATAAAGCTCCTCAAAGGTCGCGTAGGTCTGTGAATCGGCGCCATGCGGATCAAGGTCCATCGTGGTTCCGGCGACCAGCTCTTCGAGCAAGGAATCCGGAATAGAGAAGCGTCGCTGTGTGTCGCCAAGCGCGACAAAGACGGTTGCATCCGGCCCTGTGGCTCCCACAATCGCGTTCGCAGCAACATCAGTGCTTCGCGAGGATCGCCATGCCGCCAGCCAGGCACCCATCTCCGCACGGCGCTCCTCCAAAGGCTTCGATTCATCGTCGGAGATGTCGTCCGCTCTCCGCATGAAGGCGTAGATGGCGCACATGGCGTCGCTCTTGTGCCGCGGCAGCACGCGAAAGGCCCAGTAGAAGTTCTTTGCCTCGCGCCTGGCTACGTCACGGCAGTATGCGTAAGCCTTGACCACGCTTGCATCCTGCGGCGCTGCTGTCGTGCCTCCTGCGTTCACGCGGGTGAAACTCCAGTGGCTCGCCCAGCGCGCAGTTTGGCGAAAAACGCCCGTGCCACCAACTCGATCTTCTTGCGCCGCGTCACCATGGGCCGTCCGCGCAGCACGTCATAGTCCTGCGCCGCGATGCCGTCCAAAATGGCGATGCCCCCGCGATAAAAAAGGTCAAGGGTGATGCGCAGCTCGGGGTCGACCGTATCGCGTATAGACGCACCTGCATTCATCATCTCGCGGGTGCGGTCCACCAGCGCGCGCATCATGGCGCCAAATTCGGGCGTAAAGACGCGGCCTTCAATCTGGCCCTCGGCCACGCCGAAGCGCTCCAGGTACTCGGCGGGGATGTAGCGGCGGGGAATCTCTGCGTCGCTGACGGCATCCTGCCAGCAGTTGGCCAGTTGCAACCCGGTGCAGATGCGATCACTCAGCAATCCCCGCTCCTCATCGCGATAGCCGCAGATCATCAGCACAAGCCGTCCCACCGGGTTCGCCGAGTAGCGCGCATAGTCCACAAGCTCGTCCCAGGCCGCGTAGGTTGTCTTGATCTGGTCCTGGATAAAGGCGCGCAGCAGGTCATGGAAGGGTTGGCGCGGCAGATCGCACGCCGTGACCGTTTCATGCAGCGCGACGAAGACCGGATGCAGCGAGCTCTCCGGCGCGTCGTAGCACTCGTCCAGCATGCGGCCCCATGTCTCGAGCAGTCGCAACGCGGTTGTTGTATCGGCGACCTCATCGCCCAGGTCGTCCGCGATCCGGCAGAACGCGTACAGGCTCCAGAAGTGCGGACGCACGCGCTGCGGCAGGAAGAATGTGGCAACGTGGAAGTTCTCATAATGCGTCGTAGCAAGCTTGCGGCACCAGGCCAGTGCCTCGTCCAGCGACGGACGCTCATCCGGCGTGATGTATTGCTCCGGCGCACCCTGAAGATCTGAGATCGGGATCGACGCAACCTCATGCGAGGTGTTCGCTGCCGGCTTCGCATTCTCCGCTGTCGCCGAATCCCGCATCTCGATCTCCGTCGGTGACGTCATGCGGCGCTCCTGCTCGCAGCAGCCGCAGAAGGAAGGATGGCGGTCTTGATGCCGCCATTGTTACTGGCTGAGCGCGTCATCATCGCGGCGAAGACCTGTGGCAGATCGCTAAGCGGCGCCGAGCCGGTGATGAAGCCGGCCGCGTCGAACTTGCCGGTGGAGATCAGCGCCAGCGCAGTGCGGCAGGCCGCCGGCGTGTGGTGGAAGCTGGCTTTTAGAGTAATGTCGCCGTAGTGCAGGCGATTGGTGTCCAGCGCGACCGTGGTGCCGCTGGGTGGACCGCCGAAGAAGTTGACCACGCCGCCCTTGCGCACCATCGCAACCCCTGCCTCCCAGGTCGCAGGCACGGCCACTGCCTCGATCACCACATCCGCCCCTCGCGAATCTCCAGTCAGCGAGCGTACCTGCGCGATCGCCTGCTCGTTTGCATCCGGCGTCGAGGCAATCTGTACGACTTCATCTGCTCCAAATCGGCGCGCTGCTGTCACCTGGTCATCGCGCTTCACCACGGCGATCACCCGCAGCCCGCGCACCTTCGCCACCTGCATAAACATCAGGCCGATCGGCCCCGCGCCGATGATCGCCATGGTGTCGCCTGCCCGCGCGCCGGTCTCGTTGAAGCCGTGGACCACGCAGGCCAGCGGCTCGGTCATGGCGGCGTGCTCGAAGGGCAGGGAATCGGGCACAGTGTAGGTATTTTTTGCGACGATGCGCGCCGGGATGCGAATGTATTCGGCGTAGGCGCCGTTGTTGAAGAGAAGGTCTTCGCACAGATTGTGCTGGCCACGCAGGCAGAAGAAACACTGGTCGCACGGTGCGGAGTTGATGGGCACCACACGATCTCCCACGTTGAACTTCGTGACGCCGCGCCCGGTCTCGACCACCGTTCCCGCAAGCTCATGCCCGAAGAGGATGGGTGGCTTCAGCATCATCGCGTGGTAGCCGCGCCGATACACCTTCAAATCGGTCCCGTCGGTCAACGCCGCCGCCACGCGCACCACCAGCTCGCCATCCTTGGCGTGCGGTACAGGCACCTGCTCCATGCGCAGGTCTTCCTTGCCGTGCAGCACGCCGGCCAGCATCGTCTCGGCGGTGGTCTGGACGCTCATATTCCTATCTTCTCACTTCTCGCCGGGAATCAAAGACCGGCGGTGATTACAATGAAATCAGGATGAAGAGGCCTTCTGAGCTGCGACCGATGGGCACCGAACTCCGGCCCAGGCACGGCTTTGCCACCAGCGATCCGGCGCTCGAACCAATCGCCGAGAAGGTGGCCGCGGGCGAGCGGCTGAGCTTTGACGATGGCGTCGCGCTGTACCGCAGCGGTGACATCCTGGCTATCGGCTGGCTGGCGAACTCCGTGCGCGAGCGCATGCACGGCGACATCGCCTACTTCAACGTCAACCGGCATATCAACCCGACGAATGTCTGCGTGGCCAGCTGCCGCCTGTGCGCCTTCGGGCGCAAGAAGGGCGAGGCGGGGACGTACACCATGGCGCTCGCAGAGGCGTGGGAGACGGCAGGCCAGGGACTGAGCGAGGCCGTGACGGAGTTCCACATCGTCGGCGGACTGCATCCCGACCTCCCGTTCGAGTACTTCATGGACCTGGTGAGCGGGTTGAAAGAGCGCTACCCCAAGGTGCACATCAAGGCGTTCACCATGGTCGAGGTCGCGTTCCTCGCCAAACGCGGCAAGATGACCATCGAGGAGACGCTGCGCAGGATGAAGGACGCCGGCGTCGATTCCTGCCCCGGCGGCGGTGCGGAGATCTTCGCGGACCGCGTGCGGCACATCATCTGCGACCACAAGATCGACGGCGGCGAGTGGCTGGAGACGGCGCGCACGGCGCACCGCATCGGCCTCAAGTCCAATGCAACCATGCTCTACGGGCATGTCGAGAACGATGAAGACCGCGTGGACCACATGCTGCGACTGCGCGCCGTGCAGGACGATACCGGCGGCTTCCAGACCTTCATCCCGCTGGCCTTCCATCCGGACAACACGGCGCTGGCCCACATTCCGAAGACGACGGGCATGATGGACCTGAAGCAGATCGCGATCGGCCGGCTGCTGCTGGACAACTTCCCGCATGTGAAGAGCTACTGGCAGATGGTGACGCCGGAGATGGCGCAGATCTCGCTGCGCTTCGGCGCGGATGACATTGATGGAACTGTCATCGAGGAGAAGATCTACCACGATGCCGGCGCCACTACGCCGCAGGGCATGCGTCGGGCAGACCTCGTCCGGCTGATCACCGAGGCCGGTCGCATTCCCTTCGAGCGCGACACCATGTATCGCGCTGTAACCCGCAGCGAGGACACATTCACCGTCGCGGTTTAGCCGTCTTCACTCTGAAACATTCAAGAACAATTCATCGCTGCGGATTTGCGCTGCGGCCGGATTTGCGTGCAGAATAAGGTCTTTCCGAGAATGTGGGAGCGGGCCTTTTAATCCATTCACAAAACCAGATAAGGAGACCGGCGATGCCATTCATCACAACGAAGGACGGGACAGAGATCTTTTACAAGGACATGGGCAAGGGGCAGCCGGTGACCTTCTCGCACGGCTGGCCGCTGAATGCGGATGCGTGGGACGCGCAGATGTTCTTCCTGGGGCAGCAAGGGTATCGCGTGATCGCGCATGACCGGCGCGGCCACGGGCGCAGCGGGCCTTCATGGGACGGCAATGACCTCGATACGTATGCGGACGATCTGGCGGAGCTGTTCGCGGCGCTGGACGTGAAGGACGCGGTGATGGTGGGCCATTCGACCGGCGGCGGCGAGGTGGCGCGCTACCTGGGGCGGCACGGAACGAAGCGTGTGAAGAAGGCAGTGCTGATCAGCGCGATCCCGCCCATCATGGTGAAGAGCGAGAAGAACCCCGGCGGGTTGCCGATCGAAGTGTTCGACGGGCTGCGCGCGGAGATGGTCAAGGACCGGTCGCAGTTCTATACCGACCTGGCAATGCCATTCTACGGCTACAACCGTCCAGGCGCGAAGGCCTCGCAGGGCGTGATCCACAACTTCTGGTATCAGGGCATGCAGGGCGACTTCAAGGGGCAGTATGACTGCATCAAGGCCTTCAGCGAAACCGACCAGAACGAAGACCTGAAGAAGATCGATATTCCTCTGCTGGTGCTGCACGGCGACGATGACCAGATTGTGCCCTTCGCCGACGCCGGCGCGCTGACGGCGAAGATCGTAAAGGGTGCGCAGCTGAAGGTATATCCGGGCTACCCGCACGGCATGGCGCAGATCCATGCGGACGAGATCAACAAAGAGCTGCTGGAGTTTATCCGGAGCTGATTGTGCGCGTATGCGGCTTTATTCGTTGTGCGCGGGGTTAGTTGGGAGCCAGGCCGCCGCAGGAGCGCGGGAGCAGAGGGGTGGGCGTCTCGCGGAGGACCGCGAGGTCAAAGCAGTTGGCGCTGTTCTGCGATGCCGCCTGCGCGGCAGCTGTACTTCGCAGGATGGCGGCGGTCTCCGCATTGGTCTCGGCAGCGGACATGGGCGCAGCAGATGCTGGAGAGGCAGCTGCCGCGGGTGCGGATGTGTGCGGCGCTAGCTTCTTCTCAAGCCAGCTCTGCGGAATCTGGTAGCTGGCGAAGACGGCGTTGGCCAGCGTGTTCTCCTTTTGCGCGACGGCGGCGGGCGCCTGCGCGAGCTTAAACATCACCTTGTAGGTCCCGCCGGAGTCGATGGGCAGCGAGCACATCAGCGCGGCGATGGTCATTGCTCCGCCGGGCGCGTTGGTGACCGCAGCGACCAGGCGGGCGCACTGGCCGAGCGTCGCGGGAAGCTGTAGCGGGGTTGCCGACGTGATCTTCAACGTCGGGGCGGGCTTGCCGCCGATGGCGGCATTTTGCTGGAGGATCCAGGCGAACTTCTGCGCCAGCGTGGCGGAGTTAGGCATGGACAAGTCAATGCCGTTGGTAGGCTTTTGGCCTGGCTGGAAGGCGGCGTTGCGCGCGACGAAGGTGGTGCCGAGTGAGATAGTTTCGCCACTGGACCCGGTCATGACGATGACGGTCCCGGAGCCTTGCGTGACCTTCCAGCCCGAGGGTACGCCGGCGGAGGCGCTCTGGTCTGGTGTGGTGTAGGGTGTCAGCAGCGGCGAGGAACTTCCCGACGATTGCGCTGCTGCGCTGGATGCTGGTGCGCCCGAGCAGGCTGCGAGCAAGACGGTAGCGGCAATGAGCAGAAATCTTCCCTTAGCGAGCATGATGGGAAAGATTGTATCCGTGAACCGATTCGTCAGGCGCGGAATCTATACGGGCATCGCCAGCGAACGTGTGGCAGCGGTCCTGCGTATCAACGGGAACTGAGCCGCCGGCGTGAGGGCCGATCGAAAAAATCTTGCGTGGCTACACAATATTCCGCCGGTGCATCCGTTAACGGATAACAGAAGGCGAATGTACAGAGGGGCTGGATGGCAGCGCAGGATCTGGCAGTCGACAGCACGGGCGCCGCGAGCATGGAACGCGATCAGGACCGGCGCATCGCCGAGACGGTAGACCGCGAAGGACCGCGTCTGCGTAGCTTCATCCGCCGGCGCGTGCAGGACTGGAGCGATGCCGAGGACGTGCTGCAGGAGGTCTTCTACGAGCTGACTGAGGCGTATCGCAGCCTGCAGCCAGCCGAGGAGATGACCGCGTGGCTCTTCCGCGTGGCGCGCAACCGGATCACGGACCTGTTCCGTAGAAGGAGGAGTGTGTCGCTGAGCGAGCCGCCGGACGATGCGGACAGCGGCATGACGCTGGAGGACCTGCTGCCCTCGCCCGAGGCCGGTCCGGACGCGATCTACGCCCGCGGCGTGTTGCTCGATGAGCTGGATGACGCCATCGCGGAGCTGCCGGAGAGTCAGCGCGAGGTGTTTCTCGCGCACGAGGTCCTGGGACACAGCTTCCAGGAGATCGCGGCGGAGACTGGCGTGGGCATCAACACGCTGCTCTCCCGCAAGCGCTACGCGGTGCTGCATCTGCGCAAACGGCTGAAGGAGATCGGACAGGATTTTGGATTGGAGCAAGCGAAGTAGGAGGAGCAAAGAGATGGGTGGACGACGCGTATTGCACGTATTGAAGGTGATCGTCATTGTGGCGGTCGCAATCACGGTTGTAAGTTTTGTGACCATGCATCTGTGGAACTGGCTGATGCCGGCGCTCTTTGGCCTTAGGGCGATCACCTGGCCCCAGACCCTTGGACTGCTGGTGCTGAGCAAGCTTCTGCTTGGCGGCCTCCGCCGCCCCGGTGGAGGGTGCGGGCCGCGCTGGGGATGGCGGCGGCGCATGCAGCAGCGCTGGGAGCAGATGACGCCCGAGGAGCGGGAGCGCTTTCGCGCCGGAATGCGCGGCCGCTGGGGCTGCCACGGGTTTGCGCCCGAACCGGAACCCTCGGACCAGCGGCAGCCCTGAACCCGTCAACAACCCAAGAGGAGGAATCGCCATGAGCGACGCCGAGAGTGTGGAGGGCCAAGTGCCTTTGCAGAACGACAAGCAGCCGCAACCGGAGCTCGCCCGGCTCTCCGGGCTGCCCTTGGATGTACTGCTTTACTACGTGCTGTATGGAGATGAGCAACTCGCGCGGCTGAACGTCTAGCCATGGGTCGCAGCTGCCAGCCGCTCACATTCCGCATGGCAACAATTAGTTGCCCTTAAAGAAGGAAACCCACGCAGCGCGGTGGGGGCTGTTGCGTGGGTATTCCGGTAAAGCAACGAAGTGGGTGGACTTCGTTGTAGCGAACTCAACCCGAAGGGAGTCCTGCCACGCTCGTTAGATTAGCCGGGAACCCCCACCGCGTCAAGCAGAAAACGCGGAAAGCCTGAGGGAATTCAGCACTTCTGGACCGGCAGAGCGTGCCCCGCACGGTAGGGTGGGCCAGGTGCCGGAACGGAACTACCGCGTCCCGGATCGGAACGCTTTTGCTTCCAGGCAACGTGGGCCCAGAGGCGGTAACCAAGCTCTGACCAACCGGATAACCTTTGCCCTGTTTTCGCCGTTGGATGTCCTGACGCTCGCGTCGTTTGCGGTATCGGAACGCTCGCCAGGCCTGTCCCGCGAGGCGGTCCAGCACTCAAATCGAACACCTACGCCTTGGCGCTCGCGCCCGGCACCGGTTCTAACCCCTTGTCCAGCGCTGGAATGGGCACGGAAATGCGCTGCGCCAGCGGCGTCGCTCCGCCCGCTCCGGGCGACTGTGGCATCAGGATCAGATAGACGACCGCCGCCACGCCAAAGCCCACAAACCACGCCAGCTTGAACAGCAGCGCAAACTCCGGCACAAAGCGGCCGATGAGCGCTGCGGTCACTCCGGCCAGCAGCGCGACCACCGCCCGCGGATTAACGCCGTTGCGGTACTCGTACTGTCCTTCGCGGTGGTAAAGGTCTTCCGTATTAAGCCGGGTCTTGCGCAGGAAGATGTAATCCGCAATCATGATGCCCGCAACCGGCCCCAGTATCGCCGAGTAATCTATAAGCCACTGCATGTAGTTATGCGAACTAGCCATCAGCCGCCACGGCATGATCAGCAGCCCGATCGCGCCGGTGATGAGCCCGCCGGTGCGGAAGCTGATGAAGCGCGGCGCGAGATTTGCAAAGTCGTTCGATGGGCCCACCACGTTCGCGCCGATATTCACGTTCAGCGTCGCCACCAGCAGCGCAATCAGGCCGAGAAACGCCAGCCACGGCTGGTTGAACCGCCCCAGCAGCTCCACCGGAGACCAGATCGCTTTGCCAAAGATCACCGTCGACGCCGAAGTGCAGACAATGCCCAGCATGGAGAAGAGCGTCATCGCCACCGGCAGCCCAAACGCCTGCCCGATGATCTGCGCGTCCTGGGACTTCGCATAGCGCGTGAAGTCCGGGATATTCAGGGAGAGCGTCGCCCAGTAGCCCACCATCCCGGTGAGGGCAGGGAAGAAGAAGCGCGCAAACTCGTCTGTGCTGTGGAACTGGCTTGGCGCGGCCAGCAGCGGGCCCACGCCGCCCGCGCGGTGCAGCACAAAGCCCAGCAGCAGCACGGACATCACAATCATGAACGGCGCCGAATAACTCTGCAGAAAGCGGATCGACTCCACGCCGCGCCAGACGACATACATATTCAGCGTCCAGAAGCCGAGGAAGCAGATCCACGTCACCCACGGCATCTGCACCGTGCGCGGCGCCATTACATTCACCATCTGTGCGATGGCGGTGCCGCCGATCCACGACTGGATGCCGAACCATCCGCAGGCCACCAGCGCGCGCAGCACCGCCGGGATATTCGCGCCTTTGACACCGAAGGATGCGCGCACAAAGACAGGGAAGGGAATGCCGTACTTCGCGCCGGCGTGCGCATTCAGGATCATTGGTACGAGCACGATCAGGTTGCCCAGCAGGATCGTCCCGATGGCCTCCTTCCAGTTCATGCCGCCTGCGATCAGGCTCGACGCCAGCATGTAGGTCGTCACCTCCATGGACATGGAGAACCACAGCGCGATGTAGTTGTAGGTGGTCCAGTGGCGCTGCTCGTCTGTAGTCGGTGCCAGGTCCGCGTTGTAGAGCTGCGGATCGGCGCGCAGGCCGTACGCGTCGGTGAGACTGGCGCGGCCTTCAGGGTACAAGCTCATCCGGCGAGGACCTCACCCAGCCCGCGATGCAGATACTGCCCGCGGCCCACGCGTCCCAGGAATTTGCCGCCTTCGACGACAAGCTCGCCGCGCGAAAAGACCTGCCGCGCGTTGCCCTTCACCTCGAAGCCCTCGAAGATGGAGTAGTCGGTATGCATGCTCTGGGTCGCTGCCGTAATCGTATACTTCGCGTTCGGGTCCCAGATCAGAATATCCGCGTCCGAACCCTCGGCCACTACCCCTTTTCTGGGATACATGCCGAATATCCGCGCCGGCGCCTCCGCCGTGACCTCGACAAACCGTTCGAGCGAGATGCGCCCCGCATTCACTCCGTGGTGGTACGTCAGCTGCATGCGGTTTTCAATCCCCGGGCCGCCATTCGGAATCTTCGTGAAAGCCTCGAGCCCGAGCGTCTTCTGGTCCTTGAAGCGGAAGGGGCAGTGGTCGGTGGAGACCACCTGCAGCCGGTCATCCTTCACCGCCTCCCATAGCGGCGCCTGGTTCTTCTTCTCGCGCAGCGGCGGCGTAAACACGTACTTCGCGTCTTCAAAACCCGGCTTACCCATGTCGTCGTCGATCGAGAGCACAAGATACTGCGTACAGGTTTCGCCCATCGCCGGCAGACCGCGTCTGCGCGCCGCTTCGACCTCGCGCATCGCTTCTTCGCACGATACATGCACGATATACGTGTTCGCCTTGCCCGCCAGTTCGCTCAGCGCAAAGACGCGATGCACCGCCTCAGCCTCGGCAATCGCCGGCCGCGTGAGCGCGTGATAGAGCGGCCCGGTGTGCCCGGCCGCCAGCGCCTGCTGGACAACCACATCAATAACCGTCCCGTTCTCCGCATGCACGCATCACCAACGCGCCCAGCTTCTTGCGTGCGCTGCATCAGCTTGAAGATCGTGCGCGTCGTTCACCATCAGCACATTGGGATACGCCATGAAGATCTTGAAACTGGTAATGCCCCGCCGCACCATCTCATCCACGTCGTCGAGCCACGCATCGTTCGGCCCCAGGTCGGTCACGGCCATATGCAGCCCATAGTCGATGCATGCCTTGCCCTCGGACTTCGCCCGCCAGGTCTTGAAGGCTTCGCTCATGGGCTTGCCCATGGACTGCAGAGCAAAGTCGATCACCGTCGTCGTCCCGCCGATCGCCGCCGCTCTCGTGCCCCACTCATAGTCGTCCGCCGAGACCGTCCCGCCAAACGGCATGTCCAGATGCGTGTGCACATCGATCCCGCCCGGCAGCACCAGCATTCCCGTCGCGTCCACAACCGTGTGTCCGGCAGTGTCGATCGCCGGCGCCACGCGCGCAATCGTCTCGCCCTCGATCAGCACATCGGCGAGCTTCGTCTCCTTCGCGCCGACGGTCCTGCCGCCCTTAATCAGTGTGCCCATGGCTGCTCCCTGGATACGTTCCGCTGCAGATGCGTGCCGCTGCGCACTATTATCCTGCTACCTGCGGCGGCGCGCACTCGACAGTGCTCTTCGTGCGCTCGGCCCATGTCTGCGGCGCTTTGCCGGTCGGCCGCTCCACCATGGTGATGCACTGGTCGACCGGGCACACCAGCGAGCACAGATTGCAGCCCACGCACTCCGTCTCATCCACGCGCGGAATGCGCTCCAGCGACGTTGCATACGGCCCCACATGCGCGCTTCGGCGCGATCGAGCTTCGGAATCGGCGTCACCGCGATCGAGTCCGCGCCCGCTGAGGTGTGGCTTGGCATGGACCTCCACATGTCCGTCCACTGGCCCCGATCACGCGGTCCATATGGATGCACTGGTGCGCGCCGTCCCAGCAGGCAATGTGGCAGAGCTGGCAGCCGATGCACAGCGACTCATCGATCTGACGCCACGATCTTGTAGTTCAGGTTCAGGTGCTTCCAGTCCGTCACCTTCGGCAGGCTCAGCCCGCGAAAGTCTTCGATGGTCGCGAATCCCTTCGCATCCATCCAGTTGCTCAGGCCGTCGATCATGTCCTCGACGATGCGGTAGCCGTAGTGCATCGCCGCCGTGCACACCTGCACCGTGCCGCAGCCCAGCAGGATAGAACTCCGCCGCATCGCGCCAGTTCGCCACGCCGCCAATGCCCGACATCGGAATCGGCGGCGCCGTCCACATCATCCGCATTCACCTGCTGAATCATGTTCAGCGCAATCGGCTTCACCGCCGGCCCGCAGTATCCGCCGTGCGAGCTCTTGCCGTCCACATTCGGCCGCGGCTCAAACGTGTCGAGATCGATGCCCGTAATCGAGTTGATGGTGTTGATCGCCGAGAGCCCATCCGCTCCGCCCGCTTCGCCGCACGCGCCACCACGCGAATATCAGTGATGTTCGGCGTCAGCTTCACCAGCACCGGCGTCCGCGCCGCCTCCTTCACCCACTCCGTAATCATCTGCGCGTACTCCGGCACCTGCCCCACCGCCGAACCCATCCCGCGCTCGCTCATCCCATGCGGACAGCCGAAGTTCAGCTCCAGCCCATCCGCGCCCGCGTCTTCCGCGCGCTTCACGATGTCGTGCCAGGTCTCGCGCTTCGACTCCACCATCAGCGACGCAATCACCGCATGCTTCGGATACCGCTTCTTCACCTCGGCGATCTCGCGCAGGTTCACTTCAATCGGCCGGTCGCTGATCAGCTCAATATTGTTCAGCCCCATCATGCGCTGCCCGGCCCAGTCCACCGACGAGTAGCGCGAGCTGACATTGGTGATCGGCTCGCCGATGGTCTTCCACACCGCGCCGCCCCAGCCCGCGTCGAACGCGCGCATGATCTGCTCGCCGCAGTTGGTCGGCGGCGCGCTGGCCAGCCAGAACGGATTCGGGCATCTTGATGCCCGCGAAGTTCGTCGTCAGATCAGCCACGCTTGTCCCCATCCCTGCGCCCTGTTCGTTCGCAACCAGCGCCGCAATTCCCAGCGCCGCGCGCTTGCCATCCGCCACAGCATCCACCACCTCGCGGCCGCCGTTCACGCAGTCGCCGCCGGCAAAGTACTTTGGATTCGCCGTCTGCCCCGTCGCGCGATCGATCACCACCCGTCCGCCGCTCCATTTTCACGCCGCGCGCCTGTTGACAGCAACTCCAGCAGCGGCGACTGCCCGATCGCCGGAATCACCACATCGCACTCCAGGGTGAACTCCGCTCGCCGCCTGGCGATAGCGGTTCGCCTTCCGGCGTCGTCGCCGCACGCGCGCAGGTCAGCCGTCCCGTTCTCGCAGGCGCACCGGCAGCGTCTCCCACAGGAACTCCACGCCCTCATTCAGCGCATGCTCATACTCGAAGTCAAACGCGGAGATGTTCTCCCGCCGCCGCCGATAGATGATCGTCACCTCTGCGCCCCCAGCCGCTTCGCCGCCACGGCTGCGTCGATCGCCGTATTCCCCGCGCCCACCACCACCACGCGCGGCCCCACGCTCAGCCGTTCGCCCGTCTTGTAGGCGGCGATAAACTCCAGCGCATCTAAAACTCCAGATGCGGCCGCGCGAACTCCCGCCGCTGCCGCAGGCATGCCCGCAGCCTCCGTCGCGCCTTCAATCTCCAGCTTCTGCATCGCGCCCAGCCCCACGCCCAGGAAGACCGCATCGTATTCACGCTCCAGCTCAACCAGCGCGCCCGCGTCGATCTCGCGTGTCTCGAACTCGCACTCCCAGCTCGCGGATCATGCTCCGCCTCGCGCAGGCTGTCCTCTGCGCGCAGCTTGTACTCGGCTACGCCATAGGTGTTCAGCCCTCCCGGCAGCGGCCTGCGGTCCATCACCGTCACCTGGAATCCCTGCTGCCTCAGCTCCGCCGCGCACGCCAGGCTCGCCGGCCCCGCGCCCACGCAGGCCACCCGCTGTCGCTTCTCCGTGTGCGCCCGGACCGGTATCCGCCCGCCTGCCGCATAGTATGTCTCCATCGCAAACCGCTGCAGCCGCCCAATCTCAATCGGCTTCTCCTCGCGCCCATGCATCACGCATGCGCCCTCGCACAGCACCTCTACCGGGCACACCCGCGAGCAGCTTGCGCCCAGCACATTCGCCTCCAGAATCGTGCGCGCCGATCCCGTCACATTTCCCGACGCGATCTTCTTGATGAAGCCCGGCACATCGATGTGCGTCGGACACGCACCCATGCACGGCGCGTCAAAGCAGTTCAGGCAGCGGTTCGCCTCCACCGTGGCCGCGCGCGCGTCCAGCGGAGGATGCAGATCAGGGAACCGCGCCGCAATCTCAGGATGTCCAATCTGCATGCCGCTCACGGGCGCATCATCCTCCATGAAATCGCGGGCCTCTACGTAACAGGCCGTGTCTTCGAACGGGCGCCGGATAAATCCCCGCGCTCCCCTTGGGGAAGTGGCGATCATAACAGAGGCAGCCCCGGATCATACGAAATCTCTGGCCACACCGGAGCAGGCCCGCCGCTCACCGCTGCGGCAACGGCGTGTCCAGCAGGATCTTGATCGCGTCCTGATAGCTCATGGCCGAAACCGCCCGGTAATCCGATGTATCCGCGAGGGTCTGTTGCCGCACGTCCTTCACCAGCAATGCCCGCAGCGTAAACTGCTGGACCATGTGGCGCACAATCCAGCGGTCGCCCCCTGTGGCTACCTGGTCCATGCTCACCGTGCCGCCAGGGTATACATGCGCCAGAAATCCCCAGCCGACGTTTACCGCGCGAAATACATTCGCTTCAAGATGCACCACCCGGCGGGCGCGTGCATCGATCCAGACGCGCCCTTCAAGCCCCGTCAGCAGGTCCGATTCCAGACTGGGAGCCGACCACTTTGGGTCGGGCTTGAAGTCCAGCACGATCAGCGCAGGCTCGCCGGCCCCATGGCCCGGCAGCTGCGGCTGGTCGGGCGCGTAGCTCCACAGCATCGCATCCGGCATCAGTCGCAGCAGGTCCAGTCCTTGCTTCCGGTCGTCTTCATCGCGGCGCTCATGCCGCGCAAAGTCGTCAGGCGAAGAGAGCATCGCATTCAACCGCGAGCGTTCCGCCGCGTCCTGCTCCGGCGTCAGCGGCTTGCCGTCCCGCTCAATCATCCGTGCTACCGTCCCCTGCGGCGTCTCAATCTGGTCGCGCAGCTGGTCGCCCTTCTGGTTCACCTCGTGCAGCTTGAACCGCAGGTAGGAGCCGGTGTGCACGATCACCGCTTCTTCGTTCTTCGCGCAATCCACCGCCCAGCTCTTGGCAGGCAACGACGGCGCCGAGACGGTGGTCGGCCCCTGCGCCCCCGTCTGGTTCGCCAAAACCACTGCGCCCACGGCCGCAAACCGAAATACGAAATCCAATATCCGGCCCGGCGAGGGGCGTTGTGCGGCGACCCACATATCGTTGTGTGTTGGATGCATCCGGCTCGCCGGCAGCATTGAATTTGGACGCCCAAGGAACCGCCCGGTCACCGTCACTCCATCCGCCCGCCGGCGAAGGCGGCATTGACTCGCCATCCGCGGCTGGTATAGTTCGCTCAAGTATCATCATCGCAGATGCAACGTGGGGGAGACGCAATGAAGCCGTCGGAGAATTCGACTGTGATTGGCAAGTCCGTAACGATTCGCGGAGAGCTGACTGGCCAGGAAGACCTATATATGGATGGCGTCATCGAAGGCACCATCTCCCTCAACGGGGCGCGCCTCACCATCGGACCCAACGCGCGCGTCCAGGCCGATCTTCAGGCCCATGACGTCGTCATCTACGGCCGCGTGGACGGCAAGGTGCATGCCACCGGCCGCATCGAATTGCGCGACTCCGCCGCCGTCCGCGGCGATCTCTTCGCCGAGCGCCTCTCCATCGAGGAGAACGCGACCGTCAAGGGCCGTGTCGAACTCACCGAGGTCGCGGCAAAGCCCTCGGCCGCTACCGCGGAACTCTTCCCGCCCAGCACGGCCTCTGTCTGATCCCAGGAGATTTCACTTGCCTCTTTTCGGAAGCAGAGACAAGGCCGGCAGCGCCATGGGCTCCGCTGATCGCATCCCGCGGCACTCCAGCGGCTGGGGCCAGGTGCTCGAGCGCATGCGCAAGGAGGAAGGGCTGCGCGTGCTCGACATCGGCCCAACCTCGTCCGGCAATATCAACCTCATCACCGCGCTGGGCCACAGCATCTACCTCGCCAACCTGGTCGAGGACGCCGCAAAGCCCGAGTGGATCCTGCGCAATGAGGACGGAGCACCGGTCGGCTTCGAGGTCGAGCGCTTCCTCGACGTCCAGCTCAACTTCTCCGGCCGCGGGTTCGATATCGTCCTCTTCTGGGATTCCGCGGACTATCTGCCGGAGCCCATGCTCGCCCCGGTATTGGACCGCATCCATCAGGTGATGGCGCCCGGCGGCAACCTGCTCGCGATGTTCCACGCGTCCAGCGGGACCCCGCCAGCCATGGGTGCGGGCTTCAGCCGCTATCACCTTACAGAGACAAGCCAGGTCAATGTGCAGCGCGTCGGCGATTACCCCGTCCGGCAGACCTACACCAACCGGCAGATCGAGAAACTCTTCGCGGCCTATAAGAGCTACCGCTTTTTTCTCGGGAAAGACAATCTGCGCGAAGTTATCGTCGTCCGGTAGCGCATTAAGCCATCAAAACAAATCGCACGCAGACGCCCCGTATCCCTGGCCGCCGGTCATCCATGCAGTCCGCGCCGGCGTCTATTTGGACGCGGTCTTGGCAGCAGATTTCCGCTGCTCCGCCCAGCGCTTCTTCTGGCTCTCGGAGATCCGTCGCCGTCCCTCGGCGCTCAGCTTATGACGGCGACGCTTCGTCCCCGCCGCATTCTTGCTTCCCTTCGGCCTTCCCGGGCCCTTCGTCTGAGTCGTAGCTCCGGACAGTAACTCCCGCGCCTGTTGCAGCTTCGAGATCTGTGCGTCGATCTCTGCGATAATACGGCTCACTTCCATTGGACGTCTCCTTGTGTGGCTGGAATTGCGTGGCTGGAACTTCCAGTTAGTCCTCTTGTCCGCTGCATACCCGAAGTTACGCGACAAAAGCTGACTTACTTCCGCTAAGCCTTATGAAGCATAACAGAATAAAGGCGTCTTTCTCTTGATGTTTATAAATATCCTCCGGCATCGCGGTCTTCGTATCGAAATAGCGATGGTAGACTCCTAAGCGATGCCGAGAATTCCGCCCCGGCTCTGGAGTCTGGCAGTCCTTTCGGGGGCGCTCCAGGTCCTGCCGTTTCCAATTGCCGGTCCCGTGCCGTTGTGGCGCACCGCCATCTGTTGGTTCGCGCTGGCGCCGTTACTGGCCGCGCTTCTGGACTCCGGCGCGGACGGCAATCCGCTTCACGTTCGCGATGGCGCCGCCCTGGGTTATTGCGCTGGATTCATCTGGTATCTCGGCAACTGTTACTGGATATTTCGCACCATGCACTACTACGGTGGAATCTCCCAGCCTGTCTCCGCCGGTATTCTGGTCCTCTTCTGCCTCTATCTCGGTCTCTACCATGCGTTGTTGGGTGCAATGATCTGTACCGTCCGGAGAAGCCGGCTGGGCCGCAACGGCGCCTTGGCACTCAGTCCCTTCCTCTGGGTCGCGGTGGAACTCGCGCGCTCCCGCATTACTGGATTTCCCTGGGACCTCCTCGGCGTTGCCCAGGTAGACAACAGATTGCTCATGCATCTGGCGCCGGTCACCGGTGTCTATGGCGTCTCCTTCGTCATCGCCGCCATCAATGCACTTTGGCTCGCGCGCATCACCGTAAAAGACAGCCGCTATACCCGGCCATTGCTCGGCTCTGTCTTCGTCGCGGTCCTTGCGTTCTATCTTGTGTTTCTGCGCCGCGCAGCCTCGCCTGTCCATGAGGGATCCCAGGCGGTCGCCACTCTCGTTCAGCAGGACCTCGGCGTTGGCGTGCAGTCTCAATTCACCCCGCCTCTTACCGAAGAGGAAAAGCTCCGGGAGTTCTCCCAACTCAGCCTTTTCCCTTCGATGAGTTACTGCGCCGGCATCCCGCAACTAAGCTCCACACAATGCATCCATGTCACCTCGGCCACGCCGGAGAACTCCTTCGCCACTCCCGCGCCCACCAGTCTTATCATCTGGCCGGAGGCGCCCAACGACTTCTTTGAGCGCGATCCCCAGGTTCGCGACACCCTCGCAGCGCTTGCCCGCACCGCAAATGCTCCCGTCATCGCTGGAGATATCGGCGTCGATCCTGACCCCACCGCGCCCAACGGCTATCTTCTCTATAACTCGGCCGAGTTCATCCGTCCCGACGGCAGTCTCGCCGGCCGCTACGACAAGATGCATCTCGTCCCCTTCGGCGAGTACACGCCATACAAGAAACTCTTCTTCTTCGCCGGAAATCTACTGCAAAACGTCGGTGTCTTTGAGCCCGGCCGCCGCCGCCAGGTCTTCCGCTCTGGCGGCCACGCCTACGGCACATTCATCTGCTACGAATCGATCTTTCCCGACGAGGTCCGTCGCTTCGTGACTCTCGGCGCGGACGTTCTCGTCAATATCTCCGACGATGGCTGGTACGGCGACACCAGCGCCGCATGGGAGCATCTGAACATGGTGCGCATGCGCGCTATTGAGAACCACCGCTGGGTCCTGCGCGCCACCAACACCGGCGTCACCGCCGCCATCGATCCCTACGGCCGCGTCGTCGAGGCCGCCCCGCGCAACCAGCGTGCCGGCCTGCGCGTCAGCTTCGACTACGAGCACGACATCACCTTCTACACTGCCCACGGCGACTGGTTCGCGTATCTCTGTTCGCTTGTAACTATCGCCGCGCTGGCCTTCGCGCTCGCACGCAGGGAGCATCCCACCCCAACCCGCTCCATACAATAAACTTACTGCTGTGGCGGATTCGCCGGCTGCGGCTCTTTATTGCCGCCGCCAAACAGCTTCTGGAAGATGTTCTTCTTCGGCGGCTCCGGCGTATTCGGCTGCTGCGGATTCGCCTGCTGGTTCTGGTCCTTATTGCCGCCGCCAAACAGCCGCTGGAAGAAGTTCTGCGGCGACTCACCCATGTGGCTGCAGGTCGCGCCCGGCACCGTCCCGTCCAGAAACGCAACGTAGATATTCTGTTCCGTGCACGTGTCGTCCGCCGGCAGCCACGTATTCCTGTCCACCCGAACCGCCTGCACCCCGTCCGGCGCGCTGAACGCCTTCACGTCGGAGTACTGCGGCAGCTTGATCGCGCGGCTCATGAAGTCTCCCCAGATCGGCGCCGCCGTATCCGCGCCCTGCACCGAGTGGGTCAACCCCTTCGAGATGTCCGTGTAATCGTCATTGCCGATCCAGATGACGCACAGCAGGTTCGACGTGTACCCCGCAAACCACACATCGTGGCTGGTCCCTGTCTTGCCCGCCGCCGGCGCGGTAAATCCATGCGCCCGTGCCGCGGACCCTGTGCCGATCGACATCACATTCTCCAGCAACGACTGCGTCAGATACGCCGCCTTCGGATCCAGCACCTGCTTGGCCTCCGGCGTATAGTCCGCCACAATGTCGCCATTCGCGTTGCGTACACTGGCCAGCATCCACGGCTTCAGGTGCACGCCGCTGTTGGCGAATACTGTATACACGCCTGCCATGTCGATCGGCGTCGCCTAGTACGTCCCAATCGCCACCGACGGTGTTCCGCGCGCCTGGGCAATGCCTGCCTCGCGCGCCAGCGCGGCCACCTTGTCATACCCCACCTGCTGCGCCAGGTTGATCGTCGCAATATTCAGCGAGTGCGCAATCGCCTCCACCGCCGGCACCATCCCCGGATACTCGCCCTTCTCGAAGTTGCCCGGCTGATAGTCTTTGCCGTCCTGCACAAAGTCCTGCGGATCGTCATTCAGCTTCGTCAGCGCGGTAAACACGCCGTCGCCATACAGGTTCGTTCCGTCCAGCGACGTGTTGTACGCCGTCGCATACACAATCGGCTTGAAGATCGAGCCCGTCGGCCGCTCCGCCATCGCGTGGTTCAACTGCGAGACGCCATAATTCCGTCCGCCCACCAGCGCCAGAATCTGCCCCGTATGCGGATTCAGCGCCACCAGCGCCACCTGCGGATACGTGACGTCCGTATCGCCCTTTTTGTGCAGCTTCTTGATCAGCGCATCCACGTTCACCATGCCGGCCGCGACGGCATCTGCTGCCGCGTGCTGCAGGTCCGGGTCGAGCGAGGTATAGATGCGCAGCGAATCGTGACCCAGCTCCTGGTCGCCGATGCGCTGCGTCAGCTGGTCATGCACCAGGTCGACAAAATACGGCGCCTCCGACGCATCGATGTTCTGCGGCGCCAGGCCCAGCGGCTGCGCCTTCGCCTTCTCCGCCTCCGCCTCGGTGATCGCCTCGGTCTCCACCATCGAGTCCAGCACCACGTTGCGCCGCTCCATCGCCCGCTCCGGATGCCGGTACGGGTTGCGCGAGCTTGGGCTCTGGATCAGCCCGGCGATCATCGCGCACTGCGCCACGTCCAGCTGTCGCAGGTCCTTGCCAAAGAAGGCCTGCGCCGCCTCGCCGAATCCGTTGATCTCAAACGACCCGCGCCGCCCGATGTTCACCTGGTTCGCATACATCTCGAAGATCTGCTGCTTCGTGAACCGCGCCTCCAGTTGGAAGGTGATCATCGCCTCGGCGAGCTTGCGCGAGATCGTCTTATCCGGCGTCAGAAAGAATTCCCGCGCCAGCTGCTGCGTCAGTGTCGATCCGCCGCATTCGCGCTTGCCGGTCAGCACATCCTGCACCGCGCACTTCAGCGTCCGCCCGTAGTTGATGCCCCCATGCTCGAAGAACCGCCGGTCCTCAATCGCCAGCACCGCCTGCACCATCTGCGGCGGAATCTGGTCATACGTCACCAGCCGCCGCTTCGTACGGTTCTTGTCCTCGGAGAGCGCCGTAATCAGCTGCGGCTCCAGGTCATACGCCGCCAGCGGCGCGCCATTGCCCGCCACGATCGATGTCACCACCGCTCCATCGCCCGCGTCCGCATTCCCGCTGTGACCTGCCGTAATCGTCGCGCCGTCGGTCGAGTAGTAGCTCTCCGGCCCCGGTTTGATCGTGATGCTGTCGCCGCTCTCCGTAAACGTGCCCAGCTGCGCATTCAGGTTATATCCGGCGTTGCGCAGGTTCTGCGCAATGAAGTTGACCGTCAGGTGCTGCCCTACGCGCACCTCGCGCGGCGCCGCATAGATCTGTGAGACGTTGGCAAAGATCGGCCCCGAAGCCAGCCGGTCATCGACGATCTTCTGGTACTTCAGGTAGAAGTACCCAAACACCGCCGCGCCAGCAGCCACGCACACCAGCACGCACAGCACCAGCGCCCGCACGAGCGGATGCGACAGCACCCCACGCGCCTTTGCCGCCTGCGCCCTTGCCGCCGAGTTTGACCTTGACTGCCATCTAGCTCAGCGCCGCTTTCATCTGCTGGACGACCTCGCTGACTGCAACGTCCTTCATCTCGCCCGTCAGCCGGTTCAGCAGCTCCACCTTGCCCTCGGCCAGCTTCTTCCCCACCGCAATACGGAACGGCACGCCGATCAGTTCCGCGTCCTTGAACTTCACGCCCGCACGCTCGTCACGGTCATCCAGCAGCACGTCGATCCCCGCGGCATCCAGCTCCTTCGCGATCTTCTCGCCCGCCTCCAGCCAGCTCCGTCTCGCGCACATTCGTGACCGTCACCACCACCGAAAACGGCGCAATCGCCGCCGGCAGCGCATACACATCCGCCTGCCCCTTCGCCGCGAACCATCCCGCCGACTGCTCAATCGCCGCCGTCAGAATCCGCTCCACGCCAATCCCGTAGCTGCCCATGATCGGCGTCGTCTCCTTGCCGTCGCGGTTCAGCACGCTCGCGCCCATCGACTTCGAATACTTATACCCCAGCTTGAAGATGTGCCCGATCTCGACAGCCTTGCCGATCTTCAGCGGCTCGCCCGCCACCGGATCCGGCTCGCCCTCATTCACGCTGCGCACATCGGCAATCAGCGTCGCCTTGAAGTCGCGCCCCGGCGTCACATTGCGCAGGTGATGACTCTTCCTTGTTCGCGCCTGCGATCAGGTTCGTCCGTCCCTCCAGCGCCTTGTCCAGAATCACCAGCACGCCCGGCTTCCTCTGGTGCGGCGCAGCCGTCAGCCCCATCGGCCCTAGATATCCCGCCGGCGCGCCAAACGTCGCCGCAATCTCCTCCGCCTGCATCGGCCGCAACTCGCCGCCCGCCATCGCCGCCAGCTTCGTCTCGTTCATCTGGTGGTCGCCGCGCAGAAATACCACCACTGCGCGCGTCTTGCCCACCGTCTTCAATCTGCTTCTTGTCCGCGTCCGGAGTGCTCGACGACATACGCCATCGTCTTCATCTGATGCACGCGGCTTCACGCCCAGAAACGCGCCCACCTCTTCAATCGTCCTCTGCCCCGGCGTGTGCACCAGCTCCGGCGTCCCATCGCCGGTCGCCGCCAGCTCTTCAACCGCCGCCAATCTCGACGTCGCCTTCTCCACGTTCGCCGCATACCCCGACGCCGAACTCGCGATCAGGTCTTCGCCCGCGTCCGTGTACACCATAAACTCCTGCGACTGCGACCCGCCCATCGACCCCGAGTCCGCGTCCACCGCCACAAACTCCAGCCCGCATCGCGTGAAGATCCGCCGGTACACCTCGTCATGCTTGCGGTAGCTCTCGTCCAGTCCCGCCTCGTCGATGTCGAACGAGTACGCGTCCTTCATCAGGAACTGCCGCACCCGCAGCAGGCCCGCTCTTCGGCCGCGGCTCGTCGCGGAACTTCGTCTGGATCTGGTACCAGATCTGCGGCAGCTGCTTGTAGCTGCGCAGCTCGCTCCGCGCAATCGTGGTCATGATCTCTTCATGCGTCATCGCCAGGCACAGCTCCGCGCCCTTGCGGTCCTTCAGCCGGAACATGTTCTCGCCCATGCCCGCCCACCGCCCGCTCTCCTCCCACACCTCGCGCGGGTTCAGCGCCGGCAGGTGGAACTCCTGCCCGATGGTGTCCATCTCCTCGCGGATGATCGCGACGATCTTGTTCACCGCCCGTGTGCCCAGAAACAGCTGGCTGTAGATGCCCGCGCCCAGCTGCCGGACGTATCCGGCGCGCAGCAGAAGCTTATGGCTCGTCACCTCCGCGTCGGCTGGGGCCTCACGCAGGGTAGGGATAAACAGCGGTCGACCAGCGATGCACGATGAAAACCACTTTCAGGAAGGATTTTTAGGGCCCATTCGCCCCCGCGGCCCGGATCGGCTCCTAAACTCCTCCGCAATCCGCGCCTGCTTCATTCTAAATGGCGCGATGACCTCGCCCCGTTCGCCACCTTTCGCAGAGAGGCAGCGCAACATTTCCTCCCCCACCCGCTTTAACCGGACAAGCGCACGTCGGAGCCCTTCCTTCGAGCTCTCTCCGGCCTTGTGATTTCAATCACAGACGCGCTCTATGTATTCCAGTAAACAGACTTAAGTCCCGCTAACTCCGTAAGGTAGATGGGAACCGGTTCCGCGCTGCCTAAAGCAACCAAGGCATAGCCTTCAGGAGCTGCCGGGAGAACGCACCGCACGAAGGTGACCGCATTGGACGCAGCAAGTAGCGTAGACCATCTCAAGCTCACAAAGCCCCGCAACATCATCCTCGCCCAGCTTCCCCCGGAGGAGTTCTCTGCGCTCGCTCGCCACCTCGTCCCCGTCGATCTGCCCCTCGGCAAACGCCTCTCCGAACCCAACCAGCCCATCGAGCACATCTACTTCCTCAACACCGGCCTCATCTCCACCGACGTCGTCACCAGCCACGGCGAACAGGTTGAGGTCGGCGCCATTGGTCGCGAGGGACTTGCCGGCCTTCCCGCACTCTTCGGCCAGCCGCAGATGTCGCACTCGGTCGTCATCCAGGGCTCCGGCGAGGGCCTGCGCATCGCCGCCTCCATCCTGCGCGCGGAGTTCCTCAAAAGCGGCCTCCTGCAACGGCTCGTGCACGCCTTCGCCTACCTCCAGCTTGCGCAGATCACCCAGTCTGTCCTCTGCAACCGCCTCCACGAGGTCGAGGCCCGCCTCGCACGCTGGCTGCTCACCTCCGCCGACCGCATGGAGAGCGAACAGCTCCACCTCACCCAGGAATATCTCGCCCGGATGCTCGGCGTGCAGCGCTCCACCGTCACCGTCGCCGCCGGAAACCTGCAGCGCGACGCCCTCATCGGTTATTCCCGCGGCCGGCTTCACATCTCAGACCGCCCTGGCCTCACCGCCCGCGCCTGCGAGTGCTACGGCATCGTCGACACCGTCTATCGCCGCGTTCTAACCGCCGGCGAAGACTCCCAGCCCCGCTACGCGATCTCCTGAGCGACCACCCTCACGCATACTTCCGCAGCACACCCAGCACCTTGCCCTGGATCGCCACATTCGCCGCCGGCGCATAGATCGGCTGCATCTCCTTGTTCGACGGCTGCAGCCGGATCATCCCGCCCTCGCGGTAGAACCGCTTCAGCGTCGCGTCCGCGCCGTCCACCAGCGCCACAATAATCTCGCCCTCGCGCGCCGTCTTCGTCCGCTCCACCAGCACATAATCGCCGCTCACAATGTGCTCGTCGCGCATGGAGTCGCCCCGCACCTCCAGCGCAAACACCTCGCGGTTCCCGATAATGTCCCCCAGCGAGATCGTCTCCGCCATCTCAATCGCCTCGATCGGCTGCCCCGCCGCAATCCGTCCCATCAGCGGCAGCCGGTCAAATCCCTTCTTGCTCGACCGCGGCGGCAGCACATCAATCGATCGGCTCCGGTTGTGCGCCCGCTGCAGCAGACCTTTGTTCTGCAGGTTCGTTACGTGCTTGTGCACCGTCGCCAGCGAACTCAGCCCCAGCCCCGCCGCAATCTCCTCGTACGAAGGCGAGTAGCCGTTCTTCTTCACAAACCCGTCCAGAAAGTCGATAACCTCTTTTTGCCGCCGCGTAATCGCCATGCCCGCCATTCTAGCGAATAAAAAGCGAACTGCAAGCAAAATCTTTTCAAAATTCCACATTCGGCAACATATCGACCGCCGCCCGCACCGCCTATCTCAGTTGAATTCCCCCCGCCACTGTAGATCTTCCATCAGTATGGTCTTGCCCCGAACCGGCGATCCCCTCGTTGCCCTTCAAGTGGCATTGCGAAAAGCCCATCCGCGGTATACACCTACACTGCGGTTCTGTTGGTGGCAAGGAAACGCCGTCTCTGGTTCGAGAGCCAGTATCCTTGCTAAGGAATCAGCCTGGGACAAACGCCGGTCGAGATCGGTTGACGCAGACCTCCGGAAAGATCAACAGATCGCCGGGAACCTGCTTCCGAAATACTCTATACCGGTTCAGGCAAGCAGCTGCTGCTGCTGCTGGCGGATAAGACGAGGGGTCATGAAGGCGCGCGCTAGTCTGAATCAGAACAACCTGGACTGCCTTCGGCTGCTGCTTGCATCGATCGTGGCGCTGTTCCACGTCTCCGCGCTTACCAATTTAGACGCCTTTTCGCCGTTAGGGACCTACCTCTCCCCGCACTTCGCGGTCAAATCCTTCTTCGTCATCAGCGGACTGCTGATTTACCGAAGCTACACCAGGTCTTCTTCCGCGGGTTCTTACTATGAAAAGCGAATAAGACGCATCTATCCGGCGTATTTTACGGTCATCGTCCTGTCAGCCGTAGCTCTCAGCTGCCTGAGTTCATTGCCACTGGCGCGTTACTTTGTCTCGGCCGGATTCTGGAAATATCTCGGCGCAAATCTGCTGTTCTTGAATTTCCTTGCCCCATCCCTTCCCGGCGTCTTCTCCTCCAATGCCATGAACTCCGTGAACGGCGCACTCTGGACCCTCAAAATAGAGGTCGCGTTCTACATCTTTGTCCCTTGTATGCACTATCTGTGCACCCGCTTTGGCACCAAAAGAGTCGTGGCAGCCGTGTTTCTCCTCTCCTGTGCATGGAGATACGGATTCGGCATACTCGCCGCATGGAAGGAATCGAGTCTCTCCTACGCCGGGCAGGGAACAAGGAATATTTACTCCGAGCTCCAGGTTCAGTTTCCCTCACAACTCACCTACTTTACGATCGGCATCTTACTGCTGCTGTATTTTGACAAACTGCAGCCGAATATTGTCAAAGTTGCGCTGGTCTCTCTTTGCTTATTCCTCATGGATCATTGGTTCATGAAGGGATATCTCGACGTCCTCTGGATAGCAGGGTTTGTCTTTGTCTTTGGATTTTGGAGATACTTTGGAAACTTCGCCAAATATGGCGACATTTCCTATGGGACCTATATAGTGCATTGGCCTGTATTGCAGGCCATGATCGCCTGCGGCCTCGCAGCCCGGTTCTCTCCCGCGCTCTTTTTATCGGCGGCCATGATCCTGATATTCCTGGCGGCGTTTCTCCTGTGGACGTTCGTGGAAAGCAGATTCCTCGCCAGCAGCTCGCATTACCGTCAGGTCAGGGTCGCAAAAGCTTAAATTCGGTCCCGTCCCGTCCCACCTGTCCCCAGCATTCCCTCGACCGCTCATGCAGGGAATGCTGCGCCGCGTTTCCTATCGCGCCGCCGTTCGATACCATAAACTCATGCCTGTCGATCTCCACCTCCCCGCCGCACACTCCATCCCGCGCGGCTTCCAATGGGGCGCAACCCGCGCCGGAATCAAGGCCAGCGGCAACCCTGACATCGCCTTCGCCCTGGCCAACCATCAGGCCGCCTCCGCCGCCGCCATGTTTACCTCCAACCTGGTCGTCGCCGCGCCCATCACCGTCGGCCGCCGCCATCTTGCCGCCACCGGAGGCCGCGTCCGCGCCGTGCTCATCAACTCCGGCAACGCCAACTGCGCCACCGGCGAGCCCGGCATTCAGGGCTGCGTCTCCACCTGCGTCGCCGCCGCCGAGACCTTCGGCTGCATCTTCGACGAGGTCCTCCCATCCTCCACCGGCATCATCGGCGTGCCATTCCCCGTCGGAGAAGGTCGTCGCCGCTATGCCCGCCCTCAAAGCCGCCATCGGCGACGACGCCCGCCCACGCCGAATCCTTCGCTCGCGCCATCCTCACCACCGATACCCGCGTGAAGATCGCCTCCGCCGTCATCCCGCTCAGCGATCCCGGCGCGCTTCCTCAGAACGAGGCGCAAAAAGAAGTCCGAATCTGGGGCTGCTCCAAAGGCGCCGGCATGATCGGCCCCAAACTCGGGCCCGCCGCATGCCACCATGCTCGTCTATCTCTTCACTGACATCGCCGCCGAGCCCGCAACCCTCCGCTCCGCCCTCGCCGCCGCCGCCGAGCCCAGCTTCAACTCCATCTCCATCGACGGCGATACCTCCACCAACGACACCGTCCTCCTCCTCGCCTCCGGCGCATCCGGCGTCACCCTCACCCGCGAGCTGACACCCGCGTTCGACGCCGCGCTCGGCGAGGTCTGCCAATCCCTGGCCCGCCAGATCATCGCCGACGGCGAAGGCGTCACCCACCTCGTCACCCTCGACGTCCGCGGCGCAGCCACCGACGCCGACGCTCGCCTCATCGCCCGCGCCATCGCCCACAGCCCGCTCTGCAAGACCGCCTGGTCCTCCGGCGATCCCAACTGGGGACGCCTCATCGCCGCCGCCGGCTACTCTGGCGCCAACTTCTCCCCCGATAAGACCCGCATCTGGATCGGCGCCGAGCCAGTCTTCGAGTACGGCCTCCGCGCCCCAGCCTTCAACGAGGCCGCCGCCCACGCCGCCATGCTCCAGCCCGAATACACCATCACCATCGACCTCGGAGAAGGCTCAGGCCACAGCCAGTTCCTCACCTGCGACCTCACCGTCGAATACGTCCACATCAACGCCGACTACTCCACATAGCCCGGAGCCCATCTCGGCGCTCATTCACCCACAGGATCGATCAAGCGGGATTGTGGCAGTGTTTGCTCGAGCATACGTTGTCAAGGCCCCAAAACCTGATCCTGTTGACTAACAAGCCGCGCATCAGCGAGTTACGAGCTCAAAATAGTTGGCATTTCAGTTAGGTCTGACCCGTTACAATAGAAGTAGCAATCAAAAACAGAACGATCCCGGCGCACTCGCCGGGATTTGTTGTTGGGATAACCTGTTGAAAGGAAAGTAGATAGATCAATTTCGAGCGTTTTATTCCCAGAACCCATTCAGATTCAGGGGTTTAGCACCCCTCCAATGTTTTCTATCACTTACAATAAGCCCTTTGTTTTCAAAGTAAACGCAAAAAGCTATAGGGGGGTGGGGGGGTATCACGGATACAGCAGATACTTCGCCCGCCGGGCCTTGAACTCATCCAGCGACTTCGCCCAGCTCGCGGCGATCGCCCGCGGGTCATCCCCGCGCTCCAGCTGCTCCATCGTCTCCGTGTTCGCCACCAGCCCCGCCGCCTTGTCCAGCTGGAACTGCGCCGGGTACAGCCGGTGCAGCGCACTCAGGATCTCCATCCCCAGCTCCGGCGAATCCAGCGCCACGCGGTCGGTCACCGTCAGCCGTACGCCTTCAACCGTCTGCCCGTGGTACGGATACCGGGTCCCATCCTCCGCCACCGCAAACCTGGTCGCCGTAAACCTCACCCCAGGAATCTGGCGCGCCGTCAGGTAGGCCGCAACCGCCCCGCCATCGAACCACGCTGTCTTGGTCGCCGCGTCGGCGCCCGCTCCGAAGACCTCGAACGGCGCCTCGCTCCCGCGCCCCACCGAGACGTTGGTGTAGTCCAGCATCCCCAGCGCCGGATACAGCACCGCCGCCTCCACGTTCCTCAGGTTCGGCGACGGATTCACCCACCTCACACCCGTCTGATCGAAGAACTCGTCGCGCCGCCAGCCCTGCATCGGCACCACCGTCAGCTTCGCCCGCCCACCGCACGCGCCGGGATGCTCCGCTGCCATGTACCGCGCCAGCTCGCCCAGCGTCATCCCGTGACGCAGCGCCAGAGGCATGGAGTTGATGTACGAAGCTGCCGTATCTGAGACCGGCCCCTCGACCGCAACCCCACCCAGGAGCGGCGGCCGGTCCAGAACAACGATCATGAGATCGTGCCCGCTCGCCGCCTCGCACGCCGACGCTTCGAGGAAGTAGTCAACCACCGTCTCGTAGGTATAGAAGCGCACGCCCGCATCCTGCAGGTCGATCACCACCGCATCGAGGTCTTTGAGATCTTCCGGCTTCGGCCGCTTGTCCGCGTCCTTCGCGCCGTAGAGGCTGACGACCTTCAGCCCGCTCGCCGCATCGGTCTCCTGCCCGATCGCCGTTGTATCCTTCGCGCCGAAGAGACCATGCTCCGGCGAGAACAGCCTCACCAGCTCGATCCCGCCGCCCGCGCCGCGCAGCACATCGATGGTCCGCCGGCCTGCGCTGTCGAGCCCCGTCTGGTTGGTCAGCAACCCCACGCGCAGCTTGCCGCCACGCTTCGCCGCAAGGTCAGTCAGTGCCTTGAACCTCGTCCTCTTCAGCACGTCGGCGCCCGTGAGCACATCAGCTTGCAGCGCCTTGGCTGCCGCCGTTGCCACCTCACCGCGCAGGGGCGAGATCGACGGATTGCCGCGCGGATGCACTGAGTTCGCCAGCAGGATCACATAGCTATCGCTCGCCGGATCAATCCATAGGCTCGTGCCGGTAAAGCCTGTGTGCCCGAAGCTCGGAATCATGCCGACCGCACCTGGTGCATTCGCCGCATCGATCGTAGGAAAGACGTTCCCGCGTGGCCGCGAGTACGCCGAGTTGATGTCCCAGCCGAGGCCGCGCTGCGCCACGCCGGTAGTCGTCGTCCCGTCCTGCCTGAATACGGTCGCGCTGCCCTCGGCCGTCGCCGGCTGCTGCGGAGTCGCCATCAGCCGCAGCGTCGCCTGCTCGAGCGGAAACGGCCCAGTGTTGTGCACGAGCTTGTCCAGCAACGCCTGGGCGAACAGGCTGATGTCGTGCGCGGTGGAGAAGACGCCCGCCTGCCCGGCCACTCCGCCCATGCGCCGCGTGGTGGGATCGTGCACCGTCCCGCGCAGCAGGTGATCGAAGTCAGGGTTCGTCTCCGCCGTGCCCTGGTCGTCATGCTGGGTGGGGGCGACCCCAGCTGTTAAGAGCAATGGCCCGCAGTATTGCAATGTGCAGTCCTCATGCACGACCTCGCCCGGATGTAGATACTTACTCCACGCTGAACTTCCAAAGGGGGGTGGTTTAGGGCTGCCACAAGAACAGTAAGCGGAGACAAAGGTTGTCTGCTTCATGCCGAGCGGCGCGAAGATTTGTTTTTGCGCGTAGTCGTCCAGCGTTTCGCCGCTCAGCTTCTCCACCAGCGCGCCCAGCACCATGAAGTTGATGTCCGAGTACTCGAAGTGCACGCCGGGCGTAGTCGCGAGCTTGGCATCCATCGCGCGGCGCAGTCCCTCGGCTTTGTCGGGCCCCGCGAGGCCCCAGGGATCCTTGAGGTCTACATCGGGCGGCAGACCGGAGTAGTGGGTCAGCAGCTCACGAATCGTTACATGTTCTTTGCCATTCACGCCAAACTCCGGCAGATATTTCACCGCCCGATCGTCGAGGCCAAGCTTGTGCTGCTCGTAGAGCTGCATGATGGCTGTTGTGGTGACGAGAACCTTCGTCATCGACGCCATGTCGAAGATAGTGTCGAGCGTCATCGGCTCGGCGGCCGAGGGCTTGCCGTCGACTCCCGGCTCGCCCGCCAGCTTGCGCACGCCATACGCTTGCTCAAAGACGACCTTCCCATCATGGCCGACGACAACGACCGCGCCTGGCAGCTTCTTCTGTGCAATTGCCGCGTCGATCGCATCGGAGAGGGCGGAGAAGTCATACGGCGCTGCGGGGGCATGATTCGCAGCCTCTGGAACCTGCTGCGCAAATGCTTGTCGCGGCGCGAGCAGTAGGGAAGCGAGGAGCATCGCCGCGACTGCTGCCTTCTTTGCCGCGGGCTTGCGGTCGCGCAGCACGGCGCTCGCGGCGAGACCGACAAGGAACGTCACCGCCGCGCCGATCAGCACGTACCACGTCCAGGCGATGTGGGGGACCGAAAGGATGGGAGGAGAAGCACAGAAGCCGAGGAGTCCGGGGGCGATTGGGCAGGGATATCGCATGTCGCTGCGGTAGAGCGCCATGCCGGGCGCGCGCCAGAGGAGAAGGTTCACGATGAATCCGGTAATCATGCCCACAATTGCTCCGGCCTGCGTGGCATATCGCGTGAGCGTGCCAAGCAGAAAGACGCCGAGCAGGCATCCATAGGCGACGGAGGCGATGGACAGGCCAATCTCGACGACGTTGCCTTTGCCGCCGGCCTGGACCGAGTAGACGGCGACGGCGAACAGGACCAATGCCCACAGCACGGTGCTGGTGCGCGAGACGGCGATGCGCTCGGAGTCTTTGGCGGAGGGGCGCAGGCCCATATAGAAGTCCACGACTGTGGTCGACGAGAGCGAGTTGAGCGCGGCACTGAGGTTGGACATGGCTGCGGCAAGGATGGCCGCGATAAGAAGCCCGGCGACTCCCGTGGGCATCTCGCGAACGATGAAGGCAGGGAAGATGCGGTTGCCGTCGGCGGTCGCGAGCGCGGCGGGGTGCTGTCCATAAAAGACCCACAGGCCGGCGCCGATCAGCAGAAAGAGCGCGAACTGGATGAAGATGACGATGCCGCTGGAGAGCAGAGCCGCGCGACTTTCGTGCAGGTTCTTTGCGGCGAGCAGACGCTGCACCATCAGCTGATCGGTTCCGTGCGACGCCATGGTGAGGAACGTGCCGCCCAGCACGCCTGCCCAGAAGGTGTACGTGGTCGTAAGATTCAGCGCGAAGTTGAACATGTGGAACTTGCCGGCGGCGGACGCTACGCTGTGAATGGTGGCCCATCCTCCGGGCACGTGCGCGCCCAGCGACCAGACCGCGACGAGGGTCCCGGCGATGTAGATGGCCATCTGCACCACGTCGGTCCAGATGACTGCGGTCATGCCACCCTCAAAGGTGTAGAGCAGGGTGAGCGCGGAGATGATGGCGATGGACCAGATATCGCCGGTGCCGATAGCGATGGAGACGACGATGGAGACGGCGAAGATGCGGACACCTTCCGCCGCGGCGCGCGTGAGCAGAAAAAGCCCGGCGGTGATTCGATGGAGTGCGTGACCGAAGCGTCGATCGATGAGTTGATAGGCGGTGAGCATCTCGCCATGGAAGTAACGGGGCAGGAAGATGGCGGCGACTACGACGCGGCCGAGCAGATAGCCCAGGACGATCTGGAGAAAGCCGAAGTCGCCGGCGAAGGCAAGGCCGGGCGTGCCGATGATGGTGAGTGTTGAAGTCTCGGCAGAGACGATGGAGAGCGCGATGGCCCACCATGGAACGGACCTGTCCGCGAGAAAGTAGCCGCGCAGTGTCTTGTCATGGGCGGTGCCACGGCGCGCAAAGCGAAGGCCGAAGAGGGTGATTGCGACCAGGTACAGCGCTACTACAGCGAGATCGAAGGGATGCAACCGCACCTGCATGGGCTGAGTATAGCGACCCGGAGAAAGCCTGTGGGATGGAGTTGCATCGATGAACCAGAAGCTGCTCACTTCGATTGAAGAGCAGCAAGGGGCTGATCTCCTTCTCGTTCTCCGGTGCGCCGGAGGTGCCTGGACGAAGCGAATCCACATCCGCCGAGCTGACCCATTCCTATTGCTACAATCGGTTCTAATGGCGGGCTTTGGGCATATCGGAGGCAAACGCGAACTGCTGGCGAGCGGATTGCGCTGGAGCGGCGCCTCGTGGGTCCTTTCGCAGCTGCCTGCGTCAGACTCCCTTCTGGTCCTGGCTTACCATCGCATCGGAAATCCGGAGGAGGACCTTTTCGATCCGGGAGTTTTTTCCGCGACTGCCGACGAGTTCAATGACCAGATCGCGTGCCTGAAGCGCCAAGTTTCATTCGTAACGCTGGAAGAAGCGGTGGCCTTTGTAGAGGGTAGTGTCAGGGAAAAAACAAATCGCTGCCGAGTATTAGTCACGTTCGACGACGGATATCTGGACAACTACCAGGTTGCTTATCCAATTCTGCGCGATCATGGAGTGCAAGGCGTCTTTTTTCTTCCTACAAGTATGGTTGGTTCGACCCATGTGCCATGGTGGGACCACATTGCCTACCTGATGAAGACGGCGCGAAGACGTCAATTTTCGCTGCGCTATCCAGGTGGTCTTGATGTCGACATCGACATGGACGGGATTGCGCCGAGCTTGCGGGCCGTGCTGAGTGTTTTTAAGAAGCCGGAGAATACCGACCATGCGCGCTTCCTTCGCGAGTTGGCAGAGGAGGCCCATGGGGATGAACTGCCGGGAACACTGCGCCGATTTCTGGACTGGGATGAAGCCCGCGAGATGATTGCGGGCGGCATGGCGATCGGATCCCACACGCATTCACACCAGTTGTTGAGTCAATTGGATCCTGGGCAACAGGCTGACGAGTTGACCAGATCACGATCGATACTGCAGAAGGAGCTTGGAATCGCAGTCGACGTGATTGCTTACCCGGTGGGCGCAAAGACCAGTTTCACGGACGAGACGCAGAAGATAGCGCGCGAGCTGGGATATCGCGCTGCCTTTTCGCATCATGGCGGGAAAAACCTGCGCGGGCATATCTCCCCGTTCGATGTGAAACGAAACAACGTCGGGACCCAGAGCTGGACAAGATTTCAAGTCCAGGCAGCGGTCTGCAGGCGAACCGGAGATTATTGGCCATGAAGCGGTCTGCTGGCCAGTCCTTCGTCAGCGTCGCTTGGGGAAGATCTTTCGGTAGGTGGGGTAGAGCAGAACCTTGAGCAGGTTGACACAGGTCTCAGCGGTCAGCCGCCAATCCCGAAGATCGAAATCCCAAAAAACGGCAGACTTGTATGACCGGGCGAGGCCACCCCAGGTGGTGAGGCCGGCTTCGAGATAGCTGCGAAAGCATGCGACATCACGCCGGAGCACAATGTGGTGGAAATGCTGCCCGTTCCATCCGACCGGCTCTAACGGTTCACCGATGAGATCCAAATAGTGCAACCATCCCAGATCGACGCCGCCATATGGCGCCGCATCGGCCGTGACACTGTAACGCGGGTTCGCCTCGATGAGTTTGACGCGGCCGTCCCGGCTGTCTCGCTTCAATTCCAGTTCACAGAGGCCCTCATACTCAATCGACTGGAAGAATTGGTCGCAAAGTGATTCTGTTTCGGGATCGCTGATCGGCTCCACGACGCTGGCTGAGCCGAAATAGATCGGGGTAGTTCTGAGTTGGCGAACGAGGCAGAAGCCGAGGCGTCTTCCGCCCTGACCATAACATGACAGGTAAACCATCTTGGCATCGTCGGGTCCTTCGATGATCTCCTGCAGGACCACCGCTGGAGTGACGCTTTCGGCTGAGGTGTACTGCGCGGCCAACTCGTCTGGAGAATCAGCTAAGGCTATCTTCTTATTCAAGAGAGGGTGTCCGGGGGGAAATCGCTCCCACTCCCGGAAATGCGTGGGCTTCATGAGACAAGGGAACTGCGCCTCGCGGGCGAACTGACGCACTTCTTCCATGGACTGCACAAACCTGGTCTTCGGCACCGTCAAGCTATTAGCTTCGGCAACTTCATACTGGCGCTTCTTGGTAGCGAGAAGCGCTTGGGTAGCGGTTGAAGCCGGCCGGAAGATGAAGTGCGGCGCCAATGCGGCGGCATGATCGGCGATGGCAGTGACAAAGAGATCGGAGCTGGGGATCAGCACGGGCTTCCGTCCAATTTGTTTCGCCAGCCCGATCATGAACTGCTCCCATTCGGCAGGATGGGTGTCCGGGTTGGGGCAAAGATGCCCCTTTCCGTACACGGTCCTGAACCCAGGCTGGGACGGATCACAATCGATGCAGTGGGTTTGAACGTTACGCCGGAGCAGGTTTCTCATCAGCACGACGCCAGTTTGATAAGCTCCCGCTACAACCATTGGCGGCCGGTCGATGCTCGAATCTTCCGTCAACGATGGGACCTCCGAGCTTATTATGAGCGTCTCAACTCTCCGACGCCTGCTGTTCCATTCGGCAGAAGCCATGGCGCGTGTAACGACATTGATTCTAACAAGGAAGTAAGCAGCAGCCGGCTTGATGGAAGAAAGGCGCTTCGCGCACTGACTGCGAGCTGGGAAGGCACACAAAATCACGAGCGATGCTGCCCCGTATAATCGTCACGAAATGAAGCCGTCGTCCAACGCCTCAGTGATCGATCTAAAGGTATCTACGTCGCGCGCACGCGTTTTGATTTTTACGGGCCAATTTCCGCCCGAGATTGGCGGCGCAGGAAGGGTCCCCCAGGCAATCGCAGCGGCTTTCCCGGATCGCGTAGCAGTGGTAGCTCAGAAGCCAGCGACGGGGCAAAATTCGACTGCCGATTTGGCACGGTTCGATGCGCAGTTTTCCTTCAAAACTTTTCGCATCTCCGCCTTTGCCGGCCGAGTCCGATGGTGGCCCGGGAAGATTCGAGGCTTGCTTACGTTGCTCTACAACTGGCTGTGGGTAAGGCCGAAGGCATGGATCGAATTGCGCCGCCTGCTGGCTTCCCATCCGTTCGATGTTGCCTGCTTTAATACGATTGGCCCTTGCTACTGGCTCCCTCGATGGCTTAGGCGGCTGAACCCCGACGTGAAGGTGGTGGTCTATTCGCACGGGGAAGAGTGGGCCAATAACATGAATTCAAGCGATTGGGGGCGCCGTGCTTTTCGCACCATTGCGAAAGCCGATGCCGTAGTGGCCGTAAGTTCTTTTACACGGGAGTGCGCTATCACCCAGGGTGTTTCCGCAGAACGCGTTCACGTCGTCAACAATGGTGTCGACCTGTCTCGTTTCTCGCCCGGGCCACCTCAGCCCCAACTGCTCGATCGGTGGAACCTACGTAACCGCCCGACGATTCTTTGTGTCGCGCGCTTCGATGAACGAAAGGGGCAGGATACTTTGATCCGCGCAATGCCGGAGATTCTCCAGCGCATTCCGGACGCAGCTCTGTTACTTGTAGGCGGAGGGCCCGACGGTCCCAGGCTTTTCGCCCTCGTGGAGGACCTTCATCTGGAGAGTTCTGTAATCTTCACTGGAACGGTTTCCGACGAGGAGGTGGTTGGCTGGTATCGTACGGCGAATATCTACTGCATGCCCAACCGTGTCACGAAGAATGGCGATACGGAGGGCTTTGGACTGGTGTTCCTGGAAGCTGGAGCGTGTGGTCTGCCTGTGATTGGGGGCCGCGCCGGAGGAGTGGTCGACGCAATCGTTGCGGGCGAAACCGGCTTGCTGGTAGACGGCCGTTCTCATTCGGAAGTGGCCGAAGCGTGTATACGCTTGCTTCTCGACCCCGACCTTCGGGCCAGAATGGCTCGCAACGGCATTCAGCATGCGGCGCAAAATAGCTGGGATCAGAAAGCGGCTGAGTTTCTGCGGATCTGCGATTCCACGTTAGATAGCACTGGCCCGAATTCTCGATAAGGGTTCGCTGAGATGATGCCGGGGGGGAGCGGGCAAAGCTATATCCAATTGCGTAGCCTGTAGTAGGCGATCTTGATAGACTCCAGGGTCATACTTTCAAAGTCGGGAAAGCGCGCGTACCAATGATCACTGGACTTCAGTATGTCCGGGATAGGCATGGGGGACACCTGAACCCCGAGTTTGCGGAAGACATGGGCTGCCCTATACATGTGAAAGTCGCTGGTGAGAAGAACTTTCGTGCCCGGCATGTTCGCTATCAAGCGAGCCGTGTTGATGCCGTTTTCGTGCGTGCTTTCCGATTTCGACTCGGCGATGATGGCTTGGCTCGGAACGCCTTCCGCAATGAGGAAATCGACCACGCCAGGGCCGCTATCGCCACTGATCACGATCTTCTGGAAGCCGCCGGTCTGCCAGGCCAAGACCGCGTAACGAGCACGCCAAAACGACGAGTAAGAGATGCTTCCGTCAGAGTCAGCCGCAGCGCTCAGCAAGATCAAAATATCCCCCCGCGGTTGCTCCATCGGACCGGAGTAAGCGCGGGCCCACCATGCGTCAATGGGAGTAACAGTGGTGACGATCACGATAGAGCCGATGACTGCAAGCAGGCGAATCAAGAAGCGCCCACTTGCAGCACGGATCGCAGTCACGCGTCGACTCCCTGTCTATTCGGACGGATGGATTCTAAGACTGCCATGACCTCTGAGGCGACGACATCCCAAGTTCGACTACGCAGCGCGGCAATCGCTTCGGCATCCCACGATTGATCGAGTACCGATCCAATCGCTGCGGCCAGCGCCACCGCGTCGCGTGGAGGTACCATCTGGCCACAATCATCGCTCATGATTTCCGGGATGCCGCCAACATTAGTCGCAACTACCGGTCGACCGCATGCAAGCGCCTCCAGGACCACGTTGGGGCAGCCCTCCATGTAGCTTGGGAGCGTGACCAGATCGGCCGCTGTCATCCACATTGCGACCTCGTCCGGTGGACAAGATGGGAGGAGGTGTATATAACCGCTTGCGTCGCGCGCTTGAATGGCGGCTGCCATCACCTCCCTGTCCGGACCCTCTCCCACCAGATATATTCGGAGTTGAGGACGCGACGGACGCAACGAGGCTGCCGCGTCGACCAGCTCTCGCAGACCTTTCTTTACGTCCAGGCGCCCGATATAGACAACCATCTGGGTACTAGGACCAATATGCAGTTTGCGCCTTGCTGCGGCCCTATCCCCGACGTGAAATCGCGAGATGTCGCATCCGTTGGTAATTGTGCGGGTCGTCTCACTCCGGGCGCCCAGCAGCACCGCCTTCTGGCGCAGATATTCACTTTTAGCAAGCAGAAAATCAGCGTCCTTCAGCACGGTCCGCGTGAGTCTGGCTGAGATAGGATCACCAATGTTATTGAGATCGGACCCAATGGCCATAGCGACGACCGGAACCGACAGCGCCTGGGCGATCTTGAGCGCGGCATAGCCATCTGGATATAGAAAGAAGCTGAAGATCAGGTCAGGTGCGAAGGCGCGAACGTGAGGCAACAAGGTTCGCGCGGCCATCCACCCGTTCAATGGCCGGGAGATCAACGGGAGAGCAGGGAAGTCGTGATAGCTCACGTCCACTTCGGGCGTTCTGTATGTGTGGTCGATACGATCATAGATCCGGCTGCGTGGCTTGAGGAAAGGCGGATATCTGGCATTAGGAAAGAAGACATGAATCTTCGCCTGTTGCGTAAGAACTCGAAGAGTCTGGTATGCGGAGCGGCCTTGCCAGGGTTCTACAGAGCTGGGGAAATAGCGACTGACCACTGCGATTCTCAACGTAGTCATTTGGCTTTTCCCGAAACGCCACCGGACGCCGTGGTCGGCTCAGATTCGAAGGGATGACCGGCGATGGAGCGAAGCAGCCTTGCGTAATCCTGTGCGAGAACTCTGCGTTCGTAACCGGCAATCTTTTCCAGATCGGGTTGAAATTCAGCGTGCAGCGATTTGCCGCGCATGGCGGCGTCTATGAAGAGCTGGCGTATGCCGTTTACGTCGTGGATGTCCGCCCACCACCCAGCCCGTAATTCATCGAGCAACCGGCGCGTCTCGCCTTGACTGTGGACGGCGCCAAGAATAGGCTTCCCGCTGCCGACGTAATCGTAGAACTTGCCACCCACATTCAGTGGGTCAAGGTTGATCAGTAAGGCATAATCCGTCTCATTCATCACGGCCAGCGCTTCACGTTGTGGCAGGAAACCTTTCACCTCGGCCATATCTCCCAGCGAGAGCAATGCTTCGCGGAAGCGAGCTTCCTCAATATGCCCGATAAATCGAAACTTGAAGCGAGATTTAATATCCGGGGGAAGAGATTGGAGAGCTTGAACCAGCGTGGTCGGGTCGGTTGAGGCGTACAGTGTGCCTACGTGCGTCACGAAGATACTGCCATCTGACCGGGGCTCCGGTAAGGGCAAGGAGCGGCGAAGTTTGGATGCGTCGAATCCGTTCGGAATAAGTCGGAATTTGCTCTCCAATTCCTGAGGATATCGGTCGCGAATCACTTGACGCGCAGCTTCAGTGACCGCGACTACTGCGGTCGCGGCTTTCACAGACCTTGCTTCGGCCCCCCGGGCCACCAGGCGAGCCCGCTCGCTCCGACTGAACAGGAAACTCACGAGATCAAACGTGGTTACAAGCCATTCATCACGGAAGTCAATTACGATGGGAAGACTTGGGAATTCTTTGCGGAGCTTCTCGACCAGGAGAACGCCCGAGAATGGAGGCACTGTGATGAGAACCAGGTCAATCTTCCGTTCTCGCACGATGCGTCGCGCTGCCCGGGTGAGCACCGGCAGCCAGGTCACTTGCGGATCAGGCACCAAGAAGTCTGCCAGAATCCGCCTAAGGAAGTTCGACTTGGCGGCTACAGCGTCCCTCCCGCTTTGGGCAGGCGAATTCTTCTCTTGATTAACCAGTTTCTTTATCCACTTTTTTAACCCAAAAGGAAGGTCTAGGGTCAAAGTTCGGTGAATCGTGACCGCGTCCGGAATCTCCTTTAGCAGAGCGGGATCGTTTCCTACGGCAGCCGCGTTGCGGGCGGTCAGAACATCTACCCGGATCCCTTCCTCTGGAAAGTAGCGGGCAAGACTGGACGCGCGCATGACTCCTGTGCCACCGATGGGAGGAAATATGTAGCTGACCAGAAGAACGTTGAGAGGCCTCATCGGCGGGCTTCCTTGGCATCGATTGCTGGACTCCGCGCGAAGCTTTGTCGGCCAAAGATAAGAGCCTCGGCAGCCTGATACATTTGCCAAGCCGTGGCCCAATGGATCTCGATACCTCGTCGCTCGGCTTCTTTCGCGAGTTCCTGGAACAGGGTACTTAATCCGGTATCGAGCAGAGGCACGAGGTTCCTCTCCACTGCACCATGGGTGTAAAGCTTTAGAAAAAGATCGTCGCCGACGCTCGGCGCCAAATCAAACCATTGGCGCACCCGCGAAGCTGTTGGCATGTCATAGCCTGCAATCTCTCCCGTTTCTAGTTGCGGCTTAAATGTATCTTTGAACCGGATCCCGAGGGGGCCGGTAAACATTAACAAATCGCCGCAGCGCCCACCGCCTACCCTTGCTTCAACGCCGCGATCATAAGACCTCGGACTGCCATCCGCATTGCCTGTGCACCAGTAGACCTGGTTCAAGACGCGTCCCTGAGTGGGCGAAGGGAGAGACGGCATTGTGAAATCTGCATAGCATCCGAGGTCGCGCAGTAGTGCAATCTCACCGTTCAGCCCACAACACCTGCCGTCGGGGCGCGAGTTGTCAAGCGCCCAGTTTCCGTGAATGAAACCAAAAACTGTTCGTCCATCATGTTGACGAAGCAGTCCATGGTCATCGGCCAGTCGGCGACAGTAAGTGGTGATTTTTTGGATGAAGGCATCGCGCTGCTCATAATCATGATGGATATGGACTTCCACGTCGGCTATGCCAAGCCTGACAATCTCCGCTATATTGTCCAGCAGCTCGCGCCGGTACTCCTCTTCGGGATAGAAAAAGCTGTACTGAGGACGCTGGCCCATGGCATCCCTGGGCGCGTCCTCCGCAATGCGGGGCCACCGATCCCGCCATTGCCCGATACGGTCGAGAGCAACTCCAATAGATGCTGCCTTGCCTAGTGGCTCGTAGTGATCGGTGATGGCAATCCAGGCACGCTTTGGCTTTGTGTGACGCATGAGCTTCCGTGCGCGATTCTGAATATATGGGAGCAGCCAGATTTCTGCATGTCGAGGGAGTTTCATCATTAATTGCTTGCAGCGCGCGGCCGCGGTGTAGGCCTCTTGACAGTATCTCGCATCGTCCAGCGTGCTGTCAAAGGTATATGTATCAGTTGGTTGCATCTCCCGGTTGCTCGCTAGGTGCTATCCTCTTCGAAGGAGACGGCAGCCCCCCGGGATCCAGGAGACAACAGTATGTCATTGAGCGTCCTCATTTCCATCGATACCGAAGTTTATCCGCTCAATGAAGGGTGGCAGAGCAGGAATCTGGCCGATGACATACGGCGCGATATTTATGGAGACACCGCCAAAGGTTCTTTCGGCGTACCTTACCAGCTTGAAGTATTTCGCCGCAATCGAATCAAAGCAGTATTTTTTGTAGAAGCCCTCCATGCCAGTTGTAACTGGGTTGGCCTCTCGCCCCTGCGGGACCTAGTCGAATTAATTTATTCTTACGAGCAAGAGGTGCAGCTGCATTTACACCCAGAATGGGTTCCCCATCTACCGAATAAGGCAGTGCAGGATCACGGTTATCTCCTTACTTCTTACAATGAAGAAGAACAATACCGTTTGATCGACATGGCCGCGAACAATTTAGTTTCGGCTGGGGCTAAGCCGCCGATGGCATTTCGCGCGGGCGACTATGCGGCTAATAGGAATACTTTACGAGCATTGAAGCGTGCCGGGTTTCGCTATGATAGTAGCTACAATTATCCATATCTTGGTAGCACTTGCGCACTGGACTGCGGTCCGCTCTGGCAACCCGCACTACTTGAACCCGAACTGTGGGAGGTTCCTGTGAGTTGTTTTGAGGACTGGAAGGGGCACTTTCGCCATTGCCAGATTTGCGCCTGTTCCGAGGCCGAAATTAGAGAGTCTGTTATGCAGGCAGCTCGTAACTCATGGCAAACATATGTATTGGTTTCACATTCGTTTGAGATGATATCCAATCGTCGATCAAATCGATCTACGTGGCCTAAGTGGCAAGTAATCAGGCGTTTTGAGGCGGAATGCGAGTGGCTCTCGCACAACCGGTTTTCGGCGGCAACGGCCCACTTCTCAGATCTTGATCTGAAGACCAGCGGCGAAGTATCCCCGCTGCGCGGCCATGCGAGTAATACGATCAGGAGAAATGTCGAGCAGGCAGCGGACCGGATCACTTCCCTGTTAACTATCTAACTAAATCCGAGCTTCCGGCTTCGTGAGGAGAAGGCCGGGGTTCGACGTATGAGAGTCAAGCGCCCAGCTTTTGACTGGCACCGCGCTTTATCGATAAGTTCATAGCCGGAGATTCAGCGTTGGGGTGATGTGGAGGCCGCCCCGATCATCTCGTCGTCCAAAAAGGGACGGTTCAACCGGCACTTAATCGATCCTTCGGCACTGAAAGTCGACTAAGGAGCACTGTGAAAACCGGATTCCGCGCCTCACGGGCGCATTTAGCCGAATAGGTTACGGTTGGGCCAATTGGTTTGCACAGCCAATATCCCGCAAACGTGCATCCCTATTTGAAGAAAAACACAGCATGCCCCGTATTCCCCGCCAGAATCCATCCTGGCGGAAGCATGCCAGCCGGCGTGTGCGAGACCACGGCTATTGCTCCCGTGGTCCTCAGGGCGTCGAGAACCTTTTTCTCTACATCGGGACCGGAGTTCCAGAACGCAGAAGCTGAGTCTCCCGTCGCCAGAGCGGATGGCACCTCCGCGACGATTTCAACCCCGTTAAGCCGCGCCCAGATTTCCTCATCGAATCCGTCGCCAACAATTGCTATATGATCACCGCGCTCAATGCCCATTGAATGCAGTTGTTCAGCGAGTGCTACGTCTTCAGCCCAAAGCCCCCGATCGTGATAGTTCTGGAACATAGATTGCATCACCATCACAATCACCGCCAAACCGAGGGCAATGCTTGACGCCCGCAACACTTTGATCCGCCGCTCATGGTCGTTGATGCTCAGGGAGACTACTGGCACGGCGAGGAGGGCCAGCATGACCCCGGTGGTGTAGCGCACCAACCATACGACCACCGCATACATTCCAAAGACTGCAATTGCGGGAATAACAACAGGCCAATACCTTCTCATTTGTTTCAAAGCATCAAGAACTCGATCGCTTAGGAAAAATATCATTACTGACACGGCGGTCAGAAAACCAATGTCCTTAATCAAATAAATCCCGATTTTCCCCAGACTATGAACGAACGTCGCACCTTCTCGAATTAGATGCAGGTTCCCATCCACTCCCGCCCACCAGTATGTGGGATCTTCCCAAACAGGATAGGTCCCCCCGATAGGAGTGCCAAACTCATATACCTCTGGCCAATTGAGGATCCTTCGTGCCGGGTGCTGCCGGTGGGATGATGCGCCCTCGTCTCCCTGCCACAGCCTATAGTCATAGGCGGAGCCGTTCACGCCGTTTACATTCCACGCGATATTCAGCTTACCCGAGTCACCAGCCGTAATCCGGTGATTGTTCCAGGAAAGTGCGGCGATGAAGGGAAGCGAGATTGCTAAAAAGCCCGTTAGTGCCACTCCGACCATATGCATTCTTCGATGGCGCTTCCAAACGGCAACGACCAGTGTAGCTAGCACCACAAGGCCAAATGGAAACATTGCGGCCTTTGCTAGATATCCCGCTCCCATGGCGATACCGAGCCACGCCGCGTCCACTATGGACGCACGGTTTTCGCTTATGCGGAGCACAAATCCGAAGATGACCAGCACAAATGCGGAGACCAGAAGATCTGGGTTCACATACTCCAGCATCCTGCTCCCGAGATATATGCACGTAAACAATAGGTAGCCCATCTTCCAGGCGTATTGGCGTGACGCTCCCTCCCATGGGGGGGCTCCGCGGGATACCAGTAGCTCTCCCCAGAAAAACTCAAAGCAAACCAGAGTTGCCAGAAATATTAAGAAATTTATCAAGTGTACTTCGGGATACTCCCAGCGAATGGTGGGTTTCGTCAACCGGAGCGCTAATCCTGTGAGTATGCCGTATAGTGGCGACCAATACGAATTCAGCGCAGCATGCCAATTGGCAATCCAGTACTGGTCGCCAATATCCATTATCGACACGCCGTCTGGGTTGTTCTGAAATCTGGCGTTCCAACAGTCGATTAGCCCGCAGACCAGAATCAGGCCGCGAAAACTCCACCGTAGCCTAGCGAGACCGAACGGATCGTGGTGTTCTGGGATCACCGGAGGCAGCTTCATTTAACTTTGCCTTTGTTGGGGCAGATTGGCCGGCCCGCGAAGTGGGCCGATCAGGATGCGCCTCAAACCCGTCAGCGGTCGAGGCGATCGCGAATCTGAAGAGCAGCAAAGATCCGAGCAAAGCTGCGGAAGGCTAGTTCCTAATCGAGTGGCCATCTATTCTCACGATCAGTAGTAGGAAGTGTCAGCTCAGCCCTGATGGCCTCTGAGGCTTGGTTCGTCTGCGAGGGAACGAAGGGCATTACGCATCGGCCTGTGCTGCGGTCATCGTCTTTCTCTAGAGATCGTACACCGGATCTTTCTGGCGCGTAGGTTAGGGGAGGACGGGTTAATTCCATCCCAGCCGTGTCAAGGTCAAACTGGTCGTTGGGGCCATGGTGCCATTTGCTGCGACTATGTTGACTGTGGCATGCACCGGGAAATCTACAGCCGCGCTGCAGCCGGTGCAAAGACTGGCTCCCACTACAGCTCCAACCAACACTAGCATCTGCAGGCGATTTCGTTTCCTCCAGCCAAAGCAGCAAAGTAAGGCCGCCAGCGCCGAATCTTGGAGCAAGTTGCCGGAACGTGAATTGGAAGCTGGCTTCGATGGACTGACTGTGACCGTCAGCGTCGAAGAGGCCGTCGTCGCGCCAGACGTTGTTATGGTCGCCGGAGAAAACGAGCAGGTCGCCCATGAGGGCAATCCCGAGCAAGACAGGGAAGTATTCCCTGTTAAGCCGCTCTGTGGTACTACCGTCACCGTAACGGTTCCGGTCTTTCCGGGGGACACGGCGAGTGATCCCGGCCAAATGTGGACGGAAAAGCTGGGTGTTCCGGCGGGCAGAGCGATGGCGTAGGTGGCTGTTGCAGCCGGACTGTTGGAGTAGTTGCTGGCGACTGCGATGGCCTGGAGGGTCTCTGAAGCGGAGATCGAGATCGGGCCGGAGTAGATGGTCGAGCTGGTGGTTGGGGTGGACCCGTTGGTGGTGTAGTAGATGGTTGCGCCGGAGGTGGAGCTGGAGATGGCAACCGACTGTGCCGAGCTATAGCTTCCACCGGCCGGGGAGAACGAAGGCGTTCCGGCGGGCAGGGTGATGGTGTAGGCGGCCGAAGCTGCAGGGCTGTTCGGGTGGTTGCTGGCGACTGCGATGGCCTGGAGGGTCTCTGAAGCGGAGATCGAGATCGGGCCGGAGTAGATGGTCGAGCTGGTGGTTGGGGTGGACCCGTTGGTGGTGTAGTAGATGGTTGCGCCGGAGGTGGAGCTGGAGATGGCAACCGACTGTGCCGAGCTATAGCTTCCACCGGCCGGGGAGAACGAAGGCGTTCCGGCGGGCAGGGTGATGGTGTAGGCGGCCGAAGCTGCAGGGCTGTTCGGGTGGTTGCTGGCGACTGCGATGGCCTGGAGGGTCTCTGAAGCAGAGACGAGATCGGGCCGGAGTAGATGGTCGAGCTGGTGGTTGGGGTGGACCCGTTGGTGGTGTAGTAGATGGTTGCGCCGGAGGTGGAGCTGGTGATGGCAACCAACTGGGCCGAGCTGTAGCTTCCGCCAGCCGGCGAGAACGAAGGCGTTCCGGCGGCGGGCAGAGCGATGGTGTAGGTGGCTGTTGCAGCCGGGCTGTTGGAGTAGTTGCTTGCGACTGCGATGGCCTGGAGGGTCTCTGAAGCGGCGACGGAGACTGGGCCGGAGTAGACGGCCGAGCTGGTGGTTGGAGTGGACCCATTGGTGGTGTAGTAGATGGTTGCGCCGGAGGTGGAGCTGGTGATGGCAACCGACTGTGCCGAGCTATAGCTTCCGCCAGCCGGGGAGAACGAAGGCGTTCCGGCAACCGCGACAGTCACTGCCGCTTGGACGAGAATGTTGCCCTGAGCTGCAGTGATATCCGTTGTACCCTGTGACTTGGCGACGCATAGACCAGTTGCAGTAGTGGACGCCACGGACGCATTCGTTGAAGACCACGTCACCTGACTCGTGATGTTAGCTGTGCTTGAGTCGCTGAAAATCCCCATCGCCTGGAACTGCTGCGTGCTGCCGACAGCAAGAGTTGAGGTTCCTGGAGTGATTGCGATCGATTGCAATGTTGGGGCGGATACAGAGAGGTTGATCTGACCCTGAAGTCCTGAGCCGGTCGCAACTATGTTCGCGCTTCCAGTTGCAACGCCCGTAACCAGACCGGAGCTACTTACGGATGCCACTGATGGCATAGAAGAAGACCATGTCACGGCGGAAGTGCAAGTCGAGCTGGTCCCGTCTGAATATGTGCAAGTCGCCGTGTACTGCTGCGTGCTTGCAATAGAAAGAGTTCCGCCCGGCGCGGTGACAGCAATACTCTGAAGCGTTGCTGCTACCACCGTCCCGATGGTGATATTTCCGGTACCTGTTGCAGAGAAGGTAGCTACCCCAGCGGTGTCGGTGGTGACCGTGGAGGGGGTTCCGCCCCCTGTGATGGAATAGGTTGTGGAAGGCGTCAGGTCGCTGACGTAGATGGTAGAGGCTCCGCTTGCGGGGAAGGTTGTCCCTGTGAAGGTCGTGGGCCAGTTGTGCATGAACAAGACGAGGGATTTGCCGACGAGTGCACCGTCGAAGCTTTGGCCTGCGGTGGATTGCACCAGTGTGGTGGTGCTTTTGCTGAAGGACGCAGCTCCCCATTCGAGGACGTTGAGGGACTGAGTCGAGGCGGGGGATCCGGCGTCGACCTTGAGGGTGGAGACGACCTCCCAATCGGAGCCATTTTCGGGTGCTGCGGTCAGTCCCACGTTGGACAGGGTTCCGCCGGCGGGAAGCAGACTGGTATAGTACGCTTTCTGCGTTCCCGACTGGGTGGGCCAGCTTGCCGTATTGCCGGAGACGGTGGGGGTTCCTGTCGTGTTCATGTAGGTTGCTTTGGCGTTCGCGCTCTTGGTTGCCGCGCGGTCATAGGTGACAACCTGATTCGTCCCCCGCAGATAGATCATCGACCTTGAAGCTCCGACCACGTCGTCATAGGTGTATGTCTGATCGAGACTGTTGTACTGGTTGGTTGTGTCCGCGATCATGGCGGAATAAGCTGGGAGTTCAGAGTGGTAGAGAGAGACCAGGCCAGCCTGGGTGCCCTCCTGCCAAAGTCCGCCGGAACTCACGGAGCTGTAATCCCATGCACCGGTGGACACCGGCGTTCCGCTGGATACGTTTTGAATCGACATCTGGTTGTTCTGGGGGGCCGTGGACATTTGAAAGTTGTAGTCCGCGTCGAAGGTCACTCGCCCTTTGGTGATCCACTCATTGTTGGCATAAATCTCGAACATGCCACAGGTGGCGTGCTCGTGGTTGACCAGCGAGTTTTCGCAATAGTACGTGAGCAGGCTGTCGGCGTTGGTGAACCCTGAGCGCACCATCAGGTGCTGGTTGTAGCTGCCGTTGTAGAGGTCGGTGGGCATGGAAGGTCTGGGATCGGCCGGGGTCAAAGTACCCGGATCGACCGCCGCAAGCGCAATGAAAAGATCGGGATTCAGGACGTTTGCATAATCGTTACCCAGAACGTTATCAATGCCGCAGTACTGGTTGCAGCCTCCTGCCGTTCCCGCCGGACCGCCAAAGGCGCTGTTCAGGATCGGCCACAACAGCGCGTTGGTTCGGTCACTCCGCCCGGTGTAGCTATCGAATACCAGCGTTGCCGACTCGGTCAGGTAGTCCGACGGCTCGGCGTAGTAGTGCTTGGCATCCCCGGTATGGAGGTAAGCGTAGGAGGGCTGAATTCCACCAACTCCGCCGGGGTTGCCGTTGTTTGCCTTCAACCCGGTCAGGAACTCATTGGTCACCACGGCTCGCATGTCCCACCAACTGGAGGTTCCAAGGGACATCTGCGGGCCGTAGATCGTGGGGTCGTCATAGCCAGCGGTGTGGATCGCGTTCAGTCCGTCGCGGATCGAGTAGGCCGAATATCCATACCCGCTGCCCTCGGCCGGTTCTCCTCCGCGCTGCTCTCCAAAGCAGGGTGTCGTTCCAGGCAAACCATCCCACATCACGCAGGCTGGTTGCGCAGGCAGGTTTCCATATGCGGCCTGATAGGCCTGCCAGCCCACGTTGGGGTCTTCCATGATCGCGTACTGGTCGTAAAGCAGTCCTCCAACGAAATAGGACTTGAAGTAGGCGTGCATGGATCCTGCAGTTCCGTCCGCGCACACCTGATAACGCGTTGCCGAGCAGGTGTTGGTCAGCGCAGGATCGTCACTTGTCGTGTCGTTGAAGGTCAGCGGCAGCGCGGCAAGATAGAAGAACCCAGCTTCATCGTAGTTGTTGCCCATGGAACGCATTTGGTTAATACGCCCGAGCATCGACGATGAATTGTATGGCCCGGTAAGAGCAGGCAGAAAGTCCGAGAAATTGTTGGTCAGGGTGTACTTCAACATCCACGCCACCCAGGTTCGCGCCTCCGTCAAATCGCCCACAGAGGAAATCGCCCCGCTGCCCAGAAGCCAGTCTGTAGTAAAGATGAACTGAGCCGCATCGCCGCGCCATTCGTCCTGGCTGGGGGAAAAGCTGCCAGACGTCATATGGTTCATCGCGTAAATCCACACATCGTGCCCGTAGCAGCCCCAGTTGGTGCCCGCCGAGGTGTTCGGATTGACCAGCGCCAACAGCGCAAACGTATACGCCGCATTCTCCAAGTTACCCGCGCTGACCCCGCTCGCAGGAAGGCCCGTCCCCGACTCACAGCTAAAGCTCCAGTTGTAGGGCGCGGCTTTAAGGATGTTGTACCATGTCACCCCACCGTAGTCGGAGCCGTCGCCGATCTTGAGGTTGGTCGCCATCGGGCTTCCGGCGCTGAACTTGGTTTGCAATCCCGACAGCATCGACTGGGTGATGTAGAGTCGCGGGTGAGTAGTGACCGGCGTCGGCGATGGAGTGATGGTAATGGTGCTGGTGGCGGTCACTGCATTGCTGGCGTTGCTGGTCGCCTTCAAATGATACGTACCGGGGGAGGTGGTATAGAGCGCCACGGTGCAGGGCTCGTTCACTACGCAGGGATTGGTGCCAACGATCGTCCCTCCGTCCGTCGTCCAGGTCACCGTCTTGTTGTTCGAGCCCGTAACGATCGCAGTTACGCTCTGGAAGCTGCCTGGAGACGCCACAGGCGCTGTCGGATAGATATAGATGCGCTGGGCTCCAGCCAAAAGCGGAATCAACCCTATAATTGCGAGAATCGTACCCTTTACCCCTAAAACACGCACACTCTTCAAAGTTCACCCCTGGGCCCGAAAACTAAATGCATTGCCGATCCAACTCTCCCGGGTGAAGCGGCACTTGAATCTGTGAAAGCCTTCGAGGTCCAAGCTAGTTGGAACCAGAAGGGTTGGCAGTTCCACAAAAGCTGCCTGCTCGTGGCACTTTTCGAGCGCAAAGTGCCACTTTCCGGGAGTTGCCTGCGCTCGGCACTTTCCACTTATCGGCAACGCCGGCGATTGGGTTCTCTGGGGTAACGAAATAGCGTTACTTTCGTCACGGAGCGGCTCCCTCCCACCGGAGGGTCTAGTGCGGCAGTCGGGTGGAATCAGGGGCTTGGAAAGGTAAAGAGAGTACGTCCGGTGCAATGCGACCAGGGGAGCTGATTGCAGACGTGGCTCCGCAGTTCCGGCAAACCTTAGGGAGTGTTAATCGATTCCCTGTACCTGAGGTATGGACGCTGCGCCATTGCGACTGTCGACGCGAAAGGGGTGACGGGAAAACCGTTTCCTCTTCTGGCCCAAAATGTGGCCGCCCGTGTCAAACAAGGATTTGGAGTGGGATTGGCGCACGCAAGAGCGTCCTTCCGGTTGACGGGCGCACAAAACGGTGTCAAATGGGTACTTCAGCTACGGCTGCCCGAAGAGGACCGCGAACGGCGATGAACCAACGTCACCTAAGCAACGCGGTGTGGCCGATTGCCAGTTAAGTCTCTAAGCTGCTCGGCCTCGTTGGCATGCCTGCGCCTCTTCTGTAATATCTAATGTGAGCGAGGAGTTTCCTTCCGAACCACTCTCGTCTGCAGCGATATGCCCGCCAACTGACCCTACAATGGGATTTTTATTAACAATTCTATATCTCGTCACAGCATATCTCGGGCCGACAACAGTATTCGGCCCGCTAGCAGCTATTCATATTCAGCAAATCCTTGCGGGCCTTGCATTGCTTGTGTCTCTGCCCAAACTTTCAGGATCTTTCATATCAGCTACGATCCAATCCTGGGCCTTAGTGGGTCTGGCTTTCGCGATCGCTTTGTCCCTGATGATGACAGGCTGGTTTGGCGGAGCACTAGCCGCGTTCCTTAACTTCATTCCGAGCGCCCTCACGTATTTTCTCGTGTGTCTACACTGTGATTCAAAGAAGAAGCTACAGGCTTTGTCCGTCGTGCTTCTCTTTATCTGCATGTTCGTGATCGTCCGCGGATACAACGACCTGAATCAAGAAATTGCTAGCGGAGACGTTAGCTCGCAGACCATGGATAGGCCCTATCTCATGGCGCAGCAGAATAACGCGGGGGAGTGGTTCTATCGAATCAAGGGGCAGGATTTTATAAGCGATCCTAATGATTTTGCCCAATTGATCGTCTGCACTATCCCGCTTGTGTTTTTTCTATGGAAACCGACGAAGACGCTCAGGAACATAGTGGTCGTGTTATTGCCAGTTTGCGCGTTGTTGTACGGAGTGTTTTTGACTCATTCGCGCGGCGCCATTCTAGCCATATTGGCGATGACCGTTATGGCAGGGCGCCGACGCGTGGGAACAGTGCCTTCCTTGCTCCTCTCCGTGGGAATATTCGCCGGTGCAACGGCGCTGAACTTTGCGGGCGGACGGGACATTTCCATCGAAGGTGGTTCGGACCGTCTGGATTTGTGGGGAGAAGGTTTGGAGGCATTGAAATCGCATCCGCTGTTCGGAGTGGGATTTGGGAACCTCGGGGACTATACGGGAGGCCTGACCGCTCATAACTCGGTCGTCGTTTGTGCGTCCGAGCTGGGACTCGTCGGATTATACTTTTGGTCCTTATTCCTTTTTCCAACTGGCAGAGATATCCTGGCAGTATCTTCATCAGAACGGCTAACGGAAGGGAAACCGATTCATCCGGACGAGTCGGGCCCATATCCAACGACAAATGTTGCAGTTGACAGGGAAGAAGTGGCACGGCTGGGACAACTGACGCTTATATCGCTGGTCGGCTTCATGGTTGCAGGTTGGTTTCTGTCTCGTGCCTTTGTTATGACATTGTTTGTGTTGGGCGGCATGGCCGAGGTGGTGTTTGAAATGGCACGGCGGCGAGAAATGGTAGCTGCGCGCTTACCCTCTTTGAGGGTGCTGCGATATTCGGGGGGCATGGCAGTCGCGCTGTTGATCGTGATGTACGCCATGTTACGTGTCGCGAACTTAACTCACTGATTCCGAGGCCAAATTCTCTCTGTGCCGTGCCTTATGATTGGAGAGGTTGGTGGGATGCCGTTGGAGATGGGGCAACCCGATGAAGATTGCACATGTAGTTGACAGCATGGAAGTGGGTGGCGCCGAGATACTGGTGTCGCAACTCAGTCGGCTTCAGCGACAGCAGGGACACGACCCGCGCATCTATGCGATTGCAGCGCTTGGCGCCCTCGGTCAGCAGATGCGTGATGAGGGCTTTGCCGTGCAGTCGAACATAGGGCATCATCTGCCGGATGCAGTCCGGAATTTCTGCCGTCTCTTTAAGGAGTCACGACCCGATGTCGTTCATCTCCATAATCCGACGCCGACAATCTACGCGGCTGCGGCCGCCCGAATGGCAGGCGCAGCTGGAATTGTTTCGACACGGCACAGCTTAGTGG
>CAVYCF010000015.1:0-285423 GCA_963766975.1 uncultured Acidobacteriaceae bacterium
CGCGCTCTCCCCAGAGCTCGAAGCCGCAGCCGCCCAGGTCCAGCAGGAGGTCACCGCGCAGATCGAAGCCGAAGAGCGCGAACTCGAACTCATGCGCATGGAAGGCGAACAGGAAGAACTCGCCGCCGAGTAGCACTTCGTGCCGTTCTCGACACTTCGCGTATCAAAACTAAAGGCGGGTCCTCAATGGGCCCGCCTTTAGTTTTTGCCGTCATCCTACGCACAGCCCCGTTTTGGGTAGCTATGAGACTACTTTAGCTTGCTGCGTACAGCAGACGACACCACCGCATGATGATATGACGCATAGGATGGATTGTTTCCCTAATTGCGACGCCAATGCGTCACACACTGTGATCCGATCCAGAAGTGATGCCTTCGCCGCCATATGCTCTACCACCGGGATGGCGAGGAGATATAGTCACCTGAGCCTTGATTAATGCGCCAATCCCGCATGGAGTCGGCCATTTTGCAGCATAGGGTCATTGCAGGCTTCTCGGGCGCTCATCAGGGAAGCGCGGATCCCCCTCGATGACTTGCCGCAAAACGTAGATATTTGTGTACTGTTGTATATAAATATGTAGCTTTGTAGACCTTAATCATAGGCAGATTTGACGCATAGGATGCATTATCTCCCTAATTGCGACGCCAATGCGTCACACACTGTGATCCGATCCAGAAGTGATGGCTTCGCCGCCATATGCTCTACCACCGGGATGGCGAGGAGATATAGTCACCTGAGCCTTGATTAATGCGCCAATCCCGCATGGAGTCGGCCATTTTGCAGCATAGGGTCATTGCAGGCTTCTCGGGCGCTCATCAGGGAAGCGCGGATCCCCCTCGATGACTTGCCGCAAAACGTAGCAAATAGTTGACTGTTGATAAACATAACGTCAATACAGTCAACCAGTGGTCGCACTATATGGCGTTTGAGCTTCATCATCAGTCAGCAGATTCAGCCGAGTTCGAGCCAATGCGACGTGAAATCAATGATTTACGAAGATACAATACCGGCTACGTCGGAGAAATGCGCCACCGTCGTCTTGGAGTCCGGGGCCGGTGGGCCCAAATTCTGTTGCGATTACGGCTTAGTGGTGCTAGTTTGCTAGTAACAGATGTATTCGCCGAAAGGGGCAACGATCATGGATTCAAGCCGAGTGAAGATGAAGATAGGCAGCCATGAATTTGAAGCGGAAGGCGCGCCGGAAATCGTGCAGCAACAATTGGAAGCTTTTCGTATGCTTGTTGCGGCGATGCCAGCCTCAGCAGCACCGGCCACAAGTGAAGTCATTGAGGCGCTTCCGAACGACGACTCTGCGGCACCTGGTCCTTCGGTTCAGAATTCTTCCGCCCACGCCCGTATTGAGACCATCATGCAAGCTGACGGGCGAGTGGTCTCACTCACAGCCTTACCAGCCTCCGTCGAAGATTCCGCGCTCCTGATCATGCTTGGCCAACGAGATCTCAGAAATAACGTGTCCGTAACAGGTCAAGAAATAGGAGATGGATTGGCTCAATCGGGCAAACCGGCCTCCCGAGTAGACAGGATCATGGAGAAACATATCCGTGAAGCGTTCATCTTGAAAACCGGACTTGGTCGGGCAACACGGTACAGGCTCACAAATCAAGGCCTAGCTAGAGCAGTGGCGATTGCGAGGGAACTGATAGCAACTTTGCCGACCTAGCGGCCACGATCTAGAACGAAGGAGCCCGATCCGCAGAACCTTGGCCGGCACGCGAATCGGGCTCCAGCAGCACCGCAAACGATGCTGGGAAGAGGAGCGTTAGCCCCGCTTTCCTTTCATTCTATGGCAGAACAGCGATGGAAGGTCTTCATGAGCAGCCAAACCGACTTACGCGCATTTCTCTCCAGGCAGAAGGACATCCCATACTGCCTCGAGTGCCTTCGGGAGACAGGTATGTTTCATATCTCCGGGGGCGCCGAATTTACAAATGAATGCTGCGAGATGGTGAACCTGGCGGCGACATCGCTATCGGCATTTCCGACAGCCTTAATGTTCACGAGAGGCTGCTGCCACATCTGCTCGGCGCCACGCGTGTGTATCGTTTTCCCGGGCCGGATTGTGAACCAAACGGAAAGCCAAAGCAGCCTAGCTGAAGCAGAAACCCTCAAGTGGCTTGTAACTGCAGCCCACAGCAAAAAGTGCTGGCCTGTGATTTATGACCAGTGTGCGCATCAATTCTGAGATTTGGGAGCCAGATTGAAACAACCCAACCGCTTGGGTTTATGGTATTCTCCTTCCGTGCCGACCATCCTGAGACTTAGCGGCTACCGCGTCATGATGTTTCACAACGACCATCCGCCCGCTCATGTCCATGTCTTCAACAGTGACGGCGAGGCGTTGATCTATCTCAACTGCCCCACAGGGCCGCCACGTGAGCGGGAGAAGTACAGGCTCAGCGAGGCTGAGGTGAATCGTTTGCTGGTCGCGCTGCGCCCGCACATTCCGCAACTATGCGCTACCTGGGAGGAGATGCATGACAATCACCCATAAAGAGGTTCTCGCTGCCAATCGCCGCACCGCAATCATGAAGGCCACGACTCCGGCGGTCGTCGCGGCGCATTACAACCCAAAGGCCAAACGCATCGTGATGCGCATGTCGTCGGGCATCGAGGTCATGTTCAACCCCCAGGACGTACAAGGCCTGGACACGGCCACACCTGCGCAACTGAAGGAAATTGAGATCACGCCCTCAGGCTTCGCCCTCTTCTTCCCCGCGCTCGAAGAAGGAGTCAACGTTCCCAATCTTCTGGAAGGCACGATGGGCTCGGCGAAGTGGATGGCCGCACGCCTCGGCGCCAAGGGCGGCAAGTCGCGGAGCCTGCCCAAGCGCACTGCCGCCCGCGCCAACGGCGCCCTCGGCGGCCGCCCTCGCAAAGCCGCCGCGCGCTGATACGAGTTTCCGGTGCCTCTGGGTTTTCACGCGCGCTAGCGCGTCGAGAACGGCACGAAGTGCCTTAAACGAAAACGCCAGAAGCCTCGCGGCCTCTGGCGTTTCATCCTTGACGGAGCCCAACAGTTTAGCTTTCCTTCGTGCCCTGCGGCGCTGCCTTCGGTCCGGCTTGCGCCTCGCCTCCAGCCCTGCCTCGAACCAGCCTTCCGGCCGGCCCTCCTGGACCCGATTCTCCAGCTCTCCTCGTCTGCCTGCCCTGCGGCGCTGCCTTCGGCTTTCGCCTCCGGCCCTGCCTCAGACCAGCCTCGCGGCCGACCCTTGGGACCTGCATCCGACTCTCGCTGCCTGTTCCTGCCCTCCGGCGCTGCCTTCGGCTCGGCTTGCGCCTCGCCTCCAGCCCTGCCTCGATCTGGTCTCCAGCTCGCGCCTTCTCCAGTACTTCAGGCCTGAACCTGCAACTTCTTACCGTCCGTCGATTCTCTGGCTGCCGTCGTGCCCTGGTTCGGACTCGCGTCCTTCAGCCTCCGCCTTGCGGCTTCGGCCTTTTCCCTGGCCCTTCGGTCTCGCCCTCAGTTCAGTCTCGCGACTGCTCCCGCGGGCTTCGCTCTCAGGCTGGGCTTCCGCTCAGAGCTTGCGCCCCTCGCCTCCGCTCAACCCTCCTGCCGCCTTCCGGCTCCGGCGCTCGACCAGGGGCTCGCGCCCTTCGTCTCCTGCCATTCCTTCCGGCCAGCCTTCTGGCCTGCCTCTCTCCGGCGCTTCGGCTCTCGCCTGTGCGCCTTCGTTGTGAAGCGGCCCTCTGGCATGCCTTTGACCCTCCGTCGCCTTGGGCTTTCACCCTTGGCTCCGTCTGGCCCTCGCGCTGGTTTCCAGAGCTCGCGCTCCTCCTCCAGCACTCCGGCAATCGGCCTTTGGTTTGTGCCTCCGCAGACTGCTCCGGCCTTGCGGCCCTCGCCTCTTGCGGCTGCCAACTCCCAGCGGCCTGTGGACCACCGGGCTCTCGATCCGTATCGGGCTTGCGCCTCCTGCGAATCCGCCCTCTCGCCTGCTCCTGCCTGCGTTTGGCTTGCGCCTCGCGCCGCTCTGGTGCCGGCCTCTCAGTCCTGCCTCGGCGTCCCCGTTATCGTTGAAGCTTGGCTTGCGCCTCACTTCAACTTGCCGGGTCTTCCGTTCCGGATGGACGCCCTTGCGAGCTCCCATCCTTCCGGTGCCTTCCGAGACCGTTCTTGAAGCTTCGGCTTGCGCCAACGCCTCTCGCCCGGCCCTTCCGGACTTGCCTTTCGGCTCGGACCTCCCGCGCGTGGCTTGCGCCCTGCGCCTTCCTTCCGTCCGTCCAGCTTACCTTTGCATCTGCTTTTGGACTTGCGCCCAACGGCTTCCGCTCCGGCTCCGCCGCGGGCTCGATCGGCTTATTGAACTCTCGGCTTGCGCCTGCTGTTCCTGCCTCTCGGGCCCTTTCGAATCCAACCGACGATCTACTGCGTGGTCATCGATTGCTGAGAACCTTAAGCCTGTCCAATCTGTGCACGCAAGTGCAAAATCAACGAATTCTGTGGATAACTTTCATAGCTCTTTGAACGCCGGCAGTGAGGGCGTGATCATCAGAATCTGGCTGTACTTAGCTAACTAAACTAGCTAATATAGTCACGATGGAAGTCAACGTACATCACGCCAAGACCCACCTCTCCAAACTCATCGCCGCGGTCGAGAGCGGAGAGGAGGTCATCATCGCCCGCAACGGCAAGCCGGCCGTAAAGCTTGTGATTGTTGCTCCTCCTGTGCGCAAGTCTCGTAAGCAGATGCTCGGCTCCGGCATCGGCAAGATATGGATGGCTGACGACGCTTTTTCGCCCGAGACCGATCTCCAGATTCAAAAGATGCTTGAGGCCGAAGATCCCAACCTCGAGTTCCCGCCGGACGCCAAGCTGAGAAGGAAGCCACGCAGATGAAGGTGCTGGTCGACACGCACAGCTTCCTGTGGGCGCTCTTGCGTGACCACCGCCTCTCTTCACGCGCGAAGAGCATCCTCAGAGATGGTGACGCCGAGCTTGTCTTTTCCCTCGTCTCCCTGTGGGAAATTGCCGTCAAGATGAAGATCGGCAAGCTTAATATGCTCGGCTCATCCGTCGCTTACATCCGCGACGAGATGGATGCCTACGGCATGGAACTGCTGCCCATTCGCTACGAGCACATTCTTCAGCTTGAAATGTTGCCGCCCAATCACAGCGATCCGTTCGACCGGCTCCTGATCGCCCAGGCCATCACGGAATCGCTGCCCATCCTGACCAACGATACGAAGGTTCGCGAGTACCCGGTCAAAGTGCTCTGGTAACGCCGCGTCGGTCGTATGCTTGACCTTGCATGATCCCGCCCGATGACCTTCAACCGCACTGCACCAACTGGGCCGGCAACCTGCGCTACCATGCCGATCAACTCGATTCGCCGCGAACTCTGGCGGAGCTGCAGGAGATAGTTCGCGGAAGCAAGAAGCTGCGCGCGCTAGGCTCGCGCCACTGCTTCAATACCATTGCTGATAGTGATGTGCGCCAGGCTTCGCTTGCGCACTTCGACTCCATCGACATCGATGCTGCTGCGCGCACCGTCACCGTCGGCGCGGGGGTTCGCTATGGCGACTTCGCACCGCGGTTGGATACGGCCGGCTTTGCAGTGCACAACCTCGCCTCCCTCCCGCATATTACCGTCGCCGGTGCGGTGTCGACCGCTACGCACGGCTCCGGCGTGCACAATGGCAACCTCGCCACGGCAGTCTCGGGGATTGAGCTTGTCACGGCGAGTGGGGATGTGGTGCACCTCTCGCGCAAAGAGCATGGCGATCAGTTTACCGGCGCGGTCGTCGCGCTGGGCGCGCTCGGTGTCGCCACGCGCGTCACGCTGGATGTGGTTCCGCGCTTCGACATGACGCAGGTGGTCTATCGCAATCTTTCGATCGACCAGCTGGAGCACAACCTCGAAGCGATTATGTCCGCCGGCTACAGCGTCAGCCTCTTCACCAACTGGCAGGGCGGAATCGGGCAAAGCGGGCGCATCGCGCAGGTCTGGGTGAAGGACCGTGTCGCGCGGAGCCCAAACGGCGGTAGGAAGAAGGCCACCATCCTGGCAGACTTTTACGGCGCCAAGCCCGCGACGGTGAACATGCATCCCATCGAGGGCAATTCCGCGGAAAACTGCACGGAGCAGCTGGGCGTGCCCGGCCCCTGGTATGAGCGCATGCCGCACTTCAGGATGAATTTCACTCCGTCGAATGGCGCCGAGCTGCAGACGGAGTACTTCGTGCCGCGCAGCTGCGGCTACGAGGCCATCCGCGCCGTGCAGTCGCTCAGCGACCGCATCGCCCCGCTGCTGCTGGTCACCGAGCTGCGCGCCGTAGCGGCCGACGATCTTTGGCTCAGCATGGCGCATGAGCGCGACTCGCTCGCCATCCACTTCACCTGGAAGCCGATGACGCCCGAGGTGAACGCACTGCTGCCGCGCATCGAAGAGAAGCTTGCGCCGTTTGGCGCGCGCCCGCACTGGGGCAAGCTCTTCACCGTTCCGCCGGCGGAACTCAATGCGCTCTATCCTCAGCTCGGCAGGTTCCGCGCACTTACGCGACAGTACGACCCCGAAGGCAAGTTCCGCAATGAGTTTGTGGAGCGCAATCTCTTCAGCGCATAGCAGAGTCTTCGTCTGCGCGGCGCAGAACTACGAGGTGGTCAGTTGCGCCGCAAAGGCGTCCAGCGACAGCGAGCGCAGCAGGTTGCGCCGCAGACCGGAGTGCACCTGATCGATCGCGTGGCTGGCACGCTCGATCCAGCCGAAGTCCAGCGCTGCCGCCATCCGCTCCAGCTCCCCGCGCAGGTCGATGTTGCGCACCAGCTCGGGTGTGCCGCTGTTGACCATCAGCAGGTCTTCCAACAGCAGCGATAGCGCGCGCAGCAGCTCCGTCGTCTTCTGCTGACCGTCTGCGCCGGCGCGGTAAGTCTCGGTCATCTTGAAGAGCGCGGTGTGGTCGAGGTCGCCAGCGCCTCGCGCGGCCGCCGCATTCCTCAGAAAAATCAGCGCATCGCCGCGCGCAGCCTCATACGCGGCCAGGTCGAAGCCCAGCGCCCGCCCCGCTGCTCCCTGCGCCAGCCGCGCGATCAACGCTCGCTGCTTGGCAGGAACGTCATGCCGCCGCTGAGCCAGCAGCGACTCGATCTCATCGGTCGGCAGCGCGCCCAGCCGGACGAGAGCTGCGCGAGACCGGATCGTCGGCAACAGTTCGCCGGGGTTCTCCGCCAGCAGAAAGATCTGCACCGTCTCCGGCGGCTCTTCCAGAATCTTCAGCAGCGAGTTCGCTGCCTCCTTCATCATCGCCGCCGAGGTCAGGGTGAAGATGCGCCGGGGCGCTTCGGCCGGCAGATAGTGCGCGCGCTCGATCAGCGTCCGCACCTGGCCGAGCTTGATGAGCAGTTGCGGCGGATCCGGAGGCAGGATCAGCACGTCCGGGTGCGGCTGCACCAGAACGCGGGTCTCCTTCTTGTCCGTCTCGCGCAGTTCTTCGCGCGCAGCAACGGCTGCGGCGACCTGCTCCTCCAGGTTCGCGGCCTGCGCGATGCGTATGCAGTTGGAGCAGTGACCGCAGAATCCGGCCAGGGACTGCCCGTTCGACCACAGGTCGCGGGGCTGGCGCTCGCACTCGATGGCCATCGCCAGCATCAGCGCCAGGGTGTATTTGCCTGCGCCCGCCGGCCCGGAGAGGATGACCGCGTGGGGCAGCCTTCCGGCGGCAATTGCAGTTCGCAGACCTTCAATGGCGTGGCCGCTGCCCAGGAACTCGTTGAAGTCCGCGGGCAGGGCAGGTGCGGGTTGATCGACAGGCGGCATGGGCTTGGGGTGCGGAAGCTGACCGGATGACTCCGGTCCATCGCTCCGAGTCTAAGCCATTATCCAGCAGCGGTGCCGGGGGGCGAGGCCCGTACGCTCCAACGATCCAAAAGGAACTGGTCTCCCTTTTATGGAAGGGCCTTCCCCAGTAAATGGAAGAGTTTATGATTATTCGTAGGGCTGGTGCTTATCGAACTGACGCCATTGGCGGGTTCGCCGGATCGTTATTTTGGCGATTGACTTGCTAGATGTATATAGTTTCCCCTCCGTGGGAGGGTCTCGCCCCGGCGGTTTTCTGATTGCACCAGCTCGTTTTGCGTCATGAGAAACGCATTGCAGACGCGGATCCTCGTCATCGCGCTCGGTATCGCGACGTTGGGAATCTGCGTCCTCGCCGGCTTCAACTTCTCCGATGAGCTGAACGCCCAGTTTCCCACCGATGGCGTCGTCTGGCTGGAGACGCAGGGCGGGCTCGAGGCCGACCGCGTCCCAGCCGACTCAGCCGGTGGCACCGCCGGTATCCGCGCCGGAGACGTCCTCCAGGCGATCGACGGCGCGCCCACCACCCGCCTCGCCGACCAGGTGCGGGATGTCTATCGGGTCGGCGCCTGGAACTCCGCCACCTACACCATCTCCCGCCCCATGGCCGGCCGCGCCGCCGCCAGCTTTCCGGTGCAGGTGGTGCTCGAAGAAGAAGACCCCAGCACAGCTCACGGCAAGCGCCTGATCGCTCTGGTCTATCTGCTGATTGGGCTCTACGTCCTCTTCCGGCGCTGGACCGCGCCCAAGTCGCTGCACTTTTACATCTTCTGCCTGGTCTCGTTTGTGCTGTATGCCTTCCGCGCAACCGGGGAGCCGGGCGCGTTCGACCGCATCATCTACTGGGGCAATCTCGCCGCGAACATGCTGCAGCCGGCGCTCTTCCTGCACTTCGCCATCAGCTTCTCCGACGCCTCTGCCGAGGACGAGACCGCCGCGCGCATGCAGACTCTGCGCCGCAGGCTACTGGCGTCCATGCTCTATGTGCCGGGCCTGTTCCTCATCGGGCTGCAGCTGTGGGCCATCCTGCGCTGGTCGGCGACCGGCATCCTGAGCCACCGGCTGGACCAGCTCGCCGTGGGCCACATGGCGCTTTACTATGTCCTCGCCGCGGTCGTCTTTTACTCGCGCTATGCCCGCGCGCAGATGCCACTGGAGCGCCAGCAGTTGAAGTGGCTCACCCGCGGCACCGTCCTGGCCGTCGGGCCGTTCACCATCTATGCCGTGCTATACCTCAGCGGAGTTGCCGCGCCGGCATGGCTGGGCCGGATCGTTCTCCTGGCGCTGGTTATTTTGCCGCTGAGCTTCAGCTGGGCCATCGTTCGCTACCGGCTGATGGATGTAGACCTCATCTTCAAGCGCGGCGTCACCTATACGCTTGCCACGGCCGCGCTGGCCGGTCTTTACTTTGGGGTGGTCGCCGTGGCGTCGGAGGTCATCCATACCCGCTACTCATCGCTGGGCGTCTGGGGACCGATCATCGCCATCATTGTCATCGGCCTCTCCTTCGATCCGCTGAAGCGCATGATCCAGGGGCGTGTGGACCGCGTCTTTGACCGCAAGAGCTTCGACTACCGCGAGACCCTCATCGACTTCGGCCGCAGCATGAACTCGCAGACTGACCTGCGCACTTTGCTTGACGCCATCGTCGAGCGTCTGCCGCAGACGTTGCTGGTCACCCGCGTCGCCGTGTTCCTCGCCGAAGACCCTGCCTCTGCCTCGCACCCTCCTGGCGTGCTCAGCGGACCTTCGCGCCAGCGCTTTGAACTCGCCGCCTCCCACGGCCTCGGCAACCTGCAGGTGCAGGAACTCCGATCTCTGGACTTCGGCTTCTTCGACTTCGACAGCGAAGACTCCTGGGACCACATCTTCTTCGAGAACCCGGCGCTCGCCCTGCGCCTGGACGGCCCCCAGCGCCGCACCGTGCGCTCGCTCGACCTCAACTACTATCTGCCCTGCCGCGTCGCCAGCCGCGAGGGCGCCGGCACCCGCACCGTCGCTGTGCTGGGCCTTGGCCGCACCGATGCCGGCGACTTCCTCTCCTCGGAAGACATGGAGGTCCTCGGCTCGCTCGCCGGCTACATCGGCATCGCCATCCAGAACGCCCAGCTCTATCGCCGCCTGGAGCAAAAGGTCTCCGAGTTCGAACAGCTCAAGGAGTTCCACGAGAACATCGTCGAATCCATCCATGTCGGCATCTTCGCAGTCGATCTTGAGGACCGGATCGAGAGCTGGAATGCGCAGATGGAGGTCATGTACGCCCGGCCGCGCGCCGAGACACTGGGCCAGCCGCTCGGCTCCATCTTCCCCGCCGAGTTCATGATGCACTTTGACAGCATGCGCGGCCAGCAGGGGACGCATACCTTCTACAAGGTAAAGCTGGCGCTGCCCACCGGCGAGACCCGCGTCGCCAACATCGCCATCGCGCCGCTGCTCACGCGCGACTTCGTGGTCGTAGGCCGCATCGTCCTGGTGGACGACATTACCGACCGCACCGATCTCGAAGCGCAATTGACCCAGGCGGAGAAGCTCTCCTCCATCGGTCTGCTGGCCGCCGGCGTCGCCCATGAGGTCAACACGCCGCTGGCCGTCATCTCCAGCTACACCCAGATGCTTGCCAAGCAGATGCGCCCCCTGATGGACCAGGACGCGCGCCTGGCTCCGGTGCTGGACAAGATCACGCAGCAGACCTTCCGGGCGTCGGAGATCGTGAACGGCCTGCTCAACTTCTCGCGCACCGGCGGCACTGAGTTCACCTCGGTGGACCTCAACCGTCTCCTGCGCGACACCCTCACGCTGCTCGACCACCAGTTCAAGACCGCGCGCGTCGCCGTCGAAACCCAGCTCGACTCCACCCTCCCGCGGATCCAGGGCAACGAAGGCAAGCTACAGCAGGTCATGTTGAACCTGCTGCTGAACGCGCGCGACGCCATGCATGGCGCCCCGGACGCTCTGGTCCGCATCTCAACCGCGCAGGCCGGCGACCGCATCTGGGTGGAAGTCGGCGACTGCGGCGCGGGCATCGAGCCGGAGCATATGAACCGCATCTTCGATCCCTTCTTCACCACCAAGAACAGGCCGCTCGCCGGGCAGCATAAGGGGACCGGGCTCGGACTCGCCGTCAGCTACGGCATCATCCAGGAGCACGCCGGCAAGATGCACGTGGAGAGTAAGGTGGGTATAGGCACGACCTTTCGGCTGGAGTTCCCCGTTCCTGGCGCGGTGCGCAGCGCCGCCGCAACGCCGCGGCAGACCGACAGCGAAAAGGTCGCCGATAGCAGCGCCATCCCCGTGTAGGGCGGCAAAAACGTGCAGCAGGAGTCTATTGAATGAGCGTCCCGATAAATTAAGAGCGCTAAATCTGAGTGCGACGGTGCGCAGCAGGCGGTCGCAGGCGAGAATGGAAGCATGGCGGAAGCAGCAATCGATTTAAACCTGGAGGCGGAAGCGCGTCAGCGGACCGGCGCCGCGCGCGGCGACGCTCGTATTGTGGGTCCAGCGCGCATTCTCATCATCGACGACGAGGCGGCCATTCGCGAGTCGCTCGAAGAGTTGCTCACCCTCGAGGGCTTCCAGGTGACGATCGCGGTCGACGGACCCTCGGGCCTCGACCAGCTCACGCGTAACGAGTTCGACCTCCTTCTCCTTGACCTTGCGCTGCCCGGCGAGAGCGGCATGGAGCTGCTTCCGAAAATCGTCGAGATGCAGCCATCGCTGCCCGTCATCATGATCACCGCCTTTGGCACCGTCGCCAACGTGGTGGACGCCATTCGCGCGGGCGCGGAAAACTTCGTCCAGAAGCCCTGGGACAACGAGAAGCTGCTCGCCGACATTCGCGCCGCCATCGCCAAGCGCCGCGCCGAGGAAGAGGTCGTCCAGCTCAAGCGCGCGCTCAAACAGCGGTACAACTTTGAGAACATCGTCGGCAAAAGCGAGCCCATGCTCCGGCTCTTTGACACCGTCGCGCAGGTCGCGCCGTCGCGCGCCACCGTGCTCATCCAGGGTGAGAGCGGCACAGGAAAGGAGCTGATCGCCAAAGCCCTGCACGCCAACTCGCCCCGCAAAGATAAGCCATTCGTCCCGGTCAACACCGGCGCGGTTCCGCCGGACCTGCTCGAATCCACCCTCTTCGGCCACGTCAAAGGCGCGTTCACCTCCGCCGTCTCTGCAAAGAAGGGGCTCTTTGAGGTCGCCAACGGCGGTACGCTCTTCCTCGATGAGATCGGGACCATGTCCATCGACATGCAGGCCAAGATTCTGCGCGTCCTGCAGGACCGCCGCTTCATGCTCCTCGGCGGCACGCAGGAGATCCAGGTGGACGTGCGCATCGTCGCCGCCACCAACGTGGACCTCAGCCAGGCCGTCAAAGAGGGCCGCTTCCGCGAAGACCTCTTCTACCGCCTCAACGTCATCTGTCTGGAGCTGCCTCCGCTTCGCGCCCGCCGCCAGGACATCCCGCTGCTCGCCGCGCACTTCCTCAAGATGTATGCCGACGAAAACGGCCAGCCCACCCCGGCCATCACCCCCGATGCGCTGCGCGTGTTGATGGACTATGAGTGGCCGGGCAATGTCCGCGAGCTTGAAAACGCCATGGAGCGCGGCGTCGTTCTCACCACCACCGGCTCCATTACGCCGGACCTGCTGCCGGCGTCGCTCACCGGCAACACCTACACCTCCAACATCATGGACCACCGCCCCGATGCCAGCCTCTTCGACGTGATGGAAGACATCGAGCGCCGCATCATCGCCGACCGCCTCGAGCGCTGCCACTGGAACCAGACCGAGGCCGCGGAGTTCTTCAAGATCCCGCTCTCCACGCTCAACCAGAAGATCAAGCGCCTCAACGTCGAGATCAGGAAGCGCGTCCGCGAATAGACGCGACCGATCAACCGTAAGTCAGGTCCGTGCTCTGTCCCACCTCGATGATGTAGCCGTCCGGGTCGCGGATGTAGCAGCGTATCTCGCCGTACTTGGGGATCGGCGGCGTGAGGAACTCCGCCCCGCGGCTCTTCCACAACTCATAGCATGCCTGAATATCCGCTACCCGGAAGTTCATAAAGCTGTTGATGTGGTTGGGGTCGGGTACGCTGAGGGTTACCGTCGGCTTGTCCGGGGTCGGCCCGCCGCCCACATTCAGGATCATCCAGATATTCGCCAGCCGAAGGTACGGAGGCGCGTTGCCGTCACCCATGGTCAGGATCTCAGCGCCAAAGACCTTTTCGTAATAGCGGGCCGATCGCTCGACGTCTGCGACGGTGAGGAAATGCGCGATGCTCATCCCCCCCTTCGGGGGCATCTCATAGCTCTTCTGCTCGATCTCGACGCTGCTCATGGAAGGCTCCAATCCCGATTCGCCTTTGCTCATCGGCTGATTCTGGTTGGTTTAGATTTTGCCAGGCCCGTTCTTCAGCGTACCGCCGTCTGCGGTTCCTTGCCAGCACTGATCAGGTTCGCCAGCAGCCGGTACGATCCAGGAACGCCCTCCGGCAGTTGACGGTAGAGCGCGAGACCCAGGTAAATCCACGCGCCCTTGCCGGTGCGCGCGACCAGCAGGCCGCCCTGCTGCGGCTGCTGGCCGGGATCGTGCGTCTCGAGCAGCGGCTTGAAGTGCGGGTCCCAGGAACTCATGAAGCCATGGCCTCGCTCTTCCACCCAGCCGGAGAAGTCGGCCGTTGTGATCCTGTTCGGCCAGCTCAGCAGCGGGTCGGCGGGGTCGAGGATCGCGACGGGCGCGTCCTCATCCACCACCTTTTCATTGCTGCCCAGCGAGAGTGGATACGGCGCGGCGCCCGCAGGCATCTCGCGTGCTACATACTGGGTGATCACCACACCCCCGTTTGCTGCATACGTATTCAGCGCAGCGCCGGCAGCGGCGAGATCGCCGTGCGCCTCATACGGTCGGACGCCCAGGACGACGGCGTCGTATTGCTTCAGCTTTCCGGGAGTGAGGTCGGCAACGGTGATCGTGGTGGTCTTAACGAGCAGGCTATCGAGGGCCGCAGGAACATCGTCCCCCGTACCCGGCAGATAAGCGATCTTGAGATCGGGAGCTGTATGAACGTCGACAGCGACCACTTTATAGGTCGAAGGAGTGTAGTAGTTGGTTGTTGGCAGTCCGGGATATCCAACCGGGCGATATCCCTCGCGATATTTTTGGCCACTGACATCAGCGGTCACTTCGAAAGAGTAAGCGGCCCCAGAAGGAGTGCTGCCCGGAAGGACGGACAGGGATTTCGGGCCATATCCGCGAGGGTTGGCTACCAGACCCTCAGTCGTACTGTCGCCAGCCTCCGCGATTTTGAACGGCTCTGCATCCGACGTCTCCCATCCGGCGGGAACGCTGATTGTCAGGTTTCCTGATGTCTGCCTGACATTTGCTGTGACAGTCACTGCGGGATTGATGGCTGGAAAACTGGGCGTCAAAATCCCAACGCTGGGAGAAACGGCCACTGAGACGGGAGGAACGGCTGACGCAGCTTGTTTGACTGGTCCGTCCTCCGCTTCTACTGTCGCTTCAAGCGTGAGAGGCACGTCGTGGTCGTGAAGGTCCATTTTCAGAGTGAGAGACGGTGGTGTCTCAGGTGCATCTCGAAGAGCGGGATTCGAGATGTCGTAATAAGGCTGCTCGATATCTTTGCGCGAGAAGTAAGGACGATTTGCAGGCAGGGAAGGAATATCATCATCCAGCGAATATGCCGTCGTAACGAATCCGGTTCTATCGTCTAAAGTTATCCATTTTCCGGCATTGTCTAACGGAGCCAGCGATGTCCCGAAGTTGCCAATGAGATCGCCGGACGAATTGGTCTGCTTCACCCTAAGAGAGAGATATTTGTCTGTCGTAAGCAGCTTGGCTTGCGTCGTGCCGCCATCGACGCTCGTTTTGCCCAGAACGGCTTCGAGCGTGAGGCCATGCGCCAGGACCAGCGCATCGTTCAGCTGCACTCGCTTCACGCGCAGCTCGTGCAGCACATTGGCCTTCTGCTCCAGCGGCAGCGTCGAACCCTCTGTGCCGGAGATGACCGTATCGAGCGTCTGCAGCGCCACCCGCAGCGGCTCGGCGATGGCCGCCGGGTTGGCTGGGTCGGACTGCTTCTGCGCCTCGTCGATCTTGCCGTCGATCACCTGCAACACCGCCTTGAGCGCAGGCGGTGCGGTGGGCGCCAGTGTTGCGATCCCGGGCAGGGAAGTATCGATGCCATCGAAGAAGCCGGACTCCACGCCGGTGTCCCCGCCGTCGTCGGGCTGCGGCTTTCCGTCTGCGCCGATGGCGCGCGAGCCGTAGCGGTGGTAGCGGACATCCGCGCGGCCGGCTGGGGCAGTACGTACGCCGGGGCCGACCTGCGTCTTCTGCAGCGCAAGGCCCTCCCGCGCAAACTGAACATAACTCAACCCGCCCAAAAGAGCGTCAGTCGTGCCCTCGGGAACAAGCACGTTCGCCGCCGGCACAGTCTCCGTAACCTTTCCGGTTACGTAATTCTCAAAGCGCGGCGTGGCGTACTGGTTGGTCGCGTAGTCGAACATGCCCTGCGCGTCAATCCGGGCAAACGGGATGCGGGCGTAGACCTTCAGCGGCTGCCACGGAGGCAATCCCTGGTCGGGGAACACCTTTGGATCGCCCGCCGCCTTGAAGACCTCCTGCGCGATCTCGCCCGAGACCTGATGCTGTCCGTGTCCATCGGTTGCCGCGCCGATAAAGACCGACGCGATCACCAGCGGCCGATAGAGCCGCACCGCGCGCACCGCGTCATAGAGCACGCGGTCATGCGTCCATTTGGCGAAGGCCTCTTCCTTGGTCTTCGAGAAGCCGAAGTCGACCTCGGTGCCAAAGAACTGGTCGACGCCCATATAGCGGTCCGCGGCCAGCAGCTCTTGCGTGCGGATCAGGCCGAGCGCGTCCTCAAAGTCGCCGGACATCAGGTTCTGCCCGCCCTCGCCGCGGGTCAGCGTCAGCATAGCCACGCGCGCGCCCTGCCCGCGCGAGAGGTACGTCAGCATGCCGCCGTCCTCGTCGTCGGGGTGCGCGACGATCAGCATGAAGGAGGCCCGGGTGCGCAGCTTGCGCAATAACTGCTCCAGCGCCGGCGCGCCATGGTTGAGTGGCAGGGTGTCGGCGAGGTCCGGCGCGGAGACGCGTTCGCCGGCGAGATTGGCGGGATCATCGAGCTTGGGCAGCGATTGAGCAGGCGCAGCCGGAGTCGCCACGAAGACCGCAGCAAGCAAAGCCGTCCCGCCGAACTTCGAAATCAGGGGTCTCATCTTGGTCACACCAAAGGCGCTACCGAATTTTGAGCCCTGGGCCGGGAAGGACGATTCAAAATCCGCTGCGCTCGGGACGATTCTCTCACGTTACCCCGCGCAGCCCGCCCGGCTCCCGGCGCTTCGCAGCTTATAATGAGCAGGTTATGGTCAAGGATGGATTTCTGTATGCGCTGGGGCTGGGCGTGGTGGCGGCCATTGTGTGGACTCTCACGCATGCAGTCGTCTGGGCAATTCTGCCGGTGCTGCTGGCGCTGTTCTTCCTGTGGTTCTTCCGTGATCCCCAGCGAACAATTCCCGCCGGACCGGGCGAGATCGTCTCGCCGGCGGATGGCGTGGTCACCGAGGCCGACTGGATCGAGACGGCATCGGGCAGCCGTCTGCGTCTCAGCATCTTTCTCAATGTCTTCGACGTGCATGTGAACCGCTCCCCGGTGGCCGGCACCGTCAAAGTGGTCGAACATCGCGACGGCGAATTCCTCAATGCGATGAAGCCCGAGTCCGGGCTGTTGAACGAGCAGACCCTGGTGGTCATCGACGCCGGCGGGTACGAGATCAGCTACAAGCAGATCGCCGGATTGATCGCGCGGCGTATTGTCTGCACCGTCAAGCCGGGCGATCGGCTCGAGCGCGGACAGCGCGTCGGCATGATCAAGTTCGGCTCGCGCACCGACGTGCTGATGCCGGCCGATGCCATACCGCGGGTCAAGCGTGGCATGCGCGTGCGCGGCGGCTCTACCGTGCTGGCAGTTTTGCCGCAGGCTGCTCTTGCTGCCCCCCCGCCGGCGGAGGCATCGGTCCGCTCATGAGCGCCGATCAAGCGGTGAGGCCCAGGCGGCGTCCCAGCCGTGGAATGTATATCCTGCCGTCTCTGTTCACGGCGGGAAACATAGCAGCTGGTTATTACGCCATCACGCAAAGCGTTCAGGGCCTCAGCGCTGACCCGGTCTATTTTGACCACGCCGCGCTGGCGATCGGCCTCGCGGCGCTGCTGGACGGCGTCGACGGATTCGTTGCGCGGCTTACCAACACCACCAGCGACTTCGGGAGGGAGTTGGACTCGCTCGCCGATGTCATTACCTTTGGCGTTGCGCCCAGCCTGCTGGCCTACCTCTGGGGCTTCCGCATGTTTTCGCAGACGTTCCATCCTGCTCTGCGGGGAAATGTCACGCACGCAGGCGTGTGCGTGTGCTTCCTGTTCGTCATCTGCGGAGCCAGCCGCCTGGCGCGCTTCAACATCAGCGTCAATCCGCAACCTAGGAATCCAGGCAAGCCGGGCAGCAAATATTTCGTCGGCATGCCTATCCCGGCCGGTGCCGGTGTAGTCGCCGCGGTGGTGCATTTCTTTGGCGGCTCGCCTATCGACAATCCATGGCTGGCGCTGGCGTGGCTCTTTCTGATTCTCTTCACCGGCTACCTGATGGTGAGCAACTGGCGGTTCTGGAGCGCAAAGGAACTGACCGAGGGCCGTCGCCGGCCGTTCCAGATCGTCGCCTTGCTGGCCCTGATCGGCGCGCTCATTGCCTGGAATTCCCAGATCATGCTGTTGGTGATCGCGATCGGCTATCTGCTCTCCGGCCTTTTGGCGCGGCTGGCGTATTCGTGGGGCCGCAGGCGAAGGCGCGCCCTGGGTGGCAGCACGCCCGCGGTGTAAGGTGGATATCTCGTCCGGCGCATTCTTCCGGCGCAGGTGCATCATGGAGGTCAGTTGACTGTTGTCGCCACAACCCGCGTGGCCATCGTAGGCGCACTGTCGCTTGCCGGCAAGGAACTGGCCGATGCGCTCGTCGAGTCTCCGCTCGCGTCGGCACACATCGCGCTGCTCGACGCGGAAGGCGTGGCCGGACAGATTACGACAACAGGCGAGGATGTCGCCGTTGTGCAGAAGGTCGACGCGGATTCATTCGACGGCGTCGACTTCGTCTTCTTCGCCGGCGCCGCGGTGGAGACGCTGCGCTATTGGCGGACCGCTCGCCAGGCCGGCGCGGCCATCGTCGACCTGACCGGTGCGCTCGAAGCCGAGCCGGGAGTCCTGGTGCGCGCGCCCTGGGTCCTTCCCGCGGAAGCCGCCCAGCGAAATGCGACACGCCTGGACCTCACGACCGCCGCGGTAGTCAGTGCCCATCCCGCAACGCTGATGCTGCTTGCTGTCTCCGAGCGGCTGCACGCAAAAATCGCGCTCCGTTCCCTCGCGGCAACCGTCTTCGAGCCCGCGTCTGCGCACGGGCAGGCCGCGATGGATGAGCTGCATCAGCAGACCGTAAGCCTGCTCTCGTTCCAGGCTCTGCCGCGCGATCAGTTCGACGCGCAACTTGCATTCAACCTTCTACCCGCGCTGGGCGAGAGCGCAAAGATCGATCTGGATGCAGTCCGTGTGCGCATTGCGCGGGAATACGCCGCGCTCGCCGGCGCGCCGGATCTGGCGCTGCAGGTTGCGCAGGCGCCGGTCTTCCACGCAAGCATCCTCTCAGTCATGGTTGAGGTCGCAGATCCGGCCACCGTCGCGCAGATGGAGACCGCGCTGCGCGGCGGACCGATCGACGTGCCCGGAGCGGGAAGCGACATGCCCTCGAACGTCAGTGCGGCCGGACAGTCACAAATCCTGGTGCGAGTGAGTGCGGCCAGTCCGCTTGACCCTGGCACAGCGGACGAGCCCGCCGGGGCAACGCGCGCTCCATCCACCCGCTTCTGGCTCTGGATGGCGGGCGACAACCTCAAGCTGACCTCGCTCAACGCCATCGCCTGCGCCGGCGAACTGAGCCGGCTGCGCCCCAGCGGCAAGGTGCAATAGCGGCAAGGAACATAAGTCATCGGCGAAGCGTATTGGTGTCGAGAGGCCCCTCCAATCGTGAGTGGCATACTTTTTGGGGGGAGATATGACTGAAGGTGTTGCTGGAAGCGGATCTCGCAGGTGGCTGTATTGGGTGTTGGTGGCAGCAATCGGAGGTTCGGCAGCCGCCCAGCCGGCGGGGCACGATTGGGCTCAGTTTGGCTCTGATCTGGCAGGCTCCGGCGCCCCGACTGCGCCCACCGGCATAACCGCTGCCAACGTCGCTTCCATGACCCGGCTCCAAGTCAAGCTCGACGGGACGGTGGATGCGTCCGCTATCTATCTCCACGGAGTCACGGTGATGGGCCCCAGGCACGACGTATTCTTCGTGACCACGTCCTACGGCAAGACGATCGCTGTCGATGCCGAACAGGGAACCATCCTGTGGGAGTACACGCCTCCTCGCTATTCCACATGGGCAGGTTCGGCCCAGATCACCAACAGCACACCGGTAGCCGACCCCGACCGTCAATTCATCTATGCTGCATCCCCCGACGGCGCGGTGCAGAAGCTGGCCGTCTCTGACGGCCACGCAGTGTGGACCACGCCGATCACGCGGCTGCCGGAGAGGGAAAAGATTGACTCGCCGTTGCGTGAATTCAAGGGTCATATCGTCGCGGTAACTGGAGGCCACTTTGGCGATGGGCCGCCGTACCAGGGCCACGTCGTGATCCTCGACGCCGCGAGCGGCAGGCCACTGCACGTATGGAACTCGCTGTGCAGCAACCGTGCTGAACCGATGGACCCCAACTCCTGTCCATCCAAACAATCCGCAATCTGGGGACGCGCGGGCGCCGTCATCGACGCCGCGACCGGCGACATCTTCGTCGCCACCGGCAATGGACCCTACAACGGCGTGACGGATTGGGGCGATTCCGTCATTGAACTGAATTCCAGCGCAACCCAGATTCTGGGCAACTACACGCCAAAGAACAATGACTGGCTGTATCAGGATGACCTTGATCTTGGCTCGACCTCTCCGGTGCTGTTAGGAGACGGCCTTTTGGCGCAGGGAGGGAAGGACGCGAAGATTCAGCTGCTCAGCCTGCAGCAGATCGCCGGTGTCGCTCCGCACAAGGGCGGGGAGTTGCAGACAGTATCGTCGCCCACGGGTGAGATGATTCTGACGGCCCCGGTGGTCTGGCACCACGGCGGAGAGACCTGGCTGATCGCGACCGACTACGGCGGCGCCGCTGCGTGGACGCTGAAGGATGGCAAGCTTGTCGAGGTATGGAAAAACGGTAACAGTGGAACCAGCCCAGTGGTCGCTGACGGATTGCTCTACATCTACAATCCCAGCGGCAGCCTTGGAGTCTATGACCCCACAACGGGCAAACGGATCGCCGATCTGAAATGTGGCCGCGGCCATTGGAACAGCCCCATCGTAGTCGACGGCAGAATTGCACTGCCCGATGGCAATGCCAATCAGCACAGCACCTCTGGCATCCTCAATATCTGGAGTCTGCCGGCGCCGCATTGACGGCAATCGAGTCAGCGGGCCGCGAAGTAGTCCGCCGAAACTGAATGCCTTCCCCGCTTCCTTTCCTAAGTCACATCCAACTGAAGGATGCCAGGCTCGAGCCCCGGTGCCTGCGCTCTGACCGTGACTTTTCCTGCTTTCCCTCGTGGCTGAACAATTGCGAGGCAGCGGCCGTGAAACGTGTTCGGGCTCTTGGACCGGAAGCTCGCAACATCCTTCGGATTCGCACTTCCGGCAGCAGCCAGATCGCCTGCCCCACTCACCATAAAGCTGACCGGAGCAACTGCATCAGGAACCAGGTTCCCTTTGTCGTCTACGATTTCTGCTTTCACGTAGGACAAATCGTTGCGGTCGCGCCGAAGGCTCGACCGATCGGCAACGAGGCGGATCTTTGTCGGCTTTCCCGCGGTCGTCAGACTCTGTTCCGCGATCGGCTGCCCATCCTGCATGGCGATGGCCTTGAGCTCACCGGCTGCGTATGGAACCTGGAACTCAGCCTTGTACTCCGTCGCGCGGGACACTGGCTTCGTTCCAATCTCCTTGCCGTTGAGCAGCAGGCGCACCTGATCTCCAGTGGAAGCCACACGTACAGCCACGGTCCGGCTTTCGTAACCCGGCCAGGTCCAGCTGCGCAACTCGTCTGACCAGCCCCAGCCGCTGATGACCTCTGTTCTGCCGGCCGGAACCGGGCGCTGCACAACCATCTCCAACTTGCTGGCTCCCCACACGACGCGGCGGTAGTAGCCTTGCGGCTTCGTTTCGCCAATCAAGTCGATATCGCCGCAGTTGGAGTTGAACCATGGAAAGCCCAGATAGATGTTGCCGTAGCCGAACCCACCTCCTGGAGCAGGGGCGACGGGAGCCTTGGGCGCGGCACCCAATTGTGCATTGCCGAGCGAGGACTCGCCAAGGTAATCCATAGCCGTCCATGTGAAATCCCCGATTACATAAGGCAGCCGTTCCACCGGCTCCCAGGTCGCGTATGCCTGGCGGGGGAAAGATTCGGTCCCAAGGATGATCCGATCCGGATGCCGCACATGGTCTGTTTCGTAATTCGTGATCATGTAGTTATAGCCGCCGACATCGAGGTGCAGGAACGCTGGATCAAGCTGCTCTCCGCCTCCGCGAGCGCTGTTGATCGCAGCTGTCACAAGACGAGTCGGGTCCAGCTTGTGCGCGTATTCCTGTAAGTTCTTCGCAATTTCTACACCCCGCGGTTGGGCCCGTTCAGGTATCTCGTTACCAATGCTCCACAAGATGACCGAGGGATGGTTTCGATCTCGCAGGATCATCGAGGCCAGGTCCCGCTGCCACCACTCTGCAAATACCAGATGGTAGTCCTCGGGATTCTTCTGCACCTCCCACTGGTCGAACGCCTCATCGACCACCAGCATGCCAAGCCTGTCGCAGCTTGCAAGAAACATGGGCGAGGGCGGATTGTGACTCGTACGGATGGCGTTGAAGCCGTGGGCCTTCATCAACTCAATGCGGCGCTCCTCTGACCGGTCGTAGGCGCATGCGCCCAGGATTCCGTTGTCGTGGTGCATGCAGCCACCCCGCAACTTGGTCACTTCGCCGTTGATCCGCAACCCATTTTGTGCGTCGATCTCGACCTTTCGGATTCCGAAGGGGGTAGACATCCGATCTACAGCATGTGCACCCACTACCAGCTCAGTTTCCAGGCGATACATCTGCGGCGTGGCGGTTCCCCATAGTTTTGGGTTCGGAAGCGTGATGCTTTGTTCCACTTCGGTGAAACCTGTTGCGGGACCTGTTGCGGGACCTGTTGCAGGGATAGACTGCTTCAACTCTTGCGTTCCCACGCTGGCATTGTTTCCATCCAACAGATGCAGCCGCACAGTCACGTCCTGGGCCGAGCCGGTCCTGTTCTCAACCTTCACCGCGACCTTCACCGTCGCGCTCGCCTTGCTGACATCCGGCGTGGTGACGGACACGCCCCACTTCGGTATGCGGATTTTGCCGGTCGTATCCAGCCACACGTGCCTGTAGATACCCGACCCGGAATACCAACGGCTGTTCTTGCCTTCGTTACGCACTCGCACCGCAAGTACGTTCTCGCCGGTCCTGCGAAGGTGCGGCGTCAGATCATACGAGAAGGTCGTGTAACCGTAAGGATGCGACCCAAGGAGCTCGCCGTTCAGCCAGACATCGCTGTTGCGGTACACGCCATCGAAGGTGATCTCCACCTGTCCATCTTCCGGAACCGCCGACGCCGAAAACCTACGGCGATACCAGCCGGTTCCCCCTACGAACCAGCCCGTGTCACGGCCGCCCTGACTGAGCTCTGTATCGAAAGGGCCGATGCGGGTTGGCGCGACGGTCATACCCCAAAGGGCCCCGGCGCCATTTTCCGCGTAGCCCAGCGAGGGCAGGTCCTCGACGGACCAATCATGCGGCAGGTCCAGAACACGCCAGCTGCTGTCGTTAAATCCGGGAGCTTCCGCTCCCGGCGCATCACCGCGTAAAAAACGCCATCCTTCATCGAACGATTGATCCCGTTTGCCTGCGGCAACTGCGAGAGGCGAGGTCCCCTGGGCCGGACGTGCATCCTGTGCTTCCGCAACGGCCTGCGAAACGATAGGGGTTATGGCCAGAACCGCCAGACCTTTGAGGATGTCTCGCCTGGCAACGCCGCCGGCGTTTGATGTCGATTCCGAATCGCTGCTGAACGGGCTCATCTGGGGTCCTGGATGAAAGAATCTATGGTGCCGGGAGGGGGGGTCGAACCCCCACGAGGTTGCCCTCGGCGGATTTTGAGTCCGCTGCGTCTGCCAGTTCCGCCATCCCGGCGCACTCTGGATTTTAGCAGCGGTTCCATGGTCTGGCGGCATTCAGGGCCATTCGCTGGCCATTTAGGAAACGCAAGTTTATATAAAACCCACCAATCGGCACGACCGCTTATCGCCCGCCGGAGTTGACACTTTCAAGTCCAGCGCAAAGACTTGAAGGCACCGCCATGTCCACCAAACGCGCCGCACGCCCGCAGAAGCCCCCCACCACCAACAAACACCTCATCCGCTGGGTGGAGAAGATGGCCGAGCTCACCCAGCCGGCATCCATCCACTGGATTGACGGCTCTGAGGAAGAGAACGAGCGGCTGTGCGATCTGCTGGTCGAGGCCGGGACGTTTCTGCCGCTGGATGAAAAGAAGTGGCCGGGCTGCTTCTATGCGCGGTCGGCGCCCAACGATGTCGCGCGTGTGGAGGACCGCACCTTCATCTGCTCGCTCTCGAAAGACAACGCCGGCCCGACCAACAACTGGGTCGCGCCCTACGAGATGCGCCGCAAGCTGAAGCAGATCTTCAAGGGCTCGATGCGCGGGCGCACCATGTACGTGATGCCGTTTTCGATGGGCCCGGTGGGCTCGCCTATGTCGCAGATCGGCGTGCAGCTGACGGACTCGGCGTATGCGGTCGTGAACATGCGCATTATGGCGCGCATCGGCAAGGCGGTTTTCGCCGAAATCGATAAGGACGAGAAGCGCGTGGTGCCCTGCATGCACTCGGTCGGCGCGCCGCTTGCGCCGGGCGAGAAGGACGTGCCCTGGCCGTGCAATGACGAGAAGTACATCGTGCACTTTCCGGAGACGCGCGAGATCTGGAGCTACGGATCGGGCTATGGCGGCAACGCGCTGTTGGGCAAGAAGTGCTTCGCGCTGCGCATCGCCTCCAACATTGCGCGCGACGAAGGCTGGATGGCGGAGCACATGCTCATCCTCGGCGTAGAGTCGCCGCCGGACGCGCAAGGGAAGACTGAGAAGACTTACGTCGCGGCGGCCTTTCCTTCGGCGTGCGGCAAGACCAACTTCGCCATGCTGATCCCGCCCAAGGGCTTCGAGGGCTGGAAGGTGCACACCGTCGGCGATGACATCGCATGGATCAAGCCGGACGAGCAGGGCCATCTCCGCGCGATCAATCCAGAGACGGGCTTCTTCGGCGTCGCGCCGGGAACCAGCGGCAAGACCAATCCGAATGCGATGGCGACGCTCAAGAAGAACACTATCTTCACCAACGTCGCGCTCACCGTGGGCAAGGACGGAAAGCCCGACGGCGGCATCTGGTGGGAGGGTATGACCGACGAGCCACCCGCTCGCCTGATCGACTGGCGCGGCGATGCGTGGACGCCCGAGAGCAAGACGCCTGCCGCGCATCCCAACGGCCGCTTCACCGCGCCCGCCGCGCAGTGTCCGTCGATCGATCCCGACTGGGAGTCGCCGGACGGCGTGCCCATCGCGGCCATCATCTTCGGCGGACGCCGCGCGTCCACCATTCCGTTGGTCTACCAGGCCTTCAACTGGTCGGCCGGGGTTTACATCGGCGCCACCATGGGTTCCGAGACCACCGCAGCCGCTGCTTCTGCCGTGGGCAAGGTGCGCCGCGACCCCATGGCCATGCTGCCCTTCTGCGGCTACCACATGGGCGACTACTTCCGGCACTGGATCAAGATGCAGCGCACGCTCTCGTCCACGCCGCGGCTCTTCCACGTCAACTGGTTCCGCAAGGATGAGAATGGCAAATTCCTCTGGCCGGGCTACGCGGAAAACATGCGCGTGTTGAAGTGGATCGTCGACCGTGTGCGTGGCCGCGCCCAGGGCAAAGAGACGCCCATCGGCTGGACCCCGCACTTCAACGACATCCAGTGGGCGGGATTGAATGTGCCGGAGACGGAGCTGCGCGCGAAGTTCGACGAGTTGCAAAAGGTCGATCCCGCCGCTTGGCGCCGCGAGGTGATGGGCCACGAAGAGCTGTTCATCGAGCTGCACGACCATCTGCCCGCCGAGATGATCTATGAGCGCGAGCTGCTCATCTGCCGGCTATAGGAGCTATCCAGATCCTAAAAATCGCCGCCGCCCGTGAAAAGCCCCTGTCGTCCGGTTGCGATCTGCCATCTAACTACCTTGTGCCAGAGCGACGATTGACCAAGGCAAAGCAGCCAGTTCAACGGAGCAGGAGCACGCGAGTGAGACGTGGCCGCGGATGGCTTGTACTGCTGACTCTCGTACTGCTTGTGTCGGCGACCCCGCGCCCGGCTGGCGCCTACTCCGTCCTCACCCATGAGGAACTCATCGATCTCACCTGGCGGGACTCCATCCGGCCGCTGCTGCTCGAGCGTTATCCGGGTCTGACGGAGCCGCAGCTGCGTGAGGCCCGCGCCAATGCCTATGGCGGATGCGTCATCCAGGACCTCGGCTACTACCCCTTCGGTAACGCACTCTTCAGCGACCTGCTGCACTATGTCCGCACCGGCGACTTCATCCGCGCGCTCTTCCGCAATGCCAAGAACGCTAACGAGACGGCCTTCGCCATCGGCGCGCTGTCGCACTACTACGGCGATACCATCGGTCATCCGGAGGCGATCAACCTCGCTGTCGGCAAGGCGTTCCCGGAGCTGGCAGCGAAGTACGGCCCCAACGTGAACTACGCCGAGGGCCCGCACCAGCACGTGCGCGCCGAGTTTGCCTTCGATATCGACGGCATCGTGCAGCACCGCATGGCGCCGGAGCGCTACTTGAATCACATTGGCTTCGAGGTGCCGGTGCAGCTCCTCGGCCAGGCCTTCTACGAGACCTACGGCCTGCACCTCAACGACTTCTTCGGAACCCACCGTCCGACCATGCGGGGCTATCGCTACTCAGTTCGGACCCTCCTGCCGCGAGTGGCGTACGCCGAGACGCTGCTCTATCGCAAGCGGATGCCGTCCGACGCCACCACCCCCGAGCTCGATCAGCTGAACCAGCAGATCGCCGCGCTCTCCGCCAGTGAGCATTGGGAGCAATATCGCCGCCACGCCGGCTTCGGCACCCACCTGCTGGCAGGGGTGATCTTCATCCTGCCGAAGTTCGGCGCGCTCTCTGACCTGAAGCTCCAGGCCCCGAGCCAGAATGCGGAGCAGGACTACGTGAAGTCGCTGCTCGATTGCGCCACCGTGCTGCGCGCGACGCTGGCTCATGCGGCCAACTCCGGCAGCATCCCCAACAAGGATCTCGACACCGGGAACATGGTCTATCCCGGCACCTATCCGCTGGAGGACGACGCCTATGCCGATCTGCTGCACTGGATGACGCAGAACCCCGCCTCCCCGATTCCCTTCGGCATCAAGCGCGATCTCGAGGCCTACTTCTCCGACCTGAGCAAGGTGAAGTATCTGCAGGGAGAGAAGAACGCGAAGCGGCTGGCGCAGGTGCAGGCGGACCTTCCGGTCCTGCAGACCATTCCGACAAATTCCCCGGAGGCAGAGGGCCCGCTACTCGCCGAGGAGGCAGCGCAGCAAGTGCCTGAGGCGGGCCAAGCGCCCAAGCCACCACAGCCCGCTCCCTCAGCAGCGAAGCCCTAGCCGCCTCCAGCTGCCGTGCCCGAAGATGACAGTTAGTTCGCCGCACCACTCCGTGCGCTGCGCGAACTTCGGTTCAGATACACCAGCGGCGTGTCCTCGATATCTACGTCCGCATGCGCCGCCCGGCCCACATTGCTCACGGTCAGCCCGCTCGCTATCCCCACCATCGCCCGCGGGTTCTGCTTGCCGTCGGTAGCCTGCCGCACCGATTCCTCGAGATAGGCAAAGATCTCTCCCGCCGTCACCACGCCGTCGTGATTGCGGTCGGCCTCGCCCTTCAGCCCGCGAATCAGGTAGTAGGTGAAGACGCCGTGCCCGTCACCCCACTTGGCGTCTTCAAAGCTCGACTCGCTGAAGTCGCTCGCCGTGATCACTGCGCGCTGTCCCTTGGAGGCATAGCGCTGCAGATACTGGTTCACCAGGTTGTTCGCCCTCCGCTGGCCCACACCCGCGCGCAGGCCGGAGAAGCCATAGCTATGGCAGGTGTCGGCGAAGGTGATCACGCGCTTCGCCTTCAGGACCCGGTCGAAGACGTCCTGCAGCTGCCACATCGGGAAGGCGGTGCCGCCCATATCGTCCGGCTTGGCGTCGGCGGTCAGCAGGTAGAGGTTGCGCGGATCCAGCGGGTCCGGCGCGCCATGTCCGGCAATATAAATCACCACTGTGTCCTGCTCCTGCGGCTTGGTCAGGAAGGTGAAGAGCGCGTGGCGCACCTGCTCGGTGGTGGCCTGGTCGTTCAGCAGCAGCAGGGAATCGGAGTCTGCCAGATTTCCCCCGGCGGGCGACTTCAGAAAGTCCAGCACGGATTGCGCATCGCGGTCAGCGAACTGCAGGTCGTTGATCCCGGTGCCGCCCTCGCCCTTGATGTAGTGCGAGATGCCGATGACCACGGCAAACAGTTTGCCCGCCCGCCGCTCCGGCGGGGTCCTGGTGGGGATGGCCTCAAAGCCACGGGAGGCCAGCCCGTTGACGCCAAGCTTGCCCCCGCCTGATCCGCCGCCAAAGTCCAGCAGGAAGTTGTAGTACTTCGGCCGGCCGTAGCGGTCCTGGTATTCGAGCTCCACCGAGTTGCGACCAGGCAACAGGGGGAACCCTCCCGCACCGGTCAGATCCACGTTGAGGTCCATTCCGTCCTCGGTGCTGGTGCTCTTCATGGCCACATCGGCGGACTCGGTATTGACCTTGGTATGCACCGCACCATAACTCACGCCCGCGCCGCCCGCGGGGATATGGAAGACCAGCTGCCGCACGCCGGCGGGAGGCTGATCCACCTCTGTCGAGCTGTCGACAGAGACGTGAGAGAGGCTGGCCTGCGGTACGTCCAGCCAGGGCTCGTTGGTTGGGGTGGGCTGGCTGGCGCCCAGGCCAAAGCAGAAGAGCGCGCCTGCTGGAACTGCGATCAGTAACCTGCGGGGGTCCATCCTGTTTCTACCTCACCAGTCGAAATGATCAGCAAATATGCGGGTAACTTGGTAGTTAATTCTTTTGACATCAGCTTCCGGACGGACGTATTCTTATGTTCTCCCCGGGCCCTTAAGCTCCAAATCTGAATTCAAAGGGAGTCTCGCTATGCGGACCTCTTCCACGATCTCCATCTCACTCTCTGTCCTGGCGCTCTCCGGCGCCTTTGCCTTTGCGCAGCAAGAGAAGGCCAATTCTAACGCGGCTCCGGCAGCGGCGCCGATGCCTCTTTCTTTTCGCGCGCCGAGGTTTTCCGACGACGACCGCAAGAAGATGGCGGAGATTGAGCAGCGGCCCGAGATCAAGGCGCAAATCGACGAGGCATGGGGCTCGCGTCGCAAGGCGGACATGGACTATGTCTACCTGCTGAATTCGACCTCGCACTTCACCGACACCACTGGCCCTGAGTACACCACCTTCGTCAGCCACAACGGCCAGCTCTACAACAACCCGATGCTGCAGCGCTACATCAACAACATCGGTCAGGCGCTGGTGCCCAAGGACTCGCCCAACACCTACTCCTTCAAGCTGATTCTCGACCCCATGCCCAAGGCGGAGTCGCTCTCCACCGGCACCGTGCTCGTTTCGACCGGGCTTGTCTCCATGCTGGACAACGAGGCGCAGCTGGCCTACGTGCTCGGCCATGAGATCGCGCATGTGGAGAACAGCCACGAGTACCAGATGGTGCGCATGAGCGTGCTCGAGCCCGCGCTGAACGCCGAGAAGGAAAAAGAGGTCAAGGAGAAGCGCGCCATCGCCACCGCGGCCGTCACCTTCGCCACCGGCGGCCTCGGCGGCATCTTCGGCGGCCTCAATGGGGCCTTCGGCGGCACCCTCGCTGGCCTGGCAGGCGGACTCATCGGCTCCAACCTCATCTTCCGCGACCACGACACCGTCACCAACTGGGATGACATCTACGAGAACGACGCCGATGAGCAGTCGCTGCGCTATATGCTTGGGCAGAGCTATGACGTGCGCGAGGCGCCCAAGGCGTATGTGCGTCTGCAGACCGAGGCTGCTCGCGACCCGCGCATCGGGCTGGGCTTTATCGCCGATCCTGTCCGCATGAAGGCGCGCATCGCCCACATCCAGAACACCCTCACCGGCGACTTTAAGCCGACCTGGGAGGCCAAGCTGAAGGCTGGCGGTCTCACCGGATCGAGCGGCAACTTCTCTCTCATCATGGCGGCGCTCAAGCGCGACAACGGCATCGTCGCCATTGACTATGATCTCTTCGCCATCGCGCGCGACAACCTCGAGGACGCCGTCGATCTGCGCTCCAACGATCCCCGCGCGCAGCTCTATCTCGGCAAGGCCATCTCCCTCTCCGCCCGCACGCCGGAGGACCGCCAGTCCGCCGAGGACCACTTCCTGAAGGCGATCCAGTATGACGGCGCGCGCGGCGCCTATCCCGATCCGCACCTGGAGCATGCGCTCCACCTGATCAGCGAGAACGGGGACAAGAACGAGATCAAGAACGAGATCGAGGCCTACGTCGCGCTCTACCAGCGCGAGCATTCCGGCAGACTCCCAGGCAACATGGAGATCCTCTACGACTACCTCACCCTCGAAGGCGATACCAGCTGGTACATGCCTCCGGCCGAGGTTGTCTCCACCCGGAACGTCGATGCGGTCCGCACCAGCGGCTCCGGCGGAAACACGCAGCTGACGGCGCAGCAGGTCATCTCTGCGGTGCAGGATGGCCCCACGCCCAGCGCCGGCACTCAGCCAACCGTAGCGTCAGACTCGGCCGACGCCGCCCCCGCATCCGTGAAGAAGACCAGTGCAACCAAGAAGAAGACAACAACACAATGAAACTTCGCGGGCTCGCAGTTGCTGTTTTTTCCCTTGGGCTGGCATGCGCTCCTCTGGCGCGGGCGCAGAAGATCGTCGTGGGCATCGCGCCGGCCTTTGACGCCGGCGGCGATCAGTTCGGCGAGGATCTGGTGCAGCACCTCACCCTCTTCGCTTATCAGGACCTGCTCACCTCCAGCCAGTTCACCCCGGTGCTGCTGAACCCCGGCGGCATCTACACTCCGCTCGACACCAGCTGGCTGGCGGAGTACGTGCAGGACCGTCCTGACATCGACCTGCTGCTGGTGCCGGTGCTCAAGCCGACCGTCGTCGACAAGAGCACTGCAACCGTCCTCGTCGAACTCTCGCTGCTCGATGCGAAGACCGGCGAGACCAGGACCACCTGGACGATCTCAGAGACCACCAAAGAGAAGAACGCCTGGGTGCAGAAGGGCCAGGATATGGCAATGTCCATGGCCGGCGACCGCTCGTCGCGCTATGGCGTCTCCATGCCCTCGCCTACCAGCGACTTTGAGAAGCAGCCCATCGGCAAGACCACCGAACATCTCGCCACGCAGGTGAAAGACTCGCTCAGCGCGCATCTCGGCGGCTTCAAGTCCACCGCCGCCAAGGCGGACCCGCAGGGCTCAGGCGCGTGTCCGGTGCACGTCCGCATCACTTACAGCTACAAGCATGCTGTCTCGCGTTCGTACACCATGCTGGCCAACGGGCTCGATGAGACCTCGGACATCGCCGACGGCGTCACCACCTTCAAGGCCGACGAAGGTCCGATGCTGCTGCAGTTCACCGTCAACGATGCGCCGTATCGCATGTCGAAGGAGCCGCTCTACCAGCTCTCGGCCGTGCACTCCTGCAACTACCAGACTCTGGTGATCGATCTCGGTCAGCAGGGCGACGCCCACCAGCACTGGGAGTAAGCGGTCCAGCAATCAGGATGCGGGGATTCCCGGCGCGCGCCTGTTCACACGAACAACTACCTGTCGCAATTATTTCCCGGTGGATGCCGAGGGCACGCTGCGCAGCGATTGCGTCTCGATGCCCCAGTCCGTCGGCACCTCGACCTCAGCGTTCAGACCGCGCGAGCCGCTGCTCGCTCCTGAGAGCAACTGCTGCAGCGGGTTCGATGCGCCGCGGGTCGCGCCGCGCGCGACGCCGTCAAAGTTCAGCACCGAAGGATCAGGCAGCGGCTGCGCGGTGGAGAGCAGCACCATGGTGTCGATGCCGTAGGGCGCGCCGACCTTCAGAGTGGGCGCGTGGCGCAGCACGACAACATCACCCGAATCGCCTTCGCTGGGGTACTGGTTCTCCGAATAATTCAGCGGATAGATCAGGCTTCCCTTGCCGTGGCAGTCGATGTCGAGGATGTAGATCCAGCGCGGGTCTTTGACGCTGCCGTCGGACTTGAGCGCGAGGCGATACTGTTCGTTCTGCTTCACGGCGGCGTTAATGTCGACCGGGCTGGTGGTGGTCATGGGAACGAGGCTGAGCTTGAAGTAGTTGGCCTCCGACGCCCCGGCAGCGGCGTTGTTGGAGAGCTGCAGCCAGCCGTGCACCTTGGCCAGCCGCTGCGAATAGTCATTCAGCGTCGCGCCCGCCGACGACCCATCAGCGACCCAGTCGGTGCGCACGGGATAGGGCGAGGTCGCCGAGCAGCCGGGCGAATGGTCGGGCGTGGCTGCCGGGTGCGGCACACTGGCGTATTCGTTCTTGTGGAACCAGGTGTAGCCGGCGTCGCCTTTGATGATGGAACCCGCGAGGACATAGCCGGCATCTGTGACCGACGCGGCGGGCTGCGCGGTCGAGTTGGCGTCGCCCAGCTTCACCGCGGCGGCCAGCTCATGCGACGGCGGCAGATTCGCCCAGAGCTTTGCTGTGGGTGCGACATGCGACTTGAGCGCGGCGGCCGAGAGCTGCGTCCCGAGATTCGCCGGGCCTGTCTTCTTGCCGAAGAAGAAGGTAAAGTGGCCGGGCTGCGCAGCAGCATCGCCGCCCGCATGGGTGACGATCCATGCGGAGCCGTTCCAGCTGAGGACGTCGGTGTAGGCCTCTTCGGCGGGATCGGAGATAGTGGCCACACCAGAGGCCTTGATCTGTACGATAGCAGCGGCTATGTCCGCAGCCGGCAATGCCGGCCCGATCCAGAACTTCAGCGCGGTGGTCTGCGCAGGCACCAGCTTCGAGAGCTCGAAGACATCGCCGATCTGCACCTTCGCGCCGTCCGGGCTGACGACCGAGGCAGCGGACCGGGCGACGCCGAGCGGCGCGTCGATGCGGAGCTTCGTCGGAGTTGATCCGGGTTTGGTCGACAGCTCCGTGAACTCGCTGCCCGTGCCCACGCCGGAGACCATGCCGATGTCGAGCAATACTCCGCCGCCATCATTCACCTTCAGCACGGCGGTGCGGACCTTGCCGGAGTCCGCTCCGGCTGCCCCGCCGAAGAGCGGCTGCGCACGGCGCCCGGCGCTGGCATCGAGATCGGGCTCCTGGTTGGCGAACCCGCTGCCCTCGAGCATCGCCTTCACCCGTTGATACACCAGCGACGCAGACGCATTCGCAGGCAGCACCTGCAGCGTCTCCACCAGCGCGGCAGTGAAGGCGCCGTGCGATTCGGGCATCTCAGGCGAGGGATCGGCTTCGTTGGCCTCCTGGTCCTGCTGCACGGCGGAAAACACCAGCGCGGGGTTGTCGGTGCGCTCGGCCGGCGCGGGCACGCGTGCGCCCGTGGGCAACGTGTCCGGCGGGTCCGTGATGGGACGCGGATCGTAGGGCAGGGAACGCGTGCGGCCGGGAGTCAGGCCGCGCGTCAGCCCGCCCGAATGGCAGCTGTCGAAGAGGATGGTCAGGTGCACGCCCTTGTCGAGCGCCGCGTTGAAGATGCGCGTCATCTCGCGGTCGCGCACGTCGTAGCCGCCCTTGTACGCGTCGGAGGGCACGAGCGTGGAGTCGACGTAGACCAGCTTGCCGTCGTCGCCGCGCACGGTCAGCTTTTCGCCGGCGGTGTTCACGCGCAGCGAGCCGTGGCTGGCGTCATAGAAGACGACCGTATCGCCGGGCTGCGGTACGTCAACCAGATACTTCTTCATCGCGGCCAGGATGCCGTCATGCGTGGTCTGGTCGGCGGGCAGGACGACCTCGCCGGGCCGGGTCTGCTTCGGCGCGGGGTTGGTCAGCAGCACAACGTTCGCGGCAGGGAAGCCGAACTTCGGGCTGGTCAGCACATCGGCGATGGACTGCGCATCGTTCACCGCGCCTTCGAGGTTCGGGAAGCTGCCCAGCTCGCAGCGGCCGTAGGTGCAGGCGGAGTCGTGCTGCGCGGTGGTGCCCGTGGGCTGATAGGTGTCAATGCCCAGGATCAGCGCACGTTTGGTCTGGGCCTGGACAGTGGCAGCGAGACTAGAGAGAGCGCAGAGGACGAGGCAGAATTTTCGAGTGAGATTCAACTTCGTCCGCAACATACGACGCAACCTCAGCGGCGAGAAGCCGCGTGATACTTCGGGAGGTCTTGCGGCACGGCCCGAAGCCGTGCCCTTACGCAAGACGGATGGTTCAAGGAACCGGCGTCCTGAGAAATTACGTCAGGCTCGCCGGATCGATGGGCTTGAAGCCAATGGTGGTCGAGAGATAGGTGATGTCCGGCTTGACGTTCAGCGCGATGTCATAGATGGACGTGTTGGTCGGCGCGCCCTTCGGCACCAGAAATCCCTGACGCACCTCCACGTTGTCGAGGTTGGCCGTCAGCTCCGCCGTATGAGCATGGGGGACGAGGATGTAATCGCCGGCCACGAGGTTGAAGCCCTGGTCGCCGGTGGCTGCGGCGCGCGCCTGCTGCGTGGCGAAGGCGAGCTGCGGGAAGCTGTTCAGCAGGAAGGTGGTGCGCTGTTCAAACGCTCCATATAGCGAGCTGAAGCCCTGCAGCGCGGTGATGCTGATCGCGGGCAGGCCGACGATGGGCGCCCACTTGCCGGCCGCTCCACACACCATCTGCAGCACGCTGCCGAAGGTGGACTCTTTGTGCACCATGGAGAGGTTCACCGCCCACTGTCCCGCGCCGCCCGGCAGCACTACCTGCTTGGACGCCATGGAATTGGAGGCCGAGCCGGGGTTGAAGCTCAGGTTCTGCATCGGCGGAAGCTGGCCGCTGTTGTTGCCGGGGAAGAGCCCGGCCAGCGAGGTCCACGACATCGGGTCGAGCAGGTTCTGCATCAGCGACTTGGTCTGCACCACGTCGATGCGCAACTGCGCGGACTGCAGCGACTGGAACTGCGCGCGGTCCTCCCCTGCCATGTGGAAGCCGTTGACGTTGACGTTGGCGGTGATGTCGCCCTTGTAGTCCATCAGCTCCTTCTGGTCGATGGCGGTGACGAAGCGGAGCTGCTTGTTGGTGGCATCCCAGTGGAAGAAGTCGATCTGGCGGTCGACCGCGCCGGCGGAGGTGTCTGCCGCGGGCTTCTTCGAGAAGAGGCCGCGCGTGCGATTGCCCTCGGGGCCGCCGCTGGCAGCCTGCGCATTCGCGGCGACGCCAAAGTTCGACCAGAACTTCTCCGAGTCATGCGCGCCGGTGCCATCGTGGGCGCTGGCGGGCTGCCCCAGCGCGGCGGAGAGGCCGGCGAACAATCGGTTGCCCTGGGAGGTCCCAAGGAGAGGAGCAAGGGCTCCGCTGAACAATGCTTGATGCAGGAAATCACGACGGCTTGCGCTCATTTTGGCACATCCCTGTGGATCAGAGTTGAGGGGCCCAGGTTCTGTAAATAGAGAACAAGGATAGCTGAAAAAAGTTATGCTGCCCCAATGTTTTTTGCCCGGTTTTACGCGGGATTTGCGCCTAACAGCCCGGCAAACTTAAGGCCTGCTGAAAAAGGCTGCGGATGTGACCTCGATGTTACGAAGGTTGGGTACTATCCTCGTACTATGATCGCCCGCCGCACCCTTCCCGCGACCTTCCTGATGCTTGGCTTTGCAGCTGTCTCCCTCACTGCGGAGGCCCAGCCGGCCCCGCATCGCCATAACGTGATCATCTTTGTCGCCGATGGCCTGCGCCGCGGCTCCGTGAACGCGCAGGACACGCCGGCCCTGATGAAGGTACGCACGTCCGGGGTGGACTTTGAGAACAGCCACTCCGTCTTTCCCACGTTTACCACGGCGAACGCCTCCGCCATCGCCACCGGGCATGGCCTGGGCGATACCGGTGACTACAGCAACACGCTCTATCCCGGCGTCTGGCTCACCAAGCCCGATGCCGCGGCAGGAGACGGCAGCGTGACGCCGTTCCTCGAAAACGACGAAGTGCTGGCGAACATGAACGCTGTCTTCCAGGGCAACTACCTGGGCGAGCGTACCCTCCTCTCGGTCGCCCATGACGCCGGGTTCAACGTTGCATCCGTAGGCAAGATCGGGCCGACTGCGATCCAGCAGATGGACCGGCTGGGCTGGGAGCAGACGGGACTGCTGAGCGCGCATGGCGCAATCGTTGTGGACGACTCGACGGGGCAGGCCGCAGGCTTTCCGCTGACCGAAGATGTGGTGGACGGGCTGCGTGAGAAAGGCCTGGCAGAACAGGCGCCGCTGCGCTCCAATGGATTCGGTGAAACCTCGCAGTGGAACAACGGCTTTAGCGGCGACGCGCAGACGCCCGGCACACGGGACGCGAATCGCGTGCAGGAGCAGTGGTTCGCCGATGTGACAACCAAAGTGCTGCTGCCGAAGTTTGCGGACGACGCCAAGCCCTTCGTCCTGCTCTTCTGGTCGCGCGACCCCGATGGCACCCAGCACAACGAGGGCGACAGCCTGCAGAGCCTGAAGCCGGGCATCAACGGCGAGACCTCGCGGCGCGGCCTGCGCAACGCCGACCACTGCCTGCAGCAGCTGCTCGACTGGCTGGATGCGCATCCCGCAGTCAAGGCCGACACCGACGTCTTTGTCACCTCCGACCACGGCTTCGCCACCATCAGCCGGCGCGAGATCGCCGCGGACGGAACGCAGACCGCTGAGGTCTCCGCGCTGATGACCTACGACCCAACACAGGCCAAGCCGCAGCCGCAGGGCACGCTGCCCACGGGATTTCTCGCGATCGACCTCGCCGTGCGCGAGCACATGCGGGTCTACGATCCGGCAGTGCGTGCCAAGGTGGGGCCTTCGGTCTATGCGGAGGTGACGCTCGGCGGCGACAAGGCGCAGTACCCCTCCACCGGCAGCGCGCTGCTGGGCGACGAGGTGAAGCAGATCGACGGAAGGGACGCAAAGCTGATCGTCGCCATGGGCGGCGGCTCCGACAATATCTATGTTCCCAGCGGAGATCGGGCTCTGGTCCGGCAAACGGTGGATGTGCTGGCGCAGCTGGATTACATCGCCGGAATCTTCGTCGATGACAAGTTCTGCCCCGCGCCCTCCGATTGCCCCGCCGCACTGCCCATGAGCTCCGTCGGCCTGGTTGGACACAGCTCCGTGCCGCGGCCTGCAATCGTCGTTGCGTTCAAGGATTTCTACCAGACCGCCGGAGATCTCCAGAGCGCGGCGCAGGTGGCCGACAGCTCACTGCAGGAGGGCCAGGGCAACCATGGCGGCTTCGGACGTGAGCAGACACTCAACAACATGGCAGCGATGGGCCCGGACTTCAAAGCCGGCTTCGCGGATGCCGCTCCCGTCGGCAACATCGATATTGCCCCAACGCTGGCCCATATCCTTGGTATCGCGCTGCCTTCGTCCGGCAAGCTGCCCGGCCGTGTAGCGGATGAGGCCCTGGCGGGAGAAAGCGCAACTCCCGCGCCTTTGCCGCGAACCATGCTGTCGCAGCCCGGCCCCGGAGGCCTGAGAACGCTGCTCGAGTATCAGCAATTCGGCGGCGTCACCTATCTCGACGATGCCTGCATGGTTGGCAACAACGCAGCAAGCCACTGCAGATAATCCAGGCCCTCGAATGTTTGGCTAATCTTTTTCCAGACCATCGGAGTGGGCGAAGTAGAAGTCGTAGTGGTTGCGGCATCCGGGATTAAACGCTGCATGGCAGCGAGGACACTGATTGCCGCTGGCCAGATACTGCTCGATGGTCATCTCGTGCCGGCACGCCCCGCATAGCACGGCCTTGCGACTCCACTCGGCTCGCGGCCACACCTGCGCCGGATGACTCGCCAGCGCCTCATGACAGTCCTTGCAGGCGTAGTAGACGCCGCAGCACTTCATCCGGATGGCGACGACGTCGAGTTCGCTGCGATAGTGGACGCAGCGCGTCTCGGCGTCGAGATCGATGCCCCGAACTTCGCTGCTGGCGAGCGGCAATGCTTCCTGTTGCATGCGACTTTGCAGGTCTGTCTTCAGGCTATTCCTTCGGTCCTGTTGCAGATCATAGCGGCGTTCGTGTCAGGTCAGGTATATTCCGTCCCGGAATTGTGCGCCAGCCCTGCGATAAGATGGAGGAATGTCGGGGCGTAGCGCAGCCTGGTAGCGCATCTGCTTTGGGAGCAGAGGGTCGTCAGTTCGAATCTGACCGCCCCGACCAACAAGGCTGCGCTGGGCCATCTCCAGCGCAGCTTGGGCTCTTATGATTTATTGGCGATATCTTTATGCTGGCGCAATAAGTATTGGATTGATAGGGCTTGGTGCGTGTGGCTCGATCATCGAACCCGTGGTGCAAGCCTCCAGCACGGATGTTTATCTGGCTGGATTTGAGCAGGGCAATGGCGCCCCAATCGCAATGTACTGGAAAAATGGTGTTGCCTACCACCTAACCAATAATGCCCAGTCTGCTATCGCAGAGGGCATTGCAGTATCCGGTAATGATGTATATGTCGTGGGGCAACAAAGGGGACCAACCGGTCACATCCTGGCGATGCTTTGGAAGAATGGGGTTGCGACAGCCTTGACGGATGGCACAAAGGATGGCTATGCAAATGGCATTGTCATTTCCGGTACAGACGTCTATGTGTGCGGCGATGAAATCGGCCTGAACGCGTCCGGCGATCCCTATTCCGCGGCTGAATATTGGAAGAACGGAGTTCCTACCATTCTCAGCAATTCGGCTGCGGGGCAAGGAGCGAATGCCATCTCCGTTTCCGGCTCCGATGTCTATGTTGGCGGATTCCAAAATAAAACTACGCAGACACCGTCGGGCACCAGCACCTACCCAGTATCCCTGTACTGGAAGAATGGCGTGCCCATTGCTCTGACAAATGGGAGCGCTGCAGCTGGTGCGTTTGCGATATTCGTTTCAGGTGGCGACCTCTTCGTAAGTGGCTACAACTGCCTGGTGAACGCCTCGGGGTGTGAGCGCGCAGCCTACTGGGTGAATGGATCCCTGATGCAACTGCCGACCTCCAACGCCAGCACAGCAGCCGGCATTACGGCAGCGAATGGAAACATCTATATTGCGGACAATGAAGCGTTCCCGCCATACGGAGCCAATGAAGCCGTTCTCTGGGCCAATGGAAACGAAAATGATCTTGGGTTGGGAGCAGCGAATGCGGTCGCCGTGTTAGACCAAGATATTTATATAGCCGGGGCAGGGTCAGAAGGCATCGCTGGATATTTCAAGAACGGTAACTTTCAACAAGCGCAGACCGACGCAAACATGGACTCCTCGGCATTCGCAATTGCTGTCGGGCCACGTTAATATCACCCCATCACGTGATGCCGGTTTTGTGATCTGCGTCCTGTAGTCAAAATTGAGTACAAGAGAACCTCACCGATGTAGGCGGAACTTCACAGGACAACACACGCCATTGATTTTAAATGGCTTGTGGTCCCCATATTTTCAATGGTTTAGCTGAATTTGCCCGTTCTGCTTTGGGAGCAGAGGGTCGTCAGTTCGAATCTGACCGCCCCGACCAATCGGACAATCAGCAATAAATACGATACGCAGCTCTGGCCGGCGTAACTGCGCTTCCACGAGCTGTCTCGCAGCGTGCGCTGCGCGCCGACCCCGGCTAGCAGCTCTGTGAGCTTTGGAAGCGATACAACCGGAAGTCCAGCTGCGAAGTGCCGAACGCACACGCCGCCCGGTCTTCCAGTGCGAGCGGGATGCTGTCCGCCGCCAGCAGAGCAATCCCGGGCATGGTCTCCAGCAGCCGCGCCTGCTGCGGCTGCGCATAGATCAGATCGATCGGCGTTGCGCGAGTCAACGCGAGCCGCTGCAGGCGCTCCAGAAACGGCAGCATAACATACAGGTTGAACGAATTGTAGATATAGACCACCACCGGACCATCCGGGATGGGCGCTTCCAGCGCATCCACGTTCAGAACTCCGATATCGTCGCACGCACGGCTCACCAGGCTCCACTTCGCCAGATTGCGCTCGGCGATTGCGGTGAGTTCAGGGTTCAGCTCCACGCCGGCGATCCGCTGAAACGGCAGCTCCGAAGCCAGCATCACCGCACGCCCTTTGCCGCAGCCGATATCGACAAAGCAGTAGTCTTCGATCGCATACGGCGTGCCTGCGATGGCCTGCTGCCAGCGATCCATGATTCCGCGGAAGCCGGACGGAGCCGTGCCCCAGTAGGCGTTGATGTGGTCATCGTGCGTGTGTCCGGAGATCAGATGCTCGGCGAACAGAAGACCGCTGGTGTCGACCCCATGCTCCAGGTCAAACGGATGCGTGGGCACCGGGGCGGGAAAGAACTCGCGCCGCAGCCGTCTGCCGATGGTCTGGATCGTACGCCAGGGGCCCTGTGAGCGAAGAGAATCTTCCGAGATCTGAACCTGAGCAGAGAGGCCCATATCGCGCGAGGCTAGTCGCTTCGCTGGTCCGTGGCTACCTATACCTTGGTATAGGTAGGGCGCCTACGGCTAAGCAGCCTTCAGCGCGGCGAGCGCATGGAACAGGTGCGCGGAGATCCATCCGAACAGGACCAGCGGCAGCACCAGCAGCGCAAGCAGCACCACGCACAGCCCCGCGAAGAAAAGCCAGCTGCTGCGCCGCTCCCCGCGCGGATCAGCCAGGCTCGAGGTCAGCAGCTTGTAGTTGCGGCGATTGGCCTTCCAGCCGATGTCGAACAGATTGCCCAGCACCGGCACCGCACCCAGCAGCACCTCAATGCCCCAGTTGGTCACCATGCGCGCCAGCGTCACGTAGGAGACGCCGCGCGCCCACGCCGCAAAGATGATGACGCAGGAGGCGATGCCGCCGATGATGTCGCCGATCCCCGGGATGAAGCCGACGATGCCGTCGAGGCCGAAACGAATCGCCGTCCCCGGAATGCGGAACCAGTCATCCAGCAGATGCGACAGCAGGTCCAGCGCCTCGTCGTCGAGCGCCGGGCCGCCGCGTCGCCAACGCGGCGATAAGATCTCGGGCTGGGCGGCTGGCGGCATAGTTGGATAGTCGGGCGATCTCAAAAGGCATCCGCGAAAGGCATTCGCGCTTGCTGCACATACGATGCGAATGGTGGCACCCTGCGCCGCTCCCGCGTTGGCCAATGCTATAATCCAGAAGTATACGGCGGCTATAGTTCAGTGGCAGAACGCCGCTCTGTGGCAGCGGATGTCCTGGGTTCGAACCCCAGTAGCCGCCCCAAAACATCCCCCCAAAAATCCTGCTCGCATCGTAAGAATGCCTACCTTGCCCCGCCGCCCGCAATCCGCATCGCAAACGTTGTTTGCGATGGACAAGGTGCCCGCGATGGAGGCCAATGCCGCTGCCATCGCATGGTCCGCTGTGCCGAAGTCGCTGCACGCCGGCACCTCCGGCTGGGCCTATGCACAATGGAAGCCGGCGTTCTATCCGGCGAAGCTCGCCGCCAAAAAATTCCTCGAATATTACTCATCGCAACTGAACTCAGTGGAGGTGAACTACACCTTCCGCGCATTCCCCGGCGCCGCAATGGTCGCCAACTGGCTGGCCGCTACGCCCGCCGGCTTCCGCTTCAGCTTCAAAGCGCCGCAGCTCATCACCCACATCAAGCGTCTGCGCGATAGCCATGAGGCCGTCGAGCGATTTGTAACCGTTTTAGATCCCATGCGCGCCGCCGGCAAGCTCGGCCCGCTGCTCTTCCAGCTCCCGCCCAACTTCAAGGCCAATGCCGCGCAGCTCGGAGACTTCCTCGCCGCGCCCGCGCTTGTCGGCCCCGACGCACCCGCCATCGCCTTCGAGTTTCGTCACGAGTCGTGGTTCTCGGAGGAGATATATGCTGTGCTGCGTGCGCGCAATGCCGCCCTCTGCATCGCCGAAAGTGACGACCTGCGCACGCCGGAGGTCCACACCGCTCGCACCTTCTCCTGCTATCGCCTGCGCCGCAGCGGCGGCTATTCGCCGGAAGAAATTGCCGCTTTCGCGGACCGCTTCTCGGCTCTCGCGCAGGATCGCGAGGTCTATCTCTACTTCAAGCATGAAGACGAGCCCTCCGGCGCGCTGAATGCCGTCGCCTTTCTTCAGGCCTGCGCCCAGAGAGCTGCCAGGTGAAAGTGACCAGCGACACAGCAACTGCACCGCCCAGCGCAGAAATCGCCGCAGCTGCATTCGTTCCCACACCCTTCATCCCGCGCCGCTTTCTCTCCAACGGCCATCTGCAGACCATCTTCGGAAATTTTCTGCCGCGCCAGGACCATCTGCCTGCCCCCGCGCGCGAGCTGATCGAAGTTGCACCCTCTGCAGGCGATCGGCCCGCAAGCCATGTGCTCTGCCTCTGCCACTGGCAGCCGCAATCCGTTCGCGCACAACATCCAACCGCAATCCTCGTGCATGGCCTCGAAGGCTCAGCCAACTCGCAGTACGTCGTCGGCAACGCCAACAAACTCTGGCGAGCTGGCGCCAACGTCATCCGCATGAACATGCGCAACTGCGGCGGCAGCGCGTATGAGATGGCGCGGCAAACTCCCACGCTCTACCACTCCGGCCTCTCCGGCGACGTCGACGCCGTGATGCGCTTCTTCCTCCTGCGCGAACAGCTGCAAAGCATCGCGCTGGTCGGCTACTCCATGGGCGGCAATCTCGTCCTCAAGCTGGCCGGTGAACTCGGCGCGAATGCCCCGCACGAACTGCACTCCGTCGTCGGCGTCTCGCCCGTCATGGATCTCGATCCGTCCGTAACCGCGCTGCACCGGCTCAGCAACCGCCTCTATGAGCGCCGCTTCGTGCGCGCGCTGCTCAAACGCTATCGCCACAAGACGCAGTGCTTTCCTGAGATATATGACCCCGGCCGCGCCGCCGGCATCACCTCCGTGCGCCAGTTCGATGACCAGATCACCGCGCCTTACTCCGGCTTTGCCTCCGCCGAGGACTACTACTACCGCGCCTCTGCCGCTCGTGTGGTCGGCCGCATCGCCGTGCCTGCGCTCATCCTGCACGCGATCGACGATCCCTTCATCGTTCTCACGCCCCAGACCGTCGCCGCCATCCGCGCCAATCCTCACGTCACCTTCCTCGAAACCGCGCACGGCGGCCACTGCGCCTTCCTCAGCACGCCAGATCCCGCCTCCGGCGATGACGGCTACTGGGCCGAGTCCACGCTGCTCAAATTTGTGCAGGCCTATGCTCGCTGATTGGTCCGCCGAGTGCGCCGCCGACGATCCGCTCATCGTCGTTCCCTGGAATAATTCGCACGATCCTTCCGGTAGCCCCGCCGCCTTCATCGACCTCCGCGCCGACCCCAACGCCATCGACTCCATCCCCGAGGCCGAGGCCCATCCTCCGCTCATGCAGGCCCTGCGCTCCCTCAATGCCGCGCGCTCTCCCGTCTATACCTCGAAGTGCGACGCGTGGCAGATGAGCAACGACGAGCTCGCCCAACTGCGCCTCGACCTCGGAATTGGAATCCGTTTCGATAGCGGAGAAGACAGTGGAGAAGATAACGGAGAAGAACATGTCGAGGGAGATCCCGGGAGAGACGATGACGATGCGCTCGCCTACGGCTTCATCAGCTACATCGACTGCGTCTGCCGCGACCGCGCTCTCTTCGCCTCCCTCCCTCGCCACGAGCATCTGCTGCGCACCCTCACCCGCCTCGCCGCGCCGCTCGACCATCCCCACGCCGCCCTCGATGCCGTCCTGCGTCCCGCCTTCGTCACCATCGACACGCCGCGCCAGGGCTGGGCCATCACCCTCTACCTCAAGGCCCTCGGCGCCTCCCCACGGCGCGCCCACGCCGCCTGGGCTGCCGCCCTCCGCGACGCCGTCACCCTCCTCCGCCGCAGCTGATGCCTGTCAAGCCCAAAATAGGCCTAAGTCCTTCCATCCAAGCGAGATAAACTTGGCCGAATCACCCAGTCAGCCTGCTATAATAGATATAGATAGAAAAAAGATGCCTCAGCCGCCCGCGGTTGGGGCTTTCGCTTTTAAATCTGCAAGTTACGGAGGCAAATCTGGGAGGTCGCGCAGGAACGCACACTATCCCCTTTGTTTTCAAATAAAAAAAATAAGTCGTTTGGAATGTGTCATCTGGAAAATTCTATAGGGGGGTGGGGGGGATACCTAGTAGCTGCCCGCAAAGATCGCCTTGAGCTTCGCGCGCAGGCCCTGCTCTTCGCTCGCGCGGCGCACCTGCGTGCGATGCGTGTAGAGCAGCATCCCCACCGCGACGGCAAACTCCGGGCTGGCCAGCTCCTCGGGCATGCGCGAGAGCGGCACCGGCGAGCCGATCCGCGTCGGCACGCGCAGCAGACTCTCTGCGTTGTCCAGCAGCCCGGCCAGCAACGCACCGCCGCCGGTCAGCACACAGCCGGCGCCCAGCGCCTCCAGCACGCCGCCCTGGCGCAGGTTGTCGCGCAGCATGGTGAAGAGCTCGCGCGCCCTCGGTTCGAGAATCTCCGCCAGGAAGCGCTGCCGCACCAGCCGCGAGGGCTGCATCTCACCGCCCTGCGTCCCGGTGGCCAGGTTGCCGCCCACCTCGATCTCATTGCCCTGCGGAATCGCCGTCACCACGCAGTTGCCATACGCGCGCTTCACCTGCTCGGCCTCTTCCACCGAGACGTGCAGGCCCACGGCAAGATCGTTGGTGAAGTGGTCGCCCCCAATCGGCAGCACCGCAGTGTGCGCAACCGAGCCCTCGAAGAAGACCGCAAGCTCGGTGGTGCTGGCGCCGATGTCCACCACGCAGACGCCCAGCTCGCGCTCATCGGCGGAGAGTACGGCTTCGGCAGCGGCGATGCCCTCATAGATCGTGTCGACGACTTCGAGCCCGGCACGGTTGGCGCAGGTCACCACGCTCTGCGCCGCGCCGCCGGAGCAGGTGGAGAGGTGCAGGTTCACCTCCAGCTTGTTGCCCACCATGCCGACGGGGTCGTGGATGCCGGCCTGGTCGTCGAGGATGAACTCCTGCGGAAGCAGATGGAGCACCTCGCGGTCCGGCGGCAGCGCCACGGAGCGCGCGCGATCCACGGCCGCGCGGACCTCCTCGCGCGTGATCTCGCGCATGCGGCTGCCGAGGGAGATGCCGCCGCAGCTGTTCACACCCCGCACGTGCGTTCCACCCACGCCAACCACCGCGGTCTCAATGGTCCCACGGGCCACACGTTCGGCCTCCAGCGCGGCGCGGTTGATGGATTCGGCGGCGGGGCCGAGGTCGGCGATCAGACCTTTGCGCATGCCGCGCGCGGCCTCAACGCCGTGTCCGCGATAGCGCAGCACGCCGTCGGCGATCTCCGCTACCAGCACACAGATCTTGCTGCTGCCGGCGTCCACCACCGTGATCAGTCCGTCCTGCTTCGCATTCATCGCGCCACCTCCGATATCGCGTGGGTGGGCGGAGTGGCAGAGCCGGAGCCAGCGTGCAGGGCTGTGGCCTTCGCGTGCACTGCAGCAGACTTTTTCGCCTGCGACCTCGTGCGCCTTACCGGATGCGCGGCACGCTTCGCGGTTGTCGCGTGCGATGTGCCGGCCGCAACCGGCTTCGGAGCCGCGGGCGATGGTGTAATCGCAGGAGACTTCTGCGTAGCACCTGCCGCTGGAGTTGCCTTTGTCGCAGGAACTGGAGCCGGACTTGCAGTTGCGGCAGATGCAGCGGCTGTCGTCGGTGCAGGGCTCGAGGACGGAGCTGCAGCCGCGTCGGGATTCATGCCGAGCACGACCTGCTGGTCATATCGCATATCCACACTGGCCAGGTTCGGGTACTGCGCGCGCCACTCGGCGAGGTGCTGCTGATACGCGTGGTAGCGGTCCAGGAAATGGTCTTCGCCGAAGTGCACCAGCACGTCGGAGCCGCCGGCATCGGGGAGGATGGCGCGCACGTCCTCGGGATCGGAGACGTCCACTTCGCTCAGCTTGCTGGAAATTTTCTCGCCGGTCGCGTCGAGTGCGGCGATGAACGCCATGTAGATCTTCATCCGCGCGGCGCGAGTAGAGAGCGGGTCTGCGGCGGAGATGCCGGTGAGCACGGGGAAGGAATAGTGCGGCGTCTTCTCGCCGGCCGCGGCGGCCATCTCCGGGCTGGGCATGTCGAAGAGCGCGCCGTTGGCGTCGGCGAGGCCGATGTGCGCGCCCTGGCGGACGAAGGCCACGGGCGTACGCTCCACAATGGCGACGCGAATATGGTCCGGCAGCAAGCGCATCACAGTCGCGTGCTCCACCCAGGGAAGCTGCTCGAGCTCCAGGCGCCGGGCGGCGAGGGGAATGGTGAAGACATTGCGGTCTACATCTTCGCCGAAGATGCTGAGCAGTTGCGCGTGGGTCAGATGGCTGCCGCCGGCGATCTCAATGGCCTGCTCGTCGGGGACAACGAATCGCGCGTCGTGCAGGAGGTAGCTGCGCACCTCGAGCAGAGCGCCGACGGCGCCTCCAGCGAAGAGCAACAGGAGACAAGCCACCGCGATCCGGCCCCAAAGAGTCTTTGGAAGAAATCCGTCGCGGAGGGTGAGGCGCAGGCCGCGCCGTTCGCGCGGAGCGATGTCGGCCTCGTCGTCGGGATAGTCATACGCGGTGTCGCGACGCAGCGGCATCTCGGCGACCGGGGCGGAGCGCTTCAGCCCTGCGCCTCGCAGGTCTCTTGAGGCGCGCGTGGGCTCAGGCGCATCCAGCACCGCAGAACCACGGTTCGAAAAGAGATTGCCTGCTCGCACGCCTTGGAGATCGGTCCCGAGAGAAAGTTCTACCCGATGATAGCGGCTGGCTTGGCCGCGGCCTATCCATTAAGTAGGGACGTACCTGATCCGCAAATCACCCGGTGGGAATGGGCAGAAGTTATAGCTCCTTCACCAGCTCTTCGAGCACCATCGCCCCGGCCTGGGAGACGCTGCCCGCGCCGAGCGTCAGAATCACGTCGCCTTCGGTTGTGATGTGCGCGATCTCGCGCGCGGCCTCTGCCATCGATGGCGCGTAGTCCACGCTGCCGCTTACCGTCTCCGTGCGGCGGATGGCGTCGATCAACGAATGGGCGTCGATGCCGGCGATGGGCTCCTCGCTGGCCGCGTAGATGTCGAGCACGTGCAGCGTGTCAGCGTCCGCGAAGGCGCGGGCGAACTCCGGCTGCAGGTCGCGTGTGCGGCTGTAACGGTGCGGCTGGAAGATCACATGGACGCGCTTGTAGCCGGCGTCGCGTGCGGCGCGCAGGGTTGCGGCGATCTCGGTGGGGTGGTGGCCGTAGTCGTCCACGACGGTGACGCCGCGAACTATGCCGCGCACCTGAAAGCGGCGGTCGACGCCGCGAAAGCTGGCGAGGCCTGCGGCGACGCGGTCCGGAGGGACGCCGAGTTGAATACCGATGGCGATGGCCGCGGTTGCGTTCAGCACGTTGTGGCGGCCGGGAACATGCAGCTCAAAAGGGCCGAGGACGAGGCCGCGATAGTCGACTTCAAAGCGCCAGTGCGCGGCGGCTGACCCGCCGGAGGTGTTATGCGCCGAGAGAGGTAGAGACCCCGTGCCCCGTTCGATCAACCGCAGCCGGAAGTCAGCGTCCGCGCGCTCGCCATAGGTGTAGACGCGGCGGTGAACGCGATCGATGGCGGCGCGCAGCAGGTCGTTGTCGATGCATGCGGTGATGGCGCCGTAGAAGGGCACACGGTTCATGAACTCGACGAAGGCGCCTTCCACGTCCGCCATGTCGCGGTAGCAGTCCATGTGCTCGCGATCGAGATTGGTGACGACTGCGAGCACAGGCGAGAGCTTGAGGAAGGAGCGGTCACTCTCGTCGGCCTCGGCGACGAGATAGTGCGAGCTGCCGAGACGTGCGTTGGATCCGAGAGCGTCGACGCGGCCACCGACGACGATGGTGGGGTCGAGGTCTCCTCCCGCCGGGCCCAGCACCGCCGCGATCAGGCTGGTGGTGGTGGTCTTGCCGTGCATGCCGGCGACGGCAATGCCGTATCTCAGGCGCATCAACTCGGCCAGCATCTCCGCGCGCTGGATGACGGGAATCTTGCGCGCGCGCGCCTCGATGACCTCAGGGTTGGTGGCCGCCACGGCAGAACTGGTAACGACTACATCCGCCGCTGCGGCATTTTGCGCAGCATGGCCTTCATAGATGGTGGCGCCCATCCCCGCCAGACGCTCCGTCGCAGGGCTTCGCTTCAGGTCAGACCCGGAGACTGCATACCCCATGGTGAGCAGAATCTCCGCGATTCCGCTCATGCCGATGCCGCCGACGCCGATGAAGTGAATACGGTGCGACGGAGCAAACAGAAAATGTCCGGGCAAAGACATCCGAGGCGCTCTCTCCTTGGCGCGTTGGCAGAGCTGCTCCGCCGCACCAAACCTTCACTCTATCAGCCCTGGCCGGAGGCTCCTGCGGCAGGGCCGGATGCGATGATCCAAACCGCACCACCTTCTGAAAGTCTGCGATCGACGACGAAGATCATTCGGTTTCCGAGCCATGCCGAGAGGCCGATCCTGGGTCGTTTACCGATCACTCTTCCGCGCAAACTCATCTTGCACAAGCCGCGCGCAACCAACGACGTCCCCGGCCCTGTGAGCCCATCGCAGGCGCAGGCCGGAATCCGGTAGAACCGGATCGTAAGCACCCCATCTCTTCCGCAGGCAGGGCCAAACGCCAGCCGGAAGAGATGGGGCTTACGCGCTTAATGCCCATTCCCATCCAGCAAACCTAGCTCTGAGGATGCAAAATATTTTTGCTTTACGGCGCGGCTGCGCCCGTCGCAACAGCTCGGCGGAGCGCAACCAAACCGCGCAGGGTGTGTCTAAATTCACTAGAGATTTGCAGGCGGGCCGAGTCGAAGGCGCACTGCAAGCCTCTGGGAAGATGGATTTGGTCCTCGCCATTCTCGCAACCCACCGCACCAGGGAAAGAGGCGGGCAAGCGAAGAAGGGGAAGGACAGGGACACATATATGAAAATCGTGAAGGTTTTGAAAGGCACGCTCGCTGCACTCATTCTGGCTGGAACGCTCGCCATAGCTCCCGCTTCCGCGCACGCCGGGGTATTTCTTTCCGTAGCCGTCGCGCCGCCTGCCATCCCGGTGTACGAGCAGCCCATAGCCCCCGGATATGGATACATCTGGACGCCAGGCTACTGGGCCTGGGGCGACGATGGCTACTACTGGGTCGATGGCGCATGGGTCTATCCGCCCTACGAGGATGCGCTGTGGACGCCCGGCTACTGGGGATGGGGCGATGGCGGCTACTTCTGGAACGCCGGTTACTGGGGACCGACGGTCGGCTACTACGGCGGCATCAACTACGGCTTCGGCTACTTCGGCACCGGCTTCTATGGCGGCTACTGGAATGGCGGCCACTTCTTCTATAACTCCGCCTATAACCACCTCGGTTTCCATGACCACGGCGGCTTTGTCTACAATCAGCGCGTCAACGGCTTTGACGGACGTCCCGGCGGTGCGGCCTTTGTCCGCGATGACCACATCGCTGGCCACGGCGACTTCAATCGCGGCGCGACGGTGAATGGAAACACGTTTTCCAACCGCAGCGGCGGCAACTTCGCCGGTCGCAATGGCGCAAATACCAACTCGCAGGGCAACGGCTTCACAGGTCGCGGCAATGAGCAGGTAAACCTCCGCAACGGCTCTACTGTGAATGGTGCGCGGCCTGAGGTCAATAGTGGCGCAGCGTTCAACGGCAACGCCGGACGCCAGAGCTTCAACGGCAACTCTGCTTTCAGCGGCCGTTCCAGCGCTCCGGCATCGCAGGTCAACCCTAACGGCGGCTCGCGCGGCAGCTTCAGCGCGCCGCAGGGCAATGCAGGACACTTCAGTGCTCCCGCAGCGCCGCAAGGGAATGTTGGCGGCGGCGGCCATGCGAACTTCGGCGGCGGTAACGCCGGCGGAGGCTTCCATGGCGGTGGTGGTGGTGGCGGATTCCACGGCGGCGGCGGTGGTCGCCGGTAATAGAGGAACTTCTCCGAACCTGAAGAAGTAAGCAAGACGAAAGTCGAGAAAGACGAGGGCTGAGGATCAATTCCTCAGCCCTTTCTCTATGGTGTCGACGTCTGAGAACTGAGCACTAGCTCTTCGCCAACTCCACGACCATGGCGGCAATTTTTTCGAGTGCCCCCGGTCGTGCCAGATTTCTGGCTCGGCGACTCATAGACATTCGCATCTCACTGTTCATCAGCAATGCAGACAGATCGCTGAATAGGAATGAAGACATCAGTTCGTCTGCTTCCTGCATGCGTAACGTTGCTGCACCTGCCTTTTGCATCACCTCGGCATTGCGCAACTGGTGATTGTCCGCCGCGCCGGGGAAGGGAACCAGAACAGAGGCACGTCCCGCCGCGCACAGCTCCGCCACCGTCGTCGCACCGCTTCGGCAGAGAACCAAGTCTGCCTGGGCGAACCGTTGCGCCATATCTCCCAGGAACTCGCAGACCTCCCATCGTGCCGGGTCGGCGCCGCTTGATTGATAGGCCTCAGCAGTCTTCGCGGCGGCACCGGCGCCCGCCTGATGCACAATCTTCAGATCCTGGTACGTAATCCAAGAGGCTCTTCGCAATCTGTCGGCATCACCGCGTTGAAGATGCGCGCACCCTGGCTGCCGCCAGTAACCAGAAGCTGAACGGAAGCAATATCAGGCCCATCGGCGGGGATAAAACGAAGCGCTGGATTGCGAAGTGCAGGTTCTGGCTCCGGAATCGCAAAGATATCTCTCCCGCACCGGGACGCCTGTAATCTTCGCATTGCGGAAGTATTGCGTCGTCTGCTCGAAGTTCACAGCGGCAGCACTCACCCACTTGCCGAGACGACGATTAGTCATGCCGGGCACAGCATTGGGCTCATAGGCCAGCGTCGGCACACGCTTCCGCACGGCGGCCAGCATGCCCGGGCCACTGGCGTATCCGCCGACGCCGACGACAACCTGCGGCTGGAACTCGCGGATCAACCGCAGGCAGGCGAGCACACCAAGCGGCAGGTCGAATGCCGTGCGGAGCTTGGTTGCGAAAGACACGTTCTTCCACTGGCCGGAGCGGACGAGCTCCAACGGGAAACCGGCCTCCGGAACCAGCCGCGTCTCAAGCCCGCGCGCGGTGCCGACGAAGCGGACCTCGGCCCCGTGCTTGTCCCGCAGCTCGCGCGCAATCGCCAGCGCGGGAATCACATGCCCGCCTGTGCCTCCGCCTGCGATCAGAATGCGCAATCGATCCAGCTCCCTCGCCGTTACCTTTCAGCCCTTCACTTCCGGCCTTCCACACCCGGCCTTCAACTTCTTGAAGTTATCTCAAACGCTGCTGGGCTTTCTTGCCCGTTCGCGCCTCCTGGCAGGGCCTCCGGTTTTCGCGCCTATTTCGTCTGTCAAGTGGCCCCAAGTGCTAAATTTGCGGCAACTAGTTCTCCTAAAAGGAGATAAGTTCCAAATAAACTTGGCATTTTAGTTATGTCCCGCCCGCTATCATTAAGGTGTGGGTTAAGAAAACCTGCAAAGCGCTCAGCCCAGCTGGTGCCTTAGTCGCTGATTCCAGAGTACATAGCCGGAAAACTCGCCATCCGTCCGGGAAAGTCACCTGGTTTCAGCAAGATACAGCGCTTTCAATGTTTTCAAGTAAGTAGCGCAAGTCATTTGTTTTGTTTTATCTGGAGATTTTTATAGGGGGGTGGGGGGTACAAGGGTTCGCACCGTGACCCGCAGCGATCAATCGATCTCGCGTGTGATATTCAGCAGCACGCCCAGGCTCGCCAGCGTGATGAAGACCGAAGTCCCGCCGGAGGAGATCAGCGGCAGCGTGATGCCCTTGGTGGGTACGATCGCAAGCACCACACTGATGTTGAAGAAGGCCTGGATCAGAATCGCCGAAGTGATGCCGAAGGCCAGGAAGCGCGCGAAGGGATCGGTGGAGAGAATAGCGGCGCGCAGGCCACGATAGCCGAGCGCTACAAAAAGTGCGACGACGGCCAGCGCCCCGATCAGGCCCAGTTCCTCGCAGATGTTGGCGAAGATGAAGTCGGTGTGCGGCTCGGGCAGGTAGAAAAGCTTCTGCACGCCCTCCATCAGGCCTCGGCCGAAGATTCCGCCCGTGCCGACGGCGATGAGCGACTGCAGGATGTGGAAGCCCGCGCCCTTGGGGTCGCGCTCCGGATTGATGAAGGCCAGCATGCGTGCGCGGCGGAAGGCCACGTGAAACAGCATGTAGTAGAGCACCGGCGCGGCCACCGCCGCCGCAATGAAGAAGTATTTGAACCGCGCGCCGGCGAGGTAAAGCATCAGGGCGGTCACGCCCGCGCAGACCAGCGCCGTGCCCAGGTCCGGCTGCTTGAGGATCAGCGCGATAAAGACCAGCGGCGGCAGCGCCGCGCGCAGGATCGTGCCCTTCCAGTCGTCCATGGCGTGCACGCGCGTCTGCAGGAAGTAGGCGAGAAAGAGGACGATGACCGGCTTGGCCAGCTCCGACGGCTCAAGCGTGACTGGCCCCACGCCGATCCAGCGGTGCGCGCCGTTCACCTTGCCGTGCATCACGAAGACCGCCAGGAGCAGAACGGTTGTTGCCGCCACCGCGCCCACTACTACGGGATAACTGTTATAGCGGCGGTAGTCGATCTGCATCAGCACGGTCAGCGCGACCATACCCAGCAGCGCCCACACCGCCTGCTTGGCGACAAACGCATACGGCGAGCCCATGGTCTCCTTGGCCATCACGGCCGAAGCCGAAAAGACCATCACCAGCCCGAACAGCACCAGCAGGAGCACCGTTCCGAACATCCATTTGTCGACGCCAACCCGCTTTGCCATTGAAAGACAGCCCTTAGCTCTTAGCTTCTAGCTAAAAGCTCTGTGACAAGTTGTTTAAACACCCTGCCGCGATGCTCATAGTTCTCAAACTGGTCGAAACTTGCGCAAGCCGGCGCCAGCAGCACCACGTCGCCCGCGCCTGCAGCTTCCGTAGCGGTGCGCACGGCGGCATCCAGCGTGCCGGCTGAGACGATCTTCGCTGTTCCTTTCAAGGTGCTGCTCGATCTTCTCCGCGGCTGAACCAATGGTGTAAACAGTTTTCACGCGCGCGCGGACCAGATCGGCGAGCTCAGTGTAATCGGAGTCCTTGTCCTTGCCTCCGAGGATGAGGTGGACGCCGGAGGTGAAGGCCTCCAGCGCCTTCTTCGTGGCATCGACGTTGGTGGCCTTGGAGTCGTTGTAGAAATCAACGCCGCGCACAGTCGCGACGAACTCCAGCCGGTGCTCGACGGCCTTGAAGGTACGGACGGACTCGCGAACCGATGCGGCAGAGATGCCAGCGAGGCGAGCGGCGCAGATGGCGGCGAGCGCATTCTCCACGTTATGCGCGCCTTTCAGCGGGATCTCGGCGACTGGCATGACCGGCTCGGCTTTGCCTCCCTCGCGCGGCAGGAAGGCGATGCTTTCGCCGTGGACGAATGTTCCCTGCTTGATGGGGCGGCGGGGCGAGAACCAGAAGATCTGCGCGCGGCTTTTGGCTGCAACCATCTGCGTGGGCTTGTCCTCGGCGTTGAGGACAAGAAAGTCGTCGGCGATCTGGTTCTCCGTGATTCGAGCCTTAGCGGCGGCGTAGTTCTCAAAGCTGCCGTGGCGGTCGAGATGGTCGGGTGTGATGTTCAGCACGACCGCGATGTGCGGGTGGAAGTCCGCGATGGTCTCAAGCTGGAAGCTCGAGACCTCGAGGATGCTCCAGCTCTCGGGCGTGCTGCGCGCCACGAGGTCGATCACCGGCGTGCCGATGTTGCCGCCGACCAGAGTCGCGAGGCCGGCGTCGGCGAAGATTTTTCCGGTAAGCGCGGTGGTCGTTGTCTTGCCATTGGAGCCGGTGATGGCGACGATCTTGCCCTGCAGAAACCGGCTCGCCAGCTCGACCTCTCCAATAATCGGCATTCCGAACGCGCGCACCTGCTTCAACTCCGGCGTGTCATACGGAACGCCCGGGCTTACCACGATCAGGTCCTGCCGCCGGAAGGTGAGCAGGCCATGGCCGCCGGCCTCGACCATGATGCCGGCATCGAGCAGCGCGGGAATCTCTTTCTCCAGCGCAGCCATGGAACGCGAATCGCTGACCGTGACCCGCGCGCCCTTGTCGCGCAGAAACATCGCCGCCGCCAGGCCGCTCTTGCCCAGGCCGACAACCAGCACGCGCTTGTTCTTCAGTTCCATCGCTTTCGATTACCTCAGCTTCAGGGTAGTCAGGGCGAAGAGGGAGAAGATGAGGGCCAGTATCCAGAAGCGGGCGATCACCTTCGACTCGCTCCAGCCCAGCAGCTCGAAGTGATGGTGCAGCGGGGCCATCCTGAAGATGCGTTTGCCGCCGCGCAGCTTGTAGCTACCCACCTGCAGGGCGACGCTGGCGAGCTCCAGCAGAAAGACACCGCCGATGAAGGGCAGCAGCAGCTCCTGCTTGATGATGACCGCAACGGTACCGATGGCGCCGCCGAGGGCGAGCGAGCCGACGTCGCCCATAAAGACCTCGGCTGGGTGGGCGTTGTACCAAAGGAAGCCGATGGCCGCACCGACCATGGAGCCGCAGAAGACTGTGACCTCACTGACCAGCGGCATGCGGTCGAGCTCGAGGTAGTCCGAGAAGACGACGTGGCCGCTGACGTAGGTAAGCACGGTGAGCGCGCCGGCGGCGATGATGGTGCAGCCGATGGCGAGACCGTCGAGGCCGTCGGTGATATTGACGGCATTGCTGGTGCCAGAGATGATCAGCATGACGAAGAGCACGAACGGCAGAAATGCCAGCCAATGCATATGGGGAATGCGCCCCATCCAGTCCCAGACCAGGTCCGGCCGGAACTTCTTCGCGATAGGCACCATCAGACGCGTGGAGTAGAAGCCGCGCCGCTCCTCATGCAGCAGCGCCACGGCGACCAGTGCGCTGGCAGCGAACTGGCAGAGCAGTTTCTGCTTCGCGGTGAGGCCGAGGCTGCGCTTCTTTACGACCTTGATGTAGTCGTCTGCAAAGCCGATGGCGCCGAAGGCCAACGTACTGAGCACGGCGATCCAGACGGCGGGGTTCGACAGGTCGGCCCAGAGCAGCGTGGGCACAAGGATGGAGATGACGATGAGCACGCCGCCCATGGTGGGCGTGCCGCCCTTTTTCTTGTGCGTCTCGGGGCCGTCGTCGCGGACGTACTGGCCGATCTGGAACTCGCGCAGCCGCTCGATGACGTAGGGGCCGATCAACAAGCCGATGGCCAGGGCGGTGAGCGAAGCGAAGGCGGTGCGGAAGGTGAGATAGCGGAAGATCCTGAAGACCTGGAAGTAGGGGAAGAGCTTCTGATAGAGGAGCCAGTAGAGCAATGCCGAGTCCGCCTTGGGTGCGCGAGCGGTCCGCCGCGCACCGTTCCACCGCTATCTTACAGGGCGGCGGAGTGTGGAATTGCCGCGCCGCATCAGGGTTTCGCGAGTCCGTGCCAACTCCGTTACCCCGCAAAAAGCGGAGCGCTCTCCCGATCCAGAGCGTGATGGAAAGAAAAGGCCTCTTGTGAGCGAGGCTACCCAACGATTGGAGGGGGGCGACAAATGCGCGGGCTAGCTGGCCGGTTCGTCGCGGTCGCCGATGAGGTGCAGGCGCATGAAGTTGGTGGCGCCGGACTTGGTGCGCGTGCCCGCGACGATGCCGACGATCTGGCTGCGCGAGACAAATCCGCGCGCCTCCAGGATGTCTTCGGCGATCGAGACCAGCTTGTCGGTATCGCGCGAATGAGGGCAGAGGATCGGGTAGGTGCCCCATAGCAGCATGTCGCGGTTGACGACGTGCTCATAGGGCGAGAGCGCGAAGATAGGCGGATCGGGATGGTACTTGGAGAGGAGGCGCGCGGTTGAGCCGGTCTCGGTAAAGATGGCGATGGCGGCAAGTTCCAGGTCTTCGGCGGAGTGGGCCATGCACTCGCAGATGGTCTCTGCGACCGAGAGATGCGCGTTGAGAGGATTGTGCCGGCGTGGCGGCGGATCAAGCCGGATCTGATGCTCACTCTCCATCACGATGCGCGCCATCATGGCGACGGCCTCCACCGGATACTTGCCGGCCGCGGTCTCCGCCGAGAGCATGACGGCATCCGTGCCGTCATAGACCGCGTTGGCGACGTCTGAGGCCTCGGCGCGCGTGGGGCGCGGGTTCTCAATCATCGACTCCAGCATCTGCGTCGCGGTAATCACCGGTTTGCGATACTCCGTCGCTCGTCGAATGATGTGCTTCTGGATTGCAGGTACCTTCTCCGGCGGCACCTCGACGCCGAGATCGCCGCGCGCGACCATGATGCAGTCGGTGGCTTCGAGGATAGAGTCGAGATGCTCAACCGCCTGGGGCTTCTCCAACTTGGCGACGATCCAGACGTCGGACTTAAGCGCGTCCAGGCGCCGGCGCACGTGGCGCACATCGTCGGCGGTGCGCACAAAGGAGACGGCGATGGCATCGACGCCATTGGCCACTGCGAAAACGAGGTCCTCTTCGTCCTTTTCGGTCAGCGAGGGAACTTTGACGGGGATGCCGGGCAGGTTAATGCCCTTGTTTTCTCCCAACAATCCACCGTTGACGATGCGGCAGACTGTAGCGTCACCCTCGACGCGCTCGACGCGCAGCTCGATCAGGCCGTCGGAGAGCAGAATGCGCGAGCCGGGTTCGAGGTTCTCCGCCAGCGTTGTGAAGGTAGTGCCGACGATCTGCGCGGTGCCCTCGGTGACGCTTGGCGAGATGGTGAACAGCTCACCGGTGACGAGCTGTACCGGGATGTGGTCTTTCAGTTTGCCGGTGCGGATCTTGGGACCCTGTAGATCGGCCAGGATGCAGATCGGCTTCTGCTCGGTACGCGACACCTCACGGATCATGCGGATCAGCTCGGCCTTCTGCGCATGGCTGCCGTGGGAGAAGTTCAGGCGCGCGACGTCGAGGCCGGCGCGCACCAGCTCGCGGAAGACCTCCGGCGTGCTGGACGCCGGTCCCAGCGTGGCGACGATCTTGGCGCGGCGGCTCTTGACGGAGGGGGAGGCAGCAGAGGCCGCGTCTGTGGCATAGGGAGCGTTCATCGAGGTCGGTCCAGTTCCTTGAGGGGAGATTTGAGATTCTCGCAGTGGATCGGGATGCAGAGGCACGCCCCAAGCCATTCTAACCGGAGGATTCTCGCAGGAGTGAAAGCACCTTCTAGTTGAGCGATATTAGCTGTCGATCAACTCGGTGGGCACGACGGTCTGCAGATCCGGAATCTCAGTCGAGATCGATGGATCCAGTGCGGCCTGTTCCAACTGAGCGTTGAACTCCGCGCCGGACAGGACGCTGAGGGCGACGATGTAAAGCCAGATGAGCAGAGCGATGGCCGCACCGATGGAGCCGTAGAACTCGGAATAGTTGGCAGATCTGGTCACATACCATCCAAATGCAAGCGTCGTCAGGAACCACATCGCAGTCGCCATCACCGCGCCGGGCAGGACGGTGTGCCAGGCGCGGGCGGGCAGCGGCGCCGGCGCTTCACCGCCCGGCGAGCCGGCGAACGAAGGGGTGATCAGCGTCGAGCCGAGCGTCGATCCGATGGTGCTCCGTGATGCCGCACGAAGCAAAGCGCGTGAACGGCGTCCGGCGGTGGCGATCGGCCGGGGAATGTTTTCATGGATAGCCGCAGGCAGAGAGACAGTGATGGGGAGAGCGCCGTCGGGCACGCCCAGGTGATAGATGAGCCCGATGAGGCCGACGCTGGCCGCAAAGCAGATGGTCCAGCGCACCAGCACGGCAAACATGGAGATCGGCACGCGCAGCTCTGGCGTGACGCTCGAGACGATCCATCCGGTGACAGCATGGCCAAAGACGATCAGTAGGCTGGCTGCTGCCAGCGGCACCAGCGACAGCGGCACAAGCTCAAACGTGCGGCTGCGGCGCTCCCAGAAGCTCCAGTAATTGGTCGGCAGGTTGCGCGCGCGACGCAGGCCCTCCATCAGCGTGGAGATGACGTTGGCCGCACCGAGGAAGCTGACGATACTGGCGCCGATGAGAGCGCGTACGGAGTGCGTATGCTTCGGCGAGTTCTGCAAGAAGGCGTCCAGCAGCGGGCTGACGTTCGACGGAAGGACGCGGTCGAAGAAGGCCGCAAGCTGGAAGCGTACCGGCGCGGTGTCCGGAAGCAGGCCAATGACCGCGGCCGCGACGCCCAGCGTAGGCAGCAGCGCGAGAAAGGCCGAGTACGCCGTCGACTGCGCCAGATTGAAGCAGTTATGCGCCCCTGCGCTGAGCACGGTGCGATGCAGCGTGCGGACCGCAAATGCGTATCTTCGGTGGATTGCATGGATCCAGCTGCGGCGCGTGGAGGCTTGCCGGCCGTCGCCTGGCGGCTGGGGCGCGCTTGGTTGTGGGGTCGCAGGACCCGGTGCGCGCGACTCTGCTGCGCGGGTTGGAGCAGGTGCGTTCACCTTCTCCTCCTCCTAGCCTTTCCACCTCTCGAGAAATCCTGTCACCGAGGCCGACTCCATATGGCGCATGTCGTTGAACTGGCCGGTCTGCTGCGAGTAGACAGGTCTCCCGTCCGGCGCCAGCACCGCCAGTGCTGGCACGCCCTTCGCGATAGGCACTCCGTACTTCGCAGCCAGGGCGATGTTCTGGTCCATTTGGCCGATCCACACATGCACCAGCACGAAGTGCTGATCCAGCAGGGCGGCGTTGGCCGGCTGGCGCAAGTAGATGTCCAGCACCTGGCAGTCGGGGCACCAGTCGCCGCCGAAGTCGAGGATCACCCGCTTGTGTTCGCGCCGGGCCCGGGTCAGGGCGGCAGCAATGTCGGCCTTCGGGTCAGCAGTCTCCGAGTAGATGTGCCGTGGGGCAATGACCGGCGCTGCCGGGCGCTCCTGGGCGGTTGCAGGCAGACAGGTGAGGATGCCGGCTGCCAGCGTAGCGCCTGCGGCAAGAGTCAGGACTGGCAGAAAGAAGCGGAGCTTTCGATGGACGGAAGACAGCGGCATGGTTGCACCTTGCTGTGCCGCCTCCGCCGGCAACGCCGCGGGGAGGCTGGACACTGAGTTCATGATGCACGACGGCCGGGCCGGGCGCAAAATAACTCGCGTTGCTGGTGTATCTTTAAAGGAAAGCGATGATATTTTCCAAGGATTACGTCGGCTATCTGGCGCGCCAGACGGTCAAGCAGCTGATCGATGCGAAGATGATCCAGACCGCGAAGCCTGCTCTTGTGAATGAGCGGGTTACCGCCGCGCTGGTGGAGGAGCTTTCGCTCGAAGATCGCATCAATGAAGAAGTTCGCGTGATTCTGGAGGCAATCCAGGAGGATATGCACAAGAGCGGAGCGAGCTACCCGGAGATGTTCAAGAAGGTGAAGCAGAAGCTGGTGAACCAGTACAAGGCGGTGCTGTGAGGATCTCGCGCGACAAGGTGAACAAACTGGCGCACACGATCGCCGACACGCTGGCCGAAATTCCCGAGTGCGACTTCCTCGAGGACCGCAACACCATCCGGCAGGAGGCGCGCAAGGCATTGGAACGGCTGCTGACCGAAGAGCTGAAGCTGGACGCATCGGCGCGGCAGAAGATCGCCTCGCAGCGCAAGATCATCCTTGAAGGCTCGCAGGAGTGGGACATTCTGTATCGCAAGTATTACAACGACGAGGTCAAGAAGCTGGGCCTCTAGATCTGCCGGCGTCTCAACTTTGCGCGAGCCGAGTTCGAGTTTTCGGCTATACTGGAAGCCAGCACTGGAGAGCACACCCTCCTGCAATGCGAGGCGTGAACTGCGCCCGTGGCCATCCTGATGGCGATATGGTGTAACTGGTTAACACGTCGCCCTCTCAAGGCGAAGAGTTCGGGTTCGAGCCCCGATATCGCTACCAACCTTCTTTCTATCTTTTCAGTGTCAATGTGCGCTAACGGCAGAATTCACCCTGGGTTGCGCGTTCGCTATGCAAGGCAGTGGAGCGTGAACGTGGACACACTGGCGCGGGTCAACGCGTCTGGTACGGGTGGAAGATGTAGTCCTTCGCCTTTACGGCGGTGTGGCAGGCGTTTCCGCAGTCCGAAAGGCTCTTGGCATCCGGCGAGAAGGTCTTGGACGCGGCATCGTAGTTGAACACCGCATATCCCCAGCCGCCGCCGTTCTTGGGAAATCTCCTGCTGTCTTTTTCCATGACGAAGACCTGCGCAAGCACGTCGGGCACATCCACAACGAAAGGCGCCTCCGTGCTCTTCTTCGGCTTCCACTGGATCTTCACGATCCGGGAGCCCTCTGGAAAAGGCTGGCCGTTGCCGGGAGTGCCGGCTTTGTATGCCCGGATCATGGCGGGACTTCCGACGATCACCTTCAGCACCTGATCGGTCCGGGCGGAAGAGACGACGGCCCAGTCCTCGTATCCCCGGAAGTCGGAGAATGGAATTCCGCTCGGCGACTTCAGCGAATACTTGTCCTGCGTGTTAACCGCGCCGGCGAGGGGCACTGCGACCACTGCCGCACTTGCCGCAACGACGACCAAGGCGGAGATACGCTCCACGAAGGTTCGCGTATTCCTCTGTTGTTTCGGGGCTGCAGATCTTGTCGCAATTCCGGACATGGTGTTTCCTCCTTTGAAAAGAAGTTCCCCGGGGACCCGATCAGCGTGCGTCTCGAACTATTCCAACGAAGCAAAATGTGAGGAGAATGAACATTAGAACAAACGTATCGCTGGTATTCAACCCCTGAGAAAAGGCCGCTTCAACGAGTCATCTGTGCGATCTATCTGCGGGCAGAAGGCTCAGTCAAGGTCGATCTCTTCCACCGTGGGGGCGAGAGGGATGACGGAGTCTACCTTAGTCAGCTGGAACAATTGAAGAACGCGCGGCGTCACTCCAGCGGCGCATAACTTGACGTTTCTTTTCTTGCAGTGGCCGTAGTAGGTGAGGATCAGACCAATACCAGCGGAGTCCATGTATGGGACTTCGGTCAGATCGAGGATGTTCAGTTGCGGAGGCTTTTCATCCGGTGTGGATGGAAGGTGGAGCAGGTTTTCCAGCGCGAGCGGAGTAAGGTGGCCGTACACCTCACGCGCCGTAAACGGGCCGCGGAAGCGAAAGATCACGATCCCCGGCGCCTTGCCTTGCTCGCGGTTGACGCTGAAGGAGCGTCCTTTGCCTGGTTCTGCCCCGGTTACCGGCATATCTCTTCTCCGCGACCCAGACTGTAAATGGAAGCCCAACCGGATTGTTCTAGAGTCTCCGGTGAATTGCAAGGAGATGGGGAGACGGCAAAATCCACGGGACAGATGCTTCGCCGCAATCGATGAAATACTGTGGTTGGACCAATGAAAACAGGGATTGTGCTGCGTGTGGGCGTAGGAAGCTTGCGCGGGCAGAACGATTGGGAGATTCGGAATGCCGGACGCAAGCTGCGACATCGGATTGATCGGCCTGGCAGTCATGGGCCAGAACCTTGTGCTGAATATGAACGACCACGGCTTCACGGTTGCGGTCTTCAACCGCACCGTCTCCAAGGTCGATGACTTTATCAACAACGAGGCCAAAGGCACGCAGGTGGTCGGCGCGCACTCTGCTGAAGAGCTGTGCAAGCTGCTGAAGCGACCGCGACGCGTGATGCTGATGGTCAAGGCTGGCGACGTCGTCGATCAAACGATCGAGCACGTGCTGCCGTACCTCGAACCGGGTGACATCGTGATCGATGGCGGCAACTCTCTGTACACCGACTCCAACCGCCGCACCAAGGATTTGGCCGCCAAGGGCATCCTCTTCATCGGCACCGGCGTCTCCGGCGGCGAAGAGGGCGCGCGCTTCGGCCCGTCCATCATGCCCGGAGGGAACAAGGCGGCATGGGAACATGTCAAGCCCATCTTCCAGGCCATTGCCGCCAAGGTCGAAGACGGAACGCCGTGCTGCGACTGGGTGGGTGAGGACGGCGCCGGCCACTACGTGAAGATGGTGCACAATGGCATTGAGTACGGCGACATGCAGCTGATCGGCGAGGCCTATCAGCTGTTGAAGGACGGCCTCGGCCTCAGCGCCGACGAACTGGCCGGAGTCTTCGCCGAGTGGAACAAGGGCGAGCTGGACAGCTACCTCATCGAGATCACCGCGGAGATCTTCGCCAAGAAGGACGAGGACGGCCAGCCGATGGTGGACAAGATTCTCGACGCCGCCGGGCAGAAGGGCACCGGCAAGTGGACGGCGATCTCCGCGCTCGACCTCGGCATGCCGCTCACGCTGATCGGCGAAAGCGTCTTCGCGCGCTGCCTTTCGGCGCTGAAGGACGAGCGCGTGGCGGCGTCGAAGGTGCTGGCCGCGCCAGAGCCGGCAGCGAAGATCGAGGACAAGAAGCAGTTCATCGAGGATGTGCGGCGAGCACTTTACTGCTCCAAGATGATCAGCTACGCGCAGGGCTACATGCTGCTTCGCGCGGCCGAGAAAGACCAGGGCTGGCACCTGAACATGGGCGGCATCGCGCTGATGTGGCGCGGCGGCTGCATCATCCGCAGCGCCTTTCTGGGCAACATCAAGGTGGCGTTCGACAAGAATCCGGACCTCGCCAACCTGCTGCTGGACGACTTCTTCTCGGGCGCCCTGAACCGCTACCAGGCAAGCTGGCGTAAGGCTGTGGCGCACGCGGTCCAGGTGGGCGTGCCGACGCCGGCATTCTCTACCGCGCTGGCCTTCTTCGACGGATACAGAACGGCTCGTCTGCCGGCGAACCTACTGCAGGCGCAGCGTGACTTCTTCGGCGCGCATACCTATGAGCGAGTGGACAAGTCGCGCGGCGAGTTCTTCCATACCAACTGGACCGGGCGGGGCGGCCGCGTCTCCTCGACGACCTATAACGTCTAGAGCTTCGGTTCAGACAAGCAAAAGGGCCAGCTTCTTGAGAGGCTGGCCTTTGAATTTTCAAATGCGATTTGGAACGCTGACTACGAGTGGATGCGCTGCCAGGCGTCCCAGGTGTAGATGCCGACAATCGCAATCGTCATCAGCGCGGAGAGCACGCCGGTTGCGCGGATAAATGGCTGTGTACGGTGCACGCGCTGGACGATGATCGACTGGCGTCCTTCTTCCACGGCGCTGGTGCCCGAGAGGAAGACCTGATTGTCCTCGTAGCGGGTGATGGTTCCGTTGTAAGCGAGCAGGGCGAGGAAGATACCGGTGACGACGGCCCAGACGACGATCAGGACGGGGGTGGCGTTCATCAGACTGGTCATTTGGGGAGACCTCCTGCCGGACCCTCCGGCGGCGCCGAAGCCGGTTGCGGCCTCGAGCGAACGTGGGTGAAAAATGTTCCGACGCGATGAATCATACGCCGCCCTGAGGGCCGCGGAACAGGAAATCAGGCACTCGGGGGCACATCTGTGGTAACGGCTGATGCGCGCTGTGGTAACGCAGAGCGGCTGCGAACTGAGCTCTCTATCCCGGCGTCCGGGCGCACGGGCGTAGACTGGGGGCACTGATGAATCCACTGCGCCTCCTGGTCGACGCTTTCGTGAACACCTTCGGGATCACGCGGCCCTTGCCCAGCCAGGAAAAGCTCGCCGGACGGGTCATTCTGGCGATGCTATTGTTTGTGCTCATCGCCCTGGGCGTCGCCTTTCTGCTGATGCGGGCCGCCATGACGCATTGAAGCCGGATGGATGATGCATAAAGACGATAGGCGGAAGTGCATCCGAGGGCACCCGCCAGCCATCCAATGATTGCGGCGACCGATTCGGTCGCATATACTCGTAAGAAGGAAGTTTCCAAGGAGATCCATCCATGTCTACTGCTGCTGTTACCCCTGAAGTTGTCACCGGAGTTCCCCCGGCCGCGAAGTCGCAGCCGGTGAACCTGACGCCGTCCGCGGTGGCGAAGGTGAAGGAGATCATGGCGACGCAGGACCCAGTGCCGGCGGGGCTGCGGATCGGCGTGGTGGGCGGCGGCTGCTCGGGCTTCCAGTACTCGATGAGCTTTGAGAACCAGGCCGGGATGATGGACAAGGTCTACCACTTTGGCGACCTGAAGGTGTTTCTGGATGCGACCAGCGCGGTGTACCTGAAGGACTGCACGGTGGACTATGTGGAGACGCTGGAGGCGGCGGGCTTCAAGTTCGAGAACGCCGCAGTGAAGAGCACCTGCGGTTGCGGATCGTCCTTCTCTGTCTAGTCTTTTCTGTGTAAGGTAGGCGACGGTAAATTCGGGTTTTTTGGAGGGCGTCCCTGCGGGGACGCCCTTTTTGCCGGGTATGTATACCCCCCACCCCCCTATAAAAAATCCTTGATATTTGAAAAATAAGGCAGTTACAGGCGGTATCTGAAAATAAAGGTGGTTACGGAGATAGATCATCGGGTCGGGCCGCTATGCTATTGGAAAATAAAGATTAAAGGAAAAACCCGGCACGAGTGCCGGGCTTTGACGATTCATCTTCTACTTACATACATTTTAGCGGATCGAGCATAACTGTTATGCCAACTTTCGCATTGCGATTTCACTTGTGATTTGAATGAGTTAGGTTGGAAATGATAGGGGAAGGGGCTTGACAGGTTTGGAGGGAGAGTCTTGAGGGGTGGAATGAGGATGAGGGGTGAGGGAGGGACGGCCGAGGAGCCGAACTGGGGACTTTCGCCGAAGGAGCTGCGGACGCTGAAGGCGCTGAAGACCCCGGCGAAGATCCAGCGGTTTATCGACGAGCTTGAGTATCAGTATGCGGATACGGCGGGGTCTCCGCGGCGGGTGCTGCGGGAGCGCAAGGGGCATTGCCTGGAGGGCGCGTTGCTGGCCGCGGCAGCGTTGCGGCTTCAGGGGCATAAGCCGCTGCTGATGGACCTGGAGGCGGTGCGGGACGACGATCATGTGATTGCGCTGTATCGCGAGCGCGGCTTGTGGGGCGGAATTGCAAAGTCGAACTACGCGGGGCTGCGGTTTCGCGCGCCGGTGTATCGCACGCTGCGCGAGCTGGCGTTGAGCTACTTTGAGAGCTACTACAACCTGCGCGGAGAGCGGACACTGCGGGCGTATTCGCGGCCGGTGGATTTGCGGCGACTGGACAAGCGCGGCTGGATGGCGGCGGAGGACGATGTGTGGTTTGTGGCCGAAGCGCTTGTGGCTGCGAAGCACTGTGAGCTGGTTCCGCACAGCGTAGCGCGGGGGCTGCCGCGGCTGGACCGGCGAAGCTTTGAGGCGGGGATGCATGGGCGGGTGCAGCACTGATTCCTCCGCCAATCTTCTATCCCGCCACCGAGCTGAGCTTGGGTGAGGCCCGGTCTTCGATTCAAGCGACCCAGGCTTCGCGTGCGTGGGGCACCCAGTTGAGACACCTCAATCGAGTTTGGGAATCTTGGGCGCGCGTGCGGTCCAGGTGATGCCGATGCCGGCGGTGTCGAGGCCCTGGATGAGGCTGCGGTCGTAGGAGCCGTTGAGGACGAAGAAGCGGCCGAGGGGGATATCCAGCTCGCTGGTGAAGCCGTTGTCCTCGGCGACGCCGGTGCCTTCGAGCACCTGTTTGGTGACGGTCTTGCCTTTTTTGTTCTTGCGGGTGACGGTGCCGTAGACGTTCTGATTGCCGACGGGGAGTTCTTCATAGGCCTCGAGGTCGAGGCTGAGGTTGAAGGGAAGGTCTATAGAAGATCCGGCCTGGAAGTTGGCCAATGGACCGACAGCGGTGTAGATTCTGCGGACGGTCTGGTTGGCGAGCGAAGAGGAGTTGCCGAAGCCGAACTCGATATCGGGGGTGAAGGGACCGAGGGAGTAGTCGAAGTGGTTGGTGAAGTTGTAGGTGGTGGTGTTGGCGCTGAGGCCGTAGCGGGCGTTGCCGGTGGCGAAGCCGACGGTGGAGGAGAGGAGGTAGGTGAGGTCACTGTGGGCGGCCTCGAGATGTCCGGCGAGATTGGTATCGCCGAGGAGATGCCTTGCCGAATCCAATGGATAGGTGACGGTGGCGCCGACCCTGGTGGGGATGAAGGCGTTGACCGAGGCGTACCAGGGAACAGAGGCGTTGACGGAGAGGTGGCGGTTAAAGCGCCAGGAGAGATCGGGCGTGATGACGTTCGACCAGCCGGTGGCGGAGTTGTGCTGGGCGGTGTAGTCGATGGAGAAGTTTGGGCCCATGACGGGAGAGACATGGAGGTCCGTCACCGCAGGGGAATAGCCTGCCGTAGCGACGGCCTGCGCCGTTCCGTGGACCGGGATGGAGGCCATGATGGCGAGGGTGAGAGATGCGGCAGAGAGGCGCCAGGCGCAGGTGTTTCGTGAGGTCATGGGCGTCATTAGCTCCTAAAAAAGTGCAGGACTACAGGCAGAACTGCATGACTACACACAGAAGCCCCCAGTGGTTACCGGGGGCTTCGAGTGGGATGAGATTTACTTGTGTGCCTTGGTGGTATGGCGCTCGTCGCGGTTGATGCGGCGGGACTCCTGATTGAGCTGCTTGTTCAGGGTCTTCTTGTCCTGCGTGGTGAGCTTGCCATTGTCCTGAGCGCGCATGCCGACCTCTTCCGTATGGACGCCGGCCTCCTGGGTCTCCAGGTGTGCGGTCTGGGTGTCAGTCAGCTTGTCGCTGTTGATGCCGGCGGCGATGCGGTCCTGCTGGTTCTCCAGGCGGTCGTTGACCTCGCCCTTGGCGGGCGGCTGGGTTGAGCTGTTGTGCTTGTCGGCGTAGATGTCCTTGGACTCGACGTTGAGCTGCGAGTTGAGGGTGGTCTTGTCCTGCGCGGTGAGCTTGCCGTTGTCCTGGGCGCGCATACCGGCCTCTTCGTGATTGATGCCGGCCTCCTGGGTCTCGATCGTGGAGGTCTCGCCGGCGGTGAGTTCACCGCTCTTTACGCCTTGGGCGATGCGGTCCTGCTGGTTCTCTTTGCGATCGGCGATGGTCTTGCCGGTGACGTCGGTGGAGGTGGTTGGTGTGGTGGTGGTCGGTGCGGTGGTGGCGGAGACGGTTTGTGCGTGCGCAGCTCCCGCAGTAAGGATGAGTGCGGCGATGAGGGCAAGGTTTGTGGTTCGCATGACTGGTTCTCCCAAAAAGTTGGATTCGAGTGCGCTTGCGGTACGGCTTCTGTGGTGTGGCGTCTTGCTACTGGGCAAGCAAACACAGCGGGATGCGGCATGTTGCGGGCGGATGCAGAATATTTCCCGCGGAGCGCTGTTCGGAGGGCGTGTAACTTCATGGCTATTACTGATCGGTAACTGGCGTGGAGCAGACTTTTCGGGAACAGATGCGGTTGGCGTCTGGTGGCGGAGCGGCAGGGACGCTGGAGCCGGGCTTACACTGTTCGAGGGATTCATCTTATGCGCGGACTGCGAAGAGACTGGGCGAGATGGATGGGCACGGCCCTGCGGTTCGGGCCGGTGACGGACGGGTGCTCGGGGGAGTCTTAAGGACATATGGCTACGCCGGTTGCAGTGCCGCTGAGCGCGGCAGAGATGAACATGAACGAGGTGGAGCGGGCGCAGGCGCTGGCGCGGCGCTATCACGCGGAGTTCGTGGACCTGAAAAACTTCAACATCTCGCACGACCTCTTCAAGAGCGTGCCGGTGGACATGATGTTCCGGTACAACTTCGTGCCGCTGGAGCAGCTGGAGGGGCGGCTGGCGATTGCGGTCGCGGACCCATCGAAGCTGATGGTGCTGGACGAGATCGCCGGGCTGCTGGGGCAGCGGCTGGTGACGCGGGTCGCCACGCTGAGCCAGATCACCGACCTGCTGAAGAAGACCGAGCAGAGCCAGCGGGTGCTGGACGAGGCGAGCGAGGGCCTGGCGTTCGATGTGTTGTCGAGCGAGGAGAACGCGGACGAGAATTTGTCGATCCAGAAGCTGACGGGCGATGAGGACATCTCGCCGATCATCCGCCTGGTGGACACGACGATCTTCACGGCGCTGGAGCGGCGGGCGAGCGACATTCATCTGGAGACCTACGACGACTCGCTGCTGGTGAAGTACCGCATCGACGGCGTGCTGCAACAGGCGATGGCGCCGATTGCGCGCGAGCACCATCAGACGATTCTGTCGCGCATCAAGGTAATGAGCGAGCTGGACATCGCCGAGCGGAGGGTGCCGCAGGATGGGCGCTTCCGCGTGCGCTACAAAGGAAGGCTGATCGACTTCCGCGTGAGCATTATGCCGACGGTGCATGGCGAGAATGCTGTGCTGCGCGTGCTCGATAAAGAATCGATGTCGGAGAAGTTCAAGAAGCTGAGCCTGGATGTGGTGGGCTTCGCGGCGAATGACCTGGCGCGGTTCCGGCGGTACATCAAGGAGCCGTACGGGATGGTGCTGGTGACGGGGCCGACCGGCTCCGGCAAGACGACGACGCTGTATGCCGCGCTGAACGAGATCAAGAGCGAAGAGGACAAGATCATCACCATCGAGGACCCGGTGGAGTACCAGATCCGGGGGATTACGCAGATTCCGGTGAATGAGAAGAAGGGGCTGACGTTTGCGCGCGGGCTGCGGTCGATCCTGCGGCATGATCCGGACAAGATTCTGGTGGGCGAAATTCGCGATGCGGAGACGGCGCAGATCGCGATCAACTCGGCGCTGACGGGCCACCTGGTGTTTACGACGGTGCATGCGAACAACGTGGTGGATGTGCTTGGGCGCTTCCTGAACATGGGCGTGGAGCCGTACAACTTTGTGAGCGCGCTGAACTGCATTCTGGCGCAGCGGCTGGTGCGCATGGTGTGCGACTTCTGCGTGCGCGAGGTGCACTACACGGACGAAGAGCTGGTGTTGAGCGGCCTCGATCCGGCGGAGTGGCGCGGGTTTGCGTTTCGCGAGGGCGTGGGATGCATTGAGTGCGCGGGGACGGGATATCGCGGGCGGTCGGCGATCCATGAACTGCTGGAGCTGGACGACGAGATTCGCGAGATGCTGCTGGCCAAGAAGCCGGGCAGCGAGATCCGCAAGAAGGCGCGCGAGAAGGGCATGGGGTTCCTGAGGGATTCGGCGCTGGAGCGCGTGCGGGCGGGGATCACGACGCTGAAGGAGATCAATAAGGTCACGTTCATCGAGACGGGCAGGTAAACTCAGGTTCGGGCGGCTAGGTTCGAGGTTCGAGGCCGTGCGACGCACGAGAAGCTATGATGACGAACTATACGGCGATCTTTGAGCAGGCTGAAGACGGGACCTGGGGCGGTTATTTTCCCGACCTGCCGATCATCCTGGTGAACGGCAGCACGCTGACGGAGGCCCAGCAGAATGCGCGGAGCGGACTCGAGATGTGGATCGAGGACATGAAGGAGCAGGGATTGCCGATTCCGCCTCCTTCGGTGAAGGTCCTGGGGATCGAGGTCGCCGCGTAAGGCGGGAGGATGGGATTTCTTCCGAAGACGATGGGGACGCGACCGCGGCTGGCGTGCGAGATGCGCGCTGAGGGCGTAGTTGCGGCGCGGGCTGAGGACTCGGCGGCTGCGCTGAGCGCGGTGGAGCGCGTGGTGTTTGCCGACGGCGCGATGAATGGGAGAGTGGCGTCGCGTGCGGAGAGAGTTGCCGCGATGCGCAGGGCGCTGGATGCGGTGAGCGGGCGGGTGCGCGAGGTGACGCTGGTGGTGCCGGATACGGCTGCGCGGGTGCTGCTGGTGGATTTTGACGAGCTGCCGGGGAAGGCGTCCGAGGCGCTGCCGGTAGTGCGCTTCCGGCTGAAGAAGCTGCTGCCGTTCGATGCGGACGATGCGGCGGTGAGCTATCAGGTAATGGCGCAGACCAGAGGCGGGACGCAGGTGCTGGCGGTAGCGATGCCGCGCGAGTCCTTAAATGAATACGAGAGCATCGTGCGGGACGCCGGGTATGAGCCGGGCGCGGTATTGCCGAGCACGCTGGCGGCTCTGGCCGGGCTGGATGAGGATGCTGCTCCGTCGCTCGTGGTGAATGCGGGGCGCGAGGCGGTGACGACCGCGATTGTGAAGGACGGCGTGTTGCTGCTGCATCGGACGATTGATTTGACCACGGGAGATCTGAGCGGCGGTGGTGTGGCGACCGCAGTGATGCCGAATACGAACGCTGCGATGCCGAATGCGAGTGCGGGAGAGGCCGCGGCGCGAGTTGCATCGCCCGGCCTGACGCCGGCCAGCGAGACTTCTCAGGAGACGACCATTGCGGCGATTGCGGCGCGGCTTGCGGCGATGGAGGCGCGGACACCGGTGCTGCCGCGCGCGCCCGATGCCGCGCCGGTGAGCCGAATGGGATCGGCGCTGGCCAGCGGCATGGCTACGCAGAGTTCTTTGGCGGCAGGCGTGGTGAGCGCTGCGGCTGTACGGACCGCTCATGCGTCGGCGGAGGAGATTGCGCAGGCGGTGAGCGTGGCGGCGGCGTATTTTGAGGACACGCTGGAGATGGCGCCGCAGAGGATCCTCGCCGCGGGAACGCTGGGAGCGGATGCGCTGGCGAAGATGCTGGGCGACGCGCCGACGATAACGTCGGCGGCGCTGCGCGTGGAAGAGATGGCGAGCGTTGGCGCAAGTGGCGCAGTGCCAGAGGGCTGGTTGGCCGGAGTGCGGGGAGCGCTGAGGAGCTGATGCGGATCACGATCAATCTCGCGACGCGTCCGTTTGTGGAGCTGAAGCCGCTGTACGCGCGGCTGCGGCTGGTGATGGCGCTGCTGGCGCTGGCAGCGGTGGGCCTGGGCGCGTGGCTCTACGTGGCGGGCAGGAAAGAGCGCGCAGCACAGGAGCAGATGGATGCGCTGGTGCAACAGACCCAGGCCTTCCAGCAGGAGCGGGCGCAGAACGAGGCGCGGATGCGGCTGCCGCAGAACCTCGCGGTGCTGGAGCGGGCGCAGTTTTTGAATACGGTGTTTGCGGAGAAGGCGTTCAGCTGGACCTCGGTGATGATGGACCTGGAGCAGGTGCTGCCGGCGGGTGTGCAGGTAACGAGCATTGCGCCGTCGGTTGCGGCGGATGGCGAAGTGACCATCCGTCTGCGGGTGAACGGGCCGCGCGACCTGGAGGTCGACCTGATGCGCAACCTGGAGCACAGCCGGCGGTTTCTTGCGCCGCGGCTGGCGACCGAGACCGCGCAGATGCAGGAGAACGGGCGCACATTGGCTGTGGGGTCGATGGGCGTAGCGGGCGGTGTGCAGTTCGACATCTCGAGCGGATACAACCCGCTGCCGGCAGCAGACGGGGCGATGGGCGTGGCGGACAAGGCCGCGCCGCCGACTGCGGGGAAGCTTACGGCCGGAGGCGCGCGATGAGTACGACGGCGACTTTGTTGAGACCGAACGGCGCGGCCACGAAGGACGCGGGCGAGCAGCGCGGGCTGAGCCGGTTGCATCTGCACTGGGCGGGCGTCGCGCTGCTGCTGGCGGTAAATATCTATCTGGCGGCGCGTCTGGGGATGCTGTGGCACGACGCAGGCACGCACTCGGCTGAGGCGATTGCGCAGCAGAGGATCGAGCGCAAGGCGGCGGATGCGGCGGCCGAGCCGCTGCGCGGCGTGGACGCCAAGGTGGCGAGGTCGACGGCGGAGGCGGACCGGTTCTATCGTGAGCGGTTGCCGCCGGTGCAGTCGCAGGTGGTGGCGGAGCTGGGCGAGCTGGCGAAGCGGAACAACGTGCGGATGTCGCGCGCGACCTATACTCCGGCGATGGTGCTGGCCGGCACTGAGAATGAGCTGACGGAGGAGAAGATCGACGCGAGCCTGAGCGGCGACTATCGCCCGCTGATGCAGTTCATCAATGCGCTGGAGCGGGACCGGACGTTCTTCGTGATTGACGGTGTTACGCTGACGGGCCAGCAGACCGGGCTGGTGAATCTGCGGCTGGGGCTGACGACCTATCTGCGCAGCGGAGCGGGTGCGGGCGGCGCTGCGACTCCGGCAGGAGGGCCGCAATGAGTGTGCTCTCCGGAATGAGCGCCGATACGCGGAACAAGGCAATTGCCGTGGCGGTGTTTCTGCTGGCTGCCGCTGGAATTCTGTATTACGAGCTGTTCGCGGGCGGGACGCCGAATCCCGCGGCGAGCGTACCGCCCATCGCTGCTCCGGGGGCGAGTACGGGCGTGCCGGCATCCTCTGCAACAGATATGACCACAGCAGTCGCTGCGCGGACTGGCGCGACGGGCAATGCGGCGCGCACCGCAGGCGGCAGTTCCGCTGCGCTGGACCCGGCCTTGCACATGGACGCGATGCTGGTGAGCGAGCGGGTGGAGTATTCGGGAGTGGGGCGCAATATCTTTTCGCCGAACTCGGCTCCGCCGATCGCGATCCCGAAGCCGATTGCGCCGGCGCGGCCGGTGTCGATGCCGCCTCCGCAGCCGGTGCGGACGGGGCCGCCGCCGCCGCCGCCGATCGACCTGACGTTCTTTGGCACGGAGACCGACGCGACGGGCAGGCGGCTGGCAATCCTGCTGCACCAGGACACGGTGTACACGGCGCAGGCGGGCGATGTTGTGCTGCGGCGATACCGGATCCTTACGGTGGACGCGAGGTCGCTTGAGGTGGAGGACCTGTTGACGAACAGCAGGCAGACCCTGCCGCTGGTGGCGAACTAGTGATGAGGTTCAAGCTCCAAAGTCCGAGGTCCAAGGGGCCCGAGCGCGCGGGCGAAGAGGGCTACCTGCTGCTGGGCGCGATTGTAGCGATTGCGCTGGTAATGATTGCGATGAGCGTGGTGGCGGTGAAGGTGTCGTTTGCGCTGAGGCGCGAGCGTGAAGACGAGTCGGTGCGTCGCGCGAACCAGTATGTGCGCGCGATCCGGGAGTACTACCTGAAGTTCGGGCGGTATCCGGGGTCGGTGGAGCAGCTGGAGAATACGAACAACATCCGTTTCCTGCGCCAGAGGTATGTCGATCCGCTGACGGGCAAGGCGGACTACCGGCTGATCATCGTTGGACAGAACAAGACTACGCCGACGGGCTTCTTTGGCGAGCCGCTGGGCGGGCTGCCGGGTGCGGGTGCAGTGGGTGCCGGCGGTACATCCGCGAATGGAGCCGGGACGAATGGAATTGGCGCGGGGGGTGCAGGTGGTGCCGGTGCGGCGATCGGTTCCGGCAGCGGCACAAGTGGGAATACGGCGACGATGGGATTTGGCAGCGGCGGGAGCACTGCGACGGCACCGGGGACGCAGGCCGGCGGGCTGGGCAGCGCTGCCACGCCGGGAGCCGGTATCCAGGGAGCGGGAACGCAGGGGACGGGGGCGGGAAGCAATTCGTCGTCGGGGACGGGTTCGGGCGGGCAAGGCTTGAGTGGTACGGAATCGAGCGGGCCAGGTTCCAATCTGGGGCCGATCATGGGGGTGGGGTCGAGCGCGAGCGGCGGGTCGATCATCGCGGTGAATGGGCAGACGAGCTATGAGACGTGGGAGTTCCTGTATGACCCACGCGTGGAGCGGCTGCGGCAGGCGGGACAGTTGAACCAGGGCGTGGGGTCGGCGGGCGCGGGGGGAAATCCCGCGGGACTGGGTGGCGCACCGCAGACGGGAACTGCTCCGGGAGCTGGGGCCAACACGACTGGCGCAGGTGGAACTGGTTCAGGTGGGACGGGTGCGGCACCGGGTAGCGGTGCAACGCCCATGCAGCCTTGAGGCGCGAATCTCTCGCCCGATTTTGAGCTCGGCGTTTAAGGGAGGGAATGCCCCACTCCTGTCGCGGCTGGGCCGTTCCATGAATGGGGCACCCATGAAAAGAATTGCTTACATCTGCGCGCCGGGTTTGGGCTGGAAGAGGGCGATGGTGGCTCCGGTGGGGTCAGCGAGGATGGTCATCCAGCCGATGGTGGGGATCTCATCGGGGCCTTTGTGGATGGTGGCGCCGAGGGATTTGGCCTTCTCGGTGGCGGCGTTGATGTCATCGACGCCGACGTAGGCGAGCCAGAAGGTGGGCATGCCGGGCATGGAGAAGATGCCGCCGCCGGGGCCGGACGAGGGCCTGAAGGTGGAGTAGATCATCGAGCCCATGTCTACGTCGGTGAACTCCCAGCCGAAGAGCTTGCCGTAGAACTCCTTGGCCTTGGCGGTGTCGGGGGTGGAGAGCTCGAGGTGGACAAAAGGATTTGACATTTGTGGAGGGTCCTTTCAGCGGTGATTTGCGTGCAAGACCATATTCAACCATAGAGTTGAATATTTGAGGAAATTCACGCGGAGATTTTTTGTCATTTCAGTGGGCGCCGGCGGGGGGCTTGCCGGGCTTGACCTTGCGGAAGGTCCACACGATGGAGACGCAGACGAAGCAGAGGAGCGAGAGCCAGCGGAAGACGTCGACGAAGGACCAGAGGGCGGCCTGGCGGCCGAGCTGTTGATAGAGAGTAGCGGCGGCGGGCGCGGCGGCGTTCGACGGGCCGAAGATATTGGTGTAGGCGCGCTGCGCGGCTGCGATCGAGTTCTGGAACTGGGCGCCGGTCTGGGGGACTGAGTTGAGGATCTCGTTCTGGTGGACGCGGGTGCGGCGGGTGAGCAGGGTCTGCGCCAGCGAGATGCCGATAGAGCCGCCGACGTTGCGCATGAGGTTGAAGATGCCGGAGGCGTTGCCGATCTGGCGGTTGTCGAGCGTGCCGTAGGCGGCGGTGGAGATGGGGACGAAGACGAAGGAGAGGCCGAAGCCGGTGATGAGGATGGGCAGCAGCAGGGTGGTGGGGGAGACGTCGAGGGTGATGGAGCCGAAGTAGAGCGTGGTGAGGCCGAAGGTGAAGAAGCCGAAGGTGAGCAGGTAGCGGGGATCGACCTTGTTGGAGAGGTAGCCGATGATGGGCATGCCGCAGATGGCGCCGATGCCGCGCGGCGCGACCACGAGGCCGGCGGTGAAGGCGGTGTAGCCAAGCAGCTCCTGATAGAAGAGCGGGAGAACGGTGACGGTGGAGTAGATGCCGATGCCGAACATGAAGATAAGGATGGAACCGATGAGGAAGTTGCGGTCCTTGAAGACCTTGAGCGCGACCAAGGGGTCTTTCTTGGTCCATGAGTGGTAGCAGAACCAGACGAAGCTGATGACGAGGAAGAAGACGGCCCAGCGAATCCATGTGGCGCCGAACCAGTCGTCTTCCTGGCCCTTGTCGAGGACGACCTGGAGCAGGCCGGTCCAGACGACGAGGGTACCGAAGCCGATGTTGTCGAAGGGAGCGACCTTCGCGTTCCTGATGTAGGGCGGGTCGTGGATGAAGCGGTTGATCATGAACAGCGCGAGCAGGCCGATGGGGATGTTGATGTAGAAGGCGTAGCGCCAGGAGTAGGTGTCGGTGAGCCAGCCGCCGAGGGTGGGGCCGAGGACGGGTGCGACGACAACTCCGAAGGCAAAGACGGCCATGGCGGCGCCGCGCTTGGCGGGTGGGAAGGACTCAAGCAGGATGGCCTGGGAGAGCGGCTGCAGTGCGCCTCCGCCGGCGCCCTGGATGATACGCGCGAACAGGATGAAGCCGAGGGTGGGCGCGGCCCCGCAGGCGAAGCTGGCGACGGTGAAGATGGCCACGCAGGACATGAGGAAGCGTTTGCGGCCGAACTTGAGCGAGAGCCAGTTGGAAGCCGGCAGGACGATTGCGTTGGAGACGAGGTAGCTGGTGAGGACCCAGGTGGCCTCGTCGGTGGAAGCGGAGAGCGAGCCGGCGATGTAGGGCAGCGCGACCGAGGCGATGGCGGTGTCGAGCACCTCCATGAAGGTGGCGAGCATGACCGAGGCCGCGATGAGCCAGGGATTGACTCCCTGAGCGGCCTGCGCGGACTGATCGGGCGGCGCTGTGGCGGTGGCGGCCATGCTTGGTGCGGGCGCTCCTTGCGCAGTTGAGGAAAACGGCGGGGCGTAGACCGAACAGCAGTAAAGCGAGGTTACAGGATATAGAGGTTACGGGACGGGTGTTGGATGCAATCCACAGGCGTGGACGCGCGATGAGCGGACAGAAATCTGCGTGCGGTTTTGCGTGGTAGATTCGCTGGATGAATGAGATCGAGGCGGTGGGCGCGGAGGCGGCTGGTGGCGGGCATGCGCCGGGCGCGGAGTCCGGGAGCGAGCGGCCGTGGCTCTACTCGTTTCTGATCGCGCCGTCGGCGGCGACGGCGAATGGGGTGATCCAGGGCGGCGTGCTGGCGTACATGCTAAGCCAGCGGGGAGCGAGCTCAGGCGAGCAGTCGCGGCTGATTTTTTTGATGGCGCTGCCGACGATGATCTATTTCCTGTGGAGTCCGCTGACGGATTTCCTGGTGCGGCGCAGGACATGGCTGCTGATCGGCGGAGTGAGCGCGGGTGTGTTGATGGGGTTTGCTCTGGCGCGTGCGGACCTGCGGTCGCGGACGGCCCTGACGCTGATGTTTGCCGCGGCGTGCGCGAGCCAGATGGTGGTCTCGAGCTGCGGCGGGATGCTGGGGACGATCGGAAGTGAGAAGGCGCGACGCACAGCGGGGAGTTTTTATCAGGCCGGCGGGCTGGCCTTCGGCGCGCTGGCTGCGCTGGCACTGATCCCGCTGAGCGACAGCGGCCGGCGCGGAATGCTGGGGCTCGCGGCGGGAGCGATGATTGCGCTGCCGGCGCTGGCGGCTTTTGCCGCGCCGAGGCAGGAGGCGGTGAGCGCGGATTCTTTCTCGCGAAGACGGCGGCAGATGGGGCGCGAGTTTGTGGAGACGTTCTGGCGATGGGAGGCGGTGCCGTATACGCTGACCATGCTGTTCCCGATGTGCAGCGGGGCGGCGGTGGGGCTGATTACCGGCGTGGCGAAGGCATACGGAGTGAACGGCGCGCACGTGGCATGGATGAATGGCCTGGGCGGGGCGGTGCTGACGGGAGCGGGCGCGCTGGCGGCGGCGCTGATCCCGGCGAAGACGCGTGCGCCGGTGGTGTATCTGCTGATTGGGCTGGTGAATGCGGCGACGCTCGGCGTGACATGGCTGGGACCGATGCGGCCGTCGACTTACTACCTGGGGATGACGCTGTATCTGTTCACGACCGGCGCGGGGTATGCGTACTTCACGGCGGTGCTGCTGGAGTTTCTGGGCAGGTCAGGGGCGAGCGGCAGCGGGAGATATTCAATCATCAACTCGCTGGGCAATGTGCCGGTCCTATATATGTTGCGGGTGGACGGCTGGGGTGGGGACAAGTGGGGGCCGCGGGGGCTGTCCGGTGCGGAGGCGGTGGTGAGTGCGGCGGGGGCGGCGGTGCTGCTGGGGTATTTTCTGACGTGGGGGAAGCGGGCGCCGACTGCGCGCGACGTGTAGTGGAGGACGGGAGAAAGCGCCGGCGCCGGTTCAAATGCTGAGCGCGAATTGTGCCGCGTGGTTCGGCGTTGCGGACACCCGCGCCGCTGTCACGGTACGAAGGTAGATCATCCGGACGATGTGAAGCAGCAGGAGTATATCGAGCGGAGTTCGAAAGCGAGGGTCGGAGTTCGTCAACAGAAATGGAACGACATAGCAAAGGTAGATGGCCAGAAGCAGCCGATCACGGTGGTCAAGAGCAGGGCGGGGCGGGAGCAGAAGCAAGATGAGGAAGAGAGGCGCGGGCAGCGCCAGAACTGCTTTGAGCAGGCCGTGGGTTGACCGGAGGGTATAGACCTTTGTGTCCGGCCGGAAGAAGGTGAAGAGCTTGATGGCGATGAGATCGAATTCCTGGAACGGATGGCGCTTGATGAAGAGCAGAGATTGCGTTTTGTAGAAGCTCTCCAGCGAGGGCGCATAGAGGGCCTCGCTGGTGGCCGGGGCAGGCAAGAGTGCGGGATCGGCGTCCAGCACAGAGGGCAAGATGGACGGTTCCGCATTGAGGCTGTCCAGAAGAGCGTGCGCGGAGTAGGGGTTTGTCCCGGCGTAGAGATTATATGGGCCGTTGCGCGGAATGAAGGGCGACCCGTGGCTGAGGATACCGAGAAGCGCAAAGACGACCGCGCTGGTGATCGCCAGCGCGCCCAGTGAGGCAGGCGCGGAGCGTAACGAGGCGCGCTGCTTCCCATAGACGATCAGGACCACCGGCGCCAGCAGGGCAAAGTTCGGGCGGCAAAAAAGTCCGGCGCCGAAAGCTGTGCCGAGGATGAGGCTGTTCCAGAGTCCGGGCCCTGAGGCCTGGATGTTGAGAATTAAGAGAACAACGAGCAGCAGAAGGAAGACGCTGAGATCGACGTCCCACACCTTGGGGATGGAGAGAAGAACCTCCGGATGAAGAATGACTGGGAGTGCACCAAGCATGGCCCAGGTGCGCGGAAGTCCGAGGCGGGTGAGGATGGTAATGGAGAGCAGAACGATGGCGAGATAGAGCAGCGCCTGCAGGATGAGGATGCCCGTGGTTCCCATGCAGCGGTAAGCCGGAGCAGCAAAGAGCGGATAGGCCAGGGGGGTAAAGGTATCTTCGATGCGCCCTGTCGACGCCCATAGGCGGATGTCTGTGAAGTAGGCCGGCATCGGATATTGGATCGGGCCGCGAAGCGCCACCGCCAGAGCGCAGGAACCTGCCATGCCCCAGATTGCTGTAGCAAGGATGCTTAGCCTTTGCATGTGAGGACAGCATAGCTGATTCGTTAAGGGGTGGGGATGGGATATGGCGGGCCGAGAAAGAGCATCCCGGGGGTCATCAAATACATCAGATTGATTGACAGTAAGTCACTCATATGTGAGACTGGGTAGGTCAAAGGATAGACGGTGCGAGGATGCGCACTGAATCCAAAGGGTTTAGAAGTAGATTTTCCAAGGTTTAGGACTGAGTTTAGTAAATGATTTCAAAGGATTTGCGGAGGCAATATGGGGAAGATTATTGGAATTGATCTGGGAACGACCAATAGCTGCGTCGCGGTGATGGAGGGTGGCGAGCCGAAGGTGATCCCGAATGAAGAGGGCGGGCGGACGACGCCGTCGATCGTGGCGTTTACCAAGAGCGGTGAGCGGCTGGTGGGGCAGGTGGCGAAGCGGCAGGCGATCACCAATCCGGAGAACACGGTTTATTCAATCAAGCGGTTTATGGGGCGGCGCCTGAATGAGGTCGGCGACGAGATGAAGATGGTGCCGTACAAGGTTGTGGCCAAGGGCGACAACGTTGCGGTGGTGGCGCAGGGCAAGGAGTACACGGCGCCTGAAGTGTCGGCGATGATCCTGCAGAAGCTGAAGAAGGCGGCCGAGGACTACCTGGGCAGCGCGGTGACCGAGGCTGTGATCACGGTGCCGGCGTACTTCAATGACGCGCAGCGGCAGGCGACGAAAGATGCGGGAAAGATTGCTGGTCTTGATGTCAAGCGCATCGTGAATGAGCCGACCGCGGCTGCGCTGGCCTATGGGCTGGACAAGAAGAAGGACGAGACGATTGCCGTGTATGACTTTGGCGGCGGAACGTTCGATATCTCGATTCTTGAAGTGGGCGAAGGCGTCATTGAGGTGAAGTCGACCAACGGCGATACGCACCTGGGCGGCGACAATCTGGACCAGCGGATTGTGGATTGGCTGATCTCGGAGTTCAAGACGGAGTCGGGTCTCGACCTGACCAGCAAGGGTAATGAGATGGCGCTGCAGCGTCTGAAGGACGCGGCGGAGCGAGCGAAGATCGAGCTTTCGACGGCTCAGGAGACGGAGATCAACCTGCCGTTTATCACGGCGGATGCGAGCGGACCGAAGCACCTGGTGCGCAAGCTGACGCGCGCGAAGCTGGAGAGCCTGGTCGATGACCTGCTGCAGAAGTCGATTGGCCCGTGCAAGCAGGCGATGAAGGACGCCGGCGTGGACGCGAGCAAGATCGACGAGGTGGTGCTGGTCGGCGGGCAGACGAGAATGCCGAAGATCCAGCAGCTGGTGAAGGAGCTGTTTGGCAAGGAGCCGCACAAGGGCGTGAACCCGGATGAGGTGGTGGCGATTGGCGCAGCGGTGCAGGCGGGCGTGCTGGCGGGCGATGTGAAGGACCTGCTGCTGCTGGATGTGACTCCGTTGACGCTGTCGATTGAGACGATGGGCGGTGTGGCCACCAGCATGATCGCACGCAACACGACCATCCCGACGAAGAAGACGGAGACGTTTTCAACGGCGGCGGACAACCAGACCGAGGTCGAGGTGCACGTGATGCAGGGCGAGCGTCCGATGGCGGCGCAGAACCGCACGCTGGGCAAGTTCAAGCTGGGCGGGATTCCGCCGGCCCCGCGCGGCATGCCGCAGATCGAGGTGACGTTCGACATCGACGCCAACGGCATCCTGAACGTGACGGCGAAGGACAAGGCCACGAACAAGGACGCGAAGATCACCATCACCAGCTCTTCCGGTTTGAGCAAGGAAGAGGTGGAGCGGATGGCGAAGGACGCCGAGGCGCACGCGGCCGAGGACAAGGAGCAGCGCGATAAGGTGGAGGCACGCAATCAGCTGGACTCCATGGTCTACAACGTGGAGAAGATGCTGAAGGACGCCGGCGACAAGGTAAGCGAGGCCGACAAGAAAGGGGTCGAGTCCGCCATGGAGGATGCGAAGAAGACGCTGGGCGGCGATGCCAGCGCGACTGAGCTGAACTCGGCGCGCGAGAAGTTGACGGCCGTAAGCCATAAATTGGCCGAGGCGATGTACAAGGCGGCTGCGGAGAATCCTCCGGCGGAAGGTGCTGCACCGGAGGGTGCGCCTGCTGCAGAGCCTGAGGCGAAGAAGGACGAAGGCGTAATCGACGCGGAGTACGTGGACGTCGAGAAGTAAGGGGCGAAAAGAATGACCGGGCGGTAGCGGGATTAATCGAATCGGCCGCTCGGACATCTAAAGAAGCAGCAGGAGGGAAGAGCGCTCGCGGTAGTGGGCGCTCTTCTTTTTCAAAGGTGCAATGAACAAGGTTCGGGGGGCAAGCTCGCGGGCCTGAGCGGAGGTGGAAGATGACACAGCAGCAGACGGTATGGAAGTGCGAGCAGTGGCTGGGCGGACGGATCAAGGAACAGAAGGTCTTCCAGAGCGAGCAGCAGGCGCGGGAGTTTGCGCGGCACCTGGCGGGCGTAGCGCCGGACCTGGTGCTGCGGATTGAGCCGATGCCGATCCAGCATGTGTGGAATTGAGGAACTGTGGAATTGAGGAACGAAGGGCAGAGCTTCGGCGGCGGGTTTCAATATGGTCGCAACGGGGTGTATTTCAGGCTGGTTCCCCACAGGAAAAACAACGCGAAGGGTGTTTGAGTCCGTCCGAGACGTGAGAGAGTGGATCGCAGCGAACCAGGTCACGAAGATCAAGGCACGAAAAAGATTAAAGCGAACAACTGGAACTCAATCGACCTATCGGAGGGCAACGACGATGACGATGGAGACCCTATGGCGATGCGATCAACTGCGCGCCGGACGGCTATACAACCGGATGATCTTCGACACGCGGGAAGAGGCAGAGCAGTTCATGAACCGGATGCGGGAGATGGAGCCGGACCAGACGATCTCGATCGAGGCGGTGGACGCGCACAAGGTGTGGAACTAGCGCCAGGCCAGGGAAATCAGGTTTGACGGAACAGGGTGCGGCTTAGGCCGTACCTTTTTCTTGGCAGGTGGAAGTAGAGTAGGAAGAGAAAGCGCGAAACGATGGCGACGACACAGACCAAGGACTATTACGGCACGCTCGGGGTGAAGAAGGCCGCGACGGCGGAGGAGATCCGCAAGGCCTTCCGCAAGCTCGCGCGCAAGTATCACCCGGACGTGAATCCGGGAGATAAGAAGGCCGAGGAGAAGTTCAAGGAGATCTCAGAGGCCAATGACGTCCTGAGCGATGAGAAGAAGCGAAAGATCTACGACCAGCTGGGCTTCTACTCGGACAACATCGATCCGGCGGCGGCGGAGGCCGCGGCACGCGGCGGATACGGTGGTGCGGGATCTCGGGGACCGTATGCGGCGGGGGCGGATGCGGCGACGGGTGAGGTCCCGTTCGATTTTGGCGGGTTTGATTTTTCCGGGTTCCAGGGTGGTGGTGGCCGGGCGCGCGGTGCCGAGGCAGGCGGCAGCTTCCGCGACATCTTCGGCGGCATCTTCTCGCGAGAGCAGAAGCAGCGCGGGCCGCAGCCTGGGACGGACCTGGAATACCACGTAAATGTCGACTTCTGGTCGGCGGTGCGCGGCGGCGTGGCGCGGCTGGAGATCCAGCGGCAGGAGACGTGCCCGGCGTGCAATGGGAAGTCGAGCTCGAGCGGGAGCATGGAGTGTCCGGAGTGCCATGGCACGGGTCAGGTGACGCAGATGGGCGGGCGGATGAAGTTCAACATCCAGTGCCCGCGGTGCGGCGGCACGGGCAAGGTGCAGAACGCGTGCGCGACCTGCAATGGCGACGGCGTGGTGACCAAGCGCGAGCCGCTGGACTTCCGCATCAAGCCAGGGACGCGCGACGGGCAGCGGATCCGGCTGGCGGGCAAAGGCAACGCCGGGACGGCGGGCGGGGCGGCGGGTGACCTCTACCTGATTATCCAGGTGGGGACGCATCCTGTGTTTGCGCGCGCGGGAGATGATATTCATGTAACGATCCCGGTTACAGTTGCGGAGGCGGCGCTGGGCGCGAAGATCGATGTGCCTACCATCGATACGCATGACGGGGGCGGTCGCACTCAGTTGAAGATTCCGCCGGGAACGCAGACCGGGCAGAAACTGCGGCTGCGCGAGAAGGGCGTGCCCAGCGCGGCGCACGAGGGCGTGCGCGGCGACGAGATCGTCGAGGTGAAGATTGTGGTGCCCAGGGTGCAGGATGAGCGGTCCAAGGAGATCCTGCGCGAACTGGCAACGCTGAATCCCGAGGACCCGCGGGCGGAGCTGTTCCGGGAGGTTTAGTCTTCCTGGCTTTCGCCGGCGAGGGAGTCGTCGAAGTGGGTGTGTGCACTTGGGGTCTGGGGCAGAACGTAGCGGTTGGCAAGGCTGGCGGCGAATTGCATGGTCTCGGGGAAGAGAGCGGCCTTGCGGGCGAGCATCCAGGCCTGCGGGGAGATAGTGATCTCAGCACGGCCTGAGGCGACGGCGGAGTAGACGCGGCAGGCGGCGTGGCGCGCGCTGACGGAGACGATGGGCGTCTTTGCGCCGAGGTTGAACCAGCGGCGCTCGGCTTCGGCGTCGCCAAGGAATTCTGCGTGGTCTTCGCCGCCGGTGCGGATGAGGCCGGGGCAGACGGTGGTGACGCGGATGCCTTTGTGGCGCAGCTCAGCGTGCAGGCCTTCGGAGAAGCCGACCAGCGCGAACTTGCTGGCGGAGTAAGGCAGCATGTGGGGCACCGCGACCTTGCCGCCGATGGAGGCGATGTTGACGATGGCGGCGCGGCGGTCCCAGCCTGCGAGCGGCGCCTGTGTGCGCAGGTGCGGCAGCGCGGCCCAGATGATGTTGACGGCGGCGAAGAAGTTGAGGCGCATGGTGCGCTCGAAGTTCTCGACCGTCTGCGCTTCGATGGGGCCGACCTGGATGATGCCGGCGACGTTGACGAGCACGTCGATGCGGCCGAAGTGGGCGATGGCCTCGCGGACGAGGCGTTCGCATTCGGCGCGGACGGAGAGGTCGGCGGCGACGAGGTAGAAGTGCCGGGGCGCGAGGTGCGGATGCTGGGCGATGAGGTCGGCCTGGGCGTGCTCGAGCTCGGCGCGGTTGCGAGCGGCGAGGACAAAGCGGACGGGTTTTCTCGCAAAGCGTGTGGCGATCGCTAACCCGAGGCCGCGCGAGCCTCCGGTGACGAGGACGACGGCGTTGTCCGGAACAGGCTTTGTTCGCAGCGCGCGGGCGAGGAGAATGGCCGCGCCGACGGTGGCGACGGTGCCGGCAACGGCGACGCCGGTAGCGGTTCCGGCGATCGCGGCGGACGCAAGAAAGACCGGTTTGCGCGAGATTCGCATGGGTAAGGCCCTCATCGACTAGGTTCGCACAGAAACTTGGATGCACGGAGTGGCGGGCGCGCGGTATCCTTTGGCGAACGGCAGGTTAAGGGCCGAGGTTCAATGGCGACGAAACGGAAGTCGAAGGGCGCGTACATGATCTCGGCGGTGGCCGAGATGTATGAGATTCATCCGCAGACGCTGCGGCTGTATGAGCGCGAGGGGTTGCTGAAGCCGAGCCGGTCGGATGGAAACACACGGTTGTACACCGACGAGGACCTGGAGCGGCTGGAATTCATCCTGAACCTGGCACGCGATCTTGGGGTGAACATTGCTGGCATTGCGATTGTCTTGCAGATGCGCGAGCGCATGGAGGAGATGAACCGTCAGATGCAGGGGTTTGTGGACTACGTGCGGACCGAGATGCTGACGCGCATGCAGCAGACGCAGCAGGCGGGCCTGGTGCATATGCCGCGACCGATGATGGTGCCGAAGCCGGTCGCGGCGGCCAGGGAGCACGGCGGCGGGGCGAAAGAGCAGACGGGCGCGAAGGGCGGACGCCGGTAGAACGGCGGAGTGGCGAGAGGCACCGAGAGTTCAACGGGCTGCTGTAAACTGAGACGTGGTGAAGGCTGCGCCTATTGTGCGGCCTGTGTATAGGGCGATGAATCTTCTTTTACGAACCGTGTTCTGGACGGCACTGGCAGGCACGGTGACCTCGACAATTTATTGCGGCATGGTGCTGGTGGGCGCGGTGCGCTTTGCCCGGCGCAGGCGGCGCGAGGAGCGCGCCCCGCTGGATTTTGCGCCGCCGATCAGCGTGCTGAAGCCGTTGCATGGCGCGGAGCCGGGCCTGGAGGAGAACCTGCGGAGCTTTTTTTCGCAGGACTATCCGGAGTATGAGCTGTTGTTCTGCGCGCGGCACGATGGCGACGCCGGCCTGCAGATTGCGAAGCGGGTTGCGGCGGAGCATCCTGAGGTGCGCGCGCGGTTTTTTACCTGCGGCGAACCGCGGTATCCCAATGCGAAGATGTGGTCGGTGGCCGTGTTGAACGCGGCGGCGAGTTACGACACGGTGATCATGAGCGATGCGGATGCCCGGGTGACCCCGGAGTATCTGCGGTGCATGGTGTGCGAGCTTGCAGACCCCGAGAGAGAGCTGGCGAGCTGCCTGTATGTTGGCCGCACAAGCGGCGGCTTTGCCGCGCAACTGGATGCAGCGGGCAAGAGTGTGGAGATGTCCAGCGGCATCTTTGTCGCGGACATGGTGGAGGGCGGCACGCGGTTCGCGCTGGGAGTGAGTATGGTGATGCGGCGCGGGACCTTTGAGCTGGCGGGAGGCATCGACGACCTGGCGCAGTACTATGCCGAGGACTTTGTGATCGGCCATCGGCTGGCGGCGCAGGGGCGCGGCGTGCGCATGGCCAACTATGTAGTGCGGTTGATGGTGCTGCCGCAGAGCTTCGGCGATTCGTTCCGCGACCAGTTGCGGTGGATGAGGAGCACGCGGCGGTCGCGACCGGCGGGACATCTGGGGAGCGGACTGACCTACTGCGTGCCCTTTGGCCTGCTGGGGCTCGCGTGGGGACTGCTTGCGGGGCATCCGCTGGCGGGACTGGCGTGGCTTTTCGCGGCGTGCGTCAATCGATGGCTGATGGCGGCGGTGGTGCTGTGGGCGCTGGAGGACGATCAGGCGGCGGAGGCAGTGGTGATCTATCCGCTGCGCGACCTGCTCGGCTTCGCGGTGTGGGTGGCCAGTTACCTGGGCGACCGGATGCAGTACCACGGCGGCAACTATTCGCTTGGTAAGGACGGACGGTTCGAGCGGATCGATCGCAACCCGAGCGCGGGACCGGGGTTGCCGAATGGGAAGCTGCCGGATGCGCCGGCACAGGGCAAGTAGCGCAGCTAACTAATTCAAGTAGCGCAACTGACTAATTAATTTAATGTTCGTGCCTGCTCAGGGCCGGTTGGTGAGGATGGTCTTGCCTCCGGAGGAGGCGAGACTGCGGACGGGGCCGAAGCGGGCGAGGTCGGGGATACGCTTGTCCGCGTGATAGGTGAGCAGGAAGAGGCGATGCGGGCCGGGCCAGAGGCGGCGCAGGGAGTCGTCGGTCTCGAAGATGTGAGGAGCGTCCGGCCAGAAGCTGCCGAACCATGGGCCGTTGATGTGGCCGTTGACCAGATGGGCGGGCTGGCGGGTGTAGAAGGGCAGGGTTGAGCCGGAGGTCAGCTCGCCGTCGATGAGGATGAGGTCGTCGGGCTGCGGACGTGCGCTCTGCTCGGCGAGGATAGCGTCGGCGAGGGGTTTGGAGCCGAGTGTGGGATAGAAGCGCACGAGTCCGGCGTGCATGCAGATCAGCAGGCAGGCGGACGCTGAGGCGAGGGTGAGGTTTGCCGCGTGGGGATTGCGGCGGCGGAGGAGGTAGGTTCCGGGGCCGATGGCGGCCATGCAGGCGGCGAAGCAGACGAGCGGAATGCGGAAGAGTCCCATGGCGCGCCCGGTGAGATCAAAGAGATGGCTGAGCGAGAGCTGGTAGACCGCGGCCTGATTGAGGAGGCTGGCGAGATCAGTCCCGGGATCGACGTGCGGCGCGGTGACGGCGAAGAAGAGAGCGATGGCTGCGGCGAGAGAGCCGATGGGGACGAGGAGCCACTTGTGCCAGAAGAGAGCGGAGCGTTTTGCGTTGAGAGAGGCGGCTGATGCGCCGAGATCGGCAGCGGCGAGAAGGCCGCCGGCCATCATGGCGAGTGCGGGCAGGCAGGGCAGCGAGTAGTACTCCTGGCGGGCAGAGAGGGTGAAGAAGCCGAGCACGAGGCTGGACCAGAGGATGAGGGCGAGCGCAGCTTCCAACTGCTGCGGCGCACTGTTGAGGTGGTTGCGGAGGGTGCGGAGGTGGGCGCGGACAGCCCCTGGCAGGAAGGCTACCCAGGGGAAGATCCAGATGGCGGCGAGCAGCCAGAACACGGGGATGGGAACCTGGCCGTAGTCGTGGGGGATGCGGCGGGAGAGGAAGCGGGCGATGTGCTCGTTGTAGAGATAGAACCAGGCCCATCCGGCGCGCGGAGGCAAGCCGAGACCGGGCGGCATGGCGATGGCGGGATTGCGCAGCGCGGCGAGGATGTGCCAGGGCGCGGCGATGGCGAAGAAGACGAGCGTGGATGCGAGCAGATGGAACCGGGGCAGGAGGCGGAGCTGTCTGGTGAATGCGAGGTAGAGAAAGGCGAAGCCGAGCGGAAAGACCAGGCCGATGAGCCCCTTGGTGAGGACGTTGAGCGCGGTAGCGGCGGCGAAGAGGAGGCACGGGAGAACCGCGGATGGAGATTTTTCCATCCCACTCATGTCGCTTCCCGACGAACGCTCCATGAATGGGGCACCCGCCATTGTTACGCGCTGCGCTCTGCTCAGGATGGCGGCATTTTTTGTAAGGATGCGGTCGAGGCCGGTGAGGAAGGCGTGGATGGCGACGGTGAGGAAGAGGGCGACGGGAATGTCCGGGATGTAAAAGCGGGTGTAGAGGAACGGGCCGATCGAGGTGGCGAGGGCGAGGGCGGAGTAGAGCGCGGCGCGGTCGGAGTTCCGGGTGGGGAAGAGGCGCAGGGCGAGGGCGTAGGTGGCGAGCAGCAGCGCGAGGGTGAGCAGCGCGAGGGGCAGGCGGCCGGCCCAGTCATGCGGTCCGAAGAGATGCATGGAGCCGGCGGCGAGCCAGTACATCAGGGGTGGTTTGTCGAAGAAGCGGATGCCGTCGATGTACGCGGTGACGTAGTCGTGGCGTGCGAGCATCTCGCGGGCGATTTCGAGGTAGACGGAGTCGACGTCGTCGAGCAGGCCGGGGGTGAAGAGGCAGCCGATGTGGAGGACCAGCCAGAAGAAGACGATGAGTGCGACGGATTGCGGACGCCAGCGGCGGCGCGGACGCGTAGTTGCGTCGTCCGGGGCGTCTGGCGTGAGGTGGGGCGATGGGGACGGATGTGCGATGGAAGCGCTCAAGGTGCCGGGCTTGGGCCTTTCGTTTGCGGCGAGTGTAGCGATGAGGCGGGGGCTGAGTCCAGAGGGGAATTGAGCGGCAGGTCGGTGAGCAGGGCTTTGCCGGCGGTCTCGGCAAGGACGATCTGGCGGCGGCCGAGGAGTTGGTCGACGTCGTCGCGGCGCTCCAGCGGGACGAAGAGGAGTTTACGCGGGCCCGTGCCCCATTGTGCGGAGAGCTGGGCCGGCGTGAGGAAGAGGGATTGGGCGTCGGGGAAGGTGGAGCCGAAGAGCATGGAGGAGGAGCGACCGTCGACGAGGAGGGCCGGCTGGGAGAGCGGGCGATCGAGGTAGAAGGGGATAGAGGAGCCGTAGGCCTGGTCGCCGAAGAGGAGCAGGGTTGAGCTTGGCGAGATCTGGCCGGTGGATTCGAGACGCTGGATGGTCTGGGCGAAGTCCAGCGAGGAGAGCATAGGAGCGAAGCGGGCGAGCGCGATGGAGGCCGCGATGAGGAAGACGGCGGAGGTGAGGGCGACGGTGGTGGTAGCGGCGAGGTGGGAGTCGGAGTGGAACGGGGCGCGAAGTTTGCGCGCGCGAAATGCCCAGGCGATGGCAGGGCCGAGGGCGAACGTAGCGAGGGCGAGAGCCGCGGGAAGGCGCAGCGCGGCGAAACTGGGGCCGGTGAGATCAAAGAGTGAGGACATGGAGAGGGTGTAGCTGCCGACCCCGCGATGGGCGAGCAGGTCGCCGACGTTGGCGGCGGCGGGTATGTTGCGGGAGATCCAGAGGCCCCAGGCGAGGGCGGTGGCGATGAGGAGGCCGAGCGCGGTGAAGGCGGCGTGGGCGAAGGTGAGGGAGCGGCGGGCGGAGGTCTGTTCGAGCTGCAGTGCGTCAGAGGTTGCAGCAGCTTCTTCGGCGCGGGCGAGCGATGCGGCGAGCAGCATGAGCAGCGGAAGATAGGCAGGGAAGGTGTAGTACTCCTGGTTGGTCGAGAGGGAGAAGAAGATGAGGACGAGGGCGGAGTAGATCGCGGCAAGCAGGACAGTGCGGGAGGCGAAGTTCATGGCGGCGCTGCGCAGATGCGTGAGGGCATATTTCGCACGACAGCGCCATGCTGCGACGAAGGCAAGCGGCAGGAAAAGCGACCACGGGAAGAGCCACGCGATGTGGAGGGTCCAGTAGAGGTAGCCGGGAAGCTTGTTGTAGTCCATGGGCACGCGGCGGCCGAGGAAGCGCAGGACGTGCTCATTGATGAAGTAGAACCAGAAGAACCCGTGGCCATTCATGCCGCCGGTGTTACGCAATCCTGCGAGCACATGCCAGGGGGCGGCGATGGCGAGAAAGAGCAGTGCGCCAGAGAACGGACGGAGGCGGCGCCAGTGGCGGGCTTCGCCGGTGATGGAGAGATAGATTGCTGCCGAACCGAAGAAGAAGACCAGCGCGACGAGGCCTTTGGTGAGGACGGCGAGGGCGAGGGCGGTCCACATGGCGTAGGGATAGATATTTTTCATCCCGCTCATGACGCGATGATGCTGCGCCATGAATGGGGCACCCGGAGACTCTTCGAGCGCCCGGAGAAAGCAGTAGAGGCAGACGGCGAGCAGGAGCGAGAGCAGGACATCCGGGATGAAGACGCGGGTGAAGAGGAAGACACCGGCTGAGGTGAGCACGGCGAGAGCGGTATAGAGCGCGGCGCGGTCACTGAAGGCCTGGCGTGACCAGCGCCAGCCGAGCAGAGTGAGCAGCAGCACGGCGATGGCCTGCGGCAGGTGGATGGCGAAGGCGTCGATGCCGAAGAGGCGGATGGAGCCGGCGGCGATCCAATAGGGCAGCGGTGCCTTCTCGAGATAGCGGACGTTGTTGACGCGCAAGGTGACGGAGTCGCCGGAGAGGAGCATCTGGCGGGCGGCGTTGGCATGGGTGCCGTCGGCGTCGTCCATGACGGGGCATGCAAAGAGCGAGGCGAAGAAGATGGCGAGCCAGAGGCCGAAGATGGCCGTGAGCACGAGCCGGCCGAAACGGCGAGATGCTGCTGAGGTATCGGTGATGCGATGCGTCGCGGACTCTGCGTTTGCGGTCACAGTCATGGAGATCACCGGCTCTAACAGTTTATGAGGTTGGAAGTCGCGTTGCAGAAAGAGTCTTCGCGACCGCACAGAGAACGCGATGATCTGGCTGCGAATTCGCGCACCGCGCTTGAAGAAATTTCGCATCGGGTCAGAATGCGCGCAGCGGGAATTGGCTGAGGAAAAGCGGGGACGAAATGGGCGGAGCGATGGTGCAGCTGAAGTATTGTTTTAGCTATGCCAACGTTTGCTGCGATCGACATCGGCTCCAATTCCGTCCGGCTGAAGATCGCCGCCGTGGAGCAGCACAAGTTGAAGACGCTGCATGAGGACCGCGAGGTGGTGCGGCTGGGCGAGAGCGTCTTCCAGACGGGCGTGATCTCGCCGGACGCGATGGCAAATACGATTCGCGCGCTGAAACGCTTCCAGAAGGCGGTGCAGCTGCACGTGGTGGACCGCGTGCGCGTGGTGGCGACGAGCGCGATGCGCGATGCGCGCAACGCAGCGGCGTTTACGGCGTGGGTGAAGTCGGCGACGGGCTGGAAGGTGGAGGTGATCTCGGGCCTGGAAGAGGGGCGGCTGATTCATCTCGGCATTGTGACGCTGGAGCCGGGCGCGAAGGGCAGATGCCTGCTGATCGACCTGGGCGGCGGCAGCTGCGAGGTGACGCTGAGCGACCAGGGCCGCATTAAGGAGATGGTGAGTCTGCCACTGGGCGCGGTGCGGCTGCAGCAGGAGTTTCTGCGCGCGGACCCGCCGGAGAAGCAGGAGATTGCGCGGCTGCGGCAGTTTATCGACAAGGAGCTGAAGCGTGCGGAGCGCAAGTTGGGCCAGCCGAGGGTGGGTCTGGTGATTGCCACATCGGGCACGGCCGCAGCGCTGAGCGAGGCCAGCGCGGCGATGGTGAAGAAGAACGGGCGCGCGCGTGTTTCCAAGGGCAGGCAGCGCATCACGTCGATGGAGGACGTGCGCAGGCTGGCGGAGAAGCTGGCGAAGATGAGCAATGTGCAGCGCTCGTCGATACCGGGGATTGGCACGAAGCGGTCGGAGATCATCATCGGCGGCGCGATCGTTTACATGCACCTGATGGAGCGGCTGGGGCTGAAGGGTTTTCGCTACTCGCCGCTGGGGCTGGGCAACGGGATACTGGAGCAGATGCTGGCTGAGGCCGACACGCGGACCAGCGTGCATCGCAAGATGGAGAGCGAGCGCTGGGATGGCGTGCTGGAGGTCTGCCGGCGCTATAACGTGGACCAGCGCAAGGCGGAGCCGGTGCGGCAGCATGTAGTGCAGCTGTATGACGAGCTTGCGCGGGTGCACGAGCTGCCGGAGGACTACCGGCTGTGGCTGGAGGCGGCGGCAATGATGTCCGATGTGGGCAAGTTCATGAACCACCAGGGACACCACCGGCACACGCAGTACATTCTGGCAAACTCGGAGATCTATGGATTCTCTCCGGAGCAGCGCGCGATCGTGGCGGCGATTGCGCGCTACCTGGGCAAGAGCCGGCCGGACCCTATGGAGCGGCCGATGCGCATTGTGCCGGTGGAGGAGCACATGAACGTGATGCGCGCGGTGGTGCTGCTGCGACTGGCCGTGGCATTGAACCAGGACAGGGCGAGCGCGGTGCTGCGCATGCGGACGCATGCTTTTCCGAAGCGGGTGGTGATCGAGCTGGTGCCGGGACGCGGCGGCGCCCAGCTGGAGGCGTGGTCGCTGAAGAAGGAGGCGGCCTACTTCCGCGAGGTCTTCGAGCGCGACTTGGCGGTAGAAGTGGCGTAGAGCGCGCGCACGGTGCGCTGATCAATGAGCCACTGCAGCGTTGCGGGGCCGCGGTCAAAGTTGAGCCGGGCGATGGAGCCCTTGCGCAGGCGGACGGGGACCAGACTGCTGCGACCGTCGAGCCCCATGGTGGGACGCCGCGAGGCGGGCTCGAGCAGCGAGGCGACGAAGCCGGTGAGGTTGGGGTTGTGGCCCACGACCAGAACGTTCTCGTATTCGGCGTACTCCTGCAGCAGCTTCTGAAACTGCGGGAAGGTGGCGCCGGGCGCGAGTGCGGGCGACTGGACGATGGGTGCCTCATAGCCCATCTCCGTGCCCACGAAGGACGCGGTCTGCATGGCGCGCTTGAGCGGGCTGGAGACGATGAGGTCAAACTGCACCCGCATCGCTCCCAGCACATGCGCGAGCTGCAGGCAGTGGCGCTTGCCGTCCTTGTCAAGAGGACGCTTACGGTCGAGGACAGGATTGGCGCGCTTCACGCCGGCGCTGGCGTGGCGCAGGATGTAGAGATTCATAGAACGATTTTAGTTGCTAGTTGCTAGTGCCAGTTGCCAGGGACTAGGGTGCGGGGGCTGGCGGGTCCGGGTGGAAGACGCCGGGATCGGGCGCGGGCAGCGAAGGGCTCGCCGGTTCGGGGTCGGGGACTGGGTCGGCGACCGGATTTGTAACCGGACTTGTGCGCGGACGTTGCGGCGGCAGCTGCATGGACTGGAGTGTACGCCGGTCGGTTGGATGTTCGCGTATCCAAAGTTCCGTCGTTAGAATGCCGGCGAACGAGACGTGCTGCGCGATCGGTGCAAAATCTGCGAAGCGAAGGGCCTCCGCGTGATCGGGAAGTCGGGTGGTGCGCAGGCCGGTGAGGGCGCGAAACGCGAGATAGAGCGAGCGGACGAGGGCGTGGGCAGGCCAACGCATGGGGCCTGCGGGAATGCGGAAGTCGGAGAGGAGCCAGCGCGCGCCGGGACGAAGATGCGGTGCGAGGGCCTGGGCGAGAGATTCGACCTCAGATTGGGTGAGGCAGTCGAGGAAGAAGTGGGTGACGACGAGATCGTAGCGGGCTTCGGGAGGGAGATTGTGCGCGAACAATAGCGCGTCGGTGTGGTGGGTGCGCAGGCGAGTCGTGGCATCGGGGGTGGCCGCGTGTGCGCGGCGCGTGAGCAGACGCAGCATGGCGGCGCTGGGGTCGACGGCGTCGACGTGGAGCTTCGGGTTGGCCGCGAGGAGGGCCGCGATGAAGCGGCCGTCGCCGTCGCCAAGGATGAGGGCACTGCGGCAATTCAGTATCCGCGGGAGGAAATGGGTGCGGCAGCGCCAGAGCGCCGGGCCGAAGGTGAGGTACTCCATCCGGCGATAAGGACGGGCGATGGGGTCAAAGTTGGCGGGAGGCGTGGAGATGCTGCGGGGTGCCATCGCAGGAGGTGTGCTTTCCGGAATCATTGCCGCAGGCGCAGCATGAGCGGAAGAAACAGAAGAGGCGCCAGCAGGGCGAGGTCGGCGGCGGCGCGGAGATGAACGCGCGAGATGCCGGATCGCGAACGGTCGAGGGCGAGCAACAGCGCGATGGAGAGAGCGCATGCGACTGCAATGAGGCATGCGGGGCCATTGCAGAAGATCGCGAGCGCGATTGAGGAAAGCAGTATGGCGATGGCAAGAGCAGCGAGGTGTTGCAGCGCGAATCTGGTGGTTATGTGAGGCGGTCTGGCATTGAGCGCGTGGTTGTGTGGCAGCGTAATAGCTTCGTGATGCTCCCAGGCGTAGATGAAGAGGCAGTTGAGGGCGCAGAGCGCGGCGAGCAGGACGGCTGAAGGAGCAAGCTGCGGCCGCAGCGCGGGATCGCGGGCGACGGTGGGGATGAAGACGGCGGCGGAGAAGAAGATGCCGACGGCGATCTCCTTGGGCAGGCGATGAGCGCTGCGCGTGGCATGCAGCAGGAGAAACCAGCCGGCGAGCAGGGCGCCTTCGAAGAGATAGAGGCGGAGCGCGGCGGCGTCGAGCCGCGGCAGCAGGGCGCCCAGTGTGACAGCGGCGACTGCGATGGCGATGGCGAAGGCGCGGCGATGGAGGTGGTGGAAGCGATGCCGGGCTTCGAGGTCGCTGCGATCGCCGGTGCGGTCCGCGCGGTCGGCGTCGAGTAGGCGGTCGGCGGCGTAGACGATCCAGACGGCGAGGGCCATGGCTAGCGGGGCGGCCGCAGGCAGGCGTATTCCGGCGGAGCGGGCGATGAACCAGGTCCACAGGGCGGCGACGGTGGGGGCGTCGAGCGAGAGCAGATGCCATTGCGCAAGCGGGGTATGCGGACGTGCCGGCGCAGCGATGTGGGTGGTGGCGGCCACATGCTGATTTTAGGCTTTTGGTCATGGGATTTTCACACGTAAGACCTGCGTTAATGCCCACAGAACGCGATATCCTTGAGGTCTATGCCAACCAAAAAAGAACTGCTGAATACGCCGATCCAGCACATTGACATCGCGAAGTACAACGTGGTCCCGCTAGTGGACGCGATGGCCTCAATGGCCTACAGCTCGCGCGATACCGCTCGCGCGGCCTCGATCTACGAGATGATGCTGCGCGACCGCGAGTGCGGGGTGATCCTGTGCCTGGCGGGGTCGCTGATCTCGGCGGGGCTGCAGAAGATCTTTGTGGACCTGGTGCGCAACAATATGGTGGATGCGATCGTCTCGACCGGCGCGAACATCGTGGACCAGGACTTCTTTGAGGCGCTGGGCTTCCAGCATTACATTGCTGGCGATGAGTACAAGTACGGCAACGGCGACGGCGAACTGCGCGAGCTGATGATCGACCGCATCTACGACACGTTTATTGATGAAGAGGAATTGCGCATCTGCGACGAGACGACGGAGAAGATCATCAACTCGCTGGAGCCGCGGGCGTATAGCTCGCGGGAGATCATCCGCGAGATGGGAGCGTATCTGGAACGCGAGGGACGGACGCCGGCCAACGGCAATGCGGACTCGATTGTGCTGGCGGCGTATGAGAAGGGCGTGCCGATCTTCTGCCCGGCGTTCTCGGACTGCTCAGCGGGCTTTGGGTTTGTGGCGCACCAGCATGCGCGGCGGGGCAAGCCGGTGGTATCGATCGATTCGGCCAAGGACTTCTACGAGCTGACGCAGCTGAAGATCGCCAACCCGACGACCGGCCTGCTGATGGTGGGCGGCGGCGTACCGAAGAACTTCGCGCAGGACATTGTGGTGGCGGCGGAGATTCTGGGCGTGGATGCGCCGATGCACAAGTACGCGATCCAGATCACGGTGGCGGACTCACGCGACGGCGCTCTGTCGGGTTCCACACTCAAGGAAGCCAGCTCCTGGGGCAAGGTGGATACCACCTTCGAGCAGATGGTGTATGCCGAGGCGACGATGGCGCTGCCGCTGATTGCAGGCTATCCGCTGCACAAGGGAGCTGCCGAGGGGCGCATGGGGAAGAACTGGACTGAGGTGCTGGCGCGGGTAACGGAGCCGGTTTCGGCTTAAGAAGCCGCGCATCTGCGTCATCCCGCCGTTGAATACATCCTGCTGAGCTATAGTTGTAGGTGCTTCCACTGGTTCACTTTCTCTCCTTGCGTCGAGCCCCGCTGTAGCATGAGGCATCGGTGATGACAGCGCCTTCGTCCGTAGTGTCCATCTTGCTGCTGCTGTGCGTGTTTCTGCTGGGGATCAACACGCTCCGGCAGGGGTCGCGCGCGCGGAGCTTGCAGCGCGAACTGGACCAGTTGAAGGCCGAGCTGGATCGCAGCCGCGAAATAGCTGAGCAGCAGAAGGTCAAACTGGCGCAGCGCTCCAACCTGGACACGGTTAAAGACGAGTTCATCTCGACGGTCTCGCATGAGTTGCGCACGCCGCTGACGAGCATCCGCGGCGCGCTGGGCCTCTTGAACTCCGGCATGCTGGGCGAGATCGATCCCAAGGCGCAGAACCTGCTGCGCATCGCCTCCAGCAACACGGAACGGCTGATCCGGCTGATCAGCGACATCCTCGACCTGGAGCGCATGGAGTCCGGCCGGGCGACCCTGAACCTGCGGCGCTGCTCGGTGGTGGAGCTGGCGCGCGAGGCGATCGATACGATCATGCCGATGGCGGACGGCGTGGGCGTCCGTATGGAACTTACTTCCACTGCGCCGCGCGAGGCGATCTACTTTGACGCGGACGCGGACCGGATCTTGCAGGTGCTGACCAATCTGCTCTCCAATGCCATCAAGTTTTCGCCGTCGGGTTCGCTGGTCTCGGTGCAGATCCACTCCGACGTCAACTCGCTGCTGTTGAAGGTGATCGACCAGGGGCGGGGCATTCCCGTGGACAAGCTGGAGGCGGTGTTCGACCGCTTCCAGCAGGTGGAGGTAACCGACGCAAGCCGGAAGGGCGGCACCGGGCTGGGACTCGCCATCTGCCGCAGCATCGTGCAGCAGCATGGCGGCGCGATCTGGGCGCAGCCGAACCAGAGCGGGCCGGGAACGACGCTGTGGGTCCAACTCTCCCGTTCGGCGCGCGCCTCCGACAGCACGTCGGAGGAGGAGGTTGCTGCCTCGGCGGCCGAGCGCGGCGAAGGGCTGATCCTGGTCTGCGATGACGATCCGGGCATCCGCGTGGTGGTGGCCGAGCAATTGCGGCAGCATGGCTACGACATTCTGGAGGCGGGCAGCGGTGAAGAGGCCCTGGCCCTCGCGCGGGAGCAAACCGCGCGGGCCGCCGGCCTCCGCAACGATCGCGGGCGTTCGACGCAGCCAATTGCCGCGATTCTGCTGGACCTCTATATGCCGGGGATGAGCGGCTGGGAGGCGCTGGAGCAATTGCGCAAGTCGCCGGCGACGGCCTCGATCCCTGCGATTATTCTGAGCGTCAGCCCGGCGACCGAGCGCGTGCTGCCGCCGGGAGCGGCGCAGGGCTGGGTGCAGAAGCCGTTCAACGAGAACCTGCTGCTGGCGGAGCTGAAGCGGGTGTTGCGCTCGGCAAGCGGTGCAGGACAGGTGCTGGTGGTGGAGCAGGATGCGGAGATCGCACAGGAGCTGATGTCGGGCCTGCAGGATGCGGGTGTGCGCGCCGCGCATGCGTCGACGCTGCAACAGGCGGTGGATCGCTGCCTGTTGACGCCCCCCGAGATGATGGTGCTGGACACCGTCCTGCCGGACGGGGACGGGTTTTCGCTGGTGGACTGGATGCGCCGCCAGCCGGCGCTCAAGGACATGCCGCTGGTGGTGTATTCGGCTCGCGAGCACTCCGAGGGAGAGATCCATCGTCTGCGCCTCGGGCCTACGCAGTTCCTGAATAAAAATCGGATCCGCCCCAAACAGGTGGAAGACCTTATCCTGATGATGGCGCGGCGCCGGTCGGACACCGCCGCAGTCGCCTAGGGCGTGAGAAAATATTTGCAGAGAATGCGCAATATCCTGATTATTGACGATGAAGACGACATCCGCGAAGTAGCTGCGCTGTCGCTGGAGGCGACCGCCGGCTGGCACATCACGACGGCATGCTGCGGAGCTGACGGCATTCGTGCCGCGGCGGACGACAGGCCGCATGCCATCCTGATGGATGTGATGATGCCGGGGATGGACGGCCCGACGACCTTTCGCCAGATGCAGCTGAACCCGGACATCGCTGGCATCCCGGTGCTGCTGCTGACGGCCAAGGTGCAGGGTGTAGACCAGCGCAGGTTTGCCGACCTGGGCGTTGCGGGCGTGCTGTTCAAGCCGTTCGATCCGCTGACGCTGGCCGACCAGATCTGCGCCACCCTGGGCTGGAAAGATTAGCTATCGCGGAAGCGATGGCCGGCGATTCGATCGCGCATCCTCCCGCCCGGAGCTGCCATCTGAGGCCGTAAATGAGCGAAGCGGAAGACAAGACGGCTGCTCTGCTGGCGCAGTTGTGGCAGAAGAATCGGCCGATCGTCGAAGAGCGGCTGGCGACGCTGGACCGCGCATCGGCTGCGGCCGCATCGGGCGGGCTGAGCGACGATCTGCGTAGCGAGGCGGCGCAGGCTGCGCACAAGCTGGCAGGCGCGCTGGGCATGTATGGCTACGACGAGGGCACCTGCGTCGCGCGTGAGATCGACGTGCTGCTGTCGAGCGACTTACAGCGAGTTGGCCATCTGGCGGAGTTAATCGCACGGTTGCGGATGGCCGTGTTTCCCGAGGGCCCGGCTGGCGATTAATTGCCCGTGCTACTTGAACCAGTAGGTGGCGCTGACGTGTCCTTTGGCAGTCCGGCCTTTGTGGGTGGCCGTGGGTGAAGCTGGTGCCGGCAGTCGGTCTGCCGAGGCTGCAGACGTCCCCTCCGCAACGGCCGCGGTTCTGACCAGTGCCCACGCTGAAGCAAGCGCCAAAGGAGTCAGTCTCTTTCGTCGTACGCCGGCTCCTTCTTTCTGCGCTCGGCGTCCAGCATACCGCGGGTTTCGGCGGTGTACACTCGGCCGTCGTCTTCGCATTGATATACTTAGCTTTTCCGCCGGTGCAGCAGCAGACAGAGGAGGGAACCGCGCCATGCCGCGCGGCGTATTTGTCTCCGTGGCGGAAGAGGAAGCGGTCTGCGGTTTTAAGAATCGACCGAACGCCCGTATACGTCTTAAGGAAGACCCAGAGCCAAGACCTTTCGCCCGCGACCAAAGGGGCTGACAACGGGATTGCCTTGTTTACCGGAGCATGCCAATGCTGCTCCGGAGAAGCGCTGAGAGGGACGAGTGAGATTGAAGGATTTGCAGGCGACAGCAGCTGTGCTGCTGCTGGTGGTAAGCGGAAACATACAGCCTGCGCTGGCGCAGGCCGCAGCGCAACAGCAGCCAGCCGCAGGGGCTTCCTTCTCAACTCCGGCGCAGCAGCCGGCCGGTGCAGTGCAGAACGATCTGCCGCAGATGCCCGCCCCGAAGCCGGTTGGCCCTCTGTATCTTCGGGATACGAGCATCGATTACACGCATCCGCATGGCTGGATCCCTAACCCGCTGAAGATCTACGCCCCAACCAGCGTCCCTGCCGCGAGGCTTGGCAACACGCCGCGGCTGGACCAGTTGATGCAGGACGGCAAGATCTATCTCAGCCTCTCGGATGCGGTGCTGCTGGCGCTCGAAAACAACTTTGACCTGGCCATCGCGCGTATCAACCTCGACATTGCCGACACCGACATTCTGCGGGCGAAGGCGGGTGCAGGTCTGCGCGGTGTTTCGACTGGTCTGGTGACCGGAACGCAGGGCGGGGTTGGGACTACCGTCGGCCGGCGGCGGTGGACCGGGCGGCACATCGAGTGGTGCGGGCGGCGGCGGCACGGGCGCGAATGGCCTGGTGCTGAGCACCAATGGCGGCGGACCTGCGCCGGAGACTCTGGACCCTGTGCTGACGGGGACGCTGCAGTATGAGTCGCTGAGCCAGCAGCAGTCGAACCTACTGTTCTCGGGCGGCAAGTCGTCCCTGTTCACCGACACCACGACCTACGACTTCGCCTACAACCAGGGATTCGTGACCGGCACCCAGCTGAACGTGACCTTCAACAACTCGCGTGTGTCTTCGGATAACCCATACACAGCCTATAGTCCCGATATCACCACTACATTCCGCGCGACCGCGACGCAGCACCTGTTGCAGGGTTTTGGCCTGGGGTTGAACGAGCGCTTTATCGTGCAGGCGAAGAACGACCGCCGCATTACGGACTCAGCCTTCCGCCAGCAGGTGCTCTACACCGTCAATCAGGTGGAGAACATCTACTGGGGTCTGGTCAGCGCCTATGAGGACGAGCAGGCGAAGGAGCGAGCGCTGGGCCAGTCCACACAGCTGACCCAGGACAATCGGCGGCAGCTGCAGATCGGGACGCTCGCCCCGCTGGACGTGGTGAACTCGGATGCGGCGGTGGCGACGGACCAGCAGTCGCTGACGGCGTCGAAGTCGAACCTCGAGTATCAGCAACTGATCATGAAGCAGGCCATTGCGCGCAATCTGGAAGACCAGGCGCTGATCAACGCGCCGATTATTCCGACGGACCGCGTCGGACTCGACCGCCTGCCGGAAGAAGACGAATCGCAGGACCTGCTGGTGCAGGAGGCTTACGCGAACAATCCTTCGATTGAGCAGGCCGCATTGAGCATGAAGAATAACGAGATCACGATCAAGGCGGAGAAGAACGGCCTGCTGCCGGTGGTCGATGCGTATGCGTTCTATGGCGCCAGCCAGCTCGCAGGGGCGCAGAGCCCCTATGAGAACTGCGGCGGCTTCGGTTCGCCGACCTTCGTGGCATGCACGGGCTCAAGCGCGGTTGCGCCGATCTCTTACGGGGCTGCGGTCGGCAACCTGTTCAACAGCTCGGCGCCGGACAAGGGCGTTGGCGTGAACGTCACGATACCGCTGCGCAACCGGGTGGCGCAGGCGGACCAGGCGCGCTCGCAGATGGAGTATCGCCAGGCGCAGATGCGGCTGCAGCAGCTTTACACGCAGATCCGGATCCAGGTGGTGAATGCGCTGTACGGGCTGACCAACGATCGCGCGCAGGTGGGCGCGGCGCAGGCCGGGCGCGACTATGCGGCGCAGTCGCTGGACGCCGAGCAGAAGAAGTACAAGCTGGGCGCGTCGACCTCGGCCAACGTACTGCAGCAGCAGCGCAACATGGCGAACGCGGAGGCGACGCTGATCTCGGCGACGGCTGGGTATGCGCGCGACCGGGCTGCGTTGCTGCAGCTTGTGTCGAAGACGATGGACAGCTACGGCATCAACATTGAGGACGCAGCGACCGGTACGGTGACCAAGGCACCTGTGATTCCGGGGCTGACCGCACCGACTGCACCTGCGGCGCCAAAGCCGATCGATGTAGGCCCGGCTCCGCGGTAGGAGGGATCCACCACTGCGCCGTCCTCATCGATGAGAGTTGTCCCTAACCTGCTGCAACGCAAGTAGATGGGGAAGGTCTCGGTTACTCGCGGGGGAGAGCCGACGAACTTGCGTGGGATTGGCCGCCGTGGCCGCGAGACTAGACTCAGGTGTGTGGGGAGCGGTGCCTGTGGAACCTTCACATGCGTTGCATCTCCATAGAAGCGCGTGCAGAGCTTTGCTTGAGCGCAAGGGTTTATTCGAACAGCACCAGGATGGAACATGGGCCCCGGGGAATTGCAGGACGTATGGATGAGGTGTTGAGCGGCAGCGAGACGGCGAATGTGGATCAGGAACGCAATGCCGGAGAGAAGCACGGCCACGCCAATTCTTTAGCGCGCGCGGCCTCGGCCTATCTGCGCTCCGCGATGCACCAGCCGGTGGACTGGATGGAGTGGGGCGAAGCGGCGTTTGAGCGCGCGGCAGCCGAAGACAGACCCATCCTGCTGGACATTGGCGCGGTGTGGTGCCACTGGTGCCACGTGATGGACCGCGAGAGCTACGAAGATCCTGCGACGGCGCGGATCATCAATGAACATTTCATCGCGATCAAGGTGGACCGCGACGAGCGGCCCGACGTGGACACGCGCTATCAGGCCGCGATCTCCGCCATCAGCGGGCAGGGCGGCTGGCCGTTGACGGCGTTCCTGACGCCCGATGGCAAGCCCTACTTTGGCGGCACGTACTTTCCGCCGGACGACCGCCATGGGCGGCCGAGCTTTGCGCGGGTGCTGCTGACCATGGCGGAGGCCTTTGCCGGCCGCCGGACTGAGGTGAACGAGTCCGCGGCGAGCGTGATGAGCGCGATCGAGCACAACGAATCCTTCTCCGGCCGCTCGGCGGACCCGACGCCGGAGTTGGTGGAGAAGATGGCGATTGCCGCGCTGAAGAGCGCGGACCTGCGCCATGGCGGCTTCGGCTCGCAGCCCAAGTTTCCGCACTCGGGCGCGATCGACCTGCTGATCGATGTGGCTGGCCGCGGCTCCGCGGCCCAGGTGAAGATGAACGGCGGGGTTGTGCCGCTGCCCGAGGCTGCACGCAAGGTCGCCGAGGTCACGCTCAAGAAGATGGCAGATGGCGGAGTCTATGACCACCTGGCCGGCGGTTTCCACCGCTACTCGGTGGACGAGCACTGGATCGTGCCGCACTTCGAGAAGATGGCCTATGACAACAGCGAGCTGCTAAAGAACTACGTGCATGCGTATCAGGCCTTCGGCGGCGAGGAGTATGCGCGCGTGGCGCACGACATCATGCGCTGGATGGACGAGTGGCTGAGCGATCGCGAGCGCGGCGGCTTCTACGCCTCGCAGGACGCGGATTTTTCCCTCGATGACGACGGCGACTACTTCACATGGACGCGAGACGAGGCTGCCGAAGCGCTGACGGCGGAGGAGCTCGGGATCGCCGCAAGTTATTACGACATCGGCGAGATCGGCGACATGCATCACAACGTGCGCAAGAACGTGCTGCACATCAAGCAGCCGTTGAGCGTGGTGGCGAAGAAGGCGGGCGTGGGCGAAGAAGCGGCGCGCAAGCTGCTGGAGAGCGCGAAGAAGAAGCTTTATGCCGCACGCCTGAAACGCGCGACACCGTATGTGGACAAGACGGTTTACGTCGCGTGGAACGCGATGTGCATCTCTGCATACCTGGAGGCCGCGCGTGTTCTGGGCATAGATTCTGCCCAGGTCTTCGCGCTCAAATCGCTGGATCGCGTGCTGGCGGGGGCCTGGGACGAGGGCACGGGTCTCGCGCACGTAGTCGCTTACGGTGAAGAGGCTGGCGGCGCCGCACGCGTGGCAGGGGTGCTGGACGATTATGTCTTTCTAGGGCACGCCGCGCTGGATGCGTGGGCCGCCACAGGCGAGCTGCACTATTACGAGACGGCTGAGAGCCTGATGGCCGCCGCGCTCGATCGCTTCTATGACGAGGCCGGCGACGCGTTTTTCGATACGGAGCGGCCTGCGCCCGGTGAGCGTCGCCTGGGCGCGCTGGCGACGCGGCGCAAGCCGCTGCAGGACTCGCCTACGCCGGCCGGCAATCCCGTGGCGGCGGCGCTGCTGATGCGTCTGAGCGAGTTGAACGGGCGCCTGGATTATGCCGAGAAGGCACAGGAGACGCTGGAGACATTCGCCGGCGTGGTGGAGCACTTTGGTCTCTATGCGGCGACCTACGCGCTGGCGCTGGACCGCCTGGTGCGCGAACCGGTGCAGGTATGCATCGTCGGTAGCGGCGCCAATGCGAGCTCGCTGGAGGAGGCTGCGCTGCGCGGCTACGCGGTGAACCGGACCGTGGTGCGTCTGCCCCGGATTGCGGCTGGTGCGCTGCCGCCGGTGCTGAATACCACGCTGCCGCGTCTGCCGAGGTCAGAAGGCAGCTTTGCGGTGGTCTGCAGCCATCGCTCCTGCCAGCCGCCGGTGACCGGTGCTGACGAGTTAGTGGATCTCCTGACCGGTTCGAACACCTAGTAACTTGTACCTAGCAACTTAAATCCAGGTACATGCCGCACTTCAAGCTCACGCTCGCATACGACGGCACGCCTTACCACGGCTGGCAGATCCAGCCGCATCTTGCGACGGTGCAGGGAACGCTGGCGGATGCGCTCCATCGAATTACGCAGGAGCGTGTGTTGCCGCAGGGTTCCGGGCGCACTGATACCGGCGTGCATGCGCTGGCTCAGGTGGCGAGCGTTACGCTGGCCGCGCCGATCCCCGCCGACCGGCTGCATCGCGCGCTGAACCACTGCCTGCCGAACTCGATCCGCATCCTGTCAGTCGAAGGGGTTCCGCAGCAGTTTCACGCGCGGCACTCGGCCGTTTCGAAGACTTACGAGTACCGCATCTTTCCCGCGCACGATCCAGATACAAACTGCCCGCCGACGCTGGCGCCGTTTGTCTGGCCATGCCCGTGGCCGCTGGCGCTGGACCGGCTCAATCGCGCCGCGGAGCACGTGATTGGCACGCATGACTTCACTGCGTTAGCGGCTGCGCCTGCGTCGCCTGACGATGCGCCCGCGACGTATGTCCGGTCGGTCACTTCTTCGCAGTGGTATGTCGAAGGCGGGTTGCTTCTCTATCGCGTCTCTGCAAACGGCTTTCTGCACCACATGGTGCGCAACCTGGTTGGAACCTTCGTGCAGTGCGGCGCGGGCCGGCGCGATCCCCATTCGGTCGCCGCGCTGCTCGCTTCCCGCGATCGTGCTCTCTGCGGACCGACGGCCCCGGCTTCCGGCCTTTTTCTTGTCAGCGTGGAGTATCCTCCGCTGGATTGGCCGCAAGTGCCGCATGCCTCTGCCATGGAAGAAACAGCCATAGAAGAAAAGGAAGCAGTCGCAACAAAGGATTAGACGACGAGAATGTCTTCGCCCGCCCAACTCCGTACCGCGCGACTAGCCGCCAACACGGCCGTGCACCGCGCATTCCACTGGCTGCATCTGCATCAGCCGCAGCTGCGACGCTGGCTCAAGGAGATCCTCGCCATCCCCGCGCCTCCCTTCGGAGAGGCGGCGCGCGCAGCCTGGTTTGTGGAACGCTTCTCGGCGCTTGGCCTGGCGGACGCTCATATCGATGTGGCGGGCAATGCGCTGGCGATTCTTCCTGCCGCCACTGAAGCTATCGCGAAAAGCCGTGAAGATTCTCCGCTCATACTGCTCTCCGCGCACCTGGACACAGTCTTTCCCGCCGGAACTCCCACTGATCCCATCGAAGATGGCGAGCGCGTGCTTGCGCCGGGCGCGTGCGATAACGCGGCGGGACTTACCGGGTTGCTTGCTCTTGCCGCCGCGATGCGTCATGCGGAGCTTTCCCCGTCGGTGCCGATCCTGTTCGCAGCGAACGTGGGCGAAGAGGGCGAGGGTGACCTGCGCGGCATGAGGCATCTTTTCGCGGAGAGCCCCTACGCCTCGCGTATCCGCGCTGCAATTGCGCTCGAAGGCGCGGGCTCGTCGGCCGTGGTGACGCGCGCTCTGGCCAGCCGCAGGTTTCGGATTACAGTCACGGGCCCGGGAGGCCATGCGTGGGCCGATGCCGGCGCGCCGAATCCAATCCTCGCCCTCTCCCGCGCGCTGCTGGCATTGGAAGGAATTGCTCATGCAGCAACGGCAGGCGATAACTATGCTCCCTCGCGCACCACGTTGAACATCGGCCAGATCGCCGGTGGTTCGGCGATCAATGCCATTCCGGAGTCGGCCTCTGCGTGGATCGACCTGCGGTCCACCGATCCGGGGCAGCTTCGCGCGGCTGAGGCTGCACTGCGCCAATCGCTCGATCTCTGGATTCTGCATCCGTCGCCGCGTCCGGCTTCGCAAACACCTTCTCAGCCATTGCAGGCGCAGCTATCCCTGGCCATCGACGTCATCGGCGACCGCCCCGCCGGCGAGCTGGCGGAGGACTCGCAGCTGCTGGCCACGCTGCGCGCAGTCGACCGCCATCTCCACATCCGCACGGAACCGGGCCTCGGTTCGACCGACGCGAATATTCCGCTCTCGCTGGGCGTCCCGGCCATTGCCATCGGATCGGGCGGGATGGGCGGAGGCATCCACACCCTGCATGAGTGGTACGACCCAACGGGCCGGGAGACTGCGCTGCGCCGCATTCTGCTGACGCTGCTGGACACTGCGGCGCTTGCAGTTGGATCGGCTCCGCTGCCGACCGGTGCGGCGGCCTCGAACTTTGCACCCGATTCCGGCGTCTAACTCCACAGCCGCGCTGCAACTGCGCAACCGACTATACTTAAACGCTAGACCTCGTATCGGGCGCATGGATTGACCGCGCCCGCCGAGTCCAAGGACTGACCGCAATGACCACTCCCTCCAATTCCCCGCGTGACCTCTTCGCCCGTCTTCGCGCCCGCCGCCTTACCGCAACCTTTGCCATTCTGGCGACCCTCTCAGCCGGTATCCTGATCGGCTCCGTGTTGACGCGGACAGTTTCCGGCAAGGAACAGGTGGACTCCTCCGACGCGCGTCCGCTTACGATTCCCGCGCCGGTGACCCTCTCCAACGAGTTCTCCAAGATTGCGAAGACGATCAGCCCGGCGGTGGTGAACATCAATACGATTACCATCCCGAAGGAGTCGGCCAACCCGCGTGCGCGTCGCAATGGTCCGCTGCAACTCAATCCGCCCAGCGGCAATGGCAATGGCAACGGTGGCGATAACGACCAGGGCGATATGCAGGACTTCTTCAACCGCTTCTTCGGCGGCAACGGCGGCGCCGGCGGCGATGATGGGTCCGACGATCAGGGCGGCAAGCGCGAGGCACTCGGTTCCGGCTTCATCGTCGACCCGCGTGGCTACATCATCACCAATAACCACGTGGTTGACAAGGCCGACAAGATCTACGTCAAGCTTTCCACCGATCCTGAGAACACGCCTGACCACGGCCGCCCGGCGAGGGTGATCGGCGTCGATCCGGAGACAGACATCGCCGTGATCAAGATTGACGCGCCCGAACCGTTGCCCACAGTAAAACTGGGCAACTCCGACGGAGCACAGGTGGGCGACTGGGTGCTGGCGATCGGCAGCCCGTTCTCGCTGAGCGAGACGGTGACCGCGGGCATCGTATCCGCGAAGGACCGCTCGATCGACGATCCCGGGCCTAACGGCACATCGAGCCAGTTCCAGAAGTTCATCCAGACGGACGCGGCCATCAATCCCGGCAACTCGGGCGGCCCGCTGGTCGACATGGCCGGGCAGGTGATCGGCATGAACACGGCGATCTACACCCAGTCGATGGGCTCAGAGGGCGTTGGCTTCGCGATGCCGTCGAACATCATCGTGAATGTCTACAACGATCTCATCAGTCCATCGCATGCCGTGGTTCGCGGATCGATCGGCATCAGCTTCCAGGGCAATGTCTCGGCGTCGGTGACACGCGAGTACGGCTTCCCCAACGGTGGCGTGCTGGTCAGCGAGGTCAGGCCCCCCAACGGTCCGGCAGCCAAGGCCGGCATCAAGCCGGATGATGTGATCGTCTCGCTGGATGGCAAGCCGGTGAAGGACGGCGATGCGCTGGTGGCCGATATCTCCGCGCGCAAGGTCGGATCGACGGTGCAGGTGGGCCTTCTGCGCGAGGGCAAGAACCTCACGGTGCCGGTCGGGATCGCGGATCGCGCGAAGCTGTTTGCCGACAATGGGCAGACGGCCGGTGACGACGCCAGTCCCGCTGACTCGGACCCAGGTGAGGGCAAGCTCGGCATTACGGTGCAGGCACTGCCCGGCAACGTCGCCTCGAAGCTCGGTGTCAAGGGCGGCGTGGTGGTCGCCAGTGTGCGCCCGGGCTCATTCGCCGACGAGTTGAACATTACGCGCGGCGACGTGATTACGGCCATCAACCGGCGTCCGATCACCGATGAATCGTCCTACCGCGCCATCGTCTCGGGGCTCAAGTCCGGCGACGACGTGGTGTTCGAGGTGCGCTCGTCGCAGGCGGGTGCAGGCAGCTCGCCGATCATTATCGGCAATCCGTTGCCGTAGGCGACCCCAACACGAAACCGCAGCGCCCATGGTCCTCACCGCCATGGGCGTTTGCTTTTGCTGCGTCGATTCTGTTCCGCCATTCGTATCCTGTATGCTGCCCTACGGAGAAAACCATGCCCCGATTCCTGTCGCGAATCCTTTGCGCCGCCCTGCTCGCCACTGCCCCCAACCTTCCTTCGCAGCAGGCTGGGCCCGCCGCCGCGCCGGCTGCTGCACCCGCATCGCAGCAGGCCGCACCTGCACCGCCGCGTCAGCGCACGCCCATCCCTGTGCAACTGACCTTTGCGCCTTATCACTCCACAGGTATCTACAAGATCGGCGAGACGGTCGGCTGGACGGTGACTCCCGGTCCGGTCACGCCGACCTACGCCTACAAATACACCGTTCGCCGCAACAACAATGTGGTGCTGAAGGAAGGCAAGCTCGATCTCTCGAGCGGCAAGGACATCATCGAGATCACGGGCGACCAGCCGGAGATGATCTACGTGGCGGTTGAACCGTATGCGGTGTTGTCATCCGCAACGCCGGCGCCCGATGCCGCGCCCGCTCCAGCCGCGGCTCCGCCTCCTCCTCCAGCCAATGCTGCGGCGCCGTCTGTGACTGCTGCCGCGGCCGGGGTCCCGGCCTTCGTGCGCTCGCCGTATACCGGAGGCAACACCGGACGCAATAACGGTCTCTATGCCGTCGGCGCGGCTGTCGCGCCGCTGCAGATTCCGATGGACACGCCGCGTCCGGCGGACTTCGATGCCTTCTGGAACGGCAAGCTGGCCGAGCAGGCGAAGATTCCGATTAATCCTGTTCTCACTCCGGTCGACACCACCGTGCCGGGCGTGACGATGAGCATCTTCAACCTGGACGCGCTGGGCTCCAAGGCGCACGGCTACATCGCGAAGCCCACCAAGGAAGGCAAGTTCCCCGCGGTGATCCAGCTGCAGTATGCGGGCGTCTATGCGCTGCCTGCACAGGCGGATGCGCAGCGCGCAGCGTCGGGCTGGCTGGTGCTGAACGTCGATTCGCACGACAAGCAGCCGAACGACCCCTCGGGCGGCATCCCGCGCGGCTATCAGGCCGTTGGCAATACCGATCGCGAGAAGTCCTACTTCCTCGACATGTACCTGCGCGACTCGCGCGCGCTGGACTACCTGCTGACCCTGCCGGAGTGGGACGGCAAGACCATCGTTCTGACCGGCGGCAGCATGGGCGGTCAGCAGAGCCTGGTTCTGGCCGGTCTGCGCCCGGAGAAGATCACCGATGTGCTGGTCTGCGTCCCTGCCGGGGCGGACACCAACGGCGACCTCCACGGGCGCAAGGCGGGATACCCCAACTGGCCTTCGGACAATCCCGATGCGATGAAGACGGCGCTTTACTTCGATCCGGTCAACTTCGCCTCCCACATCCGGGCCTCGGTGATGGCGGGGATGGGCTTTATCGATACGACCGCGCCGCCGGCGGGCGTTTGGACTGCGCTGAACCAGATTGCGGTCCCGAAGGAGCCGCTGCCGATGATTGAGTCCGAGCATGACAACATGACCCCGGTGCAGGGCCATGCCTGCCCGGTACGCACCTCGGCGCTGCTGGACCAGATCGTCCAGGGAACACCGTTTACGCCGACACCACTAACGTATTGAATTTACGGGCCGATGTACTTAACGGACGTCCCCCAAAAGCCGCATCCGCAAACTATTGCAGTCCGGTGAATCCTGGGTGTAGGCTACTGAAACCGGTACAAGGCTCCCCGCCCGGCGCTTTCGTCTAACGATATGAGGTACTGGATGCGAAAACTCCGCGCCGTTCTTGCGATCTCGATTATTGCCGGGCTGGCTGCCCCTGCTTTTGCCGGTGCGGCGACCGCACGCAGGCACCGCACACGCAGCTCCGCAAAGCCGGTGGGCAAGCACGTTGCGAGCACGAAGTTCGAGCCGAAGCAGCGGTCGATCGACGATGATCGAGCGACCGAGATCCAGCAGGCGCTGATCAAGGCGGGCTATCTGAACGGCTCTCCAACCGGCCGCTGGGACCAGGAGTCTATTACCGCCATGACGAAGCTGCAGTCGGACAATGGCTGGCAGACCAAGCTGGTGCCGGACTCGCGGGCGTTGATCAAGCTGGGTCTCGGGCCTTCGGCCACGCCCACCACGCCTGACGAGGCTTCCGCCCTGACGACGGCCTCGCTGGGCGGTCCGGCGTTGACGGCCTACGCGCGATAGCGCAGTTCAAGACTATGAATTAGCTAGTTGCGGAAATAGCCATTTGTGCCGCGAGCAGGGGTGCGACAGTGGCTTTGATGTCGTCCACGGTGAAGGGCTTGCGGATGTAGCCGCGCGCTCCGAGCGCGATGGCCTCGCGGACCTGGGCCTCGTTGCTCTCCGTAGTGATCATGACGATGGGAACGCCGGCTGCGATCCGCTGTTGGCTGATGCGGGCGAGCAGTTCGAGGCCGGAGATGCCTGGCATGTTGATGTCGCAGAGGATGAGGGCGGGGGTGTGCTCGCTCAGGAGAGCGAGGGCCTGGGCGCCGTCGACGGCCTCCAGCGTGGGGAGGCCGATGCCGGCCTGCGCGAGGTAGCGGAGAATGATCTTGCGCATGATGGCGGAGTCGTCGATGACGAGGATGGGGTTCAAGCGGAGATCTCCCGGAATGCGGATTCTGACTTCGCTGCGCGGGTGAGGCGCATGAGCAGCGTGGGAATGTCGGTGAGCGAGGCGACGGCTTCGGCCGCGCCGAGCCGGACGGCCTCACGCGGCATGCCATAGACGACCGAGGAGGCTTCGTCCTGGGCGATGGTGGCGGCGCCTTTTTGTCTGAGGGCGAGCATGCCGCGCGCGCCGTCGGTGCCCATGCCGGTGAGCAGGACGGCGACGGCGGAGTCCCCGGTCAGTTCCGCAATCGAGGAGAACATGACGTCGACGGAGGGGCGGAGGTAGCAGACCTCGGGGCCGCGGTTGAGTTCGACGGCGAGGCCCTGCGGGGTGGAGCGGAGAACAAGGTGATGGTCCCCGGGGGCGAGGAGCGCGAGGCCGGGGCGGAGTAGGTCGCCCGAGGTTGCCTCGCGGACCTCCAGGGCGGAGAGGCGGTTGAGGCGTTCGGCAAAGGCGGAGGAGAAGCCGGCGGGGATGTGCTGGGTGATCAGGATGGGCGGCATCTCTGCAGGCAGACAGGTGAGAATCTCCTGAATGGCAACGGTGCCGCCGGTGGAGGCACCGATGGCGATGAGGGTCCGGGAGAAGTTGGTAAGAGGAATAGCGGGACCGGGTACGGCGACGGAGATTGCCCGATTTTGTTTCGTGGCGTTTTGGGCGGGGCAGCCGCAGCCGGCGGTGGAAGCCCGGCGCGGAGAAATGACTGTGGAGCCGGGAGATGCTGGAGGCAGAAAGGCGGCGTCGTCGATTGCAGGACGCGGGTGCGCGGCGGCGGCGGCGCGGATCTTCTGCGCGAGGGTGAGACGGAGGTTACGGAGGTCGTGAGGCGTGGCGGGCTTGAGGACGACGTCGACGGCGCCGACACGCAGGGCCTCAAAGGTGGCAGAACAGGAGGAGCAGCCTTGCGAGCTGATGATGAGGGTGGGGATGGGGTTGAGGAACATGAGCTGGCGCAGGAAGGTGAGGCCGTCCATGCGCGGCATCTCGAGGTCGAGGGTGATGACGTCCGGGCGAAGAGCGAGGATCTTGTCGCGTGCGGTGTAGGCGTCGGGAGCGGTCGCGACCACCTCGATATCCGGCTCGCCGGCGAGGGTCTCGGTGAGCACCTTGCGGATGATGGCAGAGTCATCGACGATGAGGACGCGGATCCTGCGGGCGTTCATGCGAAGATCTCTTCGGTTGCGGCGAACGGGAATGAATGGTTGCCGGCCTGTGGCAGAGGGCTAAGAGCGCCGCGATGCGGATGAGGCCGCTCACGACGAGGGAAGGAGCTGAACTTGAGTTCCGGATACACAGGGAAAGTATCGGCAGCGAGGACAGAGCCATGAGAGAGCGGTGACCCGCGACACGGTACGAGAGGATGCTGCGCGGGTAGGACCGGACCCCAAGGCGCGAGCTGAGCACGGCTCCTTTAGCCGTCTACGGGATGCGATCGACGCGTTGTTTGACGGGTGCGCAGGGGCGTCTCTACCATTCTCGCGAGCGAAGCAGATGGATTTCGATGACTTTGAACTGCGGCGGGCTGTGCTGATGCGAACGCGATGAGGAGATGAGAGCGATGGCGAAGCTGGGATTTGTGGGGCTGGGGATCATGGGTGGACCGATGGCACGGGCGCTGGTGCGCGCGGGGCATGAGGTTGCTGTGTGGTCGCATACGAAGGGTAAGGCGGAGACGATTGCCGGCGAGGGCGGAAGCGCGATCGCGTGCGCGAGTCTGAAGGAGGTCGCGGCAAAGAGCGAGTGCGTCTTCCTGTGCGTGGGGGATACGAAGATGTCGCGCGAGGTGATCCTGGGCAAGGACGGGCTGGCGGCGGGGAAGGATGGCGCGCTGACGGGCAGATTCACTATTGTCGACTGCAGCACGATCTCGGTGAGCGAGAGCAGGCGGATTGGCGCGGAGTTGAAGGAGCGCGGGATCGATTTTCTGGAGGCGCCGTGTTCGGGGTCGAAGGCAGGCGCGGAGTCGGCGATGCTGACGTTCATGGTTGGGGGCGAGCCGGCGGTGTATGAGCGGGTGAAGCCTTTCCTGGAGGCGATGGGCAAGCAGCTTTACTATTGCGGCGCGGCGGGGATGGGGTTGCAGGCGAAGCTGTCGCAGAACATGCTGCTGGGGAGTATGCTGCAGGCCTTCAACGAGAGCTTTGTGCTGGCAGCGAAGGCGGGCGTAGACCTGGAGCTGCTGTTGGACATCGTGAACAACTCCGCGGCGCGCAGCGGGATGGTGAGCGCGAAGGCTCCGATGGCGCTGGCGCGGAACTTTACTCCGAACTTCAGTGTGAAGTGGCTGGAGAAGGACATGGCGCTGATGCTGGAGTCTGCCGCCGAGCTGAATGTGCCTGCGCCGGTGACTGCGCTGTCGCGCGAGATGCTGCGCGCGGCGATTGCGGAGGGCTACGGCGATGAGGACATCATCGGCTCGGTGCGTGTGCTGGAGAAGATGGCGGGGGTCGAGGTGAAGGCGAAGGCGAAGAGCTAGTGGAACAGGCGCAGAAGCGGATGAGTGGGCGCGAGTGGACGGTGGTGGCGCTGCTGGTGTTGTCGGTAGTGATCAACTACATGGACCGCAGCAACCTGTCGCTGGCGATACCGCTGATGAAGGTGCAGCTCTCGCTGACGCCGAACCAGGTGGGCCAGCTGCTGGGGGCGTTTTACTGGACCTACGCGCTGCTGCAGCTGTTCGGATTTGTGGGATGGATTACCGACCGCTTTCCGGTGGGCTGGGTGATGGTCGGCGGCTATCTGCTATGGACGGGGTCGACGGCGCTGACCGGTGTTGTGACGGGATTCGCCGCACTGTATGCGACGCGGCTGCTGCTGGGGGTGGGCGAGTCGGTGGCGTATCCGTGTTACTCGCGCGTGTTTGCGGAGATGCCGGAGGCGAGCCGCGGGCGGGCGAATGCGCTGATCGATGCGGGGACGAAGGTGGGGCCTGCGCTGGGCGCGTTTCTCGGCGCGCTGGTCCTGGAGCGATACCATTGGCCGGTGCTGTTCGTTGCACTGGGCGCGGGCGGACTGCTGTGGTTGGTCCCGTGGATCGCGCTGATGCCGAAGGCGCCGCACCAGCAAGAGCTGTCGCAGGCGGCGGCAGGGCTTTCGATTGTAAAGCTGCTGAGCAAGCGCTGCGCCTGGGGATCGTTTATCGGGCACTTCTGCGGGAATTACTTCTACTACTTTTTGATGGGGTGGCTGCCGTATTACCTGGTGGGCGAGCAGAAGATGTCGATTGGCGCGGCGGGCAAAGTGACTTCGGCAATTTTCTTTATGACCGCGACAGCGACGATGTTGACGGGATGGATGGCGGACCGGGCAATTGCGCACGGCGCTACCCCGACGCGCGCGCGGAAGCGGGTGGCGGTGTGGGGGCTGGCGATCGCATCCGGGCTGATGGGGCTGGGTCTGGTGGACAAAAATCTCAAGCTGTCGATTGCAGTGATTGCGGTGGCGTGCACGGCGTATGGCGTGTATTCCGCGAACCATTGGGCGATGACGCAGACCCTGGCGGGGCCGCGGATTGCGGGACGATGGTCGAGTGTGCAGAACGGCGTTGCCAACCTGTCGGGCGTGGCATCGACGGGAGTTGCAGGGCTGATCCTGCAGTTCCGGGGCAGCTCGCGGATGGCGTTTGCGATTACGGGCGCGGTGGCGCTCTGCGGCGCGCTGGCCTGGGGGCTGCTGGTGGACAAGGTGGAAGAAGTGCAGTGGGACATCGAAGAGGTGTGAGCTACACCGTTGCGAAGGTATCTTGCTCGACGCGGGCGAAGGTGTAGGGCCCTTCGGGGATGAGGGCGATACGCGCGTGGGCCGGCAGGCCCGAGAGAAATTCGCGCAGGGCGGTGTCGAGATCGGCGTAGATGCGCGGAGTGAGGGCGCCGAGGTCCGCGCCGCAGATACCTGGAGTGTAGAAGTAGAGTTCGCGCGCGACGCCGACGAGTGCAAGGCGTTGCAGCTGCCACTGGTCGGGAATGACGGGCTGGCTGTCGAGCGAGTCGAGATAGTGCGCGTGGCCGCGGAATTCGCGCAGCATGCGGACGTATTCAGGCGAGCCGATGCCCTCGGCGCATTCGCCGAGCAGCAGGATGCGCCCGCCGGGTTTGACGATGTGCTGCGCGGCGGTGATGCCCTTGGCCGTCTGGTAGAAGGTCAGGTCGAGCGGGTGGCCGGCCGAGCTGGTGATGACGGCGTCACAGAGCACGGCAACAGGCGTAGTTGAAGTTCGGCGCATGAAGTCGACGCCGGCGGCGTGCGCGCGGACGGGGTCGCCGGCGAAGATGCCGGAGATGCCGCGGTCGCGGGTGAGGGTGACGTCCAGCATGAAGTCGTGACGGGCCATGCCGGCGATCTCGAGCAGCTCCGCGTGCAGCGGATTGTTCTCGACGGAGCCTTCGGTGGCGAGCGGTTCACGCATGAAGCGTGGCGAGTGGATGACCTTGATGGTCTCCTGCGCGGCGACGCCGGGCGCGATGAGCTTGCGGCCGCCGGAGAAGCCGAGCATCAGGTGCTGCTCAATGAAGCCGAGGGTGATGTGCAGGTCGGCGTCGAGGAAGCGGTGGTCGATATAGACCGGCACGCCGTTGGTGGATGTGCCGAGATGACGGTGCGCGGCGAAGTCGCGGGCGTCATGGTTGACGACGCAGTAGCGTGCGGCGATGTCCGGGCCAAGGATGGTGCGGATCTCGTCCTCGGTGGCGGTGCGGTGCAGGCCGGTAGCGATGAGGATTGTGACGCCCTCAGGCGGAATGCCTGCGGCGTGCAGGCGCGCCAGCAGCGGGGGCAGCGTGACGGAGTTGGGCGCAGGACGCGTGATGTCGCAGACGCTGATGGCGGCGGTGCGCTTGCCGCGGGCGAGGTCTGCCAGTGGGGCGGAGGCGATGGGGTGGTCAAGTGCGCGGGCGAGAGCGGCGTCAACGTCGGCGATGGGGGCGGCGGAGCGGGATTCGACAAGCAGATAGTCGGGGCCTTCGGGCAGGGGGACGTCGAGGCCGTGTTTGCCGAAGGCGAAGTGAGCTTGCACTGCGGTGCTCCTGAGGAGGCGACGCGACGCGCGCGCGACGCTGCGGGACTGCCTTTAAATCGTACTCCAGGGGGTAAGATGGGCCAGCGATCGACAACGTGCATCGGAGCGCTGATCGTGGAAACCCCGTGTCTCATGGAGCAGAGAGGGAAATACGAGGCAGAAATGGTGCCCGGAGGGGGACTTGAACCCCCACAACCCTTGCGGGTCTGCGGATTTTAAGTCCGCTGCGTCTGCCAGTTTCGCCATCCGGGCCGAGGGACTGTTCCATCGTAGCGCAGCGCTCCGCCTGAAACATGGAAGCTACGCCAGATTCAGCGCGCGGGGTAGAGGGTGCGGTAGATCTCGCGGTTCCGCAGGATGGCCTGCACGTAATCGTGCGTCTCGGAGAAGGGGATGGACTCGACGAACTCGGGGACGTCTTTGTAGTCGCCGGTGGAGAGCCACTGGCGGACAGGGCTGTCGCCGGCGTTGTACGCGGCCAGCGCATATTCCACCTGGCCGCCGAAGCGGTCGAGCACGCCCTTCAGGTTGCGGGTGCCGAGCTGCAGGTTGACCGCGGGGTCAAGCAGCTGGCGGCGTATCGAAGCGCTTGAGGCCTTCCTTCTTCGCCATGGATTTTCCGGTTGAGGGGATCAGCTGCATCAGCCCATAGGCGTTGGCGCGGCTGACGGCTACGGGATTGAACTCCGACTCCTGGCGGATGAGCGAGGCGACGAGATAGGGGTCGAGTCCGTTGGCGCCGGAGTCGGCTACCAGCTCCGTCCAGTAAGGCTGCGGAAAGAGCAGATGCCAGTAGACCTCGGGCACCTGCGCCATGGGTTGGGTGAAGAAGGAGATCTTGCTCTGCTTCATCGCTTGCAGCGCGCGTGTGTATTCGCCGTAGGAGGTGTAGATCTCGCCCTGGGCCAGTGCACCCCACTGCGCGGAACCGTCGGCGGCGCGGATCTCCGGCGCGATGTACTCGTTGAGCGCGGCGTTAGCGAGCAGACGCGCTTTGATGAGGTGGGTGTCGTTCTCGGGGAGCTCGGCGGTGAGGTCGGGCGCGGGGGCCTTCTGCGCGGAGGCGAGCGCAGGCGCCGGTGCAACCGCCGGCTGCGAGCCCAGGACGGCGATCCGCTGCCGCGCGAGCATCGCGTAGTAGTAGTCCGTATAGATGTCGGCGACGCGGCGGTAGTAGTTGGCTGCCTGGGGGAAGTTGTGCTCTTCGTCTTCGTAGATCCGGCCGCGCCAGTAGAGCGCGGCGGGGATCTCCTGGCCGCCGGGGTAGCGAACGATCTGCTCATCCATCAGGCGTGCGGCCTCGGGATAGTTGCGCGCGCGATAGTTCATCCATGCGGCACGCCAATGCGCGGAGGGCGCGTAGGTGCTGGCGGGGAAGAGGCGCACCAGCGTGGAGTAGTGATAGATGGCCTGCGTGGAGTCGTGCAGCAGCAGATACATGTTGCCGCCGGAGTAGAGCGCCTCCTCGAGCCAGCGGCTGGTGGGATATTTCTGCACCATCTGCGCAATGATGGCGTCGTGGCCGGCGCTGTCGTGCTCGTCGCGCGAGAGCTCGGCGAGCATGTACTGTTTGGCGGCGGCGGTGTCGTCGTTGGTCTCGGGCAGGCGCTCGACCGTAAAGCGCGAGAGATGCTTGACGCGGAACTGGCAGACGGCGGCGTATATAGCGAGCGCGTCGCGGTCCGCGGCGCCGAGCTGCGGATTGCTGTTCGCGATGGCAGCGTATTCGTCGCCGGCCTCGGCGTAGCGCTTGGCGTTGAAGAGCGTGTCGGCGTGAGTCTTGCGCTCGGCGGCGGAGAGCGGCGCGCCCATCGTTGCCAACTGCGTCGCGGCTTGCGTGGCCTCATAACTGAGCGGCTGCGTGATATAGATATTGCGGAAGACGGGCGTAGCCTTTGCGGTCTGGCCGGAGAGCTGATAGGCGCGGGCGAGCGCGAACTGGAAGTCGACGGCTGCGGCCTGCGATGTTCCGGCGAGCGGCTCCAGCACGGCGACTGCGCCGCGCGCATCGTTCTGCTGCAGGTGCGCGTTGGCCAGCAGTGACCGGCGCGCTGGGGATGAAGATGCTGTCTGGATGGCGATCGGCGAAGCGGTCGAGCAGGGGATAAGCTTCTGCGCCGCGGCCTGCCTGGATGGCGGCCTGCGCGCCGAGATAGTCGGCGTAGTCGTCGAGAGCATCGCCGGCACGCTTGGCGAGGGCGAAGTCGGCGAGCGCCTCGGGATAGCGATGGTCGAGCGAGTAGCTGTGCGCGAGGGCAAGGTATGCGGCGGCGGCAGGCTCGCCGGGATGCGACTGCGCATAGGCCAGCACGCCGGCGTAGGCCGCAGCGGAGCGTGTGGAGGCGAGTTGCTGGGCCATTGGCCGGAGCTGCTCCGAGGCGTGGAACGCGCTGACCAGCTGAATGCTGCGCGCGCTGGGCGCGGGGCGATGCAGCGGATGCGCGAGACGAGAGGTACGTGAAGAGGAGGTCTTTGCGCTCAGGGTGGATTTGTGCGAACTGGCTTTCGCCCGCGAGCTTGTGGTCTTTGAGGCTGGGATCGCCGGGGTCTTTTTCTTGGCCGCAGGTATCGACGTCTCACCGACACCGCTGCGCGCGGCGAGGGTGCCTACCGGCGGGAGCAGGCAGAGAAGGCAGAGCAACGGGAAGACAAAACGTCGCGACATCAATGAAAACCTCAGGCGCGCGACCGGCCAATACGAGCGCCGCCGGTTCAGCACTACAGTACGACTTTAAGGCCGCGCGCGGCATAGCACACGGGTCGTATCGCCGGGCGAACCAGCACGGATACATTCGCCTTGCACTTCATACGACGCAAACTTTCGGTAAACGTGTGGGTCTCGTTGCTCATGCCCGGACGGGCAGGTACACTGAATCGGAACACGCAGATTTGGGCGGGAATTTGCCTCCGAACTGCTGCACCCTTTGCCTATGCCCGCCATCCAATCCCCAGAGGCGACTGAGATACACCCCGACGTGGCGCTGGTTGAGCGCGCGAAAAAGGGGGACAGCGCAGCCTTTGAGCAGTTGGTGCGTCAGTATGAGCGGCAGATCTTTCGGGTGGCGCAGCACATTACCCAGAACCGCGAGGACGCCGAAGACATTGCGCAGGACGTTTTTTTGAAGGCGTATGAAAAGCTGGAGCAGTTCCAGGGGAACTCGAAGTTTTCCACCTGGCTGGTGCGCATCGCAGTGAATGAGAGCCTGATGCGGCTGCGAAAGCGCAAGACCAGCAAGACCGTCTCCATGGATCAGGACGTGCAGACGGAGGACGGAGCGATTCCGCGCGACTTTGCGGAGTGGCGGCCAAATCCGGAGCAGATTTATGGGCAGAACGAACTCGGCGACATTTTGCGCAAGACGATCCAGGGTCTACCCCCCGGTTTCCGCACAGTCTTTACCCTGCGCGACGTGGAGAACCTCTCGACCGAAGAGACTGCGGAGGCACTGGGCTTGAGCGTTCCCGCGGTCAAATCGAGGTTGCTGCGAGCGCGCTTGCAACTGCGGGAGCGGCTGAGCCGCTACTTCCGGCAGAAGGGCGCGGACCCGAAGGACATTGTGCTGAAGGCAGGAGGAGCAAAGGCGTGAACTGCACCGACTTCCTCAAGCAATTGACGGACTACTTCGATGGCCGCGTAGAGCCGTCGCTGATGAAAGAGGTGCAGATACACCTCTCCGAGTGCCACCACTGCGAGGTGGTGCTGGACACGACCCGGCAGACCATCTCCATCTACCGCGAGCACGAGATCTACGAGTTCCCTCCCGAGCTGGAGCATCGGCTGCACGACGCCATCATGGCGAAGTGCCGCGCGCACGATAAACAATCCCGCTAAAACACTGGTTTCAGCCCGGCATGCGGCCGGCTAATGCTTCCATGCAATTTTTCGTGCCTTATGGATGCCATTGCAGGTAAAGTAGTGCCGCGGAGTTGATTTCCCAACCAGCGGAGAACAGATGCGGGCAGGCCGGGTATTTACACTGTGGGGTCTTCTTGCCGCCAGTCTGGCGGCGCATGCCCAGGACCGCAAGCCCGGCGTCTATGATGTGACTCTGACCACCACGATGGTCACTCCGTCGCCCGCGACGTATCCTCCACGCACGACCCAGGTCTGCCTGACCCAGGCGATGATCGACAAGTATGGGGCCATCGTTCCCGACAATCTGCGGAGTTGCGAGGTCATCAACGTCGTCAAGAAGCCGGGCGGCATGTCCGCAGACATCTCCTGCACTGCGGGAATTACGGGCACGGGAACGCTGGAAGTGAACTGGACCGACAGCGAACATACGCGAGGCCGCATTCAGTTCACGGGCTCTGTTCATCCGGGCGACCGAGAGATCAAGATCGAATGGAATACCGAGACCGTGTCTGTGTATAAGGGCCCCGACTGCAGCGTGCTTGGCAATTCCAACCCGGCCCCGGCAGCTGCGCCGCCGAAGTGAGCCGGAGCTCACATCTTCTCCAGTCTGTCTCCCAGGCTGCTTCTTCCGATCTCGCGGTAAGATAGGTGCGGCTGCGGACGCTCTCTTTTGCGGACGGGCAAATTTTTGGTCGAAGGACAGCGCTTTCCTATGCGTGCCAATCTCACTTCCGTTTGCCTGCTTATAGTCTCGTCCGTCGTCCTGGCGCAACAGCCTGCGCGGCAGACGCCTCCGCCGCCTCCGCCCACTGCGGCCCCTGAGGTTCTCGCCGGGCCGGCCGATGTTTCAGTCTCAGTTGATATGGCGAAGACGCTGGGCGCGTACAAGCCCATCGGAAGCTGGTTCGGCTACGACGAGATCGACTACACCTTCGGCGAAAAAGGCCAGCAGCTGCTGGGTGAGCTGGCGCGCATGTCGCCGGTGCCGGTGACGATCCGCGCGCACCATCTGCTCACAAGCGGCAACGGCGTAGGCAAGCTCAAGTGGTCGTCGACCAATGTTTTCACCCTGGGTCCGGACGGCAAGCCGGTGTACGACTACGCCGTGCTGGACAAGATCTTCGACGTTTACAAGGCGAACGGCATCCGGCCGTTTGTGGAGCTGGGCTTCATGCCCAAGGACCTCTCGTCGAGCACAGAGCAGTATGAGCACGACTATCCGCGCACGGTGAGCGGCGCGGTACAGGCGCCGCCCAAGGACTACGCGATGTGGGGCGACCTGGTGGAGCATGTGGTCGCGCACTTCGTCGAGCGCTACGGGCGTGCGCAGGTGGCGACGTGGTACTTCGAGGTGTGGAACGAGCCGGACATCGGCTACTGGCAGGGCACGGAGAAGGACTACTTCAAGCTTTACGACTATGCGGTGGCGGGCGCGCGCAAGGCGCTGCCCGGCGCAATCGTCGGCGGACCGGCATCGACCGGGCCGGGCTCGCCGAAATCGGTGGCGATGTTGACCGATTTTCTCGCGCACTGCGCAAGCGATAAGAGCGCAGCCACCGGCGGGCCGATTCCGCTGGACTTCATCAGCTTCCACCCCAAGGGCGGCGTGCGGGTTGCTGACGGGCACGAGCGCATGGGCTTGGCCGGAGAGCTGCACGCCGCGCAGACCGGCTTCAAGATCGTGGCCGCGTCGGCGAAGTACCGCACCCTGCCGATCATTCTGTCGGAGGCGGACCCCGAGGGCTGCGCAGCCTGCTCGGCGAAGCAGAACCCGGCCAATGGCTATCGCAACGGGCCGCAGTATCCGTCGTACACCGCCGCGGCTATGAAGGGACTGTTCGATCTTGCCGCGGAGTACAAGGTGAACCTCACCGGCATGATCACCTGGTCGTTTGAGTTTGAGAACAGTCCGTATTTTGAGGGCTACCGCACGCTCTCTACCAACAACATCGACCAGCCGGTAATGAACGTCTTTCGCATGGCAGCATACTTCAGTGGTCAACGCGTCGCGGCGACCTCAAGCGCGGCGCTGAAGGCGGACGACATCGCCGCATCGGGCGTGCATGAGCAGCCGGAGATCGATGCCTTCGCGACGAAGTCCGCGCATGAGGCGGCGGTGATGCTGTGGGACTACCACGACGACGACGTACCTGCGCGTGCGGCGCAGACGACGGTGAAGATCACGGGCATCCCTGTTGGCATCAAGCGGGTGCGGCTGGAGCACTTCCGCATCGACGACACGCACTCGAATGCGTTTACTGTGTGGAAGGCGATGGGCTCGCCGCAGTCGCCGACGCCGGAGCAGCTCGCGCAGCTACAGGCTGCAGGACAGCTGCAGCTGCTGACCTCGCCGGAGTGGCTGGATGTGAAGGACGGCGCGGTGACGGTCTCGACCGACCTGCCGCGTCAGGCGACCAGCCTGCTGCACCTGGAGTGGTGAGGGCGGGTCAGCGGCGCAACTCGCCGATGAAGACGCTGTAGGGCGCGAGCCGGACCGCTGCGATGTCTTCGGCACCCATCGCGTCATCGGAGCGGAGCAGCTTGCGCAGGAAGAATCCGTGCAGGTTGAGCTTCTTCATGGCGTCGGCGAGCGAGAGCGTGACCGGCTGCGCGGAGAGATTGCAGAGGACAACAACAGGGGCGTTTTGCGGTGTGGGGGAGGCGGGCCTGGCGACCCAGACGAGAGCGTTCTGTGCGTCGAAGTCGAGGAGCGTCTTGCTGCCGGTGCGCAAGGCTACATTCGAGTGGTGCAGCGCGGCGAGCTTCGCGTAGAAGATGGTGAGCGGGTCATCAGCCGGCGGCGGCGGAGCGGTTTTCTTGACCGGGCGCTGCGGCGGCATATAGGGGACAAAGGGCAGGTAGACGCCGGGCGGCGGCTGCGGCGGGATGGGCGGCGGCGTGGGCTTGGCTGCATCATCTACGGGTTCGGGTGGCGGGAGGGTTGCGGGCAGGACGAGCGGCTGTGCGGGGTCGGCCAGGGCCGCGGGGTTGGCGGTGAGGGCGATGGTGGCGAGGACCTGCGCCAGTGGGGCTGAATCAGCGTGCGTGGCTGACTCAACCTGCGTATCGAGCAGCGTGTTCTGCGCGCCCAGGGCGGCGAGGAGCTGCGGACGCAGCGATGCGGCGGTGAGCGGGCCGTTGAGCGTCAGGACCTGGAGCTGCGGAGCGGAGCTTTGAGCAGCGCTGCGAGATGCGCTGCGGTCTGTGCGGTTCGGCTTGAATGCGGCGGTCGGTGATGCTGCATTGCTGTTGTCTGTGTCGACGAGGACGACGCGCTGGCCGCCGGCGCCGGCGGCGAGGGAGCGCGCGGATGCGGCGATGGCGGCGTGGTCCTGCGCGGATGTGTCGGGCGGGATCTCGAGGCGGAGGCCGGCGACGCCGCGGGTGAGCCAGAAGCGGATGCGGCCGGCGAGGTCGGCGTCGGCGTGCGCGGCGGGCAGGGCGGCGAGGACTCGGATGCCGCGCGCGGTGGCCTGGCGTGTGAAGGTGTCGAAGGCGTCGAGTGCAGACTGGGCGGCGATGGCCTGCTCGGCGGACGCGCCGGCGAGCGAGGGCAGGGCGGGCGGGGTGACGATGACGGCGTCGATGCCGGTGGACTGCATGGCGTCGAGGCGTTCGGTGAGGGCCTTGAAGTCGGGCGCGGCTGACGGGACCTGGTAGAAGACGGCGCGCTGATACCAGGGCTCGGCAGCGAAGCCGGAGCGCGTCCAGCCAGGGTGGGCGAGGACCTGGGCAGAAGCTGCGGTGGCGAGCGCGAGCAGCAGCAGCGACGCGAGCTTATGCCGGCGCACTCGAGGCCTGGAGCGGGATGGTTTGTGGTGCGGGTGATGCGGGTGCAGGGCCGGCTGCGGGGAGGAGATCGGCATAGATGAAATTGTCGCGCTCGACGCGCTGGCCGGGAATGACGGGGATGGTGCGAGAGAACATCGGTCCGGCGAAGGCGAAGGAGTGGAACTCGCCGCGCTCGCCGCAGGGATCGACCGAGGGCGGGAGGTCGGCGAGGAGCTGGGCGTCGAAGGTGCGGCCGGCGAAGGATGCGTCGAGGTGGCGGGGGTCAATGCAGGTGAGATGCGCGCCGAGGCCGGCGGCGAGCATCTGGCGGGCGAGCTGGGCGGTCGAGACGCCGAGCGAGGGGCACCAGACGGGGAAGATGGGCTCGAGGCCGGTGCCGGCCAGCCGCGCGATGCGGTAGGCGCGGATGTCCTCGAGGAAGAGGTCGCCGAAGGCGATGCCGTGGAGCCCTTCGGCGGAGGCGCGGGCGCAGACGGCGGCCATGCGGGACTCGTAATCGGCGTTGGAGCAGGGGAAGGGGAGATCGACCTTCCAGAGGGGGAGGCCGATGGCTTCGGCCTGTTGGTCGAGGAGTTCTTCGCGGAAGCCGTGGATGGCGACGCGGCGGAACTTCTCATTGAGGGTGGTGAGGAGGGCGACCACCTCGTAGGCAGGGTTCTGGCGGAGGAGATGCAGGGCCCAGGCGGAGTCCTTGCCGCCGGACCAGCTGAGCAGGATAGGCTTGCGGGCTGGATTGGTGCGCTCTGTGCCGGTCGATACCACCCCCACCCCCCTATAAAAAATCCCAGTTATTTGAAAACAAAGGACTTGAAATCCTTATTTGATTCTAAAGGACTTAGTGCGAAAAGCGGCGATACGCCTTATGCAGCTTTTTCCCTCTACTTCTATTTTACCGGTTTGGAGAAAACTAAAATGCCAACTTTATCGTGAATGGAGTGTGTGAGTTAGGTGGTTTGGGGGCTTGACAGCTAATTCGGGGCGGGGCGGTCGATGTGGTCGATGACGATCTGGCGGGTGGGGATATTGGTGCGTTTGGCTTTGAGGCCCAGGGCGTGGAGGCTCCAGTTGGATAGAGGGTCGGTGCTGTCGGAGGAGTAGAAGGTGGGCGGGCGATGATCGCCGCCGCCGATCCAGGCGAGGGAGAAGTCGTAGTTGCCGGTGAGGCCGGTCTGGTCGATGACGGCCTCCTGGGTCCTTTGCGCGAGGTAGGCTGCGAACGACGCCATGGAGACGGAGTAGAAATCGCATCGGGCGGCGTCGCCCTGGTGGTAGAGGCTGACGAATCCGCCGCCTGCGAGGGAGGTGCTGCGAATGGCGGACTGGTTTTTGGGAACCGTCAGTGCGAAGTTTGGCCCACCCTTGTCGAGCGTGAGCAGGTAGCCGGGCTGGTCGCTGAGGGTGGGATGGGTGACGAGACCGCAGCAGGCAGCGAGCATGGCCTGGAGCATCTGGCTGCCGACGGGATTGCGCCCAGGGGAAGATGCCTGCTGGAAGGCTGCCAGATCGCCGGGCGCTACGGTTGCCTGGACGTCCCACTTGTCCTGCCAGAGCCAGTCGGGCGCGCCGGCCAATGCATCACGGAACTGCCGGTAATGGGTGTCAAACAACAGCGAGTCGGCCTGGAGAACGATGTCGCCGAGGGAGACGCAGGATGCGGAATATCCGTTAGACGTGAAGGCCGTGCGACAGGTGCCAGATTGCGCGGATGGCCGGACAGAGAAGGTCGCGAAGGCGAGGGGCTTTGCCGGCGCGTTGGTTTGTGCGGGGGCGAGGGTGGTGGCGAAAAGAAGTGCGGCGGAAACCAGTGCTGCGTGCGCGGTCTTCACGCAGGAATCGTACTTGTCTCGCCGGAGCTGGCGCAACGGGTGACGTCGCCTAGTTTTCCGAGGGGCGGCTGATGGAGTCGATGACGAGGACCTCGACGGGGCCTTTGGTCTGAACCAGTTTGATGCCGAGCGTCTCCTGCAGCGCGGAGCTTAGGGAAGGGGCGTCGGCAGCACTATCGCTGATAGAGTCGGCGTTTCCCTTCTGCCATCGCAGGCCGGAGATGTTGAACGCTCCGGTGAAGCCGGTCTGGTCGATCCAGGGATGGTCATCGAATTCATGGTCGCGAAGACGGATGGCGGCGATGAAGGCATGCATGGTTACGGCTGACGCGTTGAGCACATTGTCGCTGCCATTGTCACTGCTGAGGATGCAAAAGCGGCCCGCTGGAGTTGGTTTTTTTGGGTCGCAGTCTGGAGGCCCGAGTGCGGCGGGAGCAGGGACCGCGGTGATCTTGAGGCCGCCTTTGGCGGGGACGAGCGCATAGATGGGGAGGCTGCGCACCTCAACATGGAGCTTGAGATGAAAACGGTCGGCGAGCAGGGACTGCATCATCATGCGGCTCTGATCGGCCTGCTGCTGCCAGGGCATGTTTTGCGTGGCGAGGGCCACTTCCGCCGGGGGCTTGACGACGATGGTGTAGTTATCCTGGTTGACCCAATCGGGCCCGCCGACGAGCTGCTCGGCGCTGAGGGCAAAGTCGCCGCGATAGGCATTGAGGATGTAGGCGCGCAGGGGCTGACCTGATGCGGGGTGGTTTGGGTCCGTCGGCTTAACCGTGTCGACCTCATACGAAGGCAGCGGGCCAGAGGGATGGAAGATGCGCGCAATGGGATCGCTGGTCTGGCTGTGCGCGGCGGCGCAGATGGAGAGGAGAGCAATGGCTGGAAGCGCGAGTTTCACGATGAGAATGGTAGCTCAGTTCTCCGAGGGTTTCTGGGCGGAGTCGACGACAAGGATGTCGAGCGGGGCGGTGGAGGGCGAGAGTTTGAGGCCGAGCTGCTCCTGGACGGCGGTGAAGATGGAGGGGCCGCCGGCAAGGGGTGAGTCGGCGGGAGTGTTGTCGGGGGTGTAGTGGAGTTCAAAGTCGTAGCGGCCGGTGATGCCGGTTTGGTCGATGACGGTACGGCCGGTGGGGCCGCGCAGGGAATCGGCGAGCGCGCCCATGGTGCAGCCTTGCAGGCTGAACTGCCCGATGCGGTGCAGGCAGGATGGACCACCCACCGTTGTAGTGATTTTGTCGGCTGGTGTGGCGGTAAGCTTAGGGCCACCTTTGGCAACGACGAGGTTGAAGGCGGGGAAATCTCTCTTCTCGAAGTGAACCTTGAGCTGGAAGCGGTCGGCGAGGACCGCGCGGAGCATGTCGGCGCGCTGGCGGAAGGAGAGCTTCGTTGCGTTAGGGACGTCGGCGGGATCGAATTTGGCCTCCAGGTCAAACTTGTCTTCGTCGATCCAGGCTGGGCCGCCGGTGAGGAGCTTGTCGTCGTATACACCGTAGGCCTCCTGCACCAGTTTGCGCAGGGACACGTAGGTGCCGGTGTAGCCATCCGGCGTGGCCTCGAGCCTCCAGAAGTGGCTGGCGAGGTTGGGCCTGATGGTAGCGACGTCGAAGGCGAGGGGTTTGGCGTCGGGTGCGGGCGCGGCGTTTTGTGCGAGGGCGAGTGGGGCGATCGCGAAGAGGAGCGCTGCGGCGAGATGGTTGCGCATAGGCATGCAGATTTGCGAATGAGTCTATGGGAGAGACGCGGGAGTGGGGAATATGCTCGGGGAAATTCTTCTTCTTCCTTGCGCGTGACAGGGTTGCCAGGAGGAGCTAAAGCAACTACAGGGATCCTTCACGCTGTCCGCTCAGGGTGACGGCGGGCCGGAGTGTGAATGGTAGAATGACGCAGTGCCGGGTCCTACGCGACGCAATCCCGCCAATCCCGCCAGGTCCGGAAGGAAGCAACGGTAACGGGTAATTGCGGGCGCAGTAGGGTAGCCCGGCGCTTTCTATTGAGGTACTAGGTTCAAGGGACTAGGTACTAGGTGGGCTGGTCGACTTCTGTTGTTTCAATTCGACATTTGAAGAGAAACGGGCATCGCTTCAGAGCGGTGATTGGACGCACTTGTGTGTGGTGTGCCGGTGGGCGAGAATGATTGGCGGACTGCCAGAGATGATTGAGGTGAGAGCTTGAGCTTGACGTTAGAGCCGCGCGTGGGCGTGCGGGCGAAGATCACATCGATTGGGACGTATGTACCGCCGAAGCTGTTGACCAATGCGGACCTCGAAAAGATGGTCGACACCAACGACCAGTGGATCATGGAGCGGACGGGGATCCGCGAGCGGCACATTGTGGAGAAGGGCGTCGCGACCAGCGACCTGGCGGCGGCGGCGGCGCGGCAGTGTCTGGAGCGCCGCGGGGTTGCGGCGAGCGAGGTTGAGGTAATCATCGTGGCGACGGTGACGCCGGACATGCTGTATCCGGCGACGGCGTGCCTGGTGCAGGAGAAGATTGGGGCGAAGGGTGCGTGGGGGTTCGATCTTTCGGCGGCGTGCTCGGGGTTTGTGTATGCACTGCAGGTGGGGGCGAAGCTGGTGGAGAGTGGCGCGCAGAAGAAGGTGCTGGTGATTGGCGCGGACGTGATGAGTTCGATTGTGGACTACACAGACCGGTCGACGTGTATTTTGTTTGGCGATGGAGCGGGCGCGGTGCTGCTGGAGCCGTGCGGGCAGGATGAGATCGGGATCATCGATTTCTTTCATGAGGTGGATGGCTCAGGCGCGTGCAGTCTGTATATGCCGGGCGGGGGCAGTCTGCATCCGGCGAGCGCGGAGACGGTGGCGAAAAAGATGCACGTGGTGCACCAGGATGGGCAGGCGGTGTACAAGTTTGCGGTGCGCAAGATGGCGGAGGCGGCGGAGACGGTGCTGAAGCGGCATGGCGTGGAAGGGAAAGACCTGGGCTGCTTTATTCCGCACCAGGCGAACAAGCGCATCATCTTGTCGACGGCGGAGCGGCTGGGGATGCCGCTGGATCGCGTGGTGATCAACATCGACCGGTTTGGGAACACGACGGCGGCGACGATTCCGCTGGCGATGCAGACGGCGCTCGACGAGGGGCGGTTGCACAAGGGCGAGCTGGCGCTGCTGGCGAGCGTGGGCGCGGGATTTACGGTGGGCGCGACGCTGCTGCGGTGGGAGATTTAGCCAGGTTCAAGGGGTAAGGTTCAAGGGAATACTGCGCGTTCGGTTGAGGCCTTGGGGCATTCCTCTCTGGTGTCAGGCCTTCTCCGTTTTCGCAGCCCAGGAGTTCTCAGGTCGCGGGCTTTGCATTCTGAACCTGAATTTGAAGGATTGACTTCATCGGCGTACCGTCAGGATTCTTCAGCCATGCCGAACTCTACAAGCAGGCCAGTGGTGGCGATGCTGACCGAATTCCCCCAGCTCTCGAATGAGTCTCCGCTCTTCATGGGAGTAGTTTTGCCGACCCAGGCTGGGCCGAAGGTCTCCAGCACAGCGGTGGCGGCGAGCCGCGCGGGTTCGTCATCCTGTGTTCCGGCGAGAATGGCTATCATCCAATGGATGAAGGGGATGTCGTAAGCGCCGGAGTCACGCAGCGTTTCCAGGGCGGCGCGCTGTCTCTTCAGATCGAGAGGGAGCTTGGAGTCGGGGCTTCTGGAGTAGAACTCGCCGAGCAGGCGTTGCGCCTGCCAGTTGCGAATCGCACGATGTAATGCTCCGGTAAAGACCAACTGTTCTGGCGCGATGAGGCCTTTATCCGGCTTCAAAATGTTAGCCGTTGGCGATTTCGGGCTCAGGTTCATCACAAATGAATCTATGCCGCTGCTTTGCCACTGCTGCGCGATCGATGGAAATTCATCCAGCTTTACGCCAACTATCTGCAGTGAGGGCGTTTTACCTTGGGCAAAAAAAACAGCGAGATGTAACGAGGTGAAGACCAGCGCGGCGGCTTTTGATGTCGCGTCCTGGAGGCAGAGCGGGCCGGTTGTACCGGGTGCACGGAGAAAGAAGATGGTCTCTGGTCGATAACCACTTTTAATGAGTTCCAGTGCGCATCGTTCGATATCTGCCTGACCTGGATGGTTTTGTTGAGGTGACGTCACACTTGGCGCAACCTCAGGTTCTCGCTGAGATGGCGCAGGCGGCTTGACCTGAGACTTGAGATTGAGCGAGATCGATTCGGAATCATTCCGAGGCTTCAAAAAATCGAACATGCGAGCTTCTTTCCTTCGCGATGCGCCGATGGTAGCTCATTTACGCGCGCATCTGACACAAATTGAACACTAGGCCTGAGTCGGTTGGGCGGGCGACGTGGAGACAGCTCGCCCGCGCATGTCGCGCGAGGTCTTCCAGAGCTTGAAGAAGGCAAAGCCGCAGCTGACCAGGATGGCGGTCCAGAGCACGATGAGGATGGGGGTGGACCATTTGCTCATCAGGGCATTCCAGATGCGGATGACGTGGGGGCCGTAGTAGACGCCGAGGGCTGCAGCGGCCGAGTGGCGCACGAAGCGGCTGAGAGTAAAGACTGTCAGGAACTTTTTGCGCGGCATGTTGAGCGCGCCGGCGGCGAGCACGAAGGGCGAGAGCGGCATGGGCGGCGGGAGGACGGCGGGCAGCGCGACGGCGAGGATGGCGTGGCGCTCCATCCAGCCGCAGACCGGCTTGAGAATGCGTGGGGAGACGTGCTTTTCAAGGAACGTCATGCCGCCGGCGTGGCCAACCTTGTAGCTGAAAAAGCCGCCGAGGAAGCTGCCTGCGGTTCCTGCGGCGACGAGCAGGATCAGGTTGGCTTTGCGCGCGGCCAGCACGACGGTCATGATGTCGGTGATGCCGGGGATGGGCAGGGGCACGAAGGACGAGTCGACGATGGAGACGGCGAAGACTCCGGCGATGCCGAAGGTGAGCAGCAGATGGATGAGCGGGTTGCGGGCGCGGCGTGCGGCGGCGGGCGCGGCGGTTTGAAGGGCGGCGGCAAGCGGGGCGAGCGAGCTGCGGGCTGCGGCGGGCGCGGTCATTGGTGTTAAGACGCGAGGTGGGTTGGGGAAGTCGCGGTTGGGTAAGTAGACCACGGATGGGCGGGGATTGAGGAGAAAAACAGAAGCAGGTCCTTCGACTGCGGCGCGTGCTGACGCTCGCGCCTTCGCTCAGGATGACAGGGCTTTTTAGGTTTCAGGATTTGAGGGACCGGTCAAGATTCGAGGAAGCGGAGGTCGGGGAGGGGTGGGAGCAGGTTGGCTTCGGCGGCGAGGGTGCGGAGGTGATGGATGGCGGCAATGCAGTCGTCGTCGAGGGTGTAGTGGATGTTGCGGGTGAGGTAGTGGCGGATGGTTGCGGGCGGCAGAGCGATGCGCGTAGACCATTCGGCGACGAGGGTGTCCAGATTTGCGAGGCCGTGGTCGCGGGAGGCTGTGAGGTCGGCGATGAGGGCTGAGGAGGAAAGGTCGGCGCGCGTGAGTGATTCAGGACGCGCGGCCCAGACGGCGGCGACCCAGGGCAGGCCGGTGCGCGCGCGCCACTGATGCGCGAGATCGAGCCAGAGACATGAGCCGGCGGCGGCTTCGATCTGTTCGCGGTCTTCCAGGGCGAGCAGGGCGGGGTCGCCGATGAGGAGGGCGGCGTCGGCTGAGGCGAGCATGGCGATGGGGTCGGCGGGGGCAGCGATGAATTCAGGGGCTGGCGCTGAGTTGCGCTGAAGGAATTTGCGGAAGAGGAGCTGCGCGTAGACCAGCGAGCTGCGCGAGGCGGTGTCGGCGGCGACGGTGCGGACGGTGCGGAGGATTTCATCGACAAAGGGGAGGTTGGTGTCTGCGTTCTCCCCGATCTCTTCGAGATGTGGGGCACCCAATTCTTCTTTCCCACTCATCCCGCTGGAGCGGGATGAATGGGGCACCCGGATATTTGCGGCTCCATCGTTCAGCTTCACGATGAGCTGGATGGAGCGGACGCGGTCGAGCGAGGCGATGGCGCAGCCAGGGACGATGGCGAGGTCTGCGGTGAGCGAAGCGATGGGGATGAGGCCGAGGTCAGCGCGGCCGTTGAGGAGCTCGTCGGCGCAGAGGGCGGGGGTGGTGGAGTGCAGGTCGTAGCGGGCGGCGAGCGCGGCGGCGCGGGGCGGGTGGTCGAAGTCCCACATGAGCGGCGCGGGGTTGAGGAAGCGGATGGCGGCGACGCGGAGGCGGGTTGAGGTGGGGAGGGCCAAGACTCTAGTTTAGTTTGCGCGGGCGTGGGTCGCGGCTACAATTGGGGCGCGGAAAGACTTGGGATGAGGATGAGAACCAGTGCGTGGGTTGCGGTGATTGCATGCCTGGCGGCATCGGCGGCGCAGTGTGCGCAGACGGATGAGTCTGCGATCAAGAAGGAGCTGGCGGCGCTGAGCTTCTACGGGATGCCGGCGGGGCTGATGGCAGGCGCGGACCCGGTGCCGCCCGCGGTGGATGAGATGGACCGGCCGGCGGCGATCGAAGAGGCGGCGAGGGACATTGAGGCGCTGCCAGCGGGAGCCAAGAAGGTTGCGCTGGCGGACCAGCTTGCGGTGATCTCGACCCAGGGGCAGAACGGGCTGGAGGCGATGCAGGCGGCGGCGGACACGCTGGCCGCGGCGCTGAAGGAGAGTCCGCAGCCTGCGGGCAAGGGCGGTGCGCCGCCGCACGCGTACATCGAGCTGGCGAGGATTGCGCGCTATGCGAAGGTTGAGACGTCGCTGAGCAGTCCGCTGCTGGAGCTGGCGGCGAAGATGGTGGCAGCAGACGAGGCCGCCGCGCAGAAGGCTGACTTTACGCTGCCCGACCTGGACAACAAGAAGGTGACGCTCTCCGCGCTGAAGGGAAGCGTGGTGCTGGTGAACTTCTTCTCGAGCAACTGCGGCGCGTGTGTGCGCGAGATGGGCGATCTGGAGGTGATCCATGAACACTATGCCGGCCAGGGGCTGGTGATTCTGTCGATCGGCGAGGATGACCCGGCGCAGATCTTTCAGTTCATGTCGCGGCTACATTATCTGCCGCAGGTGCTGACGGACGATGCGGGGATCGGATCGCTGGGCGCGGCGGGCAGGGCGTTCCACATTGATGGCGTGCCGCGGACGTTTGTGTTTGACCGCGAGGGCAAGCTGGCGGCGGAGTCGCTGGACATGTGCACGCGGCGGCAGTTCTTTACGATGCTGGGACGTGCGGGATTGGAGCCGGCGCAGCAGTGACGGTGAGGGTGATGCGACGCGAGCACGATAGAATCGCGCAGTAGAAAAAGAGCAGCGACGCAGAGCAGGATGCGCTGAATGACAGACGAAGCAGCAGGCGGAACGGCAAGCGAGACGGCAGTTAGCGAGACGACGAGGCTGGGGTGGCTGGCGCTGGCGCTGACTCCGGAGATGGGGCCGCGGCGCATGGCGCGGGCGGTTGCGGCGCTGGGCGATGCAGCGCGGGTGTTTGAGGCGAGCCTGACGGAGCTCGAAGGCGCGGGGCTGCCGGCGAAGGCGGCGCAGTTTGTCGCGGATGGGCGCGCGGCAAAGGCTGCGGAAGAGGAAGCGAAGCGCGTCGTGCAGGCGGGCGGGTTTTTTCTGACGCGCGTGGAGGAGGCGTATCCGGAGCGGCTGACGGAGATCTACGATCCGCCGGCGGTGCTGTGGATGCGCGGCGATGTGCGGCTGCTGAAGCGGCCGGGGATTGCGGTGGTGGGCACGCGGCAGCCGACGCCGTATGGCACGGGCATGGCGGAGATGCTGGCGCGCGATCTTGCGGGGCGAGGGATGGTGATCCTGAGCGGGATGGCGCGCGGGGTGGATACGGCAGCGCACAAGGGCGCGCTGGACGCAAATGGAAAGACGGTGGCGGTGTGGGGGACGGGGATCGACGTGGTGTATCCGAAGGAGAACCGGAAGCTGGCGGAGCGGATCGTTGAGAAGGGCGGCGCGATCGTGAGCGAGTATGCGATGGGGACGTTTCCGGCGCCGCAGAACTTTCCGATTCGGAACAGAATTTTGAGTGGGATGAGCGTGGGCGTGCTGGTGGTGGAGGCGGGAGAGTACTCCGGCACGCGGATTACGGCGCGCTGCGCGATGGAGCAGAACCGCGATGTGTATGCGGTGCCGGGAAATGTGACCAACAAGAATGCGTGGGGACCGAATACGCTGATCAAGCAGGGGGCGAAGCTGACGGCGACGTGGGAGGACATCTGGGAGGAGTTGCCGTCGGAGATCAGGCTGCAACTTGAAGAAATTACAGGGGTTGTGGGGCAGGGTGAATCGAAAGGGAGTGGGGCCGCATCTCTATTCAGCGATGACGATCAGCAATTGCCAGAGCAGGAGCGCGTGGTCCTGGAGCGATTGCGGCGCGATGAGGCGATACAGCTGGATGAGCTGATCGAGGGGCTGGAGCAGCAGATGGGTTCGGCGGAGATCTTTGCAGCGCTGTTTGAGCTGGAGCTGCGGGGACAGGTGAAGCAGATGCCGGGAAAGAATTACGTGCGGTGCTTTTGAGTCCTTCGCGGACGGCGAGTGGCGCCTTCGGCGCAAAGGCGCGAATCTTTTTCGTAACTATATTAATGATGCAAAACGCCGAGAGATGTTCGTGCCGTTAGATCGCAGATGCGTGGGAAGTTGTCCGCAGGAGTTTGAGACGGATTTGGAGAAAGGGAGTCTATGGGTGTAGATTCCCGGTTGGCGCTCGATGATTTTTGACGCGGGTGGGTTTCGCGTTCCGGGTGAATCCGTGTTAGGGTGCATGGGAATGAAGAGGTAAAAGCGGCGAGACAGCCGCGTGCGCAGTTTTGGAGTTGAAAAGGAAAGAATGGCAAAGTCATTGGTGATTGTCGAGTCGCCGGCGAAGGCGAAGACGATCAATAAGTATCTCGGCAAGGATTACCAGGTGGAGGCCTCGATTGGCCACATCATGGACCTGCCGAAGAACGACATCGGCGTGGAGCTGAAGAACCGGACGTTTGAGCCGACGCTGATCGTGTCTCCGGGCAAAGAGAAGGTGGTTGCGGCGCTGAAGAAGGCGGCGGCGAAGGCGGATTTTGTGTATCTGGCGCCTGACCCGGACCGCGAGGGCGAGGCGATTGCCGCGCACCTGAAGATGCAGCTGCTGCCGGTGATGAAGGACAAGACCAAGCTGCGGCGCGTGACCTTCAACGAGATTACGCAGAAGGCGGTGAAGGCGGCGTTCGAACATGCGCGGGATGTCGATGAGAATCTGGTGGACGCGCAGCAGACGCGGCGCGTGCTGGACCGGCTGGTGGGGTATCAGGTGTCGCCGCTGCTGTGGGATAAGGTGCGGCGCGGACTGAGCGCAGGCCGGGTGCAGACGGTGGCGGTGCGCCTGATCGTGGAGCGCGAGGCGGAGATCAACGCGTTTAAGCCTGTCGAGTACTGGAACATCGATGCGGAGCTGGATGCGGGCGCGAAGCAGAGTTTTGTGGCGCGGCTGGTGGGGATCAACGGAGTTCCGTCGCGCGTGGCGAATGGGGCTGACGCGGACGGCAAAGAGCAGTGGATCGCGAATGCGCTGCCGGCGAAGGCGCAGGCGGACGATGTGGTCGCGGACTTGGAACGCGCGAAGTGGAGCGTCAAGTCGGTTGAGAAGAAGGAGCGGCGGAGCAATCCGCGCGCGCCGTACACCACCAGCAAGCTGCAGCAGGATGCTTCGCAGCGGCTGGGCTTCAACGTGCGGCGCACCATGGGCGTGGCGCAGCGGCTATATGAGGGCGTGGAACTGGGCTCGGACGGCACGGTCGGCCTGATCACGTATATGCGTACCGATTCGACGCGCGTGGCGCCGGAGGCGATCACGGAGGTGCGCGGGTTTATCGGCAAGCTGGGCAAGGCGTATCTGCCGGACGCACCGAACAAGTATGCGGGCAAGAAGCAGGTGGAGGCGCAGGACGCACACGAGGCGATCCGTCCGACCAGCGTGGAGTACACGCCGGAGTCGATCCGGCGGTACCTGAGCGATGAGCAGTTCCGGCTGTACAAGCTGATCTGGCAACGGTTTGTGTCGAGCCAGATGACGCCGGCGGTGTTCGACCAGACGACGGTGGAGATTGTGGCGCAGGCGAAGCTCGCGTACGACTTCCGCGTCTCGGGCAGCGTGCTGAAGTTCGATGGGCATTTGAAGTTTGAAGAGGCGGACAAGCAGGCGCGGGCAGCAGCGAAGGCCGAAGCTGCGAAGAGTGAAGGCGACGCCGACGATGAGGATGAAGAGAAGCGCCTGCCTGAGTTAAGCGACGGACAATCGCTCGGTCTCGTGAGGCTCGATCCGCAGCAGAAGTTTACCCAGCCGCCGCCGCGCTACAACGAGGCCAGCCTGGTGAGAGTGCTCGAGGAGCGGGGGATCGGACGGCCGTCGACCTATGCGTCCATCATTAATACGATCCAGGACCGTGACTATGTGAAGAAGATCCAGGCGAAATTCGTGCCGACCGAGATTGGCACGGTGGTGACCAAACTGCTGGTGAAGAATTTTCCGTACATCTTCGACACCGCGTATACGGCGAAGCTGGAGACCGAGCTGGATGCGGTGGAAGACGGCGAGGAGCGCTGGACCGATCTGCTGAACGGCTTCTATGACCACTTCGAGGTGGAGCTCGAGGTGGCCGGCAGGAAGATGGAAGACATCAAGCGGATGGAAGAGGCGACGACCGAGATCTGCGAGAAGTGCGGCGCGCCGCTGGTGCTGAAGTGGGGCAAGTTCGGCAGCTTCTATTCGTGTTCGAATTTCTCCAGGGCCAAGCCAGTGACGGTGGGCGCGGCGCCGTGGAAGAAGGACGCCAAGGCGGTTACGAAGAAGATCGCGAAGTCACTGCAGTATCCGATGACGGTGCGCGCGGTGGAGGACGGCAACCAGGTCTTCTCGCGCGAGGTTGCGGATGTGAAGGCGATGCAGGCCGCGGTGGATGAGGCGCAGGAGGATGCCGCGGGCAAGGGTCGAAAGGTGACGGTGGAGCAGGTGAGCTGCGACTTTACCAAGGAGAATATTGCCGCCAAGCCGGATTTGAGCGCGCCGGGCGCGGACGACGTGCCGGAGAAGGAGTTCTGCGACAACTGCGGCAAGGAGATGGTGCTGAAGAATGGGCCGTTCGGGCCGTTTATGAGCTGCCCGGATTATTCCGCTGACCCGCCGTGCCGGACGATTCGCAAGCTGACGCAGAAGGTGCAGCAGAAGCCGCCGGTGCAGCTGGATGAGGCGTGTCCGAAGTGCGGCAAGCCGCTGTTGAAGCGCGACGGGCAGTATGGCGAGTTCATCGCGTGCTCGGGCTATCCGAAGTGCAAGTATGTGAAGCAGGACCTGCTGGACGTGCCGTGCCCAAAGGACGGCGGCGACATTGCGGTGCGCAAGACGCGGCGCGGCGACACGTTCTATGGGTGCACGAATTATCCGAAGTGCGACTTTGCCAGCAATCTGAAGCTGGTGAACCAGACCTGCCCGAAGTGCGACAGCGCGTATCTGCTGGAGCTGGAGAACGCGAAGGGAACGTACCTGGTGTGCCCGAACAACCGCGAGGCGCTGCCCAAGCGGCGCAAGCGCAAGGGAGCTCCGGAAGAAGATGCGACCAAGCTGCCGCCGGAGTGTGGATATCAGAAGAAGGTCGCCGGACCGAAGGAGGCGCCAGAGTTGACGGTGCCTGATCCGGAGCGGACCCGGCCGATGGTGGAGAGCATGGCGTAAGTCGCGAGATTCGAGAACATCTTTCACTGAGCTGAAACGCAAAATCAAGCTGAAGCGCAAAAACTTGCGTCGCGGCTGCTGTCTACCGCCTCTAAGACTGAGACCTTCACGAAGCGAAAGGGAGCAAGCATGGCGACAGCGTCTGATGCAGAACTGATACTGCGACTTTACGGACTTCGGCAGGAGGAGACGCTGCGCAAGGCGCGGAAGTTCCTGGCCTCCGACTTCAATCCAAAGAATGTGGAGGAGCTGCGTGCTGTGTCGCGCGCGCCGGGGACGGAGGAGAATGCCTACTGGCGGCAGGCGACGAGCTACTGGGAGATGGCGGCTACGCTGGTGCTGCGCGGCGCGCTCGATGCCGATCTCTTTCTGGACTCGAATGCAGAGGGCCTTTTCCTCTACGCCAAGTTTCACTCCTTCCACAAAGACACCGAGGCGAAGAACGGTCCATTTATGAGGAACACGGCGGCGCTGATCGAGAAGTATCCCGTGGCGAAGAGCCGGTATGAGTCTGCACTGAAGAACTTTGAGGCGCGCAGGCAGGCGGAGGCCGCCAGGGCGAGCGGCGGGGCCTAGTTCCACCCCTAAAGGGCAGGGGCGGGGTTAAGTGCTGGAAATCCACAAATATGGAGATGCGTGGGCCGGAAGCGGCCCGGGCACTCCCATTTCTGCACCGATTCTGTTACACTAGCTAGTGGAAGCGACGCAGCTATGCGGCGCAGAGAGGGTCCCATGCCACCGCAGGCTATTGAAAAAGAACAGGTTATTCCCATGGCGAAGGCAGTCTGGAACGGCGTTACTCTGGCGGAGAGCGAGAAGTACGAAACGGTGGAGGGAAATGTCTATTTCCCGGATGAAGCGGTGAAGCGGGAGTTTTTCCGGCCGAGCTCGACCACCTCAAGCTGCACGTGGAAGGGCCAGGCCCGCTACTACACGGTGGTGGTGGATGGGCAGGAGAACCCGGACGCGGCGTGGTACTACCCCGATCCCAAGCCCGGCGCGCGCAACGTGAAGTATCACGTAGCCTTCTGGCGCGGCGTGGAAGTGACGACGGACAAGACGGAGAAGGTGGAAAAGGTTTCCTAGCGCGGAATTGGATTAGTACACGGATATAAGGCGGGCCTATGGCTCGCCTTTTTCGTTTAGTAGGCGCGTTCGCGTTCGAGGGGGAGGCGGACCTGGAAGCAGGTGCGGCCGGGGGTGGATTCCACGCCGACAGTGCCGTTGTGTTTGGCGATGATGCGGTTGACGGAGTCGAGGCCGAGGCCGAGGCCTTTGCCGACGGGCTTGGTGGTGAAGAAGGGTTCGAAGATGCGGGTGAGGATCTCGGCGGGGATGGCGGGGCCGGTGTTGACGATCTCCGCGATGGCCATCTGGCCGAGCTGGCTGGTGCGCAGGGTGAGCGTGCCGTGGGGGAATGAGTCTTCGAGGTTGGATTCGCGGCCGATGCCGTCGGGCATGGCATCCGATGGCGCGGCGCGATGCGCGGGCGTCATGGCTTCGAGGGCATTCTGGATGAGCTCGGTCCAGACCTGGTTGAGCTCGCTGCCGTAGGCGGAGATGAGCGGCAGGTCGGCGGCGTAGTCGCGGATGACCTGAACGTGTTCGAGGCGCGAGGCGAACATGGCCAGGGTGTTGTCGAGCGACTGCGCGAGGTCGATGTCCTGCACGGGCGCCTGGTCCATGTAGGAGTAGTCCTTGATGGCGGTGATGAGGTCAAAGATGCGGACGGTGGAGTTGATGACGGTCTCTGCCATGCGCTCCACGCGCAGAGAGCTGGCGAAGGCAGCGGCGGAGATGGAGAGACACTCCGGCGGCAGGAGCGAGGCGAGCTCGTCGAGGTGCGCGATGGTGATGGGCGACTCGGCCATGATGCCGGCGATGGACCAGGCGTCGGTGACGCCGCGCTTCTCCATCCAGGTGCGGAAGAGCTCCTCGCGGTCGGAGAGGTCGAGCGGATTGTCGGGCAGGATGGCGCGGCTGGAGTAGCCGGCCATCTTCTCGCGGGTGCGGCTGACCCAGTCGAGGTAGTCCTGGAACTTGCCTGCGCGGGTGAGGGCGGCGCCCATCTGCTGCTTCTGGTCGCCATACTCGCGGATCTCGCCGAAGAGCGAGGCGGCGGAGCGCTGCGCGGCGCTGGCGGGGTTGTTGAGCTCATGCGCCAGATTGGCGGCGAGCTTGCCGAGGGCGGTGAGTTTCTCCGCCTGCATCTCCATACGGGTGACGCCGCGCACGCGGTCCAGCATGGTGGAGACGGAGCGCTGGCCCATGGACGGAATGGCGGCCAGCATGGCGGGGAAGTCTTCCTTGGGGATATCGAGCGACCAGGCGTCGCCGACGGAGTAGCCGTCGCCGCCGTAGCCCTTCATGCGCGAGAAGGGAAGCATGCCGGAGATCTGGCCGATGCGCGCGATGAAGAGGGAGAGGTTGCCGGACTGGCGGCGGCGGACATGGATCTCGCCCTGGAGCAGGATGTTCATGCCGTAGGGCGGATCGCCTTCGCGGAAGATCATGACTCCGGGGCCGACCTTGCGCTCGACGCCATGTTCGGCGAGCCAGAGGTACTCGGCGTCGGTGAGGCCGTCGAGGACCTCAACCTTGCGCAGGGCGGCGACGATCTGGCTGGGCGGAGTGCGGTCGGCGCCGGTGAGGATGCCGACGTGGCTGAGTAGGTCTGGAGGGAGTGCGGTTTCCATCGCGCGCGCCTGGGGAGTGGATTTGTGGGACTGGAACACCTAGTGTAGGTGAGCGCGGGCAGGGAGTCGAACGGGGCTTGTGTGAAATTCAAAATAAGGCCCACCCAAGCGGAGCCTGGGTGGGCACCTGCGTTCGTGTGCAGGTTTAGTAAAGCGAAGCGGTGAGCGGGCCCATGGTCTCGGAGGAGTCCAGGCTGGCGACGACGCTGTGGATGTCGATGGGCCGGGCGGAGCGAGACTGCTCGGAGCCGTCGGCGTTGACGAGGACGACGGCAAACTCGCCGGGAGCGATGTGATAGCGGGCGCGGGCGTCAGCCTCCTGATCCGCACCGGCAAGAGCGACATGCTCAAAGGCGAAGTGAGCAGGAGCCGACAGATCGACGCCGGCCGCGGTGATGGGCACGACGACGGTGTTGTAGCGGGAGAGCTCGAAGCTGTGACGCTCCAGCAGCTGCAGCTGGGTGCGGAAGGCAGGCGTGTCCGCGGCGGGGGCGAAGACGATCAACGCGCGTGTGTTGCGTAGCTGGGGGAGTGCCGGATGCGCAGGCGCAGACTGGGCCTGCGCAGCCGAGACACCGAGGACAAAGATAAGAACCAAGGAGAAGTACAACAGTAAGGACTTCATGTGAGTAGCTTCCTGGGGAGTGGGATAGCTCGCACGTGCGTGAGCTTGTTATTCACTGCGTATGAACAGAAGCTAACCCGGAGGAGGCAGATCTGCGCCACAAAAGTGGTACGCAGGACCTCATTCTTTAGTAACGCGTAACCGGGTTATTTCGGAGATAGGTAATAGCAGCGGGATCGACCGGTGTGGGTACTTTGCGCCAGCGCGCAAAGGAAAGCCCCATCCGATGAGGGGGATGGGGCTTTTTGTTGAGAAGCAGATTCCTTCGAATTCGACTGGCATCGAATGCTGCGGAATGACAAGAGGTGTTTTATGCCTTTTGTACGGCGCCGTCCACGACCTTGACAGGATCGAGGAAGGGCATGGCGGAGCGGAGGCCGGCCCCGACCTTCTCGATGGGGTGCTCGGCCTCGGACTTGCGGATGCGGGCGAACTCCTTGCGGCCGGTCTCGTTTTCTTCGATGAACTTCTTGGCGAAGGAGCCGTCCTGGATCTCGTCGAGGAGTTTGCGCATGGCCTTCTTGGTCTCGGCGGTGACGACGCGCGGGCCGGCCACGTAGTCGCCCCACTCAGCGGTGTCGGAGATGGAGTGACGCATGTAGGCGAGGCCGCCGCGATACATGAGGTCAACGATGAGCTTGAGCTCGTGCAGCACCTCGAAGTAGGCGAGTTCCGGCTGGTAGCCGGCCTCGGTGAGGACCTCAAAGCCGCACTTGACGAGAGCGGCGGTGCCGCCGCAGAGGACGGCCTGCTCGCCGAAGAGGTCGGTCTCGGTCTCCTCGGTGAAGGTGGTCTCGAGCACGCCGGCGCGGGTGCAACCGATTCCTTTTGCGTAGGAGAGCGCCAAGGCAAGCGCGTGGCCGCTAGCGTCCTGCTCGACGGCGACGAGGCCGGGGACGCCGCCACCTTCGGTGAAGACCTCGCGGACGCGATGGCCGGGGGCCTTGGGAGCGACGAGCGAGACATCGACACCGGCGGGCGGCGTGATGGTGCGGAAGCGGATGTTGAAGCCGTGCGCAAACATGAGGGTCTTGCCGGGAGCGAGGTTGGGCTCGATGTCGGCGTGGTAGACCTTGGCGGCGGTCTGGTCCGGCGTGAGGTTCATGATGACGTCGGCCCACTTGCTGACGTTGGCAACGGTATCGACTACCAGCCCGGCCTTGCGGGCGCGGTCCACGTTGGGCGAGTCGGCGCGGAGGCCGACGCGGACGTCGACGCCAGAGTCCTTGAGGTTGAGGGCGTGGGCGTGGCCCTGCGAGCCGTAGCCAATGATGGCGACTTTCTTCGCCTGGATGAGAGAGAGGTCTGCGTCTTGGTCGTGGTAGGTCTTTGCCATGATGGGTCTATTTCGTCCTTTGGTGGTTGTACTTAAGTTTACTCGTGTTCGCAGCGATCCTGAATGACCTGCAGTATGCTGACCTGGATCGATCGCATAACAGCGTCCGTCCATAAGCCTGCGTAGCCGTTGAAGTCGGTGGAAAGCCGCTCGTGACTGGCGAGGTGGAGAAGAATGTCACCGTTGGGAAGCGGTTCAAGGCGGTACTCGCCGTCGAGGACATCGAAGTAACGACCGCCGATGGTTACGTGCTCATCGAGCGTAGTGGGAGGGATTCGGGCTGTGTCAGCATGAATGCTGAAAGCGAGGCGCTTCTCCGGTTCCCATGCATTGACGGTTTCAATGAACAGCAAGCCTTTCTCAAAGCTGGCATGGCGGATACCACCGAGGCCTTCATAGGAGAGTGTAGCTTCAACGGGGCGAGGGAAGCCTATGTGCTGCGTCCACGTGTCGTGGAACTCGGCGGGCCTGATCGCTGGCACTCGCTCGATGTTGCGCCATACGGTTGCGGCAGAGGCGTGGATGCGGATTTCTGTAGAGACGGTACGAACCTGAAGCGGCGCACCGACACGCACTTCGAGTGGAGCGACAAGAAGCGGCAGAATTGCAACGCAGGCAACTGTCGATCGGGTTGGTTTACGATCGAAACGCGCAAGAAGGCCAGCTGCAATTCCTCCCAGGGAAGCTCCAATGAATGTGATTGGGATTGCAAATAATAAGCAAACAAAACCTTCTAGTTTGAAAAAAACCGCCAGCAAGCACGCGATTAGCTGAGGAAGCCACGGCGCAATGATCCACATCCAGATGCGCGTTTTCTGTTTTGTCTCGGCCTCGTTGATCGTAATGAAACCAACGATAAACGGGGTAATCAGGAGGAAGCCAAAGGTCATTACCCATGCGCTTAGATCAGCATAGGGCGCGGCCCATTTGCTGAATACAAGACGGATGCCGAAGCCGTACAACGCGCCTGCGACGATACCGGAGATAAGCCAGCGCCGTTGGTACCACGGTTTTTGATCGTTGAACATCGCTGTCTATGTCTCGTCCTCGGCGAATTCGCCAGGGATGGTCTCGTCGGCGGTGAGGGAGGGCGGCGGGGGAAGCTGGGTGGAGGGTGCGGGGCCGTGGAGGTCGTCGGCGGTGCCGAGGGCCTTGAGCACGCGCGAGGTGTGTTTGCCGCGGCGCATGGCCATACGGCCGGTGCGGGAGATTTCAAGGATGGTGTAGCCAGACTCGCGCAGGACTTGAATCAGCCCCTCGATTTTGGAGGAGCTGCCGGTCATCTCCAGCATGATGGATTCGGGCGCGAGATCGACGACCTTGGCACGGAAGACCTGGGCGAGTTCGAAGATTTGCGAACGCGAGTGCAGGCCGTTGGGCTCCTTGGGGCTGGCGGAGACCTTGATGAGGCAGAGCTCGCGCACGACGGCCTCGGAGCGGGAGACCTCGTCGATCTCGCTGGTGATCTCCAATTTGTAAAGGCTGGCGCGGATGCGGTGCGCGGCGGTCTCCGGGGCTTCGCAGACGATGGTCATGCGCGAGGTGTCGGCGCGCTCCGATTCGCCGACAGTGAGCGAGACGATGTTGATGTTGAGGCGGCGGAAGAGCGAGGCGACGCGGGTGAGTACGCCGGGCTTGTCCTGAACGAGGGCGACGAAGGTGTGGAGCATGGGGCCTCTGAGGGAACAGGGATCAGGAACGGGGTACAACAGGCCTAGTTGCAGAAGCTGATGCCGCTGACGTGCTCCTTGGAGAGCTCGCAGGGCGTGGCGTGACGGACGTAGAGGACGAGCTCGCCGGGTTTGGGAGTGGCCGGAGTGAATTTGGATTTGGGGCCGGCGCAGTTGTTGGCGGAGACCTGGCCGTGGGCGAGGATGCCCGCAACGGAATACTGCGCGGGCGGAGGTGTATCTTTCGCTTTCGGGTCGACATCGCAGCGGACGAACTGCTGGGAGACGGTGAAGGCCTGTGCGGAGTTGAGGTAGATCAGGACGGAGGCAGGGTCGGCGGCGGGGATGAGGTAACGCGGGGTCTCGGCGGGCGCGGTGGCGATGCGGATGGATGCGGGCGTGAGCGCCTTTCCGGATTTGCCGTCGAGGAGGCGGATGCGGAGGGTCTGCTGGGCGGAGATGGGAAGCACTGTGAGCGCGAGAGTAAAGAGGATGACGGCTTTCATCGTGCGTGGCCTCGATGGAAAAGGGATGAGAGAACGATACAGCGGATCATGAAATTATCGGCTGAAAGCCAACCTGCGAGTCTTTATTTGGTGCGTCGGGGTCCCAGAGGAGCGTGGGGTGGGGGTCGTCGGGTGAGTGGAGGATGACGCCCTTGTCCCAGGGCGGGGTGGAGTGGGTGTCGAGGGTGTAGTCGGCGGCGGCGTGGTAGCTGGCGCCGCAGGGCGGTTTGCCGGGCGCGTATTTCTCGGGCGCGCACTTTGTGCCGCGGTAGATGTGGAACCAGACGGTCTTGCCGTCGGTGTCGACTTGATGCTGCGGGATGTGGATTGCGTCGAAGGTGTGGGTGCGGGCGGCGTCGCGCAACTGCCAGACGAGGGCGGAGAGTTGGGCATCTGTTGCTTGGTCGTTTACGACAAGCGTAAAGCTGGAGTTGCCGTGATGGAAGACTTTGAAGGGCGCGGGCGGGATGGTGGGGCGTGCGGGATAGGTTGCTGCGGGTGTGGGTGCGGGGGATGCGGCGGCGGGCGAGGCCGGCGGTGAGGATTTGCAGCCGAAGAGGAGAAGTGGCAATACGAGGACAAACGATCTACGCATTAGTTGCCCTCCAATGCAAATTGGGCCTTCACTTCGGGCCAAAGGCCCGAGTTAACATAGCCTGGGGCGCAGCCCCAGGTTTGGGGGAGAGAAGAACCTGCGGGCTGAAGGCCCGCGCTATACTCGCTGCCATGCCGCAGTCGCTCTCCTACGTGCTGGCCCATTTGGTGTTCAGCACCAAAGATAGAAGGCCTTTGCTGACGGACGCTATTCGTGGCGAGATGCATGCGTATCTTGCGACGATTCTCGCTCCCGAGAACATCCGCGTGCGCATCGGTGGAGTTGCCGATCACGTACACATCGCCTTCTACCTCGCACGAGGGGAATCGATTTCGCGATTGGTGGAGAGATTGAAGGTCGCGTCCTCGAAGTGGATCAAGACCAAGGGGCCGGAGCACGCTAAGTTCGGCTGGCAGCGAGGGTATGCGGTATTTTCGGTTGGGCTGGGCGACCGAGCCGCATTGATCCGATATATCGATTCCCAAGCCATGCATCATAAGCGGCGCGATTTCCAGGCGGAGATGCGTGCGATGTTTGCGCAGTATGGCGTTGCGTTCGATGAGAGGTTTGTGTGGGACTAGCCGTTTAGCGCGGGCTTTCAGCCCGCGGATGGTGCCGGGTCGCGTACCTGGGGCTTCGCCCCAGGCTAGAGTAGCGCGCGCCGTTGGCGCGCCCCGAGTGGCGGCTGATTGATCCAAGAACGAGCTTGCCGTCAACGCTCGCATATCGAACGAATCAACGCACGTTGGCGCGCATCTCGCGCGTGCAATGAATCGCCGTTGATGGAGCGCGGGGCGCACGGGTTACTCATCCTCCGCGGTTTCGAGGAGGGGGTCGTGGGTGGGGCGGCGGACCATCTCATGCAGGGCGGCGCCGGGCGCGATCATTGGGTAGACGCCGTCTTCCTTCTCCACGTGGAAGTCGAGGAGGTAGGTGCGGCCGGAGGTGCGCGCGGCGGTGACGGCGGGGATAACCTCCGAACGCTTGCGGATGTGCTGGCCGGGGATGCCGTGGGCGGCGGCGAGCGCGACGAAGTCCGGCGAGAGGATGGGCGAGGCGGCGTAGTTCTTGTCGTAGAAGGCCTCCTGCCACTGGCGCACCATGCCGAGGAAGCCGTTGTTGATCACGGCGACGTTGACGGCGAGACCCTCCTGCTGCAGGGTGGAGAGTTCGGCGGCGGTCATCTGGAAGCCGCCGTCGCCGGCGATGACCCAGACGTCCTTCTCCGAGCAGGCGGCCTTGGCGCCGATCGCCGCAGGTAAAGCAAAACCCATCGTGCCGAGGCCGCCGGAGGTGATGAGGGTGCGCTCGAAGTCGTGGCGGAAGTACTGCGCCTCCCACATCTGGTGCTGGCCGACGTCGGTGCAGATGATGGTCTGCGAAAGGCGGCCGGCGTCGCGGGCCTCGCGCCAGATGTCGAAGATGACGTGTGCGGCGTAGAGGTGGCCGTTGTCAGGGAGGTTGATGATGTCGCGGACGGACTCGTCGCCCTTCATGGCGGCGATCTCGGCGAGCCATGGAGTGGATGTATTAAATGCGGGGGTCTCTCCACTCCGCGCTGCGCGCTTCGGTCGAGATGACGACATCGTGGAGGATGCGACCGGTGGGATCAGTGGCAGGAGGGTCTCGAGGACCTGCTTGAGGTCGCCGATGAGGGCGACGTCGGCGCGGACGTTTTTGTTGATCTCCGAGGGGTCGATGTCGATGTGGATCTTCTTCGCGTTGGGCGCGTAGTGGGCGAGGTTGCCGGTGACGCGATCGTCAAAGCGCATGCCGAAGGCGAGCAGCAGGTCCGCGCCCTGGATGGCGTTGTTGACCCAGGCCTCGCCGTGCATGCCCATCATGCCGAGTGAGAGTGGATGCTCGGTGGGGAAGCAGCCGAGGCCGAGCAGGGTGCTGGCGACGGGGACCTGGCGGCGTTCGGCGAAGTCGAGCAGCTGCTGGCCGGCGCCTGAGTAGATGACGCCGTGGCCGGCGAGGATCAGCGGCTTTTTGGCGGCGGTGATGAGGGCGACGGCGTCGCGGATGGCGACGGAGTCTGCGGGCAGCGGGCGCGACATGGGGTGGGCGAGCGCGGGCGCGGGCGCGGCGGCGTCGAAGTCGAAGAGCGCGGAGGCCTGCTGCGCGTCCTTGGTGATATCGACGAGCACGGGCCCAGGACGGCCGCTGGCCGCGATCTGGAAGGCCTCGCGGATGACGGGCGCGATGTCCTCGGCGCGGGTGACGAGGAAATTATGTTTCGTGATGGGCAGGGTGATGCCGGTGATGTCGATTTCTTGAAAAGCATCCGTCCCGAGGACTTTGGAGGAGACCTGGCCGGTGATGGCGACCATGGGCACGGAGTCGAGCATGGCGGTGGCGATGCCGGTGACGAGGTTTGTGGCGCCGGGGCCTGAGGTGGCCATGCAGACGCCGACGCGGCCCGAGGCGCGCGCGTAGCCGTCTGCCATGTGCGCGGCGCCCTGCTCATGCCGGACGAGGACGTGATGGATGGTGGGGAACTTGCGCAGCGCGTCGTAGACCGGCAGGATGGCTCCGCCGGGATAGCCGAAGACGGTGGTGACGCCTTCGCCGGCGAGTGTGGCCCAGAGAATCTCCGAGCCGGTGAGGGTGGGGTGGTGATTTGTGGAGTCGTGGCTCTTATTCGTCATGATTTCTCTCGATCGGCTTCCAATTTGTTTAATCTGTCGCGCAAAGTTTCGATTTGTTTCTCGTGAAACTTAATATCCAAATGGATGCAGTAGGGTTCGCGGGCTTGTGCGCCATTGAGAACCTTGAATCCTTCGGAAATAGCTCGCTTTACCGCCGCCGACTCAATCGCACATCTGTCTGCTTTGGTTTCCAATCCTGCTCCAATGGCCACATCCACATCTGCTCCACCAGCCTCTTTGAGGGCCACATGAAGACGGGTCTCCTGAGCGAGTCCTGTGTTCCCTGGCACGTAACAAGACAGGCGTGCACTTAGGTCTTTCGCTTCGCCAAAGTAGAGCCAGCCAGAATCGAGAGTCAATCTATATAGACCGGGGAAGGCTTCAACCACTGGAAACCGTGGCCGTCCCTTTTCACAAAGGGTCATCCTTCCCCGTGATTGCCAATCGATTTGCTGAGACATTGAACTTCCCCTCTAGCTGGTGATGGCTCCTTGGCTGGCGCTGGAGACGGTGTTGGAGTATTTGGCGAAGACGCCGCGGGTGAAGCGCGGGGCCGGGGCCTTGAAGTCTTTGAGGCGCGCGGCGATCTCGGCGTCGGAGACGTTGAGGGTGAGCTTGCGATTGGGGATGTCGAAGGTGATGGTGTCGCCTTCGTGGACGGCGGCGATCGGACCGCCGAGGAAGGCCTCGGGCGCGACGTGGCCGGCCATGAGGCCGCGGGTGGCGCCGGAGAAGCGGCCGTCTGTTAAGAGAGCGACGGTGTCTGACAGGGCGGGGATGCCTTTGATGGCGGCGGTGACGGCGAGCATCTCGCGCATGCCGGGGCCGCCGCGCGGACCTTCGTAGCGGATGACGAGGACGTCGCCGGGATTGATCTGGCCATCTTCGACGGCCTTGTGGCAGTCTTCTTCTGCGTCGAAGACGCGGGCGGTGCCGGTGTGGTTCACGCGCTCGTGGCCGGCGACCTTGATGACGCAGCCGTCGGGCGCGAGGTTGCCGCGCAGGATGACGAGGCCGCCGGTCTGCTTGAGCGGCTTGGCCCAGGTGTGGATGACGGGCTGGCCGGGCGTTTCGACGGCGAGGGCAGCTTCCTCATGCAGGGTCTTGCCGGAGACGGTGGGGCCGTCTGTTAACAGACCGCGTTCTTTGAGGCGCGCGGCGAGGAGGCGCGAACCCCCGGCGTCCTGGTAGTCCTTGGCGGCGTACTTGCCGCCGGGGGAGAGGTCGCAGATGAACGGCGTGCGCTCGGAGATCTGGTCAAAGTCTTCCATGGTGATGGGAATGCCGAACTCATGCGCGATGGCGATGAGGTGCAGCACGGCGTTGGTGGAACCGCCGGAGGCGGCGACGGCGGCGATGGCATTTTCGATCGACGCGCGAGTGACGATGTGCGAAGGCTTGACGCCCCTGCGGGCGAGGTCCATGACCATGCGGCCGGCCTGGCGCGAGGCCTCGTGCTTTTCGGCGGACATGGCGGGGACGCCGGAGATCATCATGGGGGAGATGCCGAGGAACTCGCCGGCCATGGCCATGGTGTTGGCGGTGAACTGGCCGCCGCAGGCTCCGGGGCCGGGGCAGGCGGAGGCTTCGAGCTCCTCGAGCTGCGCGTCGTTAATTTTCCCCGCCGCGTGCGCGCCCATGCCCTCAAAGACCGAGAGGATGGTGATCTCTTTGCTGCTGCCGTCGGGCTGGTGGAGCTGGCCGGGCGCGATGCTGCCGCCGTAGAGCATCAGGCCGGGGATATCGAGCCGGCAGAGCGCCATGATGGAGGCGGGCATGTTCTTGTCGCAGCCGGCGATGCAGACCAGGCCGTCGAAGCTGTTGCCGCGGGTGACGAGTTCGATGCTGTCGGCGATCACTTCGCGCGAGACCAGTGAGGCCTTCATGCCCTGCGTGCCCATGGTGATGCCGTCATGGATGGTGATGGTGTTGAACTCCATGGGCGTGCCGCCGGCCTCGCGCACGCCCTGCTTGACGGCCTCGGCCACCTGGCGGAGATGGAAGTTGCAGGGGCCGATCTCGGTCCAGGTGTTGGCGATGCCGATGATGGGCTTGTGCAGGTCTTCCTTGGAGAAGCCGACCGAACGGAAGTAGCTGCGCGCGGCGGCGCGGTCCGGGCCTTCGGTGAGGACGATGGAGTTCTTCTTTGCGGGATCGAGGCTCAACGTACTTCCTTCCTGTTTGCGCCGGAGACGGCCGGCAGCTTGGGTATGATTTCGGCCATCGCGCTGCGAAATCGCGGTTGATTGCCGAAACCTGGGTAGGGTGTGCAATACGGCACATAGTCGATGCCTGCGAGACGCATAGCTTCGAGAACCATGGGGCGGATTGAGCAGAGCAGAATCACGATTGCTTGTGGCTGATATTCCTTCAACCGCGCTGCTAATGACGCAATAGATTTGCGGCAGAGGGCGCGGCGCGGCACTGGCGACAACTGATTGACAGGCTCAAGAACAAGATCGTCCAGATAGAAACCACTATTCCGGAAACTGATAAGAAACTGCTCTTCCTCTCCAAAAGCTCTGCGCATCTCGCGAAACAATCCGCTGTCCTGGTTGTAGAAGAACGTGCCGCCGTGCGGAGCCGACTCACCCACAAAGAGCGTGGAAATACGTCGAGGCCGATAGCTAGCACGGATTGTTTCGAACGTGGTCATGAGTCAGGCGCTTGCTGTTTCGAGCTTCGGCGAAGACCAGAATTCCTTGTTGTGGGCGGACTCGAATGCGTCGAGTTCCTTCTCGTGGCGCAGGGTGAGGCCGATGTCATCGAGGCCATTCAGCAGGCAGTACTTGCGGAAGGGGTCGATGTCGAAGTGGGCGGAAAATCCTTGATCATCCGTCACGGTTTGGGCTTCGAGGTTGATGGTGATTTTGTGCGCGGGGTTCGCGGTACTGCGCGCGAGCAGCGTGGCGACGTCTTCCTCCGAGAGGCGGACCAGGATGATGCCGTTCTTGCCGGCGTTGGAGAAGAAGATGTCCGCGAAGGTGGGCGCGATGACGGCGAGGAAGCCGTACTGATTCAGAGCCCATGCAGCATGCTCTCTTGACGATCCGCAGCCGAAGTTCTTTTCAGCGATGAGGATCTGCGAACCCTTGTAGGCAGGGTTGTTGAGCACGAAGGCGGGATCGGGCGAGCCTGCGTCCGGGCCCTCCTGGATGCGGCGCCAGTCGTAGAAGAGGAAGTCGCCGTAGCCGGTGCGCTCAATGCGCTTCAAGAACTGCTTGGGAATGATCTGGTCCGTGTCGATGTTGGGCAGCGGCAGCGGCACGGCGGTGGAGGTGAGTTTGTTGATGGGTTCCATTGGTCTATGCCTTCCATGTGCGAATGTCGGTGAAGTGGCCGGTGATGGCGGCGGCGGCGGCCATCTGCGGGCTGACGAGGTGGGTGCGGCCGCCGCGGCCCTGGCGGCCCTCGAAGTTGCGGTTGGAGGTGGAGGCGCAGCGCTCGCCGGGCTGGAGAATGTCGGGGTTCATGCCGAGGCACATGCTGCAGCCGGGTTCGCGCCACTCGAAGCCGGCGGATTTGAAGATGGTGTCGAGGCCTTCTTCTTCGGCCTGGCGCTTGACGGCCTGCGAGCCGGGGACGACCATGGCGCGGATCTTGGTGGCGACGTGGTGGCCCTTGACGATGGCGGCGGCGGCGCGCAGGTCCTCAATGCGGCCGTTGGTGCAGGAGCCGAGGAAGACGGTGTCGATCTTGATGTCGGCGATGAGAGTGCCGGGCTTGAGGCCCATGTACTCGTAGGCGCGCTCGAAGGACTTGCGGTCGGCTTCGGTGGCGGCGTCGGCGAGCGTGGGGACGGAGCCTGAGATGGTGGTGGTCATGCCGGGCGAGGTGCCCCAGGTGACGGCGGGCGCGAGCGTGGCGGCGTCGATGGTGAGCTCGCGGTCGAACTTCGCGCCGGGATCGGAGGGCAGAGTGCGCCAGTGCGCGACAGCCTCGTCCCACTGCGCGCCTTGCGGAGCGAAGCGGCGGCCCTTGAGGTAGGCGAAGGTGGTCTCGTCGGGGGCGATCATGCCGGCGCGCGCGCCTGCCTCGATGGACATGTTGCAGATGGTCATGCGGCCTTCCATCGACAGCGCGCGGATGGCGGAGCCGGCGTACTCGATGACGTAACCTGTGGCGCCGTCGGTGCCGATCCGGCCGATGATGTCGAGGATGATGTCCTTCGCGGTGACGCCGAAGGGCAGGTCGCCTTCGACCGCGATGCGGAAGGTCTTTGGCCTGGACTGTGGCAGGGTCTGCGTGGCCATGACGTGCTCGACCTCGCTGGTGCCAATGCCGAAGGCGAGCGCGCCGAAGGCCCCGTGGGTTGCGGTGTGCGAGTCGCCGCAGACGATGGTCATGCCGGGCTTGGTGGCGGCCAGCTCGGGCCCGATCATGTGCACGATGCCCTGCGAGCGGTCCTGTACGTCGAAGAACTCAATGCCGAACTCGGCGCAGTTTTTGCGCAGGGCGTTGACTTGAGCAGCGGAGACCTGGTCGGTGATGACGAGGCGGTCGGCCGCGCTGGTGGTGGGCACGTTGTGGTCGACGGTGGCGAGGTGGCGCGCGGGATTGCGCAGCTTGCGGCCGGCCATGCGCAGGCCGTCGAATGCCTGGGGCGAGGTGACCTCATGCACGAGCTGGAGGTCGATGTAGAGGATCGAGGGCTCGCCGGCAGGTTCGGCGACGAGGTGCGAGGACCAGACTTTTTCAAAGAGGGTGCGGGGGGCGGCGTTGTTGGCTGTGCTCATAGTTTCGGGTTCCGTGATCTGAATTGCGGGTTCGAGTGATTAGTTGTTCGTGCTTAATTTCGGGGTTTCAGAATCGGTGTGCTGTCGTCGGTGCTGGGTGCTGTGGTTGTGTCTGGTGTTGAGGTTGGCGCGCCGGTGGGCACGGTGTGCATGATGGGTGCGACGCCGAGCGATTGGGGCGAGACCTCGTGCTCGGTGCCGTCGGGGTCGACGACGACGGCGTGGGTGATGTCCTCAACGATCTTTGAGCCGGCCATGGGTTCGGCGGCCCAGCGGCCGATGGCGTGGGTGAGCGCGGGCGGGAGGCGGAGGTCCTGAGTGGATGCCGCAGAAGATGCGGCAGCGGTCGCAGATCGGATTGTGTCCGGCAGCAGAGGATCGTTGGAGTAGAGGTAGAGCGTGTATTGGGCGGCAGGGTCGCTGGTGGGTGCGCCCTGACCGGTCCAGTTAATGGCGCAGAAGACGACGAGATGGTGTGAGCCGTTGAGGTCCACCCAGAGCAGGCCGCGCGCGGGACAGAAGTGCACGGTGCAGCCGGAGATGGAGATGTAGCGGTTGTCATCGGCGAGGACCTTGTCGGGTACGGAGAGGTGGTCGAGGGCGGTGTTGGAGAGCGAGCGCCAGCGGTCGCCGATGGGTTGTCCCCAGAAATGCTGCGGCGCGGTGAGGGTCTGGTCGAGGAAGGGCTTGAAGCGCAGGTCCTGCGCGAGCTCATTCTCGCGGCCGTCGGGGTTGGCCGGGTCGGGGGTGTACTGCCACATCCACTCGACGTCCTGCTGCAGCTTGGGCGGCTTGGCGGAGGCCAATGCAGGCGCAAGAAGAGCGGTGAGGGTGAAGGCAGTGGCGAGTTGGAGGTTGCGGTTCATCTATTGATCGGCTTTAGGTGACGTGCCTCTCTTGAAGCGGCGAAGCAGCAAGAGGTTAAAGACAACGAAACCGAGCATGTACATAACGAGTCGTGTGAACAAATAATCCGTCCTGTTGCCCACAAGGACGAGCAGCAACAACAGCAGAACATTCCCGCAGATCACGACGACGAATTGTCTTCCACGGCTCATTGGGTTTTCATACGGCGTGCATGGCCTGGCGCTGGTCGATGGATTCGGCGAGGGCCTGGTGGACGAGTTTGCCCATTTCGGTCGTCGAGACGAGGTGTTGGCTGGCGGTTCCTTGTGAAGGACCGCGGGCGATGTCCGCGGTGCGATGGCCGTCGCTAAGGACCTTGGTGACGGCCTTCTCGATGGCGGCGGCATCCTGCTCGAGGCCGGCGGAGTGGCGCAGCACCATCGCAGCGGTGAGGATGGCGCCGAGTGGGTTGGCCTTGCCCTGGCCGGCAATATCAGGAGCAGACCCGTGCACGGGCTCGTAGAGATTGACCTTGCCGCCGATGGTGGCCGAGGGCAGCATGCCGAGCGAGCCGGTGATGACGGCTGCCTCGTCGGAGAGGATGTCGCCGAAGAGGTTCTCGGTGAGCACGACGTCGAAGTTGCGCGGGATGTTCATCAGGTGCATGGCCATGGAGTCGACGAGCTGGTGCTCGAGGGTGACGTCGGGATAATCCTTGGCGACGTCGGTGACGGCGGCGCGCCAGAGCTGCGAGACCTCAAGCACGTTGGCCTTGTCGACGGAGGTGAGCTTTTTGCGGCGCTTCTGCGCGAGCTCAAAGGCGATGCGCGCGACGCGCACGACCTCGGCGCGGGTGTAGACCATGGTGTTGTGGGCGCGCTGGGCTTCCTTGTCCCAGGCGCGAGGCTGGCCGAAGTAGAGGCCGCCGAGCAGCTCGCGAACGAAGAGAATGTCTGCGCCTTCGGTGACCTCCGGGCGCAGCGGGGAATTGCCGCTGAGCGCGGGATAGGCGATCGACGGGCGCAGGTTGGCGTAGCCGCCGAGTGCGGCGCGGATCTGCAGCAGGCCGGCCTCGGGGCGTTTGTCCGGCGGCAGGGCGTTGAACTTGTTGTCGCCGACCGCGCCCATCAGGACGGCGTCGGACTCAAGCGCGGCCTCGAGGGTTTCGGTGGGCAGCGGCGAGCCGGTCTTGTCGATGGCGATGCCGCCGACGAGCAGCGGCGTGAAGGTGAAGTCGTGCCCGCCGAACTCGGCGACAGCTTTGAGGATGTTGACGGCCTCGTGGGTGACCTCGGGGCCGATGCCGTCACCGGCGAGGATGGCGATCTTCAATTTCATTCATTCACTCCGAACAAAGTTACACATGGCGGATAAGACGTTAACACAGCCGTCGATGCAAGCTCACCGATTCGAACCAGCATACACTGGCTCTGAATCGCAGCTTCAGTAGATCATTGCTTGAGTCGGGCTAATCTCATCGGTGTTGCATACGGTTTGCTAAGCGTCCTTTGCTCATCTATGCGTCTGCGGTTACGGACTTCTCGGCCTGTACGAGGGCGATGAGGTCCTGGTCGTAGATGGTCTTCTTGCGGTCGGCGAGCTGGGTGAAGCGGTGGTAGACGGCGTCGAGCTCGGGCCTGGAGAGGTTATGGCCGAGTTCGATCAAACGATGCTCTAAAGCGCGGCGGCCGGAGTGTTTGCCGAGGACGAGCGAGTTGTGGGCGACGCCGACCGATTCCGGCGTCATGATCTCGTAGGTGAGCGGGTTGACCATGACGCCGTGCTGGTGGATGCCGGCGGCGTGGGCGAAGGCGTTGGCGCCGACGATAGCCTTGTTGGGCGCGGCGCCGAAGCTGATGCACTGGGCGAGCATCTGGCTGGTGGGGTAGAGCTTGTTCATCACGATGTTGTGCGTGTAGGGCAGGTTCTCCGGCGAGTGGCGGACGGTGAAGATGGCGGCGAGTTCTTCAAGCGAGGCGTTTCCGGCGCGTTCGCCGATGCCGTTGATGGCGCATTCTACTTGCCTTACGCCCGCTTGTACTGAAGCGAGGGTATTCGCTACGGCGAGGCCGAGGTCGTCATGGCAGTGCGCGGAGAGGGTGACTTCTTCAATGCCGGCCACGCGGGCGCGGACGTCGAGGAACATCTGCGCGTAGTCCTGGGGCAGGCAGTAGCCGACGGTGTCGGGCAGGTTGAGCGTGGTGGCTCCGGCCTGAATAGCAACTTCGCAGACTTTGATGAGGAAGTCGCGGTCGGTGCGGGTGGCGTCCTCGGGGGAGAACTCGATGTTGTCGCAGTAGGTGCGGGCAAGGGAGACCATCTCGGCGATCTGGTCGAGGGCCTGCTCGCGCGTGATCTTGAGCTTGGCGGCGAGGTGCAGGTCGGACGTGGAAAGAAAGGTGTGGATGCGCGCGCGGGATGCGGGCTCAATGGACTTCGCAGCGGCCTCGATGTCCTCGCGCTTGCAGCGGGCGAGCGAGGCGATGATGGGGCCCGTGCCATCCCTTCCGACCTCCCGCGCGATGGTGCGGATGGATTCGGAGTCGCCGTCGGAGGCGATGGCGAAGCCCGCCTCAAGGATGTCGACGCCGAGCGCGGCGAGCTGGTGCGCCATGCGCAGCTTCTCATCGGCGTGCATGGTGCAGCCGGGGGACTGCTCGCCGTCGCGCAGGGTGGTGTCGAAGAAGTAGATGCGCTCGGACTCACGATGCGGCGTGGCGCCGTTGGTGCGGACGTCGGCTGGAGACATAGGTTCGGCCTCGGGTACTGCTCTTTCAAGGATAATGCACGCTTATGGTAGGCTGCGGGGGTATCAGAATTATGAATGCAGCTATTCGTTGACGATGATGGGTCGGGCTTACAGCCCTCAGGTTCAATGCTCGATCTTTACCTAGGCCTTCCCGCTTCGCGGGATCGGCCTAGGCTGGTATGTCGTCGCGCCTTCAGCGCTTCTTTCGTGCAGACGGCAAATTTGCTGACAAGCCGGGCCAAGCTGGATTGCTCGAGACCCGTAGTTTCGGTGTGACTCATGGACCTTTTTCAACTGGAGATGTTTGTGGCGGTCGCGGAGGAGCGGAGCTTCTCGCGCGCGGCCACGCGGCTGCACCGCACCCAGCCGGCGGTGAGCCAGGCGATCGCGAAGCTGGAGGCCGAGCTGGGCGAGACGTTGTTCGAGCGGTCGACGCGCGACGGTGCGCTGACCGATGCGGGCGAGGTGCTGAAGGAGTACGCGACCAAGCTGCTGAACCTGCGGGCGGAGTCGCGGGATGCACTGGCGGAGCTGCGCGCGCTGCATCGCGGACGGCTGAACCTGGCGGCGAACGAATACACATGTCTCTATCTGCTGCCGATGCTGGATGAGTTCCGGCGGCAGAACCCGCGGATCAAGGTGACGGTGCACCGCGCGCTGGCCAGCCGCATCCCTGACGACGTCCTGATGCACTCGGTCGAGATTGGCGTGCTGAGCTTCCGGCCGGACGACCCGCAGATCCGGTCGATTGCGGTGTATCGCGACCAGCTGGATTTTGTGGTGAATCCGAAGAGTCCGCTGGCGAAGCAGAAAGAGGTCACGATTCGGGAGCTGGGGGCGCAGACCTTTATCGCGCACAATATCTCCACGCCGCAGCGGGCGAAGGTGATTGAGGCGTTTGAGCGGCATCGGACGCCGTTGAGGATCGGGGTGGAGCTGCCGTCGCTGGAGGCGATCAAGCGGTTTGTAGAGATGGGCAACGGAGTAGCGCTGGTGCCGGGGCTGGCGGTGGCGCCGGAGCTGGAGTCGGGCGCGCTGGTGCGGGTGAAGATCAAGGAGCTGCAACTGGAGCGGCGACTGCGGCTGGTCTACCGGCGGCAGGCGAGCCTGAGCCACGCGGCGCGGGCCTTCCTGAAGATTGTGGAGGCGTTTTCCGCAGCGCATGGCGATCCCTATTGTTTTCAGCAGGAGCGGTAGGGCGTAGTGCGGACCGGGACCCAGTCCGGCGGGTTGCTATGGATGACGGTGGAAATTGGGTTTTACAAATATTTTCGACGGAGCGCAAACAAATTCGCGACGGCCGTCGTCTGTAGCTGATAGATTTATCCGCCGGCGCTTTTGGGCCGGTATCGACACTGGAGAACACCGATGAACAAGACGATTTTGAAGTATGCCGGGCGCATTGGCGCCCTGGCAATTTGTAGCGCCGCGCTCTCGACGGTGCCGATGATGGCGCAGGGCGGCGGTGGCGGCGGTATGGGACAGATGACCTCCGACCAGCGCGTAGCCCGCATCGATACAGCGGTGGGTCCGCTGAGCGACGACCAGAAGGCCAAGATCAAGGCCATCTACGATGTGGACCAGAAGAAGCGCGAGGACATGATGGCGGCGCAGGATCCGGACATGCGCACCAAGATGACGGCGATGCGCACGGACGAGAACAAGCAGATTCGCGCTCTCCTGACTCCCGACCAGCAGACCAAGTTCGACGCGATGCCCCAAGGTCGCGGACCTGGCGGCGGTGGCCCCGGTGGACCCGGCGGCGGTGGCATGGGTGGTCCTCCTCCCGCGCAGTAAGTCGTTGAGGATTGCAGAAGACTGAACCAACTGGAAGGCCGGGGCGCGCGATGCGCTTCGGCCTTTCTGCTTGCGGGGGGCACTTCGCGGCTTCCATCGCGCCGGCTGAAACGTCTCTCTGATTGCAACCGAATCTCCTGCCTGGCTTTCCGGGCCTGCGCTTCTCCCCACGCAGGCGGGCGGGCGGGTACAATGTTGGGAGCGACCGCACCTGCGGCAGCGGACTACCTGCCGCGCAGATTGCACTTTTCCGAGGGACCGGTCGCCAGCCACCGAAGAGGGAATAGGAAAGAATGAAGAAGACGATGTTGTTGGGCGTGCTGATGCTGCTCGCCGCTCGAGCGTATGCGCAGGAGAGCCGTCAGGACGTAAGCCTCAGCGGCACCGGAATCCTAGGTCCCACCATCCACGGCGCAGCCAATGTGCAGCAGAGCATGACCGGCGCGCTGGGCGCTTTGCTGAGCTATCGCTATATGCTGACTCCGCGCAGCGCGCTGGAAGCAAACTACAGCTTCGCGCAGGACCAGCAGAAGTATGTGACCAGCTTTCAGCCCTTCCCGCGCGTCCATTCGCGGCAACAGGAATTGAGCGTGGCCTACGTCTACAGCATGACGTTCAAGCGCTTTAACCCCTTTGCGGAGATCGGCATAGGCACGATGATCTTTACGCCGGTGCTGGACAACAAGACCACGCTGCTGGGCACGAAGACGACCAAGGATGTGGGCGGAATCGCCGGCGCCGGGCTGGCCTACGAGTTGACCCCGAGCTTCGACATCCGCCTGGAGTATCGCGGCTTCCTGGGCAAGACACCGAGCTTCGGCGAGTCCAGCTACACTACGGACCGCTATGAGTGGATCTCGATGCCTGCGGTGGGCGTCGCGTATCACTTCTAGCCAGGTTCAGGGGACAAGGTTCGGGGTTCAAGGGAAATGACGGGCGCTCATTCGGGCGTCCGGTTTCTTTTAATCATGAAGCTTTCGAGCTAACTTCCGGTCAGCGGCTGCTGCGCCGGCGGCGCGGTAGGGTCCGAGTGCTTCATCAGCAGCATATTCGCGGGATCGGTGCCCAGCGGGACCGCATTCTGCTCAAAGGCCTGCAGGATGCGGCGTCGCAGCTCGCGCAGCAACGCGTCCTTGCGGCTGATGCGGACGCGGATGGTTACGGGATAGGTGACGACGCGGCCGTTGATGGCGTCGACGCCGGGGACATCGGGGTCGGAGTAGACGGCGTCCTTGAACTGGGGGTCGTTGCGGACCCCGAGCGCGGTCTCGCGGAGGATGCGCAGGACCTTGTCGGGGTCGGCGCTGGCGTCCACGGTGAGGGAGAGCGTGCCGACGGCGAAGTCTCGCGAAAGATTGGAGACGGTGGCGATCTGTGAGTTCGGAACAAAGTAAAGCGTCCCATTGCCGTCGCGCAGGGTGGTGAGGCGCAGGGTCAGGTCCTCAACGGTGCCGGTGAGCGAAGCAAGGGTGACGGTATCGCCCACGTTGAACTGGTTTTCAATGAGGATGAAGACGCCGTTGATGACGTCCTTGAAGAGCGACTGCGCGCCGAGTCCGACGCCGACGCTGACCAGGCCGGCGGCTCCCAGCAGGGAGGCGTTCGGGATGCCGAGAAGAGAGAGAACGTGCAGGGCTACGATGAAGCCGACGACGCCGTATGCTGAGGCGCGGAGGACCGAGGCTACGGTGCGCAGTTCGGAGGCGCGCTGGGGCGCAGTCTGCGCGTGACGATCGGCCAGGCGGTGCATCTTTGCGACAAAAAACAGGATGATGCGCAGGACGATCCCCCAGAACAGGAGGATGAAGACCAGCCGGGGAAGGTCGGCGTAGACGAAGTGGAGCAGGTCATGGTGCCAGTCGTGAACCACGTCGGCGAATGTGGTTTCGTCTTGCAAGGGGACAGCGGGAAGGAACATGATGAAGGATATCTCCGCGAAGAGAGTTGCACGCGTCAGTTAGATTCCAGTATCTCGCGGCTGATATTTAGATGCGCGGAGAAAGCTGAGGCGGCCGCTGGGCCACCCATGGATGGCGAGGGAGGATTGCGATGAAACTGCTTCGTAATTTTGCAACAGGAATTCTGACAGCCGGTGTTGCGCTGGCCGCGGCAGGCGGGGCGAAGGCGCAGAACGGACAGCAGAGCTCGCAGCAGACGGATGGGACTACGGGTAGTTCAACCACTCCACAAAACACCAACCTGCCCTACAATCCACCTGCGCCGCCCCCGGGCGGAACTGGCGATGCCGCAACCGGGAGGTACACCGGTCAGGGGACAACCGGATATGGCTCAGGCGGCGTGGGGTCGACGCAGAGTGGAAGTTCCGGAAATTCCAACGGCATAGGGCATATCGGATCAAACACTGCCGTCGCGGACGATGTCCCGGAGAACCAGTTGCAGTTGGAACAGCAGCAGGCCAGGGCGCGGAATGCGGACCGGCAGAAGCAGCTGGTGGCGGACACGCAAAAGCTGGTGGCGCTGGCCAACGAGCTCGAGGACGAGGTGAGCAAGTCCAACAAGGACATGCTGTCGCTGGACGTGGTGCGCAAGGCGGACGAGATCGACAAGCTGGCGAAGAATGTGCGCGACAAGATGAAGAACGCGGACTAGGGACCAGGCCAGGACCTGGGACTAGGGAAACAGCGCTGAGATGTTCAAAACCGGTGCAGCAGGAAGCGATGGCGTGGGCGTGGCGGAGCTGCGGATAGCAGTCACGATCTGGTCGGCCGTCCAGCTGGGGTGGGCGGCGCGGACCAGTGCGGCGGCGCCGGAGACCAGCGCGGCCGAGGCGCTGGTGCCCATGGCCTGCACATAGGCGGCGTGGCCGAGATTGAAGCAGCCGAAGGAGTGCGCGGAATCGGTGGGCGGCCCGTCCACGGTATTGGCAATGCCTGAGCTGCACGCGCCGAGGACCCAGCCGGAGACGCCGCCGATGGGGCCGTCAGGATAGCTGCCGCCGGGCGCGGCGATGGCATTCAACGCGACGCCGAAGTTCGAGTAGTAGGGAAGTGTGACCGGACCCGGAGCGCACGCGGCGCCGGTGCTGAGGTTCTCCGCGCAAGCGGGATTGGTGTCGGCGACAACCGCGAGTACGCCACGGGATTGCGCGGGCAGCTCGATGTAGCGGGGGTTGGAGAGTTCCACGCCATCGTTGCCGGCCGAGGCGATGACCACCGCGCCGGCCTGCGTGGCCGCGTAGGTTGCCTGATTGAAGAGCGCCTGCAGGCCCGCGCCTTCGCCGGTGTTGAGATCGACCAGCGTGCCCAGCGAGAGATTGATGACGTCGGCGTGATTGGCTACGGCGTCGTCGATACCCTGCAGCACCCAGGAGAGCAGGCCGCCGGCCTGGCCGGTCCTGCATTGGGTGGCGATGTCGGGCGCTGTGGAGGACGGATCGGGCAGGCGCTCGATGACCTTGATGTTCAGGATGCTTGCCGCCGGGGCGACCCCGATGGTGAGTCCGGTGCCGGGACCCATGGCCGCGGCCGCGAGCGAGGCGATCCACGTCCCGTGGCCCTGCTGGTCCTGCGGGCTGCCGGTGTCGCAGGGGCTGGGCAGGCCGGTGTTGGGCGTCTGGTCGATCTCAGAGAGGTTCAGCGCGAGGTTCGGAGCGATGTCGGGGTGGTTGGCATCGACGCCGGAGTCCAGGATGGCGACGCGTACGCCCGCGCCGTGTGTGGTATCCCATGGGCCATAGGCAGGGCCGCCGGGGACGTTCGCGCCGTAACCTCCGGCCTGCACCACGGCCCAGCTCTGCGGGGTGCTGGTGTAGTAGGTGTCGTATGGATTGGGCGGCGCGCCTACCGTGACCGAAAGCGCGGGACGCGCGGTGATGGTGTGTGCGGCGACGATGCGGTCGTGCACCGCGATGGTCACGTTGGGCTGGGCGGCGAGGGCAGCCAGGGTCGCTGTGTCGTCGGACTCGGGGTCCGCCTGCACCAGAGCGATGTTGGAGGCGGAGTAATTGTGCAGCAGGCGCGTGCCCGCGATACGGACGTAGGCCTGGGCGTCGCCCGGAAGAGTGCCGTTGCGGAAGGCGACAAGATAACGGTGCGGAACAATCGCGCCGAGCGGGCTGGGCGGCGTTTGCTGCGCAGGAGAATGGAGCGCGGTCAGGATCGAAGCCAGCGCGGCCAGCTTAACCAGTGTGAGCACACGCCGAATCAGGGCGCGTGACACGGGCGTAGATTCAGAGGACGTAAAGATGGCGGGTCTCCGGCGCATGGGCACAAGCAGCGCTGCTCTATTGAGTGCATCGGCAAAACGGGGCCAGAGGGTAGGGTGGCGCGGAGGCCGTGCACGTTACGGAGGTGATGTCTCGGGGAGAAGCGACGAGAGAGCATGAAGGCTTACGGCGCAACGACGACCCGGTGGAGGCGCCGCGTTGTTCCTCCCCCTCGATCGCAACGCTGCGCCCGCATCGCGATGGTTAGGGAAATTGATAGCGACCCAAGCGCGGCGAATAGTGCGCGCGTCCGGGAGCAGGGAAGGGATAGAATCCTGATGGCGGCGTGGTTTGCCGCACCAAGGGGAACCTTTGGCATGGCGCGACGCGGTGCATTCAACGGCGGAGGACCGAACGGCAATGGGCGCACGCCGGGCCACGACGGCAACGGCGTGGGCGGCGTAGCTGGGCTGCCGGCCGAATCAGGAGTTCGAGAGAGCGTTGTAGGAACGGAAGAGGACGCAGGTGGAACCACAGAGAGCTTGAAGTGGGGCGGGCTGACACGCGAGCAGCTGGTCGAGTTTTACCGCCTGATGTACCTGTCGCGGCGCACGGATGATCGCGAGATTATTTTGAAGCGGCAGCAGAAGATATTCTTCCAGATCTCCTGCGCAGGGCATGAGGCGCTGCTGGTGGCCGCGGCGATGGCGATGAAGCCGGGCTACGACTGGTTCTTTCCGTACTATCGCGACCGCGCGCTGTGCCTGGCATTGGGCGACACCCCGGAAGATCAGCTGCTGCAGGCGGTGGGCGCTGCGGACGATCCCGCCAGTGGCGGAAGGCAGATGCCGTCGCACTGGTCCAGCACCAAGCTGCATATTGTCTCGCCCAGCTCGGCGACGGCGACCCAGTGCCTGCACGCGATTGGCGCGGCAGAGGCGGGCAGATATTTTGCGCAGCATCCGGAGGCAGCGAAGAGGCCGGCGGACAGCGGCGATTATCGCGAGTACAAGAATGTCGTGTTCCACGGCGATGAGGTGGTGTTTACCTCGATCGGCGAGGGCTCGACCAGCCAGGGCGAGTTCTGGGAGTCGCTGAACACGGCGAGCAATGGGAAGCTGCCGGTGGTGTACGTGATCGAGGACAACGAGTACGCGATCTCGACGCCGGTGGAGGCGAACACGCCGGGCGGCAACATCTCGCGGCTGGTGGCAAACTTTCCGAACTTCCACTTCGCCGAGATTGACGGCACCGATCCGATTGCCAGCTACGTTGCCATGGCCGAGGCGGTTGCGTATGCGCGCGCGGGGCAGGGCCCGGCGATGGTGCATGGGCACGTCACGCGGCCGTACTCGCACTCGTTGAGCGACGACGAGCGGCAGTATCGCAGCGAGGAGGAGGTGCAGGCGGAGGCGGCGCGCGACCCGATCGCGAAGATGCAGATGTGGCTGCTGCGCGAGGGGATTCTGGACGAGGCAGGCATCAATCGCCTGGAGCAGAAGGTGGATGAAGAGGTGCAGCGTGCAGCAGACCGCGCGCTGCAGGCTGTGCTGCCCAGCACCAGGCCCGAGGCGATCCTGAAACACCAGTACTCCGAAGACCTGAAGCCGACCGACGCGCGGTTTGCGACGGAACCTGTGGCCACAGCAGACACCAGCGAGCGCACCATGGCGGAGCTTGAGAACCTGTGCCTGAAGGACGAGATGCGGCGCGACGAGCGCATCGTGGTCTTTGGCGAGGATGTAGCGGACGCGACGCGCGACGAGCCGCTGCGCGCGGGCAAGCTGAAGGGCAAGGGCGGCGTCTTCAAGCTGACGGCCGGGCTGCAGAAGGAGTTTGGCAACGATCGCTGCTTCAACTCGCCGCTGGCGGAGGCCAACATCGTGGGCCGCGCACTGGGCATGGCGGTACGCGGGCTGAAGCCGGTGGTGGAGATCCAGTTCTTCGACTACATCTGGCCGGCGATGCACCAGATTCGCAATGAGATCTCCGTGCTGCGCTGGCGGTCGAACGGCGCGTGGAGCTGCCCCATGGTGATCCGTGCGCCCATCGGCGGGTACCTTACGGGTGGATCGATCTATCATTCGCAGTCCGGCGAGAGCATCTTCACCCACATTCCGGGGCTGCGCGTGGTGTTTCCCTCGAACGCGGTGGACGCGAACGGGCTGCTGCGCACCGCCATCCGCTGCGACGATCCGGTGCTGTTCCTTGAACACAAGCGGCTCTATCGCGAGACTTTCGGACGCGGCGCCTATCCCGGGCCGGAGTACATGATTCCGTTCGGCAAGGCGAAGGTGATCCGAGCGGGCAAAGACCTGACGGTGATCACCTACGGCGCAATAGCGCCGCGCGCCCTGCAGGCAGCGGAGAAGCTGCACCGCGAGACGGGCGTGGATGTCGAGCTGATCGATCTGCGCACGCTGAGCCCGTATGACTGGGAGGCGATCGCGGAGTCGGTGAAGAAGACCAGCAAGGTGATCGTCGCGCATGAGGACACGCTGAGCTGGGGGTATGGCGCGGAGATCGCAGCGCGCATCGGCGAAGAGCTCTTCGACTGGCTGGATGCGCCGGTGCGGCGCGTCGGCGCCATGGATACCTTCTGTGCGTACCAGCCGGTGCTGGAGGACGCGATCCTGCCGCAGCCGGAGGACCTCTACCGCGCCATGCACGAACTGGCGAAGTATTGAGCCGAGGGTTAGAGGCGCCTCTGCAAAAAGAAAAATCCCCGCCGTAGCGGGGATTTTGTATTTCATCTTACCTGCGACTTACAGGTGCATCTCCATCAGCGCGTCCAACACCTCGCGGCCGGGGCGGGTGCGCGACTCGGGCAGCGTGGCCAGCGGCTCATCGACCATATTCAGCAGCGTGGCGAAGTCCTGCTTCTGCGTGTTGACATAGAAGACGCCGGTGAGCACGTCGCCCTTGTCGTGCGACTCGCCCAGCAGCTTTACCGCGCGGACCTTGTCCGTCGGGTCGTACTCCTCGTGGATCTTGCGCAGCCGCAGATGCGAGCCATCGTGCAGCTGCACCTCGACCGTGGTGTCATGGTCGTAGTCGACGGCGATGTCCTCAAAGAACGGCACAAAGCCCACCTCGCCGATTTCTTCCTCATGCTCCTGCATGTACTTGTAACTCTTGGTGGAGCCTTCGTGATCGTTGAAGGTGACGCATGGGGAGATCACGTCGAGCAGCACGGTGCCCTGGTGCGAGAGCGCGGCCTTCAGCATGGCGGAGAGCTGCTTCTTGTCGCCGGAGAAGGAGCGGCCGACGAAGGTAGCGCCCATCTGGATGGCCAGCGCGCAGATGTCGATGGCGGGAAGGTCGTTGACCACGCCGGTCTTGAGCTTCGAGCCGATGTCTGCGGTGGCCGAGAACTGGCCTTTGGTGAGGCCGTAGACGCCGTTGTCCTCGATGATGTAGATCATCGGCACGTTGCGGCGCATCATGTGCACGAACTGGCCCATGCCGATCGATGCCGTGTCGCCGTCGCCGGAGACGGCGAGCGACCGCATGGTCTTATTCGCCAGTAGCGCGCCCGTCGCCACGGAGGGCATGCGGCCGTGCACGGAGTTGAAGCTGAACGAGCGCGACATGAAGTACGCGGGCGACTTGGACGAGCAGCCGATGCCGCTCATCTTCATCACGCGCTCGGGCTGGACGCCCATCTCGAAGAAGGCCTCGGTGATGCGCTCGGAGATGGCGTTGTGGCCGCAGCCGGCGCACAGCGTGGTCTTGCCGCCGCGGTAGTCGAGGATCTGCAGGCCGATGCGATTCAGCCTGGGGGCCTTGGGGGCCGGGGTAACAGGTGTAGTAGCCATTTACTTCGCAACTCCTTCTTCTTGGGCGATGACTGCGCTTACCGAGCGCGCATCGATGGGCAGGCCGTTGAAGTGCAGTACGGACCGCAGCTTGATGACCTGCGCGGGATCGAGGTCTACCTTCAGCAGGGCCTGCATCTGCGCGTCGCGGTTCTGCTCGACTACGTAGACGCGGTCATGCTTCGCGATGAAGTCGTGGACCTCCTGCGTAAACGGATACGCCCGCACGCGCAGGTAGTCGGTCTCGATCTTCTGTTCGCGCTTCAGCTGGTCGCGGCCCTCGATGATCGCCCAGTGGCTGGTTCCATAAGCAAGGATGCCAACCTTCTCCTTCCCTGTGCCTTCGAGCACCGGCTTCGGCACCAGCGTCTTGGCGGTCTCAAACTTTCGCGCCAGCCGCAGCATGTTGTTCTCGTAGTCCTCGGGCCGCTCGGAGTAGAGCGCCCGCTCGTTGTGGCCGGAACCGCGCGTGAAGTACGCGGCGAGAGGGTGGTCCGTTCCCGGCAGCGTGCGGTACGGGATTCCGTCGCCGTCGACGTCTTTATAGCGGGCAAAGCCGCCGAGTTTTTGTAGGTCTTCCGCGGTCAGCACCTTGCCGCGCGCGATGGGTTTCTCCGGATACTCGAACGGCTCAGACATCCAATTATTCATGCCCAGGTCGAGATCGGAGAGAACAAACACCGGCGTCTGCAACTGCTCGGCAAGCTCGAACGACTCCATCCCAAACTCGAAGCACTCCTTCACAGAACCCGGCAGCAGAATCACGTGCTTGGTATCGCCATGCGAAAGCCCGGCGATAAACGTAAGGTCCGCCTGCGAAGTGCGCGTAGGCAGGCCGGTCGAAGGCCCCGTGCGCTGGATGTCAAAGATCACGCCCGGCAGCTCCGCGTAGTAGCCCAGACCAGCAAACTCCGCCATCAGCGAGAGTCCCGGGCCGCTCGATGCCGTCATCGCGCGCGCGCCCGCCCAGCCTGCGCCCAGCACCATGCCGATCGCGGCCAGCTCATCCTCGGCCTGCACGATGGCGAAGGTCGCCTTGCCGTCCTCCTCCACACGGTACCGCTTCATCAGGTCGATCAGGTTCTCGACCACCGACGATGACGGCGTAATCGGGTACCAGCCCACCACCGTCACGCCGGCGAACATCGCGCCCATGGCAGCAGCCGCATTGCCGTCGATGATGATCTTGCCGGCGGTCGAGCTCGCGCCGGTAATCGTCTCAACGAAAAGCGGGTCCTGCTTGGTCAGCGTGCTCTTCGCGTAGTCAAATCCCACGCGCACCGCGTTCAGGTTCAGCTCCGCGGCCTTCACCTTCTTCGCGAACTGCTTGCGCACCGTCGCTTCCACCGACTCCATGTCGATCCCGAGCAGCTGTGCCGCGACGCCGACGTACACCATGTTCTTGATCAGCTTGCGCAGCTTGGCCTCGGCGCCGGTGGCGACGGTCAGCTGGTCAAAGGGAACGGCATAGTAGGTCAGGTCGCCGCGCAACTCATTCAGTTTCTGCGGCTCGTCATAGATCACCGCGCCGCCCGGCTTCATCGACAGCACGTCCTCGCGCGCCGTCTCCTGGTTCATCGCGATCAGCAGGTCAATCTCCGTCTTGCGTGCGACCCAGCCGTCCTTGTTCACGCGGATGGTGTACCACGTCGGCAGCCCCGCAATGTTCGACGGAAACAGGTTCTTGCCCGAGACCGGCACGCCCATGCGGAAGATGCTGCGCAGCAGCACACTGTTCGCCGACTGCGAACCCGAGCCGTTGACCGTGGCCACCTGGATGGAAAAATCGTTGACGATGCGTTTTGCAGTGCCGGCCTTGGCTTCCGCCGCCTGAGGCTCCGCCACAAGTTGAGTGGGTGTCATGTTAAGCAGTGCTTCCCTTCTAGGGTGTCCTTCGGGACCTTTGCGTCCGAGTCACAGTGCAGGCGCGCGCAATCCGCTCAGCGCCTCGCATCGCACCTGGGCTCGCCGCGCGGCGAGCCACAACCGCAAAATCCTTCGCGATCCACCAGTCCTTCATTGTATTCCAGTTACCAGTGACGAACGGGTGCCGAGCGATGTTCCAGACGGATGCGCGAATATCGGTCCCTTTTCGGAATTCCTGTGTAAAACACCTTTTAGCATCCTCCAGTCATAGCGCTCTGCGCACTCCCACGGAAGTGGCGGTGGCGGGCAGGACGGCCCCGGCCCGATCCGGTAGTCGCACACTGGCCGCATGCCGGCGATTGCTGCGTCCCGCATCGGTCGGCATCCGTCTGCTAGAGTGATTTCTGTCACCAGCCCCGATAAAATTACGCTGTAACTTGGGATACACGCGGTGGCCTTTGGTCTATATGTCCGGCAATATCTATCTTCCCATCCTGGTCCTCTTTGTCGCGGCGGTCGGCTTCGCGCTCGCGCCGCTGGCGCTCGCATGGGTATGGGCGAAGGCCTTTTCGCCGCGCAAGCCGGGCGCAAGCAAGAACGCCGTCTACGAATGCGGCCTCGAACCCACCGGCGACGCATGGATCCAGTTCAAGCCCGGCTACTATCTCTACGCCATCATCTTTCTCGTCTTCGATGTGGAGGCCGTCTTCCTGCTGCCCTTCGCCGTCTCCTTCACCGGCCTCTCCATGGCCGCATGCATCGCCATGCTTGTCTTCGTCCTGCTGCTGGTCGAGGGCCTGGTCTGGGCGTGGCAGAAGAACGTCCTCGTCTGGAATTGATGTCCGGACTTAATATTGACTAGCGGTTTGCGTTCGATTGCTGCACTGCCAAACTCCAACCGAGGGACCTTCTGGGTGGACGAACAACTCAAAGCCGAACTGGGCAAGCAGGGCATCTTCGCCACCACCCTCCAGGAGATCTACAACTGGGGCCGCCGCAGCTCCATCTGGCCGCTCAACTTCGGCCTCGCCTGCTGCGCCATTGAGATGATTGCCACCACCATGGCGCGCTACGACCTCGCCCGCTTCGGCGCCGAGGTCTTCCGCCCTTCGCCCCGCCAGGCCGACCTCATGATCGTCGCCGGCACCGTCACCAAGAAGATGGCCCCCCAGGTCGTCCGCCTCTATAACCAGATGCCGGAGCCCAAATACGTCATCTCCATGGGCGCCTGCGCCATCTCCGGAGGCCCCTTCAAGCAGGGCTACAACGTCCTCAAAGGCATCGACCGCTACATCCCCGTCGACGTCTACATCCCCGGCTGCCCGCCCCGCCCCGAGGCCCTCATCGACGCCTTCCTCATGCTCCAGGAAAAAATCGACGCGCAGACCCTCACCGGCGCATCCCGCCCGCGCCATCTCCACGCCGATGCACCCAGCGAATTCCCCATCCCCGCCTTCGGCGCGCATGACCTTGAGCCCACGCACAACCCCGCGCTCTGGCAACCGCCCGCGCCGGACCTCGTCCAGATCGCGCCCGCTGCAACTCCCGCCGCAGGAGGTCATGAATCCAAGTAATGGATCTCACCTCCATCCAATCCGAACTTGAAAAATCCATCCCCGGCTGTCGACTCACCATCGTCGACAACCCATCGCCCTGCGCGCAGCATTCGCTTATCGTCGACAACGACCACGCCACCCTCGTCGCCACCTATCTCCGTGACTTCCTCCACTTCGACTACTGCTCCAACGTCACCGGCATCGACTTCCTCCCCAAAGAGCTCTCCGAAAAGATCAAAGTCAAGAAGCTTATCGACGGCCCCAACGGCCCCGAAGAAAAAGAGGTCGACGAGGTCCGCAAGACCAACGTCCCCGGCTATCTCGAAGTCGTCTACCACCTCTTCTCCACCACCCACCGCACCGGCCCGCTGCCCCTCCGCCTGCGCACTCCCAACCGCGATCTCACTCGCGAATCCCTCACCCTCCCCTCGCTCACGCCCGTCTGGCGCAGCTGCGAATTCCAGGAGCGCGAGGTCTACGACCTCTTCGGCATCCACTTTGACGGCCACCCCGACCTCCGCCGCCTCCTCATGTGGGACGAGTTCACCGACCACCCCATGCGCCGCGACTACGTCGATCCCGACGACTACGAGTACGAGCCCACCGCGCACGATGAGGTCCTCGCGCGCCATCGCGCCCACTACTCCACCGGCGCCGGCCCGGCATTTCCTGAGGGAGGCGGCCAGTAGATGTCCACCATCACCCTCCCCACGCCGCCCGATCTCGCTTCGCTCGAAGCAGCCGCGTCCCAAAATCCCGAGCGCCTCCTCGAAGTCTCCATGGGTCCGCAGCATCCCTCCACCCACGGCGTCTTCCGCATGAACGTCGTGCTCGACGGCGAGCGCGTCGTCCGCCTCAAGCCTGTCTTCGGCTACCTGCACCGCAACCACGAGAAGATCGCCGAGAACGAGACCTACCTCGGCTCCATGCCCTACACCGATCGCCTCGACTACATCTGCTCCCTCACCAACAACTGGGCCTACGCCCTCGCGGTCGAGCAGCTCGCCGGCATCACCGTCCCTGAGCGCGCCGAATATCTCCGCGTCATCACCGGCGAACTCACCCGCCTGCTCAATCACGCCTGCCTGCTCGGCTTTCTGCTGCAGGACATGGGCGCCAGCGGCACGCCGCTGATGTACGCGTTCCGCGAGCGCGAAAAGATTCTCGACCTCTTCGAAGCCCTCACCGGCGCGCGCATGATGTGCAACTACATGCGCTTCGGTGGCTGCCGTGTGGACACACCCGCCGGCTGGCTCGACCAGACGCGCAAGGTCGTCGCCGACTTCCCGAAGTTTCTGGATGAATTCGAAAAGCTCCTGGTCTCGAACGAGATCCTCATGGAGCGCACCCAGGGCGTCGGCGTCCTCTCGCGCGAACTCGCCATCAGCTCCGCCATCAGCGGGCCCATGGCGCGCGCCAGCGGCCTCAACTACGACATCCGCAAGGTCGACAACTACGGCATCTACTCGCGCTTCAGCTTCCGCGTTCCTCTCGGCTCGCACGGCGATGTCTACGACCGCTACATGATCCGCTTCCTCGAGATGCGCGAGTCCCTCAAAATCCTCAACGAGGCTCTGCGCGACATCCCCGCCGGCCCCGTCCTCGATCCCAAGTCCAAGCCGCGCGGCTTCCGCCCCAAAGCCCGGCGAGTGCCTACGGCCGCATCGAAGCGCCCAAGGGCGAGCTCGGCTTCTACCTCATCTCCGACGGCTCACCCAATCCATATCGATATCGCGTCCGCCCACCCAGCCTCATCAACCTCACCGTCCTTGAGGACCTCTGCCTCGGCCACAACGTCGCCGACGTCGTCGTCATCCTCGGCAGCGTGGACATCGTCCTCGGCGAGGTCGACCGATGATAGGGAACGGCATCCTCAAAGGCCTCGCGGAGACCGCGCGCAACTTCTTCGGCAGCTACGTCTCCAAAGACCGCCTCACCACCGTGCAGTATCCCGAGCAGCACATCCCGCAGATCGAGGCCACGCGCGACTTCCCCTTCCTCGTCTACGACGGTGCCGACTGGGAGCAAGGCATGCGCTGCGTCGCCTGCCAGATCTGCGAGAAGGAGTGCCCGCCCAAGTGCATCTTCATCGAAAAAAGTAAGGACAAGAAGCCCGACGCCGTCGGCAAGCCGCAGTTCTACCCCGCGCGTCTTCGACATCGACATCTCCGTCTGCATGTCCTGCCAGATCTGCGTCGAGGTCTGCCCCTTCGACGCTATCAAGATGGACGTCGAGTTCGACCTCCCCACCGACAATCGCTTTAGCGGCCTGATGCTCGATCGCCACAAGCTCGCCAAATCGAACGAGTACTACCACCAGATCCATCCCACAGAAGCGACCGCCGTCGACGACGCACTCGCCGCTGAGCGTGCGAAAGCCGCCGCAGCCAAAGCCGCCGCCGCTGCTCCCAAACCCGCCGCATCAGCAACGGCTGCCACCGCGACCTCCGCACCGCCGCAGCCCGCAGCCGCATCTACACCCAAACCCGCCGAGGGCGACGCCAAATGATCGCGAACGCGGCTACTCTCGACCAGATCTTCGTCCTCACCAAACACGCGCTCCTCGCGCGCACTCCTGGCATGCTGCAGCCGTTGGCCTCCGCCGTCATCTCCATCGTCCCTATCATCATCGCCTTCCCTCTGCTCTTCGCCATCACTACTATCCTTGAGCGCAAAGGTCTGGGCCGCATGCAGAACCGCTACGGCCCCAACCGCGTCGGCCCCTTCGGCCTATTGCAACCCGCCGCGGACGGCATCAAGGCGCTCACCAAGGAAGACGTTGTCCCCGCCGCCGCTGATCAGCTCGTCCACTTCTTCGCGCCGGTCGTCTTCGTCGCCGCGGCCTTCCTCGGCTACGCCGTCCTGCCCATCGGCCGCAACATGGTCCTCGTCAACCTCAACGCCGGCGTCCTCTTCTTCTTCGCCGTCGGCTCCGTCGTCGAGCTCTCCGTCTTCATGGCCGGATGGTCCAGCCGCAGCAAATACTCGCTGCTCGGAGCCATGCGCGCCATCGCGCAGATGATCAGCTACGAGGTCCCGCTCGTCCTCGCCGCCGTCCCCGCCATCATGCAGGCCGGCTCGCTCTCCACCGTGGACATCGTCAACGCGCAGGCCGGCTACACCGGCATCTTCCCCCACTGGTTTCTCTTCACGCCCTGGGGCATCGTCGGCTTCGGACTCTTCGTCATCGCCGCCACCGCCGAATCCAACCGCTCCCCCTTCGACCTCCCCGAAGGCGAGTCCGAGATCATCGCCGGCTACTTCATCGAATACTCCGGCTTCAAGTTCGCCCTCTTCTTCCTCGCCGAATACCTCGGCATGTTCGCGACTTCGGCATTGGGAATAACCCTCTTCCTCGGCGGATGGTCCGCGCCGCTCTCCTTCCTCAGCTTCATCCCTTCGTACCTCTGGTTCTTCGCAAAACTCCTCGGCTTCATCTGCTTCTTCATCTGGATCCGGGGCACCCTCCCCCGCCTGCGCATGGACCAGCTCATGGCCTTCGCCTGGAAGTTCGTCCTGCCCATGGCCCTGCTCAACATCTTCGTCACCGGCCTCTGGCGCTTCCTCCCGCCCGGCCCCGCTGACTCCATCCGCTGGCTGGTCTGCGCCGCCGTCCTCGCCGCGCCCTGTGTCGCGCTCTCCATGTCTCTGAAGCAGAAGAAAAAACTCCTCGTCCGCACGTATCATTTCGCCGATAATGACCACCACCTTCCTCATCCTCGCCGCCATCACCGTCGCCGGAACCGCGGCCGCCATGGGCCTGCGCAACGCCGTCCACTGCGTGCTCGCGCTCACCGCCGGCTTCGCCGGCCTCGCCGGCCTCTATCTCTATCTCGGCGCGCAGTTCGTCGGCCTCACCCAGATCATGGTCTACGTCGGCGCCGTCGCCATCCTCGCCGTCTTCGCCATCATGATGACCCATCACCCCGGCGAGCCCGAAGCAGCCCTTCTCGCGCCTCTGGCTCAGCGGAGCCGTCATCGCCGCTGCCGTCTTCCTCACTCTCGCCCGCGCCATCCGCCTCGCCTTCGCAGCGAACTCCGCAACCACCGCACAGCCCGCACCAGCAGTCGCCGTGCCTCTTGCAACAGTCCTGCAGATCGGCGACGCCCTCATGCATCGCTACATCCTGCCGCTGGAGATCATCGGCCTGCTGCTCACCGCCGCGCTCATCGGCGCCGTCATCATCGCCATGGACCCCAAAGACGACCCAAGCCACACCAAGAGGAGGCCGCTGCCGAATGACTCCGCTCGAAGCCTGTCTCCTGCTCTCCGCTCTACTCTTTGCTATCGGGTTGGCGGGAGCGCTCACCCGCCGCAACGCCATCCTCGTCCTCATCGGTATTGAGCTCATGCTCAACGCCGCCAACCTCAACTTCATCGCCTTCTGGCGCTACGGCCCGCATCCTGAAGCCCTCACCGGAGTCCTCTTCACCATCTTCTCCATTGCCGTCGCCGCCGCCGAGGCCGCCGTCGGCCTCGCCCTCATCCTCGCCGCCTATCGCCACTTCCGCACCACCAACCTCGACCGCATGAACCACTTGAAAGGCTGATCCAGATCAAAGTTTTGGAGCGAATGAATAACCTGCACCAATCCGTGCCCCATTCATCGCGCGCCTTCTGCGCGATGAGTGGGATCGTCGCTCAAAATCTGCGCGCCAACGGCGCGAGCTATCGTAGCCTGGGGCGCAGCCCCAGGGAACAAGCGCACACACAGGTGAAGCGGGCTGAAGGTCCGCGCTATCAGCCTTCCAACCAAGGCGCTGCGCCCTTGAATCTGAACGGTCGTCGTCACGCATGAACTCGCTCGTCACCCATCTCTGGCTCATCCCCGCACTGCCCATCCTGGCAGCGGGCCTCATCGCGCTTCTTGCCGCAGAGCCGCCGCGCGCCCGCCGCCGCCCTCGCCATCGGGTCACTCGCCCTTTCGTTCCTCTATGCGATTGCCGCCTTCGCCCACATACTCTCGTCCACGCCAGCGCCTGGAGTTCGTCAACGTCCCCTGGCTCACCTTCGGCGACCAGGTCCTCCGCATCGGCTGGCTGCTCGACCCGCTCACCGCGGTCATGCTGGTGATGGTCACCTTCGTCGGCCTGCTCATCTTCATCTACTCCACCGGCTACATGGCCGAGGACGAGAACTTCACCCGCTTCTTCTGCTTCCTCGCCCTCTTCGCCGGCGCCATGCTCGCCGTCCTCATCGCCAACAGCCTCCTGCTGCTCTTCATGGCGTGGGAGATCGTCGGTCTCACCTCCTACCTCCTCATCGGCTTCTGGTATCACAACCCCGCCGCCGCAGCCGCCGCCAAGAAAGCCTTCCTCGTCACCCGCATCGGCGACCTCGGCCTGCTCATCGGCATGGTCTGGCTCTACTCCAGCGCCGGCACGCTGCTGTTCTACGACAACCCAGGCGCGGGCTGTCTTGAATCTGCCGCTTAGATCCTCGCGCGCACCGCATTCTTCGGTCTGTCTGCCGCATCCGCCATCGCGAATACTCATATTCTGCGGCGCTGCCGGAAAATCCGGCCAGGTTCCACTCCACGTCTGGCTGCCCGACGCAATGGAAGGCCCCACCCCCGTCTCCGCACTGATTCATGCCGCGACAATGGTCGCCGCTGGTGTCTTCCTGATGGCGCGGATGTTTCCCCTTCTATCCGGCATCCTGACTCCACGCTTTCTACATCCTCCTACCGGCATCGAGATGGGAGTCAGCATGCTGACTCCGGCGCTTGAAGTCATCACCTGGGTCGGCGCCATCACCGCGCTCTTCGCCGCCACCATCGCCGTCGCCCAGTTCGACATCAAGCGCATCCTCGCTTACTCCACCGTCTCCCAGCTCGGCTACATGATGATGGGCCTCGGCGTCGGCGGCCCCGCCGTCGGCATCTTCCACCTCATCACCCACGCCTTCTTCAAGGCGCTGCTCTTCCTCGGCGCCGGCTCCGTCATCCACGGCTGCGCCGGCGAGCAGGACATCCGCCGCATGGGCGGCCTGCGCAAATACATGCCCGTCACCTTCGCCGCCTACTCCGCCGGCATGCTCGCCCTCTGCGGCTTCCCGCTCTTCGCCGGCTTCTGGTCGAAGGACGCCATCCTCGACATGGCGCACGTCTGGCAACCCTCGCACATCCCGTTCTACATGGGCACCCTCGGCGCGCTCCTCACCGCCTTCTACATGACCCGCCAGATGGCCTACGTCTTCTTCGGCACCCTCCGCCCCGCCGGGCACACCAATGAAGGCGGCCACCCCTCGCACCACCCCGCCGAGATCGAACAGCCCATCGCCTACGAAGATGTCGCCGAAAGCGCCGCGGCAAAGGAACAAGCCGCGCACACGCACCATCCCCACGAAAGCCCCGCCGTGATGACCGTCCCCCTCGTCATCCTCGCCGCCTTCGCCGCACTGCTCGGCTTCCTCGGCACACCCGCGTGGCCCTGGTTCCAGGCATTCCTCAACAGCTCACAACTAGTCGCGCCCGGATTCTCCGCAATCCTCGAACCCGCCGTCCTCACCGTGATGGGCACCTCCACCGCAGTCGTCTTCCTCGGCCTCTTGCTCGGCTGGTGGCTCTACTCGTGCAACACCATCGCGTCAGCCGACGCTCCCGACATCCTCGACCGCACCGCCCCCGCCGCCTTCACCTTCCTCGGCCACGCCTGGTACATCAACGAGCTCTACGCCGCCACCCTCGTCCGCCTCAACTCCACGCTGGCAACACTCTCTGACATCTCAGACCGCTTCCTCTTCGGCGGCATCGTCCGGCTCGTCACCTGGATCGCCCTAGGCGTCGCTCAGCTTGACCGCGCCTTCGACACCTACCTTATCAACGGCGGCTTCGACGCCGGCACCCACACCGTCCGCTTCGGCGGATGGCTCACCACCCGCTTCCAGACCGGCCGCCCGCAGACCTACCTGCGCTTCATCGGCCTCGCGCTCGTCGCGCTCGTCCTCTATCTCCTCTGGGGAGCGCACGCATGAACGGCTTCCCCGCGCTCACCCTCCTCACTGCGCTGCCCGCCGTCGGCGCCGTACTCATCCTGCTCTTCGCGCGCAACTCAAAGCTCGCCCGCTTCACCGCACTCCTCACCTCGCTGCTCGCACTCTTCTTCGTGCTCGCGATCTGGCACCACTTCGACGCAACCTCCGCCGCCTACCAGTTCCAGGAACTCCATCCCTGGATCCCCGCCCTCAACGTCGATTACCACCTCGGCGTCGACGGCATTGGCCTCCTGATGCTGCTCGCCACGGCCATCGTCACGCCCATCGGCATCGCTGCCTCCTGGAATAACCCGCGCATCCACTCCCGCGCCCCGCTCTACTTCGCCCTCGTCCTTCTGCTCGAGTCCGCGATCTTCGGCTCCTTCACCGCGCTCAACTTCTTCCACTGGTTCCTCTACTGGGAGCTCTCCCTCATCCCCGCCTTCTTCCTCATCCGCCTATGGGGAGGCCCGCGCCGCGCCCCCGCCTCCACCCAGTTCCTCGTCTACACCATGGCCGGCAGCGTTACCCTGCTGCTCAGCTTCCTCGCCATCTTCCTCACCACCCACACCTGGGACTTCGCGACCCTCAGCAATCTCGCCCAATCCAACCAGCTCATGCCCGCCGTCACCGCCAACCTCGCCTGGGCGCGCTTCACTCCCAACCACCTCGCGCTACTGCTCTTCCTCGGCGCCTTCCTCGGCTTCGCCGTCAAGACCCCCGTCATCCCCTTCCACACCTGGCTGCCCGACGCCTACGCCGAAGCCCCCACCGGCACCACCATCCTGCTCACCGGCGCCATGTCCAAGATGGGACTCTACGGCTTCCTGCGCATCCTCGTCCCCATCTTCGGCCCGCAGATGCATGCGCTGCTCAAGCCGCTGCTCTTTCTCGCCGTCCTCTCCATCGTCCTCTCCGCCTACTCCGCCCTCGCGCAAAAAGACCTCAAGCGCATCTTCGCCTACTCCTCCATCAACCACCTCGGCCTCTGCCTGCTCGCCATCTTCGCCCTCGTCTCCACCACGAACCCCGACCCCGCGCAAAAATATGCCGCACTCTCCGGCGCGCTCCTCCAGACCCTCAACCACGCCATCACCGCCGCCGTCGTCTTCTGGTTCATCGCTCTGCTCGAACAGCGCACCGACGGCCTGCGCAATCTCTCCGACTTCGGCGGCCTGCGCAAGCCCGCGCCCGTCTTCGCCGGCCTCATGGGCATCGCCCTCTTCTCGTCGCTCGGCCTCCCCGGCCTCAACGGCTTCCCCGGCGAATTCCTCATCTTCAAAGGAGCCTTCCCCCTCGCCCCCCGCGCCAGCTCCATCTCCACGCTCGGCCTGCTGCTCACCGCGATCTTCATCCTCACCGTCATCCAGCGCGTCTTCACCGGCCCGCTCAACCCCGCGCGCGCCGGCTTCACCGATCTAACCCGCGGCGAGCGCCTCGCCCTCGCGCCCGCCATCGCTCTCATGTTCCTCCTCGGCCTCGCCCCGCAGCTCATCCTCGCGGCCGTCAACCCAACCATCGTCGCCTACGTGCAACACCTCAAGTTCTGATATGCCCAGACTCTTCAAGCACTCAACCCAAACCTTGTCATCCCGAGCGAAGCGCGATCGTCAGAGCGCGCGCAGTCGAGGGACCTGCTTTTGTTTTGCTTTTTGAAATAACCCCCAATGCTCGCCTGGACCATCTACATCTCGTACCTCACCGCCGCGCTGCTCTTCGTGCTGCCGCGCCGCGCCCGCCCAGACCTCGCGCGCATCCTCGCCCTGCTCGCCGCCATCGCCGGCTTCGCTATCGCCCTCAGCGCCTTCTGCACCCGCCGCACTGGCACCATCATCGACATCCCATGGGTCCCGTCCCTCGGCATCCACTACGCCCTCTCCGCCGACGGCATCTCGCTCGCCCTCGTCCTGCTCACCGGCATCATCGCCATCGCCGGCGTCCTCTTCTCCTGGGACATCGCCGACCGCACCAACGAGTTCTTCGCCTTCTACCTCCTGCTCATCGGCTCCGTCTACGGCGTCTTCCTCGCGTCCGACGTCTTCCTCCTCTTCGTCTTCTACGAGATCGTCATCATCCCCAAATACTTCCTCATCGCCATCTGGGGCTCGACCCGCCGCGAGTACGGCGCCATGAAGCTGGCTATATATTCCTTTGTTGGGAGCGCGATGGTCCTCGGCGGCATCATCGCCGCCTACGCCGTCTCCGGTGCGCACTCCACCTCGCTTTCAGCCCTCGTCGCCGCCTCCGCGCACCTCTCGCCGCACTTCCAGCTCATCGCCTTCCCCATCGTCTTCACCGGCTTCGCCATCCTCGCCGGCCTCTGGCCCTTCCACACCTGGGCGCCCACCGGCCACGTCGCCGCGCCCACCGCCGCCTCCATGCTCCTCGCCGGAGTCGTCATGAAGCTCGGCGCCTATGGCTGCCTGCGCGTCGCCATGACGCTCTTCCCGCTCGGCCTCGCCCCCTGGGCGCACGCGCACCTCGGCCTCCACTCCTGGCGCGACCTCTTCGCATTGCTCGCCGCCATCGGTATCGTCTACGGCGCGCTCGTCGCCTTAGTCCAGCGCGACTTCAAGTTCGTCATCGGCTACTCCTCCGTCTCCCACATGGGCTTCATCCTGCTCGGCCTCATGACCCTCAATCTCACCGGGCTCTCCGGCGCCGTCCTCCAGATGGTCTCCCACGGCCTGCTCGCCGGCCTGCTCTTCGCCGTCGTCGGCCGCATGGTCTACGCCCGCACCCACACCCGCGAGCTCGCCCAGCTCGGCCCCATGAACCTCAACCGCGCCCTGCCCTTCGCCGCCGTCACCTTCGTCATCGCCGCCGTCGCGTCTATGGGCATTCCCGGCTTCTCCGGCTTCGTCGCCGAACTCATGATCCTGCTCGGCGCCTGGCGCGCCTTCCCGCTGCTTGCCTGCTCCACGGGGCTCGGAATCCTCATCGGCGTCGCCTACATCTGGCGCGCCATGCAGAAGGCCTTCTTCTCCGGAACCTCTTCCGAAGACGCCGCCACAGTGGCCGCCGCATCCGACTCACACTCAACTCACCACCACACCCTTCCCCCCATCACCCTCCCCGAAAAACTCGCTTCCATCCTGCTCATCGCCTCCAGCCTCATCGTCGGCCTCTTCCCGCGCATCCTGCTCGATGTCATCCAGCCCGCGCTCAACTCGCCGCTGTTTGACGGCCTCCGCCGCGGAGGTCTCTGGCAATGACCTCCGTCAACTACACCGATCTCCTGCAACTGCTGCGGCCCGAAGTGCTGCTGGTCTTCACAGCCCTTGTCATCATGGCGCTCGATCTCCTGGTCTTCCGCCGCCGCTCCCCCCGCACACGCTTTGCTGCCTGCGCCATGCTCGCCGTGCTCGGTTCCGCGCTCTCCATCGCATTAATCGCCAGCGCGCCCGCCAGGGCCAGCCTGCTCGACGGCGCGCTCCTCTCGAACCCGCTCACCAAAGCCGTCCAGATCGCGATCCTCGGCGTTACCATCGCTGTCCTGCTGCTCGCCGCCAACTCCCGCTTCACCCATCACGTCAGCGAATACATCCTGCTCCTCCTCGCCGCCACCGTAGGCGGCATGCTCCTCGTCGCGACAGAGGACCTGCTGGTCATCTTCCTCTCGCTCGAACTGCTTTCCCTCTCGCTCTACATCCTCGCTTCCTTCAACAAGCGTTCCACCCGCGCCTCCGAGGCCGCGCTCAAATACTTCCTCTTCGGAGGAATGTCCGCCGCCTTCCTGCTCTTCGGCTTCAGCCTGCTCTACGGCCTCGCCAACTCCACCTCGCTGCCCGCAATCTCTGTGGCCATCGCCGCATCCCAATCTCCCGCCCTCAACCCGCTCCTCGCCGTCGCTATCGTCACCATCGCCATTGGCCTCGGCTTCAAGATCGCCGCCGCTCCGCTCCATTTCTGGGCGCCCGATGTCTACGAAGCCGCGCCCGCGCCCTCCGCCGCGTTCATTGCCTCTACCTCCAAGATCGCGTCATTCTTCCTGCTCTTCCAGATCGCGGCAATTGCGCTATTACCCGCCGCCGGCTCCGCCGCGCTCCGCCATCCCGCACGCGGATGGGTGCCTGTCCTCGCCATTCTCTCCGTCGCGTCCATGCTGGTCGGCAATCTCGGCGCGCTCCGCCAGCTCAGCCTCCGCCGTCTCGTTGCCTACTCGGCAGTCGCCCACGCCGGATACATGCTCATCGCCATCTGCGCCCACACCCCAGACTCTCTATCCGCTTTGCTCTACTACGTCGTCACCTACGCGCTGGGCACCGTCGGCCTCTTCGCCGTCATCTCCTGTGTCGAAGAAGACTCCTCCTCTGACCTGCTCCCCGCGCTCGCCGGCCTCTCGCGCCGCTCACCCGTCCTCGCTGGCGCCCTCGCCATCTTCATCCTCTCGCTCGCCGGCATCCCGCCCCTCGCCGGCTTCTTCGCCAAGTTCTATCTCTTCGCCGCCGCCCTCCAGTCCGCCCCCGGCTCCACGCCGCTGCTCTGGCTGGTCGTCCTGGCCATCGCCTTCAGTTGCGTCTCGCTCTACTACTACCTCCAGGTCCTCAAGCACGCCTTCGTCTCCCCCGGAGACGACAACTCCACGCCCCTCCGCGCACCTTGGCTCACCCAGGCCCTCGCCGTCATCCTCGCCCTCGCCACCCTCCTCCTCGGCCTCCTGCCCCACCTGCTCCTCAACTGCTTCAACGCCGCCATCGCCGCCTCCGGCCTCTAACCACTGCCCATAAGAGAAGCCGTCATCCTGAGCGAAGCGAAGGATCCCTGTAGTTGTCTTTCTCTTTCCCCGTCAGGCGGATGCTCCATCCCGCTCGGCGGGATCGCACTGGGGCGCTTGGGAGTGTGGGACAAAATCCGCTGTCAAGCCCCTCGGAACTTCCATTTCCTTCCAACCTCCTCATTCTGCTGGCAATAAATCGTTCCGAAAGTTGGCACAACAGTTATGCTCTATCCGCTATCATGGAAGTAGAACCTCAAACAAAAAGCCCTGCATCGCGCAGGGCTTTTGTACTTTAACCTTCGACTCGAAGAATCAAACACATGGCCATAACTTCAATGGAAACAGTCAACTACAGCCATTATGCTGCAATCGACACAAAACAAGGCACTTGGTATACCCCCCCCGGGGGGGTAGATCACTCCTCCTCGTACACCCGCCAGAGCTCGACATACGCTGTCAGCCGCACAACGTGGAAGAAGTCCGACGCCACGAGGTACCAGACGCCAACTGCGATATACCACCGCAGCATGAAGTCCGGCGTCGCAATCGATTCAAACGGCAGCGGACACGCCGAGAAGACCATCGCCAGCACCACCAGCGCGATCTTCACGATCCCCATCACCAGATTGATCTCCACCAGCTTCGCCTTCAGCTCGCCCAGCGTCAGCGCCGCCTTCAGTGCCGCGCCCGCGCTGAGATTCCGTAGCATCGCCAGCAGCGGAGCCACCGAGAACACCCAGCTGACGATGGCCCAGAGAACAAACATGCCCAGCGTCGCCGCGATCACAATCGCGCACAGCAGCACCAGATTCGGCTCGCGCCCCTCCGCGATCGGATTCCCTACCGCGAGCACCGCATCCGCCCGCAGGCACCAGAACCACGCTACAAAGCTCGCGCCTAACGCAACCATGCGCAGCGCCTGCAGCACCATCAAGGTCGCGAGCCGGAGGCGGACCGCCCCGTCCATCCGCTGTAGCACCTGCTTCGCAACGACCGCCCGTCCCAGCGATGACACAATCACCCACGCCACCAGCAGCACCGGCGCCAGCCACTTTGCCACACTCACCGCCGGCGGCAGCAGAAGATTCACCGCACTCTGGATCGTCTCCGCCGACGCCATCGGATTCACGATGGTCATCCGCTGCAAGCGCGCCAACATCAACCGGCACGGAGTTCCAGATGCGCAGCGCCTCACGCGCCACAATCCAGGCCGCGGGAATGCCGAAGACCCAGCGCCACGCAATCTCAAGCCCCGTCAGCCCCGGCCGACGCCAGCACCACGAGAGCGTATGCACGAACGACTGCGTCCCGCGCACCTCGCCGCCCGCGCCCCGCACCGCCACTGCTTCACCGCTGTCCACTTACTTCACCACGAGGTTCACGAGCTTGCCCGGCACCACAATCACCTTCACCACCGTCTTGCCCTCTGCGCGCGCCTGCACCTTCGCATCCGCCAGCGCCGCCCCCTTCACCGTCGCCTCGTCACTGCCGGCTGCGACTTTGATAACGATAACGAGCTTCCCGTTTACCTGCACCGGCACCTCGATCTCGCTCTCCCGCGCAAGCTCCGCGTCCGCCAACGGCCACTCAGCGCGAAAGACCGCGCCTTCGTGTCCCAATTCCGCCCAAAGCTCCTGCGCCAGGAACGGCGCGAACGGCGCCAGCAGCAGCGTCAGCCCGCGGAAGATCTCCGCCGTCGCCGCTGGGCTTACCGCGCCGGCATCCATCGCCGCCTCCGCCGCCGCAATCTCGTTCACCAGGATCATCACCGCTGCGATTGAAGTGTTGAAGTGCCAGCGACCGCTGAAGTCCTCCGTCACCTTGGCAATGGTCTGGTGCAGCACCCGCAGCAGCTTCTCCTCGGTTCCCGCTGCTCGAAGCCGATGCTCGCCCCGCCGACTCGCTCCGTCGCTGCACCGCTGTACTTCATCGCCAGCCGATACACCCGCGCCAGAAACCGGCTGATGCCCGCGACGCCATCCTCCTGCCAGTCCAGGTCGCGGTCCGGCGGCGCAGCGAACAGCGCATACATGCGCGTGGCATCCGCGCCGTAGCGCACGATCATATCGTCCGGGCTCACCACGTTACCCTTCGACTTCGACATCTTCGCGCCGTCCTTGATCACCATGCCCTGCGTGAACAGCCGCGCCGCAGGCTCATCATTCGCGATCATTCCCATGTCGCGCATCACCTTGGTCCAGAAGCGCGAGTAGATCAGGTGCAGGATCGCGTGCTCCACCCCGCCGATGTACTGGTCGATGGGGAACCAGTACTTCGCCTTCTCGCTGGCAAACGGCGCACTTGTATCCTTTGCGTCGATGTAGCGATAGAAGTACCAGCTCGAGTCGACGAAGGTGTCCATCGTGTCCGTCTCGCGCCGCGCCGGTCCGCCGCACACCGGACACGTCGTGTTCACAAACTCCGCCACGCGGCCCAGCGGCGAGCCGCCCTGCTGCGTGATCTCGATCTGCTCCGGCAGCACCACCGGCAGCGCGCTCTCCGGCAAGGGAACAACTCCGCCCGCTTCAACGGCAGGCGAATTAGCAGTCGCGGCGTGCCCGCGCTCGCAGTACACCATCGGGATCGGCGTGCCCCAATATCGCTGCCGGCTCACGCCCCAGTCCTTCAGGCGATACGTCACCGTCGCCGAGCCAAATCCATTCGCCTTCGCAAACGCTGCCATCTCGCGCTGCGCCTCTTCGCACGATCTTCCGGACCACGGCCCGGAATCCGTGAGCACTGAATCTTCTTCCGCCGTGTACGGCAGCTCCGGCAACTCACCGCTCACTGCCGGCACGATCACCCGTTTCACCGCGATGCCATACTTCTGCGCGAACTCGAAGTCGCGCTCGTCATGCGCCGGAACGCTCATGATCGCGCCCGTGCCGTAGTCGGCAAGGATATAGTTCGCGATCCAGATGGGCACCTGCTCGCCGTTGTACGGATTCACGGCAAAGCGCCCCGTATCCACGCCATGCTTCTCGATCGCGCCCAGGTCGCCGGCCTCGCGCGCCGCCTTCTGCTGGGCGAGCATCTTCTCCATCTCGCCCGCCAGCCTCTCGTCGCACGCAGCAAGTGCACGCGCCACGGCATGCTCCGGCGCCAGCTGCACGCTGGTCGCGCCGAAGATCGTATCCACGCGCGTGGTGAAGACCGTGATCTTCATGGCCGCGGCATCGCCCTCGCCCGGCGCCACCGCAAAGTCCACCAGCGTCCCTTCGCTGCGCCCGATCCAGTTGCGCTGCATGGTGCGCACCTTCTCCGGCCAGCCGTCCATCGTGTCCAGGCCGTCCAGCAGCTCGTCCGCGTATTGCGTGATGCGGAAGAACCACTGCGTCAGGTCGCGCTGCTCAACGATCGTGTCCTCATGCCGCCAGCAGCGTCCGTCGATCACCTGCTCGTTGGCCAGCACCGTCTGGCACTCCGGGCACCAGTTCACTTTGCTCTTCTTGCGGAACGCGAGGCCCCGCTCGTACATCTTCAGGAAGAACCACTGGTTCCACCGGTAATACTCCGGCAGGCAGGTCGTGACCTCTGTGGCCCAGTCGTAGCTGAAACCCATGCGCCGCATCTGCTCGCGCATCGCGGCGATGTTCGCCAGCGTCCATTCGCGCGGCGGCGTGTTGTTCTTGAGCGCGGCATTCTCCGCCGGCAGTCCAAAGGCGTCCCAGCCCATCGGGTGCAGCACGTTGTGCCCGCGCATCCACATAAAGCGCGCCAGCGCATCGCCAATGGAGTAGTTGCGCACATGCCCCATGTGCAGCTTGCCGCTGGGATACGGCAGCATCTCCAGGCAATAAAACTTCTTCTTTGCCGACTCGTGCCCTTCGGCCGCGTACAGCGCCGGGTCCGCATCCCACCGCGCCTGCCACTTCGGCTCAATCTCTGCCGGGGTATATCGCTTTGCCTCGTCCGCTGCGCTCTTTACCTGCTCTTGCATATCTTTCGATTGTAAAGAATCGCGCAACCTGAAGGCCGCTCGATTGCATCCAGACGCAGCAAGACCCCACGCAGAAATCGCGTGGGGTCGTGGAGGCTAACTAGATTGCAGGTTATTTTGAGAAGATCGTGTCGCCGGGCACCCGCTCCTCATTGCCGGTGATGCGGTTCCCGGCGCGCTTGGCAGCCTTCATCGCCACCTGATCGATGCGCTCCTCCTCTGTCTTATCCACCAACTTGCCATCCCGCAGCTTTGTGTCGATCGCCTCATGCGATGGCCGCGCCGGCGTTCTGTTTGAGTTCAGATTCTGTTCCATGTCTCCACCTCTGAGGAGTAGGAATCACTTGTGCCAAGCGAGGTTGCCCACTCGCCTGCTTCATCGTGCAAGCCGCTGCCAAGTCTGCCGACAAGTCTGAGGACAACCGGCTGACGGCGCGCGCTATACTGTATCCAATGCGCCGAGCACTGGCCATCACGTTGCTGATTGCGTTGTTCACGCCCGCGCTGGCGCCTTCACTCTCTGCTCTGACCTCCGATCCGGAGGCGAATCTCCCGCCCTGCTGCCGCAGCCACGGCGCGCACCACTGCGCGATGATGCACTGGATGCTCGAGTCGCTGGGCTCGAAACCCATATTCACGCCGGCGCCGTGCCCGCTCTATCCGGCTGGAGCAACTATCCCTCAGTTCGCCACCTTCACGCTTGTCGCTCCGCCGCGCCTGTCCGTTGAGCCCGTCCGCACATCCGCATCGCCTGCGGCCACGGCGCGCCGGACGCAGCTTCTGCTTTCCCGCACGCGCCGCGACCGCGGCCCTCCCGCGCTCGCCTAAAGCGATCCCAAAAATCAGATTTGGTCCAGACCGCTGACTCGCGTCCGCGCATATCTCCGCATTCCGCACGCGCCGCGCGCTGTCAGCCAAGCCCGAGCACCAGTTGCGCCTTTGCGCGCAGCCGCACGCTCACGGAGCCTCGCATGCCTTTCCCGTTTTTCACTCGCGCCGTTCGCGCTGCCGCTGTCGGTTCTCTCCTGGCCCTCGTCGCCGTGCCCTTCGTCCGTGCGGCCATCTTCTCTCAGCTGCAGGGCATTGTGCACGACCCTCGACACCGCCCGCTTGCCGCAGCACAGGTCTCCGTCCGCGCCGGCCACTCCGATCTCCACTTCAACGCCACAACGAATAGCGACGGCGCCTTTGCCATTCCCGCAGTGCCGCTGGGCGATTACGTGGTTACGGTCTCCGCCCCAGGCTTCGCCACCCTTCAGCAGACCGTCACCCTCACGGGCGATTCCGCCGTCATGCTGCATCTACAGTTGCAGATTGCGCCTGTGAGCCAATCGGTCACGGTCACGGGTGTCTCCGATGCGGCCAGCGTCGATACGGTCACGCCGGAGACGCAGATCTCCCGCGTGGACATCGCCCAGACGCCGGGCGCCGACCGCACCAACTCGCTCGCGATGATCACGGACTTCGTCCCCGGCGCTTATATGACGCACGACATGCTGCACATGCGCGGCGGGCATGAACTGAACTGGCTGATCGACGGCGTGGAGATCCCCAACACCAACATCGCCTCGAACATTGCTCCGCAGATTGACCCGAAGGACATCGATACGCTGCAGGTCGATCGCGGCAGCTATCCGGCTGACCTGGGCGACCGCACCTATGGCGTCTTCGATATCGTTCCGCGCTCCGGCTTCGAGCGCAATCGCGACGGGGAGCTGGTTCTCACCGCCGGCAACTTCTACCAGACCAACGAGCAGATCTCGCTGGGCGACCACACCGAGAAATTTGCCTGGTACGCCAGCCTCAACGGCAACCGCAGCAACTACGGCCTGCAACCGGCTGTGTCCGCGCCGATCCACGATGCTGAAAACGGCTATGGCGGCTTTGGCTCGCTGATCTACAACCTCAACGCCAGCAATCAGCTCCGTTACGTTGGCCAACTGCGCACGGACTATTATCAGATCCCCTACGATCCCGATGTGAATGACTGGGAGAACCAGCTATACGATTCGAGCGGCCTGCGCGACGGCGAGCATGAGACCGACAGCTATGGCGCCTTTACCTGGCTGCACACCTTCTCGCCGGTCACCACGGCGCAGGTCTCGCCCTTCTATCACTTCAACCGCGCGGACTACCAGCCCAATCCCAACGATCAGCCCACTGCCACCACGGCTGACGAGACCGGCTTCTACTCCGGGCTTAAGGCTTCCTTTTCCACCATTTTTGCGCACAATACCTTCTCTGCGGGCATCTACGGCTATGCGCAGCATGAGAATGATTTGTTCGGGGTTGTCTTCAACGATGAGAGCGACAACAACTTCACTGTGAACCCGGTCATCGTCGGCGGCGTTGAAGAGGCCTACGTCGAAGACAGCTACAAGCCCACGCAGTGGCTGACGCTGACTGGCGGCGAGCGCCAGTCGCACTTCTCCGGCGCCATCAGCGAGGACGCTATCTATCCGCGCATCGGCGTCGCGCTCCAGGTGCCCCGGCTCAACTGGGTGTTCCGCGCCTTCTACGGCCACTTCTACCAGCCGCCGCCGCTGACCAGCATCACCGGTCCCGCACTCGCTTTTGCGCAGAACAACCAGGACAGCTATGTTCCGCTGAAGGGCGAGCGCGACGAGGAGCATCAGTTCGGCGTGCAGATTCCGTTCCGCGGCTGGCTGCTCGACGCCGACACTTTCCAGACCGAGGCTGCAAATTTCCTGGATCACAACAACATCGGCGAGTCCAGTATCTTCATCCCCATCACCGTACAGGGCGCGCTGATCCAGGCCTGGGAGCTTACACTCCGTTCGCCACATCTCTGGCGCTTCGGCCAGGCGCATCTCTCGTACTCCAACCAGATTGCGCAGCAGCAGGGCGCCGTTACCGGCGGCCTCGTCTGCTACAACCCGTCTGACCCTTCTGTCTGCGCGGTGCAGCCAGGCTACTCGCCGTTGGACCATGACCAGCGCAACACGCTCAATGTTGGCTTCAACGGCGACCTTCCGTACGGCATCTTAGGCTCCTTCAACGTCTATTACGGCTCTGGCTTCTCCAATGGCTACCAGGACCCGCCGTCGCCCTATGCCGGTGACTATCTGCCGTCGCACACGACCGCCGATCTCTCGCTCGGCAAGAGCTTTGGCGAGCGGTATACCGCCTCCATTACCGCAATCAACGTCGGCAACACCCGCGCGCTGCTCGACAACTCACTTACCTTCGGCGGCTTCCACTACAACGATCCGCGGCAGATCTCGGGCGAGCTTCGCTACCGATTCAAGTTCTGATGCACCGTCGGTCTCCGAAACCTGGCTGCGCGTGCGGCATCCCGGCCATATGCCGGACGCAGCACGCGCAGTACACTTGGCTGTAGCACGGCCATGCGCATCTTTACCCGGTACATTCTCCGCGAGGTCAGCTCCTACGCACTGTTGGGCGGGGTGCTGTTCACGTTTGTGCTCTTTATGAGCCGCATGCAGGGCATCATCGACCTGCTTGTGCGCGGCTCCGCGTCCGTTGCCGACGCGCTGCGCATCTTCGCGGACATGATGCCCAGCATGCTGACCTTTACGATCCCCATGGCGGTGCTCGCAGGCATCCTGCTTGGCCTGTCGCGGCTGGCGGCCGACTCCGAGGTGACGGCCATGCGCGCCTGCGGCATCGGCGCGCTTACGTTCGTGCGCATCGTCTCCATCCTGTCGGTCGGCGCGCTCGGCCTTGGTCTGATCAATGCGCTTTACTTCGCGCCGCGCGGCGCGGCCGACCTGCTGCGACTGGAGGACAAGCTCAAATCGTCGCAGGCCAGCTTCGAGGTGCAGCCGCGCGTCTTCTACGAAGACTTCAAGAACTATGTCCTCTATGTGCAGGATGTCCGCCCCGGCTCCGGCGTCTGGCGGCACGTCTTCCTCGCCGACCTCACCGAGCCGGTGAATCCTGATATCACCACTGCCGACCAGGCCATCGTCTCGCGTCCTGATCCCTCCGATCCCCAGGACCTGCGCCTGCTGCTCCAGAACGGCGGCACGCATCGGCCGAGCCCCACGGACCCCAACCAGTACGACTTCTCCGTCTTTCCCGAGAGCAATGTCTTGCTCCAGTTGACGGCGCAGGACGACACGCACGTCTCGCGCAGCAGCACGCACCTCCAAGCGCTGACGCTGCCGGAGCTTTCACAGCGCATCCGGGGGATTGCAACTCCCGGTGAAGCCGCGCCCGCCGCCTCCGACGTTCTTGCCGCGCGAATTGAGCTGCAGTCGCGCTTCTCCTATCCCTTCGCCTGTCTGGTGCTGATGCTGATCGGCGTTCCGCTGGGGCTGTCGTCCAAGCGCGGAGGCAAGAGCGGCGGCTTCGTGCTGACGCTGCTGCTGGTCTTTACGTACTACCTTGTCTCGAGCCTGGGTGTGGCGTTCGCAAAGTCCGGCAAGCTGTCGCCGGTCGCCGGTGTCTGGGCCGCGAACATCGTCTTCGCCCTCTTCGGACTCGTTCTGCTGCAGCAGCTGGCAGGCGGAGGTATTCTCCTCGACCTGTTCGGATCTCTCGGCGCCAACGCCGACAAGGTCTTCAGCCGCCTGAATCCACGGCGTCTCTTCTCCAGCGAATCGGCCGAGCCCGAGGCCAGCTCCGCCTCTGCTGCTGCCCCCGCTGCTTCTGCTCTGGACTCTGACGCCCGTACCTCGCCGCAGCGGCTGCGCCGTTTCTTCCGCACCAGCTTTCCATTGCTGCTGGATGAGTATGTGATGCGCTCCTACCTCGGGAACTTCGTGCTTTCGCTGGGAGCTTTCACGCTGCTCTATGTTGTTTTCACCTTCTTTGAGTTGATGGGAGACATTGTTCGCAACCAGACGCCGTTTATTGTCGTCGGCGAATACCTGTGGTATCTGGTTCCGTATATCGTCTCCGCGGTAGTTCCGCTCTGCTCGCTGCTTGCCGTGCTGATCGCCTTTGGCACGCTCAATCGTTCCTCTGAACTGACCGCCATGAAGGCCACGGGGATTTCGCTTTATCGCGTGGTCGCGCCGGTGCTCGCGGTTGCGGCGCTGCTCTCTGCGGCGCTCTTTGCGTTCAACGAGTATTACCTGCCGGAGGCCAACCGCCATCAGGAGCAGCTTCGTTCCGAGATCAAGGGCAGGCCCGCGCAGACGTTTTTGCTCGCCGGCCGTGGATGGATTGCAGGCCAGGCTGGTGCGGCCGGATCGCCCACACGCATCTTCTACTACCAGGCGTACGACCCGAAGAACTTCGTATTCGCGAACCTTACCGTCTTTGAGTTCGATCCGGCGACCTTCACCCTGCAACGTCGCATCCACGCGGACACCGTCCATTGGGACCCGGCCGCGTCAGGCTGGATCTTCGAGAACGGCTGGGCGAGGTCATTCTCCGGCCCGACCCTGGGGCCATATCAGGCCTTCACCGCCGCGGCCTTTCCAGAGGTGCACGAGCAGCCGACGTACTTCATCAAGGAGGACACGCCCGCCGACGAGATGTCCTATGCCGAGCTCTCGCGCTACATAGCGGACCTCTCGCAGTCGGGGATCATTGACACCATCCCTCTGCGTGTCGAGCTTCAGAACAAGCTGGCTGCCCCGGTGAGTACGCTGGTAATGGCGATTCTGGCTGTGCCCTTTGCGGTGATGATGGGCAAACGAGCGGGGCTGGTTGGGGTGGCGACTGCGATTGGAGTTGCGATCGCCTATTCGGCGCTGACAAATGTCTTCTCTTCTCTGGGCAACATTGAAACGTTGCCGCTGTTGCTGGCGGCGTGGGCGCCAGACCTGCTGTTCGCGATTACCGGCTCGTATTTATTGCTGCGCACGCCAACCTAGGCGCTTCTGGAAATCTGCGGCGTGACGCTGACCGGGGCGCGCCGGTAGGATGGTGCGGCGTGAATGCATGGAGGAAAGTGATGCAGATGGGCGAGTTCGCGACGAAGATGCGTGCGGCAGTTGCAGGTTTATTAATCCTGGGGATGCGCGGTGCAATCGCGCAGGCGCAAACAACACCACAGATACAGACGGCGCCGCAGAGGCCGGCTGCAGCCAGCGTGACGGCGCAGGTCGCCTGTGCCGGCTGCCCGCCGGCGGTGCCGCTGTGGGCGAATGGTGCGCCGGGGGCGCTGGGCACGGCGGACGACGACATTCCGACGCTGCAAACATTTCTTCCTGCATCGAACCCGACCAAGACTGGAGTGGTGATTGCGCCGGGCGGCAGTTACGTCGGGCTGGCGTACTCGAAGGAGGGCACGGACGTTGCGCAGTGGCTGAACGCGCATGGCGTGGCGGCGTTTGTGCTGCGCTACCGGCTGGGGCCGAAGTACCACCACCCGATTGAGCTGGGCGACGCGCAGCGCGCGATCCGCACCGTACGGGCAAGTGCGGCGCAGTATGGCTTGGCGGCAGACCATATTGGCATGTGGGGATTTTCCGCAGGCGGACACCTGACGGCGACGGCGGGGACACAGTTCGACGCGGGCAATCCTTCGGCAACGGACGCGATCGAGCAGCAGTCGAGCCGGCCGGATTTTCTAATCCTGGCGTATCCCGTGATTACGATGGAGGACCCATATACGCATAAGGGGTCGCGGCACTATCTGCTGGGCGACAACGTGACGCAGGAGCAGATGGATGCGATGTCGGCGGAGCTGCATGTGACGGCGCAGACGCCCCCCAGTTTCCTCTTCCAGACGACGGACGATCGCACGGTTCCGGTGCTGAACAGCGTGATGTTCTATATGGCGCTGGTGAAGGCAGGCGTGCCGGCAGAGCTGCATATCTTCCAGCATGGGGCGCATGGGGCGGGGCTGGCGGCGGCGAATCCGCAGCTGGCGGTGTGGCCGGACCTGCTGATGAAGTGGATGCGGGAGCGGGGGTATGCGGCGGCGCAGTAAACAATTTCTGTGAAGGGCCGATTAAAAGAGTGCCCACTTTGGATCGCGCGCATCCGATATAGCGGGTGTATGCGCGCGGCGCGTACTATGCTAATGCTTTGAGAACAGCAGGACGAGGAAGGAACGGGAGATGCAGAAGATTGAAGCAGTGATCCAGCCATCGAAGCTGGACGCGGTGAAAGACGCGCTGGTAGAGATTGGCGTGCAGGGCATGACGATTACCGAGGCGCGCGGGCATGGGCGGCAGAAGGGGCATACGGAGTTCTATCGCGGACGCGAGTATTCGGTGGATCTGCTGCCGAAGGTGAAGCTGGAGACGGTGGTTTCGGACGAGATGAAGGACCGCGCGGTGGAGGCGATCATCGGGGTGGCGCGGACGGGCACGATCGGCGACGGCAAGATCTTCGTGACGAAGATCGACGAAGCGATCCGCATCCGCAACGATGAGCGGGGCGAGACGGCGCTCTAGGTGCTGGTTGCTAGGCGCTGGGTGCTTGGCATCTGAATACGCGAAAGGTGTTGCGTAGCGCGATGCATCGTTAGGGCCTAGTCACTAGAACCTAGCAACCAGTTCCTCATCCATCAGGCTGTATAGTGAAGGTTCCAAACCTACACGACAGCCATGCAGACAGGACCAATTCCAGACGACGGGATGTGCGCGGAGTATCAGCAGAAGATGCTGGCTATCCGTGCTGTGTTCGACGCGGGTGCGACGGGCGTGGCGACTGTGGCCGCGCGCGCGCAGCTGATGGACGAGATGATCCAGCGGCTGTGGGCGCGGGCGGTGAAGGAGATGCCCGCGTTGGGACAGGGAATAGCATTGGTGGCGCTCGGCGGCTATGGGCGACGCGAGCTGTTTCCCAACTCGGATGTGGACCTGCTGTATCTGCTGGACAACCGCATCAGCGAGTCGGCGGTGAAGCAGCCGATCCGGCGGGTGAGCCAGACGCTGTGGGACTGCGCGATCCGGCTTTCTCCGCAGACGCGCAAGCGCAGCGACGCGGAGAGGTTCGAGCCGGACAACGTGGAGTATGCGTTGGCGCTGATGGACCACCGGTTTCTGGCAGGCGATGCGAGTGTGTATGAGAAGTTCGCCGATGCCGGGCTGCCGAAGATGCTGGAGAAGGAGCATCGCTCGATTGCGGCTGGGCTGGTGACCCTGACGCGCGAGCGGCACAGGAAGTACGGCGATACGCTGTTTCATCTGGAGCCGAGTATCAAGGAGTGTCCGGGCGGGTTGCGCGACGTACACGTGTGCACGTGGATGGAGACGCTGGGCGAGATTGCGGCGCCCGCGGAGAAGAAGGAGCCGGCAGCGAGCGCGGCGGGGTGGGCTGCGGGCGAGCGCGAGGAGTTCGAGGCGGCAGTGCAGTTTCTGTTTGGCGTGCGCTGCTTTCTGCACTTCCGCCATGACCGCGACGACAACACGCTGGACTGGCGGGCGCAGGACGCGGCGGCGAAGGCGGGGCTGGGCGCGCCGCGGCGCGACGTGGATCCTGCGTACTGGATGCGGACGTACTTTCGCAACGCCCGCGTGATTGAGCGGCGGGTGGCGCACATGCTGGAGGCAGCTCCCACCAAGGAGCCGGAGGGCTTGCTGGCGGCGGTGGGCCGCGCGGCGTTTGGACGGATGCGGCGAAGACCGGAGGGGGCGCTGGTGGGATTCCGGCAGGAGAATGGCAGGGCGATTCTGGACGCTGCGAGCGGATCGGGTGATCCGGCACAGGACCCGGAGGCGGTTCTTGGACTGTTCGGCGCGATGTCGCGGACGGGCGCGAAGCTGGAGCGGGCAAGCGAGGTGCGGATCACGCAGGCGCTGCCTCTGCTCTCGGCGCAGATTGAGGAAGGGCCGGCGCTGTGGCGACACCTGCAGGAGATCCTCGTGGGGTCGAATGCGGGGCAGACGCTACGCGCGATGCACGCGATGGGGCTGCTGGAGTTGCTGGTGCCGGAGTTCCACGGCATCGACGCGCTGGTGATCCGCGATGCCTACCATCGGTACACGGTGGACGAGCACACGATGGTGCTGATCGACACATTGCATGGTCTCGAGACCGGCGGGTCGAGCACCATGGGCGGGTGGGGCGTGCGGTTCGGAAACATTCTGCGCGATGTGCAGCATCCGGAGCTGCTGTACCTGGCGGCGCTGTTGCACGACACGGGCAAGGGACGCAGCGGCGAGGATCACGCTCGGGAGAGTGCGCGCATGGCGGAGAGCGTGGCCGAGCGGCTGGAGCTGGATGCCTACGAGAGCGAGCTGATGCTGGGGCTGATCGGCAACCACCTGGAGATGTCGGCGACCTTGCGCCGGGACATCTTCGACGTGGAGACGGTGGCGGCGTTTGCGGGCAAGGTGCAGACGCCGGAGGCGCTGCGCATGCTGACGCTGTTTACCTACGCGGACATTGCGGCGGTGCATCCGGACGCTCTGACGCCGTGGAAGGCGGAGAACCTGTGGCGGCTGTTCCTGGCGACGGCGAATTATCTGGACCGCAGCGTGGATGACGAGCGTGTGAGCGCGCGCGCGGGGCGCGAGCTGGTGAAGCGCGTGACGGCGCTGATGCCGGGACGGAAGGCGGAGATCGAGACGTTTCTGGAGGGCTTCCCGGAGCGGTATCTGCGCACGCGTACGCCGGAGGAGGTGAGGCTGCACTTCGAGCGGTCGGAGCTCTTCGCCGAGGACCAGGTGCAGTTGGAGTTCCGGCATGCGCCGGAGGTGAGCGAGATCACGCTGGTGACGCCGGACCGGGCGATGCTGTTTGCGGACATGGCTGGCGTGCTGGCGGCGTGGGGGATGAACATCGTAACGGCGGACGCATTTTCCAACGCGAAGGGCGTGGTTGTCGACAACTTCCGGTTTACGGACACCTTTCGGACGCTGGAGCTGAACGCGTCCGAGCACGAGGCCTTTTTGGCGGGCGTGCATGACGTGATGGCCGGCAAGGCGACAGTGGAGAAGCTGCTCTCCGGGCGCAAGCGCGGACGCAGGAAGGCGCCGCTGGTGAAGGCGGAGACGCGGATCGACTTTGACGACGAGGCGTCCAGCCACAGCACACTGCTGCAGGTGGTGGCGCAGGACATGCCGGGACTGCTGCGCGCGGTGAGTCAGACGATCTCGGCGATGGGATGCAACATCGAAGTGGCGCTGATCGACACGGAAGGCGAAACAGCGATTGACGTGTTTTACGTGACCAGGGCCGGAGCGAAGCTGGACGCGGAGCAGCAGGTGGCGTTGGAGGCCGCGCTGGAGAAGGCGATCGCCGCCAACGAGGGGTAGACGAAGGCGGGAGTTGAAGTCAGCCCATGCGCATTCTTACTTACTTGCGAACGCTCAACGAATGAGGCGCCCATAGCCAACTGCGCGGCAACTATGAGCATCGCACTATCAAAGAACCTACCAACCGCGGGCAAAGGATGTATCTGGCCGAGAGCGGTGCCTGCGATTATCGCCCATGCTGTTGAGGCAACGAGATTTATACTGGCGGAACGATGACTTTACCTGCCGATCAGACGACGAGCAGCGGCCGGCCGACGGACGTGCCGCAGAAGGGCGACCGGTATTTCTTCGGAACGCTCGACAGCTTTTCCAAGAACCGCGAGAAGCTCCAAGAGGTGAACTGGGGCTATGACCAGCAGGAGGGCGTGGTACTGGCCTCGCTGGATGCTGCGATCAACTGGGTGCGGAAGAACTCAGTGTGGCCGATGACGTTTGGCCTGGCGTGCTGTGCGATCGAGATGATGTCGATGGGCGGATCGCGCTACGACATTGCGCGGTTCGGCGCGGAGGTCTTTCGGCCGTCGCCCAGGCAGAGTGACCTGATGATCATCGCCGGGCGGGTGTCGCAGAAGATGGCGCCGGTGATCCGGCGGCTGTATGAGCAGATGCCCGAGCCGAAGTGGGTGATCTCAATGGGCGCGTGCGCGACCTCCGGCGGAGTGTTCAACAACTATGCGCTGGTGCAAGGCGTGAACCAAGTGATTCCGGTGGACGTTTACGTGCCCGGATGCCCGCCGCGACCGGAGCAGTTGCTGTATGCGATTACGCTGCTGCAGGAGAAGATCCAGCAGGAGCAGGGCACGGTGCGTAAGACGCTGAACCTGTAACCGGGCCGTCTTTGAGGAGAGGCAGAACGAGGCCAATATCCGGCAGTGCAATGGACCGAACTTCCCGGAGAGGGAGCGGTTGCTGGATGGTAAGCCCTTGGGATGCAAGGATCAGGGTGCATTTTGCCCTGGAAAAGATGGTCAACTGCGGTACACTTTGGGTTGACTGGAATCATTAGGAATGGAAGCCCTTTCGAGGTCCCGCCATTCATTAACATGCTTTAGTGGAGGAAAGTCGAATGACTGATCGCCCTTTTCGCAGTCTTGGCATCTATGCGCTGGCTGCTTGTGCTCTTAGCCTTGGCACGGCGAGCCTGATCGCCCAGACCCCATCCGTGCCGAATGCACCGGTGGCCACGGGATCGCAGAATCCGTCCCGCGTGGACGTCTTCCTGGGTTACTCGTACTTTGGCGCGCACGGCTCGTTGAAGAACACCTCGCCCGCGTTGAATATTCCCTATTCGTCGATCAACCTCGGCGCCATCGGCAGCGGAGCGTACTACTTCAACCGCTACTTCGGTGGCGAGGTACTGTACGCGAACCATCCCGATGGGCAGAATGACGGCGATTCAAGCATCGCGGGCGGGCTGATCGCGCGCTACCCGATGGACCACCTGACGCTGTTCGCGCATGGCCTGGGCGGCGTGGACCGGCTGGGCGGACCCAATAGCGATGTGTCGGCGACGTACGAGCATGAGCCGTATCAATGGGGACCCTCGGTGCGCGTGGGTGGCGGCATGGACTATGACCTGCCGTGGTTCGACAACCGCTTCAGCCTGCGACTCTTCCAGGCGGACTACCGCTGGATCCACGAGGACTACGGCCCGGCGACGACAATTCCGACCAGCGGAACTCTGGGCGGCCGCACGAACATGGATGCGGTGGAACTAAGCACCGGCATCGTCGCACACTTCGGCCATGTGGTTCCTCCTCCGCCGGTGATGTATGCCTGCTCGGTCTCACCGGCCAGCGGCTATCCGGGTGACCCGATCACGGTGACGGGCACGGCCACCAATCTGAACCCGAAGAAGACCGCAACGTACAGCTGGACCTCGACCGGCGGCACCATCTCCGGCACGTCGAGCACAGCGAACATTGCCACCGGCAGCGCGGCCCCGGGAACGTACACCGTTACCGGCCACGTCACCGAGGGTCCGAAGCCGGGCCAGTCGGCTGACTGCACCGGCCAGTTCACGATTATGGACTTCCAGCCGCCGACCATCAGCTGCTCGGCGAACCCGACCTCGGTGAACCCGGGCGATTCTGCGACCATCACCTCGGTGGCCTCCAGCCCCCAGAACCGGCCGCTGACCTACAGCTATTCGGCAACCTCCGGCTCGGTGAGTGGAACCGGTTCGAGTGCGACGCTCTCGACTCAGGGTGCTGCTCCGGGGAATGTGACCGTAACCTGCAACGTGGTGGATGACAAGGGCCATTCGGCCTCGGCGACGACCAGCGTGAACATCATCGCGCCGCCTCCTCCGCCTCCGCCTCCGGCCCCTCAGGCCCAGGCGCAGTGCACGGTGAACTTTACCAACGACAAGCACCGTCCGACCCGCGTGGACAACGAGGCGAAGGCCTGCCTCGATGACATCGCGGTGGCGGCGGGACGCGACACCAGCTCGAAGCTCGCCCTTGTGGGCAACGAGGACGCAGACGAACAGAAGATGGATGCGAAGCAGATGAAGATGAAGCATCCGAAGCCGAGCGCAGCTGCCATGCGCGCGGTGAACACCAAGGACTACCTGGTGAGCGAGAAGGGCATCGACGCCTCGCGCATCATGGTCTACACCGGCACGGACGACGGCCAGACGGTGACCACGACACTGGTCCCCTCCGGCGCGACCAACCCGGTTGCCAGCGACACGACGGTGGATGAGAGCGCGGTGAAGGCCGTGCCTCGGACTCCTCCAGCGAAAAAGGCCATGAAGAAGAAGGCGATGTAGTCCTGAACGGAACCGAACCACAGAGGCTGACTGGGAACCAACCCAGTCAGCCTTTGTGTTGTTATCTGCATCTCCTCCTGGCGGATGTAAGCCGGTATCCTGAACAGGACTGTGACTGGAAGACCTTTGAACCGCTTACTGCGCCGCCTCCTCGCCATTTGCCCTGCGCTGCTTCTGGGACTCTGCTGCGCCCGCGCCAACGCCGTGGCATGGTTTCCCTTTGGGCCGGATGGCGGCTCGGCGCGGTCGTTCGCGGCGGACCCGAAGGACCATCTCCATCTCTACCTGGGAACAGCCAATGGCTGGATCTACCAGACGCACGACGGCGGCACGAAGTGGGAGCGGCTGGCGCGGATCGAGAAGCGCGACGACCTAGTGATCGACGACATACTGGTGGATTCGGCTGACCCCAAGCACCTCGTCGTGGGCGCGTGGGCGTCGACGGACCTGAACCATCCCGATGGCGGTATCTTCATCAGCCGGGATGGCGGGGTGACCTGGACAACGCAGGCGGAGATGCAGGGCCAGTCGGTGCGGTCACTGACCGACGCGCCGAGCGACCCGAGGATTCTGGTGGCGGGGACGCTGGTGGGTGTCTTCCGCTCGGAGGACGGGGGGGAGCACTGGGGCCGGATCAGCCCGGAGGGCAGCGCGGAGATCCACGAGGTGGAGTCGCTGGCGGTCGATCCCAGTGATCCCAAGGCGATCTATGCGGGGACGTGGCATCTGCCGTGGAAGACGACGGACGGCGGGAAGACGTGGGCGATTATGAAGCAAGGCGTGATCGAGGACTCGGACGTGTTCTCGATTATCGTGGACCCGAAGCAGCCGAGCGTGGTGTATCTGAGCGCGTGCTCGGGGATCTATAAGAGCGTGGATGCGGGCGGGAAGTTTACCGGCGGCGTGGGCGTGAACAAGACGCAGGGCATTCCATCGACGGCGCGGCGCACGCGTGTGCTGATGCAGGACCCCAACAACGAGAATACGGTGTTTGCGGGGACGACCGAAGGCCTCTACCGGACGTTCGACGGGGGTAAGTACTGGATGCAGACGACGGGCTCGGACGTGATTGTGAACGATGTGTATGTTGATCCGGAGAACTCGAGGCATGTGCTGCTGGCGACGGACCGGCGCGGCGTGCTGGTGAGCGAAGATGGGGGCGACAGCTTTGTGCCGTCGAATGCGGGCTTCTCGGCTCGGCAGATCACGGCGTTTACCGCGGATGCGAACCATTCGGCGACGGTCTACATCGGTGTGGTGAATGACAAGGACGCCGGCGGAGTATTTGTGAGCCGTACCGGCGCGCTGAGCTGGCAGCATATGAGCGATGGTCTGGATGGGCATGACATCTTCGCGCTGGGGCAGGCGCCCGATGGAACCATTTTGGCAGGCACTGAGCATGGCATCTACCGGTTGAAGAATGCGTTGTGGACGCGCGTCGGCGCCGATCCGAACACAACGCAGGCCTCAAATTCGGTGGCGCCTGCTTCCAGCGTTAAGCCCGTGAAGAACGCGCGGCGTACTGCGCATCCGGCCCCGCATGCTGCGCAGCCGGGTAAGGCGCACGACGCCGCTGCTGTAGTCAAAGACTTCAACGGCAGCGTCTACGGGTTTACGACCATGGGTGAGACGGTGTTTGCGGCGACGTCGCAGGGGTTGCTGAAGAGCGCGAACAGCGGTGTGACGTGGAGCGAGGTGAACGATTCTCTGCCAGACGGCGCGGAGTTTGTGACGTCTCAGGGGACGACGGTGGCTGTGGCTAGCCTCTTTGGGCTTGCGGTTTCCGGCGATGGCGGCAGAACGTGGCACGCGGCAGAGCTGCCGAAGAAACAGATGCAGGTCTCGGCGCTTGCAGTGGACGCGCGCGGAGCGGTGTGGGTCGGCGACCGTGACGGCGTCTATTTCTCAGTGGGCAATAGTTCGAAAGACGGCGTCGCGACGTGGCAGCCGCTGGACTATCCGTACATGCGCAAGGTGATCAACATCTACTTCGATGTGAGCGCGGACCGGATGCTGGTGTCGACCGGCGAGCTGGGGACGAAGCTGTTCAGCGTGGGCGTGGCGACCGGGCATGTCAGCGAGATCGACACCGGCTGGAACCTGCGGTTTGCGCGGCCGGTGGGGAACTACCTGATCGGCGCGACGCTGTTTGACGGCATTGTGGTGCAGCCGAGGATGGTGGACTCGGCGGAGATCGCAGCGCATTAGTTGGTACAGCACGGATATTGAAGAACAAAACAAACGCCGCCCCGTTGCCAGGGCGGCGGCTGTCTTTTGCAGGCAAGGTTTAGCTGCGTTGCACGGTGGTGCCGATCATCATTCCGTAGAACGATCTCCAGACGAAGACGACGGAGATGAGGAAGAAGACAACGGCGAGGGCTTCGGTCAGCAAGGGATTGCTGGCCCGGAGACTGACGGCCAGCTCAACCGCGAGCAGGCCGAAGAGGGTGGTGAATTTGATGACCGGATTCATGGCCACCGAGGAGGTGTCCTTGAACGGGTCGCCGACGGTGTCGCCGACGACGGTTGCGTCATGCAGCGGTGTGCCCTTCTGCTTCAGGTCCACCTCGACGACCTTCTTGGCGTTGTCCCAAGCGCCGCCGGCGTTGGCCATGAAGATGGCCTGGTAGAGCCCGGAGATCGCGATGGAGATGAGATACCCGATGAAGAAGAACGGCTCAATGAAGGCGAAGGAGAGGGTGACGAAGAAGACGGCAAGGAAGATATTGAACATGCCCTTCTGCGCGTACTTGGTGCAGATCTCGACGACCTTCTTGCTGTCGGCGACCGATGCCTTCTCCACGCCTTCGAGCTTGATGTTGGCCTTGATGAACTCGACGGCGCGGTAGGCCCCGGTGGTGACGGCCTGGGTGGAGGCGCCGGTGAACCAGTAGATGATGGCACCGCCGGAGATAAGGCCGAGCAGGAAGGGCGCGTGCAGCAGCGAGAGGTTGTTGACGTCGTGAGTGAGGCCGCCGGTGAGCGCCATGATGATGGAGAAGATCATGGTGGTGGCGCCGACGACGGCGGTGCCGATCAGCACAGGCTTGGCGGTGGCCTTGAAGGTGTTGCCGGCGCCGTCGTTCTCCTCCAGCAGATGTTTGGCGCGCTCAAAGCGGACGTCGAAGTTGAAGTCGCGCTTGAGTTCGGCTTCGATGCCGGGGACGTTTTCGATCAGCGACAGCTCATAGACGGACTGCGCGTTGTCGGTGACGGGGCCGTAGGAGTCGACCGCGATGGTGACCGGGCCCATGCCGAGGAAGCCGAAGGCGACGAGGCCGAAGGCGAAGACGGTGGGAGCCAGCATGAGGTCGAGCATGGAGTCGCCCTGGCTGAAGTAGTAGCCCATGGCCATGAGCCCGACCATGCAGAGGCCGAGCCAGTAGGCGGAGAAGTTGCCGGCGACGAAGCCGGAGAGGATGCCGAGCGAGGCGCCGCCTTCATTGGCGGAGGTGACGACCTCGCGGACGTGGCTGGAGTCGGTGGAGGTGAAGACCTTGACCAGCTCCGGGATGACGGCGCCGGCGAGGGTGCCGCAGGAGATGATGGAGGCCAGCTTCCACCAGACGGTGCCGTCGCCGAGGTCGGGGATCATGAGCCGGGAGACGATGAAGGTGAGGATGATGGAGGTGATGGAGGTGATCCAGACCAGCGAGGTGAGGGGCGTCTCGAAGTTCATCTCCTCGGCGTTGCCCCACTTGGCCTTGGCGATGACGGCGTTGAGGAAGTAGGCGCCGGCGGAGGAGAGCAGCATGGCCACGCGCATGACGAAGATCCAGACCAGCAGCTGCACCTGGGTCTCCGGGGTTTTGACCGCGAGCAGGATGAAGGTGATGAGGGCGACGCCGGTGACGCCGTAGGTCTCGAAGCCGTCGGCCGAGGGGCCAACCGAGTCGCCGGCGTTGTCGCCGGTGCAGTCGGCGATGACGCCGGGGTTGCGGGCGTCGTCTTCCTTGATCTTGAAGACGATCTTCATCAGGTCGGCGCCGATGTCGGCGATCTTGGTGAAGATGCCGCCGGCGATGCGCAGGGCCGCTGCGCCGAGCGATTCGCCGATGGCGAAGCCGATGAAGCAGGGGCCGGCGTAATCGCGCGGGACGAAGAGCAGGATGAAGAGCATGATGAGCAGCTCAACCGAGATCAGCAGCATGCCGATGCTCATGCCGGCCTTGCAGCGGAATGGCGTAGATGGCGTGCGGCTTGCCGCGCAGGCCGGCGAAGGCGGTGCGCGAGTTGGCGAAGGTGTTGACGCGGATGCCGAACCACGCGACGCCGTAGCTGCCGGCGATGCCGACCAGCGAGAACAACAGGATGATGGGCAGCGTAACGGCGACCGGTTTGCCGGGCACCGGGGCGAGCCAGCCGAAGTAGAGCCCGATGATGACGGCGATGAAGGCCCAGAGCAGGAGGATGAACTTGCCCTGGGTGACGAGGTAGGTCTTGCAGGTCTCGTAGATGAGCTCGGAGATCTCGCGCATGGTGCGATGCACGGGCATGTTCTTCAACTGCACGTAGATCGCGAGGCCGAAGAGCAGACCGCCGACGCAGAAGAGCAGGCCGATCATCAACAGGTGCCGGCCGTCGAGGTCAAAGAAGTTGGGGAAGCTCACGGTGGTGAGGTCGGGGAGGCGCAGGCTGGCTTCGCCGCCGGGCGAGTCCGACTGGGCGTGAGCGAACGTGGGCAGCAGAGCTGATCCCAGGCCGAGCAGGAGCGCCGTAGCGAGCTTGCGATAGCGCCTGAGAGATGTCCCGGCGCTTTGAATCAACGAACGTGTCAACAGCTGGGCAACGAGCAGCGAAAGAACGCCCATTCCCAAAACAAAGCAGACCCCATACTGAACCGTCACATGTCCCTCCGGACTGAAGATTGGGAAAACCGATGCTGCAACCAATAAAACGCAGTGCGACTGCGGGCCGAATTGGCGACATGGAAGACGCCGGTGAATTGAACGACGGAAGCCTATCACTTGAGCGCGCGGCTGTCTCCTGTTTTGGTATTTAGAGGTGCAGCGGTTTGCGGCGGCGGGCGGTATGATGCGGTTGCATGGTGCTGTATGCGGCGACGACCAATCCGGGTAAGCTGCGCGACTTTGCCTGGGCGGCGGAGGGGCTGCTGCCCGGCGGCTTGCGGGTTGAGATCGCTCCGCTGCCAGGGCTGAGGGAGATCGGCGCTCCGGCGGAGGATGGTGCGACGTTTGAGGCGAATGCGCGGCTGAAGGCGGAGTACTATTCGCGCTGCGCGCCGGGGATGTGGGTGGTGGCGGATGACTCTGGCCTGGAGGTCGATGCGCTGGGCAGCAGGCCGGGCGTGCGGTCGGCGCGGTTTGCGGAGGACCTGCTGGCTGAGGAGCTGGGCTTTGCGAGGGATCTCGCTCCCGCGCAGCTAGAAGTGGATGGCACTACCGACGAGCGAAACAATGCGGCGCTGCTGCGGCTGATGGAAGGTGTTCCCGGGGAAGAGAGAGCTGCGAGATACAAGTGTGTGCTGGCGCTGGCGCGGGACGGCGAGGTGAAGCAGACGGTCGTAGGGACGCTGGGAGGTACGATCCTTTTTGCGGAGCGGGGCGTGGGAGGGTTTGGCTACGATCCGCTGTTCTGGCTTTCGGAGTTGGGAATGACGATGGCGGAGATCGATCCGGCGACACGGCTGCGGTTCAGCCATCGGGGAAGAGCGCTGCGGGCGTTGCTGGAGCGGGGTGACCGGTTCGCAGGTTAGAGATTGGTCCCCCGCCCTTCCGGGTACTGACGGCCACGCAATGGGGCACCGCCGGTGGTTATGGTGATCGAGTGGCGGTTTCCAGTTATCGCGCGGCGCGTGCGGTAAGCGCACGAAAGAAGGGTGAAGCGGTTGACGCTCGCAAGCAGCGAGCGGAATAATCCTAGATGCTGCAGAGGATTCTGAGATTGTCTGTGCGGACGGTCACGGGAGAGCGGCGGCCACGGTCGATTTTGTGAGGAGCTTTAGTCTATGGCAACAGCCGCGCCAGTTGTTAAACCCGGCATCCGACCGCTCCAGCCCGGAGTGGGGCAGTCGTTTCTGTGGCGCAAGCTGCACTCGCTCTCGGGCATCGTGCCGATCGGCGCGTTTCTGATCGAGCACATCATCTCGAACTTTGAGGCGATGAACGGGCCGCTGGCTTACGCGCAGCAGGTGAAGTTCCTGAACTCGCTGCCGCTGGTGCGGGTGCTGGAGTGGGTGTTCATCTTTATCCCGCTGGCGTTCCACGGGATTTATGGCGTGGTGATCGCGTTCCGCGGGCGGCAGAACGTGAATGTTTATCCGTGGGCAGGGAACTGGGGCTACCTGACGCAGCGCGTCACCGGCATCATCGCCTTCCTGTACATCATTCAGCATGTGTGGCGGCAGCGGTTCTCGGGTGTGATGCTGCCGGAGCATCCGGGCGCGGCGTTTCATAAAGTCCAGGTGGAGCTGTCGAACCCGTGGATGCTGGCGATCTATGTGATTGCCATGGCAGCGACCTGCTGGCACTTTGCGTATGGCATCTGGCTGTTCGCGGCCAAGTGGGGTATTACGCCGGGAGACAAGGCACGCAAGCGGTTCGGCTATGTGTGCGCGGCGGGTGGGATCCTTCTCGCGATTATGGGATATGCCAGCATGTATGCCTTCGTCGGCAACCCAAAGTATAAGGATGCTCCGGAGGACGTGATGCCGGCGCAGCAGATGCAGATGGCGCCGATGCAGATGGACGGGCCGATGTCACAGGCCGGACAGGTTCAATGAATTGGGGCTATTGGGGCAATCTGAGCTCGTTGATTTTCGACCTCTTCCTTCTTTTCTTCGGGACTTTCAATATCTTGCAACGCTTGCGACACGACATTCGCAGTACCGAGAACGGGACGGTCATTTTGGAGGAGAGCAGTCTGGTCCCCTTCGTGGAAATAGCATTTACAAGATTCACCGACGGTTGTTTCCGAAGAGTCCTTGGAGAAAGTGGCTTGTTTTTGTTATCTGCGTTTGTCCAGCTGCAGCACTTATATGGGGCCTGTTTCTTGTTGCCGGGGCCTAGGTCGAAGACTGGTGCAACAATATTAGGTTTGGTTAGGTAGAAGACATGGCAGCAACACCACGCATCATCGTCGTTGGCGGAGGCCTTGCGGGGCTGGCCGCTGTGATCAAGATCGCCGAGGCCGGCGGCAAGGTGGACCTGTTCTCGATTGTGCCGGTGAAGCGGTCGCACTCGGTGTGCGCTCAGGGCGGCATCAACTCGGCGAAGAACCTGAAGGGCGAGGGCGACTCGACCTGGGCGCACTTTGACGACACCATCTACGGCGGCGACTTCCTCGCAGACCAGACGCCGGTTAAGCAGATGTGCGAGCGCGGGCCGGGGATCATCGACCTGCTGGACCGCATGGGAGTTCCATTCAATCGAACTCCAGAAGGCCTGCTCGACTTCCGCCGCTTTGGCGGCACGCTCTTCCACCGCACGGCGTTTGCCGGCGCGACGACGGGGCAGCAGCTGCTGTACGCGCTTGATGAGCAGGTGCGGCGGTATGAAGCGGAAGGAAAAGTCCAGAAGTATGAGGGCTGGGAGTTTCTCTCCGCGGTTCTGGATTCCAAGGGCGCCTGCCGCGGCATTTGCGCTTTAGACCTGCGCACCATGGAGACACGGACGTTTCCGGCGGACGCGATCATTGTGTGCACCGGGGGCAACGGGGCGATCTTCGGGAAGTCGACGAATTCGGTGGTGTGCACCGGCTCGGCGCAAAGTGCGCTCTACCAGCAGGGCGCGTACTACGCGAACGGCGAGTTCATCCAGGTGCATCCGACGTGCATTCCGGGCGACGACAAGCTGCGGCTGATGAGCGAGAGCGCGCGCGGCGAGGGCGGGCGTGTGTGGGTGCCGAAGGACAAGAACGACAAGCGCGCGCCGAAGTCGATCCCCGAGGGCGAGCGCTGGTACTTCCTTGAGGAGTGGTATCCGAAGTACGGCAATCTGGTGCCGCGCGACGTGGCGACCCGTGCCATCTTCAAGGTGGTGTACGAGCACAACATGGGCATCGATGGCCAGCCGATGGTGTATCTCGACCTGACGCACATCGACCGCGAGACGCTGAACCGCAAGCTCGAAGGCATATTGGAGATCTATGAGAAGTTTGTCGGCGTCGACCCGCGCGACGAGCCGATGAAGATCTTTCCTGGCATGCATTACACCATGGGCGGACTGTGGGTGGACTTCAACCAGCAGACCAACATTCCTGGCGTCTTCGCCGCGGGTGAGGCGGACTTCTCCATCCATGGCGCGAACCGGCTGGGCGCGAACTCGCTGCTCTCGTGCATCTACGGCGGCTTTGTGGCCGGGCCGAACGCGATTGCCTATGCCAAGGGCCTGGTCGCGCAGGAGGGTGATGGCGGACACGCGGCGGAGTTGCAGCGACAGAACGAGAAGAATGCCGCGCTGCTGAAGAACCCGGGTACGGAGAATCCGTTCAAGATATGGCGCGAGCTGGGCGAGACCATGACCAAGCACGCGACCATCATCCGCTATAACGCTGGCCTGGATGAGGCGGACGCGAAGATTGTCGAGCTGCTGGAACGGTTCGAGAATGTCAATCTCTCCGACAAGAGCCAGTGGGCGAATACGAGTTTTGCGTTTACGCGGCAGCTGTACAACATGCTGGAGCTGGGCCGGGTGGTCGTGCAGGGCGCGCGGCTCAGGGATGAGAGCCGCGGCGCGCACTATAAGCCGGATTTTCCTGATCGCAACGACGAGAAGTTCCTGAAGACGACCAAGGCGAGCTTTGCGAACGGCGCGCCGAAGTTCGAGTTTGGCGATGTGGACGTGAGCCAGATCAAGCCGCGGCCACGGCGGTACGACGCAGTGAAGTAAGGCTTTCAAACAAGAGGCTTTCAGTTTTTTGAGGCAGGCGAAGATGGCGACAGCAGCAGGCAAAACGATCGAAGTCGAAGTCCACCGGCAGGCGACGCCGGAGCAGGCGGCGCGGACGGAGCGCTTCTCCATCCCGTACCGGCCGAACATGAACATTACGTCGCTGCTGGGCGAGATCGCGCTGAACCCGGTGACGGCCGACGGCAAGCACACGACGCCGATCACGTATGACTCGAATTGTCTGGAAGAGATCTGCGGCAGCTGCGCGATGCTGATCAACGGACGCGCGCGGATGGCGTGCTCGGCGCTGGTGGACAAGCTGGAGCAGCCGATCCGGTTGGCGCCGCTGTCGAAGTTTCCTATCGTGCGCGACCTTGCGGTCGACCGCAGCGTGCTGTTTGAGAACCTGAAGGCCGTGAAGGCATGGGTGCCTATCGATGGGACGTACGACCTGGGCGCGGGGCCGCGGCAGTTTCCGCAGGTGCAGGAGCAGCGCTATCCGCTGTCGAACTGCATCAGTTGCTGCTGCTGCATGGAGGTCTGCCCGCAGTTCAACGACTCGACGAACTTCGTGGGTGCTGCCACGATCGCTCAAGTCAAGCTCTTCAACATGGACCCCGCAGGCGCGGTGCTGAAGGAAGAGCGGCTGCGTGCGCTGGCCGGCGAGGGCGGCATCCAGGAGTGCGGCTACGCGCAGAACTGCGTGGAGGCGTGTCCGAAGCAGCTGCCGCTGACCGAGTCCATCTCCGACGTGGGCCGCGACGTGGTGGTGCAGCAGGTGAAGGACTTCTTCAGCCGCTAGCGACCGAACTGACGCAGGTGGTGGTCCGTGTGCAGCCAACCCCAGCGCATCCACTCCCTGGCGTTCATGGCCCCGAAGATGGGGTGGGCCGGCCATGGACCTGCGAAGCTGACGAATGCATCGAGTCGCGCAAGAAGCAGTGCGCGGTCGGCGTCGGAGGCAGTGGGCGGCGTGCCGCCAATCTGCTGGTCCATTTCAGGGATGGTCGGCACATTTTTTGGCCACGGGGCAGGGAAGTTGAATGCGAGCCATTTGTAGAGGCCGAGTGGGATGGGCGGGCGTCTGGCCGTGCTGGGCGGCATGGGATGCTGGCTGAGTGGGCCAGCGAAGGCATCGGCCAGGTGACAGACCATCTGCGCGGCCGCCATCGATCCCCAGCGGCGCGCGTCGCCGGGGGTTAGCGAAGCAATCCGGGCGCGGAGTACGTCGACGTCAACTGAGTTGGCGAGGGTTTTCATCGGGATTGAGAAGCTCCTTTCGCCTGGTCCTGACCGAGACTCTGGCGGGGGAGGGACAGCAATCGGCGTTCAGGCAGCTGCAATGTGCCCCTTTGAAGCGGACGGCCTCAAGGGCACGATTCGGCTTGGCTACAATGGTAGCGGCATGGCGGCTTCAAACGGTGCGATCCAGCAGCGACGGGATGTGTTAGTCGAAAGGATATTGATGGCAAGCGGCAAGAACAGCCTGGCGCTGCGCAAGAAGGAAGCCTGCAAGTGGGACCTGGTGAGCCTGGGCGAGGTGATGCTGCGGCTGGATCCGGGCGATGTGCGGGTCGCGACCACGCGAGAGTTCCAGGTGTGGGAGGGCGGCGGGGAGTACAACGTAGCACGCGGGCTGCGCCGCTGCTTCGGGCTGAAGACGGCGATTGTGACGGCGCTTGCGGACAATCCGGTGGGCCGGCTGGTGGAAGACCTGATGTTGCAGGGCGGGGTGGACCAATCGCATGTGAGGTGGGTGAAATACGACGGCGTGGGGCGCGCGGTGCGCAACGGGCTGAACTTTACCGAGCGCGGATTCGGCGTGCGGGCGGCACTTGGCTGCAGCGACCGCGGGCATACGGCGGTGAGTCAGTTGAAGCCGGGCGAGATTGACTGGGACGCGATCTTCGGCAAAGAGGGTGCTCGGTGGTTCCATACCGGCGGCATCTTCTGCGCGCTGAGTGAGACGACGCCGGAGGTGGCGAAGGAGGCGATGGCGGCGGCGCGCAGGCATGGCACGATGATCAGCTATGACCTGAACTATCGGGATTCGTTGTGGAAGGCGATTGGCGGCAAGAAGCGGGCGACGGAGGTGAACCGCGAGCTGGCGAGCTATGTCGACGTGATGATCGGCAATGAGGAGGACTTCACGGCGGCGCTGGGATTTGAGATTGAAGGTTTGGGTGATGAGCTGGGCAAACTGGATTCGGCGAACTTTCGCAGGATGATTGAGAAGGCGGTGGCTGCGTATCCGAACTTCCGCGCAGTGGCGACGACGCTGCGCCATGCGAAGACAGCGACGGTAAACGACTGGGGCGCGGTGTGCTGGTATGAGGGCGCGTTCCATGAGGCGAGGCCGATGCCGGAGCTGGAGATTTTTGACCGCGTGGGCGGCGGCGATTCGTTCGCGTCGGGACTGATCTATGGGTTCCTTGAAGAGAAGGGTGCGGACTGGGCCGTCAACTGCGGCTGCGCGCATGGCGCGCTTGCCATGACCACGCCGGGCGATACTACGATGGCGACGCTGGATGAGGTGGAGCGCATTATGAAGGGCGGCGGGGCGAGGGTGCAGCGGTAAGGGGGTGAATAAAAGAGGTCTTGTATGACACAGAAGCTGAGGTCATTTCTCCTTGTAGCCGTCCTCATCCTGACCAGCGCAAGCTCTTGCATGGCTCAGGATCAGCCTGAACCGGCCGCTGATTTCGGCCCAGTTCCTTCTTTTGAAGTGGCAACGATCAAGCCCAACGCATCCCCAAATGGTGGGCCGAGCGGGCTCTCTCATGGCCGATTCACGGCGAAAGATGTATCCATCCGAGGCCTGCTGCGTTTTGAGGCGTTTGACATTCCTGACGCCCGGATTGTGGGTGGTCCGAAGTGGATGGGGTTGGCGCGCTTTGACATTGAGGCCACGCTGGATCCGAGTGACGCGAGCCGCATCGAGTCCCTTCCGCCTTCACAAAAGGATGCGATGAAGGATGCCCTCGTCCAGAAGCTGCTTGCCGAGCGGTTTCAATTCAAATTTCACTGGGAGGAGCGTGAGTTACCTGTCTACGCACTTACGGTAGCGAAGGGTGGGCCGAAGCTGCAGCCAGCGGCGGATGTGAAGCGCGGCTCGCAGTGGGGTTTAGGTTCGGACAAATTACAGGGCAAGGATGTGACGCTCAGCCAACTGGCTGATCTGCTCACTCAGGGAGCAGGAAACGAACTGGGGCGTGTGGTGGTGGACCGCACGAACATTGTGGGCGCTTATGACCTCGACTTGAAGTGGTCCGCAGACACAGGCGCGTCCGCATCCGATGCGTCCGCCGGGCCGTCCCTCTTCACCGCGGTTCAGGAGCAGCTTGGCCTAAAACTTGAATCAGCCAAAGCTCCGGTCAAGGTTCTCGTCGTCGATCAGCTGGAGATGCCTTCAGAAAACTAGCGAGCAGAAAGATCGCGCGAACCATGCACTAGAATGATCCGCATGAATAAGCATGAAGTTCTTGCCGCCCTTCACGAGATTGGGTTGGTGCCGGTGCTGCGCGCGGAGAGCGAAGCTCAGGCGCTGGCGCTGGCGTCCGCGATTGCAGCGGGCGGCGTGACGGTACTCGAGGTCACGATGACCGTGCCGGGCGCGATCCGCGTGATGCGCAGGCTGGTGGAGCAGCGGCCCGAGATCCTGGTGGGCGCGGGCACGGTGCTGGATGCGGAGACGGCGCGGATGTGCATTCTGGAGGGCGCACAGTTTATTGTCAGTCCCGCGCTGAATGTAAAGACGATTGAGATGTGCCATCGCTACGGGGTGGCGGTGCTGCCGGGCGCACTGACTCCGACCGAGATCGTGACGGCGTGGGAGGCGGGCGCGGACGTGGTGAAGCTGTTTCCGGCGAGCGCGTTGGGCGGGGCGAAGTATCTGAAGAGCGTGAAGGCGCCGCTGCCGCAAGTGGAGTTGATCCCGACCGGAGGCGTCTCACAGGAGACTGCGATGGAGTTCCTGGAGGCGGGTGCGTTTGCCCTGGGCGTCGGCGCCGACCTGGTGAATCCGAAGCTGATTGCCGATGGCAAACCTGAGGTGATCACCGAGAACGCCGCGAAGTATCTGGAGATTGTGCGGCGGTTTCGGCGGGCACAGCCGGCGCGGCGGGGCTAGATCAGAGCTTGCGAAATAAGTATCCGGGTGCGCTTTCGAAAGTGATGCTGGCCGGAATTGCGAAGCTGTGATGGAATACCGAGACGAGCGATAGTTTGATCGAGTTCCTTTTCCGAAGCCAGGGCGCGACGCACGAGCTGGATTCGGTTCCGAGGTCAGGAGCCATGGCGCAAGTGGGTGATGTAGTGTGTCCGACGTGCGAGGCGACGGTTGCCATGCGGATCAGCCGCACTGGTTTTTTGCAGCAGAACGTGCTTGGGCATTTCGGGATTTATCCCTGGAAGTGTGGGGCGTGCGGGGCCACGTTTCTGTCGCGGCGGCGCAAGAGCAAGGGCGATTCCAGCCGGGGCGAGGGTGGGCCGGGTGAAGAACAGCAGCAGCCGCGGGCGTAGCGTGCCTGGGGTTGGTCCCGCCTAGATTGCGGCCGGCTGGCGCACCCACAGGAGCGGTTGATGCGCTGGCATGGTGCGCAGGACTGCGGCTGAAGGCGGGTCGGGCGCGAGCGTCTTCCATAGCGCGGCGTACTCCGGGCGCTGATAGGCGCGTGCGGCAAACAGCAGACTGGCGCGGCGGCCGGGCAGCTCATCGAAGTGGTCGACATCGGCGCGATAGGGCCATGTGCCGCGGTCTGCAATGGAAGGAAAGTGCCATGCGATAGCGGCGCGCATGCCAGGCCCCTCTTCCAGCTGAAAGTCCCAGATACTCTCCAGGCGAGTGGAGAGAAGCTGGCAGATGGCGGCGAGCATGTCTAAGTTGAAGAGCGAGTCGCGATAGGGAGTTGGCGAGACGATCTCATGAGGGAAGTAACCGTCGGGCGAGACCTGCGCGCGCAGGGTAGCGGACTTGAAGCGGTGACGCAGGTCGGAGAGCGCGGAGTCCTCATTGCGGGCAACGTCGCCTGTGGGTGCGGCCAGCCAAGCACAGGCCGAGGCCTGCAGCATCCATGAGGTGCCGTGATGGCTCTTGCTGTCCCGGGCGAGCGCGGCGAGGCGCGGGCCGGAGTCCTGCGCATCGGTCAGCCAGTGGTAGTAGGCGGTGAACCATGCGTAGATTGCGGTGCGGTCGGCGTTGCTGAGAAGAGTGAGGAAGGGAACGGCGGTGGCGATCTCGGCCAGTGGGAGGGCTTCGAGGATTCCCTGATAGCGGCCGGAGAGGGAGGGTTGCGCGGCTGAGGAATCGGTATCGGGTGCGGATGGTTGCGATTGCGCGGGATTGGTCTGCGCGAAGTTCATCGCCGGCGCCATACGCGTGGCAGGATCGACGAACCAGGCGTGGAGGTGAGCTGATGACGCATCGGTGTAGCGCGTCTCGCCGGTGAGCGAGTATGCGGCGGTGAGCGCAGGTATGGCGAGGCCCAGCGTGAAGAGGGCGTCTCGGTGCGCGAGAAATGGCGGCGGCGAGCCGGGGCGTGCGGGTGTGTCCGGGCCGGGCTCCGGCTCCGAGTAATACTCCGCGGCTGCTGCCGGGCTGCGCGGGCAGACCATCGAGGTAACCGGCGTGGGGGCGAGCGACAGATAGCGCTGGGCCGCTGTGAGTATGCGGTCATGGTCGATGGCGGCAATATCGGGGCGCGTCGCAGTGCCACCGATAGGCACGACAGTCTGGGCCGCGAATGCAGCTCTTTGCAGGAGGGCTGGCGCAGCGAACGCGGCGCCTGTAGAGAGCGTGCAGAAGTTGCGGCGCGAGATACGGACTGGCTGAGAGGGAGCCATGGTAGAGGAAGAACGAATCTGGAGAGGGAACAGAATCGTCTGAGGGCATCTTATGCCAGGGCGGGCACGCCGCCGCAAGGTGATGCATCGTACGAAGCGAGACCTGGCGTATTTGGCGGGGCGCCTGGCGGCCTTATGGTGTTGACAAGCACAGGATAGAATTCGGAGTTCTGAATGGTGATGGGCGTCCAAGCCGGACATGTTGCGGTGACGCGAGTAGGGACGACGGTGGCGGCGTCGTTTCTGGCGTCGCTGGTGGAGTGCGTCGAGGCACTGACGGTCGTTCTGGCGGTGGGCAGCGTGCGGGGTTGGAAGAGTGCGCTTGCGGGAGCGGGCTGCGCTGGCGGTGCTGGTGGCGATCGTGGCGGCGCTGGGGCCGGCGCTGACGAGGATTCCGCTGCGCGCGGTGCAGGTGGTGGTGGGCGCGATGCTGGTGTTGTTCGGGCTGCGCTGGCTGCGCAAGGCGGTGCTGCGCTCGGCGGGGCTGATCCCACTGCATGACGAGGAGGCGGCGTTTGCGAAGAATGCCGCTGTGATGCGCAGCAGTGCGCGTGCGGGCGGAGGGTGGGACGGCAGCGGGTGGGACCGGGTTGCGCTGGCCGCGGCCTTCAACATCACGATGCTGGAAGGGACCGAGGTGATCTTTATCGTGATTGCGTTCGGCGCGGGTGGCGCAGGGCTTCTGTTGCCCGCAGCCGGTGGGGCGGCGATTGCACTGCTGTTCGTGATCGTGCTGGGTGTCGCGCTCCATCGTCCGCTGGCAAGAATTCCGGAGAATACGTTAAAGTTTGCGGTCGGTGTTCTGCTCGCGGCGTTTGGCACGTTCTGGCTGGCTGAGGGCGCGGGCCTGGAGTGGCCGGGGCCTCTGAGAACGCAACCTGATCTGGCGATTCCATTTCTGATTGCGGTGTATCTGTGCGCCGCGCTGTGGCTGGTCCCGATGTGCCGGGCAAGAACAGGAGTGGAGAGCTGATGCAGTGGCTGAGATCAATAGCGCGCGAGGTCTACGGACTGTTCGTCGATGATGGCAGCTTCGCGGTGGCGCTTCTGGCGTGGACGTTGATGGCGTGTGCCACGCTGCGATGGCCGCATGCGGGGCACTGGGGTGGGCCGATCTTGGTTGTGGGGTTTGTGGTGGCGCTGGCAGAGAACGCTCTGCGCTCCTCGCGGAGAAGGCGCTAGCGCAGGCTCAGTCGCCGCCGGGATTGATGGCGGGCTTGGCGGCGAGGAAGACGCGAGCGATGGCTCCGCGGCCATCCGGGCCGGGCACCAGCTCGATGGAGCCGCCGATCTTGTGGACGATGCCTTGCGAGACCCAGAGGCCGAGACCGGTTCCGTGCTCGCCCTTGGTGGTGAAGAAGGGCTCAAAAAGATGGTCGCGGAGTTCAGGTGCGATACCGGAACCATTGTCGGTGATCTCGATGAGCGCACCGTCTTCTGAGCGCTCTCCGCGGACCGCGTGCTGTGGGGCGACGCGCACCGAGACGGAGCCGTTTTCGCCGGCGGCCTCCGCGGCATTGGTGATGAGGTTGGTGAAGACCTGGCGCAGCTCCGCGGGGAAGCCTTCGACGACGACATGGGCCGGCAGATCGGAGGCGAGCTGGATGCGAAGTGTGTGGAAGCGTCCTTCGAGCAGCAGCAGGACCTCCTGGATGGTCTCTTTGAGGTCAATTGGCACCGGCGCGCGCGACTCGCGATAGAGGCTGAGCATGGCGCGGCTGATCTGCGTAACGCGGGCGAGTTCAGACTGGGCGAGCTCAAGAAAGCCTTTTGCGTCGCTTGAGGCGGGGTTTTGGTGCAGCAGGTAGAGCAGGTTGGCGACGGAGTCAAGCGGATTGTGGATCTCATGGGCGATGGTGGCGGCGAGCCGTCCGGCGACGGCGAGCTTCTCATTGGCCAGCAGCGCGGCGCGAGTGCGGCGCTCCAGAGTCACGTCGCGGAAGACCATGACGATGCCGGTCATCTGGCCGGCTTCATTGCGGATGGGCGCGCCGGAGTCGTCGATGGCGATCTCGGAGCCGTCGCGGCGGATGAGGATGGTGTGGTTGGCGAGGCCGACCACACGGCCCAGACGCAGCACCTTCGCGACGGGGCTTTCGACCAGCTCGCGGGTGGACTCGTTGACGATGTGGAAGACCTCACTGAGTGGGCGCGTTCGCGCGTCGGCTTCGCGCCATCCGGTCAGGTCCTCGGCGACCGGGTTCATCATTTCGACCAGGCCGCGGGTGTCGCAGGCGATGACGCCGTCGCCGATGGAGATGAGCGTGGTGCGCAGGTTCTGCTCGGAGTGATAGAGCTGTTCGGCGCGCTGTTTCTCGCGAGCGAGAGCGCGGCGGAAGGCGCCGGAGACGGCGTTGAGATGATCTCGCGTAAACCATGCGATCAAAAAACCGATGCCGAGGGTCAGTGTCGCAAGAATAATGCGCAGGTCGCGGGTCTGGCGGTGCCAGGTGGCGATGCGTTCGGTGCGCAGCCGCTCCGAGCTTGCAATGATGGTATTGAGAAAGGACCGCATCTGGTCCATCTCGTCCTTACCGGTGAGATTGAGGTCGAGGTCATTGGTCTGGCCGCCGGCCTGGGTGATGGCGATGAGCGGCAGAGCGAAGCCCTTCTGCCATGCCTCGTGTTCTGCGGCGAAGCTGTTGAGGTTGGGCGTAGGCCCGGGCGCGTTCGCGCGCATCTCGTCCAACGCCTGCTGGACGAGCGGCTGGGCGCGGTTGTACGGATCGAGGAAGCGAGCGTCGGCGGTGGTCTGGTAACCGCGCAGACCGGTCTCTTCATCCACAATCAGCAGTTCGAGTCTGGTGGCCAGGGCTATGGTGCGGTCGGAGTGCTCGATGAGGCTCACGGTCGAGTTGGCCTGGCTCACCTGCCACGCGAGAACGCCCGCCAGGGCAAGGCAGGCGACCACGGGGAGGGCCATGGCCTGACGGAGCGTTTGCTGGAATTTCTTGAGCTCCAACCCGGTTGCTCTCCTGCACTCGCTGACGGCGTTCCAGCTCAGTTACGGTTGAGATGGTGCGTTGTCGGAGAGCAGGTTGCCCAGCTTACTGAGGAGCGCAGGAGCGCCTTCGCCCTTGGTCATATAGACGTTGACCAGAGAGCTGACCTCATCGGGGAGACCCACATAGGCGGAGAGGAGCAGAATTGGCACGTCGGGCTTGGTCTGGCGCATCTTTCTGGCCACCTCGCCACCGTGCATGCCGGGCATGGCATAGTCGAGAACCACGGCCTCGACCGGTTGGGCGGTGAAGATGTCGAGCCCGGATTGGCCATCGGGCGCGGTCAGGACCTCATAGCCAGCGCGCTCAAGGAGGATTTTGCGGACGCGCAGCCCGACGACCTCGTCGTCCACGCACAGCACCAGATGGGCCCGATTATGCATCGATTTATTTAGCGAGAACCAAAGCCGCGTTCGCGAGGACTGAAAGACGTGTCATGCGGACTGGAAAGACACGCCGGGTTTGGGTTCAGTATACCCGTCTCTTAAGCCAGGAAGATCGAACGGAATCGAAATGATTCATCGTACGTTTGCAAAAGGGTGCAGGTGGTTGGTTTAAGCTGAAGTCGGCTCAGCCATGGCAGGTGAAGTTAGAGCGAAAGGGACGCCCTTGAATCAGACGGTATTTGTGCTGGAGGATGACACCGACATCTCGCGGCTGGTGCAGTATCACCTGGAGGCAGCGGGGTTCGCGGTGCGGCTGTATCCGGCGGTGGGCCAGATCATAGCCGACGCGGAGCGGCAGCCGCCGGCGGTATTTCTGCTGGACATCATGGTGCCGGGCGGCGATGGGCTGGACCTGTGCCGCAGGCTGCGCAAGAACTCCGCGCTGAGCACCGTGCCTATCATTTTTCTGACGGCGCGCGCGGCGGAGAACGATCGTGTGGCGGGGCTGGAGCTGGGCGCGGACGACTACATCACCAAGCCGTTCGGCACACGCGAGCTGGTGGCGCGGGTGAAGGCAGTGCTGCGCCGGTTCGAGCGGCCCACGGCACCCAGCGTGGTGAAGTTTGAGAACGTGGAGATCGATGCCCATGCGATGCAGTTGCGGGTTGGCGGGGAGCTGGTGACGACGACGGCGACGGAGTTCCGGCTGCTGGATTACCTGGCCCGGCATCCGGGGCGGGTGTTCAGCCGCGACCATCTGCTGGATGCCGTGTGGGGGGATGCCCGATTCGTGACGCCGCGATCGGTGGACGTATATGTACGGCGGATCCGGGAGAAGATTGAGGCCGATGCGGAGACGCCGCGCTATCTTAAGACCATGCGCGGCGCAGGCTATCGGTTTGAGATACCGAAGGCCATGCCGGCCGGAGTTTGATGGCGAAGGCAGGCGAAAGAGCGAGATCGCAGAATAGAAACACTGCACGATCCGGCGGCGGTGGTTCGCTCGCGCTGCAGCTGGCGATGGCGATCCTGACTGTCGCCGCTGTCTGCGGGCTGGCCGCAATGTATCCGGCGCATACCGTCCCGATCTGGCTGTGCGGGGCCGCGCTGGCGCTGGTGCTTTCGATTGCGCTGGGCGCGAAGCTGCGCCGCGAGGCAGGGATACTGGAACGCGCCATCGCCTCGCTTCCCGAGAAGCCCTCGCAGCGGCCGGAGAGCAGAGAGTTTGCCGACGCTGGCGCGGCGACCGAGGCAGCGGCGGAGCGGCTCTCCAACCGGCTGAGTGCATCGCAGGAAGACCGCCTGCAGCTGGAGGCGTTGCTGGACTCCATGCAGGATGCTGTCGTGGCGGTGGACACAGCGGGGCGGATCCTGTGGACCAACCAGCGGATGCAGCGGCTGATCCCTGAATCCGCGGCGGCCAATCCGGTGCGGGTAGGCCATGCGCTGGTGCAGACGGTGCGCGATCCGGATGTGCTGGCCTGCGTGCGGACGGCGCTGGAGGAGCGGACAGTCAGCGAGCGCCGCACCAATACGCTGCTGCCGGGAAGAATCTTTGAGGTGAATGCGTCCCCGATGCTTGGCGGTGGTGCGGTAGCGGTGCTGCACGACATTACCCGCGTCGAGGAGCTGGAGCGGGCGCAGCGCGACTTTGTCGCCAACGTAAGCCATGAGCTGCGCACACCGCTGACCTCGATCAGCGGCTATGTGGAGACGCTGCTGGACCACGAGGCGTCGCTAAGTCCGATGGCACGGGAGTTTCTGGGCACGATCCTGAAAAACTCAACCCGCATGAACCGCCTGACCGAAGACCTGTTGACCATGGCACGCGTGGAGTCGCCGGAGGCCAAGCTGCGCCCCACACCGGTGCGCGCCGATCTGCTGGTGGACGACGCGGTAAAGGCCATGGCCGGATTGGTGCAGGATGAGCAAGCGGAGCTGGAGATCGGCGAGACGACGGCGGCCGAGGTGATGGCCGACCTGGATTCCATGCTCCAGGTGCTGGGCAACCTGATCGAAAACGGCATCAAGTACGGGCGGACGCGGAACGCGCTGCGCAGCCGCGTCATCGTCAGCGCGCGGGCCGTGGAAATGCCGGACGGAGGCGCCGTGGAGTTCAGCGTGCGCGACTTCGGGCCGGGGATTGCCTCCGAACATCTGCACCGCATCTTTGAACGGTTCTACCGGGTTGACAAGGCGCGGTCGCGCGAGTCGGGTGGGACGGGGCTGGGGCTGGCGATCGCGCGGCACATGGTGGAGTCGCAGGGTGGAACGATTCGCGCGGAGAGCGAACTGAACGCCGGCAGCAATTTTCTGGTGACGTTGCCCCGGGCGAGCAGCCCGGTAGGTTGAGCCGGCGGGTCTTTTTTGACCACATGAAGTTCCGGTTATCCACTCGTATGCAAGGGTTTATTGGCGCATTCACTGGCGTGTAACCTTCCCGTAACAATCAGGCTGGAGACTAACTAGGACAGCCTGTAGCGAGTGTGCGCCTTGGTTGAGAACGGCGTTCGAGCGCGTTGTTGGCGCGCGCTTCAAGTACGGCGGTCCGAGGAGATACGAAACGTGAAGATGAAGTGGATTGCGGCAGTAGTGTCAGTTGTGATGACGGGCGCCGCTGTGGCGCAGAACATCAACGCGGCGGGAGCGACGTTCCCGGAACCGATCTACCAGCGCTGGTTCTCCGAGTATGCGCAACAGCACCCCAACGTGCATATCAACTATCAGCCGATCGGGTCCGGCGGCGGCATCCGGCAAGTATCCGACGGCACAGTGGATTTTGGCGCGAGTGACGCCATCATGACCGACGACCAGATGGCCTCGGCCAAGGTAAAGGTGATGATGCTGCCGACCGTGCTGGGCGCGGTGGTGCCGATCTATAACATCCCCGGCGTGAGTAAGCCGATTAACTTCTCCGGTGACGTGATTGCGGATATTTATCTGGGCAAGATCAAGACCTGGAACGACCCGCGAATCGCGAAGGACAATCCGGGTGTCAACCTTCCGGACAAGCAGATCCTTCCGGTGTACCGTTCCGATGGCAGCGGCACGACGTTCATCTTTACCGATTACCTGTCGAAGGTCAGCCCGGCATGGGCGAGCACGGTGGGCAAGAACTCGTCGGTGAAGTGGCCGGCGGGCGTGGGCGCGGTGAAGAGCGAGGGCGTGGCCGGCATGGTGCGCCAGGCGCCGGGCGCGTTTGGATATGTTGAGCTGATCTACGCGCTGCAAAACAAGATTGAGTACGGCGCGGTCAAGAATGCGTCGGGCAAATTCCTGCAGGGCTCTCCGGCGGGAGTGACGGCGGCTGCGGCTGCTTCAGCGAAGACGATTCCTGCTGACTACCGCGTTTCGATCACCAATGCTTCGGGCGCGGATTCGTATCCGATCTCGAGCTTTACGTGGCTGCTGCTGCCGAAACAGTTTGCCGATGCGGCGAAGGGGCAGGCGGTGAAGGGCTTCCTGGAGTGGATGCTGGACCATGGCGAGAGCGAGTGCGCGTCTCTGTTCTATGCGCCGCTGCCGGACCAGGTCGTCGCCATGGAGCGGAAGACGATTCAGAACGTGAAGTAGGTTTGAGGCTCCGCGCGGTCCGAATGAAAGGGGCCGCGCGGAGTTTGTTAACGACCACTGGATTTTTGCTGAGAAAACACAGCCAGGAAGCAGTGTGGCAAGCTAGTTGGGCGAGCTGAAGTCGGGCGGCGAACTGACCGCGTGCGATTTTGGAGCGAAATGAGGAAGAAAGCGTGTCTCTGCCGCAGATGACGACAGAAGAAGATCCGAAGCCGACGACGCGGCCGATTGAGGTAACGGCGGGGGCGCGAGAGCCGGGCACGGTGCTCGAGATGCCTGGTGACGGCGGCATGTCGGAGATCCGCAAGCATCTGACCACACGCGGCAGCGGCGCTATGGCCGACCGTATCTTTATCGGGCTGATGCTGGCGTGCGCGCTGAGCATCTTTGCGATCGTGATCTTTATTGTCTGGATCCTGGTGCTGCGGTCGAAGCTGTCGATTGCGCAGTTCGGGCTGAAGTTCTTCTTCCGTTCGGCGTGGGACCCGGTGAACGGCGACTTTGGCGCGCTGTCGTTTATCTATGGCACGCTGGTGACGTCGCTGCTGGCGCTGGCGATGGCCGTGCCGCTGGCGCTGGGGGTCGCGATCTTCCTGACCGAGCTCTGCCCGAAGAAGCTGCGCGCGCCGATCTCGTTTGTGACGGAGTTGCTGGCGGCGATCCCCAGCGTGGTCTATGGGCTGTGGGCGGTCTTTGTGCTGGTGCCGATCATGCGCGACCAGCTGGGACCATGGCTCTACAAATACTTCGGCTGGACGGGGCTCTTCGAGGGCTATAACTTCGGCGTGGGGCTGCTGACGGCGAGCATCATCCTGGCGATCATGATCCTGCCGATCATCTCGTCGATCACGCGCGACATCATGATGGCGGTGCCGACCTCGCAGCGCGAGGCGGTGCTGGCGCTGGGTGCGACGCGCTGGGAGATGATGCGCACTGGCGTGCTGCGCAATGCGCGCATCGGCATTGTTGGCGCGGTGATTCTGGGGCTGGGCCGCGCGCTGGGCGAGACCATGGCGGTGACCATGGTGATCGGCAACCACGCGGACATTGCGAAGAGCCTGTTTGCGCCGGGCTATACGCTGGCCAGCGTGATTGCCAATGAGTTTCCGAGGCGACGGGAGACCTGTATCTGCAGCGCGCTGATCGAGATTGGGCTGGCGCTGTTCCTGGTGACGATTGTGGTGAATGCGATTGCGCGCGGGCTGGTGTGGGCGGTGACGCGCGGCACGCCATCGAGGGCGCACTGATATGAGCGCGAACGCCATCTACACGCCGCCGCCGGACCGGAACGAAGGTCCGCTGCATGTGCCGCTGACCATGAACTCCAGGTGGATGCGGTTGAACCGCGCGCGGCGGCATGCGGTGAACCATGCGGTCACGTTCCTGGCGATCCTGAGTACGGTGCTGGTGATCGTGCCGCTGGTGGCGATCCTGGTGTACCTGCTCTACATGGGTGCGCACTCGATCAACCTGGCATTTCTTTACCAAGATTCCCGTGCCGGTGGGTGAAGAGGGCGGCGGCATGGCGAATGCCATCGTTGGCTCTGGGATTGTGCTGGGGATGGCGAGCTGTGATGGGGATTCCGGTGGGGATCGCCGCCGGGGTGTATCTGGCGGAGTTTGGGCGCGGCAGGCTGCTGGCGTCGGCGGTGCGGTTTACCGCGGACGTGCTGAACGGCGTGCCGTCGATCGTGATGGGCATTGCGATGCTACTCGCTGATTGTTGATGGCGCAGGGACACTTCTCGGCGTTTGCGGGCGGCGTGGCGCTGGCGGTGATGATGGTGCCGACGATCACGCGCACCACGGAAGAGATGCTGGCGACGGTGCCGCATGCGATCCGCGAGGCCGCGCTGGGGCTGGGCGTTCCGAAGTGGCGCACGGTGATGTCGGTGAGCCTGAAGACGGCGTCGCCGGGCATTATTACCGGCTGTATGCTGGCGTTTGCGCGGGTGGCGGGAGAGACGGCTCCGCTGCTGTTTACTGCGCTGGGCAATCAGTTCTGGAGCTTCAAGCTGAATGAGCCGATCGAGGCGCTGCCGCTACAGATTTATGTGTATGCCATGTCGCCGTATGATGACTGGCACCGGCTGGCATGGGCGGGCTCGCTGGTGCTGATTGTGATGATCATGGTGGCGGTGACGCTGGTGCGCATCTATGCGGCGCGCGGCATGATGAAGGGGGCAAGCTAGTGGGAGTCGGCATCAGTGTGGAGCACCTGAATGCGTGGTACGGGCAGACGCACACGCTGCAGGACATCAACGTGGAGCTGCCGGCGAACCATGCCACCGCGCTGATCGGGCCTTCGGGCTGCGGTAAGAGCACGTTTGTGCGCTGCCTGAACCGCATGCATGAGACCAATCCGATTGCGCGTGCCGAGGGCGTGGTGAAGATGGGCGACATCGACATCTACAAGGACGCCGAGCCGGTGCAGATCAGGCGGCGGGTTGGGATGGTCTTCCAGCGGCCGAATCCTTTTCCCACGATGTCGATTTACGACAACGTTGCCAGCGGGCTGAAGCTGAATGGGTTTCGCAACAGGAAGGTGCTGGACGAAACAGTTGAACGCAGCCTGAAGGCGGCCGCGCTGTGGGAAGAGGTGAAGGACGACCTGAAGAAGAAGTCCGGCGCCAGCCTTTCGGGCGGGCAGCAGCAGAGGATGTGCATTGCGCGCGCGCTCGCCGTTGATCCTGAGGTGCTGCTGATGGATGAGCCTGCCTCGGCGCTCGATCCGGTGTCCACCTCGAAGATCGAGGACCTGATCTTTCAACTGAAGAGCCAGTACACGATTGTGATTGTGACGCACAACATGCAGCAGGCCGCGCGCGTGGCGGAGAACACAGGTTTCTTTTTGAACGGCAAGATGGTGGAGTTCGATTCGACGCACAAGATCTTCACCAACCCGAAGGACAAGCGCACGGAAGATTACATCACTGGGAGGTTCGGCTGAGTGGCGACGAGAATTAAATTCCAGCAGAACCTCGATGACCTGAAAGAGAAGCTGCTGATCATGGCGGGGATGGCCGAGCAGGCGATCCAGCGGGCGGTCGAGGCCTATCGCTCGCGCGATCTCTCCATCTGCGAGCTGGTGCTGCAGGCCGAGCCCTTGATTAACCGGCTGGAGCGCGAGATCGACCAGATGGCGCTGGACCTGCTGGCGATGGAGCAGCCGATGGCGATCGACCTGCGCTTCATTCTTTCGGTGATTCGGATCAACGCCGATCTCGAGCGCGTGGGCGACCAGGCGGTGAACATCGCGGTGCGCGTGCGGGAGATGGGCGCGTTCGCCAACGTCGATCTGCCGGTGGACATTCCGAAGCTGGCGGGGCTGGCTTCGGCGATGGTGCGCAAGGCGCTGCAGGCCTTTATCGAAGGCGACGCTGAGCTGGCGCAGAGCGTGCTCGCGCTGGACGACCAGGTGGATGAGATGAACGATGCCGCCTTCTACTCGCTTAGCAACCTGATCAAGGAAAAGCCAGATCTGACGCCGCAGAGCCTGAACGCCATGATCATCGCGCGCAACCTGGAGCGCGTGGGCGACCACGCCACCAACATCGCCGAGGACGTGATCTTCTGGGTGCGCGGCAAGGACGTGCGGCACCACAACGTGGTGGCGTAGCCTCCGTTGCTAGTTGCTAGTTGCTAGATCCGCGGTTTGTTCCTCCACCCGCGCACCCATTGGCCACCAAAGCATCCGCGGCGTGCCGCTGATCGCCGGAAAATAGAGCGCGAGCCGCACGTTTTCGGGGGCGACGGACCGCGCCGGCGCAAGGACCCGCCCGTAGGCTTCCAGTTGCTGCGAGTATGCCGCGCGCTGTGCGGCGAAAAACTCATCGACATTCGCCGCGCTGTGGGACGCCGTCTTGTAATCGACGATCCAGAGATGATCCGTGCCCGCGATCCGCGGCTCGGGACCCGCGTAAAAGATGCGATCCACCCGGACTGAGCCAGCCCGGCCCGATCCCCCTGCATCCACCGCGGTCAACGAGAACTCGCTGGCCGCGCCGGGATGCGCTGCCAGCAGCCACTGGCCATCGGGATCGCGCAGCAGGGTCTCGAGAGCGTTGCGGGTCTCCCGGGCCAGGCGCGCCACAGTTGTCCCCGGCAGGCCGTCCGCGCGCAGCAGCGCAGTAACGCGCGGTTGCCATGACGGCAGCTCCAGCAGCAGCGTGGCTGGCGATGACCCGGCGGCAATGCGGGCCGCAAATAGCTCGACGCAACTGTGGACCACGTTGCCGAACGAGCGCGCCGCGAAGGAGCCCTCGGGTCGAGCGAACTGGCTGCGTTCGAAGACCGCTGTCGGCTCGCCGTTGGGCAGCCGGTCCGCTGCCGCCTCAGAGAAGCGAGACGCAGGATCAAAGCTCAGCGGCAGGCGCTCGATCAAGGGATAGACAGGCGCGATCAGGTTCGCATCCACCGCCTGATAGCCCGCCTGCAACTCCGGGCTGTCATCCCGGGTGATCTCCGGCTCATTCGTCCCATCACCCGAGCTTGCTGCAAGCTCAATGGTTGTCTCCATCCGCTCATCGACGAATGCGACAGCGCCCCGTGCGACGCCTCGTGTTTGCGATGCCGCCTGCCTGGCGACGCAGTGCGGCTCCGCGGCCGGCCATGCGGCCCGCAGCAGGCTGTCCGACGAGCCTGGAGAGATGCCATGCGAGGAAACCGTCGGCGCGGCGAAGAGGTGAAGCTCATGACGCGCTCGGGTGCAGGCGACGTAGAACAGCCGCTTGTTCTCCGCATATTCGCGCTCGCGGTGGCGCCGCTTCAGCCAGCGCGTCAGCGGGTCAACGTCCTCGCCCCGCGCCGCGATGGGCGCCAGCATAATGTGTGCCGCGCCGGAATCGCGGGGTTCCACGTCATCCAGAACCGACCACGTCAGCAGGCGCATCGGACTGCTTGCCGGGCGGCGCTCCAGCGCGGGGACAAAGACGAGGTCCCACTCCAGCCCCTTGGCCTTGTGGATGGTGAGTAGCTCGACGAACCCGCCGTGCGCCGGCAACGGATCGGGCTCGGCAAAAAGTCGCGCCAGGCGGTCCTGGAGTTGAGCAGGATCGACGCGGCCGGCAGAGATCTCCAATGCGTCGAGCAGCTCGAAGAAGCGCCGCGCATTGGTCAACTCTGCTGCGGCAAGCGGCGCATCTCCGCCCAGCGAACGCCACGCGCGTTCCACCAGTTGCGCGGTGGTCAGGCGAGAGTTTGCCTGCATCGCCGCGCCAAGGACCGCGGCTACGCGAGCCAGCCGGCGTTGTGAATCTGCCGGCAGAAGATGCCCGCGCGCTTCGATCAGGTGGACCAGCGGGCGTTCCCGGAAGGAAGAATCGTCCGCGCCAGTCAGCGTATGCAGGTCGGCAAGCGGCAGGCCGCACCACGGCGCGCGCAGCACAGCAAGCGCCGCCACGCGGTCTCCCGGATGCAACAACGCACGCGTCAGCGCGGTCAGGTCCAGCACCTCCTGCCGGTCGCGCAGGGTCTCAATATCGACGGCGCGGAAGGGGATTGCCGCCCGCCGCAGCGCCGGAATGATCTCCGCAAGATGGTTGCGGCTGCGCACCAGCACGGCGACGCTCCACGGTCTGTCGCGGGCGGAGGGAAGCGGGCGCGCAAGCCACTCGCGTGCGGTTGCAGCGACACGCTCCGCGTCGCGATGAGCCTGAGTGTGATCCAGACGCGGAGGCGCACTGGCAACCGGCGCTGCCCTGCCGGGTTGCGGATGCGCATGCCAGACCCGGCCTTCTGTCGCGGACGCCGGCTGTGTGGCCTGGGCGCGGATGAGCTGCAGCGCCGGGCGGTAATGCGACCCATCCCCGATAGGCGCTGGGAAGATCAGGCTGAAGTCTTCGTTGAACTGGTCAACCAGAGTGCGCTGCGATCGAAAGTTGGCCGTCAGCGCCAGCGACGTCAGAGGCAGCTCACCCAGCCGCCGTGTCTCCAGCGCTTGTACGAAGCGCTCCATGCGCGCCTGGCGAAAGAGATAGACGGACTGATACGGATCGCCGACCAGGAAGACCGTCTGCGAGTGGCCGTCCCACGATGCGGTCAGCAGCTCCAGCAGGTGGTACTGCCCGGTTGAAGTGTCCTGCATCTCGTCGACCAGCAGATGTTGCAGCCGCGCGCCCAGCGCGTCGGCCAGGTCGTTTTGGCCGTTGCCGGAATCCAGCGCCGCGCGCGCCAGCAGACCCACCTCTGTGAAGTCGCACGCTCCGCGCTCGGCGAACACCAGTTGCAGCTCCACCAGCGCGCGGCTGAGGATGCGAAACAGCGCCTTCGCCACCGCCCACTGGTTCGCCGGATATCGCGGGTCCGGAAGCTCGTTGACCTCGGCAATAACGGCAAGCAATTCATCGCGGCCTTGCAGCTTTGCAAGAATGTTCTGAAGTTCGCCGCGATGAGGATGGTTCTTGGCGAGTTCAAACTTCAGATCATAGCCAGTGACCCTTCGGCGCCACTCGCGCGCAGCAGTTACGAGCAGGTGGATCAACGCCCGCCAGCGCGCAAGTTCGGAGGCGATGGCCTCCGGCGGATCATGCACTCCCGCGCAGCAGGCAATCGGAGACGGATCGCCATTCGCGCCGGGTAGATACCCAAGATGGCCGGCGAGCGATGCGAGGTCATGCAGCAGATCAGCAGGGAAGAGCGACTGCAGGCGCGCCAGCGTGGCACAGATGGCCGAATCGAGCGCATGTTCCAGACGTGGCAGCAGGTTTCTGTCCAGCCACACGTCGTCGAGCTCGCGCTGGTTCAGCGGTACCAGCTCGCCCCACTGGTCCCGCAGCGCAAGCATCTCGGTGATCAGGTCTTCGCAGTTGGCAAGGTTGCCGTCGCGATGCCGCAGCAGGATGCGCAGCGCCGCATCAAATTCGGGATCGCCTCCGCCGAGCTTCAGCAGCGTGCGGCGCGCAGCTTCACGATGCAGCGCCGTCGCATCTTCCGATGGCGTCAGCGCGCCGCCCGAGCCGGAGAGGACGGGCAGTGAGCGCGCAATCTCCGCGCAGACGGAATCGATGGTGCGGATATTCAGACGGCGAGGATGGGCGAGCAGGCCCCAGCCCAGCTCGGCGTCGCGCGCCGCCACATCGCGGGCGAGCTCCAGCGTCAGCTCGTCGAACTCAGCTCTATCCTCTAATGCGTCAGCGGATCCAGAAGCCGCGAGCGACTCGACCACACCCTGCTCCGCGGAGTCCCGTTGCGCTGCAGCAGCCTTCGCCAGCACCCGCAGCACACGGTCGCGCAACTCCGCCGTAGCCGCCTTGGTGAAGGTGATCGCGAGCACCTGCTCCGGCGCGGTGACTGACTCATCGGCCAGCAGCTTCAGCAATCGCTGCACCAGCAGCGTGGTCTTGCCGGAGCCCGCCGGCGCCTGCACGATGAAGGAGCGGCGCACGTCCAGCGACTCCGCGCGCACCTCCGCATCCGGCGGCTGCGGCCGGCGAGGCGGTTCAGGAAACAGAAGCAAGTTGTTCATGCCTGCGCCTCGCCGCTCTGCGCAATGCCCACGTCCGTCGCCTCCTCGAAGTCACCGTCATCCTCTGGTTCGAGCGATGAAAGGTCGAGTCGGCACAGCAGCCGCTGCTTGCAATAGCGGCAGGTGCGCGGATAGTCCTTGGGCGCGGCCAGCGCACGCCCGGCGTGGAACTCCTCGGCCAGCACAGTCAGCGCCTGGCGCCACTCCTCGCGCTTCTCCTCCAAATTCAGAGTCTGTCTGCCCTTCGCTCCGGGCAGAACTCCATTCTCAGATTGGTAGCCCGAGAGTCCCATGAACTTGCCCGGCCGGATCGTTGCAAACGCAACCGCCGCCAGGCGCGGTGCCTGAGAGACGACCGCGTAGAGCGGAAGCTGCGGAGAGTCAGGCCGGTCGCCCTCCCAGCGGGACGGATCGGCACCACCGGTCTTGTAATCGAGAATGATCTCCGCTGGCTGCTCCCCGGACGCGGCATCGGGCACCGTCTGGTCCACGCGGTCCACGCGCACGTCGAGGTGAAGTGGACCGATGCGCACATCCTTTAGCTCCTCCTCCCGAGACACAACGGCGAACGGCGCGCGCCGGTTGGCCTCGAAGTCGAGCCACGATCGCATCAGGCGCAACAGCCGCTCGTGCTCGGCATCGAGATAGGCGCTGGGCCACCCGGCAGCCGGATGTGAGTGGTCACGCGCCAGAGACTCATGAATGCATCGCGTCAGCAGAGCATCGCGGTCGTCAGTGGTCATGGCGCGCAACGCCGCTTGTGTATGCACCCGCGTCCAGAAGGCATGCAGGATGTTGTGGACGATGCTGCCGCGGTCGCGCGCATCGAGGCCGAGCGCAATCTCATCCAGCGCAGTCGAGAAGAGCCGGCGCTCCGCAAAGGCGCGGAAGGCGCAGGCGGCCTGAGCTTCGAGGATGGAGGCCCCGCCGCGCAGCGCGACCGCGGGAGGCGCGGCAATGGGCGTGGTGTCCAGCAAACGGTCGAGAGCAACAGGAACCGGTTCGGATTCGTCGGAGGCCACCGCGGTGTTCTCAAGATTGAACTCCGCAAGAACCGGCGACGGGCGCTGCTGTCCGTCCGCGGTTTGCCGCGCGTAGCTGAAGACGACCTGAGACGCCGAGGACAGGATGCGGCACGTCACCTGGCTGGTCCGCGCTGAGTCCCTCGCGATCTCCGCACCGGGCATGGCAAACTCGCGCTGCAGCGAGTAAGGCAGCAGCGGGTTCGTGGCCGGAACAGGCGGCCACGCCAGATCGCCCGCGCGCAGAAACCACACCGCATCGAAGCTCGAACCGGCAGACTCCAGCGGCCCCATGATCTGGATAGGCGCGTGGCGCGACTCCGGAGCAAACAGCGTCTGCGCGGCGATGCGCGCCAGCGCGTCCGAGGCGGCCTTGAACGAAACGCGCGCGGCCTGCGGATCGAAGTCCAGCGTCGCCAGCTCGTCGAGTACACCCTCCCATTTGCTGCGCGTCTGGAACTCGGCGCTGTCGAGGCCCGCGACCGGAGCCCAGCCGGCCGCATCGAGCACCTCCTGGAACGCCGCAGCCCAGTCCGCATGGCTGCGCTCGCGGGCCAGCGCAACGCGGCGCAGCGCAACACCCAGCGCGCGCAGATTCCGGAGCAGGTGCGGCATCTGCGACGCAGGCCGCGATCGCGCGAGCAAGGCCGCCAGCGCGTCCAATGTGATCTGCGGCTCCAGCAGCGGCTGTGCGCGCAGGCCGAAGGCGTCAAACTCGGCGCGTGCAACCAACTCGGCGGAGTCTTCTCTGCCCCCGGCGAAGTGCGGCGAGAGCAGCAGCGCTGAGACGCGGGGGAGCGGGAGCGGCCCGGCGCACCAGCGGAGCACATCGAGCGCAGCGGCCACCATCGGCGTGCGCTCCAGCGCGACGCCAAGCGAAAACTCGAATGGGCCCGATGCGGTAGGTGCGGCAACGTCTTCAAGCTCAGGCGCAAGTACGCTGCGTAAGGCGCGGTCGATCGCCGCCCGCTCTGCGCCGATATCCGGGACAATCACGGCCAGTCGTGCGCCGGGGTCTTCCCCAAGTCGTCCGCGCAGCCAGCGCGCGCAGGCGCGCAGTTCCGTGTGCGGATCCGGCGCGTCGACAAGTTGCGGCGGGGCCGATTGACTCCCTGCGAAAGCGTCCTCAGGGTCATAGGCCTCGACCTCCGCGCCGGCCGCGCGAATGGCATTCAGCAGTTCTGCCTGCGCCGGCGTCGTCATGTCGAAGCCGACCAACAGCAACCCTGCAGGGAGAGCGATCCGTTCTCCTGAGATCGCTGCGGCGAGCGTCTCGGGCAGCTGGGCCGCGGTCAGATATTGCCCGCGCAGGCAGCGTCGCTCAAACTCACCAGCCCAGCGGGCGAAGGCGCGGGTGTCGGTCGTGTTCGTTGCGGCATTCAACCTGCGGCGTGCACCGTACGCGCACAGCCGCGACCACGCGTCCGCGGCAAACTCGGCAAGCGAGTCGAGCGGGCGCAGGGAAGACGCGCCCGGATCGGCGGCAATAATTGCACGCCAGAGCACATGCTCCTGCGTGCGGTTGAGAAGAAGCTGCGAGACATGGCCTTCGAGCAGCAGCCGATGCCAGAGCGTCGCCAGCCACGAGTCCCACGCCAGGACCTCGGCCGGCTGCCAGTGCGCGAGGTCCAGGGCGCGCTGGCGAAGATCGTAGTCACGCCGCAGGGTGCGCGCTTCGCGCTGGTTGGCAGTCAGGACGATCCAGCCGCGGGCCAGGGCGTCGATGACTGGCTCAGGTAGCGCGGCGAGCGGATCCATACGGCTGTTATACGCCGCGCGGAAGCGGAAAAGAGGGCCGGCAGAAGGCCGCCCGCTCTCACTCCGGCAGGGAGCGAAGTATCATCGTTGGTGGGGGGAACACAGACGATGCAGTGGGCGCGCGTAGGTGCGGGGCTGGCATTGGGACTGGCTCTGCTGGGCGGTTGCAGGCGCTCCGGTAGTGACTCGCCCGGCGCGGCACAATCCACCGCGCAGGGCGACGTGAAGAGCTTTCCTATCCACGGCAAGATCGTCAGCGTAGACGCGAAGGCCGGCAGCGTAGTCCTGAATCATGACGCGGTCCCGGGATTCATGGATGCGATGACGATGACGTACCCGCTGAAGGACCCCAACATAGCCAGCGAGCTGCACGCCGGCGACATCATCAACGCCACACTGCTGGTGCGCAAGAACGGTGATGAGTACAGCGACCCGAAGCTGGACCAGATTGTTATCGTTGCCCAGGCCAAGCCGGATTACAAGCCCTCCGTCGAATATCATGTCCCGCAGCCGGGCGATGCGGTTCCGGATTTTAAGCTGCTCAATGAAGAGGGGCGTACGGTGCACCTGGCGCAGTTCAAGGGCAAAGTAATCCTGCTGACCTTCATCTACACGCGTTGCCCGCTCGAGGACTACTGTCCGCGCATGAACAAGAACTTCGCGCAGATCGATGATGCGCTCAAGGCCGACCGGCCGCTCTACGGTAGGACGCATCTGCTGAGCATCAGCTTCGACCCGAAGTTCGATACGCCGGTGATCCTGAAGAACTACGGCATGGTCTACAACGGTGGCGAGGCGAAGGAGTTTGCGCACTGGGAGTTCGCCGCCGCGCCGCAGAGCCAGCTCGGGGCAATGGAGCAGTTCTTCGACCTCGGCGTCACACCGGGCGAGTCAGGCACGCTGAACCACTCGCTCTCAACCGCCGTCATCGGTAAGGACGGCCGGGTGCGCGCGTGGTATCCCACCAACGAGTGGACGCCGGCCGAGGTGCTGGCACAAGTGAAGAGCGCGGCGACGGCATGATCGCGCAGCGCGAACCAAGTTAGCAGGGAAAGTGAGAGTGAGATGGCTAAGGTTTCAATGGCATTTGGCGTAATCCTGATTCTGCTGGGCGCATGGGGCTTCACGGCAACGCCCACACCGCATCCCACGGCATTGATTCCGACCTATTGGGGCCTTGCGCTCGCCTGGTGCGGGTTTCTTGCCATGCGAAAAGGCGGAGCGCAGCGCGCTCTCTGGATGCATGTCGCCGTAACGATCGGCCTGCTGGGATTTCTCGGCGCCGGCGCCATGGCCATCAAGGAGACGCTCGCCGCCCACGGCGGCCCGCTGGCGCACCCGATCGCGGTCCAGGCCCAGACAGCCATGGCGGCGATCTGTCTCGTCTTTGTCGCGCTGTGTGTGCGGTCTTTCATTGCCGCCCGCCGCGCCCGCGAGGCGGCATAGATCCTGCCTCCGCCGCGAATTCCCGCGTCCAAATGCCCCGGGCCTGCATCCCATGCAGTGGGGCGCTCCAGCGTAAACTGACACAATGAGCTCATCGTTCAGGACAGGCGGCATGGGTATGGGCGGCGGCATGCACGGTGCAGACCGCGGCAGCCGCGGCGTCGGCCGCGCCATCAGCGCGGACCTGACAGCCAAGCGCCCCAAGCCAAAGTTCCGCGATATTTGGCCGGAGATACGGACCCTCGTAATGCCGCGGCGCTGGCTGCTCGTCGGCTGCTTTCTGCTGATGCTCATCAATCGGGCCTGTGCGCTCGTCCTGCCTGCGTCGTTCAAGCCGCTCATCGATCTTGTCTTCACCAAGCACCAGATCGGGCTTCTGCCGGCAATCGTCGGCGCCGTCTTCGGCGCAACTCTACTCCAGGGCATCACCTCGTACGCGCTGACCCAGCTCCTCTCCAAGTCCGGGCAGCGCCTCATCGCCGATCTGCGCAAGCAAGTGCAGGAACACATCGGCCGCCTCTCGGTCTCCTTCTACGATGAGAACCGCACCGGCACTCTCGTCGCCCGCATCATGACTGACGTCGAGGGCGTGCGCAACCTCATCGGCACCGGCGTCGTCGACTTCGTCGGCGGCATTCTCACTGCGCTGCTGGCCTTCGCCTACCTCATACGCACCAGCGTCAGCATGACCCTCGTGGCATTTGTCATCATGGGCACCTTCGCTCTGGTGCTGCAGCGCGCCTTCAAGACCATCCGGCCCATCTTCCGCGAGCGCGCCAGGATCAACGCCGAGGTCACGGGGCGGCTGACGGAATCGCTTGGCGGAGTCCGCGTCGTCAAGGGCTACCATGCCGAGGAGAGCGAGGCCAACGTCTTCGCCGGCGGCGTGCAGCGACTGCTCGATAACGTCATCAGTTCGCTCACCGCGCAGAGCCTGATGACGCTCTCCTCCACCGTCATCCTCGGCGTGGTCGGCGGCGTCATCATGTGGATGGGCGCGCACCTCAGCGCCGCTGGAAGGCTTACCACCGGCGGCTATATGTCCTACGTCATGTTTCTCGCCTTCATGACCGCTCCGCTGGTGCAGCTGGTCAACATCGGCACACAACTCACCGAAGCGATGGCAGGCCTCGACCGCACCCGCGAGGTGATGGCGGAGATGGAAGAGGACGCCTCGCCCAACCGCACGGTTGCGCTGGGTATCATCCGTGGCGACGTCGCGTTTGAGGATGTCATCTTCGAATACGAGAAGGGCAAGCCGGTGCTGCACGGCATCAGCTTTGAATCGAAGCCGGGCACTGTGACCGCTCTGGTCGGGTCCTCAGGCTCGGGCAAGTCGACCATTATCAGCCTCATCTGCGCCTTTCACACTGCGACCGAAGGACGCGTGCTGGTCGATGGCATCGATCTCTCAACCGTGCGTCTCTCCAGCTACCGCGAACAGCTCGGAGTCGTGCTGCAGGAGACCTTCCTGTTCGATGGCACCATCCGCGAGAATGTGCGCTTCTCCCGGCCCGATGCAACCGATGCGCAGCTTCTCGAGGCCTGTCGCATCGCGCGTGTGGACGAGTTCGCGGAGAAATTTGCCGAGGGCTACGACACCATCGTCGGCGAGCGCGGCGTCAAGCTCTCCGGCGGCCAGCGTCAGCGTATCTCGATCGCGCGCGCCATCCTCGCCGACCCGCGCATCCTCATCCTCGACGAGGCCACCAGCTCGCTCGACTCCGAGTCCGAGGCCATGATCCAGACCGGCCTCAACTTCCTGATGAAGGGCCGCACCACCTTCGTCATCGCGCACCGGCTCTCCACCATCCGCCGCGCCGACCAGATCCTTGTGATTGAGGGCGGACTGATCCTCGAACGCGGCACGCACGAGTCGCTCTACCGGCTGGGCGGCCGCTACTACGACCTCTACACCCGCCAGCATGGCCTGGAGACCAACCTCTTCCTCGCGCCGGGTGAGGGCGACAGGATCGAAGAAGAGACTACTGCCGGTTGAATCAAACGCTAAGAGACCTTGACCACCGCAAGCTCCCTCAGCAGAAACGCGTAATCGAACGCAATCTCTTTCAGATAGTCGTAGCGGCCGGAGGCTCCGCCGTGGCCGGCGTCCATGTTGATGTGCAGCAGCAGCGGCGTCGCATCGGTCTTGATCGTCCGCAGCTTTGCAACATACTTCGCCGGCTCCCAGTACATCACCTGTGAGTCGTTCAGGCTGGTCTTCACCAGCATCGCCGGCAGCGGCTTGCCCGCCAGCGCCTCGAGATTGTCATACGGCGAATAGCTCAACATCTTTTTGAACGCCGCGGGCTCATTGGGATTGCCCCACTCCTCATATTCCGCAACCGTCAGCGGCAGCGATGCGTCGAGCATGGTGTTCATGATGTCCACGAACGGCACGTGCGACAGCACCACACGGAAGAGCCGCGGCCTGCCGGTCTGCGCGGCGATGTTGACGACCGCGCCCATCAGCAGGCCGCCCGCTGATCCGCCTTCGATGGCCACGCGTACCGGATCGCCATATCCGCGCGCAGTCAGTGCCTCCGTCGCGGCGATGAAGTCGGTGAAGGTGTTGCGCTTTGCGGCCATCTTGCCTGCATCATGCCAGCTGTCGCCCAGCTCGCCGCCGCCGCGGATATGCGCATAGGCCAACACCACGCCGCGGTCCAGCAATGAGAGCCGGGACGGCGAGAACCCCAGCGGCAAAGGATATCCATACGACCCGTAGCCATAGACATACAGCGGGTTGGTCGCATCGCGATGAAACAGGTCGCGGCGGTAGACGATTGATACCGGAATCGGAATGGTCTTCACGGGATCAGATGTAGGCGCGTCCTCGACATGCGCGCCTGGCGCATCGCCCAGCGGCGCGTCGATCCAGATGCGCTCCGACCCATACTGCGCCGGATCGAAGCCGCCCGGCACCTCCTGCTGCTTCAGCAGCTTCGATGCGCCGATCGGCGCCTCGAACTCCGCGCGCGACACGTTATACGCATACACCGAGGCCGGCGAGACCAGCGACTGGTAGCTGTAGCGCCAGGTGTCCGCGTTGAAGTTCCGGTTCACGTGCGGCGACGCCGTGTACGCCGGTTCTGGGAACGCGATCTCGACCGGCGTCTCAAAAGTTGGTGAGTCCGCATCCGCGCGGAAGCACAGCACCTCCATCACAGGCAGACCCAGCTTCAGCCGCGTCGCGACCGCGAAGCTCTGGAACAGGTCGAGGTCCTCCAGCGGATGCAAAGGATCGAGCGCAATCAGCTCTGTCCAATTTTCGCGGCCAGGTGAAGCGACCGGCGCGGTGACCACGCGGAAGTTTTTGCCCACATCGTTCGTGCGGATGAAGAAGACGCCGTCCCGATGGGACGGGTAATATTCCTGGTCATCGACGCGCGGCGCGATCAGGCGGAACTCGCCCGTCGGCTCAACTGTGGAGAGGAAGCGATATTCGTTCGTGGTGTGGCTGCCGGCTTCGATCATCAAATACTGGCTGTCGCGCGTGCGGCCAATGCCAATGTTGAAACGCTCATCCTCTTCATGCAGCACCAGCGCATCGTCTGCCACCGCCGTGCCCAGCGTGTGGCGGAAGATCCGGTCTTGCCGCTTGGTGGTCTCATCCTCGGTGGAGTAGAACAGCGTGCGCGAGTCCGCGGCCCACGCGAGTGATCCAACCCGCTCCGCCGTATCCGCCAGGTCCGCCATCGTCCTCAGATCGCGAAGGTGCAGCGTGTACTGGCGGAAGCCGGTCGCGTCCGTGGTGTAAGCCAGCAGGTTGCCATCCGGCGAGACAGCCATCGAGCCGACAGCCATAAAGGGCTTGCCCACGGCCAGCTGGTTTACGTCCAGAATCACCTGCTCCGGCTGCGTCGCATCGAACGGAGAGTTCAGGTCCGCGTCCGCCGCCGCGCGCCTGCAGTGGATCGCATACTGGCTCCCTTCCACCGTGCGCGTCGAGTAGAACCATCCGCCCATCCGGTACGGCACGCTCTCGTCGGTCTCCTTGATGTGCGAGAGCATCTCGTCGTAGAGCTTCTTCTGCAACTCCGCCGTGGGCGCCATCGCCGCAGCAGTCCACGCATTTTCGGCATTCAGGTGCGCAATCACCTCCGGCGAATCCTTCTCGCGCAGCCAGCGGTAGTCGTCCTGAAGCGTAATGCCGTGCAGGGTCGTGGGGGTCGGCTCGCGCCGGGCTGCCGGCACTGCAACGGGCTGCGTGGGGAGACTGGACTCTCCGGCTGAAATCGTGGAAGGCATCTCGGTCCTGTGGAATGGGGTATTTCGCTGCGGGATTACCGGCAAGAAGCCAGGCCGGGGGAAAGGATTTGCGAGTTCTCGATATCTAGGCATAGGATAACCCTCCAGAAAAGGAGTGCCGGACCGGAGTTGCGCATCAGGCAGCCCCGGCAGCGATTTCCGGCACCTAACTAACAGCGGTGCGAAGGCACAGTGTGAGGTCAAGGCCAATGAATGTAAGGGTGATGGGAGTTGTAGTCGTGATGATGGCGGGGATAACGCTGCCCCGCATGACAATGGCGCAGTTGGATCCGAACGCCAATGGCGGAATGCAGGCGCCGGGGCCGCAGATGAATGACGTCGAACGCGCTCCGGGGACCACGCCCACTACCAACCCGCAGGCCAACAATCAGCCCGCCTCCATGCGGGACTCACTCGGTGCGCCGGGACAGAACGGCCAGCAGATCCTGGATAAGCAGTTTCTCCGCACCGCCGCGGAGGGCAGTCTCGCCGATGTGAAGATCGGCACCCTCGCAACCGGGAAGGGCAGTCCTCAGGTCAAGGAGCTGGCGCAGAAGATGGTCGACGACCATACTCAGATGGGCAAAGACCTGGGCACCGTAGCGGACTCCATGGGCGTCCTGCTACCCAAGAAGGTCAACAAGGAGCAGCAGGCGGAGTACGACAAGCTGAACGGCCTCAGCGGCAAAGACTTCGATACGGAGTACGTCACCTACCTCGCCCGCACCCATTGGGAGGACGTGCACAACTTCCGCATGGAGGCGTCCGTCGCTGTCGATCCCGACCTCCAGTCCGAGACAATCAAGGCCTTGGGCATGATGCGTGAGCACATCGGGATGATCGCAAAAACCGCCACGGATGAAGGCATCGCTCTGCCACCGCGTCCGCAGCGGCCCAATCCCACCTCAGCCAGCAACACTGCCCACTAGAGAAGAGTTCGCAATCGCGACGAAGGGAGGGCCCAACGGCCCTCCCTTTTGCTTTCGCCGGCAAACCATGCGATGGCGCATGGGTGCCCCATTCCCGCGTGGTCTCCTTGCGCGTGTGTGAGATGTGAAATGTGCGCCGGAACTGCGCCCCGGGGCAAGCGTAGAATCAGTTGCGATGACGCGCGCGTTGCGGTGGCTATGGTGTTTCGTTCTCCTGGCGGTCTCCTGCGGACTGCGCGCGGAGACCGTCGACGGCCTGCCTGCGCACCCCGACACCCATGTTGAGGACTTCGCCGGCATCCTCTCCGCGCAGACCTCCGCAAATATTGAAGACCTGCTTACGCAGCTGAACCTCAAGGCCAACGCCCGCATTGAGGTCGTCACCCTTAAGTCGATCGATGCCGACAAGTCCGGCACGCAGCCGTCGATCGAAGAGTTCGCGACTGCGCTTGAGGAAAAGTGGAAGGTCGGCGATAAAGCCACCGACCGCGGTCTGCTGCTCATCATCTCGCTCAATCCGCGCAAGTACCGGATCGAGGTCGGCTACGGGCTCGAAGGCATCCTCAACGACGCCAAGGTCGGCGACATCGGCCGCGATATGCAGCCGGACCTGCACAGCGGCAACTACGACCAGGCCATCACGCTCGGCGTCAACGAGCTCTCGCAGGACATCGCGGCCGATGCCGGCGTCACCCTGGCTACCGAGGCAGCGCCCGCCCAGCAGGTCGACACCCAGCCCCAGGCGCAGGTACACGTCAGTCCAATTCCGGCGTTCCTCTTTGCCGTCGTTATCATCTTCGTAATCGGCGCGCTCATCCGCAGCGGCCATGCGGGGCTGCTCTTCTTCCTGCTCTTCAACATGCTCGGCGGCGGCGGTGGCCGAGGCGGCGGTGGATTTGGAGGTGGTGGGGATGGCGGGATGGGATTCGGTGGCGGCTCTGGCGGCGGCGGAGCCAGCGGCGATTTTTGAGACCATAGTCTGGGATGGAACCAGAGAACGGTAAATTGGCGTATTGCTGACAGGCGGCGGAAATGCCGGGAAAGAGGAACGATGAAGGCATTATGGGCAGTGCTGGGAGTTTTGGGGTTGATTCTGCTGCTGGTGGTCCTCTCCTTTGGCAGCTACGTAACGGCGAAGAACACCATGGTGCAGAAGAGCGCGGCCGTCGACCAGGCATTCTCCAACATTGATGTGGACCTGCAACGGCGGGCTGACCTGATTCCCAACCTCGTCGCGTCCGTAAAGGGCTACGCCAACGTCGAGGAGACCATCCTCACTAACATCGCCAACGCCCGCGCCGGCCTGATGACCGCGCAGACGCCCGATGAGAAGCTGGCCGCCAACGACCGCCTCAGCGTGGCCCTGCTGCCGCTGACGCGCCTGCAGGAGAACTATCCGCAGCTCAAAAGCAACGACCAGTTCATGCGTCTGGAAGACGAGCTGGCCGGCACTGAGAACCGCATCGCCGTCTCGCGCACGCGCTACAACGCGGCCGTCAACGACTACAACGTCTACATCCAGCAGTTCCCCAACAGCATCTGGGCCAACATCTCGGGCTATCACGTGAAGAACGTCTACTACAGCGCCGACCAGAGCTCGCGCGAGGCGCCAAAGGTGGACTTCTCCAACCCCAAGTAGCTGGGCAAAAAATGGCCGCCCACACGGGCGGCCTCCCAGAAATCTCAACAACCTTGAGAATGCAATCTCAGGGCCAAATGAAATGTGCAATTGGCGTACGTTTTGGGCGCGGATTGGGCGCGGTCTCGCTAGACTATGCAGCCCTTTGCAGCCGACCTTCCAATCACTTTCACTCGTCCTTGAGATTCGCTGACACTCGACCTTGAAGTTCGCTGAATAGTCCGGGCGCGTCCGGGCTCCATGCGTCGCGGCGGGTTTTCCTCGCTATGCGCGGCCATAGAATCGACCCATGGGACGCATCCGCATCTTGTCCGACCAGGTGGCCAATCAGATCGCCGCCGGCGAGGTCGTCGAGCGCCCTGCATCCGTCGTCAAGGAGCTACTGGAGAACTCGCTCGACGCCGGCGCGACCCGCATCCGCGTCGAGGTCGAGGGCGGCGGCCGCAAGCTCATCCGCATCGTGGACAACGGCTGCGGCATGGTGCGCGACGATGCCCTGCTCGCCTTCGAGCGCCACGCCACCTCCAAGCTCCGCACCTCCGACGATCTGCTCGAGATGCGCACCCTCGGCTTCCGTGGCGAGGCCCTGCCCTCGATCGCCAGCGTCTCGCGCCTGACCCTCGAGACCCGCGCCCAGGAAGACCCAGCCGGAACAACCGTCGAGATCGCCGGCGGCAAGATCCTCCGCGTCGAAGATGCCGGCATGCCGCCCGGCGCCACCATCGCGGTCCGCGACCTGTTCTACAACACGCCCGCGCGCCGCAAATTTCTCAAGTCCGAGCAGACCGAGCTGGCGCATATTGCCGCGCTGGTCACCCACTACGCGCTCGCCCATCCCGACCGCCACTTCGAGCTGCACTCCGCGACCCAGGCCCTGTTGACCGCCCCCAGCGTGGCCACCGCGGGCGACCGCTTCTACCAGATCTTCGGACGCGAGACCGCCGCGCTGATGCTGCCCACCGCCGCCGAGACCGACTTCGCCCGCGCCGGCATCCCGGAACCGCCGCCCTGGAAGCGCGAGCCCGACTACGCGCCGCCCAACCCCGGCGCGCTGCGCATCTCTGGCTTCGTCTCCAAACCCGAGCTGCAGAAGCTCAACCGCAACTCTGTCTACGTCTTCGTCAACCACCGCCTGGTACGCGACCGCGTGGTGTTGCACGCGCTCAGCGAAGCCTACCGCAACGTCATTCCGCCCACGTCCTTTCCTGTCGTCCTGCTCTTCCTGGAGATGCCGCCGCACGAGGTCGACGTCAACGTCCATCCCGCCAAGACTGAAGTCCGCTTCCGCCAGTCGGCCTTCGTGCACGACTTCATCCGCGACACCGTGCGCACCACGCTGATGGCAGCGCGGCCCGCGGCCAGCTTTACTGCTGCGCTCACCGGCGCCGCAACCGCCAGCGCGTCGCTGCTGATCGACGTTAGCCCGATGCCGGGTGCGCCCGACGCCCCTGTCTTTTCCCCGCGCGCGGGTTCTCTTCAAGATCAACAACCGCCCGAATCCGACGGCGCCCCGAGCGCCGCCGATGCAGAGGCATTCGCTCTGCACACCCCAGCCGTGCCTGAATCGCCTGGCCGCTTCGCCTTCTCCGGCAACGGCATCGCCGTCGGCTACGAAGATGCGAACAACGGGGCCACTGGGGCGCAAAAAAGCGGCCTCGCTTCAGCTGGCGAGACTCCATTCGCACCCGACTCACCCGCCGAGACGCTCAATGCCCTCGGCACGCTCCGGTCGCTCGGTCAGCTCCGGGACTCCTTCATCCTCGCCGCCAACGACGAGGGCCTCTGGATCATTGACCAGCACGTCGCCCACGAGCGTGTGCTCTTTGAGAAGATTCTGCGCGACCGCGAAGTCGAGCAAGTTCAGCGCCAGCGCCTGCTGATGCCCGTCCTCGTCGACCTCCAGCCGGACCAGATGGTTCGCTTCGCCGAGATCGCCGACGAGCTGGACCGCAACGGCTTCGAGGCCGAACCCTTCGGCCCGCGCACCCTTGCCATCAAGGCGGCGCCCGTCGGCCTCGAAGGCCGCGAGCTCGAGCGCATGCTTGAAGAAGTCCTCGCCGTCCCTGAGCGCGAGCAGCAGGCGGAGAACGCCGAGGCCCGCCGTCGCCGCATCGCCGCCTCCATCGCCTGCCACGCCGCCATCAAGGTGAACATGCCGCTTGAGGCCGCCAAGATCGACTGGCTGCTCCAGGAGCTGGCCAAAACCGAGCATCCCACCAGCTGCCCGCATGGCCGGCCCATCGCATTGCGGTATTCTCATAGAGACATACAGCGCGCGTTTCAGCGCATTTAGATTTTCAAAAACAAGCGCGAGTCAGCGTGGATCTTATTGCGTGCGGAGGTTTGCAGGACTGCAAACGCCGAAGCTCGTCGCGCCATTGCAGGAAGGCATCTTCATCTTGAATCTCCCGGACAACAACCTATCTTCAGCCGCCGCGCGGCTCCAGGACGCGCGGCTGAAGCAGTGGCACCAGCAGGGCGAAGCGCTGCTCACCATCGAGAATGCGCGCAGCTTCCTCAACGCCACCGGCCTGGTGCTCTTCGCGCCCCGTCCGCAGATCGCCGCGCCAGCGCCCTCCTTCGTCGAGGCCGTGCTCGGCGCGCCTAATCCAACGCCAACCCTGGCAGAAACTACGCAGGCCCGCGAACTCCTCGCCCGGCTCATCGCGGAAGGCCTTGCAGTGCCGTTGAACCTGCTCGGCATCGGCTCGGTCATCGGCCAGGCCGGCGATGCGCCCGACTTCATCGTCTCCGCGCAGATCTTCTCCTACGTCTTTACCCTGCGCGGTGACAAGGCCTGGAAGCAGCCGCCCCAGGCCGCCGGCCCGACGAAGGTATCCCATCTCGCCATAGCAACCTACGAGGCGCTCGCAAAGCGCGGGTCGCTCTCCTCCTACGATCTCGCCACCGAGCTCGGCAAGGAGGTCACCGAAGGCGCCGTCCTGCGCGCGCTCGGCGAGCTCTGGATGCACCTCCGCGTCCTGCCCATGCTCCAGGTCGATGGGCGTGCAACACTCTGGGAGCTGGCCGGCACGCGCCTCACCAAGCAGATCAAGGCTGGCGCCAACGCCGGCCTGCCCACCGCGCTCTCCACGCTGATCTCGCTCTACCTCGGCCAGGCCATCGTCGCCGGCGAGGACGAGATCGAGAGCTTCCTCTCGCCGCTCGCAGCCCGCTCCCGCGTCCGCGATGTGCTGCATGCGCTGCTCTCCGCGCGGGAGTTGGATACCGTCGCCATCGAGGGCAAGACCGTCCTGCACGTCGCCGGCGATGTGCCCGCATTTCTCACCGAAGAAGCGCCGGTCGAAGTTGCAGCCTCCCTCGCAGAGCCAGAGATCGCGATCACGCACGCCGCGACCGAAGAGCAGCCGGACGCCGCCGAGCCAACAGCCGACGAGAGCAGCACAGCATCGGGGGATGCGGCCGATTCCGCTCCCCGGATCGCGAAGTTTGTGCCCCGCCGCAAGCCTGCAACAAAAGATCTCGCCAAGGCCAAGCCCGCGCGCAAACCATTGGGCGAAGCCCGCAAGCCCTTCGGCGAAAAGCGATCGTTTACGCCGCGCGATCCAAGAGCGAGACCGCCGTTTCGCGATGGCAAGAGTGCGCGTCCCTCCGGCGGAGCTCGTGGCTTCAAACCGGCGGAGGGATCGGCGGGTGAGGGCAGGCCGCGGTTTGTGCGCCCGGAACGATTGGATGGAAAGCCGGATCGCGAGCGGCGTCCGTTTGTGAAACGCGAGGGCAGCGACTCGCGTCCGGCCCGTAAGCCATTCGATCGAGGCGACAGGCCTGCGCCACGCAAGCCCTTCAGCCGTTCCGCAGAAGATCGTCCGGCCCGTAAGCCCTTCGACCGCTCCACGGACAGCCGCGCGCCTCGCAAGCCCTTCAGCCGTTCTGCTGAAGATCGCCCGCCCCGCAAGTCATTCGATCGCACCAGCGACAGTCGTCCGCCGCGCAAACCCTTCGACCGCTCCAGCGACAGCCGCCCGCCCCGCAAGTCATTCGATCGCACCAGCGACAGTCGTCCGCCACGCAAGCCCTTCAGCCGTTCGGCAGAAGATCGTCCGCCACGCAAGCCCTTCGACCGCTCCAGCGACTCGCGTCCGCCGCGCAAGCCCTTCGACCGCTCCAGCGACTCGCGTCCGCCACGCAAGCCCTTCGACCGTGGCGGCGACAGGCCAACCACTCGCAAGCCATTCGGCAGCACCGCACGTTTCGCGCCTCGCGGAGAGTCCTCCTCGCGCGACCGTGAGTTCAAGCCCAAGCCATTCGGCAAACCGAAGCCCTTCGCCAGACGGACGGAATCGGGCGACCGTGCTGAAGGCCGCACCAGCAGCGGCCCCGGCGGCTTTGCCGGGAAGAAGCCATTCTCTCGGCCTAGCGGAAAGTCGTTTGGCAGCAAGCCGTTTGCCGGCAGGCCGCGTGGCGAAGGTCCCGGTCGCTCGAGTGGCGGCGCCGGAAAGAAGTTCGGCGGCAAGAGCTTCGGCGGCGCAAAAAGGCCATTCGGCAAGCCCTCGCCTGGTCGTGGGCCAAAACCGCGCCGGAGTGATCCACAGGCATGAGCGGCGAGAGCACGCAGGCACGGACGCCGAGGCGCGCCCGCCCGGTCATCGCAATCGATGGCCCCGCCGGGGCCGGCAAGAGCACCCTGGCCGCGCATCTCGCGCGGCGCTTCGGCTTCCTCAATCTGGAGACCGGCGCCATGTACCGCGCCCTCGCCCTCAAGGCGATCGAGAACGACATTGACTTCGGCGATGGGCCCGCGCTGCTCGCCGTTGCCGAGGAGACTCGCATCCAGCTCGAGCCGCAGCCGGACGGCAACCGCGTCCTGCTCGATGGCTTCGATGTCTCCCGCCGCATCCGCGAGGCCGACGTCACCTCCGCAGCCTCCCGCGTCTCCGTCCATCCCGGCATACGCGCCTGGATGGTCGAGCACCAGCGCGAGCTGGGCGCGGCCGGCGGCGTCGTCATGGAAGGCCGCGACATCGGCACCGAGGTCTTTCCCGATGCCGAGGTCAAGATCTTTCTCGATGCCGCCCCCGAGGTGCGCGGTAACCGCCGCTTCCGCCAGTCTCCGCTGGGCGAAAAGCCGCAGCCGATCGCGCCGCAGCCCACCGAAGAGGAGCAGCACGCGCGCCAGGCGGTGATTGAAGAGCTGCGCGAGCGCGACCGCCGCGACCGCACCCGTGCGCAATCGCCCCTGCGCGCCGCCGACGATGCCGTCATCATCGACTCCACCGCCATGACCCTCGAACAGGTGCTCGCCGAGGCCGAGGCCATCGTTCACAGCCATCTGCCCGGAGTCTGAGAACCGGCGTGCGAAAGCCTGCAGCCAGTCCCGCCCCCCGGTTTCGGCCCGGATTGGGTCCCAAAATGCACAATATGTGATGCAATTTGACATGTTGGCAATTTTTGTTCGTTTTTCTTGCCAACTGTGCTAACCTTCACCCATCGTTTGAAACAGATTGGTTTTCCCGGCAATCTTCGATTGTCAACCCGATTTGTTCCACGCGGCACATTCATCAGTACTAAGGAAATCAACACAATGGAACAGGGAACAGTGAAGTGGTTTAACGATGCCAAGGGGTTTGGCTTCATCAGCCGTCAGAACGGCGAGGACGTGTTCGTGCACTACTCGGCGATTAATTCGAACGGCTTCAAGAGCCTCCAAGAGGGCCAGGCGGTTCAGTTCAACGTGGTCAAGGGACCGAAGGGCTGGCAGGCTTCCGACGTTCAGCCTCTCTAATCCTTCAGTCGTTTAATCATTTCAACCCGGGCTGATTCCTGCGCCCGGCTCTTAATCAGGATTCGCGCGAGGGACAGCTGCGGCTGTCCCTCTACGCAGTTAAGCCCCCCAGTCCAATCAGGGACCCGGTTGAGGCGTGGCGGTGCCCGGCGCGCCGGCGGGCGTCTGTACCGAAACTGCCGGCAGCACCGTCGATGTCGCATAGAACTTGCGATAGTCCGAGTAGCCCACGTGCGCTCGCCCGTCAAAGCTCCAGAACAGCAGCACACGGGCCGCGCCCTCCGCGTCGATCGCCGCCGGCAGCCACACCTCATCGTTAATCTTCGTCATCTGCGCCGTGAAGTGTGTGCCGCTGCGGATATTCGCCACCAGCCCCCCGCCCACCTTGAACGTATCCGCGAAGCGGCCTTCCACCCGCACCAGCATCCGGTCCCGCTCGTCGATCCACGCCGTTCCCGTCAGATCGCGGATCATGCCTTCGAGGCGGTTTCGTGTCTTCGCCTTGGGATCGCCCGCGAAGTCGACCGCAATCGTGTCGCGCCCGTTCATCTGCACCCGCCGCGGGTTGGTAAACGCGCCCAGCTCCAGCAGGCGTGAGACCGTGACCTCGTCCTCGCCACGCGGGTCAGTGTCCTTGCCGCTTGAGTCCGCTTTCGCCCGCCGCTCACGCGCCTGTGCCGCCACGTCATCGTTCTTCTTGTCTTCCTTGGCCAACTCGTCCGCGCTCAGGGGCTTTCCGTCCTTCTTGACCACGCGCGTCACAGGCACGCCGTCCAGCCAGAAGTTGTCGGCCTCAACGACCTCGGTCTTCTTCACGTTGCCATGCGAGTCCAGTTGCTGCTCGGTGATCACCGAGTGGTCGATGTAGTCCTTCTCCACCGCCTCGGCCTTGCGCTGGTTGGCCTCGACGTCGTGCATCAGCGCGGGAATGTCGGGCAGCGGCCGGTCTGCCGCATCCTGCGCAAGACCAGTCGCCGCAAGCAGCATCAACGCCAGCAGAGTCGTCGTCGCGTGCATCACTTCTATCTTGGACGCCGTCGCCGCCACCTATGTGGTCACGGCCAGCTCTTCTTCCAGCTGCTGCTTCTCCGCCAGCGCGGTGTAGAAGCCATCGCGCGCGATCAGCTCGTCGTGCGTGCCCAGCTCAGCGATCCGCCCGCCCACCAGCACCGCGATCTGGTCGGCGTTGCGTGCCGTCGAGATGCGGTGGGAGATAAAGATCGTCGTCCGCCCGTGCATGGCCTCGCGCAGCCCGGAGAGGATCTTCTCCTCCGTGTACGTATCCACCGACGCCAGCGCGTCATCCAGAATCAGGATGCGTGGGTCGCGCACCAGCGCTCTCGCAATCGCCGTCCGCTGCTTCTGGCCGCCGGAGAGTGTGATCCCGCGCTCGCCCACCGTCGTCTCAAACCCGCGCGGAAACTCGAGAATCTCGTCGGCGATATGCGCGGTCGTCGCTGCCTCCAGTATCTCCGGCGCCGCCGCCTCCGGGCGCCCGAACGCGATGTTCTCCGCGATTGTCGACGAGAACAGAAATGTCTCCTGCGGCACAAAGCCGATATTCCGCCGCAGCTCTTCCAGCTTATGTTCACGGATCGGAGCGCCGTCGATCAGCACCGCGCCCTCCGCCGCGTCGTGCAGCCGCGGGATCAGCGCGACCAGCGTCGACTTGCCCGACCCGGTTGGCCCCACGATCGCCAGCGACGAACCGGCCGGAATCTCAAGCGAGATATTGTGCAGAACTTCAGGTCCTTTTGCTGCGCCGGGTCCTTTCGCTCCGCCGGCCCCGCCAGCCGGATACGCGAAGCTCAGATTGCGGAAGCTGATCGCTCCCGCGATCGGCCGCACCTGCGCTCCCTCTGCGTCGGCGATCTCCGGCCTCTGCTTCAGCAACTCATCGATGCGCAGCACCGAGGCCGTGCCGCGCTCAAACAGGTTCACCACGTAGCCCAGCGCAATCATTGGCCAGAACATCTGCACGATGTAAATGTTGAACGCCGCGAACTCGCCCACCGAGATGCGATGCGTCACCACCATATGCCCGCCCACCAGCAGAGCGATCACCGCGCCGAAGCCCAGCACCACCTCCAGCGACGGCCACAGCATCGCCATCAGACGCACCAGGTGCAGTGAGCGCGCAATGTACTCGCGATTGGCGGTCTCAAAGCGGGCGATCTCGGCGTCCTCCTGCGCGAACGCGCGGATCAGCCGCGCGCCGGAGAAGTTCTCCTGCGCCTGCGCGGAGATGTCGGAGAACTGTGCCTGAATCCGCTCAAACCGGCGATGGATCCTCTGCCCGAAGGCCTGCACCAGCACCGACGCCAGCGGCAGCGGGCCCACCGCGCACAGCGTCAGCCGGGGGCTGATGCGGATCATGAACGGCAGCGCCGCCGCCGTGAACACCAGGCAGTTGGCCGAGTACATGATCGCCGGGCCCAGCAGCTGGCGCACAGCGTTGAGGTCGTTGGTGGTGCGCGCCATGATGTCGCCGGTGCGGTGCGTGTGGTAGTAGCCCGCCGACTGGCGCTCGAGATTCTGGAACATGTCGTTTCGCAGGTCGAACTCGATCTCGCGCGACGCGCCGATGATCACCTGGCGCGTGATGTAGAGGAAGATGCCGGCCAGCGCGGCCACGCCAAACAGCCGCAGTGCGTGGTACGCGATGCGCGACTCCGTGATGCCGTTGTGCTGCATGTCGTCCACCGCATGGCCGACGATCAGCGGCAGCAGCACGCGGATGACGTTGTACGCGACCACCGCCAGCCCGCCCCAGGCGAAGTGCTTCCAGTAGCGGCGGAGGTAGGGGAAGAGTGGGCGGATCTTGTGCATGGGCAGGCTTTAGATGGTCCGCGCCCGCAGGTGGATGCGAGCGCGGACCTTAGATTGCTACTTGCTCTGTGTCGCCGGTGGCGTGGCAGGCTGCGCAGTTGCAGGAGCCGCAGGTGCAGTTGCTGCTGGCGGCAGCAGACGGTCTGGCGGCGGAGTCGCAGGTGCGCTGCTTGCAGGTGGTGGAACCGCTCGGACGACCCGCGGAGCATTGCCGACACCGCCCTGTATGCTGCCCGGCTGTATCTGGCCTGCGGACGGCGTCTTCGGCGCGGGCGCCTCGTCGCTCTGGCTCACCAGCTCCATGTCGAAGATCAGGTCGGTGTGCGCGGGGATGGTCGGCGGCTGGCCCTGCGCGCCGTAGGCCAGCGGATAGGGGATAAAGAGCCGGCGCTTGCCACCGATGTGCATGCCGGCGAAGCCGTTGTCCCAGCCCGGGATCACGCGGTGCGCGCCGATCTGGAAGCTCAGGCCGTCGGCGGTCTCGTCGTGCTTGTAGGAGGAGTCGAAGACCGTGCCGTCGGGCAGGTAGCCGGTGTACTTCACGGTGTAGTACTTGTGCGGCCCGGCCGGCGCGCCCGTGCCGACGCTGGTGTCGATATAGCCGAGGGTAAAGCTGTTCGGCTCGAGACCCAGGATCTTGGCGATGTCCGGCTCCAGCGGCGAGACGTAAGTTACCGTGGCCGGCGGCGGCACCGTGACGGTAAACAGCGCCTTGGGGCAGGGTGAGCCGGCAGGCACCGCAGGAATCTTCGGCGAGATGTCGTCAGGGAGGGTGATGCAGCCGCCGGCTGGAGTGGCAGCGCCGGTGTGAGTTGCCGCGCCCGCGTGGCTCGCGGCCGGGCTGTGCGTGGCTGTCGCGTGTGCTGTGGTGTGCGCAGACGGAGCCGGAGTTTGGGCCGATGCCTGGGCCAGAGCAGGTGCGAAGGCAGCGGCGGTGATCAGCGATGCGCAGAGCAGGGAGGCGGTGGGCAGGGAGGCGTTGGAGAGCTTTCTCGGCAGGATTCTCATGGTGGTCTCCATGATAGTTGAGGCATGAGGTTCAGGGGTGCAAGGTTCGATCGCGCAGGCGCGGATGACGGGGATGACTGCGGGTTCCTGCTGGCTGGTGTGTGCGCTTGTGCGTGCGAAGGATGGTGGGATCGGAACTGCTCCTTGCTGCGTAACGGGCGCGGCTGGTGCGGCCGGGAGATCGAATGGATCGGGGGCGCCGGTGCGGGCGGCTTCGGTGCGGGCGAGGAAGATGCGGGCCCAGGCCTCGGCGCCGGGGGACGGCCTTTCCCAGGTGCCCGAAGGCGAGGATGCTGAGGTGTCAGAGGCACAGGATCGGGGTTCGGGTCTGGGGCGGGGGAGGGGCGGGAAGGTGGTCGCGACGATCTGCAGGGAGTAGAGGACGATGCCGGCGCGGCGGCAGTCGAGGGAGTTGGCGGCGACGCGGGCGGAGATTTCGAGGAGCGCGGCGCGGAGGGAGTCGCGGTCGGTGATGGCTGGCATCTCGAAGGGCGAGTTGGCGGGGACGATGACGCGGGCGACCTTGAGGTGGTGGCGGCAGAAGTACTCGCCGCGCAGGGCGAGGGCACCGCAGCGATGGCCGGCGGTGATCTGATGGAAGCACTGCTGGGCGGTGGGCTGGGGCGAGGTGTCGGAGATGGCTTCGGCGATGTCCTCGGGCATGAAGGCGGGTAAGTCGTTGATTTCTGGTTCGTGGATGTCGAGCATGTGGTACCCCTCCCCTATAGAAATTTCTAGTTGATAGAAAACAAACGGCTTAAAACTCTTGTTTGAAAACAAAGGAGTTAGCGGATTGAGTTAAATGCGAAAGGCCCGGCGCAATGGCCGGGCCTTCTGTGATCTCTGTATCTATTGTACCGAGTGGAGGGAAACTGTTATGCCAACTATTTTGCGGATTATCTTCATTCGATTGAATGAGATGAGCGATGGAGGGGGTTGACAGAGAAGATTGCCGACCCACCAGAGATGAGGGTGATGCGCCGCCGGGTCATAGACTTGAAAACAGACTATTGAAATAAGCTGCTGAGTTGTTCCTCGGTTGCCGCGGTTGCCGGAGCGAAGGCAGGGGAAGCGGCGTACGCAGCGAGGCTGCGGCGCAGCTGTTGCGCCACGAAGCGACGATCCAAATCTGTGCTGAGATCGAGGGTTGAGATCAGCATCTTCCCGGACCCGACTTTGAATTCGAAGATCACTCCGAGCTTGTCGTTGCGGGGCGCATGGTCGACCACCTGAACGATGGGCCGGTACGGGTGATCGGTCCAGTTCAGGCGCGCGGCGTTGGTATGGTTGGAGACCAGGTCCCACCACTGCCAGGTGGAGTACGACTCGGTGGGGAAGTGGGCGAGGGCAGGATGGTGCGGGTCGCAGAGCAGACCCATGGATTTGGGCTGGGTGCGGAACATGATGGTGTTCCAGAACGGCGTGGGATAGCGGATCGGCTCAGGGTCCTTGAGATGGCCCGCGCCGAGAAGGATAACTGTGTGACCGGCAGCGGCTTGCTGGATCGCGTCCGCCGGCGCTTCGCTGAAGACCACGGAAGGATCGGGTGCATCGGATTTATCGGGGGCAGCAGTGGGGTAGACCCAGAGGTCCCAGCTGTTCGAGATCTGCGTGGAGTCGATTCCGGTTTCGAGAGTTAGCTTCTGCGGCGCCGTAACGCTATGCAAATCGGCGTGGAAGTCACCGATGGTCTGCAGACCGCCCTGTGCGATGGTCGTCTTCGAAAACTTCTCTCCGGCGATCTTCGCGCCTTTGCTGTCGCGCAAGATCCAGTACGGAGTGACGTCGCGCAGGTCGCCTTTGGAGTAGTTGGCAATATCGAGACTGCCGGTGAAGGTGTCCTGTGACTGCCATACATAGGACTTGAGGCGGGCGAGCGGAACAACATCGGAGCAGTAGCGCCTGTGCGCTTCCGGCGTGATGAGGCCCTTGGAGTTCCAGAAGACGTTCAGGATGCCGACCAGCGAGGTGCCCTGGCCGGGGTAGTCATGCAGGTCGAGCAACTGGAAGCCGCCGAAGCCCGGCGTGCGCAATGCGCGCTCGATCTCTTCGCGGTAGAGGTTGGCAGCGAGCGTTCCGGAGGCGCGCAGCAAGTTCTCGGACTGATCGAGCATGCCTTTGCCGGTGAGCGACTCGCGGAAGGCCTCAAAGTTGAGCGGCCTCAAAACTCCCTTGTAGTCGGGAATCTCGCGGTAGTCGGGATAGACGCTCCATTGGCCGACCTCATGCGACATCACGGGAACGGTGATGCCTGCGAGAGTGCCGCGATAGTCCGTGGTCGTCTCCGGCGGCACGCGATCAAAGACGCTTTCCATCCGCCGTGATACGTGCTGTCCGTTGACGCGGCCCGAGTGCGCCACCATGTACTGGTCATACTGCGCCTGGTCGAAGCGTCGCACGGCCTCCGGGTTGCTGAGGCTGGTGTAGAGATGACGCGGATCTTTATCGCGCCCTTGCTTGGTCCATGCATCGAGCTGAGGCTGGCCGCCGCGAAACTCATTGCCGAGGCTGAGCAGACAGAAAGAGGGATGGTTTCCGTAGGTGTCGAGGATGCGATCCAGCTCTGCGCCGTAGAATGCGTCGCGGTCCGGAATGCCGCGCGGCGTGCCGACGAAGACGGTGCCGGCGGGCAACTCCACCTGGAGCATGATCCCGGTTTCGTCCGCGGCTACGAAGGCCGCCGCGGGTGGGCAGTAGGTGTGGTAACGAACGTGGTTCAGTCCGTAGGAACGAACGGTCTGATAGACGTGGCGCCAACTTGCAACGTCCATCGCGGGGTAGCCGGTAAGCGGGAAGGCCGCCGCATCGTGCGTGCCGCGCATGAAGGTGGTGCGGCCGTTGACGGCAAACTGCGTGCCGTTCACGCCGATCTCGCGGATGCCGAATCGAACGCTGGTCTGGTCCCGGTAGCGACCGCTGTTCAGTGACACAGTGAGGTCATGCAGGGTCGGAGAGAACTCGTCCCAGTGGCCGAGGCGGTCTGTGAATTTGAGTTCGGCTTCGACTTTGGTCTCGGGATCGGCTGCCTGAAATCTGACTGTGCGATCTTCGAGGGCGGCGCCGGCGGCAATGGAACGCAGCCGGAGGGTGCCGGATTGCGGCTGGCCGGTTTTGTTGGCCACCGTGGCGCGCACACGCAGGATGTGCCGGGCGCGATCTGGGTAAATCTGGATGTCCTTGATGGAGACGGGGTCGACGGCGCGGAGCGAGATGTCTCCGACGATGCCGTTCCAAACCGTCTGGGTCATCTCGCTATAAGCGTGGGTATTGTCGGTGTAGCTGTGGATGTTGGAGTTGTCGACGCGAATGGTTAGACGGTGCTTGCCGGGCTCAAGAGTGCCGAGATCGTAGACATGCGGCGCGCTGAGACTGTCCTGCGCGCCGAAGGCGCTGCCATCGATCCAGACCTGGGTCTGCCACAGGCACCGCTCGAGGAAGAGCGAGAGCTGCTTCTGCCGCCAGTTTGCGGGGATGGTGATGGTGCGCTGGTACCACGCGGGGCCGGTGTAGACGACCGGCCGGCTCAATCCGACGAGGTGCTTGTCGGCGATGGCGGGATCGATGATCTTCGCCGCGGAGGCCTGCGATTTATCGACTGTGTCGGGCAGAGGCGCGCCCTTGCCAGCCTGATCCGTGGAGCCCGGCAGATGGATGTGGTCGGCGAGGTCGCGGGTGAACCACTGCTGCTCGATTCCATGGTTGCCGTCATCGAGCGAGAAGGTCCACTCGCCGGCCAGCTCTGACTTCGGCGACGTTGCCGATTGAGCGGACGCGGACTGGCTGAGCAGGGACTGCGCGCTCAGAATGGAGGCTCCTGCTGCGATCAACTGCATTACCTCACGCCGTGTGAGGTTTGGTTCACCTGCCATAACTCCTCCGTTGTCCCAGCCATTATTCCCGATTGGAGGGACGGGCGTATCGGGAAAGACTAATTATTCGGACTGAGGCTCGTGATCCTCAGCGGTGCGATTCGCAATTGAAGTCAACTTAGGACCGAGCGCCCGCTCAGGGTGATGGCAGTTTGTTCAGGGCGCCAAGCAGTGGACGAAGGCGGCGCCGGTGGTGGAGGCGACGGTGATGTCGCCGGTGATGGCTGGCAGGATGATGGCGTGGCCGGGTAGCGCGTCCACGGCGCCTGCGGGACCACCGATGACTGCCGCAGCGCCAGTGAGCGTCACGAGGCATCCGACTTTGTCTGTAGGGATGATGACCTTGGAGCCGGCGGCGAGGTCGTAGCGGTCGACGGTGAAGTAGCGCTGCTGGATGAGGCGGGTGAACTCGAGGCCGGAGGTGGCGCGGAGTTTTTGCGGTGCGACCTTGCCGGTGGCGGTGTGCATCTTCATGACGCGGAGGGCGTCGTCGATGTGGAGTTCGCGCGGGCGGCCGTAGTCGTACATGCGGAATGTGATGTCGGAGGTCTGCTGGGTTTCAAGCAGGACCATGCCGGGGCCGATGGCGTGGACGGTGCCGGCGTCGACGAAGACCATGTCGCCGGGAGCGACGGGGAGCCAGTGGAGGAGGTCTTCGAGGGTGCCAGCGGCGATGGCGGCGCGGATGGAGGCGGGGGTGAGCTGCTCGGGTTTGAGGGCGGGATTGAAGCCGAGGGCGATGTGGGCGCCCGGTTCGGCGGAGAGGACGTACCAGCACTCGGTTTTGCCGCGGGGCTGCCCCATGGCCTGGGCGTGCGCGTCGTCGGGGTGGACCTGGACGGAGAGCTTGTCGGCAGGGAAGAGGAGCTTGATGAGGAGGGGGAACTCGGGGGGCGAGGCGGGGTCTGCGCTGGAGATATTTGCGCTGAGGAGCTGCGCGGGGTGCGAGGCGGTGATGGCGGCGAGGGTCTGGCCTGCTAGAGACTGGCCGGTCTCAGCGACACATTGGGGGCCGGTGAGCCAGGCCTCGCCGATGAGGCCGCTGGTGCCGACCTGGGCGGCGGAGTACCAGGGCTCGAGATTGCGGCGGCCCCAGGGGCGCGGGCTGAACCAAGGTTTCAGACGGAAGGGTCTCAGGCGAAAGGGCGCGAGCGGGCTTTCGGGCATCGATGCTCCTGGAGAGCATTGTTCCATAGGAGGGATGAGGCGGCCAGAGCGACACGAAAGTGTCATTAAGACCCGGGTGGGACGGTCGTAACCGGCGATTACAAAAGTCTTACAGTGGGCGGCGGCGAAGGCTGCTAGCGTGGGACGTGTTGCGGCAGAAGATCGCCGATGAGTGAAACACGACCCAGGGAACGAGGCCCAGATTATGTCTCCAGTAATGACGGAAGAACGCAGCGTAGAAGCAGTCTCCACCAGCTCCCGCACCACGACCAAGGTCATCACGCCGGCTGAGATTGAGGCCGCGCGCAAGCTGGCCGCTGACGTCGCGCTGAAGGTGAAGCAGGACCTGCGCATGGGACGCGAGCACCAGGAGGGACGCGTCAACTGGATCACGGCGATTGTGATGGGCCTGTTCCATGTGGGGGCGATTGCGGCGCTGTTCTGCTTCTCGTGGAAGAACCTTGCGGTGGCGATGGTGACGTACTTCTTCGCGATCAACGTGGGCATTGGGATGGCGTACCACCGGCTGCTGACGCATCGCGGCTACAAGACGAAGCGGTGGATCGAGTACTTTGTTACGGCGTGCGGCACGATGGCGCTGGAGGGTGGACCGATCTTCTGGGTGGCGACGCACCGGGTGCATCACCAGAACTCGGACCAGGAGGGTGACCCGCACACGCCGCATGACGGCACGTGGTGGGCGCACGCGGGCTGGATCATCAGCGGACGCGCGCTGCACTCGGAGACGGCGCTGCTGGGGCGGTATGCTCCGGACCTGACGAAGGACAAGGGCCACGTGTGGCTGAGCAAGTTCCACTGGGTGCCGATTACGGTGGTTGGTCTGGCGCAGATTGCGCTGGGCGCGGCGCTGGCTGCTCCGGGACATCGCGTGATGGGCGGTATCAGCATGATGCTGTGGGGGACGTTCCTGCGCTGCGTGATCGGGCTGCACTCTACCTGGCTGGTGAACTCGGCGACGCACATGTTCGGCTCGCGGCGGTTTGAGACCAAGGACGACTCGCGCAACTCGTGGTGGGTGGCGATCCTGACGGGCGGCGAGGGCTGGCACAATAATCACCATGCGCACCCGGTGAGCGCGCGGCATGGGCTGGCGTGGTACGAGTTCGATCTGAACTACTGCGGCATCTGGCTGCTGGGCAAGCTGGGGCTGGCGGAGAAGATCCAGATTGCGAAGTACGATCCTGCGGACCCGAAGCCGGCAGGGCTGTAAGCAACGAAATCGGTTACGAATAGAAAGCCGCCTGCGAGGGCGGCTTTTTGCTGCATGCGGTTCAGGCCTCAGGAAGATTCAAGGCTTTCTCCACCAGCTCGCCGGCGCCGATGAGATCGACCTCGCGGACTTCGACCAGGAAGGCGTCCTCGGTCTCCGCGCTGCCGTCGGGGTTTGGCGTGATGCGGTTCCAGACCTTGGCGTCGGTGAGCACGCGGGCGACATCTTCGGCGTCTGAACGGCGGGCGAACTGGCCGACGGTTGCGATGGTTCCGTCATCTTCGATGGTGTCGGGTTCGGCGATCTGCTCCAGGGGAAACAGGCCCATCTTCTGACGCAGAAGAGTGACCGCACGATCGCGGTCCTGCTCGCCGACGATCAGCTGCAGGGCTACGGGACGGCCTCCATAAAAAAAGCCTCCGCCTTCGGCCTGCGAGAGGTCGCGGACTTCAACGTCGATACCGTCCTGGTCGAGGGCATCGCAGGCCTGCCCGGCGTCCATCGCGTCGTAGAGGGTGATGAGGGCGATCCTGCCCTTCTCGATGGGGCTGCCAAACTCGGGCCTCGGCAGCGTTGGCCGCGAGGTCCCGTATGGATCAGGGAGCCATTCCTCTTGCGGTGCTATGTCCCGCGCTGAGGCCGATGCGCTGCTGCCATCTGACCAGGCGCGTTGGAGGCCGCGGGCGTTCAGCTCCGCATGCACCACCTCCTGCGCCATAGGAGTGAGGTCGTCGAGGCGGGCGACTGAATCCAGCAGCTCCGCGTCTGAGACCTGCTGATAGTGGCGCGCGAGGCGCGATTGCATCTCTGAATCCAGTTGATAGGCCATGCGGTGCAGAGTATCAAAACCACCACACGAGGTGCGCGCCTGATTGGTGCGCTTAGGCAAAGGCGTACCCGCTTGAGCCTCACGCGCAGTCGTCCGGTCAATTTCCGGGGCTTCAGGATGCATGGAGACCTTGTGGCTGGCGATGCCGATGGGCAGGTAATTCCCGGAGAGAAAAAGGGAACCTGGGCGGACGGCCGCGCGTACTATTCTTACGAATAGACGAGGGGTACGCCGATGTTTCATCTCTTCTTCCTTTTCCTTGTGCTGCTGTACTTCCTGCCGACGGTGCTGGCGACGCGGCGGGGGCATGACGTGCTGCCCATCCTGCTGCTGAACTTCTTGCTGGGCTGGACGGTGATCGGGTGGCTGGTGATGTTCTTCTGGGCGGTCTGTTCGTACCCGTATCCGCCGCGGTCCTACTATTACCCGTATCGCTATGCGCCACCTCCACCGCCGCCGCCACCGCCGGGCGCGTACTACGATCCGACTCATCCGTACTGGCGCGGATGGTAGTGCGATCTTTTGAGATGCATTTCCTGCGGCGCATTTGTGAACGACCGCTGAGAGCGGAGTCTGCCGCCGCTATACTTGCTTCGACATGAACGTTACCCGACGCCGCGGAGCCATCGCACTTGCCATTACGCTGGGCGTGCTGATTGTTGGCGGGATTATCGCGCTTTATATTCCGTGGATCATTGCCAACGAACGCCGGTTCTGGCTGACCCTGCTGGGTGTTATCGTCTTCTGCCTGGTGCTGGCGGGCGTGGTGCTGAACACGGTCTTCCTGGTGCGCGAGGTGCGGAGAAATGAGCGGCAGGACTCGTTCCTGAATGCGGTGACGCATGAGCTGAAGACGCCGATTGCGTCGATCCGGCTGTACCTGGAGACGCTGCAGCGGCGGGAGATACCGGAGGCGCAGCGGCAGGAGTTCTACCGCATTATGCTGGCCGACAGCGGGCGGCTGCTGAGCACGGTGGAGCAGGTGCTGAAGGCGGGTGAGCTGACCCATCGCGCGCGGCGCAACGCCGGGCGCACGGTGGTGGAGCTGGCTTCGCTGGTGACGGAGTGTATCGGGATCGTGCAGGAGCGGAACCATCTGCCGGCGGAGGCGATCCGGCTGCTGCCGGTGCCGGGTTCGGTGCGGCTGCATGTGCGCGCGATTCCGGAGGATATTCGCACGGCGGTCGAGAACCTGCTGGACAATGCGGTGAAGTATTCGCCGAACGGGGTGCATGTGACGTGCTCGATCGCCATTGTGGATTACACGAAGGTGGCGCTGCGAGTGACAGACACCGGCGTGGGCCTGGCGGCGAATGATCTGAAGCGGATCTTCAAGCGGTTCTATCGTGTGCCGGGGCGTATTGCTGCCCGCGTGAAGGGGACGGGCATTGGGCTGTTTCTGGTGCGGGAGATCGCACGTCAGCATGGGGGATCGGCGACGGCGAGCAGCCCGGGGCCGAACCTGGGGACGACGATTACGCTGATGCTGCCACTGGCGAACTCTGCCGCGTCGTCGATGCCCAACTAGAATCAGGATATGGCTGACTCTCCGCTGGTCGCGCTGATCGAAGACGAGGAGCACCTTGCGCAGGGATTGCTTTTTAATCTGGAGGCCGAAGGGTATCGCACGCACCATGAGGCTGACGGCGATGCGGCGCTGAAGTGGCTGCTGGCGGCGACGGAGCAGGGAAGTGATGCTGACGCGCCGTCGATCATCGTGCTGGACTGCATGCTGCCGGGCGCGGACGGATTTGCTATAGCGCGCGCGCTGCGCGAGGCGCAGCGCTATACGCCAATCCTGATGCTGACGGCGCGGTCGCGGCCGCAGGATATTCTGGAGGGCCTGGAGGCGGGGGCGGATGATTACCTGCCCAAGCCGTTCGATCTGTCGATCCTGCTGGTGCGGATCAAGTCGCTGCTGCGAAGGACGGCGTGGGCGACGGCGCGGGCGGAGACCGAGCAATCGACGGAGCAGGCGGATGGAGTCGAGCGCGAGGTTTCTGCCGCAGCGGATGCATACAGCTTTTGCGGGCGGACGATCCGGTTTGATGCGCTGGAGCTGATTGCGCCGGGACGCACGACGCACCTGACGGTGATGGAGGCCGACCTGCTGCGCTACATGACCGACCGCGAAGGGCAGATCATCTCGCGTACCGACATCCTGGAGCAGGTGTGGCATGTGCATGCGGACACGGACACGCGCGCTATCGACAACTTTATTGTCCGGCTGCGGCGGTATATCGAGGACCATCCGACGGACCCACGGCACCTGACGACAGTGCGGGGAGTGGGTTACCGGTTTCTGGCGAATCCGTAGTTGGACCGTGAAAGACAGGCAGATCGCGAAAAATAGCGAAGATCCATCTTTCTAATCGCTGGTTTGTAGGAGTAGACTGAAGCCCGCCGAGGGGCGGGTTGCCCTTGCGCCGACGGAGGCCGTTATGTCGCGTTGCACCCTGCGCCGCATCTTTACCGTCCTGATCTATGCCGGCGTCGCGCTGTTCCTCTATCCGTATCTGACGGGCAGGCTTTCGAGCGGGCTGATTTATCTGGTGGCGGGGATTGGGATCGCAGTGCTGGCGGGGATTCTGCGCTGCGTGTGCATTGAGGGTGACTGCGCCGAGCGTGAAGCACGTGCCTCGATTGAATCCACGGTGCCGCCGTCGGGCCCGCAGGCTTCGCCGCGCCGGTAGATTGAGCGGGCGGCCAGATCCAACGGAATTGGGTGCGGACTGCTTACGGAAGAAAATGCAGGACAGGAAATTCGCGCGGCCGCTGCGCGAAGGACGTGGTTGAGTCTGATAGACTTGGTCTTGCCCTGATCCTTGCGGATCGTGGCGCGGTGGAACGGGTGTGATCGCGTAAGTCGCGGACCGCCGGTTCCATGTGACGATCCATCCCGGTTGTGAGAGCAGCCTGGGGACGTAGCTCAGTTGGTTAGAGCGCTGCCTTCTAACCGGCTACCTTTGGAATCAGTAATTTACCTCCTTGGTGTCCAGTTTGGTGTCCACTTTGGCTCAATTTTGATAAGCTAAAAGGCCCCAAGAGGAGGATATGTGCATGCCTACTCTGAAGCCCCACGGCTCCCCTCTCAACGCTCCCGATTACGCGGATCGCGTCAACCTCATCAAGAAGATCAAAGTCGATAACGCCTGGCGTTTTGCGCCCGTCGTTTCCGAACCGAACGGTCGTCTGAAAGACAAAGTCCGCGTCAACGGCCAAGTCGAAGTCCATGTCGAAGGCGCCTACTACATCGAGTGGCGCGAGCGCGGGAAGCGATGCCGCGCATCTGTCACCCGCGAGGACGCGGTAGACCAGGCCCGCCGTAAGGCGGTCGAACTTCGCGCCATTCGCGACGGTCTCATTGCTGCCCCCGAGCCTGAACCCGAAGTCGCGCCCAAGACCAAGATCGGCGATGCCATCGACGCCTATCTGCGCTACGTGCGGATGCAGCGCAAGCCGCGCACCCACCTCACCTATCGCTACACGCTCGATACGCTCCTGCGCGCTTCGTACAAGAAGAAATACGTCGAGGATGCGACACGAGACGATGTGCTCGACTTCATGACGTACTGCTACGAGCAAGGGTTGGGAGCGCGCACCGTCTACGACAAGGTCGTGACCGTGCTGCAGCTCTTCAAGAAGCATGGGCGCAGTCGGGCCTCATGGAGAAGGGCGACTGGCCGAACTATGTCGATACCATCCGTCCGATCTATGAGCCGGAAGAGCTGCACGCGATGTTCAAAGTTGCGACGGAGGACGAAGCCACGCTGCTCAAATTTATCTTGGGCTCCGGTTTCCGGGACCAGGAGATTCGTTACGTCGAGTGGAAGGACATCGACTTCCGCAATCACGATGTGCGAGTGAAGGCGAAGCCCCACTGGCGCTTCACGCCGAAGAACTGGGAGGAGCGCGTTGTTCCGCTGCCGTCTGGATTGATCGAGCGGCTCAAGAAACGGAAAGAGGCGCGCAGCGCAACGGCAAACCAACTGGTCTTCCCCAACGGCCGCGGCAAGCCCGACAGCGAGATGGATATGATCGTCAAGCGTGTTGCGGAACGCGCCAGGCTCAACTGCAAGCAGTGCGTGACCGAGCACAACAATAAGTGTGCTGAGGGGCCGTACTGCATGAACTTCTTCCTGCATAAATTCCGGCACACCTTCGCCACCAACCACCTTCGCGACGGCGTGGACATCCGCACCGTGCAGGCGTGGCTCGGGCATCGCGACATCAAATCGACGATGGTTTATCTCAAGGGCATCCGGTCGAAGGACGCGGCTCAGAAGGTCAATAGCGGCGAGCTGGCGACGCTGGTCGCTTAGTCGCAATCAGAGACGGAGGTCGCACTCAAGGGCGGACCTCCGTCTACTGTCGACGTTCTTTGCTGACCACTTGATGATCTATAGATAGACAGGTGATGCGGTAATGTCTATTTATAAATAGACAAAAAGACCATATACCGCTATCTTTACATAGCCACTAACGCGCCCAGGAGGCCGACATGCGCAATGAATTCAGACAACTCCGCTCGAATCAACTCGATCGCGCGCTTGCTCCGCTTCGTTCGGTCAACGTCCCTCGCCCTCCGAAGGGGTGGATTCGCGCCATTCGGGAGGCGCTTGGCCTTTCTTCCGCGCAACTCGCCGAGAGAATGAAGGCGAACCGATCGCTCATCGTGCAGCAGGAGAAGGCTGAAGCCGATGACCGGATAACACTCAAGAGTCTGCGCGCCTTTGCTAACGCATTGGATTGCGATCTGGTCTACGCCTTCGTCCCACGAGCCGGCGATCTGGAACAGCTGGTGGAGGCGCGCGCCCGCGCCGCTGCCAAAACAAATGTCCTGGGCGTCGAGCACTCGATGGCTTTAGAGAACCAGGCAAGCGGCAACCTGGAAGAGGCCATTGAGGCCGAGACCAAGCGGCTCACGAGAAAGCGCAAACGCAAATGACCATCTTCACCACGGGAGATGGCAATACACCGCTGTCTCCCGAAGAACAAGCCGATCTAATTCCCAACCTCGCCACAAAGGAAGAACTCAATGAGTTCGAGCGAGCGAACATTCTTGTCGCCTATCACTGGGCGCTCGCTTCACGTAATCTTCGCCGGCAAGATCCACTGACCGAACCCTATCTGCGCGAGTTGCACCGCCGCATGTTCGACCAGACATGGAAATGGGCTGGCCTCTACAGAACGACCGAAAAAAACATTGGCATACCGCACTACCAAATCCGCGATGCCCTCGGCGCATTATTGGACGACGCCCGTTATTGGCTCGAACACCAGACCTTTCCACCCGATGAGTCCGCCATTCGTTTTCATCATCGTCTGGTCTCGATCCATCCCTTCGCCAATGGCAACGGTCGTCATGCAAGACTCATCGCTGACGTATTGGCGCGAACGCAGGATAAACCCGTATTCACCTGGGGCGGAGCAGACATCGTGCCACAGGGAGACTTTCGGCGCCGCTATATCGACGCCCTTCAGGCGGCCGACAAGAACCACATAGAACCTCTTCTGATATTTGCTCGCTCCTAGAGCGGGCGAACGCTCTCGCTCCTTCCTCGCGTTCCGGACTCGCCTTCTGACCAAGATATCTTTGTTGGCATTGTCCACTAGAAGCATTGTTTCCGTAATGCGCGCTTATCGAGACAAATCGATGAAAGTCGGCCACGAAAAGCGCGTTAGTCTGCAAGCGTCAATACAGAACCCGGTCCGTAATGATCCTGAATTCACTCTGCCCGGGAATCCTTTTGCCTCCAAAAGCTGATTCCAACCTCTGTGCGCATTCCTTGACACTCCGCGGGTTCCCTCCGCGTCGCAATGGTAGTATTTGGGCGTGATCTTGACCGGTAAAGCGATCGTCCAAGAACGCCGTCGCGGCGCGATCGTCATCGCGCCATTCTCGAGTCATCACGTTTAATCCGAACAGCTACAATTTCCATCTGCACGACACTCTTCTGACGAAAAGCCAGGGACGATGGCGAAGTCGGCGAATTCCGCCGTGTGGGATTGTGCTCAGTCCGGCAAAGCTCTACCTCGGTGCAACAGCCGAAGAGATCGGGAGCGACAACTACATCACAACACTTTTAGGAAAGTCATCCATCGGCCGCCTCGGCATTTATCTCAATATCACTGCAGATCTCGGACATTTGGGGTGCCTTTCGCGCTGGACGCTTGAACTCACTGTGGTTCAAGCAGTACGCATTTATGCTGGAATGTGCATTGGTCAAGTTGCGTTTTGGAGACCAGCGATGCCGGACTCAACTCGGTATGATGGACGCTATCAAGGCCACCTTAAGCCGGTTCCAAACCGGGACTCGTTGCTGGAATCGCTCCGATGATCTTGACGGGAGACCAGATACGCATGGCTCGGGAAAAGGGTGAGCTTGTTATTGAGCCATTTCGAATTCGTCAGATCGGACCAAATTCCTATGACTTTCGTCTGGGCGACCGTTGCCGAATCTACACTGGGACAACTTTAGACGCGGCAAAACCGAATCCCACGGTGCTCAAGACGATCCCGAAGACGGGCATACTACTGAGGCCGCGTCGGCTATACCTGTTCAACACGCTTGAGACGATGGGGAGCATCCGATATGTTCCAATTATTCGCGGTCGGTCATCCATTGGCAGGCTCGGCTTGTTCATTGATATTACAGCTGACCTTATTGATCTCGGTTCAATCAATCAGTGGACACTGCAGCTTCATTGCATTCAGCCGATGCGCGTCTATCCAGGTATGCTCATAGGCCAAGTAACCTTCTGGAAGACATTTGGTCGGAGGACACTCTACCATGGCAAGTACCAAAACGTCGAAAGTCCGGCAGCCTCTCTCTCATTCCAAGACCCTTTCCTCAACCAAACCGCTCTTTCCCGCCGGAGAGAGCAGGTTTGAGGACCTAGGGTACTTCTACGACACGATCCACGGTCGTGTAGCCTTTGGCGACCTCCCGGCTGAATTTCAGCCTGCGCTGAGAATAGCGCTTGGGTCATCAGCACTCGACCGGCTGACTCGAATCAGCCAGCTTGGACATACATCCCTCACGTATTTCTCAGCAACGCAGACCCGATTCTCTCATGCAATCGGGACGCTCCTCATGATGAACCGTCTATTTCTGCATCTGTGGCCTGATGGACAGCTTCCTTCTGCGCTGCTTGCAGAAGCAGAGAAGGTCTTTCCCGATGCACTAACGCTATGTTCCGACAAGAGCGTATGCGTGAGATGTCACCTCTTGCTCGCCGCCCTTTTCCAGGATTGTGGTGAATTGCCATTCCAAAAGATCACGAGCCTTTACCTTCGACCCCATCCCAATGAATTGAAATCTCTTCAACCGAAATTCGCCGCTGTCTCTCCAGTGAAATGGAAGACAAAAGAAGTCTTCACGCTCAGAGCCCTCTCTCAGACGCTTGAAGATGCCCACATGCACGATTACGATCTTAAATTCCTGGGGTTTCTCATCACAGGATCAGGGGCGCCCGAGAGCTCAGTGGTTCATTTATTCCGACAAATGACGGACGGCCCAATCGATGCGGATAGATTGGATTACGTCTTCCGAGATGCGCTATTGACCATTGGAAGCGTCAGCAAAGCAGAGCCGGTGCTGAATAGCATAATCCGATACGAACGGGATCATGTCGTTGTAGATGATCCCAGACCAGCTGCTGATTTCTTATCAACTCGTGCACGGCTTTGGACGTTCGTCTACACATCTCCCGACGTCCGGTTTCGGCAAGCCCTTCTCAAGGCATTCCTTCAGGCAGGATTCTCAACCGATGAGGGGAGGACTGTTTTCCGCGCGGCAGGATTCGTACCCGAGGTGACTCTTGATGAGTTTCTTCGTCTTGATGACCACAGCATGCTTCAACGAATCCGGAAAGTGCGCGACCACGACGACTTCAGCCGGTTGGCCGAGCCAGGAAGAAATGCGTGCGAAATATTGCTTAAGACCGTAACTGAATATGAGTGCCGGATCTTACCAAAACCGAATGAGAACGAAGCGCGTCCCGAGCGGACCAGAATTAAAGACCTACCGAATGATCTATTCTTTGACCTTTTATTGGACCACGATGAAGAACATAAATTGTATGTGCCTAAATCTGTTAGGGTCGATCAATCCCTGACTCAGGACCTAGTCGCGCCCGGTGAGTCAATTCCATTGGAGGACTGCTCCGGCGCGCTTGGCCCGATATTTTTCAAGGACAATCGGGCTCCCCTGGTTCGTTCTTCCTACTTCTTATTTCGTCCGAAGAAGCCCGGACGAGAGTGGGACTCTATCGAAAGTGAAATACACAGCAAGTCACTCTACGAGGCTATAGACCGAGAAGATATTAATCGCGAGATTCACTCTCTCACAGACACATGGAACTTAGCGGGTTACGGCGGCAAGAGAGTTGCTATTTCCTGTGCGTTCGAAGATCGCCCGACGATCGTCAGGATCATAAGAGAGCTTCAGAGCCAGAAGCAACATTATCGGCTCTTATTAGACTCTTTGCTGGGGATCGGAAACACTGCGCTTCAGAACAGTCGGGAATTGATACGCACTGCCGAATCGATATTGGTGATCGCGTCAAGGGCATATCTGATTAGCGCCGTTACAAAACCTGCTGGCAATATTGCTGCTGAAGTACAGGAGATTTACGCGAGAAATGCTCCATCGATTAGAGTTCCGGTCGTGGTTCTAGCTGCCGACTCGTATGACTCTCTGAAAGAAATGGACGGTTGGAGTTGGTCCAAACTGCACCCTTCGTGGACATCAGGACCGCCGATTCTTGTTTCTCTCCGTCATGCAGGGGATGCGACGATGCGAGAGAAAGTAGAAGGGGCTATCGTGGATCTTAACAAGGACCGCTGATGTATAACGAGAAGCGTCTAATCTCGGATGTGGGCGAAAAATCGCTTATACGTGATTTTATCAAGCCCTTTTTCAACGCGGACGACGACCCCTGCGGCGTCGGCGACGACTGTGCGATGATTCGAATCGGCGAGACCATGGTGCTGCTTTCGACCGATCGTGTCCCGGCCGACCTCACCGCATTTCGACTCGGGATCTTGGATTTTCGAGGGCTCGGCGATTATCTCGCGCGGCTGAATCTCAGCGATATAGTGGCATGCGGGGGACGACCAGCGGCGCTTCTCCTCAACCTAGGATTGCCGGCCACTTTGGAATATGACAATGTCACGGCGATCTGCGCTGGGTTTCGAGATCGGGCGGAAGCGCACCAATGTAAGGTATTAGGCGGAGATATCACATCTTCTCTCGAGCTTAGTGTTAGCGCGACTTCAATTGGCACCGTTCAGGCCGATCGGGTACTGAGACGAAGGGGAGCGCAGCCTGGCGATAGTGTTTTCATAAGTCGGCCTCCAGGAATGACTCCCGCGGCATTCGAATATTTCCTAGGTCAACCCAAACATGAACTTCCAAAGGCCGATGTAGATCGTCTGCGTGAACAGTTTAGTACGATGGCGCCAATGGTTGAGCTCGGGGAGCAACTCGGGCATTCAGGCCTATGTACATCCTGTATGGACAATACCGATGGGATAGGACAGTCTCTCGCTGAATTGGCTGAAGCAAGCCGTGTTTCCTTCATTATTGAGGAGAAGCTGATCGTCATACCAGAGATCGTCGCGAAGGTTGCGAACTTGCGCGATAAGGAACCGCTTGACTTCCTTTTTAACGGAGGCGCGGATTTCTCCTTGATTGGCACGTTGCGAGGTGACTGGAACAGTAATATGGCAACGGCCCAATTTGGTCCATCGCTGCGCATTATTGGAAGGGTAGCCGAAGGAGAGGGTTTGCTTCTTAAGCGCGGGGACGACGCGCAGGAGCTCTGCTTTAAAGGGTGGAACTATTTCCTTTAGCATCAAAGGGCGCGCTGTCTACAAAGCACTCGTCGAATTCGAATAGGTCCACAAAAGTCGGCTAGTTTGAATTAATGAGATCACAGACAGTGTTGCGCACTCGGCATTGCTGTCTCATGCAACGCCTCGCTGTTCTTTGCGTGAGGACCGAACAGCTGAAGGAGGCTTTTTCTCTGCTCCGTACTTCGATCGCAGCCACTTTGCCACTTCCTGAGGATCGAAGCACACGGCTCCGCCCAATCGGAAGCTCGGTATTTGCCCTCGCGCTGCCATGCGATAGATGTGTTTGTCGTCTACGCCAAGCAATGCAGTTAAATCGGCGACTCGCATCGCTCCGCTCCGAGCTTCGAGTTGTTCGATCAGATTCACTCAGGCCCCCAAAAAATGGCGTTCTCACTAACTTCCTACTGCCCGCCTCCGGTGTCCAATACTTCTGCTAAATGGGGCCATCTCTTTTGGTTATGGGGCATTCGTTCTAGCAATGGTTGACGAGTTTGATTCGTTCGTAGACAATTTTCCACAGGCATGACGGTATGTGCCTCTTGGTCTGTGAAAGCGGTCGCCCGCGCCGAAGAGTTTCGGAGGTCCGCATGAGCGATTCTGAGCACTTGGATTTTCGTCTCCTGAAATACATCGTGGCCATCGCTGAAGCAGGTACATTCACAGCCGCAGCAGCGAGGCTCCATGTGTCCCAATCAGCTTTGAGCACGCAGATTCGGACTCTCGAAGACAATTTAGGGATCAAGATATTTGATCGTGAACGTGGAACGACCCTGACGCAAGAAGGCAAGGTTCTGCTCCGCTACGGCCGAGAGGGCCTAAGGACCCGGGATCATGTCGTTCAGACTATTCAGGCAATCCGAGCGGGACGGATGACGCCGTTACGTCTGGCGTTCACGCCTTTCGTACTCAATCTGCTACTCAAGACCGTGTCGGACACCTACAAGGATCTCATCCCTGATAGCGACATTATTCCTGAAAGCGGAGACACTGAGGAGGTCATCGCACGCCTCCGGGACGGTGATTACGATGCAGCTCTGGTGACGCTTCCGATCGATGGCGAGGGCTTGGAAGTCAACATCCTCGAACGCGAGCGGCTTCTTGTCTGTATGCGAAATGACGATCAACTTGCGGCGTTTGAAGCCATACCGCCTCAGGCACTGAATGGGAAGATTTGTATCTTCACCTATCAAAAGACTCACCCGCTCGCATACGACGGCCTGTTGGAGATGCTTGCGGAGGTGGGTGTCAAGCCAAGGTCCTGCAAGCCGACGATGAACATCGATCACGTGCAGTGGATGATCAAACAGGGCGGATGTTATTCGCTCATTCGCGCTGGAATGCAACTCGCGGCGGGCCTGGTTACTAGACCAATTGTCGACACCGAATGGACGGAAGATACTGCCATCGTGTGCACAGCAGACCATCGCAGCCCAGCCCTAGCTCTTTTGATTGAAGAACTGACCAAACATCTTTCACCATCCTCTGACCTCCATGACAAGAAGCCAGTCGCCCCTATCAGGATTCGTGAGACATCAAAGCGTTCAATAGGTCAAAAAGATGGCGACCAGATGGCGCTCTTTAGCTCCAAAGCAAGAGGCTAAAAGCAGCGCCATCTCTTCGGCATATAGCCACATTACAAAGATGTATTGGACGGCTCGAATTTAGTTGCACTAAGCTCCGGCATATTCCCGACTGAGACCAGTCGGAGGAGGTGCCGATGTCCTGCCTATGCCGTGTCGATGATCCGCCCGCAGCAAAGTCTGATTCCAGCCTCGCCAAACGGTGGGGAGGAATCATTTACAGAAAACTCTTCCACATTGCTCACCTAATTGGGCCGACGCTCGTTGCTCTTACGTTCGCCGGTGTGTGCAGTGGTGTCGCTCACGCACAAGGCACGATGGACTTCTCCGGGGCTACCACGCTCATGTCAACCTTCAAGACGTTCGCCATTTACGCGGGCGCTGTCATCTGCTTCGGCGGTCTGATCTTCGCCGGAATCCGAATGTTGGGCGGTCGCTTTCAGGACGCTATTCCCGGTCTCTTCGGCGCGCTGTTCGGTGCAGCCGTGCTCGGATGGGGAGCAGGGTGGATTGGCTCGCTCACCGGACAGACGATGCAGTAGGTAGCGGCCATGTCCAAGCGTGGAGAACCGTTGCCGATCAATCAGGCGCTTAACCGTCCGAGAGCCAAGCTCGGTCTCGACCTCACAGCATGGATGGCGATCGTATTCGTCTGCGTAACGGTTTTCCTCGTTGGGTTCCGTCTTTTGGCGATGTTGGCCTTTCCCACGCTTGCGATTGGCGCATGGCTCATCGTTCGCAAACACCCAAAGATGTTCCAGCTCTGGGGCCTCAGCCTCAGCCAGAAGTCCTACTATGACCCGCGCAAGCAGTGAACAGATGAAGCTTACGCCGTGGTTCGCAAAGGCCGGAGCAGCGTGCAGCATCGTTCCGATCTCGCGCTTTGTAAGCCCGAACATATTCGCCTTGAAGGGTGGCGGATATGGTTGCCTTTTCTCCCTTACCGGCATTGACGAAGAGGGTCTGACCGACCAGGAGCTTGACGCCCGAATGCGGTCTATTGAAGGCGCATTGCGGGGACTGCCGGAAGGATCGTGCCTGTATCAGTACACCCGCGTCATGTCGGGCTTCGATCTTCCTCGGCAGGATAAGTATGCGAATCCGATTACGCAGGTGTTCGCGGACGACCGGCTCACCTTTCTTGAAAAGACGGCCGGCTTCCGGCGTATCGACCTGCATTGGTGTCTCACGCTGGAGCCGTCGAAGGCGAAGGCATTCGAGCGGAAACCGCAGAAAGACGCCGCCGATACGTCGCGGATGCTGGCCGACCTCCAAAAGGCGGCAGCGATTCTGGAGGGTCATCTCGGCAGTACGTTGGGATTGCGGCTGCTTGATAAGAACGACGTATTCCAGTTCTTCAGCTACCTCTTCAATCTTGAAGAATGGGCGGGCCACGACCAGCTTCGTGGTGATACCGGCGTAGACCGCCAGATCGTGAAGAATCCAGTTGCATGGCACAGCGACTACCTGCGAGTGGGAAAGCGCCATGTACAAATGTTCTCTCTGAAGACGACGCCCGAAGCGTCAAGGCCGTGCCTGTTCTCCGGCCTACTCGCCCTGGGCTGCGACAGCGTGTTGTGCTCGGCATGGCGCGTCAAGTCCACGTCCGCTGCCCGCAGCGAGATCGACGCACAGGAGAAGTTCATCTCGTTTTTCAAGGTGGGAGTGCTGACGCGAGTGATGAGCGGGCGCGATACCGCGTCGCTCGAAACCGGAGCAGGCGCAAAAGCTGCGAATACCAGCGTCGATGACTTGAGCGAAGTCATCCGCTCACTCGACAAAAAAGCCCAGGGCGAATACTCCCTCCGGCTGTTGCTGGCAGCTCGCAGCGCGGAGCAGTTGCGCGACACCGTTCCCGCTGTGCATCGCGTCTTCGTCAATGCCCGCGCTCAGGTGATGGAGGAGACCCTTGGCAACCTGTCAGCGTTCTATGCGATGTTCCCCGGCAACCAGAAGTTCAATGTCTTCCCGCTGTGGCTGGCCGAAGATCACCATGCCCGCCTCTCCTCTGTGTTCGCTCCGCACCTTGGACACCCCCACTCGGAGGATCTCGATTCCGAGTACCTGAATATCTTGGAGACCCGTACACGGACGCCGTTTTTTCAGGACGTGTACGTGGACGGCGTGCGCGTCATGCTCATCATCGGGCCAACCGGGACTGGCAAATCAGTTCATGGCAATCAGCTCATTTCGCTTGAGCAGAAGTACGGCGGATTCACCTACATTTTCGACATCGGCGGAAGCTACGAAAGTGTAGTGGAGCTGTACGGCGGCAAGGTTGACCGGGTAGGCAAAGACGGCCCGAATGTAAATCCCTTCGCGCTGGAGCCAACCGAGAGCAATATCAAGTTCCTGTATTCGTTTGTGAAGCTCCTGCTTACCAACGGCGGCGCAGAGTTGGAGCCAGAAGACGATGATGTGATCCACAAAGCCGTGCAGGATATGTACCTGCTCGACCCCGCGAACCGGCGACTGTCCAATCTCTTCCTGCCCAAGAAGCTTGATCGCTACCTATCCAAATGGATTGGCAAGGGCGTCTATCACGCGATCTTCGACAACGTGGATGACAGCCTCTCGTTATCTCGCCTCCAGTGCTTTGACTTCCAGGGAGTCAACAACGAGCAGTACGCCGACCTGATCGAGCCGCTGATGGTATGGCTGCTCCGTCGCATCAACGACGTGCTGTATAACCCTGTGAACCTCGGTGTCCCGAAGCATATTTTGATCGAAGAGATTTTCTCTTCGATGAAGAACAGGCAGCTCTTGGAAGGCGCGCTTGCTTCCATCAAGACGGTTCGAAAGAACCTCGGCGGCGTGACCATGATTGGCCAGTCCGTCGATGACCTTGGCGAAAATGCCGACAGCATCGTCAACTCCTGCACGTCCTTCCTGTTTCTGAAGGACGCGACATTCAATCGGAAGCGTTATGCCGAGCTGTTCAAGATGAATGAGCAACAGATCGCTCTGTTTGAAAGCCTGCAGGACCGCGAAGCGCTGTACATGCGCCGCGACGGCTTGACAAAGGTTGTCACCCTGAATCTCGACAGTCGCAGCTATGCGGCATTCTCGACCAAGCCCAAGGACCGGGTGCGGCGGTCGAAGCTAATCGCCAAGTACGGGCTCACGGAGGGCATTGCGAGGTTTGCCCAGGGCGAGACTGCGGAACTAATCCAAAACCGAAAGGACCAGCCGTGAAACCACCTATCCTCATCTTCGTCAGCGCGGGGCTCGCATTCTCTACTGCTGCAGCATTTGCGGCTCCCGACCAGGCGCGTCCGTTGGCGCCGAGTGCGCCGCGCACCATCACCATAACGGCGGCGGATGCTCCCCCTGTGGTGCGCGCCGGACTCCTCCAATCGACCCTCATCGCTCTTCCTCCAGAGGAAAAGGTTGCAACGGTCTTCGGCGGAGATACCGTGAACTGGGTATTCGACGGCGGACACGTACCCAGCCGTTTTCTCAGCGTCAAGCCCAAAGTCGCCAACGCTACGACCGACATTCACATCATTTCCGACCACGGCAACGAATACACCTTGCAGCTCCGCGAGGTCTCGAGCGACCCCGATCCCCACTTCGACGCCAACGTGTACATCGAGCCTGGCGACAAGGCCGCCAAAGACAGACTCGCAGAATTACCCGTCTTCGTTCCGGCGTCCGACCTGGACAAAGTAAAACAGGAGGCCGCAGCGGCCAGAGCAGCCGAGATTACAGCACAGAAGGCCGAGGAGACCAAGGCGGAACAATATCGCAGCCAGTATCCAGGCATGTTGCATTTTGACTACACCTGGGACAAAACCAAGGGCAAGACGCTTGGACTTGAGCAGATATGGCGCGATGACAAGTTCACCTATCTGCGCGGGCAGTTTCAGGAAACCCCGGCCTTGTATGAGGTGAAGGACAAAAAGCCGTCGCTCATCAACTTCGACTACAACGCCGGACTCTATACCGTTCCGAAGGAGCTGGATGACGGTTATCTCGCCATCGGCAAGCAAAAGGTCGAGTTCCACCGCGCCGGAGAAAGGAACTAGCTATGTCGGAGCCGAATCTGAATTCTCCAGCGACCGTCCCCGAACAACCGGAGGCGAAGCCACCCCTGCGAAAAAGTATGCCGGTTGTCATCGCGTTGGTGGCGATTATTGCGCTCATCGGCATCGCCAACATCTCAAGCTTGCTAAGAGGGAACAAAAAGGCCGCACCGGCCAGCACCATGCCCACGCGCCCGTCAGCGCCCGACGCACGGCAGGTGACGGACTTCGAGACACAGCAACAATTGCAGGCCAGGCACGATGCCGAGGAACGGCAACGCCAGCAGGAGTTGGCGGCTGCGATGGAACAGCTTCAGGATGCGCAGGACGTTCCTGGACCGGAGGCCGCAGGTGCGCCGCCGATGACCGCCGCGCAGCGGGCGGCGATCTATGGCGACGACCCGAATGCGCCTGCCCGCACATCGGAGGTGACCCAGGCTCAGGCCGAGGCCAAGCAGAAGGCGCTCGCCCGAGAGAAGCAGCGGCAGGACGCGATCAACAGCGACACCGTAGCGATTGACTTCGAGCACCCGAACAGCGCGGCTTCCTCCGCTGTGGCTCAGCAAACCGCCACACCGGAAGCGACTCAGAAGATCGCAGTCGATGCGGCCGGCGGCACGCCGCCCACGCTGCAAAGATCGGACGCAAAGACAGATCCTCTGGCTCCATACGACTTCGATTCCTATGAAGGCCAGCTCTATCGCGTTTACGAGGGTACGGTTCTTGAGGGGGTTGTCACCAACCACATCGACGGCGGATTCGGCGGGCCGATCATGATCATGCTGACCACTGACTACTATTCGCATGATCATCAGCAGCTCTTGATGCCCCAAGGCACGCGTTTGATCGGTACGGTCCAGAGCGTCGGCAACGCCCAACAGCGCAAGATGTTTGTGAGCTTTCACCGAGCCATTTGCCCGGACGGATTCTCTGTTCAGCTCGACAAATACGTGGGCCTCGACCCGATCGGTACGACCGGCCTTGCCACTAAGGTGGACCACGGGTATTTGCAAGCGTTCGCGGCCGCCGCTGCTGTCGGCGGCCTGGGCGGTCTGGCGCAGATCGGGAACAACGGTAGCATTCTGTCTCCTTCGACTGAGATTCGCAACGGTATCTCCGAGCAGTCGGCTAACGAAGGAGAACAGGTATTGAATCACTTCCTCGACCGTTTGCCGGTGATCACCCTCAAGGAGGGCTCGCGCGCCCGCGTGTATATCGGCATCGACATCCTAATTCCGTCCTATGCGGAACATCGCGTCGATCCCACGCTATGAAGCACACAGCCACAACTCGGCGCGGGTTCATTTTCGGGGCCGCAGCATTGGTGCTCACGCTTGCCATTGTCGCCACCCCTACCGGACGGAGCATGGTCGCGAGCGCACTTCTCGATTTCGTTGAGATCAACGAAAAAGTCGCACGGTTGCCGTGCCGGATCGTGGACAACAGTAGGTGTTTATCCCTGGACAGGCTCGACCCGACCTGCCCGCAGTGCATGTAACCGCTCGTTCAACCTCAGGAGGTGTTATGAAACTCACTCTGACCAACCGCCGCAAGTGGATCGTCGCCACCGGCGCGGCACTCCTTCTCGCCGCGACCCCCAGCTTTGCTCTCTTTGGCATCGGAGACATTGTCTTCGACCCCACGAGCTACGCCAGCCTGGTCTCCCAGCTTACAACGCTGGAAACGCAGTACAACATGCTCAAGAACAACATCGTGCATTTCTCACTCAAACAACAGTGGCAGACAACGCTTCACAGTCTGGAAAACGCCAATGTCGCGAATATGTTTGGCGAGACGGCAGGCATGAGCATCGCGCTCAATACCAACGCTCCCGGCACATCGACGACCGCCTGGAAGATCGCGACGGTTTCCCTGAACGGCGGCGCTGCCTCCTATTTGCAGGGACAGCCTCTCGGAAATTCACGGATGTCCCAACTCGCCATGATCGAGACCTCGGATTCCATCTCTCCCGACTGCCTTACGGCTGTGGGGCAGTACCGGAGTTCCAGAAGCGAGAACGCCACGCCCAACAGCTCGCTGCTCTCGCAACAGTTCGACAGCACGGACGCCACCAATAGCGAAGTCCAGCAACTTAATCTCCTCAATGCGTCCGAGGCCCAGAATTTGAGCGAGGCGCAGTCCCAAGGTGCGCTTCACTCCTGCCTCGCTTCCCAAATGACGGTAGCCAACATGGAGCGCCGCAACGCCGCTGTCGAAGACCTCAACACCGCCGTCTTCGTCGAGCAGCAGCGCGCCGTCAATGACACCAGTGCCGCAAGCGAGTCGAGCACCTGGCAAACCTATATTCCATAGTGGGAAAGCCGATGCTGAAGCTCGTCAACACGAAGATCCTGCTCGCTATCCTCGCAGCTCTGTCCGCTCTCGGCGGCGCTGTGGCGTACCAGCAGCATGAAACCGAGAAGGCCGCTATAGCCGCGGCGAAGGCGGCGGCCATTCTCGAGCAGCGACAGAAGGACACCGAAGAACAACGCAAGCGCGATGAGGCGTTCCGGCAGCAGGTGGAACAAGACAAGAAGCGACACAATTCCGCCGCAGCCAAAGAAGGCAAGACCTGGCAGAACTACGTTCCTTAAGCATCATCGAGAGGGGATTGCGAAATGGTTCCCGTGACATTGCTAGCGCAGGCGCTTCCGAGCGCGAGTTCCGGCGTCGATTGGCTGTATCAGTTCACCAATAATCTGACCAACCTCACCACCCAGAACGGTGGTGCGTTGACACAGCTTGGACTCACGGAACTGAGTTGCATCGCGCTCTTCACGCTAATCAGCATGGTCGTGAATTGGAACACCACGAGCATGACCCTCCGGTTCCACGCTGAGCCCGTTCATGCCGGCGATTTAGTGAACTTCCTGCTCCGCCTCATCGTGTGCTGTCTGCTCGAAAGCTACTGGGTCAATCCTTTCCCCGGCGCGAGCTTCGGCATTAACCACTTCTTCAGCTATATCGCGCAGGCGATGGTTGCGGCCTTTGACCAGAATTCGCTGGACAACTTACTCCAGCTCATCAAGACCGCCGGCGACAATACCGCAATGCCATCGATCACTGCTCCAGTCCAGATCCTCTGCTATTTCGTTGTGCAAGGTCTGTTAGGTATCGCATCGGCCGTCCTTTTCCTCATCAATTGCAGTGCCTTCATCCTCTATGGTGTGACGGCCTTATTCGGCCCCATCTTCGTGCCGTTGCTGATGACCAAGACATTCCGGGCAAAGTTCTTTCACTTTCTGGACGTCCTCATTGGCTTCGCGATGATCCGCGCTGTAGCCGCCGCATTCATCTTCGTATGGGCCGGCTTTATGAATGCTTTTATCCAGCAGACCTTCAATGGAAATTATTCGATGGAGATGTGGCTTGCGAACCTGATTCCATGCACTATGGTGTTCATCGCCTTCATCATCAACATGCTCTTTATTCCGAGCATGACACAGGCGATCTTCGGCGGCGCCGCTGGAATGGCGGGAAGCATGGGAAGCGTCATCGGCAGAGTCGTTTCGACCGCTGTCATAGCAGGAGGAGCATAACGCATGTTCTGGTTCGTGGTTGACATTCTCATGCTGCGTCGGCTGGGTCTAGGAAGACCCTTTCGCTTCGTTCTGCTGGTGCTGCTGTTCGGCTGTCTCATCGCCGGATTGATCTACACCTTTGTCGTATTCCGTGCTCTCGACGAAAGGAGGCATGTCCCGCATGTCTACACGCCCACTACCCATTGAAATACCTTTGACGCCGGAACAAGCGTTGCTCACCGACCATATCGGCAACGAAGTGTATGCGTCCCACTACGCCGAGCGGAAGGCATATCGCCTCATTATCGGCTGCGGAACCGTCCTACTCTTAGGGTCGATGGGTCTCAACTTTTCGCTGGCCCGCCGCCCGGTTGTAAACCGCTACATCCGCATCGACGAAATGGGCCGTGCCCAGGCGATCCAGTACAGCGACTTGAGCTACAGCCCGCGCGAGGGCGAGGTACGGACATATCTGATGGATTGGGCCAACTACCGTTACACCATCAATCGCGACACTATCGCCAAGAAGTACCCACTCAACTACTATTTCTTGTCCCAGACCCTTGCCTCGCAATTGATGACCGAAGACAACCAGAACCACCTCGCTTCCCAGGTTGTCGGCGGACAGATCGAACAGAGCGACGTGGATGTGAAGAACGTCACGATCACGTCCATGTCTCAGGAGACCGTGCAGGGCGCAGTGATGGCGCGTGGCACGGCGCTGGTAGCTATCGACAGGCTCTATTCGCCTCTCCATTCCCGCGAGCCGCGGACCGAGCATTGGATACTCAGTGTCACCTACTATCTCAATCCCAGGCAGGTGAGCGAACAGGCAAGAATCTATCCGCAATACGAGTTCATCAATCCGCTGGGATTGACCATCACTGAGTTCCACGAAAACCGCGTCTCCGTCGATCCCGTAGAGCCGGGAACCAGCGCACCGAACCCGGCAGGAGCCCCATTTCCAACCACAGGGGCATCCCGGTGAGCTTCGAGCTGATTCTGCCGTTCTTCCCCGAGGAGTTGCGGGCGCTCCTCCTGGACCCGTCTATCTCCGACCTGATGATTAACGGGACTACTGGAATCTATGCGGATCGCGGCGGCATAGTCGAGCATATTGCGCTCGAAACACCATACAGCAACGAGCGCCTGCAGGCTGCCATTGAGCGCGTCGCCCGCATCCTTGGACAAGACCTTACGACACAGAATCCCATCCTGAATACGCGCCTGCCGGACGGCTCCCGTGTCGCCGTCGTGGGCGCTCCATCCTCCATCAATGGGCCGACGCTCACAGTTCGAAAATTCAACCGCTGGTTCACGTCCGACGAACTCATTGCATCGGGCAGCTTGCCGGAGCGTGTTCGAGACACCGTGGTGAGCCTGATTGGCGAGAGGAAGAACGGCATTATCAGTGGTGGAACGGGTTCCGGCAAGACCACCCTCATGAAAGCTCTGCTCGATCACGTTCCGCTACAAGAACGGCTGATTGTGATTGAACAACCGGCCGAGTTGAAAATAGCGCATCCGAACGCCGTTCGCTGGGAGGCTGTCGATGCAATTCCGGGCCAGGTCGCCGTCACGCCAAGCCAGCTATTGGCCGCCGCTCTTCGGCACCGCCCGGACCGGATCATCATGGGCGAAATACGCGATGAGTGCGGCTACGACCTCTTGCAAGCAATGAACACCGGGCACGGCGGAACACTTTCGACCATCCACGCAAAGTCTGCGTGGGATGCCCTCAATCGGCTGTCCGATTTGGCCCTGAATGCCCGGCCAAATCTAAACCATTCGTTCATACGCTCCGAGACTGCCGAAGCGATCGACTTCGTTCTCTATTGCGAGCGCGATCATGCGGGCCGGCGCCGGGTACGTGAACTCATCACGGTCAACGGCTACACCCACTCGGACCAGTCCTTCGAGACCGCGGAAATCTATCGGGCATCCTCTGCGGCGGCAGCATGAGCTACGGAATGGAAACCCAAATCGGAGGCGCGGCGATGAATCGGCTTCTCGGTCATTATGCGGCGAGCAATTACCCACGCCCAGAACGCCCGTTTGAGTATGGCTGCGCCGAACGGAAGACGAGCGAAATCGGTCGCGAATTGCCGCTCTTTGCCCGGAGGCCAGGCGGGAAGAGTGGATCTGGTTTGCCGGTCGGTTGCATCGGCGGGAAGCAGCAAGAGGGTCTTGTTCTGCCGGGTGTCTCCCATATCAATCCCGCTTCATGCTCGGTCACTGCTTCGGGGTCTATCCGACGCCCGGCGGCGCGGCGCTCTTCTGCTTCGGCTACGCCGCCCTGCGGGTTACGGTTTCCATCTTCGACGGACCCTCCGTAAATGCAGAGCTTGGCACTTGGGAGTCGGACCCACTCGCTAGGCTTCGCCGGTGTGACCCGAGCAAGATCGGGAATTCAAAAACGGAGACACAATCATGTATCAGAACAAAGCAACCCTCATGGGCTTCCTCGGCAACGATGCGGAAGTTCGCACCGGCAAGAACGACCAGAAGTTCACCACGTTCTCTATCGCCACCAAGACCTCCTACAAGAGCAAAGAGTCGGGCGAATACATCTCGCATACCGAATGGCATCGCTGCATCGTCTTCGGCAAGTTCGGCGAGTTCGCAGCCACGCTCAAGAAGGGCGCGCACGTACAGGTCGAGGGTGAGATTCGCCACACCGAGTACACGCCCAAGAAGGCGAAGAAGCCAGTGCGCTCCGACAGTGTTCGGGTCACTTCCATCCTCAAGCTCGACCGGGCGGAGAAGGCTCCCGCGGAGGACGACTTCAACGAGATTCCCGCCGAGGAAGAGGCCGAATAGGCCCTCTTCCTCTTGAGTTGAAAGAAGCCCGATTCGTCGGGCTTCTTTCTCTGCTAATGCCCGTATGATCGCACTCTTTCTGCCGAGCCTTCAAAGGTACATTCATGAACAGAACCGCCGCCGACTTTCTCGCCCATGCCTTCGCTCCCGATGAGACTATTGCCCTCCTGCTTCGCCGGGAGAATCCTGCCTCTGCGACGCAGCGAGTCGTCGCATTGCATCGGGCGCTTGAGCCCCGGTATCTTGCTTGGCTCACGCACGAGAACGCCTCCGGTGCGAACGTCTACGTCGCCGCCAATCCGCTCCGTCCCGGCAGCCGGAAGCGCACCAAAGAGAGCATCGCATCTGTCCGTCATCTCTATATAGACATCGACACAGACGGCGATACCCGACTCGCAGCCCTCCGGGCCTCAGATGCTGTTCCCAAGCCGACTGCGATTCTCTCAACATCTCAGGACAAATATCAGGTGCTATGGCGCGTCGATGGCTTCGACTTCGCGCATCAGGAACAGACGCTCAAGTTGCTCGCCATCGCTTTCGGCGGCGATCCTGCCTGCACCGATTGCAACCGGGTACTTCGTATCCCCGGATTCCTGAATCGCAAGTATGATCCTGCCCACCGGGTCACGGTTGAATATCTTTGCGATTCGATCTGGACTCCTGGCGACTTTCGGTTGAATGCTTCCGCTATAGACAATATGTCTTTCGCGGGGTCCGTCCCATCACGCAAACGGCCCAGAAAGCATAGCGATTCCGAGATGGATTGGGCCTTGGTATCGCGACCAGCTAGCCCACGGCAAGGACGCCATGAAGCTGACCCGCGAGCTGGCTTCGCGCCGCTCCGACAAACCCGATCCTCTTTACTATGCGCAGCGCACTGTCGATGTCGCATCGGCCCGCCTCTGGCTTATCGAAGGCATCCCCATCGACGAGGTGATCACGATGCTTGAATCCCGTCGCCGCTTCGAGATTCCCAGCAGCACTTTGCTCAGCTCGTGCGCGGGAGATTGCGGCCACGGCACAGCGCATGGTTGCCTGCAGAAAGATTGCCTGATTTCACCACCTAAAGGAGAACCGCAATGCCACTACTTGAAGTCACCCAAACCCGACATATCAGCGCCTCCATTCGGCTGACGGATACAACCGCAACGCAGGTCGATCAGTACGCCGCTTTCATCGAAGCATCTGCCGATGATGTGGTCGAGCAGGCGCTCACCTATGTTTTCGCCAAAGACCGCGACTTCCAGGAGTTCCTGAAGACGCCGCAGGCGCGGCAGGTTGCTGCCGACACTTCGCATCCGCAAAGGCCCCAGCAACGATGCAGCGGAGCCGCCTGCGAAGAAGCCTGCAAACGCAGCGTCAGTCGCCGGCACAACCACCGGCAGTCTGTGGCGGGATTGAAGGCATGATCCTCCATCGAAATCCGTGGCAGGACCACAACGGTGCTGCGCACCGGAAGAATCTTGACACTCCACCCCTAGTAGGGAGCTGTTTAGCTCCCTGCGGGAGCTAATGGGTTCCCACTGAATTGCGGGCACTTGGTAAACAGCCGGGAGCTTATTAGCTCCCTCAGTTTTCGAGAACGGAGGCCGTTAGCGATGCCGATTTTGGATACAGAACGACCGGCGAAACGAGGCGCGCTTCGTGGTCGTGAAAGCCGGAATCAGACCCTAAGCACCAAACTCACCGAGAAGGAATACCACGCCGTCGAGAAGGCATCGTCTGCCGATGGCAAGACGACTGGCGAGTGGCTTCGCGATCTCATCCTCCGCAGCCTTCGCAGCGGTGCCCACGATACCGAGCTAATCGCGCTGTCGGAAACTGTGGGTGTTCGCCTACTCCTGGTCAATGTCCTTCGCTCGCTCGGAACAGGACAACGCATGAGCGCCGAGGCGTTCGACAAGCTGCTCGATGAGATCGGGGCGACCAAGCATGACCTCGCCGCCAAGCTAATAGCCGAAAGGCGGAGGTGACGAATGCCGAAGACTGTTTGGGGACGCAAAGAGACGATCATTTGGCCTCGCCACCTGCCGATCTATACCTACGCGGTGGCTCTCGGCGTCGCTTTCCTAACCTTCGTTGCCGTCTGCGTTCGTATCCATCTGGCGACTCCTCTGGAACGCTACTGCCTACCTGCCTACGAACGGTCGTCTGCGTTCGGCGCAGTAATGAAGACACACAGAAGCAGTTACCGGCTCCTATTTGTCGGCGGTCCGCACATCACTCCTAGACCCGCCATGAATGATGACGTTGTTCTCGGAAAGACCGATGACGCGGGCGGCCAGACCATTCCGCTCGCTCTCTCCGAGGATGCACGCGAGCGTGGCTATTCTCTCCTCTTTCGTGCACCGGAGCGGAGCTATGTTGATGCTCGGTTCAGTGTCTATCTCAGGGGTGTGGTTTACAAGGGAGCACCACTCTTCGGGTTCTTTCAGCCGCCCGTTCTTGGAGGCGCGATCTTGTTCCTGATCCTGTTGCCGATCGCTGCATTCAAGGATGTCCAGCGTCAGAAGCAGTTGAAGTATGGGCGTCGGTTGAAAGGCCCGGAGATGCTGACTCCGCAGCAGTTCAACAAGACCGTGAAGGGCGATGGCATCGGGTTCAAGACGAACGACATGAAGCCCATGCTGCGCATCCCGATGCGGGCCGAAGCACAGCACATGCAGATCATCGGAGACACCGGCGCGGGCAAGTCGGCCCTGATGTTTCAGGTGCTCCGCCAGGTACAGAGCCGGGGCGATGCGGCCATCGTGTACGACCCAGCCCGCGAGTTCGTGAAGCGCTTCTATGATCCTTCGCGCGGCGATGTGATCCTGAATCCGCTCGACAAGCGTTGCCCCTATTGGGGGCCAGCCGATGAGCTGCGCAGCCGCTCCGAAGCCAAGGCTCTTGCGGCATCTCTATTCCAGCCGCCGCAGGACAAAAAGGGCGAGTTCTTTATCGAATCGCCGCAGAAGATCTTTGCCTTCCTGATGGCCTACGGGCCGACGCCGGATGAGCTGGTCGCAGTGGATGTCGAACCCGGAGGAGATCGACCGCAGGCTCAAAGGCACGGAGCACGCCCACCTGATCGACCCGCGCGCACACCAGCAGCGAGCAGGTGTACTCGCATCGCTCGGTCTGGTCGCAGACAGCCTGCGTCTGCTTGCCCAAGACGAGAAGAAGGAAACGGATCATGGACGGCTACCGAGTGGGCCGAGAAGCGGCAGGGTTGGATCTTCCTCACGTCCCTTCCGGCAGAGCGTGAAGCGCTTCGCCCACTTCAAAGTCTCTGGATTGATTGGCTGGTGTTGCGTCTCTTAAATGAGCCGACAGCAAGCGCAGCGTCGGGTGTGGTTCGTTATCGACGAACTGGCCAGCCTGCAGAAGCTACCGCAGCTTCACACGGCCATCACCGAAGCCCGCAAGAGCCGGAATCCCGTTGTGCTGGGATTCCAAGGTAAGGCCCAGCTCGAATACCTCTACGGCCATCTCGCCGAGGTCATGCTGTCGCAGCCAGCGACCAGCGTTTGGCTCACGACGAAGGAGCCGAAGGCCGGCCAGTGGGTGAGCGAGTTCATCGGGAAAGTAGAGGTCGAACGGCTTCGCGAGACGCACTTCGATGGCACGCGCGCAGGACGGAACTTCCAGCTTGACCGCCAGGTCGAACCGCTTGTGCTGGAGTCCGAAATCTCCGGCCTCGCTGACCTGCACGCCTTTATGAAGTACCAGAATTACGTGACGCGGTTCTCTTTCCCGTACTTCGATATGCCTGTAGTGGCGAACGGCTTCGAGCTACGCGAACGTCCGGACGACAAGCTGCCGTACCAGCCGAAAAGGACAGGTAGTGCCGATCCTGTCCCGGTCGAGTTGAAGCAGGAGCCAGAACCATCCGCGCCGGTCACCTCTGACGGAATTTCCGAGGTCGAGCAGATCGAGCCGGAGTTCGCGCTGGCTCCCGATGACGATGTTCAGAACCTCATCACGCGCGGATAGGAGTAAGCCATGCTGACGATATCCAAACCGCTTTCTTCCACGCAGGCGCAGACCTATCACGCCAAGGAGTTCACCGCCGCGGAGCAGAACTATTGGAAGCAGGAAGACACCATCCAGGGCGAATGGCGCGGCAAGCTCGCCGAGGAGTTCGGACTCTCTGGCGCGGTCGGCGCGTTGGAGTTCTCCCGTCTCGCCGAGGGCCAGCATCCTGCGACCGGCGAACAGCTTGTCCGTCATCGCGCCGTCCATGAATACAAGACGGAAGACGGTCGGACGGTCACACCCGTCGAGCATCGCGCAGGTTGGGATGCCACCTTCTCCGCTCCGAAATCTGTTTCGCTGACAGCTCTCGTTGGCGGCGATGACGAAGTTCGGCGAGGCACATCGCAAGCCGTCGCTTTCGCCCTCAACGAGCTGGAGCACTATACCCAGGCCCGCATCGGCGGCAACTATGCGCCGGAAACCACCGGGCAGTTTGTCGCCGCCACTTTCGAGCATGACACCGCCCGCCCGGTCGACGGATACGCCGCGCCGCAGCTTCATACCCATTCCGTGATCTTCAATATGACCGAGCGCGAGGACGGGACCATGCGCGCTTTGCAACCGCGCAGTCTCTTCGAGACACAGCAGTTCGCAACGGCCGTGTACCAATCTCACCTCACCTATCAGCTCCGCACACTTGGCTATGAGATCGAGCCAGGCCGGAGCGGCGCACCGGAGATCAAGGGCTACTCTCAGGAGTACCTTGATGCCTCCAGCCCGCGTCGGCAGCAGATCGTGGAGGCCGTCGCCCGCAGCGGATTCTCTGGGCCAGAAGCCGCTCAGATTGCGGCGCACAACACACGCGATGGAAAGCAAATCCTGTCTCCTGCCGAGGTCGTCGCTGCGCACCGTCAGATCGCCGCCGAATACGGAAATCAGGCCGACAACGTCGTTGCGGAAGCGCAGTGCGAGGCGTAGGAGCAAAGCTCACCAGAGCTCGCTTGAAGAACGAACACAGCAGGCGAGTTCAGCGCTGACCTTTGCCCGCGACAAAGGCTTCGAGCGTGAGGCTGTGCTCGATGAACGAGCCATCTTCGTAGACGCCATGCGTCGCGGTATGGGGGAGATGACCTACCCGGAAGTCCGCGCGAACTTCGAGGCGCGCATCGCTTCTGGCGAGTTTCGCGAGGTCGACGGGAGCAAGCATTCAGCAGGTCGGCACTTCACAACGGCGGGAACGATTCAGGCTGAAAAAGAGATCATCCGTTCCGTCCGGGACGGGCAAGGACGGGCGCCCCAGCTCATGTCGATTCAGGATGCGATTCCTCTCACGGAAGCTCACGAGCAATTGAATCGACACCCAACGGAAAGCGATCGAACAGATACTCACTTCTCGCGATCAAATCCAGGGATTGCAAGGCAGCGCAGGATCTGGGAAGACCAGTACGCTTGCCGCTATCCGTCAGGGTGCAGAACAGAATGGATACGCGGTCGAGGGGTTTGCGCCGACATCCCGCGCAGCGCACCAGCTTCGAGAGGCAGGCGTGACCGCCGACACGCTTACAGGGTTTCCTTGCGCGGGCTCGGAACACGAATGACCCTTCACAAAAGCATCTCTACATGGTCGATGAATCGTCGCTGGCTTCGACTGAGCAGATGCGGGATTTCCTGCGGAAGCATCGGTCTCGGACGACAAGGTGCTGTTGATCGGTGACGTTCGGCAGCATCAAGGCGTAGACGCTGGGAAGCCATTCGAGCAGTTGCAGCAGTCAGGGATGCGGAGCGCTGTCCTTGATCGAATCGTTCGCCAGCAAGATCCCGAACTCCTGAAGGCCGTCGAACACCTCTCCAAAAACGAAACCGCGACTGGGCGTTCGAATGCTTCAGGAGCAGGGCCGAGTCACTGAAATTCTCGACGCCGAACAACGTATCGCGGCCATCGCGAAAGACTATGCTGCACAGCCCGAGAACACGATCATCGTCTCGCCGGACAACGCCTCGCGACGCGCGTTGAATCAAGGCAGTGCGGCAGGAATTGCAGGCAGCTGGGCTATTGGAAAAGGAAGATCGCTCGATCCGCGTCCTCGCTCCGCGTTCTGACATGACGGGCGCGGATCGAGCTTGGGCGGCACGGTACGAAGCCAGGCGATGTCCTCCATTACATCCGAGGAAGCAAGGAGAACGGTATCGAGGCCGGAAGCTACGCGCAGGTCGTCCGTACCGCTCCAAAGGACAACCTCATTACGGTCCAGAGGTCGGACGGTGAACGTCGTCACCTATGATCCCGCGCGGCTGCGAGGCATCTCTGCATACCGCGAGATTGAACGCGAGTTTGCCATCGGTGACCGGGTGCAACTGACGGCACCGAACCGTGATCTTCAGGTCGCCAATCGCGACCTCGGCACGCTGAAAAGTTTCGACCCAGACGGACGGATCACGGTGCGTATGGATAGTGGCAAGAGATGTCTCCTTCGATCCAAAAGAGATGCGCCACTTTGACCACGGCTACGCCGTTACATCCCACAGCTCACAGGGACTCACCTCAGAGCGCGTGTTAGTGAACATGGATACGCAGGTTCATCCCGAACTCATCAACAGACGGTTTGCTTATGTCTCTGTGTCGCGCGCCTCGCACGACGCGCAGATCTTCACCAATGACGCGGCCAACCTCGCGGAAAGTCTTAGCAGCGATGTGTCGAAGACCTCAGCACTCGACTCTAGGCAAACGCAACTCACAGTCCCAGCCGTACTTCAAGAGCAGATGAAGGTGGCTGCGGCAAAGTCAGCCGCCGGGTTGAGTTTGGGGCTTTGAGTGCCGCGTATCAGTTTAAGTCGTTGAGCAGAAGGCGACTCAAGTCTTCCCGTAAACTGGAGAATGAACTCTAGAAACGATGCCAAAGCGTACCCTATTCGACGAACTTCAACATGATCCCGGTGGCAGAGTGCGCCGCCCTCTCGGCTTGGGCGTGAAAGGGTCAGCCATATTTGGCGGCGACCTGATGCAGTATCGCTATGTCCTGCGGCGTACCTGGGATCTTCAACTCCCGGCAATCATGTTCCTCATGATGAATCCCTCGACGGCAGACATCGAGGTCGATGACCCTACCGTAGCAAGATGCCAATCTTTCGCTCGTAGATGGGGCGGCGGCACTCTTTATGTCACGAATACTTTCGCTTATCGCGCCACCAAACAAGTCGACCTTCTCGCTGCTTCGGACCCGGTCGGTCCTGAAAATGATCGGCACATCTTAGCTACGGCACGCCGGGTGACCAAAATCATTGTCGCTTACGGGCAGCCCCACAGAGCCCTACGACCACGAGGCCTAGACGTTTGTTCTTTGCTGCGACACAAAGGATACGAGCTTCATGCTTTACAGATTAACGCTGACGGCTCGCCGAGGCATCCGTTGTATATCAGGGGAGAAGTCGAGCCTTTCCTTATTTAGGCGGTCATCCGCTTACGACGCGGGCAACAAACCTTGACCGCTCTTGAGAGCCACTCAATCGCTCCCGCTACGTTTGCGACGGCAAATACGCATTCGACGCCTCCCCTGTCTTTCATCGCGAGTTGCCTCTAGTCTTAGTGGGATGAATCCTTCAACGACTCGAAACGAAACTCTTGCGTCCTTAGATCGCCGTATACACGCACTCCGCGTTCATTGATCGCAAGACGCCAAGCCGCGAACGCTTGAATGATGGCACGCTCCCAGTTGAAAAGCGGCTCCCGGCCTGCCTCAAGCCCCATCGTCATATTGCTGCAAGTTTGAAGTAGAGACCAATCTATTGTCCGTACACCTTCCAGCATCGAATGCTGGGAGGCGTACGTGAAGATGAGCGCAGCTATCCCTTCCTCGATTGCGATCGCTCGTCCTCCGTCTTCGACCTCATCAAGAATTGAATCGGACTTTCTCTTTCTTTCGAGAAGTGAGCGTATGACCGGTGACCACCCCAATGTAGCCATCAACCCAAGGTGTAACAGATCGTGAAATCGGTAACCATCCTGCTCGTAGGAATTGTCAGTGAGTGGAGAACCTAACGATTCGCCATCGAGCCTCATGCGTGTCACGTATCGACCGTTGCCGTCGTCTACATCTCTCAGTTCTGCAACGAAGCTGCGCGGTAGCCGTTCATCGACATCACAAGTCTCATCGAAGAGCAACTGTTGATCAGAGCCGAGCCAGCGCGAGCTTGTCTTTTTCAAATTTTGTTCAGCAACCGCATCTAGCGAAAGTTTTTGCCTGCGAGCGATTGCGGAGAGGTACCAAAGAATATCGCCGAGTTCTTCGGAAATCCGCTTGTCGACGATTTGGAAGGAATCTCCGTCGCGCAACCACTTCTTATACAGGGTCAGAAGCGATCCTGCTTCGCCCGCGAGACCAAGTAGGAGGATCGAAAAGTCTTCGCCTTTGGAAATCTCAGAAGCGTCCGTTGCCGATGCTAGTTGCTGATACTCATCGAATGTCATTCTGGCCTCCGACAACAATATCGTTTTCGCAAGGAATGCAGAGTCTCATCGCAACGAGCTGCCCTTGCCGGTATAACGCTTCTCACTTTGGTCGAAATCGAACGGGTCAGAGGATACAAGATTGTGGTCGGCCGGATGCTCGTTCCGAATCCAAGACAGGAACTTGGAGGCGCGTTCTAGGTTGTACTTGCGATGCCCAATTCCGTTCTTGTATCCGAGCCCATTGAGGATTTTGCTAGGAACGGTCGGAGCGAATTTGCCGAAATAGTAGAAGTCTCGCGAAATCAAGACGCGATCAGCACCTGTGTCCTTTGCCAAATTCGCTTCGTTTATTGTGCCGTCCGGATTGCTGTGGTGCGAATCGAGTTGTGACCAAAGAGCGTCCTGGGGAGAGCGGTGGTATATGTTGTCTCCAACCATCATGGCGCTACTTCCGTTCCGGACCGGACGTTTGTCAAAGAACTCTGTTGCCTGCCAATACTCGTTGAAGCTCGCCGTTTGGGTGACACGCATTGCGTAAACGCAGCGACCAGTTGCTTTCAGACGAGCTCCGCCCACGCCCACGATCCAATCATCAATCTGAGCTTTGGCACGTATTCTTGGCATGCATGTAGCGAGAGTACAGACTCCGTGAAATGGATTGGGAGCAAACCCAAAGTCACGATCGACAACGTACATGTACAGATTGCTCACGCGTCAGCAGACCCTCGTCGTACCAGGGTGCACCGCTGCTCTTGTCGTGCCGTCCGAGTTCTCAAAATTGTTGTTCTTACCCTCAATCGCGTCAACGATACTTGCGGTATTCCAAGCGACTATTGCAGAACCGTATTTTTCCAACGCCTCTGGCTTTTCCGCGTCGGTGCCGCCATGTGTGTATACACCTACTATTCGTTTACCTTGTTTCGCAGCTTGCTCAATTTCCCAGTTAACCCATGGGCGAGCGTGCGTATCTTTGCCTACAAGCACGACGACCGTTGAAGACCACGAAATTTTCATCCTCAAGAGGCGCTTGATTGTTTCGTCCTTGACGCGGCCTTCTTCCATCCTTCTTTGGTTCGCCGGCTTCATCCGCACCGAACTGTTCCGGACGTCGCTCCCGTTTTTCCCGAGGAGATCCGTCAGTTGATCTACTTTCTGATCATCCGCATGGTGATGACTGATGAAAACGTGCCTTCTGGTCATTCCACATGTACCTCAGCCTTCGCGCTTTCCGGATTCGTTTGGGGAAAACCGTCTCTCTTCAAGGGGGCTTATTTCAAGGGTACGCCAGAACAAGTTTGAAAAATCAAGCGCTCCGAATTCGGCTTCAGGTATCTGGAGTTGCGCTGCCAAATCCCTGGCAGCACCCCCTGGAGCTGGCACAGCAACGATCTTGCTTTTTGGATGTAGATCGGTGAAGAGTTCGTATTCCTCCAAGATCCCTTCCATTCCTCCGATGAAAACCGCTGCATCAAGATCCTCTCGGGAGAGCATGGCTTTACGCATGGCCTGGAGGCTCAAGATCCGATCATTCTCGACGGAGTCGACAAAATGCACATTCGCAAAACGAGCATTCTCTTCTGGAAAGATATCTTCAAAAAATCGACTCTGATACAGAACGACGGCATCGGAGTATCGCACCCCTAAGTCTTCACAGACAGACCAGACCATTGGAGTGATAGCGGGGTGTCCACCCCACACAATACGCCGTCTGCCTATAGTGAGCGTCAAGAGTTCGCGTACCGCCGTTTGGATGAGGAAAGGATTGGCGGTTTCGTAGTACCGCCCCCTACCTGGAACTGGAACACTTGCAGAAAGGAAGATCGAGCTCATGGTGTACCCCATCCCCCGAACTCCCATGCTGCCTCAGTCGCGCGAACCCACTTCGCGGATGGGATGTTCTTACCTAACCAAGCCAAATGGCGCAGCCACTGCTCTTGCAGACCAATGTGATCGTATAAGATCGCAGCCTCTTTCCCTGAAGCTCTATCCGAGGCTTCGTTCAAAGTCATAGAGGTTGGTACGCCGAGAGTTGGATACGCTACTATCTCTTTGCCATCCGCCAATCGGATGAACACTGCCTTGTGCATCCCTGTTCCGGTAATCTCGCCACCGACAAGTTCTACGTCGCGCTTTAGAGAGCTGAAGAGATTCAAACTGCGAACTGCATGGCTCTCAGCCCTAACGATTTCTACGCGTTCAGCGATCCTTTGCAGCGCAGTGTTAGCCAAACGGCCACTGGCAACATCGACCTCTGTATTGTCCAGAATGAGACTGCTGGTCGTCGAGGTCCTGCGCGATGCTACGACGCCCGGCCATTCAATGCGCAGAATCGATATACCCTTCGAAAGAGCTCGCCCAAACTCGGCACTGGTCCACCGGCTATCAAAATATGTCGGGGTGTCGAGCATCACCAAGACGTCTGAGTCGCAAAGCCTATGCCAGAGCGTGGCCTGAAAATCCTCGGCCGGCAGAATCCCATGTGTATCAAGGAAGACATCGTAGATTTTGGCCGAAAGGCCATTGAAGAGCTGGAGCGCTGCCTCTCTTGCCTCATCCCGACGGTAGCTGACGAAAACGCGCCTTTGCCGGGGCAAAAGCCCCAGACATTCAAGGAGTGCTGTCGCAATCCTCTCTGGGCCATCAGATTCAAATGTCAGGCAGTTGAACGCCTTCAAAATCCCTGGCAGGTCGCCGCTGATTGATCCTGGAGATTGGGCGATCGGTATAACCGGGATTCCACGCTTAAGCAGGTCCGCTACCGAATCGGATGGTGCACCGGGCCGTCCGAAGAAGGCAACCGCTGAGGAAGTTGAGGGGGAGGGATCGAAGCGAGCCGCCTTGCGCTGCCAGCCAATCTCAGCGCCGAGGCGTAGGCCGAATGGCGCGACTACACGCGACAGGGACGCCTCCACGGCGTCGATCTCGTTATCGGCTGGTTGGCCCAGAAGGGCCAAATCATAGAGCGGCATGTCGATCCTCAGCGATACCACCGTTATTGACTAAAATTATACGCCAGGATTCGCCGTATCTTCGCTACTATATTGCTAGATGGGTTGTTAATTTATCTGAGCGTGAGTCCATAAGGATGGGAAATCGAGTTTTCTTCAGCTTTCACTACCAGGACGTGATTGATTTCCGGGCGAACGTTGTGCGTAACCACTGGGTCGCAAAACCAAACCGTGAAGCTGCGGGCTTTTATGACGCCTCACTTTGGGAAGCGGCAAAGAAGCAAGGAAAGACTGCGCTCAAGAGCCTAATCAATTCAGGCTTGAATAATACTTCCAACACCTGTGTTCTGATTGGGTCGGCAAGTTACGCTCGTCCGTGGGTTCGCTATGAGCTCTTGAAGAGTTTCAAGCGTGGAAATCACATCTTTGGCGTTCACATCAATGGCATCAAGGGCAAAGATG